>JAFQAQ010000009.1 GCA_017399945.1 Clostridia bacterium
AAACCTAATGATATACCATTGCGGTGACGTTAGCGGTGAGGTCCCACCTGTTCTCATACCGAACACAGAAGTTAAGCTCACCAGCGCCGACAATACTTGACTGGAGACGGTCCGGAAAGATAGGTAGTTGCTGCATCCAAACAAAAAAGAACCATCAAACGATGGTTCTTTTTTCGTTGCAGCAACTACCGTTTCCGTCTCGTGCAATCGCTACGCTATTGCGTCCGGAAAGAAATCGAGAGTTTAATTGTTGGTGTTACAAAGTGTAGTGGCACTATATATTTTTATGTTAAATATCGTATTTTACTGCTTATCGATACGTCGCTACACGACGCATGCTAGTTGCTGTAACCACCTAATTGTATTATGTTCTAATTAAAAAAACCACTCAAACGAGTGGTTTATACGGTCTATTTATTGTTCTATGCCGAGTAGATAGTCGGCTGATACGTCTAGAATAACACAAATTTTTGCAAGGGTTTTTAGGTCGGGTTGACGATAACCTTGCTCGTAACCCGCGTAGCAACTAGCAGAAATGCCAAGTTTTTCGGCAACCTGCTTTTGGCTTAATCCATTTTCTATGCGAATCATTTTTAATTTTTCATTAAACGCCTTATCCATAACACTATTATATTAGCAAATACTACGCGAAATGCGTTGACAATACGCGAAATGCGTAGTATTATTGGTTGTATAAAAGGTTTAGGAGTGTAATATGAAAAAGATTTGCATTTTTTTGTTTTTGTTTTTTATTATTTTTGCGATAGGTTTAATTTTTGAACTTGTTGATATGATAGAATTATACGATGAAATTGCAAAAATGGAAGCGGAGTTGAATGAGTACCAAGACTTGCCTGAGTATTTAGTTATATTAAGGCCTACGCTTTTTGATATTGTTTCTATGTTTTTTATGGTTATTTTTTCATTTTGCTTTGCATTTTTCTTCTATAATTTACCACTCAAAATTGAAGGAGTTGAAGATGAACAATCTGCATTAAGACAAAAAGTAAAAAGAATTGAAAACGACATTGAATATTTTGATTCCATAATCAATAAAAAGAACCCTTAACGACTGGGTGGTTTGAAAATCGATAATTATAATAATAAAAGAGCGAAGAAGAGAAACTTTCACTACTTCGCTTTTTTATTTGATTTAGGTTTTTATTTATATAATAGAATAATCTCGTGGAAGTTGGTGTAATTACGTTAATAAAAACTCTTTTTTGGGGTTGACAAATTGTGGGTTTAATTATATTATTGTTATAGCAAATTAAGGAGCTTTTCCGTATGAAATTCATTGATAAAATTAAGGCTAAACAAAATAACGTTAGGGGCGAGAAATCTATTACGGCTGTTTTTATTGGGGATAGCGTTACCCAAGGGTGTTTTGACGTATACGTTGACCATAACGGCATGGGACAACCATTTTACGATTATAGTTTAGCGCCTAGCACTATGTTTAAAGAACTTATCAACATGCTTTATCCTTTCGTTCAAGTGAACGTTATTAACAGTGGTATCTCCGGTGACACGGCTAAGGGGTGTTTAGAAAGAGTCGAGCGTGACGTTTTGGCGTTTAACCCCGATTTAGTGGTGGTGAGTGTTGGGCTTAACGACGTTTGGGCTGGCAAAGACGGTGTGGATAACTACAAAAACAATCTTAAAGCATTATTTGAAAAGGTTGTAGATAGTGGGGCGGAGTGTATTTATATGACACAAAACTGTCTTAACACCTACGTTTCTTCTTTGACGGCAAAGGGTTTTGAAGACACAGCGCAAAAACTTGCAAAATTCCAAAACGACGGTGTGCTTACTGCCCTTTACGAAGGTGGAAAGCAAGCTGCAAGTCAAACGGGGGTAATCGTTTGCGACGTTTACGCTAAATGGTTAAAGTTAATTGAAGGTGGAGTGGACGTTACCAATCTTTTATCAAACAAACTTAATCACCCAACCGTTCAAATGAACTATCTTTTTGCAATTTCTTTGTTAGAAACCATTTTTAATAACTAATATGCTAAAAGTAATGTTCGTTTGTCACGGCAACATATGCCGAAGCACTATGGCTGAGTTTATGGCAAAAAAACACGTTAAAGATAACGGGCTTAACGATAAGTTCTATTTTTGTTCTTCGGCAACGAGTACCGAAGAACTTGGAAATCCCGTGCATTACGGCACGGCGAGAGTACTTGATAGATTGGGTATAACCGATTACAAGCAAAAAAGGGCAGTTCAAATTAAAAAGAGCCAATACGACGATTTTGACCTGTTCATTTGTATGGATAGTGCAAACGTGCGCAACCTAACTAGAATATTCGGTGGGGACGAGCAGGGAAAAATTAAGTTGTTGTTATCTTACGCCGACCTTTCGCGCGACGTTGCAGACCCGTGGTACACGGGTGATTTTGAAAGCACGTATCGTGACGTAAAAATCGGACTAGACGCGTTTTTTAAACAGCAAAAATAATTTTTATTTAATTTATAAAAACCTATTGACACCTAATTTTAGGTGTGGTAAACTGACCGTAACAAAAGGCGAAAGCCTAAAATATTTATATCCCAAGCAGGTGTGCTATGATGAATGCAGACAAGGCGGAAGTTCCTAAACGAACTAAGGATTTTGTAGAAATCGTACCCGATTACGACGGACTATTTCAAGAAGAGCAGTTAAGCAGCGGAAAAAGAAAAAGCAAGTTTTTATCTAAGATTATTAGAATAAACTTTAAGCCTATTCTTTTGTCGCTGTTTATTTATTTGTTCCAACAATTACCCGTTTTGGTAGTGCCACTTTGTACGGCTTTTATAGTTGACGAAGTGACCATGCTTGTCGAGGCGGGTGGCATAGCCGTTATGACGGGACATAATTGGTTACGGCTTTCGCTTGCCGTTGGGATTGCCGTTTTGACCATACTTATCAACGTCCCTGCGACGGTTGGGCGTTGGCGTGTTGCTAGCAAGGTTACCAGAACGACTAGTTCGGGCGTTAGGATGGCTATGGTAAGAAAACTGCAAAGTCTTTCCATAACCTATCACAAGGATATGCAGACGGGTACTATCCAAGCAAAGTTTTTGCGTGATATGGAAACCTTCGATGCGTATATGTCCTCGCTTTTGCACGGACTTTTATTACATATTATAACCCTAGTCGGTTTAGTTGCCATTTCGGTTATAAGAAACGGCTGGGTTTCCTTGTTTTTCTTGGTGGTAGTTCCCGTAAACGTTATTTTAAGGCAAGCGTATTATAAGAAAATACGTTCTGCTAATAGAGATTACCGTAAAAAAGCCGAGACGATGAGTGCTAAACTTACCGGAATGCTAGAAATGATACCCGTTACCAAAGCGCACGGACTTGAACAAACGGAGATAAACGCCGTTAAAGGTACGGTTAAAAGCGTTCAGCAATCGGGTATTAAAATGGATAAAACTCTTGCTAGATTCGGCGCATGGTCTTACGTTGTAAACAACGCGTTGTCGGTAGGGTGCTTGGCGTTTTGTGGATTTTTAGCCATAAAAGGAATTATTAGTATAGGCGACGTGGTGCTTTTCCAAACCATGTTTACACAAATTAGCGGTTGTGTTTCGGCTATCGTTAACCTTATGCCACAACTTAACGCAGGGCGAGAGGCAATCGACTCTCTTTCCGAGATTATGCACGTTAACGACGTGGAACTTAATATGAACAAGGGCCTTGCGCCTACAATTAACGGACAGGTGGAATTCAAAGACGTTTGCTACACTTATCCACATACCGAACACGTTGTTATTAAAGATTTTAACCTAAAAGTTAATAGTGGGGAGTGTATTGCCGTAGTAGGTTCTTCGGGAAGTGGTAAAACCACGCTCATTAACATGATTATAGGCTTTTTGAAACCTACCGAAGGGGATATTTTAGTGGACGGAAAATCTATTAACGATTACAACCTTTCTGAATACAGACACAATATTTCGGTAGTGCCACAAAACAGTATTTTGTTTTCGGGTACGATAAAAGATAACATTACTTATGGTCTTAGCCATTATACCCAACAAGATTTAGATAGGGTGTTGGAGATGGCTAACTTAAACGAGTTTATAAAAGACCTTCCCGACGGTATAAACACTAACGTCGGTGAACACGGGGATAAACTTTCGGGTGGTCAACGCCAAAGAATTAGTATTGCGCGCGCGCTTATACGTAACCCACAAATTTTGATTTTGGACGAAGCAACCTCTGCGCTCGATAACATATCGGAATTCCACGTGCAAAAGGCGATTGCTAGCGCTATTAAAGACAGAACGACTTTTATAGTTGCGCATAGACTTTCTACTATTAGAGATGCTGATAGAATAGTGGTTATGGAAGGGGGTGTTTGCGTAGAAACGGGCACTTACGAGCAACTTATGGCTAAAAAAGGTAAGTTTTACGAGCTTAAAAACCTTAACGACTTAACCGGTAAACAAGCAGACAACGCGCTCGCATAAAAATTAGGTATTGACAATCGTTGGTTTTTGGAATATAATATCATTAAGAAAACAAAAGGGATTTACCCTAAAAGGAGATGCTTATGGGCTTTATCAAGAAAAATTTATCGGCTGTTATAGTTGCAGTTTGTGGACTAGTTTCAATTATCTTGTCGCTGTTTTTGGCAGGCGTTATCTATAACCCCGAAGAAGAACTCGCTTCCACCGTTTCGCTTATCGGTATGATTTTTGGTAGTGGAACGATGGTTATGACAGGCAAAAATCCTCTTACCGGAGAAATTACTAAGGAAAACGTGCAACTTACGGGCGGTGGTTCTACCTTTGCTTTGATTTCCTTCGTGGTATTAGTTATTGCCATTTTGATTGCAGTGCTTGCTATGTTTAAGGATAAAAAGTTTTCTGCGATTGCAGGATTGTTGCTTATCGTATCCGGCGTGCTAATGTTTTTGTTGCTCTCTGCCGGTTCTTCCATTACCATTTCTGAATCGCTTGGTTTATCACAAGATTTTACTAAATTCTTTGAAGGTTATAAGTTAGGTATCGGCGCTATTATTTACGCTATTTTAAGTATTGTTGGCGGTGCTTTGGGTGTACTTACTTCTAGCCAAGCAAAACAAATTAAATCTAAAAAGAAGAAAAAATAATAGTTAAAAGTTAACTAAACCCCTTGCTTGTCGCAAGGGGTTTTTATTTTTATAACTTGACAATATATTAAGGTTAATATATAATGGTTTACGATACAAATTCGTATGAGAAGGTCTAATATGGCAAAACGAAAATCGCAAAAATTCTATCCCAAAACCTATATGTTACTTGCAGGGGCTATAAGCCTTTTTGCATTTTTAACTTTTTTCCTACCACCTTTGACGGGGGCAGAAAAACCAATGTCGTTTGATATAGTATATTTTTCTAGTGAAAATTACTACGGGGCAGTGCCTTCGTTAATAGCGTACGTTATGATTTTGGCTAGTTGTGTTTTGTTTTTCTTGTGCGCTTTCGTAATAAACAAAGATGAAAAAACTTGGTGTTTGATTGCCACCTTGTTGCTAGTTGCGTCGGGAATAATTTTGCTTTTTACTGCTAATTTTTACGTTAATAGTTTGCACGCGCCCGAATGGGTTAATCCCGATTTGGTTGAGCAAGTTAAAGCAGAACAACTTGAAATTACAAAACTCGGTATTGGAGCTATAACGGGCGTTGCGCTAAGTTGGGTTTCAGCTCTTGCCGGTTTGCTTTGTATAAGGTCGCTTAAAGGAAAATAAAAAAAAGATATAAAAAAAGCCTTGTAAAAACAAGGCTTTTTCTTTATTTAATTAGTCGGCTAAAAGTTCTTTAACGTTTTTAACGACGTTATCTACGGTAAATCCGAATTTTTCAAACAACTTTTTAGCAGGAGCAGAAGCGCCGAAGGTTTCAATACCCATAACCTTTCCGTCAAGGCCAACGTATTTATACCAACTCATAGGAGAGCCTGCTTCGATAGCCATACGCTTTTTGCAAGATTTGGGAAGAACGCTGTTTTTATACTTTTCGTTTTGTGCTTCGAACACTTCAACGCAAGGCATACTAACAACTCTAACGTCAATTCCCTCTTCGGCTAATTGTTTTTTAGCTTCTACTGCCAAGGTAACTTCGGAACCTGTTGCAATTAAGATTGCGTCTGGGTTTTTCTTTTGGCTATCAGCTAAAACGTAGCCACCCTTAAAAGCGTTCTTGCCGGTACCTTCTAACATTGGAAGGGTTTGACGAGAAAGAACTAAACAAGAAGGAAGCTTGCCACTTAACGCGTCGATATAACAAGCAGTGGTTTCTCTGCCGTCTGCGGGACGATATACTTTAAGGTTAGGCATTGCTCTTAAACCTGCAAGATGTTCGATAGGTTGGTGGGTAGGTCCGTCTTCGCCAACGCCGATAGAATCGTGGGTTAAGATATAGGTAACGGGGATTTCCATAATAGCAGACATACGCATTGCGTTTTTCATATAATCGCTAAATACCGCAAAGGTTGCGCAGTATGGTAGTAATCCGCCGTGTAAATACATACCGTTACAAATAGCAGCCATCGCGTGTTCGCGAATACCAAAGTGCATGTTAGAACCGGTTTTGTCTTCGGGTAAGAAATCACCACGAGATTTCATGTTGGACTTATTAGCAGGCGCTAAATCTGCGCTACCACCGATAAGGTTGGGGATATATTTAGCAAGTTTATTCAAAACGGTGTTTCCGTAACCACGGCTTGCGTCGTCCTTTTCAAATTGCCATAATTCTTCGATATCGGCAAGTTTGGGAAGTTGGTTTTTCTTCCAAGCGATATATTCGTTAGCAAGTTCTGGGTATTGTTCAGCGTATGCTTTGAACATAGCCTTCCATGCTTTTTGTGCTTTTTTACCCTTTCTGCCGAATTTTTTGCAGTGATTGAAAACTTCTTCTGGAACTTCAAAAGGAGCACAGGTCCAACCGAGAGTTTCTTTTAACGCTTTAAGGTTTTCTTCGCCTAAGGGAGCGCCGTGACAACTTGCTTTTCCTGCAAGGGGAGAACCGTATCCGATAGTTGATTTAACTATAATTAAAGAAGGTTTTTCCTTTTCAGCCTTTGCTTTTTTGATTGCGCGGTTAAGTGCCGAAATATCGTTTGCATCCTTAACTTTAATTACTTGCCAACCGAGTGCTTCGTGACGCTTGCCTACGTCTTCGGTAAAGGTAATGTCCGTGTTGCCTTCGATGGTAATATCGTTATCGTCGTAAACAACGATTAATTTGCCGAGTTTTAACGAGCCTGCAAGTGAAGCCGCTTCGTTTTCAATACCTTCTTGCATACAACCGTCGCCAACTAACGCGTAGGTATAGTGGTCAACGATTGGGAACCCTTCCTTGTTAAATTTGGTTGCTAAATAATTTTCAGCAATAGCCATACCAACTGCGTTTGCAACGCCTTGTCCCAAAGGACCGGTGCTAGTTTCAACGCCGGGGCATACGCCGTATTCGGGGTGACCTGCGGTACGACTTCCTAATTGACGGAAATTCATTAAGTCTTCTTTGGTAAGACCAAATCCGAATAAATAATAGAGAGAATAGTCAAGCATAGAAGCGTGACCTGCTGAAAGAACGAATCTGTCTCTATTATCAAACTTGGTATCCTTGTTGTTAAATACCATATTGGTAAATAAAGAGTAGCCGATAGGTGCTGCGCCCAAGGGCATGCCGGGGTGACCGGAGTTTGCCTTTTGGATTGCTTCTGCCGACAATACTCTTATGGAGTTAACGGTTAACTGTTTTACGTCTTGCATAAAAACCTCCTATAAGTTTCCGCCTTAATACAAGGCAGGGTGTTTGCATAAAATATTATATAGCAATCGGCGTGCATTTTCAAGTCTTTTTCAATGCTTTTTAGGTAAATTATAATAAAAAGCACTTGATATCTAGTTTAGTAAAGTGTATAATAAAAACGTATAATAAGGTAAATGCGCCCTTGAAAGGGATAATTCATAATCTTTCACGTTAACGGGCATACTTATTCTAGAATTTTTTGGAGAATATAATGGGACAAATTATTATTTACACTAAAATAGGTGAAAACTATCTTCCTTCACCCATAAACGCAACTTGGACGTTAATTACTATTGCAATATGCCTTGCGGTAGTTTTCGCTTTTTATTTGTTGCGTTCTATCGGTCTATACACCCTTGCAAAACGTAACGACGTTAAACGCGCTTGGATATCTTTTATTCCTGCCGTTTGGATGTACGTTGCAACAAAACTAATTAAAGAACAACGGTTTTTTGGTAAACCCTACGAAAAGTTTGCCGTATGGTTTGCAGTTATTGCAGGCGTGGCGCAAGCTTTATCTTTCGCCTTTTACTTTTTGGTATACTTTCCATTGGTTGGATATTTTTTCAGTGGTGGAACGATATATTTCGGGGGAGTCATTCCCGAACAAGTTAACACGTTAGGACTTATGGAATTTTGGCACGGTGATTTTTACGTGCTAGAAAGCAATTTCCAATATCCATACGTTAACCTTTTCGGCATGATAGAAGCCATTAATATAATTGCTAAAATAAGTAACGTGCTTGATATATTCTATATTCTTATAGAAGTAAACGTATTTTTTGCCTTGTTTAGAAAGTTTTGGCCAAACCACTATTTATTGGCGTCTATATTTTCCATATTCTTCGGATTGTTCCCCGTGTTTGCCTTTGTAATTCGCAAAAAAGACCCCGTAAACTTTAACGAATATTTGCGTTCTAGATACGGTGGTCAAGGGGGGAGATATTACGGAAGTAGTTCTAACCCATACGGCGACCAAAATTATTATGGGAACGGAAGATACGGTAACCAAAACCCATACGGCAATCAAAACCCCTACCAGAACGGGCAGTCTAATAACGGCAAAACAGAGCCTTTTGACGAGTTTGGCGGTAACGACGAGCCGTTTGACGAATTCGACAACCGTAAAAACAAGTAAGTTATATTATGAAAAATGAAAATATTGCAGCTATATCCACGGGGCTTGTTGCTAGTGGCGTAGCCGTTATTAGAATAAGTGGAGACAGTCCTTTGCAAATTGCTAAAAAGGTCTTTATTCCAAACGGTAAAACTTCCGTGGACGAGTTTTTGCCCAACCGTATGTACGTGGGTGAAATTCTTGCCGACGGATTTTCCGATTACGGAATGTGCGTTTATTTTAAAGGACCTGCTAGTTTTACGGGCGAGGACGTGGTGGAAATTCATTCCCACGGCGGTATAGCCGTATGTAAAGGGGTGCTTTCTGCCGTTCTGAAATCGGGAGCAAGACTTGCTACTAACGGGGAGTTTACTAAACGAGCCTTTTTAAACGGCAAACTTTCCTTATCTTCCGCAGAAGGTCTTATCGATATGATTAACAGTCAATCGGCAAGCGGTGTTAGGGCAGGTTATTATTTGTATAGAGAAAATCTTGTTAAAAAGGTTAACGAAATTCAAGATTTATTGACCGACGCCCTCTCGGAAATAGACGTTGATATGGACTTCCCCGAAGAAGATTTAACCGAAGTTTCCTTAGTTAACGTTAAAAAAAGGGTTGATAGCGCGTTAGAACAGGTGGGTGAACTTATCGGCACTTATCGCACGGGCAGAGTGCTTAAAGACGGCGTTAAAGTAGGCATCGTAGGAAAGCCGAACACCGGCAAAAGTTCCACCTTAAACGCACTGTTAAATTACGATAAAGCAATCGTATCCGACGTTGCGGGAACTACTCGCGACGTGGTAGAAGGCGTGCTCGATATAAACGGCGTTAGATTTTTTCTTTCGGACACGGCGGGTATCCGTGATTCTAGCGACCAAATAGAAGAACTTGGCGTAAGTTTATCAAAACGCATCGTAGAAGAAAGCGATATTTTGTTGTTTATAGTAGACGCGAGCGATTTTGACGAGCAAGACCAAGCAATTTATTCGCTTATAAAAGACAAAAATCACTTGTTCGTGGTAAACAAAACGGACGTGAGTGATTATAAGGACGAGCGCGCGCATTTATATCTTTCTGCAAAAACTAAAAGTGGCGTTGACCAGCTTAGAAGTGCTTTGTATTCTAACACGGTTGGTAACAACATAGATTTAAACGGAGATTATCTTTGCGAAGAACGCCATTACTACGCGCTTATAAACGCAAAAACCAAACTTTTGGACGCGGTTAACTCAATGAATTCGGTTACCTTAGATTTGCTTGCAATCGACCTTAAAGACGCTTGGGACGCCTTGGGCGAAATTTCCGGCAAAACTGCAACCGAAGAAATTATAAACAATATCTTTTCTAAGTTTTGTGTGGGAAAATAAAAAAATATGGTAGATTTAGAACTTTACAGGGTTTTTTATGCGGTGGCTAAACGTGGAAGTTTAACTAAGGCCGCCGAAGAACTCTACATATCTCAACCTGCCGTTTCGCAGGCTATAAAACAACTTGAAACCCAACTTGGCGGGCAACTTTTTATACGTACTAGAAAGGGTGTGGAACTTACCGAAACGGGTGGAAAACAAGTTTTCCCACTCGTTGAACAAGCTCTTAAACTTTTAGACCAAGCAGAAAGTAAATACGCCGAACTTAAAGACACGGCAACGGGTTCGGTTCGCGTTTGCGCTTCGGATACCGTTTGCACTCACTTTTTGTTGCCCATTATAAAAACCTATCGTGAAAAATATCCGGACGTTAACTTGGTCCTTCAAAACTACACTTCGAGCGAAACGATAGAAGCCTTAAAGACGGGCAAAGGGGATTTAGGGTTCGTTAATTTACCCGTCGACGATAGCGACGTTAATTTATCCAACGTGGTTATGCGTCTGCACGACGTTTTCGTTGCTAGCGACAAGTTTGAAAACCTACTTAAAGGCACGGTTAGTTTAGAAACCTTGCAAGATTATCCCTTGCTTATGCTAGAACTTTCCACTGCTACTCGTCAGGCGATAGTTTCCTTTACACACTCGCACGGACTTCATTTGCATCCCGAAATAGAACTTGCTAGCCTTGAACTTATGACGGCTATGGCAGAGGCGGGACTTGGGGTTGCTTGTATTCCAAGGGAGTTCGTTACAAAACAACTTGAATTAGGGACGCTTAAAGAAATTAAAACCAATCCCACCCTTCCGACAAGGGCGATTGGCTTGGCGCTTCCCAAAGATAAAAATCAGAGTTTTGCCGTTAGGGAATTTATTAAACTTATCGGCGAGCAAAGGGGAAAATAATGGCACAATGGCTTAATACTGCCTTTTCAGGTCTTGACGGTGGCGTTTTTTCAGCAATGAACGCTATTCAATGCAAATTCCTAAACGTTTTTTGTAAGTTTTATTCTTATATAGGCGAAAAGGGTTTAGGGTTTATTTTGGCGGCGCTTATACTTTGCTGTTTTGCTAAAACCAGAAGAATTGGCGCTACGGCTTTGTTTGCAATTGCAGTCGGCGCGTTGTTTACAAACGTTATATTAAAAGGAGCAATCGCACGTCCACGCCCGTATACCACCACCGACTTTAACGGATTTTGGGCTCAGGCAGGCGCTAATTTAGAAAGCGAGTTTTCCTTTCCGTCCGGTCACACCACTGCTTCCACTGCTTTTTGCGTTGCTTTGCTGTTATCTTGCAACAAAAAAATCGGTATACCAATGCTTTTGGTTGCGCTGGTGATGGGTTTTTGCAGAATATATCTTATCGTGCATTATTTTACAGACGTTATCGCAGGGTTTATCGTGGGTAGTTTGGGCGCTGTTATCGCTAAGTTTTTGGTTAAGTTTATCTACGATTTTATGCAAAAGAGAGAAGATAAAAAGTTCTTTTATTTCTTGCTAAACAAAGACCTTTGGTGGCTTTTGACTAAAAAGAATAAAAACGGGTAAAATACCCTTGTGAGAAAAAAAGAAAATATTAGTTTTGACGAAAATATTCTCGTTGCTCTCAATCCGAAAGAGTGCGCTAGGATAGTAAAAAAAATAGTAAAAAATAAACTTAATATAAGGAGAAAACACAAATGAAAAAGTTTTTTGAAGAGTTCAAAAAATTTATCACACGCGGTAACGTGTTAGACATGGCAGTCGGCGTTATCGTCGGCGGTGCGTTCACGGGTATCGTAAACGGACTTAGCAACTTCGTTCTAAAACCTATTATCAACTGGGTTTTAGCCTTGATACTAGGCGCGGACGGGTTAGAGGGCGCAGTTACTTTTTTAAGTAAAGCAACCACGCTAGACGCTAACGGAGCAACGGTAGTTGACCTTGCAAACTCTATCTATATCGATTGGGGTGCGTTTATAAGTGCCGTTATCAACTTCTTTATAATTGCTTTCGTGTTGTTTGCTATCGTTAAGGTTATCAACAGAATTAAAGAAGAAAACGAAAAAGCAGAAGCAGAAAGAAAGAAAAAACGTTTAAGTAAAGAAGATAAAAAGGCATTAAAAGCGCTTGGAATTAAACGTAGCGATAAAAAGGCTGTTGAAGAATACTTTGCTAAAAAAGAACAAGATAGACTTTTAGCAGAAGAAAAGGCTAAACAAGAAGCCGAAGAAAAAGCAAAAGCTGAAAGACTTGCAAACCCAACCACCGAAGATTTACTTAAAAGTATTATCGGTATTTTGGAAGACAAAAAACAAGCTTGATTTAATTAAACTAAAAACCCTCTTGGGAACTACCAAGAGGGTTTTTTTGTTTTTTTAATTATTAGCCTAAAATTGCGATTGATACCGTGCAGTAGATAATAAGAGAAAGCGCGTCTACTATGGTGGTCATAACGGGGTTTGCAAAAACGGCTGGGTCTAACCTGATTTTTTTTGCAAGTACGGGTAACAAACATCCAACGAGTTTTGCCATTACGATACTTATAAGGCACACCAAAGAAATTATAAACGCCACGTTAGCCGTTATGCTGTTATCGTAAAGTCTGTCTAAAAGCATAAGTTTTGCAAAACATACCACGCCGATAGTAAGACCAACCAAAAGGGCAACGCCAAGTTCTTTTAAAACCACCTTAAAAACGTCCTTGGGCTCAACTTCGCAAAGAGCGAGCGCGCGAATTAAGGTTGCTGACGATTGTCCTCCTGCGTTTCCCGCCGTGCCCATAAGCATTGGCACGAAGGCGTATAGAACGGGGGATAGTTTGCTTTCATATCCCGAAAGAATAATACTAGTTAGCGTAGAAGTTATCATAAGCAACACTAACCACGGAAAACGCGCGAGCCAAATGCTACCAACCGATTGTTTAAGGTATGCTTTTTCAGTAGGGGTGATAGCAGCCATCTTTTGGATATCTTCGGTGGCTTCTTCTTGGATAACGTCCACTGCGTCGTCGACGGTAACTATACCTACGATACAACCTTCGTGGTCGGTTACGGGAAGGGCAATAAAGTCGTAACGAGAGAATTTTAGCGCAACTTCTTCCTTATCGTCAAGCGTTTCGACGGTAACCACGTTGGGTTCCATTATGTTTTCGATAACGTCGGTTTTATCGGCAAAAAGCATATCTTTTACGGTAACTACGCCGATTAAATGCTTTTTACTGTCGGTAACGTAACAAGTATAAACGGTTTCCTTGTTAATGCCTTGTTTAGCAATTTTGTCAAAGGCTTGTTCAACGGTAGAACGCGCAGACAAGGAAATGTATTCGGTGGTCATAATAGAACCTGCCGAATCGTCTGGGTATTTAAGTAGTTCGTTTATTTGCTTTCTGTTTTCGGGATCGGAGTTTTTAAGAATTCTTTTAACCACGTTAGCGGGCATTTCTTCGATAATGTCTACCGTATCGTCAAGGAACATATCGTCTATAACGGCTTTAAGTTCCTTATCGGTAAAGGTACGAATAAGCGCCTCTTGTGTATCGGAATCGGTTTCGATAAAAACGTCGGACGCGAGTTCTTTTGGAAGCAAACGGAAAAACATTATTTGTTCTTTTTCGGTTAGGTTGTCTTCCATAAAAGACGCAAGGTCGGCAGGGAGGGTGTCTAGCATGGTCATTCTAAGGTCGGCAAACATACGATTTTCAAAAAAATATTTAAGTTTTTCGTACAAAATCTCCAATTCTTCGTTCATACTACTACCTCCTTTAATAAAATAAAAACCCACCGAAAATCCGGTGGGGAAAAAGCATAATATCACACCCTTAAAGATGTGAAGTTTTAACCATACTGGCTTTAGCACCGTAGGGCGATGGAACTGCATTAAATCACGCCTTGTTTTCGACGTGGTTTGCTGACCTTCTCATAGTGTCTCCACTACTTCGCGGCAGCAGCCCGTATCCCTATGGTAGCCTTACCTACCGGAGTTATTCGTTTTATAAATTTAGTGTACACCTAAGCCGTTAACTTGTCAACGGTTTTTTAAGTGTTTTTTAGTTTTTAATTTGTGCCTTTTATAAAACCCATTAAGATTAAAGTGGCGTTTGTTCGCCGTCTATACGTTTGCTATAAACTATTTTTCCGTTAACCTCTCGCATTGCAAGCACGAAATCGTCGTAATCTTCTGGCGAAATAACTATAATGGAGTATTTATCGTCTTTATAATAGGCAACTAATTTATTACTTTTTGTAAAATGCACGAGTTCGGTAACATCTTGTATTTTAACCTTGCTTTTTAGATAACCTAAATAGGTGATTAAACACCCTTTTTTAATTTTGTATCTTCCGTAAATTATTATAGAAAGGGTGGTGAAGGCAAGCAAGGCGCACAGCCCGCTCATTATAAAATGGCTAACCGTTTTAATTTGGTTTATTCCAAAATATTCGGTTAAGGAAAAAATATTCCAACCAAGCCCTATAAAAGATAAAATCGTAACCAGCGCGAGCAATATCCACACCACGCCCGAATAACGGAACTTAAAGCTTTTCATTTTCACTCCGTAATATTTACTATATTTTAATTGTATATCAAACGGATAAAAAATTCAAGTGCGAAAAATAACTTTTTTTGCATTTTACTCCCTTTTTAATCGCTTGCAAAATTAACGATGCTATTGTATAATTTAGTTGATAGAAATTAGGAGCGTTTTTTTATGATTAAACTTATTGATAAAGGCGTCGTATATAAAAACGGAAGATTAGTTCGCGCGTCTAGTAGTCAAAAGGGCAACTACAAAGGCGGTATGGCGTATAACGTTTTACTTAACCACGACACTGGAAAGGACGGCAAAAAACTTAAAATCAAATTCGACGAAATTACTTCGCACGATATTACTTACGTTGGTATTATTCAAACTGCAAAGGCTAGTGGACTGGATAAATTCCCATTGCCTTACACCCTTACCAACTGTCATAACTCTCTTTGTGCGGTAGGTGGAACTATAAACGAAGACGACCACGTGTTCGGTCTATCGGCGGCTAAAAAATACGGTGGCGCGTTCGTTCCCCCACACCTAGCCGTTATCCATCAATACATAAGGGAAATGCGCGCTTTTTCGGGCGCAATGATTTTGGGTTCGGACTCTCATACGAGATACGGTGCGTTAGGAACGCTTGCCGTTGGCGAAGGTGGACCTGAACTGGTTAAACAACTACTTAACAGAACTTACGATTTAGATATGCCTGAAATAGTAGGCGTGGAAATCAAAGGCAGACTTCGCAAGGGCGTTGGCCCGCACGACGTTGCTTTGGCGCTCGTTAAAGCAACTTTTAAGAGCGGATTCGTTAAAAACAAAGTGCTTGAATTCGTGGGCAAGGGAATTAAAACTCTTTCTATGGATTTTAGAAACGGTATCGACGTTATGACTACCGAAACCACCTGCCTTTCTTCTATTTGGCAAACGGATAATATCACCCGTGATTATTACGCGCAACACGGCAGAGTGGAGGCGTATAAAGAACTTAAACCACAAGAAGGCGCTTATTACGATAAGGGTATCGTTATAGATTTATCTAAGGTAGAGCCTATGATAGCCCTTCCTTTCCACCCTTCTAACGCGTATACCATAAGGGAATTTCTGTCCCGTCCTTACGAACTTTTAAAAGAATGTGAAGAAGCCGGCAACAAGTTATTGCCAGAAGGTAAAGGCAAGTTCGTTTTAACGGATAAAATTAAAGATGGAAAGGTGTACGTTGAACAAGGCGTTATCGCTGGTTGCGCAGGCGGTATGTACGAAAACCTTGCGGAAGCTTCTAATATTTTAGGGGACACAGCAATCAACAACAACGATTTTACCTTAGACGTATATCCTTCTAGCCAACCGGTTTACAAAGGATTGGTAGACGCAGGTTATATCGGCAAACTTATGGATAACGGCGCAGTTATAAAAACTGCTTTCTGTGGTCCTTGTTTCGGCGCGGGCGACGTTCCACAAAACAACGGTTTATCTATCCGTCATACCACTAGAAACTTCGAAAGTAGAGAAGGTAGCAAACCTTCTAACGGTCAACTTTCAGCCGTAGCGCTCATGGATGCAAGGAGTATCGCTGCAACTGCTAAAAATGGTGGCGCAATCACTTCTGCTATGGACTTAGAATATTCTAATAAAACCAAAAAATATAAATTCGACGATAAAATTTATCGTTCAAGGGTTTTCTCGGCAGTAGGAAATGGGGATAACGACAAAAACTTGGTTTACGGACCAAACATTGCCGATTGGCCTAAGATGGAAGAACTTAAAGACGATTTACTATTAAAAGTAGTATCCGTTCTTCAAGACCCCGTTACCACTACCGACGAACTTATCCCTTCGGGCGAAACTTCTTCTTACCGCTCTAACCCCTTAAAACTTGCCGAGTTTGCGCTTTCTAGAAAAGACCCACAATACGTTGCAAGGGCAAAGGCTGTTAAGAGCGAAGGGTTCCCCAAAGAACTTGGTCTTGACGAACAAAAGACTTCTTACGGTAGCGTGGTTTGTTCTATAAAACCCGGCGACGGTTCTGCAAGAGAACAAGCGGCGTCTTGCCAAAGGGTTTTAGGTGGCGTTGCAAACGTTGCAAAAGAATACGCAACCAAACGTTATAGAAGCAACCTTATAAACTGGGGTATGTTACCTTTACTTGCCGATAAAAACGATTTCGTGGTGGGCGAATACATACTTATCAAGGGCGTAAAACAATCCATCGAACAAGGAAAAACGCAATTTAACGCACAAGTTATAGGCGATAACAACAGAAATATTACTCTTAAAATGGACCCGCTTACCGACGCCGAAAAACAAATTATTCTAAAAGGTTGTTTAATCAACTACTACAAAAACAACTAAAAAAACTCCCTTCGGGGAGTTTTTGCTTTCCACCGTCAAAGCATTTTATATTTACTAAAAGCATAATTATATTAGTATATTAAAAGGTTAAACGGTGAACTATGGGTTTTTTAGACGACTTAAAAGACGACCTTAAAGCGCAAGGCTATCCCTTTCCACCAAAATATAGGGTGTTGCTTTTAGGGGATAACGTGGGTTATTTTGAAAAAATAGTTGGCATTTTGGAGTTTTCCGACCAAAAGATAGTGCTTTCGTTAAAAAAAGGAAGCATTACCATTTTGGGACAAGGGCTTTATATCAAAAACTTTTGCGAAGGCGACGTGGTGGTTTTGGGTAAAATTGATTCGGTGGTAAAAGATAGTTTATGACCGAAAAAATTTACGCTAAATACAAGGTTTGCGGTGTTAACCTTTTAAGCCTTATAAATCGCCTTAACAAAAAAGGGATAACCTTACTAAAAATCAAAAAGTTTTCGGCTAAAAGCATAGGTTTTTGCCTGCCTATAAATCAAACCGAAAAATTTTTTGCAATACTTAACGATTTGTGTTATAATGATATTAACGATAGCCAAACTAATCGTATAACCGTTAAAAATCCCAAAAAAAAGGGTAAAAAACCAAAAAGACCTTGCTTTTATCGGCACTCACCCGTTTTTGAAGGTGGTGGATACGTCGTTTATAAGATAGGCGAAGGTGGACTTTTTTATCCGATAAGGTTTTTACAAAACAACCTTGCCGTTCTTATAGGGGCAATTTTATTTACCTTTGGCGTTTGGGGTTTTAACGACGTGGTGTTAGACGTTAGGTATTCGGGCACGGCAAGTTGCCTTAAACCACAAGTGCAAACTTATCTATCCCAAAAGGGAGTGGGCAAGTGGAGCAGATTTTCTAGTTTGGATTTAGATGAACTTGGGGTGGAACTTACTTCGCTTGATAGTAGGATTGCCTTTGCCCAAGCCTATAAACGTGGAAACGTGCTTAATATAGAACTCGTTCTATCTAAAACACCGCCTAATAAACTAGACCAGTCGGTTGTTGCTCTTTATTCCGATTGCCAAGGAGTAATAACTGATATAAAAGTTTATCGTGGCACGGCAGTTGTGTCGGTGGGCGATAAAGTAAACGCAAGGGATTTACTGGTCGACGGGTATTGCCAAATAAAAGATAATATAACGCCTTGCACGGTACTTGCAAGCGTTACTATAAATTGTGATTATATAAAAAGCGTTTGTCTAAACGGTCAATCAGACCAAAGACTTGCAGAACTTTTGGTTTTGGGCGAGTTGGAAGATAAAAACGTAATAAAAATAACCACGCAAAAAACACCAACCGAAAAGGGTTTTTTATACGTCGTTCACGCCGTGTATTCGGTGACGGTAACGGCAGGTTAACCAAAGGAAATTTTTTATGAAAGAAGCATCTCAAAAGGTAGCAAAATGGAGTAGGAAAGACGTTACGGGCGTAGTTTTAGTATACGTTCTTAACGTTATCGTAATGACTGCGATTTATATTCTATTTGAATATTTTAGTCGTGGTAAAAACTTTGACGCGCTGATTAAATATTTGGCTCAGCCACAAACTTTGCTGACTTTTTTCGTTTTGTCTAGCCTTTCTTCCTTGTTTATGCTAGTGTTCTTTTTGATGACCGATAAGGATTTTTTAAGAGAACCCATAAACTCCGAAATGCTATTTTTAATCATCGAACTATGTTTAGTTATCTGTATTTTATGTTGTGAATACGTTAACTACTATCTATGTCCGTTTGCAGTTGCAGGGCTTTTAACCTTGTTTTTAACCAACACCAAAAATGCCTTGTTTATCAACATGATTTTTGGTTATATATGGATTGTCTTTTTTACCTTTTTGGGTATGAACGACAGGTTTAACGGTCTTGCCGACCAAACGGTTTTATATTACATTATGAACATCGTTGCAGGCACGGTGGCAATTTTGGTTATGGACGGTGTATATTCTCGCGTTAAGGTGGTTATAAGAAGTCTTTTCGTTTCCTTGCCGTGTTTAGTGGTGGTTGCCTTTTCGCTTTTTGCATACGCTGAATCGGACGTAGTACCCAGCGTAGTTGCAGCCTTAGTTTCCGGTCCGCTTTCCATTATTTGTTTTACTATACTTTTACCCGTGTTCGAAGGCATATTCAAAAAGGTATCTTGTTTTAAGTACGCCGAACTTACCGACCACAAGGCAAAGTTTATCAAAAAGATGATAGAACAAGCCCCCGGCACGTTTAACCACGCGGTTATAGTTGCGAACATTGCCGAAAACTGCGCTACTGCTATCGGTGAAGATTCTATGCTTGCAAGAACTTGCGCTTATTATCACGACGTAGGCAAACTCCGTCGTCCCGAATTCTTTAAGGAAAACCAAGCAGGTCTTGAAGACCCACACGAAGGGCTTACCCCTGAACTTTCTTCCAACATAATTCGTTCGCACGCGCAAGACGGATACGATTTACTTATAAAAAACCGTTTCCCCAAACAAATTGCAGACGCTTGCGCCCAACACCACGGCACGCTGCCCATATACTTTTTCTACGACAAAGCCAAAAAGTTTACCGACGGCGAAGTTTCTATCGAACAGTTTTGTTATACGGGACCTAAACCACAATCTAAAATAGCGGCGATTTTAATGATTGCCGATAGTTCGGAGGCCGCTACTAGAACGCTTGCCGACCGTTCGAGAGAAAAGGTTTCGGAAGTCGTTAGAAACATAGTTAACGAGCGTATGAAACTAGGTCAGTTTGACGAGTGCGAAATTACCTTAAAGGAAATCACTCTTATTATAAACGCAGTTATCAACAGTTTGACTGGCGTATATCATCGCAGAGTGGAATATCCAAAAGTTACGCTAGACGGGTTGTATAAAGACGTGGTTAAGGAAGACTAATGGGCAAGTTATATATTGAGTGTTATAACAAGAGAATAGGACTAAAACGTCTTTCGGCGGCGGTTTACGATACCCTTTGCCAAACGGACGATATTAAGGTGGAACTAGGATTCGTTTCGGCAGAAGAAATTAAAGAATATAATCGCACCACTCGTGGTGTGGACAAGGTTACCGACGTGCTTTCTTATCCTTCGCTAGACGGCATTTTGGGTAAGGTACTTAAAGTTAAAGATTATCCGCACGATTTAGACGATGGAAAGATTTTTTTGGGTTCTATAATTTTGTGTAGTGAAAAAATTCGTGAACAAGCAAAGGAGATTGGGCATAGCCAGCAACAAGAAACCCAATATCTTATCGTTCACGGGCTCATGCACCTTTTTGGTTACGACCATATGACCGATGAGGATAAAAAACTTATGAGAGAAAAGGAAAAAATCGCTTTGGCGAAATTAGGTATTACCCAATGAAAAGTGGATACGTTGCAGTTATAGGTAGGGCAAACGCAGGCAAAAGCACCTTGGTTAACAGACTAGTTGGCGAAAAGGTTGCTATCGTTTCCCCAAAACCTCAAACTACTAGGGATAGAATTACCGGCGTGCTAACCACCGAAGATTATCAAATAGCTTTCGTAGACACTCCGGGGCTTTATAAAGCCGACAATATGCTTAACTCGGTTATGCAAAGGGCAGTTGAGGACGCGGTTAGCGACGTGGACGCAATTTTGTTCGTTCTCGACGCGCACGACGGCGTTTCGGAAAAGGATAAAAGCATACTTAAAAAATATATTGATTTAAATATGCCCATAGTCGTGGCGCTTACTAAAATCGATATTATGCCGGAAAGTTTACTTATAAGCGAACTTAACGATTTAGCGAACGAAAAGGTGGATATAGTTCCCGTTTCGGCACGCAAGAACCGTAATATAAAAGAACTCGTAAAGGTTATTTTATCCAAACTTCCAGACGGGGAAAAACTTTTTGATTTCGATATAATATCCGACCGTTCGGAAAAGTTTATGATAGGCGAAATTATAAGAGAAAAAATCCTTTGCGATTTTGAAAAGGAAATTCCACACGGCGTTGCAGTTATTATAAACCAATTTGACAATAAGGGGAAAACTGCCGTAATCAGCGCCGATATTATTTGCGAAAAACCTAACCACAAAGCTATTTTAATAGGAAAAGGTGGTTCGGCAATCAAAAAAGTTTCCGAAAGCGCGCGTATAGAAATGGAAAAATTCCTTGATAAAAAGGTGTTTTTAACCACTTACGTAAAAGTTAAGGAAGATTGGCGTAATTCAGCGTTTTTGCTTAAAGAACACGGCTACGGCGAAAGATAATTTTTAAGGTATAAAAACTTTTTTTCTTCGCACACTCTAAATATGGAGGGCGTATGAAAAAAGACGAGTTCGACTATTCGCACCCCGCCGACTCGGCGTGGAAAATGTTTGAAAAAACTGGCGAAGTAGAATATTACTTATTATATAAACGGCTTGTTGAAAGTCGAGAGGACTAATTGATGGAAGAAAAGGTTAGTGGAATAGTCGTTGGTGGTGTAAACTACGGCGAAAACGACAAAATACTCAGCGTGTTCACCTTGGAACAGGGGGTAGTTTCCGCTAAAATAAAAGGCGTAAAAAAGGCGGGCGCGAAACTGAAATTCGTTGCCGAGCCTTTTTGTTTTGCCCAAATTATCTTTTCCAAAACGGGTAAAATGCGCACGGTTATAAACGCAAGTTTAATTGATAGTTTTTATCCCTTGCGCACCGATCTTACTAGATATTTTTGTGGTGGAACGGTGGTTGAATACGTTAAAAAATTCGTTAAAGAAAGCATTTTGAGCCCAGACCTATTTATACTTACTGCAAACACCCTAAAACAACTTGCTTACGGCGACCTTGCTCCCGAAGGTGTTTTGGTGGATTTTTTAATTAAAGCGCTAGCCTTTTCGGGATACGCGCTTAAATCAGACGGTTGTTTTACTTGCAACAAACCTATCCCAGACAGAGTGTATTTCGATTACGTTTACGGTGGATTTTTTTGCGAAGATTGCAAAACCCAAGATTGCAGGGAAATTAATCCCGATACCTATCTTACTATACAAGAATGTGAAAAGGGCAATATCCCAAACTCCCTTTCGGCAGTAAAACCTTTAAGACTTTTAGATTATTATATGAAAGCAAAAGCCGACGTAAACTTAAAATCACTAGGCGAACTTTTGGCTATGTCAAAATGATATATCTAAAATGTCAATAATTTATAAAAATATTAGCGCTAGTACTTGATAAATCGTAGTAAATAGTGTATCATATATTGGCAAAAAACGTTAATACGTTAAAAATAACGCAATTTTAAGGAGAAAATATGAAGTTTGTTTATTTGTTCAGCGAAGGCGACGCTTCCATGAGAGAACTTCTCGGTGGTAAGGGCGCAAACCTTGCGGAAATGACCAAAATTGGTCTTCCCGTTCCACAAGGCTTTACTATTTCCACTCAGGCTTGTACTCAGTACTACGAAGACGGAAGGACAATCAATCCCCAAATCGAAGCCGAAATCATGGAAAACATTGAAAAGTTAGAAGCTATTACCGGCAAAAAGTTCGGCGACAAGGAAAACCCATTGTTAGTTTCCGTTCGTTCGGGCGCTAGGGCTTCTATGCCCGGTATGATGGATACCATTTTGAACTTAGGTCTTAACGAAGAAGTAGTTGAAGTTCTTGCTAAAAAATCTGGAAACGCTAGATGGGCTTACGACTGTTACAGAAGATTTATTCAAATGTATTCGGACGTTGTTATGGAAGTTGGTAAAAAGTATTTTGAAGAACTTATTACCAAAATGAAAGAAGAAAAGGGCGTTGAATACGACGTTGACCTTACCGCGGACGATTTAAAAGAACTTGCAAACCAATTCAAGGGCGAATATAAAAAGGCGCTCGGCAAAGACTTCCCGTCCGATCCAAAAGAACAACTCTTTGGCGCTATCAAAGCAGTTTTCCGTTCTTGGGACAATCCTAGGGCAAATATTTATCGTATGGACCACGATATTCCATATTCTTGGGGTACTGCGGTTAACGTTCAAATGATGGCTTTCGGTAACATGGGCGACGATTGTGGTACGGGCGTTGCGTTTACTCGTAACCCTGCAACCGGCGAAAAAGGTCTTATGGGCGAATTCTTAATGAACGCGCAAGGCGAAGACGTTGTTGCAGGTATCAGAACACCAATGCCTATTTCTAAAATGGCAGAAGTTTTACCAGACGTTTACACCCAATTCCTTAAAATTTGCGATATTTTGGAAGATCATTATAGAGATATGCAAGATATGGAGTTTACTATCGAACAAGGCAAACTCTTTATGCTTCAAACCCGTAACGGCAAGCGTACTGCTGCCGCTGCAATTAGAATCGCTTGCGACCTTATCGACGAAGGTATGATAGACGAAAAAGCGGCTCTATTACAAATCGACGCTAAGTCGTTAGATATGCTTTTACACCCCACTTTCGACGTTGCTGCTCTTAAAGACGCAGACAAACAAAACGTTGTTGGAAAGGGTATTGCCGCTTCCCCAGGCGCTGCTGCTGGTACTATCGTATTTACCCCTGAAGACGCAGTTGAACTTGGCAAACAAGGCAAAAAGGTTATTCTAGTAAGACTTGAAACTTCCCCAGAAGATATCGAAGGTATGAAATACTCTCAAGGTATTTTGACCGTTCGTGGTGGACAAACTTCTCACGCAGCCGTTGTTGCAAGAGGTATGGGTACTTGTTGCGTTTCCGGTTGTGGCGATATCAAAATGCACGAAGAAGAAAAGTATTTTGAACTTGCAGGCAAAATCTTCCGTGAAGGCGACGAACTTTCTTTGGACGGCTCTACCGGTAAGATTTACGATATAGCAATCAAAACCGTTCCTGCCGATCCTAACAGTGGTTACTTTGGAAGAATTATGCGTCTTGCAGATAAATACAAGGCACTTGGCGTAAGAACTAACGCCGATTCCCCAGAAGACGCTAAACGTGCAGCTGAACTAGGTGCTCAAGGTATCGGTCTTTGCCGTACCGAGCATATGTTCTTCGGGCCAGGCAGAATAGAAAAATTCCGTGAAATGATTTGTTCTGAAACGGTTGAAGAAAGAAAGGCTGCCTTAGATAAACTTGAACCTATGCAACAAGCAGACTTTGAAGGCTTGATGGAAGCACTTAAAGGTATGCCCGTTACTATAAGATTCCTAGATCCACCTCTACACGAATTCGTTCCTACCGAAGAGGCTGATATTAAAGCGCTTGCAGACGCGCAAGGCAAAACCGTAAAGGAAATCAAGGAAATTTGCGATTCCTTACACGAATTCAACCCAATGATGGGACACCGTGGTTGCCGTTTGGCAGTTACTTATCCGGAAATTGCCGAAATGCAAACCAAGGCTATCATAAAGGCTGCTATCGCAGTTGCTAAACGTCACCCCGATTGGAAGGTAGTTCCCGAAATTATGATTCCTTTAACGGGTGAAGTTAAAGAACTTGCTTACTGCAAAAAGACGGTAGTTGCCGTTGCTGATAGTTTAATTAAGCAAGCAGGGGTGCAAATTGATTACCAAGTTGGTACTATGATTGAAATCCCAAGAGCAGCTCTTACCGCAGACGAAATCGCAAAAGAAGCTGAATTTTTCTGTTTCGGTACTAACGACTTAACCCAAATGACCTTTGGTTTCAGCCGTGACGACGCAGGTAAGTTCTTACCTTCTTACTACGCAGCAAAGATTTACGAATCCGATCCGTTTGCTAGACTAGACACCACTGGTGTTGGCAAACTTATGAACATGGCAGTTAAGATGGGGCACGAAACCAGAAAAGACATCCACTGTGGTATCTGTGGCGAACACGGTGGCGACCCTTCTTCGGTTGAATTCTGCCACTCTATCGGTTTAGACTACGTTTCTTGCTCTCCATTTAGAGTACCTATCGCACGTCTTGCCGCCGCACAAGCTAATATCAAAAACCCAAGAAACTAGTTTATAGTTAAAATTAAAGCAAAATTAAAGTAGTCGCTTTTAAGTGACTACTTTTTTCTCTTAAAAATCTCTTGCAAATTTAAAATAAAAATTCAAAACGGCTTTTTATATGTTTATTTTGCAATGTTTATAATACGTTTCTTTTTCCGTTTTGCATATTCTAAAGTTTTAGCAGCTCCACCCCAAGAAGACATAACGTAGGCAATAACTAAATCAGCTTCATTAACCATCCACTCATTTCTTTTTAAGATTGCAAACTTACGTGGAACACTTTCAAGTGGAGGGAATATAACGTCGTCATAATGATATTTAGCGAACTCTAATTTAGAATAATTCTTATCAAGATAAGGCGTGATAAATATAAGTTCAATATCTGGAAAATCATTTTTCAAATCTTTTAACGTGCGCAAGCACAAGCCATCAAAATCACCATACCCACCTAAGTAAAACTTACAGGTGGGATTTTTTATTATCTCGCCAACGAGAATATTTTTAAGTTGTTTCTTTATGTCGTCGTTAAACAAACAGTTAGAATGTCCAAAAAAGGTAATTATCATTAGAAACCTCCGCTTATAAAATAGTTTATCACAATGAACTATGCGTTGAAAAGCGTTCAGTGCAATAAACTAAAAATTAAATTGCACAAACTATAATTATTGCAATGAACGTTTATTGTGATAAACTCAAGGAGGCAACTATGAAATTATCTGATGCAGTAGGTAAAAGGGTAGAGAATTTACTTGCAGAACGTAATATGACTCAATATCAACTTTATAAAAATGGTGGAATTCCTCGTTCTACTATTTCCGTTACGGTAGACGGGAAGTATAAAACTGTTAAATTGGATACGATATATCAAATTGTTGCAACGTTAGGTATTACGCTTAAAGACTTTTTTGATGATGAGTTGTTTGATGAAATAGGCGATTAATTGTTGCTAAGGTTTTTAATTATTATAATTTTTTAAAAATAGGTCGGTGGTTCTTACCACCGATTTTTCTTTTTAACTAAACACGCACAAAACACTTAAATCTATCAGTGTTTTGCGTAAAAACAGTTAAAATCCATGTTTTTTATACCTAGAAACTAGTTTTATAGTTAAAATCAAAGCAAAAATAAAGTAGTCGCTTTTAAGTGGCTACTTTTTTTGTTTATAGATATTTTATTGCAAATTATTATACCTTGTGCTATAATAAACTCGCGACCTAACATAATAAGTGATTGAAAAAAGTATACTTCTAGGGTAGAAGTGTACCCTTTTCGCAAAAAAACTTTTTTCAATCATATGTTTTTAGTTAGTGTCGCAACTAAGCGGAAGGAACATTTTTGCTAGGTGTCGTTCCGTTTGGGACGACACTTTTTATATAGGAAAGGAGAAAAAAATGAAGAAATTTATCAAACTTTTGTTATGCGTGCTTGTGTTTTCAGCTTCGGCATGCTTTGCTGTGGCTTGTTCTTCTACACCACCAAACGACGACCAAGGATTGCAAACGTTTACAGGCGTTGTTTTTGAAGACCTTACCGTTGACTATGACGGTAATGAGCACACTATTATAGTGAATAGCGAACTTCCCGAAGGAACTAACGTTATTTATACTAATAACGGACCTTTCATTGATGCCGGCGAATACAAGATTAGTGTAAAAATCAGTAAGGAAGGGTACAAAGATTTTGTTAAAAACGCTAACCTTAAAATAAATAAAATAAACTTTACGGGTATTGAGTTGAATGGTGTTGACGTTGATTACGACGGAAACGAACATAAGGCACAAGCGACGGGTATTCCTTCTTTTGCTACCGTTAGTTACACGAACGAAGGACCTTTTATCGACGCTGGAAGTTATACCACGACGTTGAAAGTAACCAATAAAAATTATAACGAATTTACCACGAGCGCAACCGTAAAAATCAACAAAGTTCCATTTGAAGGCGTTACTTTTGAAGATAAATCTTTTGAATACGACGGTGAGTATCACGCGATTACCATTGCTGGAACGTTGCCTAGTACGGCTACGGTTGAATATAGTTGCGACGTTTCCGATATAACGAACAGCGCACGAGACGTTGGAACTTACGTTATTACGGCAACCGTTAAAGATAAAAACCACATAGATTTAGTTTTACAAGCACAACTTAAAATCACTGCAAGCGACGAAGAAAGATTTATGGCGTTCACTAAGGACGGAGTTTTATATTTCCAAAACGCTATGGACGATAACGAATTATACTCTTACGATTCTTCGACGGGTGATTTAGAAAGGGTAAGTGGAGATAAGGTGTACGATATCGTTCCCTATGGTAACGACGGAGTAGTTTACGTTGGGACCACGGCGTTGATTAGTGGTATTAAAAAGGTTTCTTCTTCTGATATTAATCAAAAGCAAACTTTATTTAGTCAAGCAGGTATTAGATACGTTCAAGTAGACGGTAATCTTATATATTACGTTATAAACGGCTTAACTAACGATAATTCGGGTATTTACAAAATCGACCTATCTTCGCAAGAGCCCACACCCGTTTGTTTGAGTAAAGGTAAGGCGTATTATTTGCAGTTAGAGGGTAACAATCTTTATTTTGCAGACGGAACAAATGGTAAAAAACTTTCAAAGATAAGCGTTAACGGAGTTAATCAATCAAGAAATCTTGTAGTTGACGAAAAAATCAACAATTTAGTTAGTGATAAAGGTGCCTTGTATTATACCGTAAACAAATTGATTGGCGATTATATTGAAAAGTTTGTAGTTTCAACTTCCGCTAGAATAAAACTTACCATAGACGCTGGTGCTTCCTTAATCGTGGTAGAAGACCAACTATACTACGTAAACGTTGATAAGTTTACGACAAAGTTGATAGGCAACGGAATATATTCGGTAAGCACTTGTCCTTTGGTAGATTATAATTTATCGGGTAGTTTGGTTATTGAAAGCGGGGAGTCTGGCGTATGTTCTCTTGAATATTGTGACGGCAACTTATACTACTACGACGTTGACGGATACAAATTAATGCAATATAACCTAAGTACTGAAAATGCAGTAAATCTTTTAGAAGGTTTTGTTAAACCAGAAGAGCCAACGCCTATTAGTACGGGTAGTAAGATTCAAGAATATAATGGAAATATTTATTACCTAGATATTTGGGACGGCAAAACGTTGCATTGCTATAATCCTGTAAGCAAACAAAATTATGCCCTAACTACTGAAAAAGTTGTAGATTTTAATATTATAGGTGACGTGTTATACGTTAACATGGTTTCCTATTATGCGAATAACGACGTTTACTATGCAAACTTAAAAACGGGAAGTGCGCTTACTAAGATTAGCACTTATTCGGCATACGAGTTTGTTTCTGACGGCACATACGTTTATTACGTTGAAGAAAACGCAGTGGGTGCTAAAACGGCAATTCATAAATGTAAGTTAGACGGAACTGACGATACGATTATATTTGATAAAGGAGCAACCAATTTAAGATTGGTAAACGGCACGTTATTTTTTATAGAAGGCAATGATTTGCACTCTTTCGTGTTAGAAACTTCTACGGATACGATTGTAAAGGTAGATAATAAAAAAATTCATACGACGGCTTTTGATACCGACGGAACTTACTTGTATTATAGGGACATGTTCGGTCTGCTTTACGGAAACAAACAACTTTCTCGTTGTAAGTTGGACGGCACTGAAAAGGTGGTTATGGTTGAGGATATCGACCCCGTGACAATCTTGTATAAAGACGGATACGTGTATTATTATTCGGATACTACTTCTACCGCTAAAAACGGTTTGTTTAGAGTATCGGCGACGGCCTCTAACGCTACAAGCCAAACGATTTTGGCTGAACAAAGTTCGTTATACGCACTTAACTTTGCAGTAGTTGATAACAAAATATATTTCGTTGATTACAAGAGTCAGCTAGCAGGCAAAGCACACTTATACGAAATGGCTATTGGTGGCGAGCCGAGTTTAGTTAAATAATAAAAAGCTTATTAAAAGACGGTTTGGACAAACCGTCTTTTTTTATTTTAGGGAAGTTTTGGGGGTGGGGATTCATATATTAAAAGTATGTTAAACTTAGCCAAATTGAGGATTCATATATTAAAAGTATGTTAAACTTAGCCAAAATCGACTTAAATGCAATAAGAGATAACGCCCTTAAAGTTAAAAAGGGTATTGGAAACGCCAAGCTTTGCGCTGTGGTCAAGGCAGATGCTTACGGTCACGGCGCACCCGTGGTGGCGAACGCCCTTTATTCTATATGCGACGTGTTTGCAGTTGCTCTTTTAGAAGAGGGGATAGCTTTACGCCAAAGTGGGATAGATAAGGATATTTTGTTGCTTATTCCACCTTTTTTAAGCGATATTAAAAATGCCGTAAGGTATTCTATAACTCTTGCGGTGGATAACCCAAAAACCGTTTATCAACTTCAAACCGAGTGTGAAAAGCAAGACAAAACGTGCAAGGTGCATATAAAGTTTAATTCGGGTATGAATAGACTTGGCACCGACCTTGACGGAGTAAAAAGCATATTGACGGCGATAGACGAGTGCGAAAGGGTTTTCGTGGACGGAATTTTTTCTCATTTAAAAAGTCCGGAGAACTTAAAATCGGTTGAAAAGCAAAGGGATAAATTTTTGCTTGCAAATAATATTGTTAAGGGGTATAATAATAAAGTAATCTCTCATTTGTCGGCAAGTGGTGGGTTTTTGCAAGGGCAGATATTCGATATGGTAAGAATAGGCATTTTACTTTACGGATACCTTCCTTTTGAAACCAAAAGTTTTTCGGTTACACCTGCAATGCAAGTTTATGCGCCCGTGGTTACGCGTAGAAAAATCAAAAAAGGGCAAAGCGCCTTATACGGCAATCTAACTGCAAAAAGCCATTTGGACCTATCCATAATAAGATACGGCTATGCCGATGGCTTGCAACGGGCGAAGGTTGATAACCAATTTAATAATCGGTGTATGGACGTTACTGCGATAAAGAGTTTGTCTTTAACCAACGGATTTGTGTGCGTTATGGATAGCGCCGAACAAATTGCAAAAAGCCAAAACACCATAAGTTACGAAGTTTTAACGAAATGCGCAATGCGTGCGCAACGGATATATATAAACTAAAAAATACCAAAGGAGTTTTATGAAATACCTTATAAAACAGGCAGTAATGCCATTTCTTAATATGATTTTTTGTATGACCATAGGTCTTGCCGTGTTCACCATCGAAGAAGACCTTATGTGGCTAGAAATCTTGCTTTGTATCGTAAATATGGCGTTTTTTGGAATTTCTATGAGTGTGGCGTGTTATAAAGACGGGCAAAAGGCTTATAGAGTGCTTGTCGATAACGACGCGATGAGAAGAGTCGTTGCGAGAACGGGAGAAGATTTGCCAATTAACCGTGCAGAAGAATACAAGGCGTGGAAAGGGTTTGCTTTCGGCGCGTTATCTTGCTTTCCTTCGGTAGTACTTTTAATAATACACTTTATACTCCAAATGTTCGTGCCGGACGCAACCACCGTTTTTGGTATGCTTGCAGGCGTGCTCTCTATTTTGGTGTTCGGCTTATTTTTAATAGACGGAAAACTAGTTTCTACCAAAACTAGTTACGCAGGCGCGTTTTTGATAGTGCCTTTCGTTGCGTTAATAACGGGTATTGCGTATATTTTAGGGGCAAAATCTATCGAACGTAATCAAAAGCAAATTGAACAAAAACATAAACAAATTCACGGAGAAGATTTGTGAGAATAGTAAGCGGTCTATACAAGGGCAGAGTTCTTTGCGAATTTAAGGGAAAGGACGTTCGTCCTACTTCGGATATGGTAAGGGAAAGTCTTTTTAATATTTTACAAGGTAAAATAGCAGGCAAAACCTTTTTGGACCTTTTTTGTGGAACGGGCGCAGTGGGTATAGAAGCCCTTTCTCGTGGAGCAAACAAGGTTACTTTTAACGACCTTAGCAAAGACAGTATTGCGCTTACTAAAAAGAATTTAGAAAAAGTCGGGGCGGAAAATTACGCTCTTTCTCTATCCGACGGCGTTGGGTTTTTAAGTTCTACCAGCGAGCAGTTTGACTACGTTTTTATTGACCCACCCTATTCAAGTGACCTTGGTAAAAAATGTTTGCAAGTAGTTGCAGGGGCGTTAAATCAAGGGGGCGTTGCTATTTATGAAAGTGAAAAACCTTTCGACCAAGACGTTGACGGCTTGATACTTACCGACCGTAGAAAATACGGCAGAGCGCATTTAACCTTTTTTGTTAAAAAATAATGAAAACTTGTGTGTTTGCAGGCACTTTCGATCCGTTTACCGTTGGGCATAAGCATATGGTGGACGAGTGCTTAACTAAATTTGATAGAGTAATCGTGGTGATTGGTGATAACCCTAAAAAAAGTTCGGTTATGCCATACGAAGATAGAAAACTTGCCGTTGAGTCTTGTTATAAAAGCGACGAGCGAGTGGTCGTCGTTTGCTATCAACAAATTAAAGATAATTTTTCTAGTTTTTTGCTTGATTTAGGCGCTACCGTTTACGTTCGTGGGATTAGAAACGACGTGGATATGCAGTTCGAAAAGCAAATGGAACAAAAAAATAAAGAACTTTATCCTTTTATAAAAACCGAGTACCTTTTCGCCGACGATAAACATAAAAATATAAGTTCTACTTTGGTTAGAGAAAACATTCTAAAAGGTCAAAGTATAAAAGGTTTAGTTCCCGACGAATGCGTGGATATAGTGCTAAAAAGTTTTGGCAAAAACTAGCCTTTATAAAATATAACTTAACTTAAAAACCTTCGCTTGTATTTATTAAAATATGCAGGCGATTTTTTTGTTTAAAAAACGTGGTTATAAGGGCATAAATTATTAAACAGAACTTGAAAAAACACGGTGAATATGCTAAAATATTTTTATGGATTTATTTGATTTAGCGTCTACGGCAAAGAGCAACGCTCCACTTGCCGAAAGAATGCGCGCAAAAACTCTTTCCGATTTTATCGGGCAAGAGCATATAGTGTCTGAAAGTTCACTTCTTCGCCGTGCAATAAAACTAGATAGGCTGGGCAGTTGTATTTTTTGGGGGCCACCCGGTTGTGGCAAGACTACGCTCGCCAACGTTATTGCTTGTGGTACGGACGGCAACTTCGTTAAACTAAACGCAGTATCTTCGGGCGTTGCCGACGTTAAAAGGGTGGTTGAAGAAGCAAAAACCAACCTTAAACTATACGGCAAAAAAACCTATCTTTTACTAGACGAGTGCCATCGTTTTAGCAAAACTCAAAGCGATAGTTTGTTACCTGCAATTGAAAACGGGGATATTATTTTTATAGGTTCTACTACCGAAAACCCCTTTGCGTCTATGACGCCTGCAATCGTTTCTAGGTGTAGGGTGTTTGAACTTAAACGCTTGTCGGTAGAAAACGTTAAAGGCGCGTTAGTTCGCGCATTGAACGATAAAACTAACGGGCTAGGAAACTATTCGGTTAAAGTTGAATCCGACGCGCTAGAACATATTGCAAACGTTGCCGCGGGCGATCTTAGGGTTGCTTATAACGCGCTTGAACTTGCCGTGTTAACCACTAACCCACAACCTGACGGAAGCATTTTGGTAACCTTAAAAGACGCCGAGCAGTCAATACAGCAAAAAGCCTTATCTTTCGACGAGCAAATGTATTACGATATGTTATCGGCGTTTTGCAAGTCCTTGCGTGGAAGCGACGCTAACGCCGCCCTTTATTATATGCAACGATTAGTTAAAGGTGGTTGCGATCCCTTGCTTTTAGCAAGAAGGGTAATAGCCCACTCGGCAGAAGACGTGGGTATGGCAGACCCCAACGCTTTGGTGGTTGCAACTAGCGCTATGCTTGCTTTTGAAAAAATGGGGCTTCCAGAGGGATTACTTCCCCTTTCCCAAGCAATAATTTACGTTTGTGAAGCCGAAAAATCTAATTCGGTTGTAATGGCTATGGATAGCGCGGGCGAGGACGCGGTTAACGTAAAAGACGACACCGTTCCTCCGTGGGTTAAAAACGCAGTTTACGGTAGCGAGCAAGATAAAACTCTTGCAAAACAATATAAATATCCACATAACTACGGTGGGTACGTCGAACAACAATATCTTCCCGACAGTCTTAAAGATAGGGTTTATTATATCCCACAAGACAACGGGTACGAAAAGATAGTTAAAGAGATAAGAAAAAGAAAAGGAAAGACAAAATAATCGTATGGACTATTCAGCTAAACTTGCAAAACAATTTAACATTCGTGCCGACCATTCGGCAAACATTATCTCGCTTATAGACGAAGGTAACACTATTCCGTTTATAGCAAGATATCGTAAGGAAATGACCGGCTCTTGCGACGACCAAGTGTTAAGAGAATTTTTCGACAGGCTTAAATATTTAAGAAATCTTGACCAAAGAAAGCAAGAGATTGCCGATTCTATAACCGAACAAGGCAAAATGACCGACGAGATTATGGTTGCGCTTGCTTCTTGCGAAACGCTTACCGAAGCAGAAGACGTTTATCGTCCTTTCAAACAAAAACGTAAAACTCGCGCGTCGGTTGCTATCGAAAGGGGGTTATCTCCACTTGCCGATATTATTCTAGAACAAAAAACGCAAGATATTTCAAAAATTGCAAGCGAGTATATATCCGAAGAAAAGGGCGTTGCCGATAACGAGAGCGCAATTGCCGGCGCGTTGGATATTATTGCCGAACGCGTTTCGGACGACGCTAATTTAAGAAAGGTTTTGCGTAAAAAACTTACCGATACGGGTATGGTTGAGTGCAAGCTTTTAGAAAACGAAAACGCAAAGACTTACGATATGTATAAAGACCATAGCGAAAAGATAAGTCTTATACCGTCGCACAGAATTTTGGCTATTAACCGTGGCGAAAAGGAAGAGTGCTTAAAAGTTAGTCTTGCAGTAGACGTGGATAGTTTCGTTCAAGAAATCGTTAACGCATACGTTACCGATAACAACGAGTGTTCTAATTTAGTTTCAGACGCTTGTAAAGATGCGTTTAATAGACTTATTTTCCCATCGATTGAAAGGGAAGTTCGCAGTGAACTCACCGAAAAGGCTAGCGAACAAGCGATAAAAATGTTTGAAGTTAACCTTCGTCCGTTACTTCTTCAACCACCACTTAAAGGTAAAATTATAATGGGACTTGACCCTGCGTATAGAACGGGTTGCAAAATTGCCGTTATTGACGCAGAAGGTAACGTTTTAGATACCACGGTTATCTATCCCACTCCACCACAAAACAAAACCGAAGAAGCAAAACAAATTCTAACTAAACTTATACTTAAACACGGCGTTCAAGTTATATCTATCGGTAACGGCACGGCAAGTAAAGAATCGGAAATTTTCGTTGCCGATTTAATTAAAGATTTGTCCGTTCCCGTAAGTTACGCAGTGGTAAACGAAGCGGGCGCTTCCGTTTATAGCGCAAGTAAACTAGGCGCAGAAGAATTCCCTGATTTTGACGTTACGCAAAGAAGCGCAGTGTCTATCGCAAGAAGACTTTTAGACCCCTTGGCAGAACTTATTAAAATAGACGTAAAGTCGATTGGCGTTGGACAATACCAACACGACATGCCCGAAAAACGTTTGGAAGAAGTTTTGGGTGGCGTCGTTGAAGATTGCGTTAACAGCGTTGGCGTTGACCTTAACACGGCAAGCGCAAGTTTGCTTTCTTACGTTGCGGGACTTAACGGTGGTATCGCTAAAAACATAGTTGAATATAGAAAGACCAAACCCTTTAAGAATAGGGCTGAACTTATGCAAGTTAAAAAACTTGGAGAAAAGGCCTTTTTGCAGTGCGCTGGGTTTCTGCGTATACAAGGTGGAGAAATTTTAGATAACACGGGCGTTCACCCCGAATCTTATAAAGCAGTAGAAAAATTGCTTGATTTCCTTGGATATTCATTAACCGACGTGGCTAACGGCAACGTTAAAGATATTAAAGAAAAAATAGAAAACGTTGGTTGGGAAAAGGTTGCAAGTAATTGTGATTTGGGTGTTCCCACCCTTAAAGACGTGGTTGCAGAACTAGTTAAACCGGGCAGAGATATCCGTGACAGTTTGCCAAAACCAATTTTAAGAAGCGACCTTTTGGATTTGTCCGACCTTAAAGAAGGTATGGAAATCAGCGGCACGGTAAGAAACGTTATCGACTTTGGCGTGTTCGTTGATATCGGCGTTCACCAAGACGGATTAGTTCACATATCGCAAATTTCCGATAACTACGTAAAACACCCGTCGGACGTTCTAAAAGTAGGCGACGTGGTAAAAGTAAAAGTTCTTGGCGTGGATACGGTTAAAAAGAAAATTTCATTAACGATGAAAACTGCCGACCTTCCACACGGTATAGCCGTAACCAATCAAAGAACGGATAGGGAAAGAAAACAATCGCACAAAGAACACCAAAAAGGCAGAGATAACAACGGCGCAAAAACTCAGTCTAAGGAAGAAATGCTTGCAATGCTTTACAAAAAATTCGGAAGATAGGTCGGTTTTTGCTAAAAAACCCACTATCCAAACCGAAAAAGGCAAAAAAGTATTCTCTTTTATTGACAAGTTGGAAAAATACTTGTAAAATATACGAGTAATTGATTATTTATTGGAGTATATAAATGAAAAGATTTTTCAAAACCTTAGTTAATTTCGTTGCTACAATCATGTTGGTGGTTGCTTGCTTGTCTTTTGCAGGCTGTGGCGAAGACATTACGACGGTTTCACTTAATTTAAACCTTTACGATTATTCGGACAGCGAATATTACGAAGCGGAAGACGTTGAAATGTCCATTGATTTTTACGGACATTTAGCACCCAAAACGGTTGAAAAGATGCTTTCTTATGTAAAAGACGGATATTACGACGGCGCTCTTTTATATAGAATAGAAGGCTACAAACAAATTATGATGGGTGACTTGGTGCTATCTGGCGGCGCAACCGAAATAGTTACCGGTGAAGACGGAAGTACCAACATCGTTCAAAACGATATTAAACCCCAACTAGACGGTGAATTTGAAGCCGGCGGTACGGTTGGTTCGGACCTTGTTAACTCAAAAGGTTACGTTGGTTTATGGCGTACTTGGAAAAAGGTTGGTTCTAACAACAGTGGTAACAACAAGTTTAACGTTTCCGGTGGATTAAATACCGGTAGAGCAACTTGGTATATGCCAACTGCAACCGATTCTACTTATAACGGTTTCTTCTGTGTATTCGGGGTTATGGATATGGACGACGAATCTACTACCGAAGCTTTTGCCGCAATAGAAGATATTTTTGCAGCTCAAAAGAACTACACCCAATACGTTATTTATTTTACCGGTGAATACGACGAAAACAAAGTAGACCAAAATCACGGTCTTACCTATCACTGTGTAACCAAAGAATACTTTGATTCGCTTTCTGGCGACCAAGTTGAAGCACTTGGTATTTTCCAAGCAGAAATCGGTCAACTTGAATGTTATAACCAATACACCATACAAGTTGCAAACAACGCAAACGGCAGTTGTGGCGCTATGATAAAATCAGCAAAAATCGCTTAGTTTATAAAATATAATACAATCCCCCTAAACGAAAGTTTAGGGGGATTTTTTATGATTAAACAGGTTTATTCTAAGGTTAAATTAGTTATTTTTCTATCTAAAAAGGTTATAGATAATCTTTTTATACTATAAAGATTTTTATTTTTTTTATATATAAGCCCAACTCCGTCGGCAAACGGTGGTAGGGGACACGTTCCGATAAAATTCCCCAAATATCCGTTTAGTTTATCCTTGTTTTTAATAACGTTATCGGCTAAAAATTTATCTACGTTTCCACCCACCAAAAGTTCTTCGGCAAAAGCAAAAGGTAAAATTTCTTGTGGGAGTTGGTCTACGTTAAACTCATCTTTAACGCAAACGGTTTTGTTTTTGGTTTTAAGTTCGCCACCAAAATACTCGTATTCGGTGGTGACTTGGTGATTAGCAATATCAAAAAAGTTTTGTTGCACGCGAAAAGGGTTAGTGGTTATGCGCTCTGCGTTTCCACCCAAAAATTTTGTGATACTACCTTCTAGTTTATACACCCCGTAAAATACGGGCGATTGGTTGTAGGTTATAAGCAAAAGATTGTCGTTAAAAAGAGGTGTAAACTCGCAACTATCCACCTTAAAATCAAGTTGCTCGCAATAAAAATCGTTTGGAGTTTGCAAGGAAAGTTTGTATCCGTTATCCGTATAAACGGTTACGCTAGCACGGTTAAAGTTTCGTTGGTTTATGACGCCAAGATGGTTTATTAAATTGGGTAACCGAAAGTAAACGATAACTGCGTTTAGGCTAGTTACCACGGTCAAATTTTCGGGTGGGTTTTGCAAAATTTGGTCGTTTAAAACAAAACAAACGGGAAAGTTTTGCCCGTCTAGTGGACAAAACTCTATAAAACTATCCATTTTTGTTTTGGGAAAACAAGTGGGGGTTGGCGAGATTATACCCAAAAACTCACCGTCGATTTTAAGCGCGCTCGTCTTGTCGGCGCAAAAATAATAAAGCATTTATAAGATGGTATGTATATTTTAAGATTATTATGTCAAAAATCCTGTAAACGAAATTTTAAGGAGTTTATATGGAAAAATTTTACGGATTTAGAATTAACGACCTAAGAAGTCTAGCAGAGTATCTTAGCTTAAACCCACAAACTTCGCTTAACGAGTTGTTTAACGAGTATTCGGCAAAGACGGGTAAAGCGCGTGGCACGGTAAGAAATCTTTATTACGCGCTAGTTAAACTATGTGAAAAAGACAAGGAGTTTTGCAATACTTATTTTAAGAAAAGTCCCCCAAAAGCCGTCAAAATAAAAGCCTTTTCTGCCGAACAGGAAGATTGGCTGTTAGAAAACGTTTTATCTAAAACGGCGTCTGGGAGTTCTGTGCGTCACGCCGTTTTAGAACTTGCAAACGGCGATTCTACCCTTGCCCTTCGCTATCAAAACAAATATCGCAGTTTGTGCGCGCTAAAACCCCAAAAAGTAAAAGAATTCACCTTGCGAATGGGCGCTGACGACAAAAAGACCAAAATAACCGATATTATCCCCGAAACTTCTCTTTATAAACTTAAAAGAGAGATAAATTCTCTGGTGGGAAGGGTTAGCGAAAAGGTTAGAAAGGAAAACGAATACCTTCGCGCAAGGGTTAGTTTTTTGCAAGCTGAAAACATAAGGCTAAATTCCATTTTATACGGAAACCCAAACTCCTTCGTTCAGTAAAATCGGGTATTAATAAAAAATTAATTGTGTTTTTAAAGGCGATGTTGTATAATATTTTTTAAGAGCGAGTAAATAGCACTAATTAAAAGGGAAGAATATTATATGGATTTATTTAAAAAATGTATGGAATACGACGCCGTTGAACAATTAAAAAAGGCGGACGTTTACCCTTACTTTCATAAACTAGAAACCAAGCAAAACCCACAAGTAGTTATGGAAGGCAAGGATATTATAATGATAGGCTCTAACAACTATTTAGGTCTTACTTCTCATCCGGAAGTTATCGAAGCGGGCGTAAAGGCGATAGAGCAGTTTGGTTCGGGCTGTTCGGGCAGCAGGTTTCTTAACGGAACGCTTACCACCCACGTTCAACTAGAAAAAGAACTTGCCGAATTTTTATGCAAGGAAGACGTTGTGACCTTTTCCACCGGCTTTCAAAGTAATTTGGGTATTATAAGCGCGCTCGTTGGAAGAACTGATTATATCATTTCGGACAAGGAAAACCACGCCAGCATTTACGACGGGTGCAGACTTTCTTTTGGCAAAACCTTGCGTTATAACCACTCTGATATGGAAGACTTGGAACGCCAATTAAAATCCGTTCCCGACACGGCGGGCATACTTATCGTAACCGACGGCGTGTTTAGTATGGGTGGAGATATTTGTAAACTACCAAAAATCGTTGAACTTGCCAAAAAGTACGGTGCAAGGGTGATGGTTGACGACGCGCACGCGCTAGGCGTTTTGGGTGAACACGGACGCGGTACGGCAGAACACTTCGGACTTGAAAAGGAAGTTGATATTTATATGGGCACTTTCTCTAAATCCCTAGCAAGTCTTGGCGGATATATGGCTGCAAGCAAACGAGTATGCGAATACGTAAGACATAATTCCCGTCCCTTTATTTTTTCGGCTAGCATAACCCCCGCAAGCGTTGCTTGCGCAAGAAAGGCGCTAGAAATATTAAAAAGAGAACCAAATCGCGTTGTGGATCTTAAAAACATAAGCAACTATATGCGTTCTGCGCTTAAAAAACAAGGCGTTGACCTTATAGAAAACGACCAAACCCCCATTATACCTATATATACTTACACTAATCTACGCACTTTTACTGCTTGTAAAATGCTTTTTGAACGTGGCGTTTACGTAAATTCCACCATTTCACCTGCAGTTCCCGTAGGAAAAAGCTTGCTTAGAACTAGTTATATGGCAACCCACACCCAAGAACAAATGGATATTGCCGCAAAACACATTAAATGCGTGCTTGAACAAACCAAGCATATTACCGATTAACGTAAACTGTTAAACCAACACGCCGTGAAAAATATTTTTCACGGCGTATTTTTTGTTGACATAAGACTAATATTATATTAAAATATAATTGCAACCAAAAAGGTTGCAATTGGAGAAAGGTATGAAATTGTCTTCCAAAACCAAATACGGAATAAAGGCTTGTCATTTTTTGGGGATTAACTACCAAAAAACGCACGTTTCGGCAAGCACGCTAGAAAATTACATACAAGTTTCCGGCAAGTATTTGGAAAAGATTATGCGCATGTTATCGGCAAGGAATATCGTTTCGGCAACACGTGGCGCTAACGGTGGGTATACTCTTGCTCGTTCGCCCGAACAAATCACTATTGGCGAAATAGTTCGCGCGCTAGAAGACGATATGGAAATTATAGAATGCGTAAAAGAAGACGCAAAATGCAAATGCTGTCCGTCGAGTGGGGTGTGGAAACGCCTTTACGACGGCATAAACCAAATTCTCGACGATATGACCTTGCAACAAATGATTAATGGAGAATTACATTAACGGAGAACGCTATGATTAAAAAGCCTATTTATTTCGATCACGCGGCGACCACGCCGGTAGATCCAGCCGTTTTAGAAAAAATGTTACCTTACTTTACCCAAGTTTACGGCAACGCCAACAGTCAACACGTTTTTGGCAGGCAAGCCGTTTCGGCAGTGGATAAAGCAAGGGACGATATTGCAAGTTTTATCGGTTGTAAGCCAAGCGAATTATATTTTACTTCGGGTGGCACGGAAGCTGATAACTGGGCGCTTCGCGGGGGTGCTTATTCGGATAGAAAAAAGGGTAAGCATATAGTTATAAGCCCAATCGAGCATGCGGCAATGCTTTCCACTGCAAAAGAACTTGTTAAAGAAGGGTTCGTGGTTGATTATATGAAGGTGGACGAGTTTGGGGTGGTTGATTTAGAGCACCTTAAAAGCATAGTAACCGACCAAACGATTTTCGTTGGTTGTATGATGGCTAATAACGAAGTCGGCACGATAGAACCTATAAAAGAAATTGCTAAAATCGCCCACGAACACAACGCAATTATGTTTACTGACGCAGTTCAAGCGGCAGGCGTTTTGGATATTAACGTAAAAGAACTAGACGTCGATATGATGAGTATGAGTTCGCACAAGATTTACGGACCGAAAGGCGTTGGCGCTTTGTATATTAAAAACGGATTGAGAATAAAAAATCTTATCTCGGGTGGGCATCAAGAACGCACCAAGCGTGGCGGAACTACCAACGTTGCGGGAGTGGTTGGTTTTGCAGAGGCTTTCCGTATCGCTATGGAAAATAGAGAGCAAAACAACGCCCACGTAACTATGCTTAGGGATAGATTTATATCAAGAATATTAAATGAAATCCCTTACGTTAAATTAAACGGCGCAACGGGAGATAAAAGGTTGCCTGCAAACGCAGATTTTTCCTTTGAGTTTATCGAAGGGGAGTCTATCTTGTTTAGTTTAGACTTAGAAGGAATTGCCGTTTCGTCGGGCTCTGCGTGTTCGTCCGGTTCGTTAGAGCCTTCGCACGTTCTTTTGGCGCTCGGCGTAGAAGAAGCGTTGGCGCACGGCTCTATAAGGTTTTCTTTCGGCAAACACAACACGGTAGAACAAGTTGATTATGCCGTTAACGTTATAAAATATGAAGTTAATAGATTGAGGGAAATGTCCCCGTTATTCAATGCAAAAGGAGAAATTAAAAATGTATAACGAAAGCGTAATGGAAGTATTCCGTAACCCTAAAAACGTTGGTGAAATAGAAAACCCGTCTGGCGTTGGCACGGTGGGTAACGCAAGTTGTGGGGATATAATGCAAATATCTCTTAAAATAGAAAACGATATTATAGTAGACGCAAAATTCAAAACTTTTGGTTGTGCGGCTGCAATTGCAACCAGTTCCACTGCAACCGAAATGATTAAAGGTCTTTCGGTAGACGAAGCCTTAAAGATAACCAACAAAAAGGTTGTTGAAGTGCTTGGTGGTTTGCCCGCGCAAAAACTGCATTGTTCTGTTTTAGCCGAAGAAGCCATACAAAAGGCAATAGAAGACTATCGCTCTAAACAAAAATAAAAAAGATATTCAATTTAGATTGTCCTTATCGTATAAAAATTTTTTCTCTACGCATAATACGGCTAGGGGGAAGTTATGAACGACAAGTTTTTTATGGGCGTGATTTTAGGCATGCTTGGTGGCGCTATTATAACCACCAACTCGGCAAAGGCTCGCCAAATGATTAAAGACGGTCAAACCGAAGTTTCTAAAAAGGTTTCGCAAATGGCAAAACCTAAAAAATCCACCCAAACAAAATAAAAAAAGCAAGGAAAAATCCTTGCTTTATTTTTTTATAAAATCTTTACCCGTAATCAAATAATCAATCGAAACGTTAAAATATTTACTCATAAGCACCAAAAGTTCTAAGGAAGGTTGCCTTTTCCCGTTTTCATAATAGGAAAGACACTCCCTCGTAACATTTAAATCGAGTGCAACCTTTTGTTGAGTTAGTTTTTTGCTTTTTCTTATTTCTTTTAAACCTTTCATAAAAACCCTTGACTAAATTTTAACATTTTGTTACAATGCTTTATGTAACATATTGTTACAAAATAGCAAAAAGAGGAGAAAAGTTATATGGTATGCAAAAATTGTGGCAAGTATAATCCAGACGATGCAAAATTTTGCAAGAATTGTGGGTGTGAATTAGGATACGAGACTCAAAGTAGCAAAGAGCCTGAAACTAGTAGACCGTCAACTAAATACGGAGAAGACAAAACGACGGTTGGCGTGTTATTAAGTTTCTTTTTAGGAATACTTGGTTTAATTATTGGTTTGCTTTTATATCCGTCTGAAAGTTACGAAAGAAAAACTTTTTTAAGTGGCTGGACGAAAACGTTCGTAGTAGTTTTTATAGTTTCGGTTGTGATTGTTATTATATCGGTTAGTTGCACGGACTGTTTGTTGAGCGACTATATACGTGATTATTATTACTAATATTCAATAGGTGGCAAATAGCCACCTATTTTTCTATTAATAGCCTTGCGTTTTTTTGGGTTGTGTGATACAATATTTACGTGGAAAGATATTTATGTTTGGATATTGGGGATAAAAGAATCGGCGTTGCCGTTTCGGACCCTTTTAACAGTTATTCTTTACCAGTGCAAACCTATCATAGAAAAAATCTAAAAACCGACCTTGGCGCAATAGAAGGGTTGGTTAAGGAAAAGTGCGTCACTTGTTTGGTTTGTGGACTTCCGGTTAATTTTGACGGCACTCCCTCAGAACAAACTAAAAAGGCGCAGTTTTTTATAGAAAGGCTTAAAGAGAAACTTGCCGTTAATATCGTTTGTGTGGATGAACGTTGTTCTACGGTGGAGGCGGAGGAAGTTTTGATAGAGCAGGGCAAATCTCGGCAAGAGAGAAAGTCTTACGTAGACGCGCTTGCCGCGGCAACTATTTTGCAAGGATATCTTAACCAAATAAAAAAATAACCTTAAAAGGAGATTTATTATGAGCGAAAAAGAAAAGAAATGTGCTTGCGGTTGCGACCATACCGATAACGGTGGCGTGTGCGATTGCGGTACTTTTGAAGACGAAGGAATTGTTGAACTTACTACCGACGACGGAAAAAAATATAAGTTTTATTTCGTTGGAACTATCGAATACCAAGGCAAAGCGTACTCTGCTTTCGAGCCTGCTGAACAAGTTGAAGGTATTGAAGACGACGACCTTATTATTTTTGAACTTGCCGAAGGCGACGACGAAAACGCTGAACTTCTACCCGTAGAAGACGAAGCCGTTTTAGACGCAGTGTTCGAAGAGTTTTGCAAGGCATTAGAGGAAGAAGAATTCGCCGAAGAAGCAGAAGAATTAGAGCCTTCTGACAACTAATTATAAAAACGCCTAAAAAGGGTGCTAGATAGCACTCTTTTTTTTATTAAAAAATTGTTGACAAATAAAAAAATGGATGTTATATTTGTAATATTTTTTTTTTAATAGGAGAAATATTATGAAAAAACTTAGTTTACTTATCGCGCTTGCTTTAATCGTTACTATCGGTGGCGTATACGCAGCGTGGAACTACTCTCAAGGCTCTGCTGCATCCGTTGAAATCACCCGTGAAATCAACATGGCACAAGTTAACACTGAAGGAAGCAAGGGTACTATCTCTGCAACCCCAAGCAACGTTGCTTTCTTGGTTGACGATGCAGGTGACTATCACACCAAATTAACCGGTACTGGTGAATTTGCTATTACCTTCACCCCTAACGCAGGTGCAGACGCTACTACTACCGCGAACGGTGTTAAGATGATTGCTACTATCGTTGTTAAGTCTACAAACAACCTTAAATATAACGACGTTGTTCCGATTGCTCACAAAGATGCAAACACCGTAGATCTAACTCCAACTGGTCCTTCTAAGACTGCAACCTTAACCGTTGCACAAATTCTTGGTTGTGTTGAACTTTGTGACGTTAGACTTGCAACCAAAGCAGAAAACGACGCTTTCCATACCGTATTAAAGGATTATACTATCGCTATTACTATCAGCGAAGTTCCAGCTTAATAAATAAGTAAATAAAAAATTAATACATTTAAGACGTTAAAACAGCGCAATTTTTCTTTGCGCTGTTTAAGTCTTTTTGTAAATGGCAATTAAAAAAGACTAAGGAAATACCTTATGGGTGGGTTTCAGTTATACTCGTTTTTTCTATGCCTAATCGTGTTTATTGCTTTGACCGGTTTGTTTTCTTTTATGATTGTATATATTGGAAAACAAAAGGCAGCGCTAATTTCAAACGGATTAGAAGACGCACAGATTAAAGAGAAAGTATTGCAAAAACTTAATAAAGAATCTACCAAGACGAATAAAATTATTGAAATAATCAAAAAAGTTGTTTCAATTCTTTTGTGCGTCTTTTTGTGTATACTTCTCGTTGTTGCTGGTATTTCTAGTTGTAGGGGAGATAATAGGGTAAAAAGTATACCTGCCATCAAGGTTATTGCATCTACTTCGATGTCTGAAAAATACGAGAAAAACACCTATTTGTTTAAGAATAATCTAGACGACCAACTTCAAATGTTTGACGTGGTTATCTTGCACGAACTCCCCAAAGAAGAAGATTTGAAATTGTTCGATATCGTCGTATACGAACATATTAGTGGTGCGCTTTTGATTCACCGTATCGTTGGTATAGAAGAACCCAACGAAAATCACCCTAACGAACGCCATTTCCTTTTGCAAGGCGATGCCGTTCACTATCCCGACTCTTTCCCCGTTAGATATTCTCAAATGAGAAGTATTTATCGTGGACAAAGAATGCCAAACGTTGGCAGTTTCGTTTATTTTGCTCAATCTCCTGCAGGCATAATTTGTCTTATCCTTTTAGTGATAAGCATGATTTTAATGCCAATTGCAGATAATTGCTTGCTTAAAAAAGAAAAAGAACGTGTAATTTTCCTTGTTGGCAAAAACCAACTTGACAGCAGGGCAATTGAATTATACGAAAAAAAGAGGTTTGCTAATAATGACGACGTCGGCTCAAAAGGAGGCGACTGATATGAGTAAGACAAAATATTTTGTTTACGTTTTAGTTGCTTTAATCGTCGTTATCTTTGGCGTTTTGACCACTTCGGTTGCTGCCGAATGGAGATATAACGAAGCGCTTTCAGCCGATATCGGTCTTGACATAAAGGTTGTCGTTTTGCCTTGGGAAGGTGCAGACGAGTTGCCAAACCAAAGCGAATTTGGTAACAACCATAAAATTCTTATTGAAAACGTGTTGACGGGAACTTACGTTTCGGGCAGCAACGTTCAAAACGTTGGTCTTAACACGCCTAACTCTTATCTTGTTCAAGAAATTGAAAATCGTAAAAATATTAGTTATCGTGACGCTAACCAACTTGGTAGTATGGACTTGTGGCAGTCTGATAGGATTAACGAACTTTTCAATCTTTCAAGCGGCTCTAACAAGGTTGAATTTATACTTAAATTCCCAGACGGTTCTGACGATACCTATTATTTATATAGCACTAGCGTTAACTTGGGCGACGGATGGAGTCCGGAAATTCCTGTTGGAACGTTTATTTATCCAGTTTATAAAACAACCCTTCAAAGAAATTCCGATGGCGTTTGGGAGGCGGTTTCCACCGAAGTGGGCAGGGCGAAATCTGCAAGGTACAATAACCCATATACGGGCTTGGCGTTGGGTAATGCTTTTGATACCACTTCTTGGGAAAAGGGTAAGTTCGGCACGAGTTTTGATAATGCTATTTATACTAAACTTGATTTCGATATGCCCGTTGAAACGCATAACGAAACCGACGAAACTTACTATTATTATGATAGTTCTTCGACAAGTAATTTAAGCGTTACTATTAATAATAGCGAAAAGGCAGTCGTTTACGTTTATGATAGCAACGGCAATTTAGTTACCACTCGTGATAATACAAGTCAAGGCAGTCAAAAGGTAACCTTCAAACCAAGCAGAAATGCAAAATATTATATAAAGGTTACCGGCGACGTGTATTGCACTTTCTCAATAAGTTAATTATCTAATGATTATTTAGGGCGAGATTTTCTCGCCCTTTATTATTTTTGTATAAAAACTTTTTTTATGCCCATAATTATTTTCACTCTCCGTTTTTTATACATAGGAGGTGTTATGAACAGTAAAGTTTTTATTTGCGGGGTGGATACTTCTTCGCTCCCTAGACTTAACGACGAGCAAACTACCCAACTAATTAAAAGCACCAAAGAAGGCGACGACTACGCAAGAAGCCAACTAGTAGTTGCCAATATGCGCCTAGTTCTTTCTATTATCAAACGTTTTTGGGCAAAGAAAGCCAATCAAGACGACGTTTTTCAAGCAGGGTGCATTGGATTAATTAAAGCCATCGATAACTTCGATTTGAAATTCGGGGTGAAGTTTTCTACCTACGCCGTGCCGATGATTATCGGCGAAATTAAACGCTTTTTGCGTGACGGAAATTCGCTAAGAATTCCAAGAAGCATTAGAGATACTGCGTATAAAGCCTTGCAAACCCGTTCCGAACTAGAAAAACAATCTATCGAGCCAACTATGGAAATGGTTGCCGAGCGTATGCAAGTTGCCGTAACCGACGTTTGCTTTGCCTTAGACGCAATTTCGGATACCGTTTCCCTTTACGAACCGGTGTTTACCGGCAAGGACGATACGCTTATGCTTATGGACCAACTAGGCGACCAAAAAAATACCGACGAAAATTGGACGGAATACGTTGCGCTAGACACTGCGCTTTCCGGTCTTGACCAAAGGGAAAAACAAATAATATACTCTCGTTACTACGAAGGCAAAACTCAAACGGAAATTAGCGAAGAGATAGGCATATCCCAAGCCCAAGTAAGCCGTCTAGAAAAAACTGCCTTAAAAGAACTTAAACACGCAATAAGAATCTAACCAAAAAAACAACGCTAGTTGGCGTTGTTTTTTTATTAAATCACTAATTATATATTTGACGGGGCGTTAATTTGTAAAAGGATTCTGCCTAAAACTTTTTGGCAAATAAAAACCACCAGAACGTCTGGTGGTTTTTTCTAGTTGTCTTTATTCTTAAATTTTGCAAACTCAATAATTTCATTTCTTTGTTCTTTTGTGCATCTTCTAAATAAACTAAAAAGAATTTGTTCTTCGTTAGATAGATTGCTGTCAAGGTTAATTACCCCGTAATCGTCCTCTCGTCCACAAAGATAGTCGATAGAGCAGTGTAAAACGTCTGCCATTTGCATTAAAAAACCAAGCGTTGGTTGGGCTTTGCCCTTTTCCCAATAATCAACGGCTTTTTGGCTACTGCCAATCTTATTTGCTAACGACGTTTGTGAAAGTTTGTTTTCGCATCTCAATTCCTTTAATCTTATCATACTTTTCATAATCGCACCCCTAATACTATCTTCCACCACACTTTTTATTGTCCCCTTGCAAAAGCTTTTAATAAGGCAACCACATATTTTTTATAATGCTTTATGTTTTTTGTAATACCACATATTTTTTGTAGTGCTTTATATTTTTTGTACTGCCTTATATTTTTGCGATACCTTATATTTTTTGTAATGCTTTATATTTATTGTAATGTTTTATATTTTTACAATCCCTTTTGCACAATTTTCGTATAGCGTTAAATAGAAATATATTTTAGTTTTCCCTATATAATATAGAATTATTTTTCTAATATTGCTTGACAAAGAAATATCTTTCCTACTATAATATTTGATAATAGAAATATATTTCTTAAAGTAAATAAAAAAACAGTGGGGCTGAGTAAATCAATTTAGGTAGGGAATGTGAAAGTAAATGGCAATTTATACGTGAGTATATAAATAATGTCGACAATTAGAAATATATTTCTTGATTTTAGAAAAAATAAAGGGAAGAATTACTTCCCTTTATTGTATTAATCTTTAGTTATTAGATTCTATAATAACTTATGTTTAATCCTTTGTCTGGGTGATAATAATATTTTACTTTAAATTTCTCAAAAGTTTCTTCCTGTTTTCCTTGGGAATAACTAGTATGCAACATATCGTTGTACAAATAGTCTGGCAAACCAAGAGCCTTGTTCATTTTTGCGATATAGTCTATTGCTAAACTTGAACTATAATCGTCAATGTCAAAAGGGTTTGTGTCAATTTCACAGTAACTATCGTCATCGCCAATAGTAAAATAGATCGGAGCGTCGTTCGGGGTTAACACTTGTTCGCCTACTATTTCCGAAACAATTTCACAAAAAGTCTTGTTAGATTGTGAACAAGCGTTGAAAACTATTGATGATAGAACTAATAAAGTTGCCGTTAAGATTGTTATAAATTTTTTCATTCGTTTTTCCTCCATTGTACATAATGTGTACATTTTTACTTATTATAGTACATATATTGTACAATGTCAACTGATAACACAATAGTTTTTTAGGGAAAATTATAGCAATGGATTTAGGGAAAAAGTTAAAAGAGTTAAGGACGTCTTATAATTTAACGCAATCTGAACTTGCTGTTAAACTTTCTATATCTAGAGTAAATTATACTAGATACGAAAACGGTAAGGTTCGCCCAGATTATGAGACGATAATTAGAATCGCTGATTTTTATGATATAACACTTGACGAATTATTTAACAGAAAACAATGACATAAAAACGCTATATTTTGTTTAATGCAGAATATAGCTTTTTTTATATTTGGGAAAAGAAAATAGTCTCTTACTATATTAGAAGGTAATTATTTCTAGATTTTTGGCATACCTTAGTATATATGGAATTAACTTATAGTCAATTAAAGTGTAGGGACGTGATTAACGTTGCCGACGGAAAGTGTCTGGGTAGAATTACCGATATAAAATTTAGGTTTCCGGAAGGGGTTATCTCCGGAATATTCGTTCCCGGTAGAAAGGTTTATGGGTTTAGGCTTTTCGATAGGTCGCAAGTGTTTATCGAGGAGAATAAAATTTTAAGAATCGGCGGGGACGTGATACTAGTTAACCTTCGTGGGAGCGAGAGTTCTTGTCCGAGCGTAGACGTGGGGCAAGGCAAACCTAACAAACGCCCACCAAAGCCACCGCACTGCCCACCACCGTGTCCACCACCGTGTCCACCACCGTGTCCACCACCTTGTCCTCCTTCGTGCGACGGTAGGTATCCTTCGGCAGAAAGGTTGTTCGGTGGAGACGGTGACGGAGATGCCGATGAATTCTAACAGCAAAATTTAAAAAACCCCCTTGAAATGACGGCTAGAATAAGGTATAATATAGTCACGGTCAATACCGTGCGGAGTAGCCGCGATATATGATAAGATTTTTTATTTAATAAGGGGGACTTTACTAATGGACATGATTTATGCGGAAAAGATTAGGAATATTGCCATAATTGGACATGGTGGCGAGGGCAAGACTTCGCTTGCAGAAGCGATTTTATTTAACGGCAAAACCATAGATAGGCTTGGCAAGGTTACCGACAAAAATACAGTGATGGATTTTGACGACCAAGAACTAAGTAGGGGTTGTTCAATATCCTTAGCGTGCGCTTACACTAATTGGGAAGGATATAAAATCAATATTATAGACGTTCCTGGATTTTTTGATTTTGAAGGGGAGTTCGAAAGTGCCCTTCGCGCAGTAGGAGCGGCAGTTTTGGTTGCCGATGCTAGCGGAAGCGTTTCGGTTGGCGCCGAAAAGGCAATTAACTACTGCTTAAAAAACAAAATTCCGCTTATATTGTTTATAAACGGAATAGACAAAGAAAACGCCGATTACGTTCAAACGGTAGAAGCCTTCCGTAAACTTTACGGCAAAAAAATTGCTACCGTACACGCGCCTATATTAATTGACAACAAGATGAAAGGTTACGTTTCGGTTATTTCCGGCAAGGCGTTCAAGTTTATGAACGGTGGTAGAGAAGAAATTCCCGTTCCACAAGACATGCACGACGAACTTGCGTTATTTAAAGAAGAACTTACCGAAGCGGCTGCTGAAACTTCGGAAGATTTACTAGATAAATTCTTTGCTAACAACTGGCTTTCTAACGAAGACCTTATAGTCGGCGTTAAGCGTGGTGTTGCAAACGGCGATACTATTCCCGTTTTAGGTGGTTCGGCAACCCAAAACCACGGAGTTATCAATCTACTTAACGAGATAGTGGCTATAATGCCTTCTCCTTACGAAAGAAAACCCGTGCATTACGAGGCAGTTGACGGTAGTAGAGAAGGGCTTATTGCTTGCGACGAAGAAAAACCTTTCTCCGCGCAAGTATTTAAGACGGTTGCAGACCCATTCGTTGGTAAACTTAATATGCTACGCGTATTTACCGGCGTGCTTAAAAGTGGTATGACCGTTTATAACGCAACGACGGGCGAAAAAGAACGTATTAACAACGTTTATATAATGAAAGGCAAAAAACAAGAAGCCGTTAACGAACTACGCGCAGGCGATATAGGCGCAGTTAACAAACTTAACGCAACCAACACGGGCGATACTCTTTGCGACGATTCGCATAGAATTAAGTTTGACGCAATACCTTTCAAAAAACCCGTTCTTACTATGGCGATAACCGCCGCTAAGAGTGGGGAAGAAGACAAGGTGTTCCAAGGACTTAATCGTCTTGCCGAGGAAGACCTTACCTTTAAGGTGGAAAAAGACAAAGAAACGGGCGAAATGGTTATTCGCGGACAAGGCGAAACCCAACTAGACGTTTTATGCAAGGCGCTCAAAGCAAAATTCGGTTGTGAAGCAGTGCTTTCCGATCCCAAAGTTGCGTTTAAGGAAACTATTTCTGCAAAAGCTCAGGCGGAAGGTAAACACAAAAAACAAACGGGTGGCGCAGGTCAGTTCGGCGTGGTTAACATTACCTTTGAACCGGGTGCTGCCGACGGGTATTTTGAGTTCGTGGACGCAGTCGTTGGCGGTGCCGTTCCAAAACAATTTATTCCGTCTGTTGAAAAAGGACTTAGAGAAGCTATCCAAAAGGGCGTGTTAGCAGGTTATCCTATGGTTAACTTAAAGTGTACGTTAACCGACGGTAAATATCATCCCGTTGATAGTAAAGAAGTTGCTTTCATTTCTGCTGCTAAACTTGCTTATGAAGAAGCTTGCAAAAACGCTAAACCGGTTATTTTAGAACCCGTATATTCGTATAAAATCACCGTGCCTGATAGTTACACGGGCGACGTGCTTGGCGATATGAACAAACGTCGTGGTAGAATTTTGGGTATGGAAGTCGTGGACGGTTTGCAAGAAATTTCTGCCGAAGCTCCACTTATTGAAATGCTTAAATACGCAACCGACCTTCGCAGTATGACGCAAGGTAGGGGCGCTTTCAGCGGTGAGTTCTTACGTTACGAAGAAGTGCCTTACGGCGAACAAGAAAAAATTATTGCCGACGCAAAAAATAATTAGTCGGTAGGAGTAAATAATGATATTAACTATATGCCCAAACCCTAGTATCGATTGTACCATAGAACTAGACAGTTTGAACGTGGGCATGCTAAACAGAATTGACAATAAACTAGAAACCTATTCGGGCAAAGCCCTAAACGTTGCAATCGGTGTGGCTAGACTTAACGAAAAGTGTTATACCACGGGTTTTATGTTCGATAACCACAAATCTCTTTTTGAACAGGTTTTAGATAGAGAAGGGGTTAACCATAACTTCGTTTATAATAAAGGTAACGCTAGAACCAACTATAAAATTATAGACAAGCGTTCTATGCTAACCGAAATTAACGACCGTGGCGAACAAGTTACCCTTGCAAAACAAGTGGAACTTTTAGATAAGATTGAAAATCTTTCCCAAGAAAGCGAGATTGCAGTTATTAGTGGAAGTTTACCAAAGGGCGTTAACTCTGAATTTTACGGTCAAATGGTGGAACGTATTCCAAGTCACGTTAAAGTGGTTGTGGACGCCGAAAAGGATAATATGCTTTCGGCAATGGCAAAAAGACAAATCTTTATGGTTAAACCAAACCTTAAAGAACTTGAAAGACTTTTTGATACCAGCGTGAACACTACCAAAGATATAGTTTATTTAGGTAATAAACTTATCGGTATGGGCGTTCAAAACGTGTTGGTTTCAATGGGAACGGACGGCGCTATTTTTAACGACGGCAAAAACACCTATTACTGTAAAAGCGCTTCGGTTGCAGTTAACTCCGCCGTAGGCGCAGGCGATAGCATGGTGGCGGCGGCGTGCGTTGGATTTACCCGTGGACTTCCCGTTCAAGAAGTGCTTAAAATGGCAGTTGCCGCAGGAACGGCAGCCGTTACCACTAGTGGAACGAATCTTTTCTATTACGATAAATATCAAGAAATTTACTCTAAAATTACCGTGGAAAAAATGATTTAAAAAACTATATAAACCATAAAGCCAGAGCCAATAGTTCTGGCTTTTTATTTAGGTAAACTTATAAGTCCTTGACTTTGACTTTTAGTAGGGGTATAATAATTTTAGAAAAAAAGTATTGGAGATAACGACATGCTTCAAATAATTAATTTAACAAAATCATACAACAAAAAAACCAACGCCGTAGACCGACTTAGCCTTAGTATAAAACCCGGTGAAGTGTTTGGTTTTATCGGTCATAACGGCGCGGGTAAATCTACTGCGATTAAGTGTATCGTAGGGGCGTTAAACTTTGAAGACGGCGAAATTCTTATCGACGGCGTTTCCGTTAAAGAAAACCCTATATACTGTAAAAGTATTACTGCATATATTCCCGATAACCCCGATATTTACGATTATTTAACGGGTATTCAATACCTTAATTTCGTGGGGGATATTTACGGGGTAGAAGCTTCCGTTCGTGAAAGTCTTATTACCGATTACGCAACTCGTTTTGAGATTATAAACGATTTAGGCAATTTGATTTCCACCTATTCGCATGGTATGAAACAAAAATTAGTTTTACTTTCTGCCTTAATACATAAACCCAAACTTTTGGTTTTAGACGAACCTTTCGTTGGACTAGACCCACTTGCAGCCCACAACGTAAAACAAATTATGCGCGAACTTTGTGATTCTGGTTCTTCCATATTCTTTTCCACCCACGTTTTAGAAGTTGCTGAAAAACTTTGCGATAGGGTAGGTATCATCAAAAAAGGTAAACTAGTTGCCCAAGGTAATATGGAAGAAATCGTTGGCGATAAATCCCTAGAAAGCATTTTCTTAGAGATTGCAAAGGAGAAAGTAGATGAGTAAGTTTTTAACTCTTTTTAAAGTCAACCTTTTATCGCTTTTCGGACTCAACAAAAAACTTTACGGTGGCAAGAAAGGTAAACTTATCGGCATGGTTTTACTAGGCGTGTTGATTATGGGTTTAAGTTTTCTCTACTCCATGCTTTTTATAGAGGGCATGAAGTTTCAACAGGCGATGACTGGCACAGAGATTAACGGCGTAGTTCATACTTTTATTGTAGTTGCTGCTCTCGTAACCTTTATATTTTCATTTTATTCGGTGGCTAATTTAATTTACGGTGCGCAAGATTACGATATGCTTGCCGCTATGCCCGTAAAAAAACACCAAATAGTGTTTTCAAAGTTACTAGCAACTTTGGTTGGCGATATTATTTTAACTTTGCTTATAGTAATTCCCGCAATCTTTGCCGAACAATTATACCTAGAAAACCTTAATTTTTCAATTGTGGTTTCCTACTTGCTATGCGCTTTTGTTTGTCCATTTTTGCCAATTGCTGTTGCCACTTTGGTTGGCGCGTTGTTTACCATTATCACTGCAAAGATAAGGTTTAAAAACCTTTTTAAGACTTTACTTTATCTTCTCGTTATCGCTTCGGTACTGCCCTTGTATTTTACCGACGACTTTTTATTCGTTATGCAAATAGTGGATAAAATATATTTTATAAAACCAATTCTCGATAGGGCGTTGGATAACGTTTGGTATTTGCTTGCCTTTGTGGGAATTAACGTGGGCGCTTTCGTTCTCGTGGTGCTTTTCGTTAGTCTTTCTTATCATAAAGTAAACTCTCTTATAAAATCGGGCGCAACAAAAACCAAATTTAAAATGCGCAAGATAAAGGGCAGTTCGCCACTACGCGCGCTTGTTAAACACGACCTAAAACGCCTTTTCACTTGTCCTATTTATATCGTTAACGCAATCGGCGGTGTTTTCGTTTCTATCGTAATCATAGTTCCATTTTTTATCCTTGCGTCGGAAACGGACGGAGAGGTGCTAAGTATTTTAGGGCCTTTCGTGTCGCTTTTTGTGCCGGCTTTTTTGGTGTTCTTTACTTGTATGGCGCCCACGACGGCGTGTTCGATATCCATCGAAGGCAATACCTTTTGGCAACTTAAAACCTTGCCAGTTAAAGCAAGCCAAATACTAAACTCTAAACTTATAATAAACCTAATTTTTTATATTCCGCTTAATATTATAATTTCCGTAGCGGTTGGAATTTTGTTTAAAATGCAATTTATAAGCGTGTTATTAATTGCTTTTTGTGGTATTACGGTTGCGCTTTTTGCTAGCATTACAGGGCTTTATCTTAATCTAAAACTTCCGCTTATGGATTGGACTAACGTTCAAAAACCCGTAAAACAAGGTGGTTCGGTGGGGCTTATGGTTTTAATTGCTATGTTGCTGATGATTTTGTTTGGCGCAGGTGGATACGCCGTTGGGTTCGTTGACCAAGGATTTTTCTCCTTTTTATACTCACTAACGGCAAACCAATACGTTTTATTGGTAACCGTGTTGCTTTTAGTAGTAACGACCGTGTTATACCTTTTAATGATGAAAAATTCACAAAATTTAATCGATAAGATATAATTAGTCTAAATTCGACATAAAAAAGGTTTTATCGGCATAAGTTGTATTATCCATATTTAGGGGGAATACGCTATGCACGACCAATTGACCGAAAGGGTTGTTGAAGAAGGACGGTATATTGCCCAAACGGGCGCAACCGTAAGGGCGACTGCAAAAGTTTTTCATTTCAGCAAATCAACCGTTCATAAAGACGTTTCCGAACGTCTTGAAAAAATCGATTTAGACTTATACAAAAAAGTTCAAAAGGTTTTGGAAAAAAATCTTTTAGAACGGCATTTGCGTGGTGGAGAAGCGACTAGAATTAAATATCTTAAAAACCGTACCCAAAAATAAAGGGACGGTTTTTTTAATTAATAAGTTGACAATATTCAATTATCGTATTAAAATAAAAATATAAATACCTGAACTGAAAGGTTCGCCTGACAGCAAAGGGGTGAATAGGTTTATCTTTAAGGCTAAACGCCTTTATTTTCCTTACTCCCTGTGTTTGTCACTTGGAGTTTTTTTGTTTTAGTAGGGTATAATTAAGGAGAATTACTATGAAAAGATTGCTAGCATTATTTCTCAGTTTGGTATCTTGCCTATCGCTAGTTTGTGCGTCGGCTTGTAACGACCAATCTTCAAACCCAAATGGCGAAAATAAAACGCTTACTTTTTACGCTCCCGACGGTGCGCCTGCGCTTGCCGTTGCAAAGTTTATTAATGACGGCGAAAACTTTGGTATTGATAACGTTAACGTTGAATATAACGTGGTTGCTTCAAGCGACATCGGTCCGGTTATGATGCAAGGCAAGGGCGATTTTATCGTTATGCCCGTAAATGCGGCAAGCAAACTCTATAAAGCATCCTCCAACGCGCCTTACGTTATGACGGCAGTTTTAACTCACGGCAACTTATATTTAATGAGTAGTGTTGGAACTACTAGTTTACAAGACCTTAAAGGGCAAGTGGTGGGCGTTATCGGTCAAGGATTAGTACCCGATTTAACTTTTAGGGCAATTTTATCGGATAACGGACTACTTGGCGACGTTGTGGTGGGAAATACTGCAACTCCTGATAAAATTACCATTCAATATTTTGAAAAAGCACCCGATATGATTCCTTTACTTAAACAAGGCGCACTTAAAATCGGTTTGCTTCCTGAACCTGCTTGCACTAACTTAACCAAGGTTGCGTCTAACCATACGTGGACTAGAATGGACGTACAAGAACTATACGACGCCCAATCCAAAAGTTATCCACAAGCAGTGTTGATGGTTAAAAAGAGCGTTTATCAACAATACAAAACTAAAATAGACGGCATGCAATCGTTGTTTAGCCAAAACGTAGAATGGGTAAAAACTAACACCGAACAAGCAGTTCAAGCCGTTAACGCCAAACTAAAAGAGGGCGTAACCCCTTCGTTAGTTGCAAGTAACGTTACGCCTAGCGTAGTTGATAATTGCAAAATCTTCTACCAAGCGTCAAGCGTTGCTAAAACGGACGTTATTAACTATATAAACAAAATTATCGCTATCGTGCCTAACTCTGCCGTGGCGATTGCACAGGATTTCTTTGCATAATGGATAACAAAAAGATAAAAATTCTTAATTTAATACTTCCTATAATAAGCATTTGCGCCGTATTGGTTTTTTGGTCGGTTGCAGCTTTAATAGAAGATAACGTGTTTATACTTCCAACCCTTTCACAAACGGTGGAAAGTCTTTTGGCGTTGTTTTTAGATAAGGGTTTTTATATTGCTGTGTTAACAACCTTTATAAGAAGTTTTTTGGGGTTTTTGATATCTTTTATAATTGCTTTCGTCCTAGCGTATTTTTCGGTTAAGAAAGACTGGATAAAAAAACTCGTTCAACCGTTAATTTCTATAATGCGCGCCCTTCCTACCATTGCAATTGTTTTGCTTTTATTACTATGGACGACTTCGCAAATTGCACCGATAGTGGTAACTGCGCTCGTGGTGTTGCCGACTTCTTTTAATAATATGTACTCGGCGTTTAGTGGTGTGGATAAAAACGTGCTAGAAGCAAGCGAGGTGGACGGAGCAACCAAACTAAACGTTTTTTATAAAATAGAATTTCCTCTTATCGCTCCCGATTTTTATCGTGCGGTGGGCAGTGGAATTTCTCTGAACTTTAAACTTATGGTCGCCGCCGAAGTAATAGCCCAAACGGCAGATTCTTTGGGGTTTTTGCTAAACACCTCCAAAGCCTATTTTGAAACGCCTACTATGATGGCGCTAGTTATCGTTTCGGTCTTGGTCGGCGTGCTTATTGAAAGTATCTTTATCTTTATTTCTAAAAAAGTAGACGATTGGCGATAGAAAATTAGGTTAAGTAAAACAAAAAGCGACTTGTCTTACGTAGAGTCGCTTTTTTATTTTAAGTTAAACGTTATAAATTTAAAGCCTATTTAATAAAATCTAAATCTTATTTTATATTGACAAAATTTATCGCCTTTGTTAAAATAGTAGGGTATATAAATAAGGTTTAGCGGTGGGTGTGCGCACCTAAAAATTAAAGGTAAAAAGTCCAAATCACCGTTAGGGAGAAGTAATGAAAATTAAAGAAGGGTTTATTCTTCGTGAAATAGCAGGTAGTCAGGTGGTTATCGCCGTTGGTGAAGCCACCAAAATTTTTAACGGTATGATTCAACTTAACGAAACCAGCGCCTTGCTTTTTGGTCTTTTGCAAAAAGGTTGCGAAGAACAAGACCTTATAGACGCAATGACGGCTGAGTACGACGTTGATAAAGACACTGCAAAACAAGACGTTCAAGAGTTTGTTGGGAGTTTAAAGGAGGCTAACCTTTTAGACTAGGTTAGAAATAACGGAAGATGGCAAGAAAAATTGGGTTTGACAATGCAAAATATCTCGAAAAACAGTCGGCTGAAATCTTACAAAGGGTTAAGATGTTCGGCGATAAACTGTACTTGGAATTCGGCGGAAAACTTTTCGACGATTTTCACGCGTCGAGAGTATTGCCGGGTTTTGAACCGGATAGTAAAATCAAAATGCTATCCCAGCTTAAAGACCACGTGGAAATGCTTATCGCCATCAACGTTAGCGATATCGAAAAAAATAAATATAGAAGCGACCTTGGTATTACTTACGATACCGAAGTTATTCGTTTAATCACCATTTTCCGCGAACAAGGATTTTACGTTGGAAGCGTCGTTTTAACCTTTTTTGCAAACCAACCTTCTGCAATTGCCTTCCAAAAACGTTTGGAAATGCTTGGCATAAAAGTATATCGTCATTATCCAATCGCGGGATACCCTTCGGAAGTTGAAAAAATCGTTAGCGAAGAAGGATACGGTAAAAACGAGTTCGTTGCAACCACTCGTCCTATCGTAGTCGTTACCGCACCCGGACCAGGAAGTGGTAAAATGGCAACTTGTCTATCCCAACTCTATCACGAAAATAAACGCGGGGTAAAAGCAGGATACGCTAAATACGAAACTTTCCCCGTATGGAACTTACCCCTTAATCATCCGGTAAACGTTGCTTATGAAGCGGCAACTGCCGATTTAGACGACCTTAATATGATAGACCCCTTCCACGTGGAAGCTTACGGCAAAATGGCGGTTAACTATAATAGAGACGTGGAAATCTTCCCCGTTCTTTCTGCTATGATGACCAAAATTATGGGTAAGTCCATCTATAAGTCACCAACCGATATGGGCGTTAATATGGCGGGTTATTGTATCGTGGACGAGGAAGCAGTTCAACAGGCAAGCAAACAAGAAGTTATCCGTCGTTTTTATTCGGCTCAAATAGACGTTAAAAAAGGTCTTACTAGCAAAGAAGTGCTTTCCAAAATGGAAATACTTATGCAAAAACTTCAAATTAGCATAAACGATAGGGCAGTCGTTGGATATGCGCTCGAAAAACAAGCGGTTACGGGAACGCCTTGTTGCGCGATTGAACTTTTAGACGGGACTATCGTTACGGGTAAGACGGGCAATTTGATGGGCGCAGGCGCTTCTACCGTGCTAAACGCATTAAAGGTGCTTGGAAGAATAGACGATACAATCGACCTTATCTCGCCCACGGTAATAGAACCCGTTCAAAAACTTAAAGTAGGATATATGGGCAGTCAAAATCCAAGACTTCATCCAGACGAAATTTTGATGGCGCTTGCAATAAGCGCAGTTACCAACCCAACGGCTAAAATTGCTTTGGACCAACTTTCTAAACTTAACGGCACGCAACTTCACTCAACGGTAACTTTATCTTCGGCTGATATAAAAACTTTCAAAAAACTAGGAGTTGACGTTACTTGCGAACCAAAAAGTAAAAACGATTCGCTGTTTAACGCGTAAAAGGTTTTGTTATTATGGTAATAGGAATTATAATAGGTTTTATACTTGGCATTTTTTTGGTCACTAAGATAAATAACTATATGCTAAAAAATAGACAAGAACAACGGGACAACCAAAACGCTAACGCTGATTCGGAGTGCGTGGTGTTACCTTCCGTTGCCCTTCCCGAACAGGAATTGGTTATATCTCCTTTATCGGACGATTGCGATAACTTATAATAAATTTTTAACTAAAAAACAAAAAAGCACCAAGAACTTTGGTGCTTTTATTTATTGTATAACAAAATACAATTAAAAGTTCTAATAAAAACTGCATATTTTGTGGTTATTTATCGACAAAATACACTCCTTTTTGTGGGTAATTTAAAAGTATAAAAAAATCAAAAAAAAGTAGAAAATATTAAGAAAAAACGCTTGACTTAAAAATTTATATTTGATAATATATTAAGGCTATCGTCAAGCGATGGCAACCTAAAAGCACTTATTAAGTGCCCCTTTGACCGACGTCAAAGCACAGTAGATTGACAACTGCATAGATAAAGAGAGATATGTCAAATATCGATCGAGAAAAACTTTAATGAAAGTACATTAAGGCAAAGAGCAAATAGACTAAGAAAAAAGAAGGTTAATACGAG
>JAFQAQ010000002.1 GCA_017399945.1 Clostridia bacterium
TATTATGTGTTTATAATAAAATTCCCCACTAATCAACTGCGCATTGTCCTGACCTATACTAAATTGAGTTTTTTTAGGTGCGTTTTTTATGGATATATCCCCACCGCCTAAGGTAATTTGGCAGGCTTGCTCGGCAGGAAGAATCCTTTGTAAATACTTATGGCAAAATTCCGTTTGTTGCTTGTTTTTTTGCGTTTGCTTTTTTGTGTTAAATAACGTGCCAAGCCAATTTATCACGTCGTCAAGATATGCCGACGAGAACAATACGCAAGCAATCACTATTATTGACCAATAAAAAAATCTTGGTAATATATATGCTAAATAAAGCGCCATCAAGCCACCTCTTTTTTATCAAAAATAAGGGCAAGTAAGATTATAGTTATATTTTTAATTTTTTTGCTCATTTCAACCTATTTCTCCTTTGGAAAACTAACGTAATAATCATGGTAATTGTTATGATAAAAATCAAATTTTTCACAATACGCCAAGTAAAAAAATTCCTGTGTATCGTAATCATATCTAAACAAACACATTGGAATGCAGTATTCTATTTCACGATGAATCAAAGGACTGACTACTTTTGCACCTGTTAGAACATAAATCTCGTTTTCATAGTAAAAAACTTTACAAACACCTGCATCAAATCTTGTATTATCATAGATTTTTGAATAGTCTAAACCATTCCTTACGTACCACATTTTACAAATATCGTCGTAAACGTCGTTATTTTTTAATATATACTGCGTATTAATTACTGTCCTTTTTTCTCCTTCTCGTATTTCATGCCCAGAAAATGTATCAGAGAATATTTCCAATTCCCTCCCGCGATAAACGATATCAACGCTGGTAGAAAAGTTTGTTACGTCGATATCTCCATTGTATACGCTTATCGAATATCCTTGTTCTTCGACGGGGATTGAATCCATATATTGCTTTGCATATTCCCATTGCTTTCTTATTTCACGTCTTTCACAAGCAGGACCAATTACACCACTGAGAGGAAAAAACAAAACTAGCATAAGTACAACTAATCTTTTAATAATATTAATTAGGTTTTTTTGTCTTGGAGATTTGTACATATTGATTAAGATTGCTCCCGTTGGTTTGCTTTGTTTTTTTAATTATATCATATAGTTTTTTGTATTACAATATACTAAGAAAAAAAGCACGGAAGTTATCCGTGCTTTTGGTTTTTTTATTTATATCTTACATTAGCAAAGTGCCTTCGGTGGATTCTATCACCTTAAACATTTCCACTTGTTTGCCGTTCGTTGCGTCTATATAAACGTAGTAATCACTGCCGTCGTATTCGCCGTAAAATTCATAGCAGAGTTTTTCGGTGGAGTTGCCCACGGGAACTAACGATAGTCTTACGCTTTTTATGGTTATGTTTTGGTTTAAGTTATTTTGCGCGTAGGTTTTGGTAATGGAAGGGATGTTTATTACCCTTTGAACGTGGTTTGTATAATAAGAACTTGCTTCTATGCCGATTACCATACCCGTTTGAGCGCACACTCTAACTTTAATCAAGTCCGAATATACGGTTACCCCTTGGGTAAAGTATGCGTAGTTTATGGTGTATAAATCGTTAGCAAGGTTTACCCAGACGGGTTTCATATCCGTGATGCCAAGTTCTTTTAAGAACTTTTCCCCTATGCTAATTGCGTTTTCTTGGGAAATTTCCACTCCGTTACAACTGCCCGAATAAGAAAACATTATTATTTTTCCACCTTTTTTGCTTATTTGGGCGTAAGCGGTTTGGTCGTTTATTTTTGCTTGTACGTTAAAACACTGTATACTTGAACTAGTTTCCCCTGCAAGCGTTATTTCTTTTGGGTTAAAACTAGCAAACGCCGAACGGAAAATTTCGGTTGCCTGTTCGCCGGAAATTTCCTCGCCCACAAGACCTTTTATCTCCTTTCTATCAAGCCCGTCGGAGAAAGGTCCGTCATAAATAAGTTCTGGATATTCTACCGAAAGGTTTTGCAGTTTGTTAAAGTTTTCTATAACCAAGTTGCCGTTGCCACCTTCTTCAATAGACGAAAAATTAAAGTCTATGGTCATTTTATCCAAGGTTTCTTTTAGGCTTTGTTTTAGTTGAAGATTATGCTCGTATAAAGTTCTTAAATCTTGATAGTCTTTTTCCGATAAAGGTTGCCCGTCGATAAGTTTTTTGTTAAGGTATTTTGCAAAGTCGCCTATTTGGTTGATAAGCTTGGTGGTGTAATACTTGCTTTGGTCTTCTAACGGAAGTTGCTGAATATCGTTTTCGGCAAGTTCGCTGTTGATTGCAAGGTCGGTTAAATATAATTGCATTGCGCCCTTATCCGAAGTTGCAAGCGTTTTAGATAAGTTTAAGTCCATATTATCCACTTGCTCTACCGTATCGTAAAAAGATTTGCTGTACACCGATTCTATCGCTCTATCCGATTTGGTGGGTAAAAGCAAGGTTACTATAAGTGAACAAGCCAAAACTATGGTTGCAATCGATAAAGATATCACCGCCGCCAACCACCCGTTTTTGTTTTGTGGTTTGTTACTTTGGGTGCTCCCCCCGTCGTCGGAATATGCGTGTTGGTTTTGGCGCTCTTCTTTTTCGCGTTGTTTTTTAAGGCGTTTTGCTTGTTGTCTTTGCGCCTTTTTTTGCGCTTTAAGTCTTGCAACTTCTAGCCTATGAAGACGCATTGCGTTTTCCGTTTGGATTTTTTGGCTAAGTTCTTTTTCCTTTTCAGATTGTTCTTCCAAAAAAGGCGTTCCGTTAGCGATATTTTCAACCTTTTCTACTGCGTTGTTTTTTTGTTCCATACTCCCCCCCTTATACTGCAAAGACGTGGTTACCGATAGTTACGGTAGTCTTTCTAGAAAAAATCCAAGCGCTAGTTGCCGTTGCCGGATTATAATAATAAATTGCGCCGTAGGTTGGGTCCCAACCGTTCATTGCGTCTTGCGCAGCCTTTCTTGCCGTGGCGTTTGGCGTAAGGTTTATTTGTCCGTCATCCACTGCCGTAAAGGCGTATCTTTGGTATATTACCCCCGACATAGTGTTGGGAAATGCTGAACTTCTAATTCTATTCATAACTACTGCGCCTACTGCCACTTGCCCAACGTAACTTTCGCCACGCGCTTCGCCGTAGATAAGCCTTGCTAGTAAATTTATATCGGCTTCGCTATACCCGTTTGAACTATTGCTTGACGAACTAGAAGTAGAAATCCCTAGCGCTTTTAAGGTTTTGTTACCACATATACCGTCTACCACTAGTCCGTTTTTACGTTGAAAGTATTTTATCGCAGATACCGTTTTGCTTCCGTAAATGCCGTCTACTGCGCCCGTGTAGTACCCCCAACGTTTAAGTTTTGATTGTACGGTTTTTACCGTGTCGCCACGGCTACCTTGTTTTAAAGTTAAGGCGTAAGCGCTTTGTGGGGCTACGTACCCCGTCGCTACGCTTACACCTACGCCCATTGCAAAAACGCATAGTACAATTGCTATGGCTTTATATATTTTTTTCATCTTCCCTCCTTAATTCTTTGTTTAAACTCTTTTATAATTTGCACGATTTTACTTTGCAAATTATAATCCGTGCCACCACCCGTAAAACACAAGGGCGGATACACCACGCACCACCAATTTTTGCCCGTTCCACTGCCGAGTTCTATTATCAAAGCGTCGTAAATACCTTTTTCTAAGGTAAAATCGCCGTATACTCTGGTTGGAAACTGCTCGCTTTTTAAGCTTACTTTTGCGCCGTAGTTAAAACCATTTTCTTTTAACGTAGTCTCTACCACCAACTCAATTTCGCCAAGGTTGTCTAAAAGGGTTGCTTTTGCTTGTCGTTTGGTGTGAATAGTCGAAACCACGGGCGTAAGGTAGTTTACCACTGCGTCTTTAACGGCGTATTTTACCGTTTGGTCGGTCTGTACGTCGGAGTTTGCACGAATATGTATCCTTAAATATTCTTCGCTTGGAGTTTGGGTTTTTAGGGTTAATCCCACTGCCGATAAAAGTATTATGGCTATTACCAAAAAAGTTATGCAAGCATTTTTCATTTTTAATTCTCCCTAAGTTTAAGTACACGGTTTATTGACCGATAGTGTAATTTTTATACCTTTAACGGTTGCAAAAAACCAAACTAAAAAAATCACCCCGACCACTTTGCTGGTTGGGGTGAGTGTTAATAACTTGTATTTTATATTATAATCGGTATTAAATAAGTGATTGTAAGTTGAGTTAGCAATACGCTTATTACGGCTAGTATCGCAACGGTTACTAACGAGCGTTTGCAAAAAGATGCTATAAGCGCAACGAAAGTTCCTACCGACGCAGATATTACGTTACCCGAACAATATAATATGAACGGAAAGGTCATTGCAGAAAGAACTGCGTATGGTAGATAGTATAACAGACTGTTTATAAACGGCGATTTTATTTTCTTTTTGAATATTACCATAGGTAACATTCTTATAAGGTAGGTTACGCCCGCCATTATAACTAGCGCAAGAATATAATATAACGTCTTATTCATCTTGCACCTCGCTTACCTTTACCGGAAAGAAAATCGCGCCGATAATAGACGCTGAAAGGGCGCAAATTATATACGCCGTGCCTTCGCCTACGTTAAGTCTTAAATAAGGCAAATAATAGAATAAGCAAGATAGCAAAATGCTTATTCCACTCACTATAAATATCTTAAAGTCGGCTAGTCCTGCGGGAACTACTATTGCAATAAACATTCCGTATAAAGCAATTCCTAAGGATAAAAGCAATATCTCTGGAAGCAGGTTGCCTGCTAGCGCACCGAGTAACGTGCCAACCGACCAACCCGCCCACGGCAACAACATTAAACCCATAAAATACTTTTTGTTTATAAGTTGTTTTTGGGTTACTGCCACTGCAAATATTTCGTCGGTAATACCAAACGAGCAAAGCAGTCTATCTTTTAAGGTAAACTTTTCCGATAACCTTTGCGAAAGGGTTATGCCCATCAAAAAATATCTTGCGTTTATTACCACTTGGGTTAAAACTATTTCAAAAAGAGTGCCGAAAACCACCATAACTGCGCTACCGGCAAACTGACCTGCGCTAGTCATATTGGTCATAGACATCAACACGGCAACGAGCGCCGGCAAACCTTGCGACACAACCGACACGCCAAACGCAAAGGATACTGCAAAATATCCTAGCGCTATGGGTACACCGTCCTTTATTCCCTTTTTGAAAGTAAGCAAGTTTTCCAATTTAGTTTCTCCTTGGTATATTTTACCACCACCACTAAATTATTTCAACTAATTTACTTGCCTGAGTCCAAAAAACAAAAAACCACCCGCGTTTAATAACGAGTGGTTTTTATTGATTTGTAAATTAGTTTATATTAGTTATTGTTTTGGCTTTAATTAGTCTGTCGCCGTGTATCTTTTTTAGGTGTTTATAGGCGAAATCTCTTTGTTTTTTTGTTAGGTACACGCCGACGACTGCACTGCCACTTCCCGTCATTACGGCACTACCCACTTCTTTAAGGTCGTATAAATTAAATTCTATTCTAGGACAAATTTTTACGCTTGCCGAATATAAATCGTTTTTAAGGCTTGATAAAAAGGCTTTGTATTCGCCGTGACGAAGAAGAGCTATCGCCTTGTCGCACGATACTAGATAGGTTTTGTTTTGTTTGTCGTATTCGCCGTAACACTCTTTTGCCGTTACTTGTTGTGGGTGAGAGAGAATAAGTAAATAAAACTGTTTGGTTATATTAAGTGACGTTATTTTATCTCCACGCCCTTCCATTAAGGCGTAGCCACCGTTTAGCATAAACCTTGCGTCACTGCCTAGTTTATCGGCTATTTCGCCCACGTCGCCTTGCACTCCGTAAAGGCGTTTTAGACCTTTTAACACCCCTGCTATATCAGCCGAAGAACCACCAAGTCCACCACCCAAGGGTATGCGTTTATCTAAAATTATGTCCACGCCGTTGGTTTTGTATTGTTTTACAAACATTTGCGCGGCACGATAAGCGTTGTTATCGTGGAAATCACAATCGGTTATAATTCCCTTTTCTTTTAGGTTAATTTGCCCGTCTTCTCTTTTTATCAAAGTTATTTTATCGGCAAGGTCTATTGAACATACCAACGACTTTAAGGTGTGAAACTTTCCTTCCACACCCGTTACGTCTAAAATTAAATTGATTTTTGCGTACGCGTTTACTTTAACTTTTTTCATTAGTAACCTTTTAATTATCTTAGTTGTCTATATATTACTATACGTTCTTCTCCACTTAACGGGAACTGCAAGTCTGGGTTTATGGCAACCACTTGTTCAGGGCTTACGTTAAGTCTTTTTGCAAGCGACCAAAGACTTTCGCCCACGGTTGGAATATATACCGAAAGAGCGTAATCGTCGGTTTTCTTTTGACCTAAGGATTTTACACCCTTAACTACTTTTATACAGCAGTTACGATGAGGATAAACGGTAAAATAAACCTTTGCCGAAAGTTCTAGTTCGGTTGCAGAAACCATTCTTATTTTACCACTTTCTGCAACTGCCCTTACTAAATACGCGTAAGAACAATCAAATCCCGTTTGAAGTTTGCAAGTAAATGGAGTTTCAGCCTTTCTAGTAAACACCCTGCCGTCTAAATCCTTAAAAAAGGCAGTTGCCGTTAAAAGGCCCGTTAGATTAACGCCGTCGCTACACTCGGTACTCACGATCTCCACGTTTTCGTTAACGCAAGCAAGTAAAGACACCCCTACGGGAAGTTCGTCTATACCAGCTCTACCGATAATTTCTTGTTCAAAACTACGTTGTTCGCACGGCTCGATATACTCTTTTTGTTCGCATTCAAGTTCAACTTCTTCGCTAGTAGAAAAAGCGTCGGTAGCTAAATCGTACGTTTGAGAATAGTAGGCTTCGCCTGATAGTATAAGCACGATTTCCGCGTCTACCGTACTACCACCGTTTTGTTCGTCCACGGCAATATCCGTCTTAAACGATTTTTCACGCACGGTTGCGTTCGCCGTCATAGAAGGCATTGCGTCCTCGCAATCAATTTCCGCACGGAAAGGCAAGGTTTTGTTTTTTCTTATTATATCGTTTTTGTCCGAAGATTGCAAGAGTATTGCCGATAAATGCACTTCTCCGTCCACGATAATACACCCAACGCCACACTGAACGGCAGTTATTCGGGCTTCGGCGCGTTGGCTTAGCACTTCACTTACCACGCAGTCAATATCAAACCTTTCGCTAAGAGAGAAGACCGTTTCTCGTTGACCGTAACTTTTCAGCATAGTCACTTCCGAAAGGTCGGCAATAATGCTTTGCCCACCCGTAAGCGCGTTTACCGTTTGACTTTCGCTTGTTTGCGCTTCTATTATAACGTAAGCGCCCACCGATAGTTTAACGCCCGATAGGTCGGCTTCGGTTTTATCCACCCTGCCGTACACGTTAAGTTTTGATATTTCTTTGCTACTCGAAGGTAACGTCGTGGTAAATTCAGCCGAACACTCGTATTTTTTTACCTTGTCTTCGCTATCTAAATAACACACGAAATAGTTTACTACACCGTTGCATTCAAGCCCGTTGTTTACGGGCGAAGTGCTTAGTATCGCTACCCTAGCCGACAAGTTTAGCATTTTATTAACGCCGTCAGCCGATATTTCCGTTTTACATTCTACTTTAACGCCTTCTTTTGTGCTCCCCTTTTTTAAGGTTAAACTAATTTCTTCGTATTTTGGTTCTAACGGCATAAGTTTCCTCCACGATATACTGTTTTATACTAATATATAATGGCTAAAAACTTTTTATGCCAAAAAAAAGACGGTTTGCACCGTCTTTAATTTTAGTTTAGTTTGGTTATTTTTACCCTTCCGCACATTATTTCTGAATAAGAGTAGGAAGTTCTTCCGTTATAACTTTTATCCACGGGATTTACCTTAAACAAGGCGGGATATACGCCACTTAATATACCCGTGTATTTACTAAATTTGTTTCTACCAAGCGAAAGTATAACTTCCACTTGACTTTCTTTTAGGTCTTGAACGTAAGTTTTTATTTGGGATAAGGTTATAGTACTTTTTATCATAGCAAGGTTATTGCCGTAAAAAAGATTTTTTATACCTTAAAAATCGTCCTCGTCTTCTTCGTCCTCATCCTCTTCGTCTTCTTCACACTCAAAGTCTCTTTCGTCTATCTCGCCGATATCAAAGTCGTCCGGTTCAATGGATTCTTCCATTTCGATTTCTTCTTCCTCTTCTTCGTCGTCGAAAAGTTCGGAACCTTCTTCTTCTGCTAGTTTTGCAAGAGAAAGCATTTCTTCGTCGTCTTTATCTTCTTCTTCGGGTGCGTCGTCCATATATTCTTTCCAGCTTTCGTCGTCGTCAATGTTCTTTTCTTCTTCGTATTGGTTTTTACGCGCGCAAGAAGAACAAATAGTTTGACCGGGCTTTAAGTAATTTTGATGGCATTTAGGACAAAGTTCCATAAAATCTTGTTCGTCGTCTTCGTCAACGGCAAACACGAGTTGAGGTCCTTTTTTAAGTTCTGCTTTACAAACGTCGCAGTATTCTTCCCCTTCTAGAATATAGTTTAGCTCGCATCTAGGGCATAAAACGTATTTTGGCATATGTTTTCTCCGTATATATCATATATATTGTTATAGCGATAGGTTTGTTACTACCGTAAACGCCCTTTATTATATCCATATATACGCTATTTGTAAACTGTTTTTTAAATTTTTTTTAACCTTTTTAAATTTTTTTTATAATAAAACCCACGACGACTGCCGTGGGTTTATTAGTAAGATTTGTTTTTAGTTGGTTTTATTCCCTTTTCTTTCTTTTTCTATTTGTTTAACCTTTTTCCATAGAGCAAGACTTTCTTCGGGAGTAGTCGGTCTTGGAACGTCCCCAAAAACGTGTGGATGACGACGAATAAGTTTTTCGCAAAGAGTTTGAACAACGTCCTTAAAATCAAAATAACCTTTCTCGCTTGCTATTTGAGAATTTAACAAAACTTGCAAAAGCACGTCGCCAAGTTCTTCTTTAAGGTTATCCATATCCTTATTATCGATTGCCGTTAAAACTTCTTGCGTTTCGTTTTTTAAGCACTCTTTCATACTATCAAAAGTTTGTGACCTATCCCACTCACACCCCTCGGGACTGCGAAGAACTGCAACTATTTCTAAAAGTTCTGCTATATCGTGTTTTTGGTTTTCTATATACTCTTTTCCGTTGTGTTTTTTCATAATAATATTATTGTAAATTAAAATAACTTTTTTTGCAACAAAATAATATTATTTATGCTCTCTCTAAAAGCATTTTATCGGCAACGAGCGCGATAAATTCGCCGTTAGTGGGTTTTTCACTTCCTAAAAAGGCACGAACGCCTAAAATATTGTTTATATTATCAATTCTGCCCCTATTCCAAGCAACTTCTATTGCGTGACGAATAGCGCGCTCTACCTTTGACGCGCTAGTTTGATATTTTTCGCCTATCATAGGATATAGTTTTTTGGTTATATTGTTAATAATATCGGGATCTTCAACAGCCATTTTTACCCCCTCCCTTAAAAAAGAATAACCTTTTATATGTGGGGGAATTCCAACGTTAATAAAGATTTTGCTTATCTTTTCTTCTAAGGAAACTTTATGGAATCCGTCAAATTGATTTTGTGTGGTTTTTTCCTTTTCTGAAAGCACTTCCTTGCACCTTTGTTTGAGCACGGCAAACGAATAAGGCTTTGCTAAAAAATAGTTTGCGCCCGAAGATATTGCCCTTGCAACGACTTCTTCCCCACACAATGCGCTAAGTACGATAATTTTGGTTTTAACTTTTATTTCTTTAAGCTTTCTAATAACGCAAAGCCCGTCGTAACCCTTAACCACCAACCCCGTAATTAAAAGGTCTGGTTTTTTATCAGCAACGGCAGTTATTGCCGATATACCGTCGGTAGAAGTCCCCACGATTTCGTACTCTCCGTCACTCGTAAACTGTATCTTTAGTTCATCGTTGGCTTCTTTGGTATCCTGCAATAAAAACACCGTTCTTTTTTGCATAACGCTCTCCTTAATTGTTACTATATTTATTTTACAATAAAATATAAAAATAGCAAAATAATTTTGGACAAAATTATAATTTTTTTGTCGAATTTTGGTCAAAAATAGTATTTTTGAACGAAAATCAATATCGGCGTGATTTTATTCGCAAAAAAGTTGGGGGTTTTAGGGTTTTAGGTCGGTTTTTTGGGTAAATAAAAACCACGCTAATTGACTTTTTGGAGTTGCGTGGTTATAAGTTTAAGTTTTGGTTTAATATTTATTCGTTTTCAAACAACGGGGTAGAAAAATAACGTTCGGCAGTGTCGGGAAGAACGGTAACCACCGTTTTGCCTTTGCCGAGTTCTTTTGCTAGTTTTATTGCAGCCGCAACGTTAGTGCCCGATGATATTCCACATAAAATTCCTTCCTTTTTAGCTAGGTCTTTGGAGGTTTGAAGGGCTTCTTCGTCGGATATAATACAAATTTTTTGGTAGATATTGCAGTTAAGAACTGGTGGAATAAGTCCGTCGCCAATACCCATTTGAATATGAGAGCCTATCGTTCCACCTGCTAAAATAGCGGCGTTTTCGGGTTCAACCGCCCAAATTTTTATGTTTGGGTTTTGCGCCTTTAACACTTCGCCAATGCCTGTAATCGTACCGCCCGTGCCAATTCCAGAACAAAATCCGTCTATCGGACCGGCAACTTGTTCTAAAATTTCAAGCGCAGTATGGTGACGGTGCGCAGTTGGGTTTGCAGGGTTTTCAAATTGTTGGGGAACGAAAACGTTTGGGTTTTCCTTTGCCATTTTAAGGGCTGTTTTAAGGCAGTTATCTATGCAATCGCCTATATTGCCGTCGTCGTGAATTAAAATAACTTCTGCTCCGTAGTGGTGCATAAGTTTTCTGCGTTCTTCGCTAACCGAATCCGGCATTATGATAACCGTTCTATACCCCTTTACCGCACCGACGAGCGCAAGACCGATACCTTGGTTACCACTAGTTGGCTCGACGATAATAGTGTCCTTAGTTATAAGTCCACGTTTTTCGGCATCCTCTATCATATTGAGCGCAACGCGAGTTTTAATAGAACCACCAACGTTTAAGCCTTCAAACTTAACTAAAATATCAGCGCCGTCCTTGGGGGCGAGTTTTTGTAGTTTTATAATGGGCGTATGCCCGATTGCTTGTAAAATATTTTCGTATACCATATATATAACATACTATATTTTCTTAAAAAAATCAACCTTTATAAAAAGTTTTTACGTAATAGATAAAATTTTAAAAAAATATATCCCCACCCTTTTAAGTGGGGATATAAATTATAGTTCTCTATACTTTTTTAAACTTTCTTCGCTAGGCTTATAATTAACGTCAGAACTGCACGGTAAGGTAGGCTCGCTTCCGTCACTGCCGTAAAAAGGAGTTAGCCTATCGTTTTCATATTTGATTCTCTCTTCTTCCTTAGTAAAATCGGGAATTTCATAAGAAGTGCCACCTTCAAGCATTGACCTATGCGCCAAGATTGCAACCGAACTCATATTAACTGCACCGTAAATATCAAACGGGTGTTCTGGTTGACGATTTTGCTGTATGCACTCCAAAAACATTCTAGTGGTAACGAAATCTCCACCACCGTGACCACTCTTTTCAATAAGTTCTTTTTGCGGGTCCTTCCACTCGGCAACGTATTGATAGTGAGTCTTTTGCCCTTCGGGAGTACTCCACGTGTCGTACAACACGTTGATTTTTTCCGCCCAACCTTTAACGCTTTCAACTTGTCCCTTAGTGCCACAAAAACGACTGAAATTTTCAGCGCCACCAAACGACGAGTGCCCACAAAACCTAAACACCGAGCCGTCGTCGTTACTGGTAATCATAATGCACGCAATATCCCCGACGTGACTTGCAGTTGCAACCACTTTGTCCGTTTGTGGTTTTTTGCTTGCAAAACAACAAACTCTTTTTGGCGTAGCGCCCGTGTTTCGCATAAGTGGACCGAGCGCGTGGGTTACGTAATAGGATCTTGGAAGATAATTTCTCCAATGTTCTTCAAAATAATTTAGCCCCGCCTTGCTTTCCTTGGTAAGTCCGTTTCCTGAGTGGTTATATTCTGCTTCGGCGTAAACGATTTTCCCCAAAACGCCACTATCTATAATCTTTTTCATTTCTATATTGTGTAGCATTTGAGGATAGTTCTCTGCCAAAAAGAATATACTTTTGCTCTTTTCAAAGGCACGTAAAAGTTCAACGCCTTCAGCCATAGTGCCGTTGCTTATACATTCACAATAAACGTGAATATTCTTTTTGAAACATTTTATAATATACGGTGCGTGTTCATGGAAAAAGTTTGCCACGATTACTGCGTCTATACCACTATCCAAAAACTCGTCGAAATCTGTATAAACGTCCACCTTTTTGCCTAGTTTTTCCATGCCCAACTCGGCACGTTCGGAACGATTATCACAAAACGCAACCACGTCGCAAGAATTTTGGTATAGAAAGTTTTTGGCAATATCCATACCCCTACCCAATCCAAACACACCAATTTTTATCTTTTTCATATAATTTATCCTCCTTACCCATTAAACGGGTATTAAAAACAATGCAAGCAGTCCAACGAAAGCAATTGCTACCGATATAATCTGTTTTACGGTAGGCTTGTTTTTGCCAAGTAAACTTATCACGGTGGACATTATCATAACCCCGCCGGTTACCATTGGATATTGCACGGACGCATCAACGTGCGCAAGCGCAATCACAAGTAACAAGTTACCAATTTTGTTAATAGTTCCAGAAGAAACACAAATGGTTTCACTTATAAAAGTTTGTGGTTTTTCTTCGGCAGATTTTATCCTAAATACCGTTAATAGCACTATTAACGAAACGACTATACTAACTATGGTTGCCCACATAGTAAAGTCTGTTGCGCTCGCCTTAGGATAGGGCGAGGAAGTGAAGATTTTTGTAATAACCCCACTCATTCCGTTAAAAATAAACACGCCAGCGTAGTATATAAAACCACCGTCCTTACTGCCCTTTTCTATGGTAAAGGCAAGCGAGATTACAATCAGCGCAAAACAAATTGATTTAGCAACCGCAAGTGGCTCTCCGTAAAAAATTATCCCCTGTAAAAAGGGCAAAACCATTCCACCTAGCATAGAAAAAAGCGAATATACCGACAGGTTGGTTTTACCAAGCGCCTTAAACGCGCAAAGGGTAAACAAAAATCCGTTTGCCGCGCTAAGCCCTGCCATTATCAAGGTAAAAGGCGTGTATTTAAGGCTTATACCGTTGATTATAAAAAGAAGTATAAGCCCGCCTATTCCACCCGTTAAGGAGAATTGAAAGCTTGTTTTTACACTGCTCCCTCTAAGTTTTCTATACTCGTCTTTTAGCGCAAAACTTCCGCCGAACATCACTACGGCTATTACTATCAATAAATAATACACGCGTTTTCTCCTTTACGATAATTTAAGTTTATACTTTTCGTTTCTTCTTTGCAATAGAATTTTTCTATATATTTATGTAAAATAGTTTGATTTTAACCTATTTTTGTAATATACTTTTTGTGGAGAGATTTTTATGAATAATAACAACGTATGCAAATTCCCATCTTTTCAAACGGAAAAATCCTTAAAAGCAAACTCTTTCGTGTGGGAAAAAAATCCAGAAATCATTAAAAACACAAAACGTCTTGCAAGCAACACCTTGATTTTAGTTACTAACGGGCGTGGAGAAATGACCTTTGACGGAAATACTTTTTATACCATAAAAACGGGTTATCTTCTTTTTGGGTTTGAGGGAGAAAGGCTTGCTTGTAAAAACTTTTCTAACTTAGAATATGCCTACGTCAACTTTGAAGGTTTGCGTTCGCAAGAGTTATTCGACCGTTTTGGGATTACCGACGAAAATAGAATGTTTTCTAACTACGATTTTTTAATACCTATTTGGAAAGAAAGTTTGTTTTCTTCCGACCAGTCTAACGTTGACCTTGCTTGCGAAAGCATTATTCTGCACGCTTTTTCCACTCTTTCTCACGCAAAACAACTCGGTCACCCGTTAGTTGAAAAGATGAAAAAACTTGCCAAGGAAAATTTTTCAAGCGCTCAGTTTGGGCTTTCTTCTATCTCAAACCAATTGAAATATAACTCAAAATACCTATCCCATCTTTTTAAGAGTTATACGAAAACGGGGTTTACCGAATATTTACGCTCGCTAAGGATAAAAAACGCCGTTTCCTTGTTTGATTACGGACTAGATTCGGTTAAGAACGTGGCAATCTTGTCGGGGTTTAGCGATCCGTTATATTTTTCTTCGGTTTTTAAAAGCGAAGTTGGACTTTCGCCTAAACAATATATAGAAAAAATCCAAAACGCACCACGTAAAGAAGTATAAGAAAAACTTATATAAAGAGATAAAAAATATCTTTTCATTTGTCCGTTTGCGTGATATAATATTTAGGTAAATTTAATTTTAGGAGATTGGTATGAGCCGTTTATTCGGAACAGTTTCAAGGGGCGTACGCGCACCCATCATCAAAAGTGGCGACGATATCGTTAAGGTAGTAACCGATTCGGTACTTCTCGCATCAAAGGAAGAGGGAGTTAAATTCCATAATAAAGACGTTGTTGCTATGACCGAAGCTATCGTTGCTAGGGCACAAGGCAACTACGCTAGTATAGACCATATCGCGCTAGACGTTAAAAACAAACTCGGTGGCCAAGACGTTGGCGTTATCTTTCCTATTCTTAGCCGTAACCGTTTTTCAGTTTGTCTAAAAGGTATTGCTAAGGGGGCAAAAAAGGTTATCGTTATGCTATCTTATCCATCGGACGAAGTTGGTAACCATTTAATTAGCCTAGACGATTTAGACGCCAAGGGCGTTAACCCTTATACCGACGTGCTTACTGAAAGTGAATATAGAAAACTTTTCGGCAACGCTAAACACACCTTTACGGGCATTGATTACGTTGAATATTATAAATCTCTTATCGAAGAACAAGGCGCAACCGCAGAAATTATTTTTGCAAACAACCCAAAAGCTATCTTAAACTACACTAAAAACGTTTTATGTTGCGATATCCACACTAGATTCCGCACAAAGAGATTGCTCCGTGACGGTGGCGCGCAAAAGGTTTTCGGTCTTGACGATATATTAAACCAACCTGTTAACGGCAGTGGCTATAACCCCGAATACGGTTTGCTTGGCTCTAATAAATCTACCGAAGATTCAATAAAACTTTTCCCAAGAGATTGTCAACCTATCGTGGACGCTATCGCAAAAAATCTTTTTGAAGCAACCGGCAAAAAAGTTGAAGTTATGGTTTACGGCGACGGCGCGTTCAAAGACCCCGTAGGTAAAATTTGGGAACTTGCAGACCCCGTAGTTTCCCCTGCTTATACCGACGGTTTAGAAGGTACGCCAAACGAACTTAAACTTAAATATCTTGCCGACAACGATTTTAAGGACCTTAAAGGCGAAGAATTAAAACAAGCAATCAAACAAAAAATTATGCAAAAAGATTCTAATACGGTAGGTCAAATGGGCACTACTCCAAGACGCCTTACCGACCTTATCGGTTCGCTTTGCGATTTAACTTCGGGTTCTGGCGATAAAGGCACGCCGATTATTTGGATTCAAGGTTATTTTGATAACTACACCACCGAAGAAGAATAATCTTTAATAAAAAAAATAAAGGACGGAATTTTCCGTCCTTTTTTCATTTGATTAAATTATTTTTCGGTAATTACGTCCTGCCAAGTTTTGTGGGTTTCGTATTTGTTATGTTGAGTGTCCTTTCTTTGCGCGTTCTTTCTACCACGTAAAATCAACACGTCCTCGTAACTATCAAACAAGGTCGCCATAACTTCTTGATATTTTTGTTCGTCCACCGTCTTGCAAGAGAATATGTCCATAAGCACTTCGCCCGTCTTGTAGTTATAGTGAAGGGCGATATGACTTTCGGCAATTACCACGATACCGGATAGGTAAGATGGGTTATCTACCGTGTCCCTTAAAACGTAAGGACGGCAAATGGGGTGCATATTTACCTTATAAGGTATTCTATCTAGCATATCCATATACTCGTCGATAGTGGGGGCTTTTTCGGCTTTTGCCCTAATTAAATAGTGTGGACCAAAGTCTGCCGTTTGGTATATACCCATATCGTTTTTGTCGAATTCGTCGCGATGGATAGGTTTCATAAAGAATGAGTCGCAAGGGAATTCCCTAGTGAGCAAGGCTTCCAGAGTTTTTGCGTCTGCGAATCCGTCGTATAATAAGTCGGCAAAATAACAGCCGTATTTTGGGAAGGTGTGTATAGTAAAGTGTCCACCTTTAAGCAAAACGAAAGCGCTTATGCCTACGTCTTCGGGTTCTTCGCAGTAATAATAAGGTATAAGTTGTGGGGGCATAATAGCTTTTACGCCCATAATGTTAATTACCTTGTTTATAACTTCGTAAACGTCCATCAGATTGTCAATACGTTCGGTACTGCATCCGTAAGAGTCGATTAATATGTGTTTCATAACGTTCTCCTTTGATTATTTAATAACGGTAGCTTCCAAGGAGTTGTCCAAGGAAACGTATTGATATAAATTTTTTTCAGCAACGAAAGTCTTGTCTTCTAAAACGTACACGATACCGTTTTCATCAACGTGTATTACTTCGCCGGAAAACAACTGTTTATCGCCCAAAGTAAAGCTTTTATCCTGCTGATTCCAAACTGCGTTAGCCACCCCGTCTGCCTGCGCAACCGTATCGACCATCATTGCTAGCATTTGGTCCATATCCATATCAGTGCCTTGAAGGGTGTTTAGCCAATCGTAAATTTTGCTGTATATTCTACCGTAAGGACAATAACTGTCTTTGTTTATCACGTCGGCAAAAAAGGAATTGTCGCCAAGCGCTTTAACGTCCTTTTGAGCTTCGCCTAAAACGTAGATAACGACGTCTAAATCTAGTTTGGTGGATTTATAAAGTCCGTTAAGCACGTTTATTACGTTGGATAAGTTAACCGACTTTTTTTGCGCAAGTTGACGCCTATCGCTATTAAGCCATTTTAGGTAAACCAATATAAACTGCGTTTTTAATATTTTATATACTGCGCCCATACCTTGAACGTCACGTCTGCCAAGATTGTATACTCCGAAAACGAAGTTGCGCATTTCTTCGTTAGCAAACCGTTCGTTTATATATTGGGCGCACTCTCTATAACTTTCTATCTGCATAGTTTTTACCATTCGTAAAGAATCTTCGCTAGTTTTTGATAACGTTTATAACCTTCTTTTTCGTCGGGGGTTAGTTCGCCTTGACTGCTAAGTTTATACAAAACGCCTTCCTTCCACTTAAATCTAGTTACTTCGTTTATACCAAAACAATCTTTTTGAACGAAAGCCCTTTCAACTTCTAAATATTCTATATCTTCAAGTCTTCTATCGATATCTTCTACTGCCGCACTTAGCATGGAAACACCTTCGATTTCAGCGTCCATTGGAACTACGGTAGGCAATAAAACAACCGTTTTATCTCTGCCTGCTTTGCCGTATTTTGCTGCTAGACGGTGCAAGTAGTTAAACGTACCGATACGGAATTGATGCGTAGGACGCATACAGAAAACTATTTTGTCCGAAAGGTCAACTGCTAGTTTTGCAGTAAATTGGTCGCCTGCTGCCGAGTCCATAACGATTGCAACTGCGTTGTGATTTACGGCAAACTTGCTAAGCTTGCTCATAACTTCTTCCATAGTACCCAAAATCTTTCTTGGGTCTAATTTTTCGCTAGTGTCGTCTACTCCAAGGAACATTACCGCATAGTTATCTTCTAAACCGAGCATGTTTCCTACGGGTACGAATTTTTTGTATAAGGGGTGTTCGGTTATAGGGCCTTGTTTTTGAATTCCCCAAACTTCTTCGCCTTTTAATAATTCTTTTACGTCGAATTTGCCTTCAAAGAATTTTTCTTGACCTAAAAGATAGGTCATACCTGCACTTTCAATATCCATATCGAGCAAAAGCACGGGGGCGTTTTTATGCGCGCCACATTCGTCTGCTAAAAACGGAAGGGTGTTAAAACAAGTGGTAGATCTACCTGCGCCACCTTTATACGAGAAAAAAGTCGTTATATCCATTAGTCGTCCTCCTTACCTAAAAGCGAAAATAATCCTTCTTCGCCCTTAGCTAGTTTGTTTATCCATTGGTCGATAAAATCGGCCGTTTCTTTTTTAAGTTTATCCATCGCTTCTTCTTTGGAGAGTTTTTCGAACTCAACGCCGATAGCGTTTTTGGAAATGAAACTGAACAATAGTTTTGGTAATAGTTCTGCAAAATCGGCGTCGAACCCTTGTAAGTTTTGACGAACTCCTTCGTTAGAAGATAAAAGTTTTTGCATTGCTTCTAAAAGCATTTTGCCCGATTCTTCTCTTATTGCAGAACGAATTGCGTTTTCTATCTTAAAACTATCGCGAATTTGTTGTTTTTCTTTTTCAAACTGCTCGGTAAGTTCAGCTTTTACTTCCCTTTTGATTCTTGGGGTAATTTGAGCAGTTATTTGTTCCTTTTGTTGTTCGCGAATTTCTTGTTGTTTTCTATATTCTTTTGCGTAAGGTTTTTCGTACGTTTTATAGTAAACGTAGAAATCTGAAATTGCTTCTATATAACGTTCGGAAATCTTAACGTCGTACTTGCCTTTTTCCCATACCCAATCTTCTTCGTCAATCTTTTCAAAAATATCTTTAAATAATTGTCCCATTTGTTTTACGGGATATCTTAAAATGTAGAAAGCAACCATGTTGTTAACCTTAACTAACGCAGGTAACAAGGCGTTGTCTGAAAGCATTTTTGGGTTAAGACGTTTTATATATTCAAAGTCGCGTTGTTGATGCTTACTCTTAAAGGGAATATAGAAGGTGTTAACCAAATAGTCCATACCTTCTTTACACAACTGTTCGTATGCCCTTTGCGCGTTTTGTAGGGTTGCGTTTAAGGTCATAAGAACGTCGTCTGGGTCTTTACGTAAGTTTACGTAACCGTAAATAAATATAAACGCAATGTAAATACCGTTAAATAAAGCGTTTGAACTGTTAGATTTTATAATATCGTCGTGGGAAACTTTGTTATATCCACTCAAAAATCCGTCGTCTACGAAATAGTCTTTTAATACGTCCTTATAAATATCCCAAACGTAATCGGCAACGGCAAAGCAGTTTTCTTTCCAAATCTCTTCGATGGGTTTATCGTTTTTATTTCTTTCGTTAATACGGTCTAAAAGTTCTTGGTCGACTTTTTTAGCATCGTCCTCGGAATCCACGCTCATCTCGTCGCTTACTTGGTCGGCAGTCATCATGATGTTATCTTCAAAGTCGCTATACGCTTCTAAAACCGAGTAGGTAAAGAACAACGAACCTCTTTCACAACCGGTGGTGTATGCCCAACCCATAGGCTTGCCGTCTTTTACGATAAACGCCGAGTTAAAGTCGGTTATAATCTTTCTTATAAGGTCTATAATTTTGTCTTGATATTCAGGATTTATATCGATATAACCCGATTTACTTGCCTTTCTAATACCAACTAAAAAGCTTAGCGCCCAAGTCATTGCGCCGGTGTAGGAATTGTTTCTAGAAAATAGTTTATCCCCACCGTTTACCCTGTTTTCTTCCTTGGTTAGATATGGGTCAAGGGTAAAACCGTGTTCTTTAATGTTATCAACTATGTAATAGGTGTTTTTAACTAGTTGTTCCTTTTCTTCGTCGGATAGTTCTAGTTTCATTTTGTTAATCAACGAAAGAACACCCGTATAACCGTAGATATCGCTTAGCACGCCGGGAGTTTTGTTGTTCGCGTCCGGATAGAACATTTTTATTCCGTCAACTTCTACACGGTGTTTTGCTAAACTTTCAAAAATTCTTGAAGAAACCTCAGCCGAGCGCGCGTAGTTTTTAAACACGCTTCCGCCATCTTCTTCCCTATCTCTTAAAAATATAATTTTCTCAACGTCTCTACGCATAATTTTTCTCCTAAAATTAGTTTATGTGTTTGGTTAGGCAATGTAGACCACCGCCGCCTAGACTTGCTTCTCTTCCGTTATAAGCGATAACCTTTCTATCGGGAAAAGCTTTTGCTATTATATCAAGCGCTTCTTTATCCCTTTCCACACCGTATGTTGGAACGATTACCGCGCCGTTTACTAACGCAAAGTTGATATACGTTTCAAGCACGGGCTCACCTTCTTTTCTTGGGAAACTTCCGTCCTCGTCGATTATACCATCCGAATCTTCCTTCGTGCGATAATACATATCGGGAAGGGGTAATCTTATGAGTTTATAAGCATTTCCGTCCACGTCCCTAGCGTTTAGTAAGGTTTTCTCTATTTCTCTTACGATTTGGTATTGTGGATTATTTTTATCGTCCGTCCAAGAGTGAAGTATGGTGTGGCTATCAACGAATGCTAGCACGTTGTCCACGTGACCACCCGTTTCGTCTTCTAGTAGCCCGCGTTCTATCCAAACTATTTGTTTTGAACAAGTTGCTTGTTTTAACAGTTGTTCTACTTGCTCTGGGGTAAATTGCGGGTTACGGTTATCGTTTATTATAGCGTCCTTAACGCAAAACAAAGTGCCGTTTCCGTCGGGAGAGAAATTACCGCCTTCTAAACACAAGGGACATTCCTTTACGGGATACCCGAACTCTTTTGAGAAGGAATAATCCAAAGCGTCGTCATCGTCCCAAGGTTGATATAATTCCCCACCGTACGCGTTAAAACGGAAGGAAGTTATGTATTTTTGGTCGCCTAACACAACGCTACTTACCGTATCTCTCGACCAACAGTCGTTGTATTTTACGGGAATAAGTTTAACGTTTTTGTGGAAGGTGTAGTTTGCTTTTGCAAAATCCATAAGCTCGGGCAACACGCCGAATACTACCGGTTGAAATTCTGCCATAATATTAGCAAGCCCAACCATAAAATCTCTTATGGGTTTGCAGTCTGCGCGCCACACGTCCTTTCTGTAAGGGAACAAGACCACTGCTGCTCTCTGTTTTTCAAATTCTCCTGGTAAACGATTCATTTACTCGTTCTCCTTTGGTTGCTAGTTTAACGTTAATATAGCAACTCGCTGTTATGTTTTTCTAGTATTTTCTTTGCTTGTGGGTTAATAGATATTAGATACTTGAAAGATTCAATCAAAGGTTTATACGCAGGGTCTTCCGTGCCTAAAATATCGTAGGTCATAACCATATCTTGCATAATGCCCGATACTTCTCTTTCGCCTGTGGTGTACCACGCGCCCGAGAAACCCGATTCGCCCACGAATAATCCGAACGAATAACATAGTTTAAGTTTTTCTTCGTCGTTATCAATAGGAACTAATATAAGGTTTTGCAAGGCCTTTGAAACGGTTGTTTCGTCTAAATCAATAAAGTTGCCTTCTTTATCCTTTTCGATTTCCATCCAATTAGCAAGACGCGGGAATTTTTTATCTCCACCCGTCTTGTTTTCAGCCGAATAATCTAACAAATAGTTTACTAACTGAGTCGAACGCGCAACCGACAAAGAAATCTTTTTCATTTGCCATTGTTCTAACTTTTGTAGTTTAAGCAAATATCCGTGCATACGCTTTATAGACTCAAAGGAAACTACGCTATGATTTTCGGCGTTCTCAACGATTTTAACGAACTCGCCGATAAACGCAATAAAGTCGTCTGACACCGAAACCATCTGGTCGTAAGCACATTTTTCCCTGTCCCCGTTAAGATATGCAAAGAATTCTTCGGGAACGGTAAAAACGTCGTCGTAATCAGAATAAGCAAAATAATATTGGCTAGAATCCCTTTCAAAAAGTTCGTTTAGCGCGTCTACGTCCTTTTGGTTTTCTAGGTTGTATTGCAACACGAAGTCTTTTTGAGTCATGCCGTTCATACCGGCAAAGAAGTTGGGGATTTTGTTTCTTAAACTAAACTCTCTACAAATAAGGCTTACAACTTCCCTACGGCTAACTTGGTCCTTTTTAATAAAGTGTTCAAGTTTTTTAACCATATTTTTACAATCGGTTTTAAAATCGTCCGTATAATAGTAGAAATACTTAACGCCTTCTTTTAAAGGAGAATAAATCTTTCTTCCGTTCTTTATGGTTTCGTTACCCAAAAGGTTGCTTGCTATTACCATGCAAGAATAGGTATTGCAGTCGTAATCGAGCACTTCGTTGGATAAAACGTGCATTTCGGTAAGTCTTTCGGAAGATATTTCGTTACTTGACTTTATGTCCTCACTAACCGTACGCATAGAACATTTGTTACCAGCGCAATAGGTTACAAGGTCGGTTAATATATCAGACGCCTTTTCTTGACGGAAAGCCGTTTCCACGTTCTTTAATATGGTGGTTATGTACTGATCGCGAATTTCTTCCGCGTAACTTATCATAACTTCGTCCGAAGTGTTTTCGTCTATACGGCGAACGATAACTTCGGGGGTAATCCCCGTGAGTTCTTGAACGTCTTCCGGAATATCTTTTTGTTCGGTTTCGTTAAGAAGGAAAGGTATTATAATTCTATCCTTTGGTTTACTACCTTCGTTACCAAAAAACAAGTCTAGTTCCTTTCTTACTTCTTTTGAGGAGATAGAATGCTTTGAAACTAGCCATATAAACACGCAACATTCGTCTATGTTTTGTTTTATTACTTGTGGGTATCTGTCACCGCTTATGTTTCTGTCTTTACCGTGCTCGTCGTACATACACCAGTGATTTAGTTTTAAAGCTTCTATACGCTTGGTAAGTTTAAGCGCAAGCGCCTTGTCTTTACTTGAAATAGAAGTAAACACAACCGTTCTTTTTGCGTTCAAATTCGCAAGCGTTGAATAGAAAGTTACCATATCCATAGAGGTAAAATCTCCTATAAATCAAAACTCGTAATATTGTAGGCAAAAGGCTTGCTTTTATATACTTTTTACCCTTTTTACCCTTTTTTAGCGCGCGTGGACGCACTTATATAAATACAAAATAAAGTATAACATACATTTAATAAAATTACAAGAGAAAAATTAAAAACCACGCGGAGTTTATCCGCGTGGTTTTGCTTGGGTTTATTAATATCCGTACTTTTCGTAATGAACGTCTATTATCTCTTTGTTATACTGCATGCCGTCGGCGTAGTTTGCGCTTTTCAAAATACCCGGAACGTATCCTGCTTTAAGCATTTTTTCAACCAAACTTGCAGTTATGCTCCACATAATAAAATCAGAGCCAAAACCACTTGCCGCACCGAACTTTGCTTCAATCCCCTCCACGTCTAGCATCGCTTCTGCTGCGGGAGCGCAGTTATCTAGTGTAAAGGTAGCAAACTCATAAAGTTTTTTGCCAGATTCATGCACGGGGTCAACTTGGGTTGCGTATTCCATACTAGTAAGAGCAATTACCTTTATCCCCTTTTGAACGCAGTCGTATGCAAAATCAACAACGGGTTTAGTTCTTCCCGAAACCGAACTTACCACGACTACGTCTCCTTTTTTAAGTTCGGTAGTATCCTTATCGTATTTTTTATAAAAAACAGGACCACCGCCACGTCTTATAATATCCATTTCTATACCGTGGCAAATGCCCGAAAGATAAATTTTTCCGCCACCTAAAATGGTTTCCATAAAAATATCCGCGCACTTTTCAATGTTTTCTCTTTGGGTAGTCCTTACCTTATAAAGTAAGTCGCCGATAGCTTGTTGGTATCTGTCTACTAATTGCATAATTTTTTCTCCTTACATATAAAAAATATTATCTTTGTATTCTTCTATAACTTTTTTGTTAAACTCGTCACCACCGTCCATATTACCACTCTTAAACACGGGCGGGGTTACGCCACTTTCAAGCAAAAGTTCGTCTGCACGGGCAACCACTGCGTTAAGTATTGCAGCGCCCACAGCAGTAGATGTTGCCGAAACCTTTTGGTCAAACCCATCAAGTTCAACCACTGCGTCACCAACGACGCCACAGTTATCTATCACGACGTCGCCAAAATGATGAAGCATTTTGCCCGACGGGTGACGAGAAGTTACTCCGTTTGCCATCTCTAAACTAGTTAGCACTATTACCGTAAGACCTGCCTCTTTTGCGCTTTTTGCCATATCGATAGTAACGTTGTTTCTACCCGATACCGAGTGTATTATCATAACGTCACCCTTTTTGGTTTTAAGCCCATCGAAAATAATCTTTCCGTAATCGGTTAGCCTTTCCATTTTACTGCTAGAAGTAATCGGTGTAATTTCTAGCATCATACCCGGCGCTCTAACGGGGTTAATAGTTACCATACCACCCGTTCTATAAAACAATTCGAACGCCAAAAGCCCTGCGTGATTACAGCCGAAAGCAAATATGGAATTTTTGGTTTTGTTTGCGTCTGCTATTATTTTTGCAGCTTTTTCCATAGCTTGCTTTTGCGTAGCGTTAACTTTTTCTAAAATCTTCGTCACCTTGGACATATAAACGTCTAATGCACTCATCTAATATCTCCTTTATCAAAAAGATAGTTTGCAAAATTTCTTTTAAGTTTACCTTTTACCTTATCAAAAGGCACGCCTGAGCTAGCAAGTCTTGCTATCACGCACCCAACGATAGGCTCAAAATACGGAAAGCATATTTGAACGTTAGGATAACTTTTTTTAACCGTTTTATAAAAGGTTTTATACATTTTATTAAACCCTTTCCACGCACCGCCGGAAACGATTACTTTGCCGACTAAATTATCCTCTCCTATAACTTTTAAGGCAAAATTTACCTGCCCTGCCATATCCTTGCCTGCATTTTTATAAATTTCAACGGCAACTTTATCTCCTTGTCTAGCAAGTTTTGAAGTAATATAGGTTACCGACGATATTTGCTCGTTAAAATTTTTCTCTCTTACAAGGGTAACCAGTTCGCGAGAATCCTTAACGCCAAACTTTTCAAAAACTGCTTGTTCTAAAAGGGTTTTCTCCCCGCGGTTTTCGTAGGATTTAATTGCCGATTTTATACTTTTTAACCCTATGTCGAACCCACCGCCGTCATCACCCAAAACACTGCCTAACCCACCTATAATTTTGGTTAAATTAGGCTGATAAACGAACACGTCCGACCCCGTTCCCGCTTGGGCAACCACGCCGTAACTCAGCCCTGCCGAAGCAATTACCGTTTGCCCTTCACTGTAACTTACCATGCGTTTTACAGATACTCTGTCTGCCACAACGTCCTGCAAAATAGTTACGGACGACGCTAGCGAATAAGTAAATTCTTCAATCTCTTTTACCTTGACGTTTGATAAGAGTTCATCAACCAACTCGGTACATTCTTTTAGTATAAGGTCCTTATCCTTTCTAGTTTCGTTTATTCCAGAGCCTTTAACTGCCTTTATTATTTTAAGGTTTTGGTCGTATAGTATTAAGTTGAGTTTAGTTCCACCACCGTCGGCGGCAAGATAATATTTCATCTTATCAATTATACCTTACCTGATTTTATAATTCAATGCTTTTTAAAAAAGAACGGAAAAATTTTCCGTTCTAAAAATTACCAACCTAGTTTGTTGGTTAAGTTTTTAATTTCAGTCCACATTACTTTATCGTCCCAATAATGTCCGTTGCCGTGAACGACGAGTTTGCAGTTGTCTTTAACACCTGCCTTTTCAAAAACCTTTTGGGCAGTGGCAAAAGCACGTTTAACCCCGTCGATTAAAAAGGCAGTGTCGTGCTCGCCGGCAACTACCAAAAGATTTCGTGGAGCAATCAAACAAGTCAAGTCTTGCATATCAAAATATCTATACGCACAAGGCACGTAGTTACAAGAACAATGATAAAATTGTAAAATCGAACCTTTATAATCACAAAAAGCACAGGAAGGAGCGCTTAGTTTTATGCGTTCGTCGTAACAAGCGCAATAAAAACTTGCCGTTCCACCACCGGAATTTCCGGTAATGCCAATTTTATCTAAATCACAACACTCAAAGTTAGATAGCATATCGATTGCACGGCTTACGTCGTGAATACGTTCACCTAAAAGCGTTCTACCTAAGGAAAGCGCAGTCATCGCTTCGTAATAACAAGTGCCGTCGCCTAGCATAACCCTTCTTTCAAAGGTATTAAAAGCCTTTCTTTCGCCCATTCCACGTTGTTCGATTGCAAGCGCAATATATCCGTTTTTAACCGCTTGAATTGCAAACTGCCCGTTGCCTAAATCATAAGATAACGTTTCGTGACAAAGGGTTCTTCCAATCGAACTTGCAAAACCCATTTTGTTATGCCCTTGCAAGGTTATCATAACGGGTAACTTTTCACCTTTTTTAAGGCTAGACGGCACTAAAAGATAACAAGGCACTCTCGCACCCACTTCACTAAAAAAGGAAAACCTTATTTGTTCGTAACCCTCTTTATCAACCCTTTCTTCAATGATAAATTCTGGTTCGCAAGCGTTTTCTTTAATTACGTCTATACCAAAAAGTTCGATAAACTTTTCTTTTACCTTGTCTTTCCACACGCCGTAGTCGGCCTTTGGGTTAAAGGATAGTTTAGGTATGGTTTTTTCCGTTAATAAATCGTGGCATAAGGTTCCGTTAGTAGACATGGTTTTCTCCTAAATGTTCGTTAGTTTTAATATAACACCTTTTAAGAGATTTGTAAAGATATTTATTTGTTGAATTTTACTTTTCAATATGATATAATACAAAAAAACAAGGAGATAAAAAATGCAAACTTCTTCCCCCAAACGCATAGCAAGTTTTTCGGTTGACCACGATAAAATTGGGGTTGGCATATACCTATCACGCGTCGACGGAGATATAAACACTTATGATTTACGCACCAGAATACCAAACTCCGGCGATTATTTAGACGACGTTACTATGCACTCGGTAGAACATATGATGGCAACCTATTTAAGAAATTCCGACGTTTCCGACAAGGTAATTTATTTTGGACCTATGGGTTGCAGAACGGGGTTTTATCTTCTTACTCGTGGGCTTGAACATCAAACGGTTTTAAAAGAAGTTAAGATTGCACTTCAAAAAACCATCGACCATAAAGGTGAAATTTTTGGTGGGACGAAAAAAGAGTGTGGCAACTACCTTTGCCTTGACTTGCAATCTGCAAAGGACGAGTGCAAACGTTATCTTGACGCACTAAACCAAAAAGAAAATATAACCTTTGAATATTAAATATAAAAAAGCAGGCGATAAACCTGCTTTTATTTTTTTATAAAATCAACGCCAAAACCCCTAAACTTGCCGTTAACGACGGAATGGAAACTGCCAAGCCGTATTTTATAAAGTCTAAATAGGAATATTTAACGTTATAACTTTTAAGTAACGCCGTCCACATAATGCCTGCAAGCGCGCCGATAGGGGTTAATATTGCGCCTAGGTTAGAGCCGATTATGGTTGCGTAAACTGCTTGGTTTAGGGCAATTCCGTTGAGTGGTGCGATTATCGGGCAGAAAAACACGCTCATTGGGATATTGTTTATTATATTAGACGATAAAAAGGACAACGCGCCGTACTTAAACACAGCGTTCTCTCCACCTAAAAAATTTGAGATAAGGTCGGTTACGCCACTAGCTTGAAGTCCCAAAATCAAGGTAAACATAGAAAGCACGAAAGGCACTAATTGCCAAGGCGCGCGAACTAGCGTTCTTGTAATTTCTTTCGGGGGACTTTTTTTTATTAGGCATATTGCCGTCACCCATAAAATTAAACTTATTGCAGAGATCAGGGAAACAAGCCCCATTTCTATATTAACGTAACTACCGATTGCTAATATTATCGTGCATACGCCAAGGTGAATTAACCCTATTACTAAAAGCAGTTTGTTTTTTATGGTTGCCGTTTGCTCTACCGTTTGGGCAGGTTTTTTAAGTTCTTTTCTAAACAATAAATATAACACCAAAAAAGAAACGAGCGCCGAAGCAAGAGTTGGTAAAAACATTACTTTAAGGTATTGTATAAACCCTATGCCGTAAGAAGTTGCAATATAAATGTTGGTTGGGTTGCCTATAATAAAGGTCATACTCATGGTGTTTGCCCCAACGAATTCGGTTACTAAATAAGGCAGTGGGTTTATCCTTGCGTTTTTTGCAAAGTAGCATATAAAGGGTGTAAAAGTTAAAACGATTATATCGTTAGACGTGAACACCGTCAAAATAGAAACAATAACGTATAACCAAACGAAAAGTTTTAGTTGGCTGTTTTTTGCTAGTTTAAGCGTTTTGCCAGCTAGATAACTAAAAAACCCGATTTCGTCTAGAAAAACCGACAAAACGGTCATACAAACGAACAGTACCAATATCTTTAAGGGGTTCATAGCGCTATCTTTAACTATTTCACTAGCCAAAAATTTTATATCTACGCCACCTGAAAGTATAAGTACTATTGCGCCTAGCAAAACTACCACCCAAGAAGTATCTATCCAAACCTTTTTGATTTTTATTTGGGGATAGAAAAGCACGCATATTATCATTGTAAGGCAGGTTACACTGCCGACTATAACGGGTAAAAGCATATTTTCCTTTTTTCTTTTGTTTAACGCAGTTAATATTTTATATCTTATTTATCTTAAAATCAACTATTTTGCCCGATTGGTTTAATTAACGATAGGTTTTTTTGTATAAAAACACAAAACCCCGTTCACACCAACCGGCGATTGTGATATAATAAGTTTATGGCTAACTATAAAAATTTATCGCAAGATATAATCAATCAACTTTCACTTAAACAAAAGGCTAACCTTTTATCCCCTTATGCGTTCGACCAAAAAAACGCAATTAGAAGAAACGATAACCCACACGATTATTCTACCCTTGTTAGAAACGCGTTTATAAGGGACGTGGACAAAATTCTTAACTGTCCTTACTACAATCGTTATTCGGATAAAACTCAGGTGTTTTCCTTGTATAAAAACGACGATATTGCAAGGCGCGGTTTACACGTTCAGTTAGTTTCAAGAATAGCAAGGACTATCGGTAACGCTTTGGGACTTAACCTTGACCTTATAGAAGCAATCGCCTTAGGACACGATTTAGGTCATACTCCTTTCGGGCATACGGGCGAATATATTTTAGACGATATCTATCGTGAAAAAACGGGCAGAAGATTTTTTCATAATATCCAATCGGTGCGTGTTTTAGATAAGATTTTCCCCCTTAACGTAACCATACAAACTCTTGACGGAGTTGCTTGCCACAACGGCGAAATGGAACTTGAACGCTATATGCCGACGGGGGAAATTGACTTTGAGCATTTTGATAGGTATATAGAAGATTGTTACCAAAACGGACAAACGGTAAAAAAACTAGTGCCGTCTACCCTAGAAGGTTGCGTGGTTAGAGTTTCCGATATTATCGCTTATCTAGGAAAGGATAGGTACGACGCAGTTAACTCCAAAATAAGTTTGGCGCCGTTTGCTGATTACGGCATAGGCACTACTAACGCAGAGATTATACATAACCTTACCGTAAGTATTATAGAAAACAGTTTTGATAAACCTTATATAAAACTAGACAAAGATTCCTTTAACGCCTTAAAAAATTGCAAGGCAGATAATTACGACGCTATTTATAAAAATTCTTCGGTTGAAAGTTTTGAAGATAACGTAAGGCAAATGATGGATAAACTCTACCATAAACTTTTATCCGACCTTTCTAACGGCGTAACCAATTCGCCAATTTTTACTCATCATATCGAGTATTTGACAAAACCTTATTACAAACGCACTTTCGATTATATGCAAACTGAAAAAAATCAAATGGTGGTCGACTATATAGCAAGCATGACCGACGATTATTTCGGGGAATTATTTTCCCTCCTTTTCCCAAACAGTTCCCTATCACTAAAATACAAAAGTTATTTCGAGTAAATAAAAACACAGGTGTTAAACCTGTGTTTTTGTTTTTTAAGTAAGTGACGAATTTAGCTGTGTACATGCAACGTACACACCCGTTTTACTATATCCCTTACTATATGAGTAAGCTATATCTAGATTCGCGGTTCTAGCGCCTCCATTAACAGAGTTGCCTGACTGCAATGCAGCGTTTTTATTCATTAACCCAGCTATTCCCCCGGCGTTTGAATATGCATCGTACGCACGATTTGCACCATCACCCCAAGAACAGCCCTTTGAAGTTACGGTAACGTTATTCGTTTTACATCCTGTAATTGAACCGCCTTTTAAATAGCCCGCAACACCACCAACAGAAGCTTCTACGTATTGTCCGTCATATTTTACCGCTCCTGTTCCGGTTATTTTACTATCTGAAACAGAACAATTTCTAATCTTACCAGTACTGCTTCCAACAACACCTCCGACAAACACGAATTTCCATTGAGAATCAGGACCATGGTCAGAACGTGCGTAACAATTAATCTCCGAGTTAGTTGTAGTACAATTTTCAACTACTCCTTTACTCCACACGTCGCCAGCAAAGGGCCCCAAGATTGTAAGCCTTGTTGATTTAACTCCAGTAGAATTGTTTGCTTCGACAGAATACTTCGCTCCACTTATTGTTAAATTCCTAATTGTACCGGTAAGGTAATTAACAAAACCATACGCTCTATTGGAGTTCATATCTGCGCTAACACTAATTGTTAAATTTGTTAACTTATGTCCATCCCCATCGATTATCCCACTAAAAGGTGTTGAAGAAGTTCCAATAGACGCAGGAGTTTTTCCTTTCATATCAATATCTTTAATTAGAACGTAATTCCCAGCGAGATTCTTGCTTATTAAATTCACCACTTCGTCAGGGGTTTCTATGTACGTATATCCTACGTATGACTGAGCCCACTGCGCATATAAAGTGACCGTGCCTGGAATTATACGGTTCCATTTACCATTAGAATCCGTATAACCACTTACACTACTTACAAGTTTTCCACTAGCATATGCTATTTGAATTCCACCCGTTGCAGACGTAAACCAACCCTTAAACACGTAGTATTTCGAATAGGTTGTTGCCTTTGCAACGCCTATTTCTTTGGTGGAACCGTGTTTTGCAGTAATCGTGTTTACCAAATTAAAACTGCCTTTTAGTTTTTCCGAATTGCTTTTGAAGCTTATTGAGTTTGACGTAATCTCCCATTGAGCATAAAGTTTTACTGCTTCAGAACTAGTAAAAGACCACTTCCCATACAAATCCGTATAACCACTAACGTTTTTAATCAATTGTCCGTTACTATCTGAGATTTGTAAACCACCAGTTGGAGCAGAATACCAACCTTTGAACAAATAAAAATCTCCAAAAGATTCTGACCTTGCTACGTTTATTGTACTCGTTACACCATACTTTGCATTTTGTATTTCTCCAACCACGTTAAACTCGCCACTATAATTATCAACGTTTAATTTATAGTCTAGCATGTAAGAATTTATAGTCCAGTTTGCCGTTATCTTAACGTCTTTAGCAGGCATTGTAGTTGGAATCTCCGGACTCCAACCCGCAAAAGTATATCCTTCTTTTGTCGGGTTAGCAGGCTTAATTATCGTACTTCCGTATTCGCTTGTAATTGCATCGATTTGACTTCCACCAACTGTATCAAAGGTTATCGTATATAAGTTAACCTGCCATAAAGCCATAATCTCCAAGTCCTTCGCCGGCATACTCGACGGAACTTCTACGCTCCATCCCACAAAGGTATAACCTTCTTTTATAGGATCTGCTGGTTTGGTAACAGGCATTCCATACTCACCGTTAATCGAATTTATAAAACTTCCACCATTAGTATTAAAAGTAATTGTACATATATTAATCTGCCATAGGGCCTTAATTTCCAAATCTTTGGCTGGCATATTTGATGGAATTTCCACGTTCCAACCTACAAAAGTATATCCTTCTTTTGTCGGATTAGCAGGCTTAATTATTTCACTTTCGTATTCACTTGTAATTGCATCGATTTGACTTCCACCATCAGAGTCAAACGTTATCGTATACGAATTAATGGTAAACGTTCCATAGACATTCAAATTTTCAGCAGGCATTACAGAAGGCAACTCCATTTGTCCATTTACTAACCAACCGCCAAAACTATAGCCCGTTTTGCAAGGTTGAAAAGTTGGTATTTGGTATCCTTTAATAACTTCAACCATTCTTTCAACTTGATTATCTACATAATACGTGATTATAAATTTAACTTGTTCAAATCCGCCATCTATTCTTATAGATTCCGCCGGCATAGTTGTAGGAAGTTCTCCGTTGGCATATGACCACCCTAAAAACACTTTCCCTTGTGTATTGGTTGGATTTGCAATATAATTTATGACTTCGCCATACTTATAGTTTTGACTCGTATACAAAGTGCCATCAACGTAATAGGACAAGCTAAAAGTTTTTAAGATTAAAGCCCCTGTTAATTCAACGTCTTTGCTCGGCATCGTGGATGGTATTTGTTTGTTCCCATTTTTCCAACCACCGAATTCGTATCCATCCATGCTAACGTCTAGAAGCATAATCGTTTCACCATACTCGTAACTTTCAACGTAATATTCTTCTCCGTCAAGTATGTACGTTAAATTATAACTGTTAACATTCCACTTTGCATATAGTCTATACACACTTTCTTGTGGCTTAAACTCTGCAAATTCTTTTAGATCTATTTTAATACCATTTAGATACCACCCAACGAAAGTATACCCTTCTTTATAAGGTTGAACTTCGGAAACCTTAAAATTTCTTTCAACGTCAGTACTTTGGGTTTCTATCTCAAACCCAAATTCGTTGTACACGCAACTCTCTCCGTCAAAATCAACAAACTCTACGTAGGATTTTTCTGTTTTCCATTTTGCATATAACGTTGTATCTTGGGTGATTTCAGTTTCAAAATAAAACTTCTGTAATAAATTCGCGTCCTTATACCACCCCTCTAAGAGGTAGTACGTCTTTACAGTATTAGGTTCAATTATTTTATATCCTTCTTCAATACTAGTAACCATAGGCGCCACTTCGGTGCCACCGTTAGTTACGAATGAAATGGTGTACTCAATTTTGTTCCATTTTGCATATAAAGTAATATCTTCTTTCAATAATTTAGCGAAATCAAAAAGAATCGTACACTCTTCATCTTCAAACCACCCACCGAATATATATCCCGTTTTTGTCGGTTGCTTGGGTTTTAATACGGTAGAATTATATGCAATGATTGAACTATCTACTTCACTACCACCAACACTGTCAAACGTTACTATCGGTTTGATTGCCTTCCATTTAGCATACAAGGTCATATTTGAATATACAAAATCTAAATCAAAATCAAATATTTCCGTGTTGTTAGGATCTTTATACCAACCTTCTAACACATATCCTTCTCTTGATATATTTGGCTCCTCAATAGAATAGCCTTCTAAAACACCGTAAATAGGATCAATGTTCAACCCATTTACGCGCGTGTTAAAAGATACGTTATAAGAATTTATTACGTATAGAGTAACGTGCTTGCTCACCGATCCAGCGGTAATAGTAACCGTTATATATGAACCGCCCTTTGCCGTTGGCAAAATTGTTAACAAACCAAACTTATCTATTGTAGCTAAACTAGTATCATCAACTGAATAAGTTTTTACGTATTTATTGGCGTTTTCTGGAAGAACGTCAAAAGAAACTTCCATAGTGTCTCCGGCACTAACCTGAATTGTTTGGTTCTTATAATTCTCTATCGAACCTACTTTTATGTTTTCAATACTACTCGGAGCAATAGAGGGTGTAATGCTATACGTTTCGCAAAGCTTATTATATGATTCACTACCGTATTTTTGGAAATAATTATATAATTCCTGATATCTTTCGTCGGCTCCTTCAATATTTAAGTCTAGCAACTGCCATATTGGATAAAGTGAATTAGTGTCCTTTATGCCTATAACCACAGGGTAAGCATCAAGAGATTTTTGCCAATCATAATATTTTTCATATAGAGTTGATTCATTATTTATACCAAATGAACCACCCCCAGCACTAACTATTGTCTTGTCTACTTGTATACCATATTGTAATGCCAAGCTTCTATAATTAAACATTTCTTCAAAAGAAAATCCACCGCCTATGCCAGCAGAAGCCCCTCCATACGCAGCTTCAACATTTGCCTTTAGTGCTGCTGAAACCTCCGAATAGTTCTCTCTAGTAGTTTCCTTCAAAGTACTATACATAGTGTAATACATACATATGTTTCCACCCATTGCAACACTAGTTAAAAGGTGCGTACCATATTTATTAAACAATTGCGCTGGCGTAATTGACTTATTATACAAATCTTGCTTAAATTCTGTCGATAAAATTTCTCTATATCTAGCCTCACTAGTTTGCAAAATCAACCAATAACTTTGATTTTCAGCGATTATCTCAAGAAAATGTTGTGACACTACGTCTTCCGTTGTCCTAGTAAAGCTAGTAGCCAATCCCGCACTGAGTGAAGCAGAAGCCCCTACATTAACACCAATTAGATTTCCTTTAGCGGAAACGTTTACGCCAGCAGTAATGCTTTTAGAATTACCCATGTTTTCGCTAAAATCCTCAATAGTCATCCCTTCTATGGTTTCAAATGAATTATAATGCTCGTTACTTTTAAGCAAAGTTTCACTCATTAATTTGTTCATATCAAAAATAGGATACGTCATAAGAACGTTTTTGCTTGTAATTGCCGATGCATTAATTATATCAATACCATATCCAAGGAAAGAATTTTTTGTGTTTACTTCATCAAAAGAACCAAAAGCTCCCTCAACAGAGTCATAATACTCTTCACCCGTATCCGTGTCTCTAACGTAACTTATAGAATCAGAATATGGCGAGGTTTTATATCTTACGCCATCCCCATTAGCTTTAACTGCAAGAGTATATGTTCCGTTGCTAAGATCTCTTAATGAAAAACTGTTAGTTTGACTCGTTTCTGTAGTTGTACCATTGATTAATATAGTATAACCACTAGCATACTCTACACTATTCCAACGCAAGGTAACATCTTTTACGTATAAATTTGTCGGTGTTTCTAACTGAATGTTCGTATTGTTGTTTATTACGTTCTGAATATCGTCTGAACTACACGCAACGCCCAACGACAAACACATTACTAGTAAAACCAACAAAATCGATGTCAAGAACTTTTTCATAAAATCCTCCAAAATAAAAAAGTGCGCCAACCGAAGTCAACGCACTAAAAACGCAAACCCCGATTGTCGCCAAACAAAATCGGTATAAAGCAAGAAAGTAGTTATGCATTACGCCTGTGGAATTTGCATTTTTATCAAATTCTATATGTAATACACAACCAAAAATCGCCTTTTAATATTAAAAGACTTTCTTGCAATTAACTTATTTGATTTTGTTTGGCGTACTCATTCTAACACTATTTAAAATAAATAGCAATCTTTTTTTGCAATATAAGGGGTATTTTGAAAAAGAAAAAAACAGGTAACCGAAAGGTTACCTGTTGTTTTGTTTAGAAATAACTAATTTTAATCTTTTTGCCCATTTTTTTAAGGCATTTAGAAAGTTCTTGAATAAGATTCATTTTATATCACATAGTTTGTTTTTTGGAATCGTTTATTTTTTTATTACTCTAAAAAAGAAAGGTCGTTATTAACCTTTCTTTTTAATATTATTTGCTTAGCGCTTCGTCAATTGCTTTTGCAGCAGTCTTGCCTGCGCCCATTGCAGAAATAACGGTTGCAGCACCGGTTACTGCGTCGCCACCAGCATATACGCCCTTGCGAGAAGTAAGCCCGTCTTCGTTAACTACTATTCCACCGTGACGATTTACTTCTAAACCTTCGGTAGTAGATTTAATCAATGGGTTAGGAGAAGTACCGATTGACATAATAACCGTGTCTACGTCAATAGTAAATTCGCTACATTCGATAGCAACGGGACGACGTCTGCCTTGTTCGTCGGGTTCGCCAAGTTCCATCTTAATGCAAGTCATACCCTTTACGAAACCGTTTTTAGGATCTCTTGGATTGTCAGGATTGTTATAACCCAAAATTTCAACGGGGTTGCAAAGTAGACGGAATTCGATTCCTTCTTCTTCTGCGTGTTCAACTTCTTCACGACGAGCAGGAAGTTCTTCCATAGAACGACGATAAACGATATATACTTTTTCAGCGCCTAAACGAAGAGCCGTTCTTGCAGCGTCCATAGCAACGTTTCCGCCACCTACTACCGCAACGTTACCACCCTTCATAATTGGGGTGTCGGGATCGTCTAAGTAAGATTTCATTAAGTTGCTTCTGGTTAAGAATTCGTTTGCCGAGTAAACGCCACTAAGCGATTCGCCTGGGATACGCATAAAGTTTGGAAGCCCTGCGCCAGAGCCAACGAAAACTGCTTCGAACCCTTGTTCGAATAATTCGTCGATAGTAAGGGTTTTGCCGATAACTACGTTAGTCTCGATTTTAACGCCCAACTTTTTAAGGGTTTCAACTTCCATAGCAACGATTTTCTTTGGCAGACGGAATTCAGGAATACCGTAAACCAAAACGCCACCAGCAGTATGCAAGGCTTCGAACACGGTTACTTCATAACCTTTCTTTGCAAGGTCACCGGCACAAGTAAGACCTGATGGACCCGAACCTATAACTGCAACTCTATGTCCGTTGCTTTGTGGACGAACGGGTTGTTCGGTGCAGAAAGTATTGTGCCAATCGGCAACGAATCTTTCAAGTCTGCCAATACCAACCGATTCACCTTTGATACCTCTAACGCATTTTTGTTCGCATTGAACTTCTTGTGGGCACACACGGCCACAAACGGCAGGGAGAGAGGACGATTGCGCAATAATTTGGTATGCGCCTTCAAAATCTCCTTCCTTAATTTTTTCAATAAATTGTGGGATATGAATTTTAACGGGACAACCTGCAACGCAAGGCATGTGTTTGCAGTTAAGACATCTGTTAGCTTCGTCAATAGCAACTTGTTCGGTATATCCAAGCGCAACTTCATCGAAGTTACGCGCCCTTACCTTAGGATCTTGAGCGGGCATTGGGTTTTTAACAAGGCTCATATTAGGTTTTGCCATATTACTCTACCTCCTTCTTAAAGAGATTGCAAGTTTGTTCGTGTTTATGTCTTTCAAAACCACTATACATTCTACCACGAGACATTGCTTCGTCAAAATCAACTTCATAACCGTTAAAGTCAGGGCCGTCAACGCAAGCGAACTTGGTTACCTTTTTGCCGTCAACGTTAAGGGTAAGTCTGCAACCGCCGCACATTCCCGTTCCGTCAATCATAATTGGGTTCATAGAAACGGTTACGGGCGTACCGAAAGGTTTAGCAGTTGCAACGACGAATTTCATCATAATAAGTGGTCCGATAGTGATAATCATATCGAACTTTTCGCCAGATTCAAGCATTTGTTTAAGTGGAATAGTAACGTTGCCGTGTTCGCCGTAAGAACCGTCGTCGGTCATTACGCGAAGGGTTTTTGAACAAGCCTTAAACTCGTCTTCAAGGATAAGTAAGTCCTTGTTTCTAAAACCTATAATGCTAGTAACTTCTGCGCCCATTTCGTGAAGAGCTTGTGCGATAGGCATTGCGATAGCACAGCCAACGCCACCACCAACGATACATACCTTTTTAAGTCCGTTAAGGTGAGTAGCAACGCCGAGTGGGCCTACGAAGTCTTGAATATAATCGCCTTCTTCCTTATAGGAAAGTTTTTGAGTGGTTGAACCAACAATTTGGAAAATAATTTTAACAGCGCCCTTTTCCTTATCAACGCCGGCAACGGTGAGAGGGATTCTTTCACCTTGTTCGTCAACACGAAGGATGATGAATTGACCGGGAAGCGCTTTGTTTGCAACTAACGGTGCTTCAATTTGAAGTTGTACAACCGTTGGGTTCAATACTTTTTTCTGCAAAATTTTGTACATACTTTGCCTCCAAGCAAGAAATTTTAACGGAAAAGTTTCCGTTTAATACTAATTAAAATTTTATTTTATCTAAACGTTTTACCAAAATACCCGAAATAAGACCAATTACTGCGCCTGCAAGCGTTCCACTTACTAGCAGTACTGGAAGGTAATAGGCAACTTGTGCGGTAAGCGTCCATAAACACGCGGCGATAATTTGCCCAACGTTATGGAAAACGCCCCCGACGATACTTACCGTAATACAGGAAAAATCCCCTAATTTTCTAAGTAAAATCATACTTAAAAGGCTTACGGTAGCCCCCGCCAAACTAAACGTCATAGTTTGAACGTTGCCAAACAGCAAGGAAACTAAAAATATTCTTAAAATACTAACGACAACTGCTTCTTTCCAACCTATTTTATAAAGAATTACTATTATTATAAGGTTTGGAAGACCTACTTTTATCCCCGGAATTGCAATAAGCGCAGGGATTTGGCTTTCTATATAGGAAAGAATTAATGCAATTGCGATAGATAACCCTAAAAAAGCAATCTTTTTAGTACTCATATCAACTTTCCTTTCGATTAACTAAATCCACGTTCCACCGTCATTAGAAACAACGGTAATGGTAAGACGATTTGGCAAACAAGTAATCGTTTGGCCGTTTTGGCTGACTTTACCTTGGTTTATACAAAGATGGTCTGGACAATCTGCATAAATTAAGTAGGCTTTGCCATCTTGTATTTTTAAAACGTTAGTTCCACCGTTAAGTTGATACTCCCCGTCTATTTGCAAGCTATATCTAGCAACTTCTTTTCCTTCAACACGAACGAGCACGTAGTCGCCCTCTTTTTTAAAAAGTTGCATAAGCGCAAACGAAAGAAGTATTACGGCTAGAATAACGCCGATTACCACCAAATCTTTCTTTTTCATTAGAATTTAAATTGTAATGCGAGCAACGCAAGAACGATTATACCAGCCGTTAAAAGGGCGATTGGAAGTCCGCGGAAAGGAGCGGGGATAGCGTCTTCGTCAACGGGAACGTCTTTAAGTTTTGCATAAAGAGTCATGGTCAACATAAAGCCGATACCAACTGCAACCGAAGTTACGATTGCAGTTAAGAAGGTTTCGCTTGCATTGAGAATACAAAGACCTAAAACTGCACCGTTGATAGCAAACTTTATGAAGTCTGCTTTGCAGTACTTGGACAAGATTTTGCTTGCAACAAGTTGCATTACCGTAACAACGATAAGCACAACCACAACGAATACCATAGTTTGCATGTAAGGAACGTTAACTAAAACGTATTTGTTAAGTGGCCAAGTAATAAGGGTTGAAAATAACATTACGATAGTAGTGCCAAGCCCTAAGGTAAGTGATTTTTTGGTGGGGCGTTCGTTCTCTAAAACAGCGCCCGTACCAAGGAAATGCAATAATGCGTAGTTGTTAGAAAGAATACCTGCAAGAAGGATTCCTAAAATTACTTTAAGTTCCATAATTAGTTATTCTCCTTTTCTTGGTCTTCTTCAATAACCTTTTGAAGACCAGTGATTTTGTTAATTACAGCCATAACGATTGCAAGTACGAGATATCCACCAAAAGCACCTGCAAGAGCGGTAATTTTATAGTTTTGTAAAAATTCGATAGGCATTCCACAGAAAGTAGCGTTGCCAAGCACTTCACGGATTACTGCGCAAACAACCATAATAACCGTAAAGAATAAACCGGTGATAAGCGCAGTTTTAATAGAAGTAGAGCCGTCGGAGTTATCTGCAACTTCTTCTGCGTCACGATAAATAACGGCGCTTACCGCTAAGGTGGAAAGGTGAACGCCTAGCATATCAACCACGATAGGGAAGAAAGCTTGCATTACCATTGAAATAAGCGATACGAAACCAGTGATTATCAATAGATAAGCAGGCATTTTTGCGTAGTTAGGAATAACCTTACACAACGCGCGAACTACCAACGAACTTAAAATCAACGATACGAACACTGCAGCACCCATGCCGAGAGCGGCACGGATATCTGCGCTAGACGCCATAACGAAGCCTGCGCCAAGCACTAGTAATATAGATGGAGTTCCTTTTAATAAATAGGAAGTCTTAGTCTTTTTCATTATTGTTGTCCTCCTTTAACTACATCGAAAGCAACAAACGCTTCGCTAGTTGCAAGTTTAACTGCCGTTGAAGAAAGAGTTGCGGTTGAAACTAGAACGTCATCGGTTAAAGTTCCAGAAGTAATGCCTACGAACTTGTTTTCGTATTCTTTAAACACACCACTGTTAACGTCGCCAAAACCAGCCTTGTAAATTGGTAAATATTCTACGCCGTGTCCGAACAAGAATGTTTTAACGTCTTGGCTTGCGATTGCGCCGTTTTCATCAATTACCGTACAAATTGCCATTACGTTATCTTTATAGGTTAAAGGACAAGAATAGAAAGCAGTGTAATCTTTTCCGTTAGATTTAAATGTACAAGCGTAAACAACGTTAGAGAAAGTGGTAAGTTCTATTGCAGTTATATCGCTAGCATCTGCATATTTTGCTAGAAGCATATTTTGTGCAGCAGTGCTAAAGTCTTTAAGTTGACTTGCAGCCTTTGCTTCTTCTGCAACAGCAACGTTGCTTTCGGTTACGTCTGCACCGTTCACGTCGTAAACTTTGCAATCACCAGAAGCATTAACAATAGCAAGGAAACTTGCTTCACCACTAGTAATAATGAAAGCGTAGCCAGAGCCGTTTAAGGCTTTGTAGCCTTCTACGATATTTCCACTAGGAGTAACTGCTTCGCCCTTGAAGTTTCCACCAGAAGTCAAACCAGTGTGAAGGGTTGGTAACATTTCGGTTAAGATTTGCGCATCGGACTTAACGCCTGCTTGGATTAAATCATTAGAAATCAACACGCCCATACCTGCTTCAACTGCATTCTTAAACGCTTTAGAAGAATAGGTAACTCCACCGAAAAGTTCAACGCCAGCAAGAGCAGAGTCTTGACCAAGATAACTATCTAAGTAGCCGTCAGACCACATTTTAGATTCTGAGTGAGCAACAAGTTTAATTCCACAAATCTTACCAGTCGTGTCCACGCCAACGATGATATCCATTGGAGTAGAGCCGGTATAATCGGAAGATGCCGTACATTCGATAACGAAACCTTTGCCACCGTTTTCCTTGCTTACCTTAACGACGTTTGATGGAACGCCGGTTAAGGTTGCAGTAATGTCGGTATAAGATTGTCCACCGGGCATAACTGAGTTTAAGCGATCGTTAGCAGCGCCTGCTTGGTTTGCCTCGATAATAGGTCCGGTAATGAAGTTAAGACCGAACATTGCGCCACAGAAAACTGCTACGATTATAAATAGAATTGCGATAGTAGTTGCAAGTTTTTTCATTATCTTACACCTCCTAAGGTCTTGTTTTTAGTCCAATCTGCAATAAAAGGAGTGAGAAGGTTCATAGTAAGAATTGCGATAGAAACGCCTTCTGGGTATGCGCCGAAACTTCTAATTGCAAAGGTTAATAAACCAGCGCCGATACAGAACACTACTCTACCCAAGTTGGTTGCAGGGGTGGTTACGTAATCGGTTGCCATAAAGATTGCGCCTAAAAGAAGACCACCTGCAAGAACGTGTTGTAAAGAATATACAACGTCAAAACCACCGAATAAGAAATAGCATACGAATACGGTTGCCACGAAAGATGCTGGAACGTACCATTTGATTACCTTACGAATAACGAGATAAGCAAAACCTAATAAAAGCGCGATTACACAAGTTTCACCAATAGCACCTGCGTGAGTTCCTAAGAAAAGGGTTAATAGACTGATAGAACTTGCCGCCTCAGCGCCTTGGTTTAAGGTAACCAAGGGAGATGCCGACGCAGTTAAATCAGCAACGGGCGCTGCACCACCACCAACGGTAGTTGCAAAAGTTAAAAGCATAAATACACGCGCAGTGATTGCTGGGTTAGCAATGTTTTTGCCAAGTCCACCAAAGAAACATTTAACCACTATGATAGCGAACACAGAACCAACGACACATTGCCAAATTGGAACGTCTGCTCTTAGGTTAAGGGCAAGTAAAAGACCGGTAACTACTGCGGATAAATCGCCGATAGTTTGTTTTCTCTTGCAACAAAGGTTAAATACGTATTCTGCAAGAACTGCCGAAGCAACGCAAGCAAGTATTACCCAAAGTGCCGAAAGACCGAAGATAACTACACCTGCGATAGTTGCGGGAATCAATGCGATTACCACGTCTAACATAATGTTGCGAGTAGACGAGCCTTTTTGATGAATATGAGGGGTTGAGGAAACGTGAAGATTAGCCATTATTTGTTACCTCCTTCTTTTTGTTCAGCTGCATACTTTTTAAGGAAAGCCTTTGCATCCCAATTGATTTGTAATAAATGACGGTTTGCAGGGCAAACGTAGTTACAGCAAGCACAGTCAACACATTGGCGAACACCCGTTTGGATAAGCAACTTTGCCATTTTATCTTTATCTTTAACGGTCATAGCGCGTGCAACGTCTGCAACTGAAATGCTAACGGGGCATTTTTCCATACAACGACCACAGTTGATACAAGCAGACGGTTCGGGAAGAACTGCATCTTTTTCGTCAAAGGCTAACACTGCGTTTGCAACTTTAACGATTGGATCGTCAACCGAATAAATAGCAGTACCGTTCATTGGTCCACCGATAATAATTTTACCAGGGTTGGATTTAAGACCGGTGATTTTAAGCAGTTCGCTAACTCTCGTTCCAATAGGAGCGATAAGGTTCATTGGATTTTCAACGGCAGAACCGTCTACGGTAACGATTCTTTCAACGATTGGCATACCGGTATTTAGGTATTCAGCCATTTTAGCAAGCGAAGAAACGTTTATGATAAGCGCGCCAAATGATGGGAAACGTCTTCCCGCAACGGCAACTCTACCCGTAGCGTTGTAAAGCATAACTTGTTTTGCGCCTTGGGGATAAATGGTTTTGAGCTCGTGAATTACCACGTAATCTTTATCAGCAAAAGTGTTTTTAAGAACTTCTATTGCATCTGCCTTGTTGGTTTCGATACAAATTTTGAAGGTTGCGTTGCCCAAATATTCGTTCATATACTTGCGAAGGTATTCGATACCGTCGGCAATAAGATCTGGATGAGCAAGCATCATTCTGTGGTCGCTAGTGATATAAGGTTCGCATTCAGCTGCGTTGATAAGAACGGTGTCTACCTTATAATCAGGGTTGGTTGCTTCGTTAAACTTTGCCCAAGTTGGGAAAGCCGCGCCACCAAGACCAACTATACCACCCTCTCTAACTGCTTGAAGAAAAGACGCGCAGTCGTTAATCACAGGTGGTTTAACCGTTTCGCTAACTTCCATTTTTCCATCGCTTTCAATACGGATTGCAATGGTTTCTTTCCCACTAGCGGTGGGGATAGGCGCTATTTCTACAACCGTTCCTGAAACGGTTGCGTGCACTGGAGAAGAAAATCTTCCTTCTTCCCTTGCGATAAGTTGACCTACTTTAACGTGGTCGCCAACATTTACGATAGGTTCTGCGTCGTGACCAGAATGCATGTTCATCGGTAAAATTACTTCCGATGGCGTTGCAATACGCACGGGTTCGCACCCTGCGGTATTTTTGTTGTGTGGCACGTGCAAAGATGAAATATCTTTTTTCAAAACCGTATTCCTCCCGTTGTTTTTGTAATGTATATAAAGTTAAATTATTTTCTAATTAAAGCTTGGATTCCGTCGGTGTAGTATTGAACGCCATCCGTGGTTATCCAAACGACTTGTACGTTTCCGATTTGGTTTACTAATTTTAAGCCGTCTTCGTAACTCATTGCAAACAATGCCGTTGAAAGCGCGTCTGCAAGACCACTATCGGCTGTTAATATGGTAACAGAACTAAAATAAGTTGACGGCATAAGCGTATCTTTATCGATAATATGGTGATATTTTTTTCCACCTACCGTAAAGAACCTTTCGTAATCACCAGACGTAACGCACGCAACGTCCGAGATTTCTAAAACAATTGCAAATTGTTCTGAGTTAAATGGATCTTTTATACCCGTTTTCCAACCACTGCCGTCGGGTTTTTTGCCAATGGTACAAATGTTTCCGCCAATATTAAGAACGTAGCCGTCAGCATTTTGTTGACGGAGTAAATCGGCAGCCTTTTGGGTTGCATAACCTTTACCCAACGCGCCAACGTCAATAGACGCTAATGGGTCGGAAATAAACACCGTTTGATTTTCCTCGTCGATAATCAACGAATTGATATCCGTATGAAGTGATGCTTGTAAAAGGGTTTGTTCGTCGGGAATTGCCGCTTGCGAAGGATTTTCCTTTGCGTTCACCCTAGCGTCGTGCCAAGGTTTTAGCACTGCGCCCATCATAACGTTCATTTCGCCGTTAGTAAGAGTATAAAGTTGTTTTGCATAAACTAAAAAGTCAATCAACTCTTTGTCGACTTTTACGGGGTTTTGCCCAGCGTTATCGTTTATGGTTTTGAGGTTGTTAACCCCAGAATATTCGTAATAAATATCAAAAAGTTCGTGATAATGCCCCAAAGTATCGGATACTTGGGCGCATTTGTTTTTAAACTCCTCGTCCGTATCCCCCGCGTAACTATACACGTAGGAAACGGTGTCAAAAAAAGAAAAATACATCATCCCTTTGGGTTTAGTATTTTCTCCCCCTAACGGAGTTTTAGGGCAGCCCGTAAAAATAACGAGCAGCCCCAATATCACGTACATAATTATTAGAGATTTGAAACGTTTCAAACTTCTATTTTTCCTTTTTTATTAAATTATCTTGCGTTGGTTACAGATTGAGCAACAACTGCTTTGATGCCGGTAATTTGAATGGTGCAACCTGCAGCAAGAAGGTCATCATCAGCAGAGATAACGTAGCCACTACTTTCAACGGTTTTGGTAGCCATATCAGCAACTTGGGTAGCAGTCTTACCAACTACGAAGTTAGAGAAAGCAGCAGATTGGATGTACCATTCAAGAACCTTGCCGTCGTTGTTCCAGTCCATCTCTTGGCCGTAAGCAGCCATGTTGTAGCCTTCTTTAAGTTCACGTTTGGTAGCAACGAATGCTTTTTCTTTGATTTCGTTGTTAGCGTTGATGGTGATTACAGGTTGAATTGCATCGTTAAGAGAAGCAACGATTTTGCCGTCTATAACAGCAGATGCAGCGAAATCAGTGTACATTTTAACTTCTGTTTCAGTAGATTCTTCTGCAGTGGTTTTTGCAGCAACACCTAAGGTGAAAGCCTTAGAGGTTTTGAAGGTGAAGCCTTGTTCGTCGTTGCAAGCCTTTACAACTGCGTCGCAGAAATCACCGATTTGAATGGTGCAACCAGCAGAAAGAAGTGCTTCGTCAGTAGAAATCCAGTGACCGTTAGCTTCTTTGGTTTCCATTGCGTCGATTTGAGCAGCGGTCTTGCCAACTGCATATGCTTCGAATGCTTTTGCTTGAGCGTCCCATTCAAGAACTCTGCCGTCTTCATCGTTATCCATCCATCTGTTTCCATCGTTGATTTCTGTTTGTCCCATGCCATAAGCAGAACCCAATTCCATTTTGGTTTGGAAAGAGATGGTCTTGTCGAAAGCGCCATTTGTAATCTCCATTTTGTTTTGTGCACAGTCTAAACGACAAGCAACGATTTTGCCATCAGCATCGGTAACTACGGTTGCAACGGTTGCGTCAACTTGCGCATTGCCGGTTGCAGAACTGTCCATGTTAACTACGATGCCCATGCCGAGCTTGTAAGTCTTTTCAGCTGCTGGGGTTTCATCATTGCCACCACATGCAGCAACTGCGAAAGCCATGAACACACAAAGAAGAATAGTTAAGAATTTTTTCATTGTTTTTGTTCCTTCCTTTTTTTATTTTTCCTTTTTATTTTAATTCTCTTATCCAGTAGATTTTTGCGTGAAAATTACACTCACACAATAGCCTACTTTAAGTCGATTATATATTATTTTATTGACGTTGTCAACGCATTTTGCCGGCTTGAAAACATTTAAATAACAACAAATTGTTATACCCGTGTTATAGTTTTAGATATACCCTCGCGCTAAAATATAATAAAAAATTCAAAAAATAGGCTTTTTGGAACGTCTTGTCCCAAAAAGCCCTTAAAACTGCATATATCATTTGTTATAACCATATCTAAATTACTTAATAAATTTTCTTCTCGCATCGCAAAGGGCTGTGATAAAGTCCTTATCTAGCGCGGTAAGTTTATACCCTTTATGATATATCAAAAGGTCTTTATAAACCTTTTTATTACCTTCACACACCCGTTGAACTAAGTTATATCTATCAAGTATTTTTTGTGATGCGGGAGATACCCACATAAACGTTCTTGGGTTTTCCGAAAGCAAGTCGAATTGGCTTGCCCTTTCAAAAACGAAAATCCTTTGACCGATATTGTCCGGAAGTTCTTCTCTAAACACCTTGGACATCGAAAGGGTGGGAACGTACGGATCGGCGTGAGCGATTTCTACGTACTGAGAAAGGTCGTCGTAAGTGATGGTGGGTTTTGATGCGAGTGGGTTATCCTTGCTCATAATAAGCACGTAGGAAAACTCTGCAACCAACTCACCCGTAAGCCCCTTTTCTTCTAACATAGTTTTATAATACTTGTCGTAGTTTTCCGAATAACGTATTATTCCTAGTTTGTATTCGTTTTCCAAAAGGGTTTTTATGGTTTTTTTGGAGTTAGTTTCTTTATAATAAATTTCCACGTCTGCATTTCCGATATTTTTAGAAAACTCTGCAAGCGCAGAAGAAATATAACAAGCGCGTGGCACGGATATGGAAAACTTGCGTTTTTTGTGAGCGCCGTCTCTATACGCTTGTTCGATTTTGTCTATTCTATGGATAATATCCCTTGCGTTATCGACGAAAGCTTCTCCGTCGGGCGTAAGCACCATACCTTTTGTCGTTCTTTGAAAGATGGTTATCCCTAAGTCTGCTTCAAGTTCCTTTATAGAACGGCTTACGTTGGGCTGCGCCGTCATAAGCACTTCCGCCGCCTTGTTAAGCGAACCGAGTCTTGCAACTTCAACGGCGTATTTCATATGCAAAATATTCAAAGACTTATCCCTCCTCGACCTAACTGCGCATTAAATTTTATCATAAATCTTTACAAAAATCAACACCAATTGCCCACGCTAAATTTAATTTACCCGTTGACATCAACCTTTTTTAATGATACATTATTTATAATAAATATAATAATTACAAGGAGATACTATTATGGGTTTTCTAACAGGAAAGACGGCAATTATTACCGGTGGTGGTAAAGCAGAGCCTTTAAAGGACGGTTCGGCTGGTTCTATCGGATACGGAATTGCTATTGCTTATGCAAAAGAAGGTGCAAATTTAGTGCTTACCGGAAGAAACGTTAATAAACTTGAACTTGCTAAACAAGAACTTGAAAGCGCTTATGGAATAAAAGTTCTTATAATGCAAGCCGATATCAACGAACGTGAAAACGGCGAAGAAGTTGCAAAAAAAGTTGTGGACGCAACTATCAAAGAGTTTGGTAGGATAGACGTTTTGATTAACAACGCGCAAGCTTCTGCTTCGGGCGTTACCCTTGCCAACCACACGGTTGAGCAATTTAATCTTGCAATCTACTCCGGTCTATACTCAGCTTTCTTTTATATGAAAGCTTGTTACCCTTACCTTAAAGAAACAAAGGGCTCTGTAATTAACTTTGCTTCTGGCGCCGGTCTTTTTGGTAATTTTGGGCAATCGGCATACGCGGCGGCAAAAGAAGGTATTCGTGGTCTTTCACGCGTTGCGGCAACCGAGTGGGGCCCCGACGGAATTAACGTTAACGTAGTTTGTCCTCTCGCTTGGACTTCTCAGTTAGAAAAATGGCAACAATATAACCCCGAAGCCTTTAAGGCAAACGTTAAAATGCCACCTATGGGACATTTTGGCGATAGCGAAAAGGAAATCGGCAGAGTTTGCGTACAACTTGCTAACCCCGACTTTAAGTATATGTCGGGCGAAACCCTTACCCTTGAAGGCGGAATGGGTTTAAGACCGTAAAAACTTTTTTGCAATAAAACGAAAGCAACTGATTTTCTCAGTTGCTTTTTTGTTTTAGTTTTAGTTGTTTAGTATAGCCCAGTTAACGGCGTCGATAACAATTTTTCTTTGTTCGGGGGTAACCGGCTGGTCAAAATCGTTAAAATTATCGTTGGTTATATCTCCACCGACAAGACTTTTATACCAAGTTAGCGCAAGCAAATATCTTCCAACGCCAAGCGAAACGTGCAAGCCGTCTCTATGCGCTACTTCTATCCCCGTTTGAATTGCACGAATCAACGCTTGTCCGGAAGGTATTATGCCCGTTGCGTTAATTTCCTTGCACGCTTGCTGATAACTTTTTTTAATATCTTCAAACATTTCAACGGCAGTTGAATACTTCTCGGAGTTTTGCATGTGCGCGCTTCCGTCTTGATAAGCCCACGTTTGATGCATATATATTTTTGCGTTCGGGCAAAACTTTTTAACGTAGTTAGCTAGTTCTGTCAAATACGGTTGATAGGTTTGATAATCCCCACTAAATCTGCTTACTTGTTGAAAGGTTACAACGTCCCACTCGTCACTTAAAAGCGCTTGACTAATTGAAACCATAAGCCCCGTGCTTTTCCCGTTAAACTCAAACAAATAATTGGCTTTGTTATATCGCATATTGTCGTAATGAGTTTCAAGCGAACAGCCACCTATATATAGATTGGCAGTTTTTATTTGGTCGCCACGATTTTTTGCCACTTCGTATAGGTATCTTTGCGCATCTTGCGAAAAACTGTTTCCTATTGATAAAATCTTAATCATTTTTACCTTTTTTCTCCGTTTTTCTATCTATAATCTTTTCTCTTTCCACAATTCGTGCAAGTTTTTTTAAAAAGACCTTTAAACTTTCCGCCACAATGTTGACACAACCGTCTTTTACGAAAATCTTGTTTTTGCCTTTCATTTGCCTTTTGCTCTCTTGCTATTCGGTTGGTTTCAATATCTTTATATAGTCCGTTTATACCGTCGAACAGTTTCCATTGATAAACGGTGTCGTACCGTTTCCAATCACCCGTAGCAACCACCGTGCCGTCGGTTTTTAGACCTATCGAATGATGGTCGCCCACCGAAACGGCAATTATATCCGTCCAAGAAGAAACGTCGCATTGGTTGTTTTCGTTATATCCCGCCATAACCACCGTGCCGTCTTTTCTTAAACCAAGGCATCTCCCGCCTTTTACCGAAATGGCGATTATATCCGTCCACTTAGCAAGGTCACGTCCAAACCAGCCACCGTCGGTAGTTATTACCGTCCCGTCGTTTTTTAACCCGATAGATTTATCCACGTCGGTTGCAATAGCAACTATATCCGTCCAACGACTTACTTCGCATTGGTTAAAATAGTTTTGCCCTACAGCGACCACCGTGCCGTCTTTTTTTAACCCCAAAGAATGCACTTCGCCCGCGCAAACGCTGGTTATATCCGACCAACCAATCACGCTACATTGACCAAAATCGTTTTTGCCAACGGACACCACCCTGCCGTCCGATTTTAAGCCCAACACGTGACGAGAGCCCGTAGATATATCGATTATATCCGTCCACTCGGACACGCCTTTTTGTATTCCGTAAATATCCTTGCCGTTAAAGTTAACCCTTCCGTCTATTTTTAAGGCTAGTTCAAACACCCAGCTAGCGTAAACGCCCTTAACGTCCGTCCAACTGCGAATGCCTTCTATCCTACCTTTTTTGCCTTCTAGTCCACAAGCAAGCACAGTGCCGTCCGATTTTATGGCAAGGGTGTTTTGTTCGCCTGCCGAAAGGGTGTTTTTAACCAGCGCGTTTAGCCCTCGTTTTTCTTTTAATGCGTTAAGCTCTCTTTCGCGTTCTAGTCGAATTTGTTCTAAACGTTCTTGTTCTTGTTTTTCTTTATCTAAAACTTGTTGCTCTATTTTTTCTTTTGCGCTAGTTAATGCGTTTTCTAAAAATTCAATCTCTTCCCGTTCGCAAAAACGAATCGCCCATTTATAATTGGAATTTTCAGAAAAGTCAACTGCCTGTTGGCTTAGTTGTTCTTTTGTCGTAAGTTCAAAATCGCAAAGAAGTTTTATTAGGTACGCCTTGCCAAATTCTGCGTCAATATTAAGCATATCTTCACAAAACTTGTTTGCCGTCGCAAAATCCCCTTGTTCTAACGAAAGGTTTGCCCTAACCAAAAAGTTTTCTACTTGTTTGTTTTGCGCTTTTTTCTTGGCTTGTTCTGCTTCGGCTTTTCTTTTTAGTTCAAGATGTGCAAAATAAACTTCTATTTGTCTTACTAGTTCTTGGTAAGATTGCCGTTCGTCGTTAAAACAATCTATCCATTGCGCTTGTTGCAAAAAATAAGTGTTAGATTCGCTTATATCAAACTCGTGCAGTCTAAACGGAAGTATCTTCTTTCTTGCGCTAAACGCAAGTGATAATTCGTTGCCACAGTGGGGGGAATTATCCGAATTTTGCGAAAGAATAAACACAAACGCATCACAACCTTTTATACCGTTTGTGATTTCCGTTGCGAAACTTTCGCCCCCGTGAATATCTTCGGTTGCTATCCACGTGTTTATTCCGTTTTGTTTTAATACGCTATTAACTAGATCGGCTTGCCCCTGATCCATAGTCGAATAGCTTATAAAGACGTACGGTTTTTGCATTACTAAGTCCTTTATCTTTCTCTTTTTTTATTATATCATTTTTCCCTTAAAATGGCAATAGTCTAACCTTTTAAACGACAAAAAAGACGGGTAAAGCCCCGTCTTTTTTATTAGATTTTTATTCTGCTGATTGAGAAAAGATTTGTATTAATGCGTGTTCTAAATAATCTGCAACCAATCTATGTCCAGCAGAAGTTAAATGTAGTCCGTCTTCCATATAATAAAGTCTAGTATCTTCGTCGGATACGTCCATATCTAAATCAGAATACAAGTCAACGCAAGCAACCGAATATTTTTCGCACGCTTGTTTTATAGCGTTTACGTAATCAACTAACGAATACCCTGCGCCGTTAGGAAGGGTATCTAGGGTGAATTGTTCGCCCGTTGCAGAATTGATTCCGTATCCATATCTATGGGTAGGAGTTGCAAATACAATCTTAGCGTTTGGATATTTTGCTTGTAAGGTAGTGATAATTTGATTTAACGCACCGTAGAAAGAGGTGTCCGTAGTATCGTTTATACTTCCCAAAGGAGTATCGTAAGTATAGTCGTTAGTACCCATAAAGATAGTAATTAAGTCTGCTTGTGGAATACTGTCGATTCTACTTATTAACGAATCTACTCCGTTATTAGCCACGCCACTTATACAACTGTTTTCAAGTCCCATAGCGTTAGTTTCGCCAAGTTCTAGACCTTCTTTTAAGATTTCCCAGTATTTAGCGTCTTGACAATTAATACCAGCCGTAATTCCGTCTCCTACGAACACTGCCGTTTTATCAGCCAACGGACCTTTTGCGGTTATGATTTCGCTAGCAACGAAGTATTTAGAGAATAGAACGTTATCTGTGTCACTAGTTATCATAATCATATCTTGTTTAATTTCGCTTTGCGTTCTTACGTCACTGAAAATGCTTACCGAATAAATATTACCCTTAAAGCTTTGAACGTTAACGCGCGCGTCGGTTGCAACGTAGAAATTGCTTCCGTCGTATGGAACTAAACAATCTAATTGTACGGTTTCAGAAAGAACTCCGTCAATATACAAACTACAACTCAATCCGTCCACAACGAACGCTAGGTGTACGCTTTCTTGGCTTCTTACGTCTGCCTTAAACTCGTACGAATAAGAAACGCCGTTTACTTTGTACCACAAACGTGGCGCACCGTTAGTATAAATTTCTAAGTTCATCTTGTTAGACGCACCGTTATAGTTGCCTAAAATTACACCACCTCTATCGGTAATATTTGGCGATAGTTGTAACAACACTTCGTAAGTTACGGGCGCTTTATCGAACGCTTGTTCTATCTTGTAGTAAGCGTTTCCACCAAGTGAAGAATCGGTGTTTTCGTAGTTGTTGTTTATAATACCGTCCGACATATAAGGAATAGAATAGTATCCTATTACCTTGCCACACTTAGCGCAAACGTATTTAGCAACTCCGTCACAATCAGGCGTTGCGTTAGAAACAATCACTAACTTAACGTCGTTATGTAACTTAGCGCCACTTATTGGTTTTGCGTTAATAAATTGTGCGCTTGCAAGCGCTTCGCTACTATCAACGAATACCATATCGTTGATAATTTGTTCTTGCGTTCTTGCGTGGTCGAACAGATTTACTGAATATATAGTTCCCTTAAAGTATTGGTCGTTACCCGGTCTAAAATCACCACCTACGCTATAACCAAAGGTAGATACGGGCAACGGAATAGCAAGTTCTTGCGTTTCCACTAGTTCGCCGTTAATATATAGCCAAGCAATAGTTCCCTCAATACTCAACGCTAGGTGGATAGGTTTGTTAGAACGAACGTCCGTATCAAACCTGCAATCTACCGTTTGACCGTTATCTCTAAAATAAAGTCTTAATTTACCATTTTTATAAACTTCTAAGCTTACGATTTGGCTATTTTTGAAGTTGTTGCTTACGATAACGCCCGCACGTCCCGTATAAGAAGGTGATAGTTCAATCACTGCTTCAAAGGTTTGTGGCGTGCCGTCTAAATCACAAGGTAACGCACCGTAAGTGTTTGCGTTAAAGGTTTGACCGTTAATTGCGTTTTCTGCGCCGTCTGCCGAATAGTATGCAGAGTACAATACGTTTTCGTCGTTATTGTCAACGTGAACTATATCCTCCCTAATTTCAGACTGAGTTCTTACGTTGCTAAACAAGTGTAGCGAATAGATAGTTCCCTTAAAGAACTGCGCGTTGTTTGCACGATAGTCCCCGCCAACGGCAAATCCTTCCGTCACGTTAGGAAGAACGGCTGCCGTTTGGATTGTTTCTTCCATAACGCCGTTTACGTATAAGGTTGCAGTCGTTCCGTCAACGGTAATTGCTATATGCGTGCGAGCGTTAGAACGAATATCTTTTGCAAACGAATAATCGTATCTTACGTTATTTGCTATATAGTATAGTCTAATCTTACCACCTGCCAACACTTCGATACTGATAGTATCAGAAGAACTGCCGTTATAGTTACCAACGATAACGCCCGCTCTATCGGTATGGGTAGTAGGAACGCAAACTTCTGCTTCGATAGTGGATATCGGTTTTTCAAGTTGTTCAATGCCGTTTATTTGGTCGGCGGTAAACTTTAATCCTTGGTTGTATTCGCCACCAACGAAAGAAGTAACCTCGTTTCCTAAGAAATATTTAGCGTAAATAACGTCTTCGCCCTTTTCACTCACGTATTCCATATCAGAAAGAATTTCTTGGGCGTTTCTCACGTCGTCAAACACTGCAACCGAATATATAGTACCCTTAAAGATTGAGGCAACGTCACTTCTATGGTCGCCACCGATAAAGAATTCTTTATCGACGATAGGCAACCCTTGTTCAACGCCTATGGTTTCGGTTAACTGCCCGTTTAGATAAAGTTTTGCAAGGTTTCCGTCAACGGTTACCGCAATATGAACTTTTTCCGTCGAGCGAATATCCGTGCTAAATATTACGTCTGACCTTACGCCGTTGTTAATATAGAAGAGTCTTACTCTACCATAAGTATAAATTTCTAGGTTTATTGCGTTTTGGTCTTTATACGAAGAATAGTTACCAAAGATTACGCCACCACGAGTGCCATTTCCGTTATACTGAACGGTGGCTTGTATGGTTAACGGCGTTTGGTCTATCTTGGTTGGTAGTTTGGTATCGTTAGTAAAATCACTGCCCGAGTTGGTTTCGGGATTGTACATACTGCCGTTATATTTAGTTTCTTCCGATTCAACTACCTTGTTACATATAGTACATAATTTATAACGAATACCGTTTTGAGTTGGAGTAGCAACCCTTTCAACTATCCAATCGCCTGCGTAGTGCAAGGTTTTAACAACTTCTTCTTGCCCACAAATAGAACATTTGTTGTAAATATAACCGTGTTCGGTTGGGGTTGCTTCCTTGCGAGAAGTGTCTGTAAACGTATGTTCTACTAAATCACCCGTAGTTGAATACTTGGCAAGAGCTGAGAACACGCTGTCGTCTGCGCAAGAGGTTTCTTTAATAACTATTGCAAAGTTAGATTGGAAATACATTGAGCCTGCGTGTAGATTGCAAGAGTTGATTAAGGATACGTAGTAACGTTGTCCGTTCTTAACGTAGGAGAATTGTAAGTCCTTGTTGTGAACGGAACCCTTTTCCCATTTATTTATAGACTTAAATCCAATATCTTTACCAACCACTAAATCGTCGAAGGTGGAAGCGTCGAAAGATTCCATATTAGCGTAAATCTTATTTTTAGGATTTTTGTTTTTATGGAAAGCGTCTACTAACATATTTTCTAGTTGTCTTGCAAGTGGGAAACTTCCGCTATATTCGGCAGCGTTCCAAGTGAACACTATGTAGTCTTCCGATTCGTAAAGTTCACGCATGTATTTAGAATATGGATTGTACACTTCACTCCAAGACAACACGTCGCCTGCAAAAGGCGTGAAATAAAGTTCAAACACGTCGTCTTGTTCGGTTCCTATATAAACTAGTTGTTCGTCTTTTGCGATTTGATCACCTTTTCCTGCTAGTATTAAATCTATTTGTTTGGTAGTTTCTACGTTTAGTATGTTTTGGAATTCGATTATTTCTTCTTGTCCGTCAAGACCGGTCATTAAACGTAAATAGTTAACCGAAGTGCGATAGATATATTCGTGGTCGGAAATAATGTTTGCAGTTTGTTGTTTCCAGTTAGCGTTGTATCCCGACGAAGTAATTCCGTCTAAGTTAGAACTTGAAGTCCAAACGGCGTCTCTATGAATTTCGCCGTTCATGTCAATATAATGTGATACGGCACAAAGTTTAGTGTGCATCATGTCCGTACCACCCTTACCACCGTCGCTTAACGTCCAGTCAAAGTAATGGAAAGATAAATAATCCCTTACAAACCTATCTTCAGCGTAACTAGGATCACAAGGTTCGTCTAGATAATATTCAAAATATTCTATTACGGTTGACGGTAATACCTTTGAATTGGTAATCGGGTATGCGTCCCTATGCGCCAACACGTTAACCTTAACGCCCATTTTTGCAGCAGAAACAAGCAAGTAAGAAACTCTTACAAACCCAAATTCATCGTAATTTTGATGTGGCAACGCCCTTGCGTAACCAAAATATCTGCTGTTACGGTTTATGTTTATTGCCGTTTGAACGGAGAAACGATAGGAAGCAATATCAATCTCCACGTTTTCGGTGGGGTATTGTTTTTTGTATTGCATTGCTTGGAAAATCAACAAGGCTTCGCCAACCGTCATGTTGTCTGCCGGCGAGTAGTTTGGATATACGAAAGTGTCTACCTTAACCGTTTTGCCGTTGATATTTTCAAAATAAGTTTCTTCCTTGCTCATAAAGTTAGAACTGTTATCTAAAATCGGGAATTTATCGTAAGTTGCGTTTATAAACCCGTCGCTTGAATTTTGCGATAGGTTAAACACGTCGTCAACCGAAACGGGAGTTCTTACTGGTGAGGTTTGTACCTTTTCAACCACGCTATCAAATCCCGGCGCAGTGGGCGCGGTTTCGGTAATTTCTTCAACCGTTAAACTACCACTTATTGCAACCGTCCAATAATCGCCGTCTATATTACCGTAATCTAAATCTACAAACTTGGATTTATCTATTCTTAATTTTGCGTTAAAAGTGTTACCCCAAATGATAGAGCCCTTTTGCGCGTGGTTTTGCGATACGGTAGCGCCGATAAGCGTTACTACCGTTCCACTAGTGGTTTCGTATATAAATCCACCCGTAGTAGCCTCGTTGTTAACGCCGGTTAGATTATATAGCGACGCTAAACTCTTTCCTGAAATATAAAAACCACCACCCACGCCTTGCGAAAGGTTGCCGTTAAAGGTACAAGCGTTAACGACGGTAGGAGTGCCGTAGGTGTATACGAACAACCCACCACCGTTTTCAGTAGATTTGTTGTTGTTAAATTCAGTATTGTAAATTTCGGTAATAGCGCCGTCGTATAAGTAAACGCCACCACCCATGTTTGCGTTGTTGTTGTTAATAAAACTGTTGTGAATAGTAGTAGTGCCTACCGAATATATGAAACCACCGTGATTTCTTGCAGTGTTTCTAGAAGCAACCACGTTGTTTAACACGACGTTAGCGTTTTCACCTACCGAAATACCACCCGCGTGTTGCGCACTACCGTTTTTAGTAAACAAGCCACCATCAACGGTCAATATTGAAGAAGCTAAGGCAATTGCACCACCTAAACTATCCCCCGATTTAGTCGTCGAGTTAGCCACGAATGAAACGTCCGTCATATAAACGTCTACGCCTGCCGTTAATAACACTGCGCCACCGTTTTCTTTTGCTACGTTTTGCTTGAAATCAACCGATTTTAAGGTAAGCACCTTAGTGTCGTTTTCAATACTTCTTCTAGTTGCGTAAATCGCACCGCCGGAAGATGCAGTGGAGTTACCGTTAAAGGTAGAATCGGAAATGGTTACCTTTGAGTTTCTATCGATATCGCTTGAATAAGAAATATAAATAGCACCTGCGTTTTTAGAAGTCGAGTTTTTATCGAAAATAGAAGTTTTTATATCGATAGTTGAACTTCTTACAGATATCGCGCCACCGTGAGAGTCTGCCTTGTTGTTAGCCATAGTAGTGTTAACGATAGTTGCCGTTGCTTGACTTATAACGTATAACACACCTGCTTCGCCCGTTGAATAGTTGTCGGTAAAGGTAGAATCTTTAATGGTAAGAATAGACTTGCGTTCGGCAGTTATTGCACCACCCGAAGCGGCGGTGTTGCCGATAAATTCGCTGTTAACCACGTCTACGACCGAGCCCGATTCGTAGGAAGCGTCCGAACAATATAATGAAATTGCACCACCGATGTTTGCACTGTTACCGATAAAGGAACAATTTTCTAGTAGCACAAAACGAGTTACGTACGTTTGAGAAGCCCTAGAAACGAACATAGCGCCCCCGCGGGAAGCCGCTACGTTATCTTTAAAGGTAACGTTTTTAACGGTAAAGGTACTTGAAGTATAAACTGCACCACCACTACCCGTAAGCGCTTGGTTGCCTTCAAAAACAACGTTTCCGTAAAGAACTATGCCGTTTAAGGTTGCCGAACATATTGCGCCACCGTTTACCCTAGCAGTGTTTTCTTTAAATAAAATTGTAGAAGTAGATTTATAACCAGCGTTAAGCTGAGAAGTTGCTCTGCTTGCCGAATAGTAAACGCCACCGCTTATAGTTGCGTGGTTACTTATAAAACTACCACCGTAAATTTTCATTATTGCGTAGTTATATACGATACCACCACGAGCACCTTCGTTGTCTATAAACAAACCGTCGTAGATAGTAATATTACCTTCGTTATAGAACACGCCACCGTTGGTGGAGTTTCTTCCTTCTTCGGTAGAAGCGTCTTCAACTTTGATGGAGTTGTTTTGGTATACGCCACCGTAAACGTTCAAGCCACCAAAGTCAACGATAGCAACCGAACCACCTACTCTGTTTGCTCTTGAAAAAGAGAATCTTTCAAAAAGAGTTCTTTGGTTATCTACCTTATGGCAGTTAATAACCGATAGGTTTTCGTATAAATTAACTATACCACCGTTACATACGAAGAATATCGAGCCGTAAACGTCTACCGTCATATTATCTTTGTTTCCGTCGATAGTAAGTAGTCCCGTAGTGGTAGACTGGGGATTTCCCATGGTAAGCACGTCGTCTGCTTTTATAATAACGGTGTTATTTCCCTCGCTATCTTCGCCAACCACGAAGAAATCTCCACCGAAATCACTTGCTCTGGTTAACGTGTAACGAGCAGTGGAGAAAATAGTTACCTCGCTAGTAATATAGAAAGTACGGTCTATTTCAAAGTCGCTTACTACTCTTATATTTTTATGGCCCTGTAAAATTGCTTGTTCAAGTTGGTCGGCAGTTGAAACTTCAATTGCGCCTTCAAGATCTCCTGCCGATTCGTTACCCTCTTCCATGAATTCGGGAGCGCTATCGGAAATCGCCTTAACGGTCATCATCCCGTAAAGCGCCTTGTTCCAATAATCCGAATCTAAGTTTTCGGTAGATAGGTCTTTTACCTTTTGTTTATTAACGAATAATACCGCCCCCTTAGTGCCGTATGCGATAGGGCCGTCGGTCGCGATGTTTTGGTCTACCGTTAGGTCTATAATAGCAACTTGCGTTAATTCGTCTGCAAGATAAACCACGCCACCTCTTAACGCGTTGTTGTTGCTAGTTTGGACGTTGTAAAGTTGTGCGTTAGCTTTGTTGTCCGCATAAAGCACGCCACCAAACCTCGTCGCTTGTTGATTTATGAATTGACAAAGTTGTATTTTAGCAACCGTAGACACGCCCGAAACGTATATAGCACCTGCGTTTTTCTTAGACGAGTTTCCGTCGAAAATAGAAGTGTAAACTTGTGCGTTAGATTGGTTGATAACTGCCATAGCACCACCGTTTACGCTAGAAACGTTGTTTATAAAGGTCGTTTCGTAAACGGTTATAGCTGATTGACAACCAAAGATTGCACCACCGTCGTTATAAGAAAGGTTTTGGTTAAAGTTAGATTTTAACGAATAAACTTCGGATAGATAAACGGCAATAGCGCCACCGTTATAGTCGGCTTCGTTACTAGTAAAATAAGTTTGATTAACGTTTATTTTTGATTGCAAGCCGTAGATTGCGCCACCTTCTAATGCAAAACAGCCTTCAAAGTTATCGCTAACAGAGTTAAGCGAACTGTTTTCTAAATAGATAGCACCGCCTAAATATCCGCCTGTGTTTTTAATTTGGTTTTCTTTTAATTGCAAGCTAGAATCGATTGCGTATATAAAACCACCGTTATTTGAAGTTTGGTCGCCGTTTGCGATAAGTCCTATCGCTTGCACGGTTGATTGGTTAGAATAAATAGCACCGCCGTCGATTGCCGAGTTGTTAATAAAAGTTGCGCCAACTAAACTAAATTCCCCTTGGTTTAGATATAAAGCGCCACCTAGTTGTGCATAGTTACTTTCAAAAATAGCTAGCGAAATGGAAAGTTCACAACTATCGGTTGCAATATAAATCGCACCACCTTCAATTGCAGAGTTATTGGTAATTGTCGAGTTGATTTGGACACTGCCACCTGCTAAATAAATAGCGCCACCCTTTTCGGCGTAGTTTTCTTGCAAGGTACAATCGCTGATATTTAATATTCCTTGGTTATAAATAGCGCCACCGTTAACTGCCACGTTGTTGCTGATTACGGCTTTTTCAACGTTTAATCTGCCGTAGTTTAATATAACTCCGTTTAAGTTTGACGCGTTGTTAGAAATTTCACATCCAACAAGGTTTGCAGTCGCGTTATTTTGAACGGTTAACACTGCTCCGTTTTCCGACGAGCAGTTGATAATACTTACGCCTTTATATAAACTTAGTTGAGCGTTTTGCAAAACTTCTATTGCCGTTTGCGATTGTTTGTTTTGTCCGTCAATAGTAATTAAGTTATCAGTGTTAGCAGTTGAAAGGCCAATGGATAAGTGAACGCCGTTTTCTTGCGTTTCTCCTTCTAAATCTCCAACTACGAATAATCTTCCCGTAAATTCTTGTGCGCGTATAAACTTGCATTGAGAGGTAGAGAAAATTACGGTATCGTTAGTAACGTTAATCGTTCTTTCAAAAACTATATCGTCGATAACCTTAATAACGGGTTTATTTAAGTTAATTGCGCTTTCAAGTTCGGCAAAATTCTTAACTACGTAAGCGTTCCAATTTCCGTTTACTAGTTCGCCACTATAATCGGTGTAACTTGGAATAGTTTCTTCACTATCGTAAACGGTAAGTTTGTTTGCGATAGCGCTTGCCCAATAGGTAGAATCTAGTTCACCACTAACGTCTAAATCAACACAATTAGTTTTGTTAAGGTATAGTTTAGCGTTTGCCGTGTTACCCCAAATGATAGGTCCACCGGAAGTAGCAGTATTTCCCGAAAGGGTTAATCCACTTATATAAACGTTCGTGCCGGCAGAAGTTTCGTATAAAAAACCACCTTTTGCCGCCGAGTTTTCTATACCCGTTAGGTTATATAGTTTAGCTTGGGTTTTACCAGAAATTAATAATGCGCCACCCAATCCGTTTGAAGTGTTTTTAGTAAACGAACAAGAATGTATCACACTTTCAACTTCGCCCGTGTATAGCATAACTGCGCCTGCGTTTGAAGCATTGGTTTCGTAACAACTATTTTCTTCAAATTGACAGCCGTATAAAGAAGTGGGCGACGAAGTATAAGAATAAATTGCGCTTCCCGCAATAGCTTGGTTTTTAGTAAAACTACTATTATATACGTTTAACGTAGAGCCCGTTGCGTATATAGCGCCACCGTTATTAGAAGCAACGTTTTGTTGTGCGTCTATTCTATTTAGGGTTGCAGTGGAAGTACCGGTAAGATAAATACCTGCGCCGGACGTTCCTTGGTTGCCCGTAAAGATAGCGTGGTCTATTTCCATAGTTGAAGCGCTTAGGTGAATACCACCACCCGTGCTTGACGTAACGTTTTCGGTAAAGGTAAGTCTTTCGCCGTTAAGCACGCTTGCTTCTGCAAGAGAAATCGTTCCGTTAGAAGCTTGGTTTTTGGTAAACTCACCGTTTATTAAGTCGATAGTCGACGCAGTTAGTCTAATCGCGCCACCGTAACTAGCAGAAAGGTTTTCGGTAAAGGCAACTCTATCCGCACGCACGGTTGCTCCGTTAACCACTTCAATCGCACCACCAGTACCCTCGGTCGTGTTGGACTTAAAGGTAGTGTCTAATAACGATAGGTCGTATTCGACTTCTAGCGTATTGTGTCCATTAACGAAAATTGCGCCGGCAGTTTCAACGGCAGTGTTGTTTTCAAAAACACAATTTTGAGTGGTCGTTTGTATGTAAGAACCCGTTTTATAAATAGCGCCACCCTTTTCGTCGGCAACGTTACCCTTAAACAAGGTGTCGTTAGCCTCTATTTTACCCGAAGAATAAATAGCGCCACCTACCGACGAAGCGTGGTTGTTTTCAAAGGTTACGTTGCTTTGTGCGTATGGATTTTCTCCACCTAAATAAAGTTTTGCCGCCGTACTTGCAGGTAGGTATATTGCGCCACCCGCAGTGGTGGAAGTATTGTCAGAGATAGTTGCGTTATAAACGTTTAGCGTACGATAATTATAAAAAGCACCTGCCCTTACAGCCGAGTTGCCTTGGTATAAACCACCGTAAACGTTGGTTACTGCAAAGTTATAAAAAGCACCGCCGTAAACCGATTCGCCAGAAGTGTTTACCGAGTTGTTGATATATTCACCACCGTAAACGTTAAGCAAAGCGTTCTTTGAAACGATTGCAACCGCACCACCTACGTATTTGGTGTTAGACAACTCGTAAATAGCGTTAAGCGCCCTTTCGTTGCCCGTCTTTTTGCAGTTTGTAACCGTCAAGTTATCGTATAAATCGGCTTGTGCGTTCGGACACACGAATACGACCGAGCCAACAACGGTTGCCGTAATATTTTGGCTGTTGCCGTCGACCGTTATCTTACTTTGCGCGTTTTCGCCGTATCCACCCAAAGAGAAAATAACCGTTTGGTCGCAAAGGTTATCTTCGGAGTCTTGACCAACGACGAAAAAGTCGCCAACGAAATTAGCGTTTCTAGTAAGCGTAACCGATTGGTCTGAATAAACGATAGTGTTTTTTGCCACGTAGAACGTACGGTCTATTTCAAAACTCGTACTTAAACGAATAGCGTCTATTCCGTCGGACAAGGCTTGTTCTAGTTCTTGCGAGCTAGCAACGTCCCTACTCGTTAACGGAAAGATTACTTGTCCGTTTTCGTCGGCAACGATTGGGCTTGCTTGAACGTAAGCCGAGCCGTTCCCCAACGTGGGATCGTTTGGTTGTGTTTCTTGCGCTAGCGCTATTATAGGCATAGTCGTAAACGCCATAAATAACGCGATTAAAAGTGCAAGTAACGTGCTTTTTTGTTTTCTTTTCATATACGCACCTCTCACGAATATAAAATAATATATTATTTTAACATCTTTTTACGGTGTTTGCAATAACAATTTTTTAGCATACGGCTAAACTCCTTTTCTTTCCTTATGAAAAAAATATTTAAAAAACAAAAAAAGACGGGGGTTTACCCGTCTTTTTTAGATGGTTTTATTATTCTCTATACGTTTTCTTTTTGATAAGTGCAAGATTGCGCTTTTACGTTTAGAATTAAGCCGTTTGCGTCTTCGGGGGGATATATGGTTGAAGATAAAACCTTTCCGTCTTCAAAAATTTCCACCGAGAATTCGTCCATAACTATCGTTAAGGTCGTTACGTGGTTGTTCGACCAAGGCATACGGCGTATTCCCGCAAGGGAATCTTCGTCCGTCTCTACGCCGACGATTTGCTCGCCCGAACGAGAGCGATTAAACACCCACTTGCCGTCTATTAAAGATAGTTCGGTATAGTTTTCGCCATTGTTTCTAAGTTTAAGGTTAAATTGCTTTAACTCGGTTGCCGTTATGGTTATAACTCCCTTAACCACTTGGTCGGATAAACTTTTATCCACGATTTTTTTAATTGCGTCCTTAGTGGCGACCACGGGAGTTTGATAGAGTCTGCCGTCCTTTACGCATACCTTTCTAGGCACGGTAAGCATTCCGGCAAAACCGTATTTAGCAGACGGAACGTTTCTATCCCACATATTAAGCCAGCCGATTACGATAGGCGCGCCCGTAAAGGTTTGCGGAGCGTATAGGTCGAAGCCGTAGTCCATCGTGCCGATGGCGGTTGCCTTGTAGTTTCCGTTTTGGTAATCCATTTCGCCGACTGCCCAATAGGAAGTGTGTACGTTTTGGTGACCTTCGGATTTTGGTTGAAACTGTTCGCTGTAAAGCAAATACCCTTGTTCTTGGTTAAGGTCTGGGCATTCGATTATAGTTCCACCCGAATCCTTGTTAAACAAATCGCCAACGAAAGACCAATTGAATAAATCCTTTGATTTAAATAACACGATTCTACCCGTGCCGTCACGTCTTTTAGCGCCTACTGCGCACCAAAACCAATCGTCGTGTTTCCATACTTTTGGATCGCGAAAGTTCCACGGTTCGTAATCGCTAGGAAGAATATCTTCGCCGATAACGATTCCTAGTTTTTTGAAGGTAATTCCGTCTTCGCTAACTGCAAGGCATTGGTTTTGCCTAAACGTTTCGCCACCTTGATTTTCAACGACGCCCGTGTACATTAGGTAAAGTTTTCCGTCCTGCTCGATAGCACTACCCGAAAAACAACCGAAGGAATCGAACTCGTCACAAGGTTTTAGCGCTATGGGAAGGTATTCCCAATGGGTTAAATCGTCGCTAACGACGTGTCCCCAATGCATTGGCCCCCATTTGGTATCAAATGGATAATGTTGATAAAAGGCATGGTATTTACCCTTATAAAAAATTAATCCGTTGGGATCGTTTATCCATCCTTTTTCGCCTGTCACGTGAAAAGCGGGTTTTATAATTTTAGGTATGGTCATATTCAGTATCTCGCTTTTTAATATTTCCCTTGCCCTTTCGGGCAAGGGTGTTTGATTATTAATAGTTTTTAACTATCGTGGTTTTGTATTAGGGTAAAATTGCTGGAAGATAACCGGCAGGTGCGCTAGCTAAGTTTGCCTTAAAGTCGTCTACTACGAAACAACCGTAGTTAGAAGTTGAATTATCGACTACTCTAAAGAAACAATCTGCAGTTAAACCACTATATTGATAGTAGTATGAAAGCATATTGGTGTTAATCTTTCCTTCGCCTTCGTTATAGAAGGTTGCAATTACTTCGCCGTCTACTCTACAAAGTTGAATATATACGTCGCGAGTGCCTGCGCCACCAAACTTGAAGGATACGAAGGTGTTTTGCTTTAAGGTGAATACCGAGCTACTTAAAGTACCCTTAGTATTTTCACAGTTGTCGCCGTTAGGTTGAGCAAAGGTGAACAAGAAGTTGCCGTCTTTTACACCGTCGTTTTTAACGTACCAACCAGCGTCGATTTCGCTGTTTAATACCCAACCTAAGGTGTTGAACGCGCCTGCTTCGGTAATTGCCATGTTCCAACCGTCGATATTACCCGTTTCGAAACTACCGTTAGTTACTTGGTAGTTGTTATGGAAAATATCGTTTGCAGTTTGACCTTGGGGTAAACTTTCAGTAGAAGCGTAGTAGGTTACTAGGTTATCAAAGGATACGCAACCCCAATTGTTGAACGCGTAGTCAACTACTTGGAATCTAGCAAGTCTACCAAGGTTTTCTTGACCGAGATTTGCAACGTATTGGATAAGAACTGCTTCGTCTTGCGCTTGTTGACGATATCTTGCGATTATTTCGCCCGAAACTGCGTCGATTACTTGAACGTAACACAATTCGTTTCCACCGCCACCGAGCATATAAGAGATATAACCCGTGCCACCGATTTCAAAGACGGAACTGGTTAACACACCCTTGTTGCCTTCTAATCCGTTGCCTGCCAAATGGTCTTCTACACCACTGTATAAGTAATCGCCGTTTTTGCCGTATTCTCTACCGTTGAAGAAAGCGTTTGCGTTGGTTACGTGGCCTGGGGTGCCCATATTCCACCAACCTTGAACGTCGCCCAATTCAAAGCCACCGTTAAAGGTATCGTAAATAGTACCGGTTACTTGATAAGAAACTGCGGTTGCGTTTTCAAAGCCTTGTGGCTCGGTTTCGTAGTAGGTATTAAAGCTATCTGCGAAGAATAATCCGTAACCACTGTCTGCGTTATCGCTAATACGGAAGAATACTTCTTTACCGTCGAAAGCAGAAAGATCTGCCTTGTATGCAATCAAAGTACAGCCACTCTTTAAGCCGTCGGTATTTTCTTGCCATAAACCGTTATAGTAACGCGCAAGAATTTGTTTATTTTCGGCGTCTACAACGTCAACGTAAACGTAGTTACCGTCTTTCATAGCACCAACTTTGAAGGTGATGAATCCCGAACCGCCAACTACGAAAGTAGAACTGGTTAACGTACCAACCGAAGCTTCGGTTGCGCCGACAGCGTATGCCGAGAACATCTTTTGTCCGTCCATACCGAATTCATATCCTAAACCGTTGTTTTCCCATTCTTCTACCCAATAGTGAGAAGCAGTGTCAACGTCACCGATATTGCCCACTTTGGTCCAACCTTCTAAGCCGTCTTCAAAACCACCGTTAACTAGTCTGTTTTCAGTAGAGTCAACCATATTTAAGTTATATACGTAAGTGATAGCGTCTGCTTGGTTGTTTGCAGTAAACGATACGGATACTTCAAACGCCTCAACGGTTACCTTGCCGTTATAACTATTAAAGTTAAAGGTATACGTACTTCCGTCTAAAACGATTGGTTCGCCCTTATAAGTTGCCGAATAAGTAAGTTCAAGATCGCCGGGGTTATCTACGTTTTCAGCAAAGTCGATAGTGATATTTTGTTTGTTGTCAAGTAGATAAACGTCGTAATTTCTGTTAAGAACTTCGGTATATACGGTAGGAGCGAGTTCGTTGGTGATTTGAACGTAAAGTTCAACGGTTAGTTTAACGTTTTCTTTATATAAAACTTGAACGGTAACGGTTGCGTTTACGCTTTCGGTAATTTCGCCCGAAGTGATGGTGAACGCGCCGTCTACGACGTCGCTTACAAGGAGTTTAGCATTGTTGGAAGTTATTATATAAGAAATGCTACTTAACCCGTTTTCATTAACGTAATCAGCAAGGGTAATAACCTTGTTATCGTTAGATGCTAATCTAAATTCCTTGATTGCGTTAGCAACTTCTTCAACAGGTCTAATTTCAAGTGCGTTGCGCGCGTTAGTTAACGCAACGGTTGCATCGTCAACTTGTTGTTGAGTTGCGTATAAGGTGGTTGCGATTTCTTTTGCGAAGTTAAGTTTTTCTTCGTAAGCGTTGTAACTACCTTGGGTGTAATCGCCTTGTTCTTTAATTTCAACAACTAGTTCGTCGAAAAGCGCAGTTTTATCCGCTAAAAGATTTTCGGCAACTACTGCGTTTTCAGGTATTTGACTTTCTTTTGCGTAGAAAGTGTTAAGTTCGTCGAAGAATACAACGCCCCAACCTTCGGTTGCTAAATCGTGAACCACTAGTCTTACTTGTTGATTTAAGTATTTAGAAAGGTCTGCTTTATAAGTAACGAAGTTTGCTAGGAACACGGTGTTGCCAATCATTTCTCTCTTTTGTTCAACGGTATATTCCCCTGCTGGTAAATCAGCGAACTTGGTGTTTCTATAAAGTTCAAGAACGTTGCCGTTTTCATCTTCGATAGTGATAAAACATCTTTGGTTTCCTGCGCCACCGAACATATAGGTAATAACGCCCGTGCCACCAACCTTAAATAAAGGAGATGCTAGCCTTCCGGTAGAAGCTTCGCTTGCACCGTCAGCGTAAGAGGAGAAGTAGTTGCCAACGTTGTTCATTGCATATCCTTCACCCCAGAAAGTAGAGTTTGCGTGTACGCCTGCAAAAGGTGCGTCGCCGGATAAGTTAGTGAAAGTCCAACCTTCAATACCGTTATCAAAGTTGCTGTTAGCAACGCGGAATTGGTCGTAACTTATTTTGCTATCACCTTCAACTTGGTCAACCACGTCGTAGCCACCGCCTTGGTTTAATTGCACTTCCGTAATGAACGCGCGAATATTTTCTACTAAACCGATATCTTGTTGATAGGAGTTTTCAAATTCGATTTCGTATACGATAAGACCGTAGTTTTCATAAGCGTCGTTATTATAAATTTCTTTTGCGCCGTAGTTAACTACGCCCTCTTGGGTATTGAGCGCAACTGCTCCGTAATAGGTTGCAGTTTTTGCGTCTGGTAATTGCGTGGTGTCGATTTGACTTCCGTTAAAGTCGTATTTATAACCTATGTAATATAGTCCGTCTGCTTTAAGGTAAGTATCGTCAAACGCGGTCATGAGTAAAAGGTATTTTCCGTCGGTGGAAACTTTTGCTTTTAACTCTTTAAGTAATCCTTCGCTCTCGCTTTGTTCTTGTTCAGCTAACGCAGTGTAAGTACCGCCGGTTAAATAACTACCGAGTTGTTTGCCCTTTTCGCCGTTCATTAAGCACGCTGCGGAAAAGAAAGATACCATAAGAGCGATTAATAATACGATTATTCTGCTTTTATTAAATAACTTTTTCATTTTATTTGCCTTCTTTATAATTTATTTGGCCTCGTAAGACTGCTCTCTGTTTGGATTTGCAGGTAAATTACCCGTAAAACCGCCACCTTCTTGTTCAGGTGGGTCCTGGGGATCTTGGGGTGGGTTTATTGGTGTTTGAACTCCCCCTTGCTCGCCCGTATCGTCTGCTTTGCCACACGCCGTAAATGCGAATGCCGAGCAAACTAGCATAATTACTGCGACTAATAGTATCAATAATCTTTTTCTTACCATAAAATATCGCTACCGAAAATGATCCATTCGTCGTTATAGGTACCTTTGGTGTTAAAAGATGAAGATAAAATTACGTCTTCGCCAAGTTCAATCATTTCAAGTTTTAACGGCTCGTAAGGTTTTGCCGACTTTCTATTTTCTAGTTCAGTCGTACGTTCGTTTTCCTTTACCATTTTCTTTCCTCCTTATTAATCTTCAAGTTTATTTTCGGCGAGAGTTGCTTGTGGCAAACTCCCGCTAGATTCATAATAGGTGATAAAACTATCTACTGCTAGACAACCCCAATCGTTTTGAGCGTCGTCCACTATTCTAATATAAACGTCCTCGCCCATAAATTCGGATAGGTCTGCTTTGTATTGGAACATATAACCTTCGTTAGTATTAGCGTTATCGTTGTGGTATTTTGCAATAACCGTGTCGTCGCTTGCCTTAACGATTTCTATATAGCAATTTTGGTTATAACCACCGCCTAGTTTAAAGGTTATAATACCAACCCCGCCGATAGTGAAGGTCGAGCTGGTTAGCACCCCTTTGGCGTTTTCCATAGAACCCATAACGTCCTCAATACCGGTAAATAGATAGTTGCCGTCTTTGTTATAAGGTTTGTTTGCGTTTTTCCAGAAAACGTCCTGACCGGAAACGTAGCCCATTTCGGTATCGCCCGAAGTTTTGGTTAACGTCCAACCGGTTAAATCACCCGTTTCAAAATCACCGTTAAGCACTTGGTAGGGGTTGTTTTCGCCAAGAATACCGCCTTGCGTTTGTTGGGGTTTAATATCTACGGCTAGATTTGCGTTTTCAGGTACTCCACTTAAACTCTTGTAGTAGGTAACGAAACTATCGGCAGTTAAAAGTCCCCAACTTCTAGTTGCGTTATCAACTAAACGAAGTTTTACGCTTCTGCCCATAAATTCGGTTAAATCAGCTTTGTATAAAATCATGTTAGCTAGGTTACTGCCGTTATTTATACTGCCCGTACCTAAGTCGGTAAATAGTCTGTTGCTATATCTTGCAAGTTCTTCTTGGGTGTTTGCGTCGATAACCGATAGGTAACATTCTAACGGATTTCCGCCGCCACCTAGTAAATAAGTGATAAATCCACTTCCACCAACGGTGAACGCAGAGCTAGTTAAAGTACCCTTGTGTTCTTCTAGCACGCCTTGTTCTGCATTAACTATACCCGAGAACAAGTAATGTCCTTTTTTGTTGTATGGGAAGTTTTCGTTCCACCAACCGTAAGCGTTGGTGACTATACCGATTTTTTGACCTTCCATAGTCCAACCGTCTAGGTTGCCACTTTCAAAACCACCGTTTAGTACTTGATATTCGCTATCTATCATAATATCCGAATCGTATACTGCTAAGAAAGATTCGCTGTCTATCCACAAGGGTTTTTCTTCCCAATAGGTTTTAACGCTATCTAGCACTATGCAACCGAGTTCGTCGTAAGAATCGTTGTTATCGATTACTTCGATATACATAGTTTCTCCGATATAAGCGGTTAAATCTGCGTAATATTGAACTAAGTTCAAAAGTCTCATTCCGTTAGGAACGAAGGGGAATTGATAGTTCCAATACTTAAAGTTAGAAAATCTTGCAACTTCTTCGACTTGGTCGCCACGTTTAACCATAAATCTTATAAACGTTTTGGTTTGGTCTGCGCAACCGCCTAGTTTATAGGTAACGTACCCAGAACCACCAAGTTCAAATTCGCTTGAACGAAGCACGCCGGTTGCTTGTGGCATATATTTGCCGTAGTGGAAGTTTCCGTCCCTTGAATAGGTGATGTTTTCGTTCCACCAAACCGATTCGGAGTTAACGCCTGCGTTAGAGAAGGCTTCTCCTTCCACGATGGTCCAACCTGCCAAAGAGCCCGTTTCAAAACCACCGTTTGCTATTTCGTATTTAGAAGGTGCTTGCGCCTGAGTTTGATAGTCGATACTCTTGGTAAAGAAAGCGCCTTCTTCTTGTGAATCGGCGTATTCGCCGATTTTGATATCGTCTACTGCAAAGTATCCGTAATACCAACTGTCGTCGTTATCTACTATTCTAATATACGCTTCTTGGTTTTTATAACTGGATAAATCAAGAATATATTCGTAGAAATTGTCGGTGTTATAAACGCCTGCGGCGTATCTGTTTGGCATTACGTAACTTTCGGTATGTTCGTGGAAATATTGGTTGGTTTGCATTGCGATAAGTTGATCGTCGCTAGCAGTATAAATACCAACGTAACAAATTTTTTCCATGGCTTTTCTAGGTGCGCCCGCATCCTTTCCTACGGTCAACGCGCCACCTGCAAGTTTCATACTGATAACCCCGTCGGTCGGGATTACGAAATTGCTCGAACGGATAGCGCCCTTTCTTGCGCCAGAGAACTGACCGTGAAAACCTTTGCCCGTTAAATACCAATTACCCGTTTGGTTAATGGAAAGTTGGTTGTTGTTAGTGTCGTCGCTAAACGCAAAGGTTTTTACAGACGATATGCAATCGTCGTTAAAAGCGTCGCCGTATTCAATCGTCCAACCGGACAGGTCAGCCGTTTCAAAACCACCGTTAAGCAGTGTGCTTGCGCCCTTCTCAGACGGCTCGCCACAACCTACTATACCCAAACTAAAACATAGCAAGCATAATAAACTTAAAACTAATATTAATTTTTTACGCATATTTTGCCTCCTAGTCCCCTAAGTTTCCCACGTTACCGTAATATGCGGGTACCATTTGGTCGGTATACGCACTTCCCATACGATACACCGTAAATTCGGTAAAGGTAACGTTTGCATTGTTATCGAACACCCTTAAATAATCGGAATCACCGTATTTAGGATATATTCTCGTGGTAAAACTCATCACTCCGTCAACGTAAACTTCTAACATCGAACGGTCTAACAAAATTCTAACGTCGTATTCGTTTTTAACCACTCCCCAAACGTGACTTGGTTTTCTGTTAACGTAATCTAATAAAGAAGATTGGTTTCTTTCAACGAAAACGCCTCTGTTACTGAAGGTGATTTCCGTTCTTTCGGTTTCGCCGTTTACTACGTTGGGGTTATATCTTACGCTTATTCCACCCGAGTAGTCGCCTGCGCCCGGTGCAAGTTTAATTTTTGCTCTAATTTCAAAACTATCGCCACGGAAAGAGGAGATATCTTCGTTTAGTTGACTTGCAGTCTTTCCCTCTCCCTTATAATCGTATAAGGTTTCCGTTCTTAAACATTCAATTTCTTTTACCGGTTCTCTAATAACCGAAACACCGTCGTCTGCTAGCCATAATTCTAGCGGAATTGCAAAGTTGTGCGCCCAACCAGCCGTTGCGTTTTGGTCGGTGCCGGCGTCCTTACCTTGCGCTATCGAATAAAGTATGGTTCTTCCTTGTTCGTAGTTGGTTTTGCCGTTTTTGATATCTTCTTCGGATAAGAAACAGAATCCGTTTTGTCCCGTATAACAACCTCTTCCTAAATCGAATAGTTTAGGCTTATGGTCGTCTGGGATAAATCTACAAGTGTTTTTATCAAAAGTGCCTATCCAATAATAACAATCAACTTCGTATCCGGGTACGGTGTATTGAGGGCAATCGAATAGTATATATTTTGTTTGAGAGCCGTCCTTAGTAGAAATAGGGAACATTACAACGCATTCCCAGTGAGCGCATTGTTCGGGATACAAACCGTAGTCACACGCGTATAGATATCCTCTGTGTTGCCATTCTCTCATATTCTTTGAAGTATAAACTACTGCCGAGCCACCCGCGTCTGGGATAGAGGTTGAAACCATCATATAATAAGTTCCATCGTCGTACCAAACGAAAGGATCACGGAATTGTTCTCTTTCGCCTTGGGTGTTGTCGTTTGGTTGAGTGATTACTAGTTTATCTTCTATTACCCAATCGGTTAAGTATGGGTCGTTTGGATCAACCGCGTGCGCAAAAGCAACGTTTTGTCCACCGTGGTTGGGGTTGCCGTATTGGTTAGTACCTGCCGTAATTACAAGCCAAGGCGTTCCGTCAGGTCCGATACATGCGCCACCCGTCCAAATTCCTTCTGGACAGATACCTGCCGTTGGAACTACCGCGTCCTTAACGGCTTTCCAATGCACCATATCGTTACTTACTAAGTGTCCCCAACGAATTTGCGACCAATAAGGCCCCGATGGGTTGTGTTGGTAGAACACGTGATAGTTTCCTTTATAGTAGAAAGGAGAGTGTGGTTCGTTCATCCAAACTGCCGGTGGAATCGCATGATATTGTGGACGATAACGGTCACCTGCGTAAACCGAAGAATCTAGCGCAATTTGGCTAAAATCTAGTTCGGGGTGCTCTCCGTTATAGTCGGTATCTGCGTAAATACCACGAATTTGTTTTGGAGTTAACGAAGACGAGAAAATCTTTACTTCGTCTAATAGTCCCGAAACCATTTGTCTTTTAATACCGAACTCGATTTGTGGGTTAGAATAACAACCAATGCGAAGTGGATCTTCGGTATAAACTATTTCGGTTGCTTGGAGTTCAGGGATTAACGCTTCGTATGATTTTTGACCGTTGTAGAATAAAGCAATATATCCCCTTGCACCGTCAAAAGTTACCGCAACGTGCGACCATTGATATAAAGGCAAGGCGTTTATTGGATCGTAAAATCCAACCACCACGTTTTCGCCCGTTTCTTGATTATATAAGGCTAGTTGAACACCCCACATACCAAGTCTTCCGTAGCCGAGCAAGAAACCTTCGCCAATTTCGATATCGCCTTTGTTGATAATTGCAGTCATACGAGTATGACCTGCGGCGTCCGAAGCTCCGTCGTATTGAATTATATTTTCAAAAACCCTAGGCGCAACCCAAGCCGACATTGTGATTGCCGAAGAGGGCGCTTCAAAGTCTTTGTTTATAATATTGTTAGAAAAACCGTCCATATAAAGAGCGTTGCCCTTTACCCCCTTTCTTCTTAACGGGTCGTTGGGTTCTTTAAACAAATTTTCTGCGTTAGATTGGTTAAAAACGTAGTTTACCGTGTAGTTAGCGCCACTGACCGATTCTTTTGCCAAACTACCTTTGGATTCGTCCAAAGAGTAATGAAGGGCAAGCGTGTCGTTAGCGCCCGCATGGTCGTCGTTACCACAACCGACTAAAAAGGTGCTAAACGTCAGTAAGCCACACGTTATTAATGCTATTATCTTTTTAAAGTTCATATCTTTTTCCTCTTACATTTTAAGTCCGGCAGTGCCGAAACCTTGTACGATATATTTTTGCGCCACTACGTAGATGATGAATATCGGAATACTAGTTATAATAAGCGACGCCATAATTTCGCCCGTGGTTATACCTTCGATACTTTGAATGGATATAAGCGCCGTTTGAATTGGAAGTAACGGCCATGCTCCTTCGTCTGCCGACGGAAGTATCATCGACGGCCAAAGGTAATCGTTCCACACGCCGATAAAACAGAAAACTGCAACGGTTGCAATTATGGGTTTTGATAACGGCATAATTACCTTCATAAATACGCCCATCGTGTTTGCGCCGTCTATTCTTGCGGCTTCTTCGTATTCCTTTGGAATACCTTCGAAAAACTGCGTGAATAAGAATATGTTAAATATGCTTATAGACGCCGGTAAAATTACGCCTATTACGGACATTTGTTGTTTTAACCCCAGCATTACTTTAACTATCGAATAAAGGGGTATAATAGACGTTTCTACGGGAACTACTATCAAAAAGATGATTAAAAAGGATAGAAGTTTTTTCCCAGGGAAAACTAGTTTTGCCATTACGTAGCCTGCAAGTCCGTTGATTATTACGTTTAGCACGATTACTATTATTGCGTAAAGAAAACTGTTTAAGGCGTATTTCCAAATATCGTAGTTTACTAAAACGTTTTTGTAGTTATCTAGCATAGTGCCCAAGTTAGCAAAATCGGGAAGGAACATATTAACGCTACCTAAACTAGACGCGTATGCCGATTCGCTTTTGGTGGACGTTGCTATCATATATATTATTGGGAACAAGAATATTAAGGATAGCACTATTCCAACTACGTGATAAATAATTTCTTTTACCGTCTTTTTAGCCGGTGTTTTTTTAGGTCTAAAATTAGGTAAGGTTTTAGATAAGGTTTTATCCATATTATTTTTCCTCCCTAAATATTCTTCGTTGAATAAGGGTTATCGCGCCGATAAATATGGTCATAAGCAAGGCAACTGCCGACGAGTAACCTACCCAACGATATACGTAACCTTGTTGATACATATAGTAAGACAGTGTAACCGTGTGGTCCATATACCCCGTCATTAACATAGGTTGGGTTAAAATTCTGCACGCGCCTATGAACACGGTTATTATTATGTATACGAAGGTAGAACGCAATCCCGGCCAAGTAACTAGCCAAAACTTACGCCAACCGTTTGCACCGTCAAGCGACGCGGCTTCGTATAATTCTTTACGGATATTGGAAAGTCCGGATAAGAATATAAGCATTTGGTAACCACACCCCTGCCAAGCACTTAAAATTATTATGCAAGGCATTGCCGTGTTTGGATCTTTTAACCAGTCGTGCGGGGGAATTCCAAAAATACCTAAGAGGGCGTTCAAAAGTCCGTTTTCGCCGGGGGCTAGAATTTGCAACCACAAAAAGGAGGTTACGCTAAGCGAAATTACCACGGGCGCAAAAAAGCAAACCTTAAAGATTTTACTGCCAACGCCGTCTCTATTTACAAAAAGTGATAATAATAACGCTAGTCCAATTTGTAAGGGCACTACGCCAACCACGAAAACTAAGGTGTTTTTGATTGCGTTATATAAAGTACCTTTGGTTGAAAGTTCTTCAAAAAAATCTTTGAAGTTATCAAACCATACAAAGTTTATTTCGTTAGGTTTTAGCAAGTAATAATCGGTAAACGCATATCCCAATGAATACAATATTGGAAGCAATATAAATAGGAACGCCAAAATTACTGCGGGCAATAACATCAAATACGCCGTAAGGCTTGATTTAGCACGGTATACTTGTTTGCGTTTTTTTGCTACCGCCAAGTCGTAAACGGCAAAACCCAAAAATACGATTATGAATACTGCTAAAATAATCAGTGTCGTGTTAAACATTTTTCTTCCTTGATTATCGTCTATAAGACGGTTTTTTTAGCCGTGAAGTTTTTGTAATCTATCCATTTCGCCTTGCAAGGTTTTTGTTGCAGAGGCTAAAAGCGCGCTTACTTCGCCCTTTCCTAAACCGGAAATAATTTGGTTAAAGGTAGTAGAGAAGGTTGGGTACGCTACGGTTACGGGACGTTCTTTTCCAGAAACTTCAAGTTGTTTTAACAAGGTGTATTCGGGAGTGCCTTGCGCATAGTTGTTGTTAACGTCCTTACGAGCGGGAATCATACCCGTTGCGTCGGTTATTGCCTTGGAACTTTCAGCAGAAGTCATCCAGTTAAGAAGTTCCACGATAGCCGTTTTATCTTTGTGGTGGTTGTTAGTGATTGCATAAGACCAACTACCCGTTGCGCTTGCCGCAACAGCGTCCTTTGGATAAGGTAACAATCCCCAATCGTCACGGCTTGCAAAAGTTGCTTTGTATTTGTTGTCTAAATCCGGAATAGTCCAACCCGAAGATAAATACATACCAACTTTACCCGTAAAGAAATCCGTAGCGCCGATTTCGTAAGAAGTGTAACCTGCGGAGATTAAATCTTTTATAAATTGAAAACCCCTTGCAGTTTGAGCAGAGTTGTAATATCCTTCGGCTTTATATCCCGTGCTATCGGTAAAGCTACCGCCGGCAGCGTAAATGAAAGGATATAAAAGGTATGGAGCAGTTTCGTCTTTTACTGCGTCTATACGCATATCTACCGCAACCTTGCCAACTGCCTTAATTTTTCCACAAATTTCCTTAAATTTAGCAAAATCCCAAGGATTTTCAGCAGTAATACCGTCAACGTTTATACCTGCTTGGGCAAAAATCTTTTTGTTATAGAAAAATCCTGCGCTAGATTCTTGGATAGGCAAACCGTATAACTTGCCTTCGTATTTGTTTAGCGAATAGAATTTGTTTTGCGTTTCTTGTGGAATTAACTTTGAAATATCGTATAATAATCCCGATTTTGCATAAGCAGCCGTGTTAGGCGCGTCAAAGGTTACGATATCTGCAAGCGTGCCCTCTATTTGGTTGTTTAATAGTTCGGTTTCATAACCGGAAGCACCTGCCGTACGAGCCTTAAACATTGGTTGCGCTTTAATCTTTTGGTCTTTATAAGCAGCGTTAAAAGCGTTTATTCTCTTTTGATAGGCTTGCGCTTCGGTAGTAGTTTTATCTACGTGGAACATAATTTTTACTACGGTGTTTCCGTCTTTATCCGTGCCGGTATCTTCCGTGCCACCGCAAGCAGTCATGCCGAAAACCATTGCCATTGCAAGAAAAATAGTCAAAATTGAAGTTAAAAGTTTTTTCATCGTTGCTCTCCTTTTTTATTTCAATATAAGTTTTTATTTTTTAGTGGTTAACCCCTCTACGAAACGCGTTTTTATCACCGTTCTCATTTGAGTGGGTTCTCCGTTTATTTTTTTAATAAGTTGGTTAACTATTTCCCTAGCCATTTGTTCGATAGGTTGTTCAACGCAAGTTAAGTTGTTGACACCCCACTGAGCAAACTCGCCGTCGTAGGAAACTATTTGCAAGTCGTTTGGAATTTTCTTTCCTTGCGCGACTGCTCGTTTATAAAATATTTGTGATAGAGAATAACCCGAAACGAACACTCCGTCGACGTCCGAATACTTTTGCATAAAATCGTTTACGATAATTTCTTCTTCGCCGTGAAGGATAACTTGGTTTACCGAACAAACGGGCATGCCTTTTTGGTTCATAAGGTCGATATACGCCCTTTCTCTTTCCATAACTTCCGATTCAACTAACGGCTTAGAGCCTAAAAACCCGATTTTTCTAGCACCGCGTTCTATCATATATTCAAGCGCGTTTTGGGTTGCTTGGTAGTTATCCGACGTAACGTAAGGCACGTTTTCGCCAAAAGTCCTATCCATAGACACTATCGGGCAGTCGGTAAAAAGCGATTCGTCGTGCATAAAGTGTGTTACGAACACTGCCCCGTCAACCTTTCTTTGTTTGATACGGCTTATTATCTCTTTTTCTTTTTCCACCCTTTGTTGCGAAGATACTAGCAATACGCTATACCCAAACTTGTCGGCTTGATCTTCTACGTAATAGGCAAACTTCGCAAAGAAGGGGTGACTGATAACGGGAACTAGCAAAGCAATTAGTTTAGTTCTATTTCTTCTTAATTGCGAAGCCATGTTGTTGGGCAAGTAGTTTAGTTCTTTCATGGCGGACAAAACCTTGCTTTTGGTTTTATCGCCAACGGCTTTTTGGTTGTTTATAACCCTTGAAACAGTTCCTATGCCCACGCCCGCGCGTTTAGCAACGTCCTTAATCGTTGGAACCACTCTTTTTTCTCCTTATTAATATCACGGTGGTAACTACTCCACCTGCAACTACCAACGCACCTGCGCTTATACCGATAATTAATCCTAGATTAACCCTTCCGTTATCTTGAACGCCAATTTCCGTTTGCCCGATTTTTACTACGTTAACGGTAACCGTTTGGTCGTTAATAACTACCGTGTTGTTTTCTTTGGTAAGCAGTTTTGCGCTTAGCGTTAGGGTATTGTTTTTAATTTGGTAATCTTCGCTAGAAACTTGTTCGCCGTTAACCGTTAAGGTAACCACCTTTACGTTTCCGAGATAGATTACTGCGTTAGTGTTTTGTTGAACGGTAGTTCCTTGCAAAAGGGTGGTTGGAACAGCCGTTACTTCAATGGTAAATTCATAAGCGCCCGTATGGGTGTACGCCTTAAATTGATAAGTGCCTTGGGTTAAAAGTTCAAAGTAACTTGCGGAAAGGGTAACGTATCTTCCAGACGCCGTAAAGAAGGATTTTTCTACCTTTTCGTTGTTTTTGGTTAGGTTATACAAGCTGATTACTTCTTGTTCGGAATCGCCAGAAATAACTAAGTCGCCACTAGCATAACTAAATTTATCAACTACTTTAATAATAGACTTAAAGGTTGCCGTACCTGAGAATACGTTCAAACCGAACTTACCTTCGCTTGGCTCGTTATCCGAAAGAAGGGCGTCTATCATCAAACTGCCGTTTATATAAGCTTTTACGTTCTTGCCTTTTGCTTCTACCCTTAAAGTAACGTTGTCGGTATTAACTCCTTGTACGCTCGCTCTGCCGATTTCACCGTTTGGCGACCACATCTTAACTATTTTTTCGTTGTTGTCGTAGTTGAAGATTATATATTCGCTCATATCGTCGTTAGCCCTAAATATAAAGGCTGCGGCAACTGCGTTTAGGTTAAAGTTTACAGAACACTTAAAGTCGCTTGCGCTTTCCTTGGACAAGATATATCCGTCGCCTGCCGGCATATTTGCTACGATAGAACTGCCTTCTACTATCCAACTACCCGAAACTATTCCGCTTTTGCTAAATTGAATATCCGTTTTGGGAGTGCCTGCGTTTACCGTAACGTCAACGATTTTTTCTTGCGAGCCACAAGTAACCTTTAAGGTTGCCTTTCCCGAAGTTAACGCTTTTACGTTAACTCCACCAACTACACTTTCAATGCTTATTACCGAACTGCCGTCGATAATTTCCCAAGACACGTCGCCACCGTTGGTTGAAAATGCAGTTATAAGTTTTTCGTTAGTGATAACGGTATCCATCTTAACGTTTTGTTCGCTAACGTAAAGCACCGTTTCGCCGGGGGCTATATCAAAAGTTCTCCAAATAGTGCCTATTTGATTTACTTTTAATTGTTCTACCGTCACGCTGTCGCTTACCGACAACTCAGCCCCTACCGAATATGGAGACGCTAAGGTCAACACGTAAAATGGAATCTTAAAGTCGTCGCAGAAAACTTCTACGCCACCGTTATCCGATAGAATATAGAAAGTTTGTTTTCCTGAACTTCTTGCGCCCGAAGTGAATTTGAATTTATAGTCTTTAATAATTAAGCCTGCCGAAGAAGTGTTTGTTCTATCAACGAAGTATCCTTCGTCTTTATTCCAACCGATTTCGGTGTATTCGTCTTCACTAACGTTGATTTTGATTGAAATATCAGCGTCGTTAGGGTTATCTACGGTAAGACTCATTTCAAACACGTGGGTGTTTATGCCTGCAAGTAAGTTTTGTCCGTCTTTTTCAACCACTTGGTTGGATATATTTAAAATTTCCGTTTTGTCGAAAGCGTTGCTATCTTTAATGATAGGAGTTTGAGTAAGGATATAATCATTACCTTCGGAAACTAAGTTCCAAATAACCGGCATCGTCATACCGCCGCCGTTCCAAACCTTTCTTGCGTTTGCGTATACGCCACTATCGGTAGTTGCGGGAACGCCTGCAAACCAGCTTAGAGAAACCACCTTTCCGTAATAAGCGCTAAGGCTATCGCTAATGCTGAAAGTTTGACCAGCATAGGAGTCTGGACCAAAATCCATTACCTTAAAGTCGCTAGAATCAATTGCTCCGCCGTCTTTATCGGTAAAAGTAAGAAGGTTGCCGTCGAAACTCATTTTAGTTACTAAATATTCCCTTGAAGTTAAGGTAATGATAGTAAATTGCTCGCCGTCGTCAGCCGTCATATGTACTACGTCCGGACATTCTGGGGCAATCGCGTCGAATTCGCCTGCGTAGGTCCAGTCCCAAAGGTCGGTTGATTTTAAGAACCAAACTTTGTTTTCTTGTTGACCGGTAATAGCCATACCCCAAGCGGTAATTTTATCCCCAGATTTTTGTATGGGGAATATCTTGGGGTCACGACAAGCAACTTTACCAAAAATTCCGTCGGGTGCAGTTGCGATAGTTTGTGGAATAAGTTTACGCTTAGTCCACGTCATACCACCGTCGTCACTAGACATAATCATTTGGTCTTGCATTCCACCGTCTCTGGTATAAAATGCAATAATACCGTTACCGTTGCCTTGTGGGAACCAGTTCATTTGGTCGATAGTTTGGCTAGTTCCAAGTTGGTATTCGTATGCCGAACCCGACCACATGTAGCCGTAGCTATCACCCCAATCTCTGTCTGGGAACAAACAGATTGGAAGCAGTTCCCAATGAACAAGGTCGGTACTCCTTGCGTGTCCCCAATACATATCTCCCCATAAATTACTGAAAGGATTGTGTTGATAATATAAATGATAATACCCGTCGTAATAAACCAAACCGTTAGGGTCGTTATTCCAATGCGCGTATTGAGAGAAATGGTATTGGTTACGATAAATTTCCGTGTAGTAAGAATAATCGCTCAAACCGAAATAAACGTCGTTAAAGGTTACCTTAGAATTAAAACAGTTGTAACCAACGTGTCCACCTTGATAACTAACGTTTTCAGGAAGAGCAGAAAGTTCGTCTAGTTTAATTACGTTATCAATACCGAATCTACGGATATTGTCTGCGTAAAATTCAGCGTATACGCCGTCTGCTTCGGGGGTGATGATAACTTTTAGTTGAACTTTATCAATCGATTTAACGGCGTTGCCAACGAATTCTCTTTCGCTATTGGTCATCTTGTCGTTTCCAACGTAATAATCGGTTAAAAGTTCGGTGGGTTTTAGGTTTTGGTCGCCGTCTAGTCCAAAGTAAATAAGTTTAACAAGGTTTGCTTGTCTATCAATATTAAAAACCCAATAGTATTGGTCTTGTTCAGCACCGAAAACCAAGCCTGCCGCAACGCCACGTTCAAAAGAAACGGTTGCAGTGTAAACGAACTTTGAGTCTTGTTGTAAGGTTTGGTCGGATAAAACGAAACTATCCGTATCGCTTTCCATAGTAGTGCCTTGCGCAAAAGCAGGTTTGGGCATTACCCAAAAGGATAATAGAAAACATACGATTGCTAATACTGTTAAAATTCTTATTTTGATTTTACTACTCATTTTTCCTATCTCTTTATATTTTTTTATTGTTTAAGGCGATTGCCTATGCGTTTTGATTATCTGTTTGGATATCTTCTTTGTCTTCTTCCTCTTGTAAAAGTCTTTCTAGCATAGCTTTGTGATTTTTTATTTCACCAATCACGAAGAACACCGTTCTAACTAACAAGGTAACGAAGAACGCCACGATAAACACCATCGTTATAAGTTCGCGTTTTACCATAAATGCAAAAATTATGGTAAGTATTGCGGTTATAATACCTGCAAACCATAAATACGAGCCGACGACTTTAAGCGAAGCGCCGAAAGTTTTGCACGTATCCACACCTTTTAGCGACATTATGGAATGGGCTAACATTGTAACCACTATTACCATAAGGGCAATTATCGGGATAAGCCTTAGCGTATTCATTATATAAATATAAGAACTAAGTTCCCCGCTTGCCTTAAAGGATTTTTTAACGAAGTTATCCACTGCGTTGATGCTAACCGCCGTATCGAAATACCCTTCGATAAGTTTGCCGTCCGGCAAGCCGTTATAAAACCCGTAAAAGAACACTTCAATTCCACCGTCGGTTGCAAACGAGCCTACCATACAATCGTCGAAAACCATCAAGAATCTATTTTTTCCTTGTCCTATAAGTTCGTGGAAATAATAGTTTCTAAGTAACGGCACGTCCGAATTGCTTTCGTAGTTAGTAATCTGTGGGTAATATTCCTTAAAATAAAGTTGGTAAATACCCCTATCGCAATCTTCTTTGGTTATCTTTCCTTGGTTAAAGTTATCTAAAAGTTCGTTAAGGCTAGTTTTAATCTCTTGCCCACTTTGGTTTAGAAAGGTTTTATAACCTTCTATCATCGTATGGTCTAAAATCAACTGTTCGTTGGTGTATTTTAACTTAAACTCAAAGTTTCTTCTTGCAACGTCGTTTAGCGATAGATATTCTTCGTAAGTAATAACCGTTTTTTGCTCGTCGGTGGAAACGCAGTACGGTTGCACCTTACAAAGCGCGTCCGCAGGGCGAGTGTCCACTACTAACTGATAACCTTTTTTTGCGTAGTCTTTTGCGTCTTGTTGGTTGTTAAAGGTGTCTACTATAAGCGAACTTTCAAAATTATCCGTTTTTGACGCTTTAAGTTTGCCGTCCTTTATTTCAACGTCTATTCCGTAAACGCCTTGCGGATAAACGAACGCGTCCCTTACCATACTCTTAAACTCGGTTGCGTTGTTATAATGCGTACCGAAAGGCAAGGTGTCCGCCCATACCACGCCTATACACGTATATATAAGGGCTAGTATAAGGGATAAAAACACGTTGGTGTATCCACGTTTTGTCGATTCCTTTGAAAGCTTGTTGGAAAAAAAGCTACCAAAGAAAAATTTAATCCATTTTCTCATAATTTAGTCGTTTCCGATTTCTCTTGACATAATTGAAAGTTCGGTTTGTTTATCAAACATATGCACGAATCTTTCGTTAAACTTAATGGTAACGGTATCGCCTGCAACTAAATCGTTTCTTTCGGGTACTGCAACGATATAATCGTCACCCTTTTCTTCTAAACGAACGAAAAGTTGTGTGGTGTTACCCAAAATTTCTTTAATAACGAGTTTAGTTTGGATACCCTTTTTAGCAAGACTTATATTTTCTCCCCTTGCGCCCAACACTACTTGGTGTTCTTGCCCGTCAAGGTACGCCTTATCTATCTTTCTAAGTTCTTTAAGGTTTAGCGAAATGGTTTGACCGTCCTTAAAAGTAACTTTAAGTTTTTCGCCACTTCTTTTAATGGTAACGTCAAAGAAGTTCATTTGTGGCGTTCCGATAAATCCTGCAACGAACTTGTTATCCGGATAATCGAATAGGTTGGTCGGAGTGTCGATTTGTTGTACTACGCCGAGTTTCATAACCACTATTCTCGTTCCCATCGTCATCGCTTCGATTTGGTCGTGCGTTACGTATATAAAGGTGGTTTTAAGTTGGTTATGTAACTTAACTATTTCCGATCTCATCGCCGTTCTAAGTTTGGCGTCTAGGTTAGATAACGGTTCGTCTAGCAAGAATACCTTAGGTCCTCTTACCATTGCCCTACCTAACGCGATACGTTGACGTTGACCACCGGACATTTCGCTGGGTTTAGTGTCTAAAAGTTCTTCAATACCAAGAATTTCCGCCGCCCACTTAACCTTTTTGTCTATTTCTTCCTTTTTCATATGAACCATATCGAACAAAGGAACGGGGGTGTTTGAATAATACTCAAACTCGGTTTTGCCTTCTTCAAAACGATTTTTGTTAAGTTCTATTTGTTCGTTGGTGTAAGAAATTTCTTTTTGTAGATACTCTATTTCAAATTTAGCGTTATCTATCTTTTTATAAAGTTTTTCTACTTTCTTTTGACTAGCAGACGTTTGTTCGCCAGAGTTTATGGTTTTAATATCGTTATTAAGTTTTTCTATCAAGGCGTTGGACTTTTCAACGTCATTTTCACATTTTTTTAAATATTTAACGCCGTCCATTAAGGCTTGGTTAATAGCGTTAATCTTTTTAAGAGATTGTTTAATAGCCTTTTTATCAATAGCTATAATTTGGTTGCCATCTTTATCTAACTTTGGAGTTGGTATCTTGCGAATTTTAAGACCGAAAGCAATGTTATCGTACGCCGAAAGGTGTGGATATAACGCGTAGCTTTGGAACACCATAGCGATATCCCTATCCTTAGCGTCTACGTCGTTAACCAATCGCCCGTCAATATAAAGTTCGCCACTACTGATTTCTTCTAAACCGGCAATCATACGAAGAGTCGTTGATTTACCACAACCGGACGGCCCAACGAAAACGATAAATTCGCCGTCTTTGATTTCCATATTGAAATCTTTTACGGCAACGAAATCTCCACTTCTTTTACCGTCGTCCTTTTTCTTTGCCTTGCCCATCGCGGGATAAACTTTGTAAACGTGTCTTAATAACAAATCTGCCATATTTTAACCTTCTTCCCCCTATAATTTGGGATTATATCATTTTCATTATAACACACCGTTTTGCATATTACAAGCATTTTTGGAAACGATTCCAATTTTTTTAAAAAAATTTTTTTGGGGCTTTTTTGTCGTTTTTTTTGTAAAAATTATGTAAAAATAAGGCGAAAACCTTGTTAGTTCTCGCCTTTTTTGATTAATTATAAGTTTTCTTTTATTTAGTGGTTTGTGGGAAATATTCTTTTTTTCCACCGTGACCGCCAAAAATACTCCAAGCCCCCGCGCCAAGTCTTTGCAAAAACGCCGAACGTTCCTTTGCGCATAGTTTTGCGTCCGTATCCACCGACGTCATTAAAATTGGCGCGTATTGATTATATTCAGCTTGTTTTTTTGTTAAATCGTTCAAATTTATAAACACGTCGCCCGTAAAAGCTACTTTTCGTTCGTAATCGATTAAAATAATCTCTCCCGATAGGTGTCCGCCCTTACCCTCGTATACTTCAAAACTAAGTTCTCCAACCGTATAAAAACCAATTTGTTCTAAGGGGGCAACTAAACTTGATTTATTCCATAAAGGACGTAGTTTGTTTTTATCAACGGTTTGATAGTCGGTTAAAGTTTTGCAAATGTTTACGTAAGGTAAATGCAAATAATTTCTTTCCCTAAAACCGGCAAGGTCGTCGGCTTCCGCGCTTAAACTTTCAAAACTTCGTTGACTAACTATAACTTCGTCGAATTGGTTTACTAAACCAACGTGGTCAACGTCAGCGTGCGTGATTATTAACCTTTCTTTTTTGGTTTTAAAGTCTTTAACTAATTTTTTTATTAGTTTGAGCATTTCATTTTTGTAGCAAGCGTATCCCGAATCGATAAAAACCCTTTCCCCGTTGCTTTCTATAATAGCCGTATTGCTACCACAATCGGGTTCAATAAGAGTAATTTTCGTATTTTCGGTTATGTTATGAACGGTAATTCTGGGGTTAAACCCCTCCCCTTTGCTTTCAGCCAAAAGTTCTGCAAACTTGCTTATGCTATCAAAGGTTTTATAAGGGGAAAGACCTTGTTCGTCAAGCGTTTGCATTGCTAAGTTGACGTTAACTAAAAGGCTTTCTTTCTTTTTTTCAGAAAGTCCCATCGTTTTAACCAGTCCGTCAACGTAGGAATTATAAAAAATACTGTTATCAAAAACCTTTTCCGTATTGTTATAATCAATTACCTTAACAAGGCAAAGTTTTTGCGCTTGCGCCAAAAATTTAGTTAAATCGCTCGTCTCGTCCACGTATAAGCCCATTTTAAAGTACTGATAATCGCTTCCGTTTTCCTGAGAACTTATGTAAGAAATATTAAAATTAAATTTATTGATTAACTCTAAAACGTTGGTTACGCTTCCGGGTTTATCTTCCAAACGGAATTCCAGCAAAACTATTTTGGTGTTTGCGTCTCCGTTTGAAAGGTACCCTATTTCTTTTAGTTTTTCGTTAGCTTTATCAATCTGCGATTTTTCGCCTTCAACTTCAATAAACAAGGTGTGAGAATCAACGGCTTTATTGTAACTTACCCTAGTAATGTTAATTGCTAATTCGGAAAAACATTTGCTTGCTTTTAGAAAAGCGCCAATATGATTGGGCATTTTTGTTACGTACGTTTTTTTCATAACCCGTTATAGTTTGTTTCTTTGGATTTTTCCGCTTATGGTTTTTGGTAATTCGTCACGGAACACTACTACTCTTGGATACTTATAGGGAGCAGTGTGGTCTTTAACGTATTTTTGAATTTCTTTCTTTAATTCTTCGCTAGGCGTAGTGCCTTTGGTTAATACGATACTTGCCTTAACCACTTGACCACGAACTTCGTCCGGAACGGCGGAAACGCCACATTCTAAAACGTAAGGAAGTTCCATGATAACGCTTTCGATTTCAAACGGTCCGATACGATAACCACTGGACTTTATAACGTCGTCCACGCGACCAACGTACCAAAAATACCCGTCCTCGTCACGCCAAGCGGTGTCGCCGGTGTGATATAACCCGTCGTGCCAAGCTTCGTTAGTTTTTTCGCTATCACGATAATATTCTTTAAACAACCCACAAGGAGTTTCCTTGTCGGTATGAATTACGATTTCGCCCACTTCGCCGGCAGGAACGCTGTTTCCATCGGCGTCCACAACGTCAACGTCGTATTGTGGGTTTGCCTTACCCATAGCGCCGATTTTGGGAGTAGTGCCGTAAAGGTTTGCTATTGCAAGCGTTGTTTCCGTTTGACCAAAACCTTCCATTATTTCCAAGCACGTAGCTTCTTTAAACTTGTTGAATACTTCTGGGTTTAAGGCTTCGCCGGCAGTAGTCATATGATGGATTGAAGATAAATCGTATTTAGAAAGGTCACCACGAATCAACATACGAAGCATAGTAGGTGGCGCGCAGAAAGTAGTTATATTGTATTCGGCAAACATTGGAAGCAAGTCGTTTTCGTCGAATTTATCAAAATCGTAAACGAACACTGCGCCTTCGCAAAGCCATTGACCGTATAACTTTCCCCAAAGGGATTTACCCCAACCGGTATCTGAAATAGTAAGGTGTAGTCCGTCTCTTTCGCAACAATGCCAATATTTTGCCGTTACGTAATGACCTAACGCGTAAGTGTGTTTATGAGACGCCATTTTTGGATTGCCCGTCGTTCCCGAAGTAAAGAACATAAGCGCCGCTTGGTCACCTTGGGAAGCGTCCTTGGGACGAAAGAACTTGCCGGAGAATAGCACGTATTCTTTGTCGAAATCAAGCCACCCTTCTTTTGCACCGCCAACCATAACGAGTTTTTCTACTTGCGGACATTTTTTAGCAGCGCTTTGGGCGTAAGTATACGTGTCGCCGTCGGCAGTACATACTATTGCTTTTACACCAGCCGAATTATATCTATATTCAAAATCGTGTTCTTTTAGTTGGTTGGTCGCAGGAATTGCAACTGCGCCGAGTTTATGCAAAGCAACCATACAAAACCAAAATTGATAATGACGTTTAAGAACTAACATAACCTTGTCGCCTTTTTTGATTCCTAACGAAGTAAAGTAGTTAGCAACTTGGTTAGACGCGCGTTTTATATCCTTAAAACTAAATCTGCGCTCGTTTTTATGCTTGTCTAAATGGAGCATTGCAAGTTTTTCGGGATATTTTTCGGCGATTCCGTCCACAATATCAAAACCAAAGTTAAACGTGTCAGTGTTTTTAAACTTGATTGATTGAAGTCTGCCGTTTTCGTCCTCTTTAACGTCAACGAACTTTTCACACACGAGTTTTTCGCTCGTTTTAGCGTTAACAACGCTTTTTCTAACTACCGTTTCGGCGGAATTATCACCAGACATAACCACCGCAACGAAAGTACAATTCTTTCCGTCAACGGCAATCATACCGTGTGGTAGAGAAGAATTATAATAAATGCTATCCCCCTCACCCAAAACTTCAACGTGATCGCCTACTTGAACTTTAAGTTTACCACTTAAAACCAAGTCGAATTCCTGACCACTGTGGGTGGTTAGGTGGATAGGCTTGTTTTGTTGGCTTTGCGAGTATTCGTAGGTAACGTAATAAGGCTCGGCTAGTTTATCTTTAAACTTAGGCGCAAGGTTAGAAATGTCTATGCCGTCTTCCTTTGCAGTTTCCTGTCCTTGACCTTTTCTAGTTACCGTATAAGTAGAAAGTCTTGCCGAACTACCTTGCAAAAGGTCGGTCATTTCAACCCCGAAAGCTAAGGCGCATTTGTGTATAAATGAAAAAGGAATGTCTTCTTTTCCGCTCTCATACGCAAGATATTGCTTTTCGGTCACGTTAGTTCTCTCGGTCATCGTGTTAACGGAAAACCCCATAATTTCGCGCAACTCCTTAATTCTAGTTGCAACTTCCGATAACTGATTTAAAGTGTTGTTTGTGTTCATGGTTAAACCCTCCTTGAAAATATTTTATAAATTAATTTTTTTTATTTTGATTCTTTGCTTTGTTTACCTTCTTGGTTATCGAAGTCAAAACGCAAAGCAGTAAACGCAGGATAACGAAGTTTATAATCTTCTTTTATTTTTTGTTGTTTAGAAACGAGTTAGCCAAGGCTCGCGAAGCGTTTTGGGTGAGATTAACCTTCTTGGTTATCGAAGTCAAAACGCTAAGCAGTAAACGTAGGATAACGACGTTTATAAACAACAAAAAACCCGTCTCAAGTTCTTATAACTTTGAGACGGGTATAATATACTCGCGGTACCACTCAAATTGTAGTTGAAATAAACTACCACCTTCAGAGTCTAACAACTCCTATGCACTGACGTAGCAAACACGGAAAGCGCCTACTCGAAACAATCTTTGGGACTTTCAGCTCGGAAGTGATAAGATTTCTATTAGTTTTTATCGGGATTTCACCGTCCCCGACTCTCTGTGAAAACGCTTGATAGAACCCGTCTTCGTCGTAGCTTTTATTTATTAAGTTGAGTAAATTCTATCACTTGAAAAACCCTTTGTCAACAATTTTTCAAAGGATTTTAAAATTTTTTTTTGAAGAGAGAGCAGTATGTACTAATTCTATTTTTTGTGGGTTAACTTTTCGTACAAGTTCTTTAATTTTTGTAAATATTTAAGCATTATATAAAAGTTTTTCTTCTCCAACAAAAAACACTTGACAAAAAATCAAGTGTTTTTCCTTTCTAAAAATTTATAGTTTTGCTATCCGTCAAATCGCCACCGTCCCGTCGGTGCAAATTACTTCCGTAGCAGGACCGTAATAATACCAATAATCACCTTTTGGGATAGCCTTCCACTCAGCCACCGTGCAGTTAACACTTATGCTTGTTAATGAACTGCAATTATAGAACACATATTTACCTATACTTGTTACACTATTACCGATTGTTACACTTGTTAATGAATAGCAATTCTCGAACGCATAATTACCTATACTTGTTACACTATTTGGTATTACAACGCTTGTTAATGAATCGCAATTAAAGAACGTATAATCACCTATACTTGTTACACTATTTGGTATTAAAACGCTTGTTAATGAATCGCAATCACGGAACGCAGAAGAACCTATACTTGTTACACTATCGCCTATGACCACGCTGTATAATGAATCGCAACTATAGAACGCATATTGATTAATTTTTGTAATATAGACTGGTAAAACTAATTCAGTTTCAGTACCGTTATAACCGACTAAAACCTTTTCATTTCCTTCGGTATAAATAATATAGCCGTTATCGTTAGTTAATTGACTTTCAGTTATTCCACTATCGCTATTATATACTGCCAATGCATAATAACCAACGTAGCCATTAGAAGAACTGCCCTTTTCTATAGTTATATGTGATGATTTATTTATTACTTCTACAAGTTTATGGCAACTAGAGAACGCTCTATCACCTATACTTGTTACGCTATCTGGTATTACTACGCTTGTTAATGAAGTGCAAATATAGAACGCTTCAGCACCTATACTTTTTACGCTATTGCCTATTTCTACACTTGTTAATGAAGCGCAATAATAGAACGCAGAATTTCCTATACTTGTTACGCCATTACCTATTACTACGCTTGTTAATGTATAGCACCAAGAGAACGCAGACCAACCTATACTTGTTACACTATCGCCTATTACTACGCTTGTTAATGACGAGCAACCATTGAACGCATAATCACCTATACTTTCTACGCTATCTCCTATTACTACACTTGTTAACGAAGCGCAATTACGGAACGCTCCATATAAAATATTGCCACCTGTGATTGTTACATATTTTAAACTTGATGGTATGTAAAAAGTTGTAGAAGTCGTACTACTTGTGCTTGAATCATAATAATATTGCGTTGCACTATAACTGCCACTATAACTACTCGTACCAAAAATATAGCCAAATGGATATTGATAAGTATCGCTACTTGTTACCCCTGCTCTAGATCCTACGAAAGGCAAGGTTATACTTTCAAGTGAACTGCAACCATAGAACGCATACTCACCTATACTTGTTACGCTATCGGGTATTACTATGCTTGTTAAATTAGAGCAGTTATAAAACGCTTCTTCACCTATACTTGTTACGCTATTTGGTATAGTAAAAGTATTAGCAGTTTTTCCACTAGCATATTGAATTATGATTGTACCATTTTTGTTATACAAGTTACCATCTATTGACTTATAATTTGCATTGTTTTCATCAACCAATATGCTTGTTAATGAATCGCAATTACGGAACGCATATTCATTTATTTTAGTTGCTGTAGTTATCTTTGCTTGGGTTACTAATTCACCATTTACATATAAGTTTTTAGCATAATATAATGGGTTTGAACAATAATTACTAAAACTAATTTGCGCCCAATGGTCTATAGTGCCTGTATAGTTTACTTTTGTTAATGAACGGCAACCATAGAACGCATACTCACCTATACTTGTTACGCTTGCTGGTATTTCTACGCTTGTTAAATTAGAGCTGTTATAGAACGCTTCTTCACCTATACTTATAATGTCAACGTTATCAATTTTACTTGGGATTATTATATTAGTTAACGTTTTGCCGTGAGTAGTTAAACCTGTAATTCCGTCACTACTAAGATTGAATATAGCAAGCCACTTTGCCGTTATTGTTGTATTAATAGCAGGCATTGTTGATGGAATTTCTTTATCCCAACCGTTAAAGGTATAACCATCTCTTATTGGCTCTGTAATGTTTTCTATTGCCGTGCCATAGTCTTGAGTAAGAACTGTATTTTCTTGTCCGTTATCATAAACTATCGTTAAAGTATATTGATTAACCTTCCAATTTGCAGTTGCAGTAAAACTTTCGCTTATATTTGTGAAATTAGTTTTATCAAAACAATCGAACGTATAGCCTGTTTTTTTGAAGGTAGGCGCAGTAACACTACCGCCATATTTTACAGTTTGAGTTGCATTACCACTAGCAAGTGTTCCTCCGTTGCCGTCGAAAGTTATCGTATATTCGTTTCTTTGATAATATACCTTTATAACAGTAGTTCCGTTAGCGTTAACGATTCCACTTACCGAAGTGCTTTCAGGCATAAAATGTTCAAAAGTCTTTATATCTGCATAAACAGTTGAATTAGTTGTACCCGTTTTGTTTTCAAAAGTATGTAACGTATAATTATCGTTTTCTAAATTTTCAAGATAGTATTCTACTTTATACGCCGTATTTGTATTTGCCGTCCAGCTTGCAGTTATGGTTGTATCTTTTGTTATCGGGGTAGCGAAATCATAATCCCAACCAGCAAAGGTATAACCTATTTTTGTAGTCGTTGGCGCAGTTGTGAAAGAGTCTTCTTCAACGATTTGACTATCAACTGCCGTTCCACCATTAGTATTAAACGTAACGGTAAACATAGCCCTACGATATATAGTAACGGTATATAGTTTAACGTTATTACCAACGGTTTCTAAAACGTAGAAAATATTGTCCCCAACAACTAAGTCAACCGTTTTACTATCAATAGGAGAAGAACAACTCTTATCATCATCTACAACGTAAGTTGCGTTTCCGCTAACAAATATTTCTTCATAGAACACAAACTCTGTTGTTGCATTAGGAACTTTACCATAAACGTTTTTACCATCAACGTTTAGAGTAGTAAATCTTATTTCATCTTTTATAAGCATAGAGCCAACGTCAGTAACCGTATGCGTTTTACCACAACCGCCGTCACATTGGGCAGTCTTTGTTCCGTCACTTTCATAAGTTGCGTCTTTATTAGAAACGTAGTTTGTAAAACTATGTTCACTATAATTTAATTTTTCGCCACAGTTATAAACACACTCATGATAATGGTGCGTATCGGTAATAACCCAAGCAGTTTTTGGCTCGTGTTCAGCAAAATCGCCATAAACAGTATCACAAACCGAACAAGTTGCTTTTACTTGACAGGTTGCTGTTCCGCCTTTATGGTTTTCTTTTGTTTCATAAGCACCACAAGAACATTCGTACCAGTGCTCCGTAGCAGTTTTCTTTAACGTTTCATATTTGTGGTCATCTTTTGCAATTACAACACTTGTTTTATCTGTTATTTCAGTTGTTGCTGTATTATCAGTAAACCACTTGCCACAAGAACAAGTGTAGTATTCTATATTTCCCGTTGCAGTGCAAGATTGTGGTTTTGCATCTACTTTTGTTAAATGAAAAGTATGTACGTGACCTAAACTTTCACCATACTCTTGCTCACACACCGAACAAACGGCTTTGCTTGTTTCAGTTGCTGTTCCGCCTTTATGGTTTTCAATATCTTTTTTCTCCCCGCAAGAACATTCATACCAGTGATTCTCAGTATCATATTTTAACACGGAGTAGGTATGCGTATGTGGTGGTTCGTTTTCTCCACATGCTGTAAGTGTAAACATACACGTACAAACTGCAAGTATTGTTATTAAAATTGATAAGATTTTCTTTTTCATAAATCTTTCTCCCTTTTTCGCCATAATTTTCTCCTTTTTGCTAAAATCAAGTTGATTTTAGCATGACATATATGACATAATTTGTCATATTAAACCAAAATCTTCAAATATTCATCTAGTCTTGCGTTTAGGTATTCTGCAAAAAGTTTGGTCATTGCAGACAAGTCTTTTTTAACGTAATAAGCGTCGAACGCATCGTAGTATCTTTTTCTATCGGTAAACTTTATATCAATAGGTGGATAACCTGCCTTCATTAGTTCTAAATTTACTAAAAGCCTACCCGTTCTGCCGTTTCCATCAATAAAGGGGTGTATCCCTTCAAACCTAATATGAAAGAGTGCAAGTTTTTCTGCAATATTTCTATCATCACTCTTATAATCAATTAAAAGTTCGTTCATTTTTGGCTCAATTAAATAAGGCTCTGAAGGCTCGTGATATGCACCTAAAATTCTAACGGGAACTTTTCTATACGTGCCTTTATCCATAGGTTTATCGCTAAGTACAAGTGAATGAATTTGTTTGATTACGTGTTCGGTTAGTTCTGCATTTTCTTTTACAAGTTGGGCTATATAATAGAAAGCGTCTTTATGACCAACGGCTTCCATATGGTCTTTGAGTGGTTTTTGGTCAATAGTTAAGCCACGCAAAACCATATCAGTTTCACGCAAAGTTAGAGTATTCCCCTCGATAGCGTTTGAATTATAAGTGTACTCTATCATAAAATCTTCATAGAGTCTTTGAACTTCACCCTCAGTTAAAGGTCGGCGAGAATCAAGTTCGGCTTTCTTTTTATCTATCAAAGAAATCAAACTTTCCTTAGACTTAATTCTTCCATCTTTTGGTTTATCTGCCCCATCAGGGATATACCAAATCTTTCCTATTCGATACGCCCCGTCAATTTGACCATTAACACACAACGTTCTAACACGCCTATCAGAAATATTCCACTTTTCAGACGCCTGTTTTACGTTCATTGCCATAATAAATCTCCTTATACGGAACATTATACTTAATTTGCGGAATAATGTCAATAGCATATCGGAACATTTTTATGTGTTTATCGTAGCGCTTTATATGTTTTTAGTGAGAAAAAGCACAAAAAATAAAAGCGTTAGAAAATCTCTAACGCTTTTATCTTGATTATTGTCGAACAAATCAAAGTTTTGAACAAAATTTTTCCATTCTCTCGATGGCTTGGATAAGTTTAGATTTTTCCGTGCTATAACTTAATCTAAAATGTCCTTCACCGCACTCTCCAAAGGCATTTCCCGGAACACAAACTACCTTCGCTTCATCCAAAAGTCTATTGCAAAATTCAACGCTTGATATACCCAAATCTTTAATGCTTGGAAACAAATAAAAAGCGCCCTTGGGATAATTAGTTTTTATTCCCTTAATACTTTCCATCCCCTTGATGGCAATTTGCCTGCGTTCACTAAACGACTGGCGAATTTCATTCATGAATTCAGGATGATTAAGCGCGTAAGCAGAACCTAGTTGAGCAGAAGTGTTTATGCAAGAATTAAAAAATTCTTGAACTTTTGTCATTTTTTCAATAATTTCCCTTGGTCCACCTATATAACCTATTCTCCAACCTGTCATGGCGTATGCTTTTGACATTGAGTTAATTACTATGGTTCTTTCCTTCATTCCGGGAAGAGTTGCGATTGAACGAGGTTTTTCTCCGTCATATATAAGCATTCCATATACTTCGTCAGAAATAACCAGCAAATCAAGTTCGCAAGCAACCTTTGCAATCTCTGCAAGTTTATCTTCGGGAATAACTTCACCGGTTGGATTATTAGGCGAGTTAACGACTAAGATTTTAGTTTTTCCTTTAACGTATTTTTTTCTAATATCTTCTGCCGACATACAAAACCCACCTTCAAACGTAGTGGGAACAGGTACCGCAACGCCACCGCAGAGAGAAATCGTCTTCTCAAAATTTAGGTATTGAGGGTCTTGGATTAAAACTTGGTCGCCAAGTTCTAATATTACTTGCATAATTAAAGCAAACGCGCCCATGCCCCCGTTGGTTACCATAACTTCAGTTTCAGGGTCAAAAAAATTCTTTGCTATAAATCCATTTTCCGCCGCCGCTTTTCTAAGTTCAATACGCCCTGCGTTAGGCGAGTAGTGCGTGTTGCCTTCAAACAACGCCGTTGCGCACGCACGACAAATATCTTGGTGCGTGTTTTGGTTAGGCTCGCCTATTCCAAGACTGATAACCCCTTGCATTTTAGACGCTTTATCAAACATAACTCTTATTGCGCCAAGGTCAATGTTTTTAGCTTTTTCGTTTAATCTATTTATCATATTATTCTCACAAATTTATAACGTAATCACAAAATACCGTAATCGCAGTTTTCATTCCTTCTGGATAAATCTTAAAACTTGACGTGTGTGCAACGGTATTACACCCACACTCGTCGTTTTTTGTTCCATACCTAAATATAGCGCCTTTTGCTTTTTGCAAATACCAGCCAAAATCTTCCGAGCTCATGCGTTTTTTTACTTCATTTATTTTAATTAAATTTTTGTTCGCAATACTTCTAATTTTATCGATAATTTCACTATCGTTTATAACAGGCCCCGTGCTCATATCCCAAAGAACTTGGGTTTTGCCACCGTATCTTTCTGCTATATCTTCACAAATCTTTTTTACGCCCTTCTCAATAATTTTAGAGTGCTCCACGTTGAAAAATCTAAACGAAATATCCATTTCGCATCTGTCACAAATTACGTTATGCGCAGTCCCACCGGAAAATCTTCCAACAGACCAAACGTAATCATCTTTTTCAAAATTTTCTTTGACGAATCCTTTAAGTTTTATATAAGCATCGTTTGCCATAGCAATCGCATCAATGCCGTGTTTTGGTAAAGTCGCGTGGGAAGATTTTCCATAGAATATTATTCTAAGCGGAACACAAGCCGCCATATAATCCCCTGCGCAAACGCCTATTTCACCAAAATCAATTTCATTTTCACAATGAGTGCATAAAATTTGGCTAACTCCTTCCATAACTCCATTGTCTACAAGCATTTTTGCTCCACTTATAGCGCACTCTTCACTCGGTTGAAAAATCAATCTCACTTTAACTTTTAAAATGTTTTCATTTTCTTTAAGACATCTTGCAACTGCAAGTAATATCGCCGTGTGTGAATCGTGCCCACAAGCGTGCATCATCCCTTTATTCTTTGAAGCAAAGGGAACACCGCTTGTTTCTTCAATAGGAAGCGCGTCCATATCCGCACGCAAGGCTATAATTCTTTCACCTTCTCCTATTTCTGCAACAACGCTACCTTTCCCGTATTTCTCGGTATATTCAATTCCCAAATTATCAAGTTCTTTCTTTACGATTTTTACAGTTTCAGGCAAATCAAAACCCACTTCCGCATGTTCGTGTAAAGTTTTGTAAAGTTCCAACGCTTTTTCGTAATATACTTCAATATTTTTCATTTAACCGTTCCAACAAATTATTTGAGTTTGTTTTTTTATATACTATTTCAATAAGCAAAATAAGTCAAATCTAATATTTTTAGAATTTGGCAGGTTTAATTTAAAATTTATTGCTTTTTTTATCAAATCGTAAAACACAATATAAATTTTTATTTAGAAAAAAGACTTTTAGTTTATTTTTTATCAAGTTATTTATTTTATTTGACTTTTTTTATCTATAAATCCTATAATAAAATAAAAAATTTTAATTGGTGAATTTTATATGATGGATCAAATTGATGCAAAAATTTTACAACTTTTATCTATGGACGCCAACGCTACCACTAGTTCATTAAAAAAAGACGTAGCCTTATCTATACCAGCAATAAATAAACGTGTTAAAAACTTAAAAAAGAAAGGCATTATTAAAAAATCCACAATAGTTACCGACGGTACAAAAGTTGGAAAGCCTATCCTTGCCTTTGTTATGATAATTATTAAATCACTAGACAAGGTTGATAAACTTATGGAATACGTAAATTCTAATCCTGACATTTTAGAGTGTTTTTCAGTGTCTGGCGAATACGACTATATATTAAAAGTGGTTGCAAAAGACGTTGAAACTCTTGACCAAAAACTTTTAGAACTTAAAAAGCAAAACAATATTACAAAAAGCCACACGTTGTTTGCGCTTTCTCCTCACAAGCAGAGTTATACCATATTACCATAAACAAAAACCTTCAAGACGCCAACCCCTATCACACTGCATAAAAAAGAACACCTCTTTGTCGCTCTTCCCGTAGGGAATTGCGACAACTAAATAAATCCTTACGGATTTGTGATATTCGTCTAACGACGAGTGATATTGCCTACGGCAGTTATATTTGCCTTGGCAAGTTAAGGATTTATTTAATATAACTTTGGCGAAAACCAAAATATCACGCAAAACTTGTTTTGCATATCACTTTTAGCCACAAGGCTAAAAATATCACTAATATGTTTCAATTTTTTGTGGATAAGAAAAGCACACTACATTTCACTTTTAGTGAAGTATAGTGTGCTACACTTTTGTTATGGATAAAAAATCCCTAAGCGAAGAGCCGATTGGGTGTTCTCTTTTTACGTGATATCTTGACAAAAAAATCAAGTGTTTTCCCTTTCAGAAAATTTATAGTTTTGCTATCCGTCAATCGCCACCGTCCCGTCGGCGCAAATTACTTCCGTCGCAGGAACGTTAGTATCCCAATAATTACCTTTTGAGATAGCCATCCACTCAGCCACCGTGCCGTTAAACCTTATGCTTGTTAATGAAGTGCAAGCAGCGAACGCAGAATTACCTATACTTGTTACGCTATTTGGTATTTCTATACTTGTAAGTAATGAGCAATAATAGAACGCATAATCACCTATGCTTGTTACGCTATCGCCTATTACTACGCTTGTTAATGACCTGCAACCAAAGAACGTAGAACCACCTATACTTGTTACACTATTTGGTATTTCTATACTTGTTAACGAAGTGCAATAATAGAACGCACGACCACCTATACTTGTTACGCTGTTGCCTATTACTACGCTGTATAATGAACTGCACTTATAGAACGCATAAGCATTTATTTTTGTTGCTGTGGTTATATTTGCTTGGGTTACTAATTCACCATTTATATATAAATTTTTAGCATAATATAATGGGTTTGAATCATAATCACTAAAACTAATTTGCGCCCATTGGTCTATAGTGCCTGTGTAGTTTACTTTTGTTAATGAATCGCAAGCATTGAACGCATTATCACCTATACTTGTTACGCTATTTGGTATTTCTATGCTTGTTAATGAAGTGCAAGCAGCGAACGCAGAATTACCTATACTTGTTACGCTATTTGGTATTTCTATACTTGTAAGTAATGAGCAATAATAGAA
>JAFQAQ010000010.1 GCA_017399945.1 Clostridia bacterium
ACAACCATTTGCGAATTGTTGTGAACGTAAAGAGCCACGTAAAGCATATACAACTGACCTTTGGCGTTGCTGACCGCTTCGTTATATGCCTTTACCGTTTCTGCCAAACGAATTAAACCCGTAATGTTCCCGGCTTCTTTAATCTCTTTTTCTTTGGAATAATAGAATTTAATTTCCATTAAGTCCTCACGAATTTGTTTTAGCGTTTTCAATTTTATTGCCTCCTGTTTCTATAATCGAAAGAAGATAGTATCGACTTCATTGTTTCGGCGTCCTTACCCTTTAACGTAGGTAGTAATCTATGTAAAAGCTCTGATTGCTCGCTTGATAAATAATCCTTGTAGGACTTGTATTCTTTATCAATATGAATACCTCCGCCGTTGCCTTGTGTGGTGTAAATCGGGTATTCAGTTGTAAGGGCTAAAATGTCATAATCTATGGTTCTTAGAGATACGCCAAATTCAAAAGCGAGATTTTCTCTCGTTTCAAATTTACGCATACACAATAAGTCGATTATTGCTTTTCTGCGCTGACTTGCTGTCACCCGATTTTCACCTCCTTCGTTCTTTCTTGACTGTATTCTAAAATCCAAACTTGCAACTTTTTTGCAGGTTTGAAAAAATAATTTCAATTTTTTTCAAAAAATTTTTGGGAACAAAAAAAGTGCCTTGACAAACAGTAATCCCATCAAGAGATACTGCTCGCCAAGACACTTTTAAGCCTTGTATTTTACCCGTAGGGTAAGTTACGAACACTTACATATATAGCAGTGATTTTGGATTTACCTACTTTCGCCCAAAACGAACTACCAAACTATCCTATATATGCGTATAATATTAAATTGCTTGTGAAGAAGTGACCTTTATAAGCACCTCTTTTCCTTTTGACTTGCAAAAAATCTTTGCCTTGCATCTATGGCAAATGGTAAGTATTGCGCCGTCAGGTCTTTTTGTCGCCGTTGTCTTTTTATGACATACAGGACACACATAGGAAACTAATTCTTCCTTTTGAGTATTGGAATCCATTGTTTAACCTCCTTTTTCCCATAAGTAAGCAAAAGTTTTGGATTTAATCAACTACATTGGCAGGGTTGGGAACTCCCGTACCGTAGTCGGTCAGCTTTTGTACTCCGAATATATGAATACTGTAAGAGGTCGGGGCTATGCCTTATACAGAAATTCTTTCATAATCTAACCCTTGGTTTGTGCATTACGTTATCTACAATACCTAAGATAACAAGGTCTTTTGTCTTTATATCTGGATAACGCTTTGTGCCATCTTCATTAAGAGAATTATTCGCTGCGCGAAGAATAGCATACTTCTTTTGCGGAAGATATATCTTTGCCGTAGCTTCATCACCTATAAGGGCAATTATAATCTGACCTGCCTCTGCGTGATTTTGCTTTTTAACAAACATTTTATCTCCGTCAAAGATACCTGCCTCTACCATTGAATGACCGACAGCCTCTAACATAAAGTGTGGCTCTGAACCTACAAGCTCCGTAGGCAAATCGTAAGTGGCTTCAATATTTTCTACTGCAAAGAAAGGTGTTCCGCAAGGGCATCTACCTACAAGCGATATAGGATTGAGCTTTCCAGACATTAAAACGGGTAAAACGTCTATTCCCCTATTTCTTGTATAGGTTATCCTATCTCTGTTTTCCAATTCCTTAACGTATCTTTGAACTTTAGAGAAAGAATTATTGAAGAATTTAGGGAACGCTTTAAGCATTTCTTTAATCGTAGGGGCTTTTTTATTCTCTTTTTGAAAGGTGGTTATAAAGTCCTCTAAAGCCAAAAGCATATCTTCATCATATCCACGTGCCATTTTCTCACCTCTTTGGTTTAGTGGGTAAATGTTTTACCCGTTATTATAATAGCATAAAGGTATGGCATTTGTCAATAGCAAAGGGGCAATTTTGGAAAAATTTTTCTGTGAATTTTTTTTGAATATATGACGTAGGTTGTCATCTTTATATTCATATAATATAAGGTTAATTTTCTTCGGGTTTTTGCTTAAAATATTCGAGCATATTAGCAAGTAGCGTTTCTATAACGGGCTCTAAAACTGCTTTGGGGATAGATTTCAAATCGGGTACGCCATTGACTTCTACCTTAATTTCCGTATTTTCTTTTGCCATAATCTCACCTCCTGCTTAAAAGTATAGCAGGTGGTTTTCTTTTTGTCGGGGAACTAAAAGTGTAGTTTTGGGTGCAAAAAGTGAACTGATAAGGCAATATACATAAATTGTCTTTCGGGGTTTGGGGTTTTTGGGTATCAGAAAAAGTCTGGTTGTCAAGGGAAAAAATTATTGCTTAAACCATTAGATATAGGAATACGAAGGACAATATTTTTTTCTTTTTCCTTGACCACTGCGCCTTTTCCCGATTGTTTTTGGTTGTCGAAAGACAATTTCAAAAACAAAATGTTGAACGTTGGAAAAAAGTTTTTTAACGTTGCAAAGTTCTTGCAAGTTTGGCTTTTAGACTGTGTTCAACAATAAGAAAAGGAGGGTTTACAATGAAAACCGCAGTTATTTACGCTCGATATTCAAGTGATAGACAAACTGAACAGTCTATCGAAGGTCAAGTTCGTGTGTGTAATGACTTTGCCGAAAGGAACGGAATTGTAATTGTTCATTCCTATATCGACAGAGCCACTACGGGTACAAACGATAACCGTGAGCAATTCCAACAAATGATGAAAGACAGTGATAAACGTGCTTGGGATTACGTTTTGGTATATAAACTTGACCGTTTTTCTCGTAATAAATACGAAATGGCTATGCACAGAAAACGCCTAAAAGATAACGGCATTAAAATTCTGTCTGCTATGGAAAACATACCTGAAACGCCGGAGGGCATTTTGCTTGAATCGTTGCTTGAAGGTATGAACCAATACTATTCAGAAGAATTGTCGCAAAAAACAAGGCGTGGTCAAAGAGAAACACGCTTAAAAGGTTTACATTGTGCAGGTAAACTGAATTACGGTTACTACACCGAAAAGAAAAAAGTAATGATAAATGAAGAAGAAGCCGCCGTTGTAAAAGAGATTTTTACACGTTTTGCAGCAGGTGAACGAGGCATCGACATTGAAAGAGATTTTGCCGAGCGTGGTATCCTCTATCGTGGCAAACATTTCACCGCTGCTAATATGTATGTTATTCTTCACGTTGAGAAATACACGGGTAAATACGTTCTACACGGCGAAGAATACTACGACATTTATCCACAAATCATTACGCCAGAGCTTTATGAGATTGCTCGAAAAAGAATTGACGCTAACCGATATGGAAAGCACGTTCCTGATGTTACATATTTGCTTAGAGGAAAAGCATTTTGCGGTCAATGTGGTGCAAGACTTACTTCTTATACGGGAACGTCAAAGACAGGTCGTGTATTTAGGTATTACAAGTGTTATAACGCTATTGGTAAAAGAGATTGCCAGACCAAAATGTATCAAAAAGACGTTTTAGACCGAATTATTATTGATACGCTTTTCAATCTTATAAATGGTGAAAATTTGGCTTTTCTTGTTGACGAGATATGCAAGGCTCATAATAGAAACCTTGAAGCTGAAAATCCCGTTAAGATGCTTGAAAAACAGTTAGTTCAAGTCAATAAGTCGTTAAGCAATATAATGGTCGCTATAGAAAGTGGCATCATAACGGACACGACAAAAGAACGCTTGCAAGAGCTTGAAACAACAAAGCGTGAATTGCAGGAACGTCTTATAATGGAGCGTATGCGTGAAGAAGTCCGTATTGAAAGAACTCAGGTTGAAAAGTATCTTAAAAACGGAGCGAAAGAAGCACCACAAATAATGCTTGACTTGTTAGTGGAAAAAGTGTTCGTTCATAATGATAAAATTGAATTACTGTTAAAATACACTTCAACGCCGAAACCTACACCACCCGACGATGAAGATGAAAATAACCCCGATGGTAACAAACACCGTCGGGGTTTTACTATTATGCAGACTACTACTCAATATGAAGTTTACACCACAATAGGATTAAAAAAAGGCTTTGAGCCAAGACTCAAAGACACCTACGAAATTACTGTTATTATTGAAATATGATGATTTTTACTGAAAAACTAACGATTTACTACTATAAAAGGTGTTCTGTTGGGGTTAAACAAATGCACCCTTACCGATGCTCGTTACGCCGTTCCCTATCGTCACGCTCGTGAGACCAAAACAATGCCAGAATGCTACATTACC
>JAFQAQ010000003.1 GCA_017399945.1 Clostridia bacterium
CTAGTGGTTGCGGGGAGGGGATTTGAACCTCCTGACCTTCGGGTTATGAGCGAGTCCAAAACCACTATTTTTTTGCTCAATAAAACTTTTTAAGTATCGTTAAAATCATTAGAGATTTACTTGCGATTTCAACATGCATATCCAAGCAAAACTTAAAAATTCTTAAAAATACTCTAAGACTATTTTATGCCACTTTTGCACAAATTCGTAGCACCACTCGTAGCACCTCGCTTAGTTTCTTATGCAACAGCATTGGCGTTAATTTGCTCTATGATGCCACGAATCCCAAACCAAACGTTAACGTCTTTAAACACATCCACAATGCTACCATAATCGGTAAACGGCGCTTCTTGAAGAACGCTTAAATCCTTCATGATCCCATTACGAACAATATATTCGATTACCTGGTTAACGAAATATATTTGTTTGCTGTCAAATTTTGTTTCGTTTAAGTATTCAGCAAACAATTCCTTTGCCGTGTTCATATCTAGCCCTACAATTTCACGCACAAATTCGCCTAACGGTTTTTGTCCATACGCCAACTCATATTCTTCTTTTGAACCTAATTCTGACCACAAAATGTTTTCAAGTTCATTTAAATCTTCACTTGATAAAGGTTGATTAGTTTTCAGTTTAGAAATAACTGCGTTTTCTTGATGCTGGCGAACATAAAACTCAGCTTTTGCTTTGTAGTTTTTCAAGACATCGCTATCAAGCTCAGAATCCTTCCATTCAACTGACAAAATATCATCAGCGAAATCAGTTGTGTAAACAATTTTTCTTTTAGGAATAAATTTAATCAAATCACGCAAAGATTTACGGATATGTTCAAACTCATTTATCCCTGCCATTTCTAAATATTCTGTCTGCAAAATCTCACTAATCAACGATGATTGCACCATAATTTGTGGAATATTGGCAATAGCCGACAATGCAGAAACTTTTTTCTTTAGATCGTTTCTTGCCCTGTTATAAGTTTTTCCCACAAGATACGCAAGTTCAATGCCGTACATAAGTGAGTCAAATCGCAAAGCATTAATTTCATCTTCAATAGGCAAAATTAGTGGTGCAATATGTTCTGCAATAAGCAAAGTATCTTCATAAGAAAGCGAGTTAAACACTTCTTTATTAGAATACTTTTCTATAAAACGCAATTGAAGTTTAACGGCAAAATTATTTTTGTCGAGTTTGTTTATTTGCTCAAAAACGTCTTCAACTAAATCTGCACGGAATTTAATCAACTCTTCAGTTTGATATTCTAACGCTTGTAACTTGAAAATAATTTGCGTTTTAAGATTAAATAAGGCTGATTGTAAAGCAATAGTGTTATTTGCATCCTTTCCTTTGTTCACGCTAAAGAAATCACAAACCCCACAGAAATCGAATACGTAAAACTCACGTTTATCTTCGCCGTCAAGAACCCCTTCGCAAAGCCTTGTTCCACGCCCAATCATCTGCCAGAACTTCGCACTACTCATAACCGGCTTAAATATTACAAGGTTAAGAATTTCAGGAATATCAATACCTGTATCAAGCATATCAACCGATATTGCAATTTGTGGAAGTTTGTTTCCGTCTGAAAACTCATCTATTGCACTTTGTGCATAGTTAGTGTAATTATCAATAACCTTTGCATATCCGTTTAAGTGTGGATACTCTCTATTAAAAATCTCAAAAATCTTTTCTGCATGCGCATGACTTTTAGCAAAAATAATAGTCTTGCCTATTTTTTGGCCATAATCAACCTTTAAGGCATTATCCATAACCGTACGAAGTGCCTTAACGATAGTATCTTCGTTAAAAATCCACTCGTTTAACGCCTTGCTGTCAATGCTTTCTGGCAACTCCCCATTTTCATCAACAAAAGTATTTTCGTATTCTTCTCTATCTTCAATTGAAAGGTCGCTATAAACAATACCCTTTTGCATAAATTTTAGGGCAACGTTTATAACTTTATAATCAACCAAATATCCGTCAAGAACGGCTTGTGCTAAATCATATCCGTAAGTCGGCACACCGTTTTCAAGTTCAAAAATATCGTAAGTGTTTTTATCAATGTCTTCTTTTGGCGTTGCAGTAAGCCCAACCATAGGCGCATCAAAATAATCGAATATCGCCTGATATTTGTTGTATATTGAACGGTGAGCCTCGTCGCAAACGATTAAATCAAAATGCCCACAAGTAAAAAGCCTGCCCTGTTCGTCCTTAACGTCGTCAATGCAGTTCATCATCGTTTGATAGGTAGAAAATATTCCGCACGCCGTAACGTCACGGTCATTTTCACACATATTAGACACCGAAAAATCGGGCAAAAGATTAACAAACGCACGCTTTGCTTGGGTTACAAGCGCAGTTCTATCCGCCAAAAATAATACGTTTTTTATCCAGCCGTGATTAAGGAGCACGTCAATTAACCCTATAACCGTTCTCGTTTTACCAGAGCCTGTCGCCATAACGAGTAATGCCTTACGGCGATTACGATTGTCGAATGCTTCACACACCGACTTGATTGCAGCATCTTGATAATAACGCCCAGCAATGCGCTTGTCCACCATAACGTTTTTAAGCGAAGTTCTTTGCGTGCGAAGATTAAAAAGTCGCTCTAAATCACGCTTTGAGTATATTCCACTAACTTCTCTTTCAGGATAATATTTGTCATCCCAAATGCGAGTGTCGAATCCGTTAGTTAAAAAGATAATAGGACGACGATTAAACTTCTTTTCTAAAAGGTCTGCATATAACTTTGCTTGTTGACGCCCTACTGCTAAATCCACGCAAGTCTTTTTAGCTTCAACAACGGCAAGTGGCTTTCCGTCGTCACCAAATAAAACGTAATCAGCATAACCAATACCAGCAGAGTTTGGCATGCCGAAAAGTTCATATTCATTTAACCAGTTTTGATTTTCTATCCAACCACTATCGGAAAGTGATACGTCTATGTAATGTTTTCTCGTTTCAAATTCAGATGGCTCTTGCTTTGGAATATAGGTTTTTTCTTGGCTCTCGCGCTTTGCCGTTAACTCTTCTTTAAGTTTAGCGTTTTCCTTTAATAATTCTTCAAAATTGATTTGAACGGAATTATCTAGCAATGTTTCTTCTTGAACGTCTGGCAACGTCTTATCATATTCTTTTTCGGCATAATCTTCCGCATAAAAGTATGCGATAGCATCTAAAACGTAGAAAAGATTTTCTAAACATACTCTTGCTTGCTCTTCGGTTGTTTTACGGTTAGAGTGCGCAACGTTATTACCAAGCTTTCTTATAAAATGCATACGGTTTAAGATTTCCGCACCCATAATAGAGCGGAATTCTTCCGTACCCATAAGCGTGTTTAGGCTATCGTCGTAAACGGGCAGTTTTAATTCAGCATCTACCGAATACATCCACTTAACGGCAAGCTCCATTGCCCTACGACAATTTATAACACACGCATCAATATCAATTTTGAAAATCTTTTCAGCGGAAACCGCCACGGACGAAAAACTATCAAACCTTTTTTCTTCCGTCAAAAAATCAAAGTTCGTCATTTTTTAAGTTCCTTTGTTTTATTCAACCTTATATTTTGCTTTTAACTCTCTCACATACTTTGTATTACCGCAAAATTTAAATACTTTCATATAGAAATTTTTAATATCTTCATCTTCTAAAATCCAATTCACTTGAGAATTTTCAATTGCAATTTTACATAAATCATTTGCTTGCGTTTTATTAAATGTATCATATTTGTTTAATTCTGCAATGACCGTATGTGTACTTGTAAAACTATAACTAGACTCTAGCGAAGATATTACGCTATCTTTTCGTGTTGTTTCAACTTTACATGCTTGTGACATTGCATATTCATTGCTTTCATTAAGTTGCTTATAATGCAATTCTTCAAGTTTTTCATTAGTCACTGTTTTATCTATAATCATTTTGACTAATTTATCTAATTCCGAATTTTCAGAATAATCTGCTTTAGCAAAATATTTTATGCGGTTGTCGTGCATAATTTCTAAAACTTTTGTTTTGTCTTGTGTGTCGGGATTATAAACACCTATTGAATGTCCACCATTTGCATTAACTAATTTCATGCAAGGTATATCCGTGTCGCTATCGCCTATATAAACCATGTTCCTAAAAGGCACTCTTATTTCATCTGGTGAAAAATATTTATTCACTGCCATATCGTTAATGTCCAAAACACCTTTTTCTATCCTAAATAAAAATTGTGTTTTGTTTGTATAATTTATAACCTGCGCAGGCCAAACTGCAACCCCGTCATCGTCATAATAAAATGAACTTGCATATATCTTTTCAAAAGCATCTGCTTTAGCAACAGACGTGCCTTCAATCATTTCTTTTAAACCAGAAGAAATAATATAATGCTCTATTATTACACCATGATTTTTCCCATAATTTCTAATCCTTTCAAACCACTTTTCTACGCCTGGGAATAATTTTACTGTTGCCCCATGTTCCATCAATGTTTGTTTGGTAAATATACGTTTACCCCGAGAAACACTTTTCATTTTAAACATGTACGCAAGGTTTTGGTCCATATTGTTTTCTTCCGCCAAATCATTACTTTCTGTCCAAAACCTTTTTTCGTCTTCATAGCCTACTGCCTGCAAAAAGCCCTGTGCTTGCATATTGTCTGGCGACAAAGTTTTATCAAAATCATAACATATCGCAACAACGGGTTTACTCTCTTTCTTTTTACGTTCAAAAACTTTTTCGCTCATCTTTTTCTCCTTTTTCTTTTGAATTTTTCTATAGCAAATTAATTAACCACGGTATAAGTATGGTAACAACAATCCATCCAAAACTGTTTCTTGCCCTTTTTACTATGTTTTTACCAATGTCAATTTCATATTTAGGGAAAATATATCGTAATAAACACGTTAAACCTATATCAAGAATTATAAATATAAAAAAACTCATAGTGATTGATGCTGTTATTTCCAATCCTTTATTAAAAAAAAGCAATGTTAACGGCACCCAAATCAACCCTATCATAATTAAATGCAACACAAAACTATACGACAACCATTTCAAGGGTTTGTTTTTAACTATTGTTGTCTTCCATTCTTCAATATTTCTCGTCAAAATAGCCAAATCAGTTTCTTTTTTTGTTGTGATATTAACCTTGTAATATTCCCCCCAAATAGAATATTCAACCACTATGCCTTTAGAAAATGTTCTGTACCCTTGATCATCGAACTCCTCAAATTTTAACTTTATAGATTTTACAGCCTTACCTTCAAAATTTAATTCTTTAAACTCTGTTTGTGTTAACTCGTTATAATTTTCCGAATTTTTAAAATTGATATTAATTGATGCCGTAAAATTTTCTTTTTCTAAATTCCCAATTAAGTTTAATATGTTTTGTTTTGTAAAAACCGCACCAACTAGACTGATTTCTTTTGAATATTCCAATGCTCCTTTCTCCTTTTTCTTTTGCTTTTATTTATTATACCATAAAAAACATCTCTAAAAGTCCAAACTTTTTAGACTTTTAAACAAGTTTGACCTATCCAAAATATTGTTGCATAAGGGATTTTTTGAGTGTTTCTAATTTGTCGATTGATTTTTGTATCGCCAATTTCGATTTGTCTATCTGTTCAGCGAAGTTGGCAAAGTCTATTTGTTTGCTGATTTTAGGTACTAACATTTGAATTTTATTCATAGTTGAAATCGGCAACTGTGGTTGCGCTGAACCACTTGCAATTTTTTCTTTTATTTCTGCGAGTTGCAACTTAAACTGTTCAATAAAAAAGATTTCATCTATTACCTCATGATTCATACGTAAAATGACCATGCCTGAATTTATTCTAACATTATCAAATAGTACATCGTCAGAATAATATGCAAGGTTTCCTATTGTTCCTCTCGTAGTCAGTACAACATCTCCACGATTTAGTTTACCTTTACGTAGAAGTTCATCCTTATCTTTTGTAATAAACATACAGTTAGTAAAATCAAAACCGTTTGAAGTAACATTCTTGGCATTTAAAAATAAGCAATACCCATTTTCGTAAAATTCTTCTTGCTTGGGATAATTCTTCCCTCTATCTCCGTCTATAATTTCACATATAGAAGTCATTGGTTTATATGATTTATTTTTATCAGTGATAGTTGGGGCACCAAACATCTCGATAAATCGGGATTTAATTAGTTGGTCTAATTTTTCAAATTGGGTTTTGCGTTTTTCTATTAAACTGCTGACCTTATCTAACCTATCTACAATTTCCTTCTGTTCTTCCAACGAAACAAAATTAATTTCCATATTTCGTATATCTTTTAAGGAAAGAAACTTTTGTGTCCCCCCTCTATTATTTTCAACTATATATTTTTTGAACTTTTCACTATTCAAAAAATAAAAAATATACTTATTATTGATTTGTTCCCTGTTAAATTTAATCAATGCGACATTTTTAATTGCAAATTCAGTAAATTCTCCCACCAAATATGGATTGCCTATTGTTCCTATCATTGGCATAATAATATCGCCACTATCAACTTTTGACCGCTCGTTAATTTTTTTATAATCATTCAAACTTATGTAATTAACAGCTGACAAATCCAACTTACTATCTACTATATTTTTTGAAGTCACTAGGGGGTATCCAGTTTCAATATAGGTTGGTGAATCGTGGGTACCATCCCTTACATCACATATTTCGCCTAATTTTACTTTTTTCATTTTTCACCTTTTAAATATTCTTCCCAACTTCTTCCAAATAGCCTTGTACAACATACTTCTCTTAAAATATCGCTAAATGTAATCAAAAAACCTATTTGAAAATCCATTGTTTTGCATTTGCTAAAATCATGTTCATAGGCATATCGCCAATTTACAAACGCCTTATTTATATTGTCAAAATATTTTCTTTTAACGTATTCTTTTGAAAAACCACGATAGCCAAACTCTAAAAAATTTTGGATAGGGTTTTTTATATCTTCTGGCAAAAGATTAAATAACTTTAACAATCCGTGTTCTCTATCATAACTAATGTCATTATGCTTTAAGATACACTTTAAAAACACTTCACTTGCAAATGCAAAATTTACACCAACTGGCAATACATAGCATATTGCTTCAGTATCTTGCTCAAACTTTTTTAATGTTATTTCTGCACAATCATAAAAAGAACAAGCGTGGCGGAACATTTCCCTACAATCATATAAAAGCTCGCCTACCATTTTTCACCTACATAAAAAGCATAAATATACAGGTAATAGTCATTATTACTGCCACACCAATTAAAATACCATAGGCAACATTTACTCTTACATTTCTATGTCTATATTCATTTACTTTTTGTTTGAAAAATTTTGCTTTAATTTTCTCGTTTTCTTTTAATTCTTTATTACAATATTTTTCAAGTTCAGCAATAAATTTTTTATCCGTTAATTTCCAATAAGATTTAATGTTTGTTGGACAAAAATCTATTTCACTTTTATCTTCTTTATCCAATATATCTTGTTTATAATACGGCTTTACTTTATATGCCACAATCAATGCTATAAAAGTTATCAACAATAATGCTGTTGCAATTATATATACGATTAGCGTGCTATTATCGTTAGATGGCATTTTTGATGTTAAAACAAATGATAAAAGTGCAGTGATTACCACAAATATAAACGGAATAAAAAGTTTAATATTTGATATTTTAGTATCCACTTGTTTTTCCATTTGTTCTAATAAATTGTTTACGCTATCTGTCCTTTTCTCTTGTTTTTCTTCCATTATAGCATTTCTCCTAATTCGGCAAGCCCTGCGGTGATTTCCATTTCTAATTCGTTTAAGTCTGCAAGCAGTTCTTCAGTTGACGGATATTCGACGGGTTTATATTCGGTCTTTTTATATTTATTGATAGAAAGGTCATAACCATTATCCACAATCTCTTTTTTATCCACAAAGAAAGATTTTTCCGTTCTTTCTCTTTCCAATTCCCTTTCTAAATTATGGAAACGCTCTACAATATCAGGTATATCGTTCTCCTTTATTTCCGTTCTTTTATCATCCAAAGAAAAGCCGTCTGCCGTCATATCGTAAAACCAAACTTTATCCGTGCCACCATGCCCTGTTTTAGTAAACACCAAAACAGCTGTTGAAACACCTGCATAAGGCTTAAACACACCACTTGGCATAGAAATAACTGCATCAAGTTTATTATTTTCAATAATTTCTTGTCTAATTGCTTTATGTGCAGTTGAAGAGCCGAAAAGCACGCCGTCCGGTACGATACAAGCGCATCTTCCACCTTGTCTTAACATTCTTAAAAAAAGTGCAAGGAAAAGCAGTTCGGTCTTTTTAGTTTTGCAAACCTTTAATAAATCAGTTGAAACGGTGTCGTTATCTAAACTACCCTTAAAAGGTGGGTTGGCAAGTAATAGCGAATATTTTTCTTTATCAGGGTTTTGGTCAGAAAGGCTGTCCCTATATTCAATGAAAGGGTTATCAATGCCGTGAGTCATCATATTCATTGCACCGATTCTAAGCATAGTTCTATCCATATCGTAGCCGAAGAACATTTTATTCATATAGTGGTCTTTATTCTTTTTATCAAAGAAGATTTCGTTATGGCAATTTTCTTTTAAATATTCGCCTGCCGTAACCAAAAAGCCACTCGTTCCACACGCTGGGTCGCAAATAATATCTGTTGGGCTTGGCTTCATCATATCCACTATCATTTTAATTATGTGGCGTGGCGTTCTAAACTGACCATTTAAGCCAGACTGCGCTATCTTTGAAAGCAAATATTCATAAACGTCGCCCTTGGTATCAGATTCTTGTTGTTTTGCCATTAGGTCATAAATATTATCAAGCGTTTCCACTATCTTTGATAAAAGAAGTGGGGTTGGAATCTTAAAAATAGCATCGTTCATATATTTGCTATAAGCACTATCCTTATCATCATGCAAATTTTTAATGAAAGGGAAAACATAGTCTTGCATAATTGAATACATTTGCCCAGCAGGTTTATCGTGGAAAACGGACCATTTCAAAAGTTGGCCGTTTACAGGTCTGTCGTTTAAAATAACTTGTTCCTTAAATATGCTATTGTGTGGGATACCAAGCATAAGTGCTTCTTTACTACGTTTATTATCAGCATCGTCTAAATCTCTTATAAACATAAGGTATGTAATTTGTTCAACAACGTCAAGTGGGTTCACAAGTCCACCTGCTGCAAATATATCCCAAAGACCGTCTATCTTATTTTTTAATTCACCCGTAATCATCTGTTTTCTCCTTTATTTCCTATCGCTATTCCAAACGTATTTGGTATATCTTCCACCACCGATTTTTATTATATCGCCTTTTTCAACTAGATCTGCAAGTGCCCTTTGAACTGTTATTTCTGCTATGCCAGAGCACTGCTCTTTAATCTCTGTTTTTGTTATTGCGCCAAGTGTGTTTTTTATAATTTCTGCTATTTGCTCTGATTTTGAAAGTGTTTTGTTATTCCAAATGTTAACTCTTTCGTTAAATTCTCTATAACATGCAATCAAAATGGAAAGCATATACTTAACAAATGGTTTATAATCGTTTTTGCCTTCAAGCCAACCTTTTGAACTTTCTTGCAATGCGTTATAATACTGCTCTTTGGTTTGTTCTATCTTTTTTTCGATGCTTATATACTTGCCAACGTGATAGCCTGCCCTATAAAGCAACAACAACGTTAAAAGTCTGCTCATCCTTCCGTTTCCATCATTAAAAGGATGAATGCAAGTGAAATCAAGTATAGCCATTGGTATCGTAAGCAATGCATCCGTTTCGTATAGTTCTATAGCTTCCATATACTTTAAGCACATCTCTTCTATTGCAGAAGGGGTTTCCCAACTTTCTAATGGAACAAACCTAACCCGTTTTTCGCCACTTGCTGTTTCTTCGGTTATAACGTTGTCCATTGTTTTAAACTTGCCTGCAAAATTCTTGCTTCCATATTTATATAAGTCCCTATGCAATTGCAAAATATAAGAAGTTTTTAGTGGTATATACTCGTAATTTTCGTGTATTGTTTTTAATACGTCTCTATAACCAGCAATTTCTTCTTCTCCCCTTGTTTTCGGCATCGTTTTATCCAATACTAATTGCTTCAACCTTTCATTACTTGTATAAATGCCTTCAATTTTGTTAGACGCCTCTGCACTTTGAATTTTAGCAATTTCTAAAAGAGAAGTAAGCGTATCTGCTTTTATGTTCAAAAACATATTTTGCTCGCCCTTAAACTCGTGAAGCTTAGTTAACATTTCCACAATTTCTATGTCTATCACTTGTTTAGACTGCAATTGATAATCAATTTTTCTCATTTTTCAACTCTTTTAAATTTTATTTATATAATTGTATCATATTATTATCTTTTGTCAAGGTTAATTTTATCATTTTTTATATTTTTGATAAAAATAAAAACGCAATTTCTAATAAATTACGTTTTTTGAATTTTTAAGACTCAATAAGTATTTTTACATTTGTTCGTAGCGCTTTATATGTTTTTAGTGAGAAAAAGCACAAAACTTGGTTTTAGCAGAAAAATGCTTATAAATACTCATTGATGTTTAACGAGCTTTATAAGCATTTTTTTATTGCATTTTGCACAAACTCGTAGCAAAATTAATTATTTCGACCCTGTTTTTCAAAAAAAATAAAAGTCAGTAAATCGTTAATGATTTACTGACTTTTTCAGTGATTGCGGGGTTTCTGCTCCTTGATAAGGGGAAAGCAAACTAGTTTGCGAGGGGTTTGCCGTCTCCGGCTGAGGAAGGGATTTCTTCTTGCTTTTTTCGTCAAAATTGACCTTCGGGTTAGTTGGTGCGTTGCACCAAAGCATTGGCTTCGCCAAAGCCGGTCCCCTTTCGCCTATTTGCTTAAAACATATGCAACAACTTTCAATGGCGAAAGCGAACTCATAGAGCGTAAGCCAATAGTTTCAAATCCCCACGCCCACCTTTCCAACGGAAAGCAAAAAGAAAACACCAACCGTTTGGTTGATGTTTTCTTTTTGGTTGCGGGGAGGGGATTTGCTTCTCTCGAGCCTCCCGCAAAACAGTCCGCTGGACTGTTTTTTCGCCTAATGGCGAACACGCAACCTATGGTTGCTCGCTCCCAATTCAAATCCCCTCCATTCCTACTTTCAATAACATAAAGAAAGGACACACGTTCTTGTGTGTCCTTTCTTTATGTGGTTGCGGGGAGGGGATTTGAACCTCCTGACCTTCGGGTTATGAGCCCGACGAGCTACCAAGCTGCTCCACCCCGCGACGAGTGATTGGACCTATATAATAATACATTTATTTGGGTTTGTCAACCGATATTTGCTATTTATTTTTACTTTTTATAAAATTAACTTGAAGTTTAGCCTTTGGTTTGTTACAATATAGATATGTTTGTCGAGTTAGAAAAATTACTAAATCGCGGCGACGTGGTTGCCGTTGCTATATCCGGTGGGAAGGACAGCGTTTGTTTGCTCCATTATCTTAACGCCAACTGCAAAAAAGTTGGTTATTCTTTGTGCGCAATAAACGTTGAACACGGTATCCGTGGAATAGATTCTATAAACGATTCTAATTTTGTTAAATCTTTTTGCGAGTCGCTTAACGTCCCCCTTTATTGCTATTCGGTAGACGCGCCAAAACACAGCCAAGAAAACGGGCTTTCTATTGAAGAGAGCGCAAGGATTTTGCGTTACGAGTGTTTTTACGATTTACTAAACAAAAAACTTTGCACCAAGATTGCCACTGCCCACCATTTGCTAGATAACGCCGAATCGGTTTTATTTAACGTTTTTCGTGGAACGGGTATTCGCGGGGCGAGTGGAATTACACAAAATTTTAACGACCAAATTATCCGTCCCTTTTTAACGGTTAAACGAGAACAAATAGACCAATACGTAAACGATTTTAACCTACCGTTCGTGACCGACCAAACAAATTTCGACGACGATTATACTAGAAACGCCATACGGCACAAGGTTATACCCGTTATCGAACAATTATTTCCAAACGCAACCGAAAGTATTAAAAGATTTTCCGACCTAGCAAGACTTGACGACGAGTTTATTACACAAACTGCCCAAGACCTTTTAGGACGTGATGGGCAAACCTTTTATATCAACCTACCCTGTCACAAAGCAGTTTTTTCGCGCGCGTGCATACTTGCCTTAAAAGGACTTGGCGTGCAAAAAGATTGGGAAAAGACGCATATAGACGGCGTTTATTCCCTTTGCGAAAAGCAAAACGGCGCTAGCGTTAACCTGCCCAAAGGCATTGTTGCCGTTAAAGAGAACGAGCGAATAGTTTTTTATAAGCCTACCACCAATTCTAGCGAGATTTTGCCGTTTAGTTTAGGCAAGCATCTCTTTAACGGACAAACCATTACACTAAAACGCGTTGAAGGGAACGTTGACTTAAAATCCGGACTGTTTATCGATTACGACAAAGTTCCAAAAACTGCCGTTATTCGTACCTTTAAGGTTGGGGACGAGTTCAAAAAGTTTGGCGGGGGAACTAAATCACTTGGCGATTATTTTACCGACCTAAAAATACCCAAACGATTGAGAGAAACACTCCCCTTGCTCGTGGACGGCAATACCGTTTACGCTATATTTGGGGTTGCAATTTCCGACCTTTCAAAGGTGGACGAAAACACTAAAAATATAGTTAAACTTTTATAGTAAAAGTTGACAAGTTAGCCAAAAATATATTACAATTAGAATACAAAATCAAAGGAAAAATTTATGGAAAAGTATTACAGACAAACGGTATCTGCCGAAGAAATTCAAGCAAGAGTAAAAGAACTTGGCCAACAAATTACGCGTGATTATCAAGGAAAAAGTCCGGTAATCATTTGCATGCTTAAAGGCGCGGTGTACTTTTTTGCCGACCTTACTAAACACATAGACCTTCCTATTATGATTGATTTTGCAAGACTTTCTAGTTATCGTAACGGAACGGTTAGTGGCGAAATGCAAGTTATCGCAGACATTACTACCGACATAAAAAATAAAGACGTTATTATCGTTGAAGATATTATCGATAGTGGCAAAACCCTATCATACTTTATAAAAATGCTTGAAAAACATAACCCTGCATCAATCAAGATTTGCGCTTTCCTTGACAAAAAAGAACGCAGAGAAGTTGACATAAAAGTTGATTACGTTGGTTTTGATATCCCCAACTATTTCGTTATTGGATACGGGCTTGACTACGCCGAAAAATATCGTGACCTACCTTTCCTTGCAGAAGTTTTAGACCCCGCTAAGCTTTAATATAATCTTTTATTCCAAATAATAAACGCCACGCAGTTTGCGTGGCGTTTTTAGTTTTATATATTTGTTTTTAGAACTTATTTTTCAAGTCCGGCAATTTGTTTAACACGTTGCAAAAATTCCACGTGCGATTTAGAAACAGATTTTGAATTATCGATTGTTTTCCCAATTCTTTTTGGGCGAGTAAACAACACGTGAAACCATCTATATACCCACGCAAAAGGCAGTAAAAACCAAGCCTTTTTAAGTATTGGATAGGCACTTTTCATATTTGCATAAGAAGGAAAAATCGTTCTAAACCAAAAAGTTATTCTCGCCCCTTTTTCGCTTGAATTTTTACCCGTTGCCCTAGCGTTTGCAGAGTTTGTTACCGTGCCGTAAGTTCCACTTGCCAAAACGTATTTTTCTAGTTCAACTAGTTGCTCGTTCGACGGAGCGTTATCAAACCAATATTCTGCAAGCGCAAGAACTTGTTTTTCAAAGGTTTTAAGCCCTAATATTTCTAGTTCCTTGCAAGTTTTTTCCTTGTCCAACTGGATCTTTTTATTGTAAAGATAAATATCCAAAATCGTTCTTACGCCAAACCCACCTGAAAGGAAATGTTTTGCCGAGTGAACAATAAAATAAACGTAAAAATCTTCTTGCGTAAAGGTATATTCGCTTTGGTCTTTGACGATTAATTTCGACCATACGTCGTTGTAATATTCAGCAAACCTGTCGTCGTGATCGAAAAGTGCGTGGTGGTTTTCCACAGTCACTATCCCACTCGTCCACTCCCCGTGATTTATATTTTCACTTACTTTATTAAACCCAAAATCGACAAGAACCTTTTCCACCATTTGTTTTTGGGTTGGTTGATACAAAAAGTCCACGTCGCAAGAAGTTCTCATGTCAGGTTTTGGATACAAATCCCTTAGCACCAATCCTTTTATAGGAGCAAACTTTATTTGGTGGGCGTTAAACGCTTGATAGAGTTTTTCTCTTAAATAATCTTGCCCTGCTTGTTGATTTATTTGCGCTAGATAATGCCTTAAAACAGCCCTTCTCGTATCTTCTGGGATATCCGTTCTGTCTTTCGTTGCATAGTAAAACAACGTACCCAAAGAATGACCTTTGGAAAACGCAAAAAGTTTTGCCCAATCTTTAACGTCAACTTGTTCGCCGTTAAACAAAACTTGTTTTATTAAAAGAACGAGAGGATTGTTTTTCATTACCTAAAACTTTCTCCAAACCATTTTATCTACTACGCCCGTATAAGACTGAATAAGTTTTACTACCTTGGTAGAAACGTTTTCTTCAACGTAATCGGGCACGGGAATACCGTGGTTGCCATCGTTTGTTAAACTGATTGCCGTTTCAACTGCTTGGGTAAGCGATTTTTCGTCTATACCCGCAAGCACGAAACAAGCTTTATCGAGCGCTTCTGGGCGTTCGGTACTAGTTCTAATGCAAACTGCTGGGAAAGGATTGCCAACGGAAGTAAAGAAACTGCTTTCTTCTGGGAGCGTGCCGCTATCGGAAATAACTGCAAACGCGTTCATTTGAAGGTGGTTGTAATCGTGAAAACCCAAAGGTTGGTGCATAATTACACGGCTATCTAGTTTAAAACCACTTTGTTCTAAACGTTTTTTACTTCTTGGGTGGCAACTATAAAGAATTGGCATATCGTACTTTTGGGCAATAGCGTTAATTGCGTTAAAGAGGGATAAAAAGTTCTTTTCGGTATCGATATTTTCTTCTCTGTGTGCCGAAAGTAGCATATAACCCTTGGCTTTAAGCCCAAGTTTTTGTAAAACGTCGCTTTTTTTGATATCTTCTAAATTTGCCCTTAAAACTTCTGCCATAGGAGAACCGGTAACGTAAGTGCGTTCTTTTGGAAGTCCACAATCGGCAAGGTATCTTCTTGCGTGTTCAGAATACGCTAGGTTAACGTCCGAAATAATGTCTACTATACGACGGTTGGTTTCTTCGGGCAAACACTCGTCCTTACAACGATTGCCCGCTTCCATATGGAAAATAGGTATATGCAAACGCTTTGCAGGGATTGCCGAAAGACAGCTATTTGTGTCCCCTAAAATAAGCATTGCGTCCGGTTTAATTTGCGCCATAAGTTTATAAGAACAATTTATAATATTGCCAACGGTTGCGCCAAGGTCGTCGCCAACGGCGTCCATATAAACTTCGGGCGCGTCTAGTTTTAAGTCCTTAAAGAACACGCCGTTTAAGTTATAGTCGTAGTTTTGACCGGTGTGCGCAAGCACGCAGTCAAAGTATTTACGGCATTTTTTGATTACTTCGGCAAGACGAATAATTTCCGGTCGCGTGCCAACTATAATCAATAGTTTAAGTCTTCCATCGTTTTTAAAACTAACGTCGCTATAATCTAATTTAATGTTTTCCATTTTTAGTTCTCCACTTTTTCAAAATAGGTGTCTGGGTGGTTGGGATCAAAACTTTCGTTCGCCCACATCACCGTTACCAAATCTTCGGTATCTGATAAGTTTATTATGTTATGGGTGTACCCAGGGAGCATATGAACTGCTTGAATTTTATCCCCACTAACGTTAAAATTAAGCACTTCGTCACTGCCAATTTTGCGTTGTTGAATAAGGGCGTTACCCTTTACCACTATAAAAAATTCCCATTTGCTATGATGCCAATGTTGACCTTTGGTGATTGCTGGTTTTGAAACGTTCACGGAAATTTGTCCGCATTTTTGGGTTTTTAATAGTTCGGTAAAACTACCCCTGTCGTCCACGTTCATCTTTAAATCGAAAATTGCTTTTTCCTTAGGTAAATACGATAGATAGGTCGAGTATAGTTTTTTGATAAAAGAGTTATCTTCTATCTCGGGAACAACCAAGGTTTTTGGTTGCGCCTTAAACTTTTCCAAACATTCTATAATATACCCCAAAGTAACTTTATGGGTGGTGGGAACGAAATAAAACTTGCCGTTTTGGTCGTCTACGGGAGCGAGCCCGTCGTATTCGCAACGATGACCTTTATTTTCCAATAGATTTATCATTTCGGCAACTAAATCGTCCACGTATAAAAGTTCAAGTTCAATTGCTGGGTCGGTTACGGTTACGGGTAAATCGTTTGCGTAATTAGAACAAAAAGTTGCAACCGCGCTGTTGTAGTTTGGTCTACACCACTTTCCAAAAAGGTTTGGAAAACGATATACGCACACTTTTGCGCCCGTTTGGTTGCCGTATTCAAAGAAAAGGTCTTCACCTGCTTTTTTGCTTTTGCCGTATTCACCTTGCGCGTATCTTCCGATAAGAGTTGCTTGTATGGAAGATGAAAGCATTACGGGACAGGTGTTGTTATATTTTTTTAGAGTGTCAAGTAAAAGAGATGCAAAACCAAAATTGCCTTGCATAAACTCTTCTTGTGTTTGGGGACGGTTAACGCCGGCAAGATTAAAAACGAAATCTGCGTTTTTACAGTAGTTTTCAAGTTGTTCCTTAGTGCCGTCTATATCGTAGGCGTAAATTTCTTCAATCGATAAAGCGGGGTGAGTTTTATCCTTGCCGTCTTTTATGTTTTGAAGGCTTTGGCAAAGGTTTTTCCCCACGAATCCTTTTGCGCCCGTTACTAAAATTTTCATAAGCTAACCCTATTTTTTTGCAAGTTCGTCTTGTATGTATTGCAAAGCAGCAATTTTTGCTTTGGTTTTTTCAACGTCTAAAAGTTCGGTGTTGCTACTGTTAAATTCGGTAAGTGGGTTTCTTTTAACGTCGCCGTCTTTAACGTATTTATCGTAGTTAAGACCACGTTTATCACAAGGCACGCGATAGAAGTTGCCAAGGTCGATTGCGTTTGCGCATTCTTCGTTGGTAAGCAAGGTTTCATACATCTTTTCGCCGTGACGAATACCTATAATCTTAATATTTTCTTTATCTCCACCAAATAGTTCGCATACGGCTTCGGCTTGAGTTTTGATGGTGCACGCAGGTGCTTTCTGCACGAGAATATCACCACTTTCGCCGTGTTCAAATGCAAATAACACTAGGTCAACGGCTTCTTCTAAACTCATAATAAATCTAGTCATAGTTGGTTCAGTGATGGTTATTGGGTTGCCTTTACGGAGTTGTTCTATCCAAAGCGGAATAACCGAACCACGAGAACACATAACGTTGCCGTAACGTGTACAACAAATTTTGGTTTTGTCTGGGCTTACCGTTCTAGATTTAGCAACGATAACCTTTTCCATCATCGCCTTAGAAGTTCCCATTGCGTTAACGGGATACGCTGCTTTATCGGTAGATAAACAAACTATGTTCTTAACGCCCGCTTCGATTGCTGCCGTAAGAACGTTTTCGGTGCCCAACACGTTGGTTTTAACCGCTTCTATGGGGAAGAATTCGCAAGAAGGCACTTGCTTTAAGGCAGCGGCGTGGAAAATATAATCAACGCCGTGCATTGCGTTCTTAACCGAAGCCAAATCACGAACGTCGCCGATATAGAACTTAATCTTTTCGGCAACTTCGGGCATCTTTTGCTGAAATTCGTGGCGCATATCGTCTTGCTTTTTCTCATCGCGAGAAAATATGCGGATTTCCCCGATATCCGTTTTAAGAAAACGGTTAAGCACTGCATTACCAAAGCTTCCCGTCCCACCGGTAATCATTAACGTTTTTCCCTTAAATAAACTCATAATCTATCTCCTAAAGAGTTTTCTAAATATTTTTTTAATTAATTTTTTTGTTTTATTCCCAAAAGAATCTTTTGCGTATTTATCGTAAGCGTATGAAAAATCTTTTTGGGCAATCGTTTGCATAAATCCCGTTCTGTTGTTCGGTTCTACAACCGAAATGTGATAACTTGGGTTATGTTTTATGGAATCTTCAAACGGTACTTTTATATAAACCACGTTTTCTTTTATATCATTAAAGGCTTGTTCGCCTTTGGGTGTGTTAATAATAACCAAAGACGTTCCCTTGTCGTCGTCCATTTCGCCTTGCACTTTCTCTATACCCCAAAAATCAGCAAGGGTAATATCTGCAAGTCTTTTATCCCCGTTAAAATTACACGAATAACAACTTGGTCTTAAACACAAGTTTTTTAAGAACACGCGTGAATAAGGGTCTAGGTCGTGCTGACGTTCGTATTCTTTGCCGTTTTCAAAAGTGAACGCAACCGAATATCTTCTCCAACCGTCCTTTTTGCAACGAGTGGAAATTTTGGTTATTTTCGCGCCCGATTGCATAGTGCGATAATTAAGGTATTTTCGCCATACCATAGGAGAAGGAACGCCGTGGCATATTATATCTTGGGTAATTAAGTTTTGGTATTCTTTTTTTAGATAACCTTTAAGTCCTGCTATTTGGCAAGGAGTTCCGGTAAACAAAACAAGCCTGCCGTTATCTAAAAACTCTTTTGCTTTATTAAAGGCGTCGTTCATATCGCTTTGAACGTATTTTGCGCCACGCAGTTTGTATACGTCCTTCTCGCTATCTATCGCCATATGCTCTAACTTATAATCTTGGTTAAAGCACGCCCCGAAAACCACTCCGCCTTTTTTTATTACGTCTTTTGCTAGTAAACTAAACACGCCACCCGAAGAACTTTCCATTCTTTCATGCTGGTCTTTGTTAATTACTGCAAAAGCCTTTTTGTCGGTCTGGCCTTTTTGTTCGTTATTATACGGGCAAGTTTTAACGCACGCGCCACATTTAACACATTTTTGGTCGTCAACTTTGGGATATAAAAACCCTTCCTGATCTTCGACGAGTTTTATGCAGTTAACGGGACAAATTGAAACGCAAGCACTACACCCACTACACTTATTCTTGCTCGGTACTTTTAGCAACCTTTTTTCTCCTTGCCAAAAATTTTTTAATTATGCCTTTTTCTTGTTTGTTCATGCTAAGTAGCCAAACGGAAACACAATACACAGCTGAATAAATTACTATCCACAAAAACATCTTCCATATGGAGGTAAGCGCCACGTATTTAATAATTAGGATACCTAGCGCTATCGGAACAATAAGTCCTAGCGTCATTTTTAGTATTTGTCCCCAAAAATACACGACGTTAATATTACAACTTTTGTGATAATAAATATTGATAGCTATTCCGTTTGCAAGAATTAAGGATATTCCCGTGCCGATTGCCGGACCTATCGCCCCGTATCTTTGGCATAAGAATATTGAAGATACCAAGTTTATAATCGCCATGCCCAAGTAAACCAAACTTCTAAACTTGTGTTTGTTTTGCGCCCTTTGAATTTCTATACCCACGTTTTGTATAAGCGGTATCATTGCAGGCAATATCAATAAAAGACCGATATAATAAGATTCGTCGTAGCCGTCGCCCACCCAAAATTTTATAAACGTTTGTCCAAAGAAAACAAAACCCGAACACACTAATCCTAAGATTAAAAACTGAACTCTGCCAACCTTTGTAAATAGTTGCGTAAGTTGACTTTTTTGTTTTGCCAAGTCGTCTTTGGTGTTGTTTATTATGGTGTGCACCCTTGGCGTGAACACGCCGGATATTGCCGTAGAAAAGGTTGCGAAGTGGCTATATAACGTATATCCTATCGAAAAGATTGCAACAGTTTGAGTTCCCCTATATCTTCCGAGCAAAAACTTGCCCATGTTGCTGTTAATTTGTTCAACTATCATATTGATGGCAATAAACGAGGTGAATATAAGCAAACTTCTAAAAATGCCCTTTTCAAAATTTCTGAAAATGAATTTTTGTTTAAGTTTTTTTAGAACGAACAACAAATAAACGACGTCTATTATAAGCGTTATGGTAACCGTTACCACAACCATACCGATTGAGCCGTAACCTGCTAATAGTACGGGAATATGTACTAACGGGCCAAGAACGGTTTTTCCTATGCCCAATATTTTTAAGAACACGAACTTTTCGTGCGCAGAGATAATGCTTGCAAAAACGCTTGCAGGGAAAGTCCACGCTAGGTTAAAGGTGAGAATTATCATTAATATTTTTGCCGTTTTGTATTCTTCCGCGGTAAGTCCGTCGGCAAAAACGTATTTTAGGTTAAACGATAAAAACAAACCACACGCTAGCGCAACTACGCCTATTACCGAAAACATTATTATAAACAAGCCGTTTAGTTTATAAATAGACTCGTTGTCGTTTTCCTTTTTGTATTTTGCGTAATATCTTATATAACTAGCGTTAAACCCTAGGCTTAATAAAGATAAAATGGCAATGGTTGAACTTACGGTATTGTATAACCCGTATTCGCTTTGCCCCAACGTGCGAAGCATAAAAGGGGTATAGGCTATACCGATAACTATGCCTAAGGCGATTTGTAAATATGATAGGATAGAACCTATTTTTAATTCCTTGCTACTGTTCATTTCTCGTTATATATTTAAGTTCCCTAGTAAAAAATTAACGGATTTGTTTTTCATTTGGTTAAACTTATCAAAATCCTTTGAAAAATCTATTTTATTTAGCCCGTTAACGTAGTCTAAATTTTTGCTTTTTTCGTCTAACACAAACCTGTCGTTCAAATCAAAAAGACTTAGTAAAGAAATTATTCTTCCCCCCATGCCCTTATATCCAGCCCTTTCAAAAACGTAAAATTGTTTTTTGAATATAAGCGAAAACACGGTTGAGTGAAAGCTATCGGTAAACACGCATTTTGCGTTTTTTATAAGCCATAAAAATTGTTCTGGCGAGGCGTCTTGTATGCTTATATCGGCAAAGTTTTTATCTGCCTTTTCATAACTTCCTTGTAGGTGTGGGATATCGACTGTTTTTAGACCGTTTTGTTTTGCATATTCTTTTGCGCGTTTTCTTTGGTTTTTATCGTCGCCTAGAAAATAGCAAAAAAGATACTCTCCCTTTACGTCGCACTCTTGCAAAATCTGTTGCCAATCGTCTGCCGGTAAAAGCATGGTTGGGTCTAGCACCCAATCTACCGATACGGGCGAAAGGTCTTTTAGTATATCAACTGCGTTTTGTTCTCTAACGGAAACGGCTTTATAATCTTTTAAAAAGTTCTTGAAATATTCTTTTTGGTTGTCGGTTAAAGAACTTTTTGAAATACTTGCCGCATAAGAAATTTTTGGTTTTTCCTTAACGAACTCCAAAGAATAAGCTTGGTTTATCGCACTTGGGTGCCACACTTGGTCGCTTCCCGTTATAAAAAGGTCGTAAACATCGTTTGCGCTTGCTATATCGTTTTGGTTGTAAACCTTTTGGCTATGTGGAATACTACGATTAAATTTAGAAAAGTTTTGTTTTCTTTTTTCAAGTTGCGCTAAAAATTTTTTGTTTTTTGGGGCAAGTTTTTTTATTTTTTCAAAAATCTTTTTTACGGCTTTTTTGGTAAATACTAAAAACCCGTCGTTTTTTAGCGTTTGACGTAAACTTGTTTTTTTGGGTTGACGCGAAAAACAAATTTGTTCGGCGTCTACGCCGTTGTTTTTCAAAACCTTGCAAAGCGCGTATGCTTGCAAGTTTCCACCGTAGTTATTACTGTTGTAATAATGAGTTGTAATTCCTATTTTCATTTTTTGCCTTCTTTACGCCCAAAAGAATCTATATCCGGGAATTCCGTCCAAGAATAGATAAACGATAAATAACGCACCGATAAACAAGCGCAATAACGCTTGCGTTCTATCTTCCCTTTCGCTGGATATTGCAAGCGGAACTAGCAATATATTAGCGAACGAGAAATAATAACTTAGTCTGAAAAACTCTGCTATCATTGAGGAGAAAAGTTGTAGTGAAAGTCCAATGAACGCAAGGTTATATAAAATTATTGCGTCCTTATCTTTTTCGGTTACGTTTTTATAATAAAGCAAGTTAAAAATAAACATGCAAATTTGAATTATAAAACCAGAAAAGTTAAGCGCAGTTTCTCTATCGGCATAACTACCGTATTGCGAATCGCCCAACACTTGCGTTAAAAAATTTCTTACTGCCGATTGAAAACCTGTAAACAGCAACAAAATCACGCCAAAGGCTATAACGTGCCAAACGCCTAGTTTTAGCCTTGCCAATGGATAGGCTATTAAAAACAAAATCGCCGATAAGTGAAAAAGCGAAGCAACTATAACGGCAAGAATAAATCTTATGGGCTTTTTCTTTTTTATGTAAAAATAAGCTATCATTGCAAAAGACATAGCAATAGATTGCCTTAACCCACTCAAAACAAAGGCTAAATACCCTAACGACAAAAGCATTATAAGGCTCATTAACGGTTTTTCTGATTCTTTATAAATAACAACCAAAACAACAACGATATAAAATGCTGCAACGATGGCGAGCCACCATTGTGCGTCGGTAAAAAATCTGCTAAACAGCCAAGCCGTAAAATAGTAAGAAGGGTCCCTTATCTCGCTTGAAAATAATTGCACTATTTGACTGAACGAAAACCTTGAATAACTCTCGTACATTTTTACGTAAGTGGGAATGTCTGTTTGTAAATCTTGCGCCCTAAGCCCTGAATATAAGCATAGCAAAATACCGGAAAACACTATAAAATATAGTTTTCCGTTTTTTATGCTATCCCTTAAAAGTAATAGGCCGGATAATAATATCGAGCTAAATACTAAAACAAACATTAAAATCTCTCCACTTAAACTAGCAGTTATACAAGTCTATATATTCTCTGAATTTTTGGTTCTTGTCGAACTCTTTTGCTTTGTTTATACAGTTTTCCTTAGAAAAAGTATTGTTTTCACACAAGCTAATCACTTGCTTTTCGATAGCGTCTATATCGTTTTTAGCAACAACGATACCACTATCTTTATCCACGCATTCTGGACTTCCACCCGTGTTAAAGGTTATAACGGGCGTGCCACACGCGTTCGCTTCAATGTTAGTAAGTCCCAACGCTTCTTCCCTAGTTGGATTAACAAACACGTCGCACGCAGAATAAATTTGTGCAAGTTCAGATTGATTTTGCGTTTTGTGTATAGATAAAATATTGCTTGGCAACTGCTTGTCTATATTAACGTTCGTGCCAACTAAAACGATTTTGAATCTTTGGTCTAGTCGTTTAGAAAGTTCAACGAACACGTCTATTCCCTTTCTTACGCTCCAATCAAACGCAACGCCTAAAATAATAAATTTATCTTCTAGATTATACTTGTTTCTAAAATCACTTGGAGTTGGTTTAAATATATCTAAGTCAATGCCGTTATAAATAACTTTTACGGGATAATCTTTCAAAAAAGATTGTTTAACCACGCTAGCTATCCATTTAGAAGGCGTTACTATGGTCATATCAACGCCGCTAAAAAGTTTTTTCTTTTTGTCGTGTAGTTTTTTACTTTTATCGAAAAACCAACTGTATTCTTTTCTTTGAACGCATTTGCTACACTCGGTTTTCCATTTTTCGCACCCTACCATATCAAAGTTTGGACAATATCCCGTCACCGGCCAACAATCGTGAAAGGTCCAAAACACCTTTTTGTTGGCTGTTTTTAAGTATTTAAAAAACACTTCTAAGTTACAGTTGTGCGAATGAATATTATGCAAATGGATAACGTCTGGATTAATTTTCTCTATCTCGCTAATAAGTTTTTTTGTAGAGCGAGTGGAATTAAACCCGTAATTACCAAAAACCCTTGACTTTAACGCCTGTCTTTTTGCATACGGAGTATCTTGATATTTTATAGCTTGTGGATAGTCTGTTGTTCCACTTGAATATAAAATATAGTTTTCAATTCCCTTTTGATTTAATAGTTGACTTACGGCAAGGCAAATTTTACCCGTGCTACCCTTTCCGCAAGTTACGTTAACTTGTACTATTTTCATTTTTATTAATCTATTTGGTTTTTACTTTTTTTACTAGTTTATAATAAACTTTTCTAATAAACGGTCTAATTTTTCCGTAAAGACCGGTAAATCTTATGCTTATACGTTCGCCCAAACTCATCTTTTTCTTGGATACTTTCAAACACTTTTTCCAAACGCTAGGAGTGTTGTATTTGGCGTTGTTTTTAGCGTATTCGTATATAAAACGATTTTTTCTATCCGTCTTTTCCAAAAGACGTGGAATTAAATATTCGCTCATGCTTTCACAGTCACGATGATAAATATCAATTCCCCTTTGGGTTAATTGCCCGTCGTGCACGCGTGAGTAAACGACCTTTTCCATAGAATACACCAAGCCGTAGCCAGCCAAAAATATTTTTGACCACATAAACATATCTTGTGAATAACGCAAACTCTCGTCAAACCCACCGCACTCGTCGAAAACCCTTTTGGGTATAAGGAAAGAACATCCGTTATAACAACCGCGTTTCATCATTTTGTTAAGCGCTTTTTGCCAAGAAACGACTTCTTTATCCTTAAACCTTCCCTTCGCCTTGTCTTTACCAATAAAATTGGAGTTTTTGTTTATTTGACGAGTTGCAGAAAGGGCAAGATACTTTTGGTCTTTATAAGGCAAAATCAAGTTAACTTGACTTTCCACTTTGTTTGGCGCGTATTTATCGTCGTGCGAGAGCCAAGAAAAATATTCGCCTTGCATCATTTTTATACCGTAGTTTAACGCAGACGATACGCCACCGTTTTCTTTATAAAAATACTTTATTTTATCGCCGTAAGATAAGGCGATTTTTTCGGTTGCGCCGTCGTCCTTAGAGCCGTCGTTAACGACTAGTATTTCTATGTTTTTATACGTTTGGTTAAGCGCACTATCAATGGCTTCTTTAACGTAGTTACTGCCGTTATATACGGGAATTATGATAGAAACTAAAGGAGTGTTTTCCATTTTTATCACCTAGTTATTACACAAATTGGTAACCGTAACTATTTTGTTGTTTACAACTTTTTGGTCGAAATTATCCTCAGCAAACTTTCTTGCGTTTTTGCCCATTTCTTCGGTCTTTTCGGGGTTTTCTATGTACCAAACAGCCTTTTCAATTAAAGCGTCCACGTCCTTTACGGGAACTAAAAATCCGTTGTAGTCTTGTTTTACGGTGTCCCTTGAACCGTTGGTGTCGCAAACGATTAGCGCCCTACCCATAGCGCCGGCTTCTACGCTTACTTGACCTTGACCTTCTCTATAAGAAGGTAAAACGTGTACTGCGCAATCTTCGATAAACGGGCGAACGTCCGGAGTAGTGCCTAAATAATTTATACTTCCGTCGTCAACGTATTCTTGTATATCGGCAAGTTTAACCGTTCCTTCTGCGCCTATGTAATTAAACGTAGCGTCGGGATATTTTTGTTTGACTGCCCTAGCCATTTTGCAGTATTCGTAAATGCCTTTGGTTTTTAGCATTCTTGCAATCATTAAAAAGGTTTTGTGGTTTTTAATGGGTTTATAAGTAAATCTTTCTAAATCAATACCAACACCGAGAACCACTTCGCACTTATCTTCTTTAACGATTTTTCTTTTTACAAACTCTATCTTGTCGTCGTTATTCAAAAAGAAAACCTTGTTAGCACACTTGAACGCCCTTTTATAAAGAGAACACACAACCTTTCTTATTATCTTCCACTTGAACGAGTTGTTTATAAACACGTCGCCTGCGCCGTCCATAAAACAGTATATTTGCTTTATTCCACAAGTCTTAGCCGCGGGCGCGCCGAACGAGTTTGGTTTAAGCATAGAAGTAAACACCACGTCCGGTTTGATTTGCTTTATAAGTTTTTTGTATCTTTTTTTAAGGGTTAAAATCTTTAAGGGGTTTAATCCACGATTTTTATCTTCTAAACAGAAAAACTCCACGCCCTTTTCTTCGATGGCGCTTTTGCTTTTATCATCAAAAGCGATTGCGCTAATGGTGTGTCCTTCTTGTTGCATTTTTTCAATCAATTTACCCCTAAATCCTAATATAGAGCCGGACGCGTTACATATAAATAAAATTTTCATATAAATTCCCCTATGCTAAATGCATAATATCTTCTTTTTTGATGTCCACGCCGTTTGCGTCAACGATTTTAACTCTGCTAACGGCGATTTTGTGTTTTTCAAAAAGTTCTTCTTGGGTTTTTGCTTCAACCGTAAAGCACGCCGCCCTATCCCCACTTGCAGAAATGGTTTTGAACTCGTGTCCTTTTTGTTTTAGTTGATAATATTCGGTTATAACCCCTTCCTGCTTTAACTCTTCAAACCCTTCGATGTGGTCGAACGTGCCTGAATTGCAATAAATAAACTCGTTGATTAAATATTGTTTTGGCGGACGGCTTTCCTTGTCGTAATGTGGTTTTTCACCCAAGGTTAAATCTAAAACGGCTTTAACCACGTCGAACCCAGAAATCTTTTTGATTAACCTAAACTTTATTCCCCCACCCGTTCTAGCGCAAAATTCCAAAACTGAAATGCGTTTTCCATCGGTGATAAGTTGAACTAGCATAGGCGTGTTTTTAAGATTAAACGCATCTGCAATCTTTTGGGCGATTTGGGTTATTTCCCCTTCAAGTTCGGTTGAAATTAAGGCGGGGTTGATAGTTCTGTTTATAACGAACTTGTTGTTTCCCTTGATTTTTGCGCTGTTAGACATGGTTAAAACGTTTGCTACGCCCTCTTCCACGTAAACGTCCACGGTAACTTCTTCCCCTTCAACGAACTCCTCAACGAGTGCCGTTTTAGAACGGCTTATTCTAATAGCCTCGTCAAACGCAGGTTGTAAATCTTCTTCTTTTTCTATCTTTTTAACACCCATTGAACTGTAAGAATCCACAGGTTTTACTATAAGTGGATATGTAAGGTGGCTTATTTTGTCTAACGACAACTCTTTCATAACCACGTGCTGAGAAGTAGGAACTCCGTTCTTAACGAAAATATCTTTCATCAGTTCTTTGTCGGAAACGTTTTTAGCCGTTTGATAATCTATATAGCAAGGAAGGGATAGTTTTTCGGAAATTTCGGCAACCACTTCAAGTACTTGGTCTGCGCATACAGTAATCAAAAAGTCTACCTTTTCCTTTATCGCAACTTGGGTAACCTTTTCCACGTCTAAGGTAGATACGGGATAGAAAATATCGGCGTGTTTTCTAGCTTCCACCTTTTCGTTCATATCGCAAAGAACTGAGGTTATACCCCTTTCTTTAAGTTGTTTTAATAATTCTATTTGTGGAACACCACCACATAAAACCAAAGCTTTTTTAGAAACCTTTTCTTGTTCTTTCGTTTTTTGGTTATCTTCCTTAAAAGAAGAATCGGCTTCTCTATACTGCGTGCCTTCTTTTTTGAACACTACACCCACGGTTTTAAAAAGTATTTTTATATCGAACCAAATACTAAACTTTTCTACGTACTGTAAATCGAAAACTATTTTTTCTGCCCACGAAAGATTGTTTCTTCCGTTAACTTGCGCCCAACCGGTAACGCCTGGGCGCATATCCATACGCTTTTTTTGTTCTTCGGTGTATCTTTCCACTTGATAAGGAAGAGTAGGTCTTGGTCCAACTATACTCATACTACCAAAGAACACGTTGAATAGTTGCATAAGTTCGTCCAAAGAAGTTTTTCTTAAAAATTTGCCTACTTTGGTTATGCTATCCTTTGGAGCAAGTTCACTGCCGTCGGGTAGTTTTCTTTGTTCTGGTATAAGCATGGTCCTAAATTTATAAATTTTGAAAATCTTACCCTTTTTGCCCACGCGTTCTTGGGTAAATACGGCAGGACCTTTGGAGGTTAACTTGATTAGCAAAGCTAAAATTAACAATAACGGGGATAAAATAATTATTAATAACCCCGAAACCAAAAGGTCTCCGAAACGTTTCAAAAATAAATTAATCGCTCTCATATAACCCTTCCTTTACGCTTTTGTTTTGAAAATTAGTTAAAGAATTTTTTAATTTGTTCAATAACGAAATCTTGTTGTTCGTCGGTCATTTTTATATCAGACGGCAAGCACAATCCCCTTGCGAAGATATCTTCGCCCACCGATTTTTCCTTAACCGAAATAAAATCGTTATTGCTAAACACCGGTTGCATGTGCATAGGCTTCCAAATAGGGCGTGTTTCGATATTTGCATCTGCCAAAAACTTCATTAAATCCATTGGATTTTTATCCACGCCCTTATTGATGGTTAAACAAGATAGCCAAAAGTTTGGTTTGGTGTAGTCTAGATAAGGATTCATTTTTACGGGAAGGTCTTTTAACCCTTGCTCGTACCTACGATAGATTTTTTCTTTTTTATCTCTATGTTCTTCTATATGTAAAAGTTGTCCCCTACCGATACCTGCAACCACGTTACTCATGCGATAGTTGTAACCGATTTCTTGGTGTTGATACCAAGGGGCTTGTTCCCTTGCTTGCGTTGCCCAAAAGAACGCCTTGTCCCTAGCCTGCTTGCTATCGGTAAGCAACATACCGCCGCCTGAACTAGTTATAATTTTGTTACCGTTAAAACTAATGGCGTTATACTTTCCGAAAAGCCCGCACTTTCTATCCTTATAAGTGGCGGAAAGGGCTTCGGCTGCGTCTTCGATTAAAATTGCCCCGTGCTTATTGCAAATATCTAAAATCTCGTCCATTTTAGCAGGCGTGCCGTAAAGATGGGCAAGCACCACTACCTTTGCTTGCGGGTATTTTATAAAAGCCTTTTCTAACGCTTTGGGGTCCATATTCCACGTGTCTTCTTCTTCGTCGACGAAAACTTGCACGCCCCCTTCGTATGAAACGGGGTTTACGGTTGCGGCGAAAGTCATATCCGAACAAAGAACTATATCTCCCCTTTTAACCCCTGCGAGTTTGATTGCTAAATGAAGGGCAGAAGTTCCCGACACCATTGAGAGCGCGTGGCATTCTTCCTTGCCTTCGGTAAGATACTCACTCGTTTCCTTTTCAAAATTATCGCAGTTAAACCCTAGTGGCGCAATCCAATTTTTGTCAAACGCTTCTTGCACGAATTTCATTTCGTCGCCGTGCATAGTCGGTGTGGATAATACGATTTTTTCGTTCATACGTTGCTCCTTTTATCTTTTATCAATTTTATAGGTAGGAACGAGTTCTTTTACGAGTTCTTTCATACCGTCGGTTTCGCTATACGCCTCGTCGTAAAGTCTATCTAGCGTAGTCCAAAGTCTATCTTCGTCAAGTTCAATGGGTTTTGCAACGCTTATAAGACCGTTAGCCGTTTTTTGCAAACCTTCTTCCGCCATAAGGCGTTCTTCATAAAGTTTTTCGCCCGGACGAAGTCCCGTACATTCGATTTTTATATCAACTTCCGGTTCAAACCCAGAAAGTTTTATTAGATTATACGCTAAATCGTAAATTCTTACCGGTTCGCCCATATCGAGCACGAAAATTTGCCCGTTCTTTGCGTAAGCGCCTGCTTGTAAAACCAAGGACACTGCTTCCGGAATAGTCATAAAATAGCGGATTATGTCCTTGCTAGTAACGGTAACGGGGCCACCTTCTGCTATTTGTTTTTTAAACAACGGAATAACCGAGCCGTTAGAACCTAAAACGTTGCCGAATCTTACCGCAACGAAGTTGGTGTTTTTGCTACGCCTTCCTATCGTTTGAATTATCATTTCGCAAATACGTTTAGTCGCACCCATAATATTGGTGGGGTTAACGGCTTTATCGGTGGATATTTGCACGAAGGTTTGCACGCCGTATTTATCCGCCGCCCTAGCCACGTTAAGAGTGCCGTAAACGTTGTTCTTTACCGCTTCGTTAGGACTGGTTTCCATAAGCGGAACGTGTTTGTGCGCCGCCGCGTGAAAAACTATTTCCGGATGATAGGTCTTAAACAAATCTTCTATCTTTCCCTTATCTCTAATACTTCCGATTAAGGTAAGCAAATTAAGGTCGGGGTGTTTGCGTTTAAGTTCTTGTTCTATTTCGTAAGCGTTGTTTTCGTAAACGTCGAATATAATTAGTTGTTCGGGGTTATGGGTTGCTATCTGACGGCAAAGTTCACTGCCGATAGAGCCACCGCCGCCCGTAACCAACACTTTTTTGCCTTCGATATACCCCATAATCTCGTCAAGATTAACGCGAACTTGTTCTCTACCTAAAAGGTCGGTAATTTCAACTTCACGCATTTTTTCGATAGATATTTGACCGGTGGTAAATTGGTACATACCGGGCAATATTTTAACGGCGATTCCCGTTGCCCTACAAAGTTCGAATATTCCGCTTACACGCGCCTTGCTTACCGACGGCATGCAAACGAAAATTTCTTGTATGCGATATTCCTTTACTACGTCGGGGATATCTTCGATAGCGCCAACTACCTTTACTCCACCAACCCTTAAACCGAGTTTATACGGATCGTCGTCTACGATACATACGGGTTTGTGGAAGATTCTTTCCGATTGTTGCATTTCTCTTATAATCATCGCGCCAGCGTCGCCGCCACCAACGATAAGCGAGCGGATTTCATTTCTGCCACCGTTTAGACGATGTCTTATAAACAACACTAGCCTATAAGAAAACCTTACGCAAGCCGAAAAGAAAACTACGCAAGTAAAGAACACGAAAACCGTCCAATACCCAACCACAGACGCCTTGCTTAAAATAACGAACACTAAATTTAACGCGCCAACTAGCCCTGCGCCGAATATAATCTTAAACCCCGTCATTAAACTTGCGTGGCTTAACATCATTGTGTATAGCCCCAAAAAACCAAACGTTGTGGTTAGCGCTATAACGTTTGCGAACGACCAAATTAAAAAATCAGTAGGAATTCCCCCTTGCTCGTTCGTGCTTAAAAAAGAAAAAAGAGCTGCCGCAATAAATAACACGACGTCTAATAGGAGTAGACCGACCGATTGCCAAAATTTTTTTAATTTTCTGTTTTTCATAAACTTCCCCGCTTGTCTAGCTTATATCTCTTAAAGACCAAAAACAGTTGATTATCGCACGCATACGCGCGCGTACGCACGTATAGTTATAACAATTATATCACTGCCTCGTATAAATGTCAATATACATTAATTAATCCGTTGAGCATAAGGCAAGATTTTTGTCGATTTTTTAATAAAAAAGACGCATAATAATGCGTCTTTGCTTTTTTATATTGGTTTATATTATTTTATAGGCTTTCCGGTAGGTGAACAGCCCAAATATTTTTTATAGCTATGATAAAAAGTAGAATATTCTTCGTATCCAACCTCTCTTGCCGCTTGATATACGCTCATTCCTTCTTTTATAAGTTGGCGCGCTTTGTGAATTTTTTTAACGGTAACGTAGCTAGACACGGTCATTTTCATCGACGACGCGAATTTATGACAAAGAGAAGATTTGCTTACGTAAACGGCGGCGGAAATCTCGTCTAAACTAAGTTTTTTGTCTAGATTTTGGTTTACGTATTCTATTGCTTGTTTAACCGTTTTATCGATGGAAAGTGGCATTGATAAAACCGATTTTTCACCGAGTATTTTGGACAGTTCAACGGCAAGGTTAAGCACCCACCCAACCAAACTTACGGTGGGCATGTTAGACCTTTCGCACTGAGCTATCGCAAGCATAATTTTTTTGATTTCCGTCTGTTCCGCAAGGGTTTTTGGAATAACGCGAATCGCTTGTGTTTTGCTTACGATTAGGTTTTGAAACACCTCCTCGTACACACCCAAAGTTTTGGATATTTTATCAAGGTCGAACATAACCACGATGCGCTCGTATACAAGACCTTTTGGTATTTCAATAGAGTGCATTTCGCCCGACGCCACGACGATTACGTCCCCTGAATTTACAGCGTATTCTTCGCCTTCGATAAAGTATTTTATTCCACCCGAAAGTAGATACAAAATTTCCATTTGTCCGTGTGATTCGGGACCGTGAACAACCCCCTCGTTTTTAGCTTCGGTCAGGGTGTGGTGCATGGAAAAATCGTCTAGTTCGGTATTGATTTTCGATATTATCTTAGCCATAATTTTAGTGTAACAAATGCCTGCGTTTTTTTCAACCTTTTTATAAAAATATTTAAATTTTTGCAAAAAAAGGACGACACCCTAGTTTTATCGTCCTTTTTCTATAAATAATTTGCTTAAACCACAAACTATTAGTCGTTGTTAAGGTTTATTTACCCTTGCGTTTTCATAACGTTCTTCGGCAACTTTTCTTCTCTCTTCGGCTTGTTTAATCTGTTCCAATCGCTCGTTAGAAGTCTTTTGCTTTCTTTGAGCGGGAGTCATATGAGCGTCGTCCCAACTCTTTTTAGCATTTTCTTTTGCTTTTTTAAGGGTGTTTTTACCTCTGTTTTCTTCAAAGTTAGCCTTTGCTTCTGCCTTTGCCGCTGCGAAATTAGCCTTGTCTACTTGACATTGTTCTTTTGCGCTTTCTTTCATATCGTTAAAAGCGTCTTTGAAAAATTTTCTAAGTCCCATTTTCTCGTTCTCCTTATATATATTATCGTTTAATTAGTTTTCTTGTTGGTTATCCAAAATCTTTTCGCTAAGCGCTAAAATTCTGTCCGCGTATTTTTTCTTGCCTTTTGCAAGTAACTTCTTGTAAATTGAATAGTTAACGCTTACCATTAAAATGCCAAGCAAGCCTACCCCTATACCCAAAGGCATCGCAAAAGATAAACTTGATAAAATTACCTTCATTGCAAGACACATCCCCGTGCCGAGAACTAGCGAACCGACAGTTCCAAAAGTATAAGCAAAAATTTTTGCTGGGCGAGTTGCCTTTTTGTCTAAAAGCTTTAAGGTTTCAACGTCGGTGTTTAAGTTTTGGGGTTCAGAATATTTTTGGTTAAGTTTTTGTGCTAATTGTTGTTCTTTCATTTTTTTGTTCCTCCGTTTTGTTTACGATTACATAATACGCAAAGATAGTTTAGGTTTTAATAAAATTTGGTTAAAGAATTGTAAACGAAAGTAAATAAAAAGTAAAAAACACGCAATTTTGCGTGTTTTAATAATTTTTTTGTATTTTAGTTTTTTATTTGCGTTATTCTTCCGTTTGTTCTTGGGGGGTTTTTTGGGGATTAACTAAAAGTTGGGTTAGTTTAAGTATTTCCTCGCCGTATTTTTTCTTGCCGTTATTAAACACTTTGTTATAAGCGGGATATGCAAACGCCAAGGGAAACACCCCGACGGCGCAAACCAAAATTCCCCATAGTAATAACCGCCATTCTAAAATCATGCTTAGTCCTAGCCCGAAAATTAACGCGCCTAGCACACCCAAGGCAATGGACACGGCAGTCGCCTTTCCGTTTACCTTTTGGTCTAATTCTTTAAGTCTTTCAAACGCCGAAGGAGTTTTTTTAGTTTTCTCTTGGTATTTATCGCTTATGTTTTTGATAACCTTTTTTTCGTACTCGCTAGGCGCAACGTAAACGTATTCAAAAGTTTGTTGTTTGTCTTGTTCTTTCATAAATTTATCCTATATTTAATAGTTGTTTTTTTATTTTATTGGCGCTTACTATAAGGTAAATACCAAGCAAAACGGTTAAGGCTAAAACAACCCCTCCCGTAAGCGCGTTATATATTGCGTAGTTTCCACCCGACGAAAAGGCAAAAAGCAACGCCGTTTGAAGAGAGAATATGGACACGAGCGCGTCTGCAAGACCAACTACTCTTATTGCTTTTATGGTTAAGTCGGTAATTTTTGACGATTTTATTAGGTGTATGGTGCAACTAATTATTTTATAAAATGCATACGCGGCAAAACCAATAACCGTCCAACCTTGATACACGAACGCCCTATCTAAAAATATTATTTGTAATAACGGAACTATTAAACACAAGGGTATTACGGTTAATAGTATTCCACAAGTCCTGTATTTTTTTATTTGTATACTCTTTTGTTCTTGAAGTGTTTTTTCTGTCTTTTTGCCTTTGTTTTTATGGTATAAAAGCAATCCTCCCCTAAGGGCGACTAGTAAAGCGTAGTACAAAGCAAGACTTAAATACCACGCGTAAGCTTTTAGCATAAAAGCAAGAAGAATATTAAATATAACGAAAGCAATACTGAATATAAACGATATGCTAGAACCAACCACCGTTCTAAATCCGTATTGGCTTAGCATCTTTTTGCCAAAATTGGTTTTGTTTATTAAATTTACGGTGGACTGTTTTATTTTTGGAGCAAAGACCACAACCGTATAAACCGAATAACCAAGGGTTAAACCGGCGATTGCGTAGGTTATATAACTTAATACTTGCAAAACAACGCTAAGGGTGGTTGACAAGGCAAGTATTATCGAAAAAGCGCAAAATACTAAGGTTACGGGATACAAAAACCATAAAAATTTTGGCGACGGAGCGAGCATTTTTTCTATCAGTTTTTTTATAAAGTTCATTACGCCCTTTCGTCCTTAATTTCTACCGTAAACGTACTGCCTTTATCTTTCTGGCTTTTTACGGTAATTTTCCCACCGATTAAATCAATAACCTTTTTAACTAGCGCAAGACCTAACCCGTTGCCTTTTGCCCCGTGCGAAGTATCGCCTTGATAAAACTTATCAAAGATACGCGCGCCCGTTTCGGCGTCCATACCGCACCCGTCGTCACTGACCGAAACGGTGACTATATCTCCCCTTTTTTTTGCTTTTATCGTGATAGTTCCACCTTGGTTGGTAAACTTTACGGCGTTAGAAATAAGGTTGCTCCAAACGATTTCTAGTCCTTGCGAAAAACTTGTTATATAACAATCGTCCACCTTATATTCAAGGTTAATTTCTTTTTTGTCTATCTCGTCTTCGAACAATAAAACGGCTTGGGCAAGCTGTTCGTGAAGGGGGATTTCGGTGGGGGAATAGTTAAGCGATTGGTTTTCTAGTTTGTTAAGCAGTAGCACGTTGGTTACCAAAGAACTTAGTCTTTCGGTAGCCGAAACGATTATTTTAGCGTATTTTTTACGTTCTTGCTCATCCCTTTCGTCCTTTATAAGCCCCACGTAATTGCGAATTACCGATAAGGGCGTTTTTATTTCGTGGGAGACGTTTGATATAAAATCGGTTTTTAGAATTTCGCTTTTATCAAGTTCAACTGCCATTGCGTTAAGGTTTTCCTTAATCAAATCAAAATCGTCGTAATCGTCAACCGAGTGTAAGGTAGTAAGCCTTACCGAAAAATCACCGGACGCTATCTTTTTGGTTGCGTTAAGTATATCGGTAACCGGTCTTTCGGTCATAATTCTTCGCCTAAACAAGTCGATTAACGTGCATACTAACGACAAAAATATTATCACTATTGCCATACTAATTATAATTATTAGTTTGTTGCCGTTGGATTTGCGATTTATCAAAACGAATAATACTAGCGCAACGGTTACTATGGTAGCAACCGTCAAAAAGAATATTAAATATCCTAAAAAAGAAGATTTTTTCTTTACGGGCGTATCTTTCACTTTAACACCGCCTTGTACCCTAATCCGTGCACGGTAACTATTTCAAACCCCGTGCAAGCAGAGGTTTTATCCCTTAGTTTTGCCATGTAAACGTCCACCGTTCTACTCGTCGCCGAAGAATCGTAGTCCCAAAACTCGTCCATTAATTGCGAACGGGTAAAGGTCTTTTTAGGACAAGATAAAAATTTAAATAACAGGTCGAATTCCCTTACCGTTAACGGTAGTTCTTCTCCGTCGACGAGCGCCGTTCTTTCTTCCTTGTTCATAGTAAGATTGCCAACGGTTAAAGCGTCGTCTAAACCTATTTGCACCCTTCTTAAAACTGCGCCCACCTTCATCATAAGCACGTCTATATCAAAAGGTTTGGTAACGTAATCGTCAACGCCTAGTTTATATCCGTATAGTTGAGAAGGTTTATCGTCCTTTGCAGACATAAATATAACGGGTGTTTTGTTCCCCTTTCTTCTTAAACGTTCAACTAGGGCAAACCCGTCGATTTTGGGCATCATTATATCGCTTATGATAAGCGAAAAATCTTGTTCTTTTATAAGGGCAAGGGCTTGTTCTCCGTCAAAACAACTTTCCACTTGATATCCGTTGCCTTTAAGATAGGTCGTCACGAAACCGTTGTTATCTAAATCGTCTTCTACTACCAAAATTTTTATCATTTTTATCTCCTTGATATAATTGTACCATAAAACTTTGGGGGTTTTAATATATTTTTAGTGTTTAAAATGTAAAAGTTTTGTAAATAAAAACCCCAAGCGCTTAGGCTTGGGGACTTTTTTAGTATCTTAAATAATCGTATCTAGGGAATCGTTGGTTTGCGTAGCGATGCTCTTTCATAAAGTTAAGCGTATCGTCTAGCGCAGCCTTTTCGGCAATTTCGTTTATTCCATATTTGCATAGTTTTTTTGCAAACTCGTCTACTTGTTGACTGCGAATTTTATCGTCTTCAATTAAAACTATGCGCAAATAATCCACCGATAAACTTTCTTTATCCAATCTTTCCCACTCGCTAGGTGTGGCAAGTTCTTTTGCCTTTTCAAAAAGTTTTGCGCATTTATCGGCAAGTTCAACCGAAAAATAGGGCGCGTCGGCATTATCGTACAAGGTCATTTTGTGTTCCTTTACGGCGTTTGTTAAAAGGTCGATATACTCAACGATATATTTTCCACCTTTGCCGTAAACGTTTTGGCAAAATTCGGTTATAATTTCACGCGGGTTTTCGTTTACGTTCCAAGTAAGCCTTGCCACTAAATAACTTTTTAGTTGGTCTAGCGCAGCGCCACCGTTATAGGTATAATTGCCCTGTTGCATCATACCAACAACCCCCATTTTATGCATAAACTTTATATTTTCTGCCATTTGATATAGATTGGGGAAAGGAAGAAGATAGTTCCAAAAATTCACTGCGTAATCCCAAACGTAAAGACGTTTGGTGATTTTGCCCCATTCTTTAAGGTTGTTAACAAACTCGTAGGTTGCTGAACTTTGGTCTTTCGCAAGTTCGGTAAACGGGCGCGACCAATCGCACTCTATATTACAAAGCCTTACGATAACCCTATCGTTAGGCACAAGATTTTTTGGTGCGACGCGAGTGTGTCGGTATGCAAAAGTATGTATTAAAACGTTTGGAAACTCGTCTTTTATGCTGTCGATTAGTTTATTTACGAAAGTTAAATAAATTGCCGAAGCACTGCCTTGCTCGGCGTAAATCTTTTTACATTTATCGCATTGGCAGAATACGTCCACGTCGTTTTGAGCAACCGAAAAGATTTTGCATTCTGGGTTTTGTTTAATTTGTTTTATAAGGTTTTCCCTAACGATTTCAAACACTTGTGGATTAGATAAACACGGTTGGTCGGGCGTTCTTTCGCCGTCTACCAAGGCGTAGTATTCAGGGTGGTCGTTATAATAAACGTGCGACGGCAAAAGTATCCTTAAAGTATGACTGCCTGAAAAGAATTTCATTCCACCACCCATTCTATCAGGAATATTTGCCCAGCCTAGATTAATTTTGTTTTTAACTGCAAAATCAGCGTTAAACGCACACGAAAAGAAGGGGTCTCTATACTCGAAATCGGGTTTTTGTATAATTTCTCGGTCGGGGAAAATTAGTTGGTCTTTTTTATCTACCTTTTCCACCGTTCGCGTATAAGCCTTAAATCCAACGGTCAGTTCCAAAAAGGTGTAAACGCCGTAAATAGTACCCCTTGCCGTTGCGCCTGCAACCAAATAGTTGCCGTCTGATAGGGGTTTTAGCACGAACCCTTCTTCACCTAAAAGACTTTGGTATTCGTTTGTAAGTTCAACACCCCTTGCGCCGAAACCGACTATAATTTCGGGGGAGAACTTATCCACCCTTTCATCAAAAAACGGAAAGTTTTTGCCAAGACTTTTATATAAATATTTTTGAAGTTCCTTTGCGGCGAATCGCTCTGCTTCGCAAGCGTCTCTTTTTACTACTATCGAATACTGCGGAATAGATCTAGACACGATTTTTCTTCCCCTTTGGTTTTTTTATAAGTTTATCACACTCCCACGCTCTTTGCAATACCAAAAAACTTTTGTAAATAAATTTTTTAATTTTTATAAAAAGAAATATGCTTTAATATAAGACTAGTTTTTTAGTACGCAACCGTAAGAGATACATCTCCGCAGTTCTATTGTGCGCAATTGTAAGAGATACTCCTCCGCTTCGCTACGATGCCCTTACGGGTATGACACTTATAGCCTAGTAAGTTTAATTAGCGCCGTAAGAGATACATCTCCGTTTCACTACGATGGCAAAGCCGAACTGTTTGTTTTTCCTTTTTTTTCTCGTTCTCTCCAACCATCATTAAACAAACAGTCCACCTTACTACCACAACAAGAAAAAAGAACGGACTCTATCCGTTCTTTTTTCTTGGCGCGCCGTAAGAGATTCGAACTCCTGGCCTTTGGTTCCGTAGACCAACGCTCTATCCAGCTGAGCTAACGGCGCATTTTAACGGTAAATTATCTTTACCGTTGTTATTAAGTTTTAAGTGACCAGCTTGTGCTGGATGGAGCGTTGCAAACGCTCTGTGACCGAGCCCAGCGAGGGAATACGATGACGGGCTTTCTTGTCCTGCCATCAGTTTAATCAGCTGAGCTAACGGCGCATGTTAACGGTAAATTATCTTTACCGTTGTTATTACGTTTTTTTGCTACGCTTTAAGGCGTTATCGCAAATTGCTTTACTATAATAATACAATAATTTTATTTTGTCAAACTAAAATCAACAAGTTTTTTATTATCTTAAAACTGCTTTGATTCTTCTTACGCCGGCAGACGAACTTTCTTCCTTTTGTATCTTGAAAGTTCCAAGGTCGCCGGTGTTAGTTGCGTGTGGACCACCACATATTTGTTTGTCCACGTCGCCTATAACGTAAACGGATACCATTTGGTCGTCGCTTTCTGCCGTAAACACGCCGTACGCACCACTTTCTATTGCCGTTTTATATGGCATTTCTTGTTTAACCACGTCGATTTTTTGTGCGATTGCTTGGTTTACGAAATTTTCTAGCCAAGCGATTTCTTCTTCGGTCATCTTATGGTCGCAGTTAAAGTCAAAACGCATACGTTCAGCCGTTATGTTAGAGCCTTTTTGTTCGGTTTTATCGCCAAACAATTTACGCAAACCTGCTAGCATAATGTGAGTTGCCGTGTGGTAGTTGGTGGTTGCTTGGTTTTGTTCTGCAAGACCACCTTTTGCGGTAACTGCTTGCGCCTTAGAGATTTCTTGGTGGTGACGGAAGGCTTCTTCAAAACCTTTTTGGTCAACTGAAAGTCCCTTTTCTTCGGCTAGTTCAACGGTGAGTTCTAATGGGAAACCAAAAGTATCGTATAGCCTAAACGCTTGTTTACCACTAATTTCCGTTTCTTCAACGTAGTTTGCGTCCTTTTCTTTCATAAAGGCGTTCTTTCTTTGAATTCCGAAAATACATTTATCAAATTCCTTCATGCCGGAAGCCAAAGTGCTTTCAAACTTTTTGCATTCTTTGGTGATTTCTTCTAAAATATAATCTTCCTTTTCTAAAAGCAAGGGGTATGCCTCGTCGTAAATCTTTTCAATAAAGATTTTTGCAACGCCACAAATTTCAGTGGACGGAATTTCTAGGTTTTTGCAGTATCTAATTGCCCTTCTTAAAAGTCTTCTCAAAATGTAACCAGCGCCCGTGTTAGATGGAAGAATTCCGTTTTTGTCGCCGATAAGCATAACCGAAGTTCTAGTATGGTCTGCGATAATACGCATAGCCTTTTGCGCTTTTTGGTCGTTATCGTAACTCTTGTTAGAAACTTGTTCTAAGTATTTAATAGCGCCGTCGAAAAGGTCGGTTTTATATCCGTCCGAAAGACCGTTAAGGAACAACAAAAGTCTATCAAGACCAAAACCCGTGTCAACGTTTTTGCTAGATAATTCTTCGTATTTTCCACCTGCAAGTTTTTTGTATTGCATATAAACGTCGTTGCCGATTTCAACGTATCTACCACAATCACAGTTAACGTCGCAAGTATCGCAACAAGGGTTATCGTGACGGGGATAGAACCACTCGTTATCCGGACCACAAGGAGTGTTTTCGGTGCCTTCAAGTTCCCACCAGTTGTTAGACTTGTCTAAAAAGAAAATGTTTTCCTTTTTAATACCCAAATCCATCAAAAGTTCAGCCGTTTGGTTATCTCTTGGAACGGCATCGTTACCTTCGAAAACGGTAGAACAAATTTTATCTTTATCAAACCCGAAAACTTGGGTTAAAAGTTCAAAACTCCACGCTGTTTTTTCTTTCTTGAAATAATCGCCTAACGACCAGTTGCCCATCATTTCAAAAAAGGTAAAGTGAGTTGCGTCGCCAACCGAATCGATATCAACCGTTCTAACGCAACCTTGAACGTTACAAAGTCTAGTTCCGGCAGGGTGTTTTTTGCCAAGAAGATAGGGCATTAAAGGTTGCATGCCCGCAACGTTAAACATAACGCCCGTAGTGCCGTCGCCAATAAGCGAAACGGCGCCGATGTTAACGTGACCTTTGCTTTCGTAAAATTTTATCCATTTTTCTCTTAATTCTTTTGACGTAATCATAATATATCTCTCTATTGTTTTTTTGTTAAAGTATAACCGTCTTTGCTATCTTTAATATCGTAACCCATTTGGTTGATGACTGCGCGTAGTTCGTCTGACTTTGCCCAATCTTTTTCCGCCCTTGCTTTAAGTCTTTGTTCGGCAACGTCGATAACTTCCTTAGGTGCTTGGACTTTTTCTACTTTTTGGTATTTTTTAATAAATTCTTCGGCATTTTCTTCAAAAAGTCCTAAAAGAGAATAGGTCTTTTTAATTTGGTTTAGCATGCAACCAGCCTTTTCGTCGCCTGATAAAATTGCGTTTTTAGCCGTCTTAAAATGACTAAACAAATCGGAAAGAGCAAGCGCAGTGTTAAAATCGTCGCTCATAGCGTCGTTAAACTTGTCGTCGATTTGTTTGTATTCTCCGTCAATCTCAACGCCTTTTTCCTTAGCGAGCGCAAACACCTTATAAAATTCTACCAAGTGTTTTTCAGCGTCTGGGAAAAGGTTATCGGTAACGTTTATATCCCCACGATAGTTAGTGGATAAAAGCGCAAACTTAACCGTTTCTGGCGAGTATTTATCCATAAGGTCTTTAAGCAACAAACTATTACCCAAAGACTTGCTCATTTTTTGTCCGTTAACCTTAATTAACCCGTTGTGAATCCAATAGTTAACGAAAGGTTTACCGGTCAACGCTTCGGTTTGGGCAATTTCGTTTTCGTGGTGTGGGAAAATTAAGTCCCTTCCGCCACCGTGAATATCAATTCTATCGCCAAAGGCTTTTTTGTTCATTGCAGAACATTCGATATGCCAACCCGGTCTACCTTCGCCCCAAGGAGAAGCCCAACTAGGCTCGCCTTGCTTTGCCGATTTCCAAAGGGCAAAGTCCAAAGGATTTTTCTTGGATTCGTCGTTATCCACTCTAACGCCGTTCATAGCGTCTTCTAGATTACGGTGAGATAATCTTCCATAAGACGGGAAACTATCAACCGAAAAATACACGTCCCCTTTTTCGGTGGGGTATGCGTGCCCTTTTTCGATAAGTTGATTTATAAACCCGATTATGTCGTCTATACATTGGGTTGCTTTTATCCAAACGTTAGGCTCGCCAACCTTTAATCTTTCCATTTGCTTATCAATGTTTTTAATCATCATAAGCGCGTATTTGTCGGCAGGAATACCCGTTTCGTTTGATTTTGCAATAATTTTATCGTCAACGTCCGTGTAGTTTCTTGCGTAGGTTACTTCATAACCTATCTTTTCTAAAAACTTTCTTATAACGTCGTAAATAAGCGCTTGATATGCGTGGCCGATATGGGCTTCGCCCGATACGGTAATACCACAAGCGTACATTTTGATTTTGCCTTCTTCAATTGGCTTAAACTCTTGTTTTTTGCCCGTTAAAGTGTTATAAATTTTCATTTTGATTTGCCTCGTTTATATTTTCGTCCGTCTTGGTTTTGTCTTTTTCCGTTTGTTTGTCTTTTAGTTTTTCTTCTAAGTTATAAACGCGTTCTCTAAGCCTACAAATTTCTTCTAATATAGGATCGCGTTTTTCTTGTTGCATATTGTCCGCTGGTTTTTCGCCGTTGATTCTAACGACCATTCCGGGAACGCCAACCACGGTTGCGTAGGGTGGAACTTCCTTTAATACCACAGCGCCCGCGCCTATCTTTGCGTATTCGCCAACGGTAAACCCACCGAGTATCTTTGCGCCAGCGCTTATGACTGCGCCTTTTTTTACGGTTGGATGACGTTTACCCTTTTCTTTTCCCGTACCACCTAAGGTCGCCCCTTGGTAAATAACAACGCCTTCTTCAATTTCGGCAGTTTCGCCTATAACGACGCCTGCGCCGTGGTCGATAAACACGCCACCTGCAATTTTTGCCGCTGGGTGTATTTCTATGCCCGTAAAAAATCTACACGTTTGACTTATTATTCTTGCAAGAAGTCTAAAACGTATTTTATGAAAAAAATATGCAACTCTGTGCCAAGAAAGGGCGTGCACGCCCGAATAAGTAAGCCATATTTCAAACTTGCTTCTTGCGGCAGGGTCGATTTTCTTTGCAAAGTTTATGTCTGCGCGTAGTTTTTTGAACATTTTTACACCTTTTACTTTTATAAAAGTAAAGTCGTTATATTATTTTAGCATTTTAGTTAAAAGTCCGTCAAGCAATTATTGCAATTACGACTAATATACCTTCATTCCCGTTTGCACCATTGCTTGTTTAAGGTCTTCTGGGAACTCTTTATCCACGACCATATAATCAACGTCTAACAAAGTAGCAAAGGTATAGGGAGTTTTTTTGTTTACCTTAGAACTGTCTAGTAGCATAATTACAAGGTCAGCCTTTTCAATAACGGCACGTTTTACTTCGGCTTCCGATTGGCTTCCACAAGTAAAACTCCCCGTGTCCCTAACGAACCCCGTAGCCGTCATTACGGCAGTTTGAATATTTATTCCGTCAATAAAATCAATACAAGTTTTGCCAACGGTTATGTAATTATTCTTTTTTAAGTCCCCACCGAGTAAAGTTACGGTAGGTTTAACTTTGTTTAGTATGGTTTCTGCAATGGTAACGGCGTTGGTTAAAACGTAATAGTTATCGTCTGGAAGAAAGCGCGCAAAATAGGTGGTCGTAGAACCACCGTCTATAAACACGCAACTGTTCGGCTCGACGAGCGCCGCCGCCTTTTCTGCAATTTCTACCTTTTCTTCGGTTTTGTAATTTATACGTTGGGAAAACTCAGCTTCCTTTTCCCTTAAAAAACTATCTACCGAAACTGCGCCACCGGGTATACGGATAACGTCGTTATTTTCTTCTAGTCTAGCAAGGTCACGCCTTAAAGTCATAGAAGAAACTTCTGGGAAAGCACTTGATAATTCCTTTAAGGAAATCTTTCCGTTTTTATCAATATATTCTTTTAATAAAGAAAGTCTGTCTTTCATTTTTCTCTCCTTACGTTAACTTTTTGTTAGTTAGATTACGTTTAACACAATCTATATCATTATATTACACCAATTGAGATTTTTTTGCAAACGAAAAGAACGAAATTTTCTTTATATTTGTTAAAAATTTTCACGTCTTTTTATATTTTGTGAAAAAAAATATATTCCTTGCGTTTTTTATTGATTTTGTTTGGGTTTTGTGCTTTAATATATTCGTTACATTAAATATTGCTTTATGGAGATTGTTTTTTTATGTTGGATTTAAGAAAAATTCAAGAAAATCAAGCAAAAATTGAAGAACTTTTAGCAAGAAAAGGTTATCAAATAGACTTTACGCCTATTTTAGAACTTGACGAAAAGAGAAGAAAGGTTATTGGCGAAGTTGAACAGTTAAAGGCTGAACGCAACAAGGTTTCCGCTCAAATTCCTATGCTTAAAAAACAAGGTCAACCCGTTGACCATATTTTTGCCGAGATGAGAACGCTTGGCGATAAAATCGCGCAAGGCGACGCCGACGCAAAAGATTTAGAAAATCAAGTGTTTAACGCGCTTGCAGTTATCCCTAATATTCCGGACGAAGATTTGCTTGCCGGCGAAAAAGAAAACAACAAGGTTATAAAGGAAGTTAACGCTAAACCTACCTTTGATTTTGAGCCTAAAAATCACGTTGACCTTTGCAACGCGCTAGGTATTATCGATTATCAACGCGGTACTAAACTTTCGGGTGGTGGATATTGGTTGTATCGTGGCGACGGCGCAAGACTTGAGTGGGCGCTTTTGAACTTCTTTATTAGCGAACACTTAAAAGACGGTTTTGAATTTATTCTTCCCCCACACCAACTTGGTTACAACGCAGGTTTCGGCGCAGGTCAATTCCCCAAGTTTTCGGACGAAGTTTATTGGCTTGACTGTGACGAAGACAGACAAAAAAATCGTTTTATGCTCCCCACTGCCGAAACTGCGCTAGTTAATATGTACGCAGGCGAAATTATAGACGAAGCAAAACTCCCTATGAAATTCTTTGCTTACACCCCTTGCTATCGTAAGGAAGCAGGTTCTTATCGTGCAGAAGAACGTGGCATGATTAGAGGTCACCAATTCAACAAGGTTGAAATGGTTGAATACGCACATCCCGACAAGAGTGGAGAGGCTTTCGACGAACTAGTTAACAAGGCTTGTTCGTTAGTAGAAAAACTTGGTCTTCATTTCAGACTTTCTAAACTTGCCGCAGGCGACTGCTCTGCCTCTATGGCAAGAACTTATGATATAGAAGTTTGGATTCCTTCTATGGGTATTTATAAGGAAGTTAGTTCGGTATCCAACGCAAACGATTATCAAGCAAGAAGAAACAACACCAAGTATCGTGATAGCAAAACGGGTAAACCCGCATACTTACACACTCTTAACGGCTCTGGCTTAGCAACTAGCCGTGTGTTCCCTGCAATTATCGAACAATACCAAAACGCAGACGGTTCTATCACCGTTCCAGAAGTATTAAGACCGTTTATGGGCGGTCAAGAAGTTATTAAACTTAAATAGTTTATCCACCCAAAACAAAAAACAAAATATTAAAAACCACTTGAAATCAAGTGGTTTTTCTTCTTGTCTTAAAGTTATACTTTACAATTTTTTTCCTTTCTCCCCTTGAAGACCAAGGGGAAGGGGTTTTGAGGAGTTTGTAAGGGGAATCGTTAAGGGGGAACGACTTCGGAAAAGAGTTCCCCTTTAACAAATAAAATAATTAATTTAAAGCAAAAAGACAAGGACTATGGGCGTGTCCCTTAGGGATTTTAAGACATCATAAAAGGATGGCATAATTTTGCCATCCTTTACTTTTTGCTTTGCAAAAACGCACTACTTTCAAGGAAAGTATAGTGTGCTACACTTTTAATCTTTCTTAAACACAAATAAATATTCGTGCGCGAGAAGCAAAAAGTTGTGTTTTATACTATTTGTTTTCCAAAAGCCCGTTGCTTTGCAATTGTGTTGCTCTTTAATAATAATTTCTTTTGTCTTAAATCCTGCAAGTTCAAAAACTCGCATCGTTTCAAATGCTAGTGGCTGTACCATACCTTTTTTACGCGTATCGCCCATAAGTATCGCACAAAACTTGCCTTTTTTCAAAACTCTATAACTTTCTTCCGCAACTTTATAGATTTCCGTTAAAAATTCTTTCATTTCAAGTTGGGATAAGTCGTTTTTAATATCTTCGCTATACTGAATAATATTTGCGTAAGGTGGATGTGTGCAGATTAAATCTATTGATTCGTTTTCAATAAAGTCAAGTTTCCGCGCATCTCCAAGTCTAATATCAACCTTTCCCGTTTTATACCGTTCAAAGGCACATTTTTCCGTGCAACGTTCTAAAGCAAGGGGATTAACATCCACGCCGATTATATTTCTATTTAAGAGTTTTGCTTCTACGAGAGTTGTTCCTCCGCCTGCAAATTGATCGAGCAGTAAATCGCCTTCCTTTGAATAACGCAAAATTATATTGCGTGGGATATACGGCGACCAATTACCACGCCATTTTGCATCGTGCGTAGCCCATTTACCACGATCAGGGAACGCCCAAACGGTGTTCGTTTCAAGCTCGAAATTATCAGGCTCCCATTTAATTGTCTTTTGTTTCGTAGCCATATTATTTTATAAGGTTTTCTATAATGCCGTTTTCCAAATCGGTTATGTTATAAATATTATCTAACACGTCAAATGTTTCTTTTAAGTTGTTTTTTGCAGATTTCCAACCGATACCGTCGGTAAACCATACAAAAGCAAATCCATCAATAGCCTTTGATTCGTGAGCAAGCATTTTATAGCTACGTGCAGTTTCATTTAATTTTGAGCCTGAAGATGCATAAAAGTTAGTTTCAATAGCATAGACAACGTTATTAGCCTTAATTACAAAGTCAAATCTTTTCTTTGCTTCGCCATTATTAGATAGAGAAGAAAGGTCAAGATTCCATTTGCGTTCAATATCAGCCAAGTACATTTCCTTAAAATAAGTTTCGCCTTTTACAAGTCCCGCTTTCTTTATGTATGATTCAACTAAATCTTCCATAAGCTGTCCGCCACGATTTTTACGTCCGTTACTGTCAAGACCAACTTCTACTCCCGTAGCGTAATCCACAAGGTTATTGATAATATGCTTGCTTATTAAATCAAATAATCCGGTTTTTCTCATAAAAACCTTATATTGTTCAACCGTATAATTTTGCTTACTAAAATTATAAATAAACTCTCCGTCACTATCCATTGCGTGTATTTCGTTTTCTCTTACAGCTAAAAGAAGTGGGATACACTTTAAGATTTCGGGATATTTAGAAAGAAGTTTATCAAAATCATTTTCTATATCCGTTGAGCCAATAAGAGAGTTTAGAATATTAAGTTCTACCTTAATTGATTCTACTTTACCATAAACCTTTTGGAAATCTACGTAATAACCATAATCTGAAATACTACTTTTAAATTGGTTTAACCAAGTATTAAAATCTCTCATTTGTAATTATCTCCTTAATAATTCTTTATCAAAAGTTCAGTAACGTTTCCGCGCTTGTCTGATTTGCTATTTATCATTCTAACTGCGGTAATACGTTGTATATCAAATCCAGCGTACAAATCGTCGAAGAAGTTATCTTCATAATTTACATTGTGCGGATCGGAATTGCTCAACAATACTTTTACGCCCTTATCTGACAACTGTTTATAGAATTTTGCGAGTTCGATTTGGTCGTTGTCATTAAACTGATTTTCGGTGTATGACGTAAATGCTGACGTAACGTTTAATGGACGATAAGGGGGATCGAAATAAACCAAGGTGTTTTCGTCTACAAAACTTTCTACGTCGTGATAATCACAAGAACGCATAATAACGTTTCGCAATCTCTTAGAAATATTCATTAGATTTTCTCTATCGCAAATAAGTGGATTTTTATATTTCCCCGCAGGAACGTTAAATTTGCCAGACTTATTAACCCTGTACAAACCATTAAAACAAGTTTTATTAAGGAAAATAAATAAAGCAGCTTTAATTATAGACGTTTCTTCGTTTAATACGAATTCGTTAAACTTATCTCTTTGCGTATAATAAAAAGATTGTTGTTCGTCCAAATCAAGTTTTTCGTAATTATCTTGAAGAGTTTGCAATTCATTCAATAACCTTTCGCAATTATCTTTTATAGTAGCAAAAACATTTATTAACTCTTTATTGTTATCATTTATATAAACTTCATCAAAAGAATATTCGTTTAATAGTGCAAACAAGAGTGCGCCACCGCCAACAAAAGGTTCAGCGTATTTAGTAATAGTAGTTCCCATTCCATTAGGTAGATTAGCTTTAAGAACATCTAATAACTGTCCTTTTCCACCTGCCCATTTAACAAAAGGGTGTGTGTTTCCTTTCTCGGTTACGGCATTTCTTTTCATTCTTGCATCAACGGGTTTTTCTGCATTACGGGGAATTATCCACATATTACCGAGCATTGCAACGTCGGGAATTCTACATTCTGAGCAAAGGATAGAAACTCTTCTTTGAGATATGTTCCATTTTTCGGCTGCTTCTCTTGCTGACATATACTGAATCATATCAAAACTCCTATTAAAAATATTTATGGTTATATTATATTCCATTTCTCGAATAATATCAAGCGGTTTTATATTGTTTAAGAAAATTTTCAATATAAAAAGAGAATCAAGCTTTTTGAAAGTCCAATTCTCTTTAATAACATAAAAATTCCTAAGAGTAACGCCCTTATCCCTGCTTTTTTATTTATTCCACCATCACTTACAGCAGTATTGCGTAGCATATTTAACTAGAAAAGTAAAAGCCATTGGCATATAAAAACCAATGGCTTGCATCTTTTCGTTGAAAACAATTATCTCTTCGAGAATTGTGGAACACGTCGTCAAAACTTGCCCTTTTATCCGTCGACTTGCCTTTGCCAAGTCAACTGTTTTTTGGGCAGTTTCTCCTCTTCCCAAAAATTTCTTCGACAATTTTTGGGAGTCTTATACGCACGTCGCGCTGTAAAAAAAGAACAACTCGTAAATGAGTTGTTCTTTTGTATTAACGTTATCTCTTCGAGAATTGGGGTGCGCGACGTGCTTTCTTTAAGCCGTATTTCTTTCTTTCCTTCATTCTGGAATCTCTGGTTAAGAAACCTGCTTTCTTTAAAGCGCCTCTGCTTTCTGGTTCTGCAAGAAGAAGTGCCCTTGCAATACCGTGACGAATTGCACCTGCTTGACCGGTGTATCCACCACCGCATACGTTTACGATTACGTCGTACTTAGAAGCAGTTTCAGTTAGTTCTAATGGTTGACGAACGATAAACTTTAAGGTGTCTAAGCAAAGATATTCGTCTATGCTCTTGTTATTAATGGTAATAACGCCGTCGCCAGCGGGGATTAAACGAACGCGTGCGATAGCTTTCTTTCTTCTACCGGTTCCCCAGTATTGAATTTTCTTTTTATTAGTAGCTGCCATAATTACACCTCAATTAAAACAATTTAAGTTCTTCGGGCTTTTGAGCCTGATGGTTGTGTTCAGCGCCTCTGTAAACCTTAAGTTTGGTAAGCATAGAACGGCCTAAACTGTTTTTAGGGAGCATTCCCTTAACTGCTTCGTAAACGGCTAAATCAGCTTTGTTTGCCATAAGGGTTTTGTATTGAATTTCCTTAAGGCCACCGATATGGCCGGTGTGATATCTATAATATTTCTTTTCGAGTTTTTTGCCGGTTAAAACAACCTTGTCGCAATTAACTACTATAACGAAATCTCCCGTGTCAACGTTAGGAGTGAAGGTGGGCTTGTTTTTACCACGAAGAATTGCAGCAACTTTGCTTGCAAGACGACCGAGCGCAACGCCTTCTGCGTCTATAACGTACCACTTTCTTACAACGTCTTTTGCGGAAGCCATGTAAGTTTTCATGTCTGTTCTCCTTAAACTTTAATTTGAATAAGCGTTTGCTAAATCCGTAAAACCCTTTCACGTTCAGGTTTTTGCCAAAGGGCTAATTCGGCTAAAAACGAACTTTGCCTTATAAACGCCTATTTATAATAGAATAAACGGGCAATAAAAGTCAAGCGTTTTTAGTAACTTTTGCGATTTTTTTGCCCCTTTTTGCCACTTTTTTGTTGTTGCCACTATATATTGTGCCATAAAAAAATTACGGCAACTATTTTCCGTTGCCGTAAAAGTCTATCTAGTCGTTTTTACATTAATTTATCAATATTCCACGCTCATTAAAGTAAGGGCTTTTGCAGGGAGAGTTCTTCCACAAAGCGACCTATCCCCACTTTTTAGCATTTTTTCGATATCTAAAACCGTTTTTTTGCCTTGACCTACTTGTAGTAAAGTGCCAGCCATAGTTCTTACCATATTATATAAAAACCCGTTGCCACAAACGTAAAAATCAAAACCTTTTTCGGTGGAAACTAGGTCGATACTAAAAATAGTTCTAACGGTGGTTTTCGCACCACTGCCACTAGCGTTAAAACACTTAAAGTCGTGTTCGCCGATAAAAAGTTTGCTTGCAAGTTTAATTAAATCAAGGTCTGGGGCTGAGTCTAGATTATAATTATAACGTTCTAAAAGTGGGTTTTCCACCTTGGAATAATAAAAGGAATAGCGATAGGTTTTTCGTTTTGCGCTTTTTAGGGCGTTAAACCCTTCTTTTTCCTGCCAGCTTTGCATTATTCTTATAGAATAAGGCAACCTTGCGTTTAAGGCGTTTGCAAACTTTTCGGGGGGGATTGAACAATCTTCTATTTCAAAACTAGCAACTTGCCCCAAGGCGTGCACGCCCGCGTCCGTTCTTCCACTGCCAATTACCGTAACGGGTTTTTCTAGCAGTAAAGAAAGTGCGTTTTGAATTTCCCCTTGCACGGAAATTCCGTTGGGTTGAACTTGCCAACCACAAAAATCACTGCCGTCGTATGCTATCTTTAACGCGATTATCATATCTTGCCTTAAATAATAAATCCGTTCAAGAAAACCACGCCGACTATAAGCCCTGCCATAAACACCAGCCCGAAAAAGTCGGAAACAGTAAACGGAGTTTTTTTGTATTTAGTACGTTTTTTACTGCCTGCATAGCACCTTGCGTCCATTGCGTCTGCAAGTTCGTCCGCACGACGGAAAGAGCTTATGAGTAGTGGAATAAGCACGGGAATAAGCGCTTTTGCGCGTTTGAATATATTGCCCGAATCAAAGTCCGCGCCCCTAGCTTTTTGGGCTTTTATAATCCTATCCGTTTCGTCGATAAGGGTGGGGATAAACCTAAGTGCAATGCTCATTATAAGCGCAAATTCGTGCACGGGGAATTTGATTAGTTTAAGTGGAAATAAAAGAGTTTCTATTCCGTCGGCAAGGTCGACGGGGGAAGTGGTAAGGGTAAGCAAGGTCGCCCCCAAAACCATAAGCACTATTCTTGCCGTGATAAAACCTGCCGTCAAAAGACCTACGTCGGTAATAAAACCACCTTTCCAAAGCGGTGTGCCGTTCTTGTTAAACAAAAGTTGGAGTATTGCCGATAAAAGCACGAAAAATATAACTGCTTTAACGCTTTTTAGCACTTTCAAAAATGGAATTTTTGCTAAAATGGTAATTAAAATTACTGCCAAAAGACAAGCCGCAAACCCCAAAAAATAAAATTGTTTTACCATAAAAACAGCCACTATATACGCGATAGTAAGCAAAATTTTAACGGCTGGGTTCATTGAATGAACGATAGAGTTTGCAGGGTAATACTGCCCGAAAGTTACGTCTTTCATAGGTCGGTTTCCCCCTTGTTTTTAGCAAACTTCTCGGCAACTGCCTTAGTAAAAGACTCTACCGAAAGGTCACAATCTAATATCACGCCCTTTTCTTTTAAGGCGTCTTTAAGGTATTCGGTAACGGGAATATCAAGCCCCATTTCGCGCATACCCACTCTGTCTTCAAACACTTGTTTAGGAGTGCCTACTTTAACCACTTTACCCTTACTAAAAACTGCAACCGAAGAACAGTATTCGGCAACGAAATCCATATCGTGCGAAACGATAACCACCGTTTTAACAAAAGTTGCGTGCAAGGTTTTAAGAAGTCTCGCAAACTCACGTTTACCAACGGGATCAAGTCCTGCAACCGGCTCGTCTAAAACCAAAACTTCGGGACGGGAAACGATAACTCCGGCAATAGCCACCCTGCGTTTTTGACCGCCCGACAGTTCAAAAGGAGATTTTTCCTTAATTTTATCGTAATCAAGCCCAACGGTAGTAATCGCTTGTTTTACCCTATCTTCAACGTCAACTTGGGGAAGGTCGGGATAAAAGTTTTTAAGCCCAAACGCAACGTCTTCAAACACCGTTTCGGCAAAAAGTTGGTATTCGGGGTATTGGAAAACCATACCCACCTTTTTTCTAAGTTCTTTAAGGTTAGTATTTTTGTCGGTTAAATCAAATTCGCCCACCAAAAGTTGACCGTTACCTTCTTTTGTGGGGATAAGACCGTTAAGGTGTTGAACGAAAGTGGATTTACCACTGCCCGTTTGACCGATTATGCCGAAAAACTCACCTTCGGGTATGGTTAAGGTAACCCCGTCTAAGGCGCGAAAGGCAAGGGCTTTGGCTTTTTCGCTATAAGTATAAACTAAATCTTTGCTTACAATTTGCATAGCGCCTCCGCCAAGTCCGATTGAGTGAGCACGTCGCCGTCAATTTCCACGCCTTGTTCTTTTAGTTTTTGGGCAATATAAACTGCAAGGGGCACTTCTAACCCCAAGTTTTTAAGTTCTTTTTGTTTTAAGAAAATTTCTTTTGGAGTGCCTGTAAAAACCATTTCTCCGTCGGATAAAACTATTACCCTGTCGGCTTTTGTAACTTCTTCCATATAGTGAGTTATGGCAACCACCGTAACCCCTTGTTCTTTATTGAGTTTTTGCACGGTGGAAAGCACTTCTTTTCTGCCTTGTGGATCGAGCATTGCGGTTGCTTCGTCAAGCACCAAAACGTCTGGTTTTAAGGCAAGTACGCCGGCGATTGCAATACGTTGTTTTTGACCGCCCGATAAACGAGAAGGAGTTGCCCTTTTGAAATCTTGCATACCGACAGCCGAAAGGGCAAAGTCAATGCGTTCTTTGATTTCCTTTCTAGGAACGCCCAAGTTTTCAGGGCCGAAAGCCACTTCGTCTTCTACGATAGAGGCAACCATTTGGTTGTCGGGGTTTTGGAAAACCACACCCACCCTTTTTCTAACTTCAAAAAGGGTTTTTTTGTCGCCAACCACTATTCCGTCCACGGTAATAGTGCCAAGCGTTGGGGTTAAAAGACCGTTAAGAAGTCTAGCCAAAGTGGATTTACCACTTCCGTTATGCCCGATTATTGCAACGTATTCGCCTTTTTGCACGGTAAAATTAACGCCTTTTAACGCAGGCGTTTGTTTATCGTAGGTAAAATATAGGTCTTTTGCAATAATTTGTTCCATACTAACTCCTATAAATCACGCTTATTTTAGCACAAGATTAAAAATAATTCAACTAAATAACGCAAATGTGTAAGGTATATAAAAAAGGCATACTTTAACCAAAGGTAAAAAAACAAAAATTTTCATTTTATAATTGACTAATCGCTTTTGGGGTTGTATAATAATGTTTGGCTAATTATATAAAAATAATAAAATATTAGTAATACATTAACGGAGGACGTTTTATGAAGAAAATGACAATTGACGGCAACACCGCCGCCAGCCACGTTGCCTATGCCTTCTCTGAAGTAGCGGCTATTTATCCTATAACCCCTTCTTCTCCAATGGCAGAAGTTGCAGACGAATGGTCCGCAGCAGGCAGAGTTAACATGTTCGGTCAACCTCTCCGCTTAGCAGAAATGCAATCGGAAGCAGGTGCAGCAGGCGCAGTTCACGGTTCATTGACCACCGGTGCTTTAACCACCACTTATACTGCAAGCCAAGGCTTACTTTTAATGATTCCTAACATGTACAAAATCGCAGGTGAATTACTTCCCACCGTATTCCACGTAAGTGCAAGAGCACTTGCTGCTCACTCACTTAACATTTTCGGCGACCATGCAGACGTTATGGCTTGTCGTCAAACGGGTTTTGCTATGATTGCTAGTAACTCCGTACAAGAAGTTATGGACTTAGCACTCGTTTCTCACCTTGCAACCTTAAAGAGCAAAGTTCCTTTCTTACACTTCTTCGACGGTTTTAGAACCAGTCACGAAGTAAGCAAAATCGACGCTATCGACTACGACGAAATGAAGGCGTTAGTTGATATGGCTGATATCGACGATTTCCGTGCAAGAGCGCTTAACCCAGAACACCCCGTTCAACGTGGTACTGCGCAAAACTCCGATATCTATTTCCAAAATAGAGAAACTGCTAACAAGTACTACGAAGCAACCCCTGCTATCGTTCAACAAATGATGGACAAGGTTAACAAACTTACCGGAAGAAATTATCACTTGTTCGACTACGTTGGTGCACCCGACGCTGAAAACATCGTAATTTTAATGGGTAGTGGCGCAGACGCCGTTGAAGAAACCATCAACAAGATGAACAAGGAAGGCCACAAAGTTGGTTTGCTTAAAGTAAGACTTTATCGTCCTTTCGCTATCGACGCTTTCGTAAACGCTATTCCAAAGTCGGTTAAGAAGATTGCCGTTTTAGACAGAACTAAGGAAGCTGGTTCTCTCGGCGAACCTTTATACTTAGACGTATGCTCTGCTCTTCTTGAAAAGGGCATGACCGATATCAAGGTAGTTGGCGGTAGATACGGTTTAGGTTCTAAGGAATTCAATCCTTCTATGATTTATTCGGTTTATAAGAACTTAGAACAAGACGAACCTAAAAACCACTTTACCGTTGGTATTTTCGAAGATATCACCAACAGTTCTTTGGATTTCTCTTATAAATACGACGCTGCACCCGAAGGCACTATCTCCTGCAAGTTCTGGGGCTTAGGTTCTGACGGTACGGTTGGCGCAAACAAAAACTCTATTAAAATCATCGGTGACCATACCGATATGTACGCACAAGGTTACTTCTTCTACGACTCCAAAAAGTCGGGTGGTATAACCGTTTCTCACTTACGTTTTGGTAACACTCCTATTCAATCTGCTTACCTTATCGACAGTGCAGACTTCGTACAATGTTCTAACCCCTCTTACATCACCCGTTACAATATGACCGGTGACTTAAAAGAAGGTGGCTCTTTCTTATTCAACACCTCTGCTAAATCTGCGAATGAATTAGAATCCGTTCTTCCCGCAGCCGTTAAGAGAGATATCGCTAGCAAGAAGATTAATCTTTACGTTATCGACGCAATTAAGATTGCGGCTGAACTCGGTTTAAGAGGCAGAACTAACACTATTTTACAATCTGCGTTCTTCAAGATTGCTAACATTATTCCTTACGACCAAGCAGTTGATTTCATGAAGAAGATGGCATACAAGTCCTTTGCTAAAAAAGGCGACGCTGTCGTTCAAATGAACTACAACGCAATCGATTCTGCTGAAGCTAACTTAATCAAGATAGACGTTCCTGCAAGTTGGGCAACCACCACCGAAGGCGCTCCTATGGCAGAAGTTGCTTCCGATCCTTACTTTAAGGATATCGTTCATCCTATCCTAGTATTAGAAGGCGACAAGTTACCTTCTTCTGCATTCGCAGCAGACGGCACCGTTCCTACCGGTACTACCAAGTTCGAAAAACGTGGCGTTGCAGTTAACGTTCCACAATGGAATGCAGACAAGTGTATTCAATGTAACCAATGTGCGTTCGTATGTCCTCACTCTTGTATCCGTCCCGCAGTAGTTGCCGAAGGCGCTGATAAGCCCGAAACCTTTACTACTAAGGCTATGATTGGTAACAAGGGCTATGAATACAGAATGCAAGTTTCTCCATTAGATTGTATGGGTTGTGGCGTTTGCGCAGACATCTGTCCTTCTAAGGAAAAGGCGTTAACTATGGTTCCATTCGGCACTATCGTTGAAGCTGAAACGGTTAACTATAATTACAGCGAACAACTCCCAGATGTTGACGTATCTAATTGCCCCGGTTGCAAAAAGACCACCGTTAAGGGTAGCCAATTCAGCAAACCTTTATTCGAATTCTCCGGCGCATGCGCAGGTTGTGGCGAAACTCCTTACGTTAAGGTTATCACCCAACTCTTCGGTGACAGAATGATAGTTGCAAACGCAACCGGTTGTTCTTCAATTTACGGTGGTTCTGCTCCTACCTGTCCTTACACCACTAACAAACAAGGTAAAGGACCTGCTTGGGCAAACAGCTTGTTCGAAGATAACGCTGAATTCGGTTATGGTATGAACCTTGCAATGAAAGCTCGTAGAGAAAAGATTGCCGAAGATATGAAGGCAAGCATGGACGCAGTTGCTCCTGCTACTAAACAAGCTTTCGAAACTTGGTTAAACGATAAAGAAGACGCTGAAAAGAGTAAGGTTGCTGCTGAACTCGTTAAGGCTGCTATGAAAACCGAAACTGCCGACGGTTTAGATTACGTTAAGGGTAACCTTGATTGCTTGGTTAAACCTTCTATCTGGATTTTCGGTGGTGACGGCTGGGCGTACGATATCGGTTACGGTGGATTAGACCACGTTCTTGCTAGTGGCGAAAACGTTAACGTTCTCGTTCTCGATACCGAAGTATACTCCAACACCGGTGGTCAAGCATCTAAATCTACTCCTACCGGCTCTATTGCTAAATTCGCTGCCGCTGGTAAGAGAGTTAAGAAGAAAGACCTTGGTATGATGGCTATGAGCTACGGTTACGTTTACGTTGCACAATGCGCAATGGGTTCTAACAAACAACAATTATTAAACGCTTTAACCGAAGCTGAAGCTTACGACGGTCCATCACTCATCATCTGCTACGCTCCTTGTATCAACCACGGTATTAACATGGCTAAGAGTCAAGACGAAGAAAAGAAGGCAGTTGATTGCGGATATTGGCAATTATATAGATATAATCCAGACAATATCGATGCCGGCAAGAATCCATTTACCTTAGATAGTAAAGAACCTTCCGGCGACTACAAGGCGTTCTTACTTGGCGAAACTAGATACGCTTCCTTAATGAAAGCACGTCCTGAAATCGCTGAGCAACTCTTCAAGAAGACCGAAAAGGATAGCCAAGATAGACTTCAATCTTATAAAAATCTTGCTAAAAACGACTAGTTTATAGGTCAAACTAAAAGCACCCTTTGACTAAGGGTGCTTTTTTATTTTACGATTAACGTCTTTTATGGTATAATATCTTTGTTGGAGTTTACTATGAAAAAATTCGTTAAAATACTATCTATTATATTATGTATAGCCTTTTGCCTAACTTTTTTGGGTTGTGAGACGGAAAAACCTTGCGCCCATTATTACGGCGATTGGCAAAGCGACGGGATAAACCACTATCGTCAATGCGAGTGTGGTGATAAAACTTCCATCTCCCCCCACGTTGGCGGAACTGCCACACACGAAAAGAAAGCCGTTTGCGACGTTTGCTTACTTTCCTACGGCGAAAGGATAGCCTCCGAAGGTCTTTCGTTTGAACTTGACGGCGACCAATACACTCTCGTTGGGCTTGGCGATTGTGTAGACCAAATTGTCGTTGTTCCCGCTACCTATCAAGATAAAAAGGTAACCAAAATCGCAAGATGGGCTTTTTATAACGACATGATAACCGAAATTGCCCTTCCAAACACCATAACTACTATTGAGGACGAAGCCTTTTACGGTTGCTATTCACTCAAAAAGGTGGAACTTGGCAACAATATAAAAACAATCGGCAAATGGGCTTTTCAAGGTTGCGATACCTTGGCGAATATAAACCTTCCCGATAGCATTGAAATCATAGACGATTGGGCCTTTGACGGTTGCAGAAAACTAGTTGGATTAACCCTACCAAAAAACCTTAAAAGAATTGGCAACTTCGCATTTTATAACTGCTCGTCCTTAACTAGCCTTACCTTTTACGGCAAACTTAACTATATTGGAGAGGAAGCTTTTGCTAGATGCACCAAAGTTGCGTCTATTACCTATTACGGCAGTCAAGAAAACTGGAAAGCAATACAAAAAGGCAACGATTGGAACCAATGGATAACCAAAGCAACTTCCGTTCTTTGCGTTTATGGTTCTGTAAACATTAAATAATAATATATAAATAAAAAAGGCTATCTTGCGATAACCTTTTTTTGTTTAGTTTTGTTTTATTCAATCGACTCGAAATCGCTTGCAGGGTGCTTGCACCAAGGACACGTAAAATCTTGTGGCAAGGAACTTCCTTCGTAAACGTATCCACAAATCTTGCACCTATACCCCTTTGCTTGCGTCTTTTTGGGTTTTGGTTTAACGTTTGCGTGATAGTATGCATACGTCATAGAAGGCTCGCTACAAATAACCTTACTTTCAGTCGCCTTGCAAATAAAGGTAAGGTGACTATCAAGGTCGATAACGTTTTCTACTTTTAAGCTTATAACCGCGTTAACGTAGTTAGCAAACGCCATAACTCCGTTTTCCATAGGATATAAAACTTCGTATCTCATTTTATCTAAATCTTTACCAGACTTAAAACCAAGCCTTTCAAAAAGTTCAAAGGGCGCTTTTTCGGTTAAACAGTTTACGTTAAGCACACCCGTTTTTGCAATCATACCGCAAGAAAAATTGTTTTTGTTTATACTAACTGTAAAATGCTCGTTAGAAACTTGACACACCGTGTTGCAAATCATTGCGTTGTGTTTTTGCCCGTCCTTGCAACTAACAACGTAAAGCCCGTAACCTATATTATAAAACGCTTTTTTATCAATAGCCATAATTTCGCCTCCGAAAATCATTTTACCACAAAAAAAGCCGTTCGGCAACTCCCGTTTTTATTATTATACATTTAATTTCCCATAAAAGTTAACAAATTTTTATAAAACCCCCTTAAAACGCTTTACAACTTTATCAAGATAAAGTATAATAAGGGTACACTTTACTTTGATAAAGCGATAAAGTATTTAGGAGAATTTATAAAATGAAAAAGATTTTAACTTTGATTTTGACCGGTCTTTTAGCAGTAAGTTGTTGTATCGGCTTAACCGCTTGTAAAAAAGATACCCCATGTTGCATAGTAGAAAACATGGTTTTAGCGCAAGAAGAATACGGAATTGCCGCTAAAAAGGGCAACGAATCTTTAATGGGCAAAATCAACGAAGCCTTGATTGCGCTTGCTGATACCGATTACAAGGCAGTTGCTAAGGATTTTGGTTTAGAAAGCGAACTTTTAGTTACTTCTACTACCGTTAACCCATATGCAAACGCAACCGACGATAGTTGGGAAAAGGTTGTTGAATCTAAGGAACTTATTTTAGGTTACACCTTATTCGCCCCCATCGCGTTTAAGGACGACAACGCAAAACTTACCGGTTTTGATATCAAACTTGCTGAAAAGGTAGTTGCATATCTTAACACCACTTATTCTGCTGAAATCACCTTAAAGCCAATCGTTATCGAATGGGCGTCTAAGGAAGCAAACTTAGAAGACGGTACTATCGACCTAGTATGGAACGGCATGACCATTAATGCAGACAGACTTGCTGGTATGACCATTTCAGTACCTTATTTGAAAAACCAACAAGTTGCAGTTATCCGTGAAGCTGACAAAGACCTTTATAAAGATGCTGATTCTATGAAGAACGCAAACGTTGGCGCTGAAAAGGGTTCTGCGGGTGAAGGTGTTATCAGTTCTAATAACATCGGCAAAAACTACACTTCTTTCACTTCTCAATTAGATGCTTATAACCAACTTAAAGCAGGTACGGTAGACGTTATCGTAATCGACTCGGTTATGGCTAATTACTACATTTCTTTGGATAAATAATAAAAAAACTTATTTTTAAGGAATAAAAATGAATTTATCTCTCGTTTTGGGGGAGTTGACGAAAGGGTTTGGTAAAACGTTATTACTTTTTGCCATAACCCTTATTGTCGCTTTACCCCTAGGACTAATTTTATCGTTAGGCGCTCGCTCTAAATTTAAACCCCTTAAATATCTAGTTAAGGGTTTAATTTGGGTTGTAAGAAGCACGCCTTTAATGCTACAAGTGTTGTTCGTAAGTTTCGTGCCCTTTTACGGTTTCGGCATACTGAACAAAGATTTAGCCGGCTTTTTAGGTGTGGAAATATATTCTTTAACCTTTATATTTATTGCCGTTGCCTTTGCCCTTAACTACTCTTGTTATTTTGCAGAAATTTTCCGTGGTGGTATTGAAAGTATTAGTAAAGGTCAATACGAAGCAGGCAAAGTTTTGGGTATGACTAAATCCCAAATTTTCTTTAAGATAATACTTTTCCAAGTAATTAAAAAGGTGCTTGCGCCCGTTAGCAACGAAGTTATAACTCTGGTTAAGGACACTGCTCTTGCCAGCGTTTTAGGGTTTGAGGACTTGTTTACGGTTGCAAAAGGATTAGTTAACCAATACGTTAACCTTGCTCCATTTTTATACGCAGCGTTATTTTATTTGGTGTTCAACGGCGTGTTGTCCCTACTTTTCGGTTATCTTGAAAGAAAGGTTTCTTATTATAAGGAGTAGGTTATGGCGTATTTACAAATTACCGATTTTTATAAAGATTTTGGCGACGTAAAAGTACTTAAAGGGGTAAACGTACAAGTAGAAAAAGGTGAAGTTTTATCAATAATCGGCTCGTCCGGTAGTGGTAAGACCACCCTTTTAAGATGTATTAATTTTTTAGAAACCCCAGATAAAGGCAGTATGGTTTTAGACGGACAAGAACTTTTTAGTTCTGATATAGAAAAAAAGGATACGGACGCTGAGTTAAGGGAAAAACGCCTTAATTTCGGGCTTGTTTTTCAGTCTTTTAACCTTTTTCCACAATATACCGTTGTAAAAAATATTACTCTTGCTCCTACTTTACAATTAAACGATAAAATAAGACAAAAAAACCTTGAACTTAAAAAACAAGGCGTAAAGTTTTTTGAACGCAGAACTCGTATTAACGAATATAAAGCGATTAAAAAACAAGAAATTGAAAAGGAAGCGCTTTCTTTACTTGAAACGGTTGGGCTAACCGATAAAAAGGACGCGTATCCGTGTGAACTTTCAGGCGGTCAATGCCAACGCGTTGCTATTGCAAGGGCGCTTGCCTTAAAACCAAAAGTTTTGTGTTTCGACGAGCCTACTTCTGCATTAGACCCCGAACTTACCGGCGAAGTTTTAAGGGTTATAAAATCACTTAAAAACCAAGATAGAACGATGATTATAGTAACTCACGAAATGGGTTTTGCTAAAAACGTTTCAGATAAAGTGGTGTTTATGAGCGAAGGGGAAATAGTTGAATACGGCACTCCCGAACAAATTTTTACAAACCCCAAAAACCCAACCTTAAAACATTTTTTATCAACCGTATCTAATAAAGAAGAAGCATAAAAATTATTTTTATAAATAAACAAAAAAGCAAGGATTTTCCTTGCTTTTTTTATACGTAAATTATTTTTCTATTAACCTTTTTTGCATAGTTTACCGTGTTAAAAGTTCCACCGCTATCTTGCCTTAAACAAGCAACTAAAATAGAACTATTATCAACCATATAAATATTTCTTTGCATCATACAACGGGAGTGATAGTTTTTGCTTACCAAAACCTTAAAATCAGCTTTGTTTAGCATATCTAAATACTCCCTATTTTGACTAGCGGAAAAGTTTTTGTTTTGGTCTAAACAAGGAATACAAGCCACGATTTTGATATCGTATTCACTTTTTAAATGGTATAATAACTTAAAACAAAGGGTATCAAATCCAATTGCCATACCAACCAAAAAAGTATCGTATCCGTCGTTAATAAGGTTTATGAAAACTTCTTTTAACTTATTTTCATCTAAGTCCTCATACCCCCGTCTATGACCGGTAACCGCGCAAGCTTTTGCTGAATTTATAATAATAGGAGTGGAGTTTTCTATCATAAAGGGTTTTTCCTTTCTTTTCCTTGTCCTCGTGGATATTTTGGTGGAGTAGATTTTTCTTTTTTAACTATAATTATACTTCTATTAGCATCATCTAAGGTATATTCTTTAACTTCTTGTATGCTACCGCCCAAAATTTTAAGCGCGTTATCACACTCGGCAATTTCGTCTTTTGCGTTTGCTTTATAAGAAATAAAACTGCCACCAATTTTTACGAAAGGCAAACAATATTCTAATAAAGTATTAAGTCTAGCCACAGCCCTTGCGGACGCATGGTCGAACTTTTCCCTAAAATCAGGGTTTTTTGCATAATCTTCTGCTCTGCCGTTAATCACGGTAACCTCTTTAAGGTCAAGTTCAGATACCACGGTTTTTAAAAACTCACATTTTTTACCCGTCGCTTCAAGTAAAGTAAGTTTAATATTCGGATTTACTATTTTAAGTGGTATTGCTGGAAATCCACCACCCGAACCAACGTCTATCAACGTTTCCATAGTAAGGTTATCAACACCAAGCAAACTATCCACAAAATGTTTTTTATACACTTCTTCTCGCTCTGTTATAGCCGTTAAATTAAACATTGAATTATAGTGAACCAAAAGACGATAGTATTTATCAAACTTTTCTAGTTGTTCGTTGGATAAGGTTATATTATACCTTTCAAAAATTTCTTTCATGGATAAAATTATAACACAAATTTTTATACATTACAATAAAATTTTATACACCCTTTTATCCATACTAAAAGTGGATAACTTATTTTTAATAACGTAAAAAAATATTTTTTCATAAAATTTAAGTTTTATTGACTTTTATAAAGAAAAATAAAAAAGTTATTCATATTATAAAAATTTAATCCACACTCTATACACTCTTTATAAACATTTTATTCCACGTCGATTAAATAGGACTTGTCTAACACTTTTCAACTTATCAACTTTTCTACGTGCTATACTACTAATACTATACCAATTTTTAAAAAATTTAAATAAAAAGAAAACATACCCGAAAGCCCAAAAGTCTCTTGATTTTTTTACTTATATATAGTATAATGTAAAAGGTAAATTAAAAGGGTGAAAACGGATTTTTTAAAATTTCGTTTTATGGATAAAAGGAGTTTTTTATGAAGGTAATTTGCGACGGATTAGATTTATCTGATGCAGTGTTAAAAGTAAGCAAAGCGTTATCGGTAAAAGCGGCTAATCCCGTGCTTGAAGGTATTAAAATTTCTGCCGAAGGCGAAACTTTAAAACTTGTTGCAACGGATACTGAATTAACTATAAGCAAAACCATAAAAGCAGACGTTTTAATGGAAGGTGAAACGGTTGTAGTTGGTAAATACTTCGTTGATTTCGTTAAAAAACTTGAAAAAGAACAAGTTGAACTTTCAAGACTTTACGACGCGCAATTACAAATAAAATATTCTGATAGTGAAAGTGAACTTTCCGTTTTCCCTGCCGATAACTTTCCACAAATGGAAACGGCTGATTCTGAAAACACTTTTATTTTAACCCAAGGCGATTTCAAAAAGATAGTTGATAGAACGTCAGTTTCTTGTTCGACGGACGATAGCCGTCCTATACTTAAAGGTTGTTTATTTGAAATTGAAAATAACCTTTTAACAGCCGTTGCATTAGACGGATTTAGAATGAGCGTTGTTAAAAAACAAGTTAACGCAAGCGGTAATTTTAAGGCTGTTATCCCAAGTAGAACCTTGCAAGAAATTAGCAGACTTTTAGAAAAAGACGATAACGAACTTAAAATAAACGTTTCTCGCTCTGGATTAAAAGTAGAGCTTGATAACACGGTTATTTATTCAAGACTAATAGAGGGTGAATTCGTTAAATACAACCATATTTTACCCACCAAGTTTGAAAACGTTGTTACCGTTAACAAAGAAAGTTTACTTAACAGTTTAGAAAGGGCGTTTATCGTTGCAAGAAACGACCGTTATCACGTTATAAAATTCGAAGTAAAGGAAGATATTTTAACCGTTTCGGCTAAATCGGAAGTTGGATTTGTAAACGAAAACGTTAACGTTAATTTAGAAGGAAAGGATATTTCTATCGCCTTTAACGGAAAGTATATTTTAGATTACTTAAAAACGGTTAACGAGGATTTTGTTAAACTTAACCTAAACTCCCCCATAGATCCCTGCGTTTTAACCTCTGTTATAGACGATGGATTCGTATATTTAGTGTTACCCGTAAGAATTAGCGGTTAATTTAATTGACAAAAGTCAAAAATATTTATAAAATAGTAAATACTGATAAAAATAACCACTCAACAGGAGAATAAATATGAAACAGACTTATCAACCCAAGAAAAGACAAAGAAGCAAAGTTCACGGTTTTAGAAAGAGAATGAAAACCAAATCTGGAAGAAACGTTTTAAAACGTCGTCGTAACAAAGGTCGTCATAAACTTTCCGCATAACTTAAAGGGAAAACTAATGCCTTTAGATTATAGGTTAAAAAAAGAAAAAGATTTCGAATTGGTTTTTAAAAAGGGAAAAAGAGTTTTTTCCCGTTCGCTAACCATGATATATTTACCGGCAAACTCCACTAAGGTGGGGTTTTGCGTGAGTAAAAAACACGGCAAAAGCGTGCAAAGAAATAGAATAAAAAGGCTTTTAAGGGAATCTTTCAGAAGTTTTTTTCCTAATTTTGGGGAAAACTTCTTTTTTGTTTTTATACCGAAAGTAAACGAAATGCATAGCGTTGAACAATTCAAAAAAGATATGGCGTTTATGCTAGAAAAAAACCAATTAATTAAAAAAGATGCTTAAATTTATAAGTATAAAACTTATCAGATTTTATCAAAAATATTTATCCAAAGGGACTTGCGCGTATATTCCTTCGTGTTCGGAATACACCTTAGAGGCCATCATTAAACACGGGTTTATAAAAGGTTGGGCGCTAGGTCTTTGGCGTATTTGTCGTTGTCATCCTTGGTGTAAGGGTGGGTTTGATAAAGTTCCCGATAAAAAAAGCGATTTAAAATGGGTATTATAAAATGGAAATTATAAACTTTTTACCGCCAGAAAGCGGTAATTTTATAGTTAGAATAATTGCTTGGCTCGTATCCATAAGCGGTGCGGTTTGGCTAGGGATAGTATTATTTACTTTACTTATAAAAGTTATTTCTCTTCCCCTTGACTACGTTTCTAAGGCAAACATGCGTAAAAACAGTTTGCGTATGGAAGAAATGAGGGATGATTTAGAAAAACTTCAAAAGCAATACGCTAACGATAAAGAGCTTTATAATCAAAAAATGATGGCTCTTTATAAAAAGAACGGTTATTCTATGTGGGGCGCTTGCCTTCCCACCATTTTAACTTTGGTATTTTTTATAATTGCAATAAACGGTTTTACTAACTACTCTAATATTCAAAACCAACAATACTTTTACGATATGAGTCTTGCGTTTAACTCGGTAGTATACGAAGGTTTTGAAGTAGACGGCGAAGTTATAAAAAAGAAGGCAGACGGTTCTTTAACTTTTAACGATAACTTAATTTACGCTGACGACGACGGCTTTATTCAATTAGTTAACGAAAAGGGCGAAAACTTTACCTTAAACCGTCAATTTATTGAAGAAAGTGGAGTTAAAAAACTAGTTGTTACCACCGATTCGGATAATTCTTATTCTCAATACGTAAAAACTTACGAAGAGTTAACAGATGGTAGTATAAAGTTTGGTATAGTTGAATACAGACCGGTTTTAGATAAACTAAAAACTAGCGAACTTGAACTTAACGGCAAAAACTATACGGAATTTTTAGCCGACGCTGAGATAAAAGCACAAGAAAAAGGCGAGCCTATTGAAGAAATTAGCGTAGCAAAAGATTTTATTTTGCAAATTCAACAAACCCGTTCGGCTGAAACTTATAGAAGTGTTGAAGCAGGATTCTTCTGGGTTAAAAACGTTTGGGTTGCCGATAACGCGGCTAGACACCCGATTATGACTAGTTGGGACGAATTTAAAAATTCTTACGGATATGAAGATAACTCGGTTAACAAAGTTACTTCCGAAGATTACTCTAACCTAATCAAAAAGTTAGATAAAGAAAAGACCGAGCCTAACGGTTATTATATTTTAGTTGTTCTAAACGCAGCGTCTTACTTTTTAATGCAACTTGTGAACAACAAGGCTCAAAAAGCCCAAATGGAATTACAAACGGTTGACGGACAAGGCGCGCAAACTCAAAAGATGATGACGTGGATAATGCCTATTATGATGGCGTTCTTTGCGTTTATGTACACGGCGGCTTTCTCAATTTATATCGTGTTAAGTTCGCTTATAAGTATGTTTACCACTTTGGGGATAAATGCAATTATCGATAAAAGGTTCAAAAAAGAACAACAAGCAAACGGCAAAAAGAACGTCGTTCGTGGAAGAGTTTATACCCCAAAACAAGAGGAAAAGAAAGAACAACCCAAAAAGAAAGGCGGTTTGTTTGGTAAAAAAGAACAACAGCCACAACAAGATTTCTTGACGGGTAAAATTAAGAAAAAATAGGTTTTTAACCCCAACTAAAATGCGCAGTGGCGCAACGGAGGATATATGGAATTTAAAGCTAAAACGGTGGAAGAAGCCGTTGCTTTGGGACTTAGCGAGTTAAATTTAACCGAAGAAACCGCAAACGTTACCATTATCGAACAACCTGTAAAAGGTCTTTTTGGAAGACTTAAAGGTCAAGCAGTAGTAGAGATTACCCCAAAGCAAATTGAAAAACAAGAACAACAAAATGACGTAGACGGCGAACAAAAGGCGGCGCAATTAGTAGAAAAGGTGTTATCCTTTATGGGAATTCAAGCAACCACTGAAATCTCCCACGCCGACGGAAGAACTATCATTACCCTAAACAGTGAAGAAACTTCTTCGCTTATCGGTTATAGGGGTGAAGTTTTAGACGCGCTTCAAACTTTGGCAGGCGCTATGGCTAACGCAGGCAAAAAGGAATACGGTAAGGTAGTGGTTGATTGCGAAAACTATCGTGACCGTAGAGAAGAAACCTTAATCAAACTTGCAAAACGTTTAGAACAAAAGGCAACTGAAATTAGACGTGAAGTTATTTTAGAACCAATGAGTCCTTTTGAAAGACGCATTATCCACACTGCTCTTGCTGACAGTCAAACGGTAACCACCACTTCTAACGGCAAAGAACCCAATAGATACGTGGTTATAGTTCCTAACGACAAGGACGAATATTCAAGACCTTATAACGCTGGCAGAAATAACGAACGCAGTTCTCGTCGTGGTGGCAAAAGAGATAACCGTCGTGACAATCGTCGTGATGGAAATAGGGGTGAAAGAACGGGTGCGAATAGACGCGTATCCCCATCAAAAAAACCCACCAAAATTTCTTTTGGAACTTATCTTGGCAACAGCCTTAAAGATAAAGAATAAGAAAACAAAAAAAATAGACTAGCTTTGGGCTAGTCTTTTTTAAAGGAATTCCACGAAGGTGGCTGTATGGATTTAAATTCTGCGATTATAAAACGTATAGAAGAAATTTGTAACGAAAAGAAAATTAATATTTGTGAAACGGCGTTAAACGGTGGCAAGTCGCCTTCTGCTATATATGATTTAATTAAAGGCAGAACAAAATGCTCTAAGGTATCTACTATTAAGGCTTTTTGTCAAGGGGCAGGTATAACCCTAGCTGAATTCTTTAATAAAGAATACTTTAACGAGTTTGAAGATTAAAGGTATAAAAAAACCACGGGATATTATCCTGTGGTTTTTTTTATTACTTGATTTTATATTTTTAAAGGGAAAAAAATTTTTATAAAGGTTGTACAAAAACTGACATATAGATATTGCTTTTTAAAAATTTTGGGGTATAGTAATTATAGAGGCTGTTAGTTCTTAACCGATTTTATCCTACCGTTATCGATAACGATATGGCAAAAGTCTTTACTTTTAACCACGGTTCTGTCCACGTGGGTAGTTGTGAATATAGACTGCACGTTTTCCACCGATTTCATCAATACTCTTTGGCGGGGTTTGTCGAGTTCGGATAAAACGTCGTCCATAATCATAATAGGATATTCGCCAAAACGGTTATAGAAGGTTTCAGCTTCTGCAAGTTTAATGGAAAGAGCAACGGTGCGTTGCTGTCCCTGAGAGCCGAAGACACGCACGTCGTCACCGTTAAGTGTAAATTTAATATCGTCCCTATGTGGACCGATTGAAGTAAACCCTAATTTGATATCTTTTTCGAACGCAGTTTTAAGGTCTTCTTTTAGGGCGTAGGCTATATCCTGCTCACTACCAAAATAGCCACTTTCGGTCTTCATTTTAAGGATTTCTTTGCCCGAAGATAACAAGGAGTGTTTTTGCTCGGCAATGGGAGCAAGCTCCTTTAAAAAATCGTTTCTTTGGGCAATAATTTTGCCGGCTTCTTTGCATAGTTGTTCATCCCAAATGGGCAGAGTTTCCCTTATCAAACTAACGTTCGGCTCTTTTAATAGATTATTCCGTTGCGAAAGTATTTTATTATACCTTTGCAAGGCGTAAAAGTACGATTTAGACTTTTGCGAAAGGCTGATATTTAAAAATCTCCGTCTGTCTTCAGGGCTTTCCTGAACGAGTTTTAGTTCTGACGGGTTAAAGAATACGCTGTGGATATTGCCTAGCAGTTCACCTATCTTTAACACCTTGATACCGTTGATAAAGATTTCTTTATTATCGTTTTTATAAAAATTAACTGCTACGCTAACTTCCCCGTAGCGTGATTGTGCCCTACCTTCTATCCGTGCCGTTTCTTCGCCGTTTTTGATAACGAGTTTATCTCTATTAGCGCGTGGAGAATATCCCGTGCATAGGAAAAAGATGGCCTCCGCCGCGTTGGTTTTACCTTGCGCGTTTGCACCCGTCAGAATATTCAGCCCGTTTTTAAATGTGAATTCTTGGTCACTGTAATTACGGAAATTTTTGAGTTTAAGATAGGTTATATACATAATAAAAAAAAATTAATTTAAAAAAGTTGTCTTTTAAACTTTATTTTCTACAAGATTTATTATATAATGATTTGTACTTAAAAGCAACTTTTAAAGGAAAAATTCATGGAAAGATACGAAATTATATGGAAAACAACCCTACCTGAACTAGAAAGGACGGTTAGTTCCATTTCATACGATATGTACATAGTGCATTTAGTCCCCGTAGATATTATTGGGGATAAAATCGTGCTTTGTACCGAAAGTAGAATTTTTGCCGACCACGTTAACGGCAAAATGCGCGAAAAAATTTGTAGCGCGCTTGAAAAGAGTGGTAGCGAAGTTACCGATTTTTCGGTTGTGGTTTGTAAAGACAAGGAAGAATACGAAAAGAAACTTGAAGAAGATAACGGAAACGATTTTTCACGTCACTCGGCATCTCCGCTCAACCCGAAATTTACTTTTGAGTCGTTTGTAGTGGGGGCTTCTAACGAGTTTATATACCACGCGGCGAAAGCCGTTGCAGATAACCCCGGCGACGCTTATAACCCACTATTTATTTACGGTGGAACGGGGCTTGGCAAAACGCATATTTTAATGGCGATTGCCAACCACTTAAAACTTCACAAACCGTCGCTAAACGTTTTATACGCCACTTGCGAACAGTTTACCAACCAAATGGTAGAAAGTTTAAGCCGTGGTAGACTTACCCCCGAAGATTTTAGGCGTAAGTTCCGTAACGTTGACGTGTTGCTTATAGACGACGTTCAGTTTTTATCCAAAAAACAATCCACGCAAACTGAGTTCTTCCATACTTTTAACGAACTCGTTATGCAAAACAAACAAGTGGTTTTAACTTCCGATCGTCCACCCGAAGAAATCGAACTTTTGGAAGACAGACTACGCACTCGTTTTGCAGGTGGTTTGATTGCAGACGTTCAAACGCCCGATTTAGAAACTAGAATCGCTATCTTACGCAAAAAGTCCGAAGAACAAAAATGTTTGGTTGATATCAAGGTTTTAGGTTACATTGCCGAAAACAGCAACACCGATATCCGTTCGCTTATTGGAAAGTTAACGAAAGTAATCTTCTTTTCTAAACTACACGAAAGCGCAATTACCATCGATTTAGTAAAAGAAGCCTTAAAAGAATCTGCCGGCGAAAGACAAGAAGAACTTAAAGTAGACGATATTATAAATTGCGTTTGCAATTTCTATAAAGTAAGCAAGTCCGATTTAATTGGCAAAAAGAAAAACAAGGAAATCGTAGAGCCACGCCAAATATGTTGTTATCTTATCGCCGACATGATGAGCGTGCCACTAGTTACCATAGGTAAATCGCTCGGTGGTAGGGATTATACCACCGTTATCTATGCGAGAGATAAAATTAGTGAACTTATTAAAACTAACGATAAACTAAGGGTAGAAATAAACGACATTAAAAAGATGTTGCTTAAACAATAATTGATTATGAACACTTATATAGAAGGACAATTCGACGCCGTTGTAGTCGGTGCAGGTCACGCCGGTTGCGAATCGGCGCTAGCGCTTGCAAGGACGGGCAACAAAACGGCTATGCTAACTATGAATTTAGACAGCATAGCCTTTATGGCGTGCAATCCTTCTATCGGTGGAACGGCAAAAGGTCAAATAGTACGTGAAATAGACGCTCTCGGTGGTCAAATGGCAATAAACGCCGATAGCGCGTTACTTCAAATACGTATGCTTAATCGTGGTAAGGGCGCGGCAGTGCAATCGCTTCGTGGACAAGAAGACAAAAACCTTTACCACACCCTAATGAAAAAGACCTTAGAAAACACCCCTAACCTATATATTATCCAAGGCGAAGCAGTGGAAATTTTGGTAGAGGACGGCAAGGTCGCGGGGGTAAAAACTGCTTTCGGTGGTATATTAAAAGCCAAAAGCGTGGTGCTAGCAACGGGCGTTTATCTCAACGGCGAAGTTATTGCGGGCGAGTGGAAACGTTCGGCAGGCCCAAGTGGATTTCAACCGGCAAACGAACTCACTAAAAACCTTATAGAACTTGGGTTTAACGTAAGAAGATTTAAGACGGGAACGCCTGCACGTATAGACGGCAGAACTATCGATTATACTAAACTAGAAATTCAAGAGGGCGAAAAGGTATATCCTTTTTCGGTAATGACCGACGGCGTTCCACAAAAACAAACTCCTTGTTATTTAACCTATACCAACGAAAAAACACATCAAATTATAAGGGATAACCTACATCGTGCCCCACTATATTCGGGTATGATAAAAGGCACGGGACCAAGATACTGCCCGTCTATTGAAGATAAAGTGGTGCGTTTTGCCGATAAAGAACGCCACCAACTCTTTTTAGAGCCAGAAGGCGCAGACACGCACGAAGTTTACGTGCAAGGTCTTTCAACTTCCCTTCCACACGACGTTCAAAAACAAATGTATCGTACGGTAAAAGGACTAGAAAATTGTGAAATTATGCGCTACGCATACGCTATCGAATACGATTGTATCGATTCGCTTGATTTATACCCTACCTTAGAATTTAAAAAGATACAAAATCTTTATTCGGCAGGTCAAATAAACGGCACGAGCGGTTATGAAGAAGCCGCCGCGCAAGGGCTTATTGCAGGTATCAACGCAAACCTTAAAATGAAAGGTGAAAAACCTTTAATATTGGGTAGAGACGACGGGTATATTGGCGTGCTTATCGACGATTTAGTTATAAAAGGCACTAACGAGCCATATCGTATGATGACTTCTCGCGCTGAATATCGTATAGTTTTAAGGCAAGATAACCCTGACCTTAGACTTACCGAAAAGGCGTTGTACACCGGACTTATTACCGGCGAAAGATATCAAAAGTATTTACAAAGAAAAGAACAGTATCAATCGGCAACTGCCGTGATGGAACAAAAACTTAAACCTAGCGTTGTTAACGACCTTTTGTTAAAACACGGGTTTTCTCCCGCGATAACTTCGCTTACCCGTGCCGATTTAGTTAGACGTGGTATTTCTATTAAGGAGTTACAACAAGCGCTCGGTGGACTTGAAGATATCGACTATCAAATTTTGGACACGGTGGAAATAGACGCTAAATACCAAGGATATTTACAAAAAGGGTTAGAACAAATCGAAAAGGCAAAACGCCTTGAAGAAAAAGAACTCCCAGACGATATCGACTACGCTAGTATAACGGGGCTTAGGATAGAAGCAAGACAAAAACTTGATAAAATCCGTCCTAAAAACCTTGGTCAAGCAGGCAGAATATCCGGCGTGTCCCCAGCAGATATCGCCGTTTTGATGGTTTATTTATCTAGATAACGTAAACATTAAATATAAAAGTATAATAAAAGCGCCTTGCAAGGTTTAGCCTTGCGAGGCGCGTATCTTTTTAAGACGGTCTATAAGCCGGGTTCTGTCTAGTGCGATCATCTATCTAGACGCAAAGTTCCCAATGCGTTCGAGCGATATTTTATTAAGTCCTTAAAGTGGAACTCCTTATATAAAGGACTTGTCAATCTTGCTTTGGGTGGGGTTTACATTGCCTCCCACGTTACCGTGCGAGCGGTGAGCTCTTACCTCGCCTTTTCAACCTTACCAATAAATTGGCGGTAATTTTCTGTTGCACTTTCCTTAAAGTCACCTTCACCGGGATTTCTCCGGCACCCTGTTCCTATAAAGCCCGGACTTTCCTCACGGGCAGTTTCTCTCTGCCCCCGCGACCGCACAACCGACTTAAAAAGTAAGGTAATTTTAACCCTTTTTATAAGTTTTGTCAAGGAAAAATAAAAAAGACGTAAATATACCGTTGGTAAATTTGCGTCTTTTTAGTTTAAGGTGTGCAGTTAATCTTTTATAAATCGTCTGCATCCTGAACCGGTTTTTCGTATTTATCATAAATATCCACACCGGTATAGCTACCGTTTACGTCAAAACAGCTTGACTGATTACTTACAGTTTTTACAGGCTTTTTGCTTTGATGCGGTAGTAGTCTTTTTGTTTGCTGACTTTTTACTTTTAGTATCCTTCATAACTTCCCCCTTGGTAGTATTATGTGTAGGGAAAAAAGTTATATACACGATTTATAAAAATTATTTTACGCCGATACGGGTTGCCCTTGCCTTACCGGACAAAATATCTTTTAAGGTATGTTTAGCAGAAGCGATAATAACGGTAGTGCCTTGTTTTACTGCGTCCTTAACGTATTCTAACTTTGCTTTTGCGCCGTTAGCGCCTGCCCTAGACGCGCCGTTGCAGTAGTTTTCGCACTCGTTAATATTTTCAAGCACTTCGTAAACGTCCTTACCACTAATACTTTCAATTAAAGTGTCGGGGTTTTTGCTGTCTTTATAAATACCTTCGGTACTAGTTAAAATAAGCAAGGTCTTTGCCTTAACTAAACAAGCTATTTGCGAAGCAGTTTCATCGTTATCCACGCACTCAACCACCTTTGCGTTTTTGGTTTTTAGCGATTGTATCTCAAATCTTCTGCTTTCTTCGGTGCTTATAGCGTCGTTATAGTTAATAATAGGTATAGCGTTTTGCTGTTTACAACGAACGAGCATTTGTTTTAAGTGTTCGCGTTTTTGTGGGTCGTTAAAATGTTGGTGTTCAACCAAAACTTGACGGATAGAATACTTGGAATCTACGTATTGACGATAGGTTGCCATCAAAATAGATTGACCTTGCGCCGAATAATCGGTTTTAACGTCTTCGGGATCTCCTTTAAGTTCCTTGCCCGTTCTTTTAACGTAGTCTAGCCTACCCGTTTCGGTAGCGCCACTAGTAACCCAAACGTATCCGGGGCGAAGCTCGGAAGAGAGTTTTGCAATCAAAGTATAGTCCAAGATATTGCGCTCCTTATCAATAAGCGCCATCGAGCCGATTTTTCCAACTAATTCGGTATCGAATTTCATACGTAATCTCCTTAAAACCTATTTTATAAGATTTATAAACGCGTTTTTATAAATTTGGTAACATTTATTAATATTTTCTATACTAACGTGTTCGTTAGGTTGGTGGGCAACTTCGCTATCTTGTGGAAACCCTGCGCCGAACGCGCAACCATACTTAAACGCGCGCGCAAAAGTAGAACCACCCATACTAACCGGTTTTGCGTCGCTTTCGCCCGTAACTTTTTTATAAGCGTCCATAAGCGCGCTGACGAACCAACCGTCCTTTGCCGTGTGCATAGGGGGGTGTTTTAGGTCGGTGGTATAATCAACGGCAAATAAATCAAACTTTTGGGTTATATCCGTTTGGGTAAAAGGATATGGCACTCTCACGTCGCAAACAAGTTCAACTCCAAGCCTACTAGTTTTAATAACGTTAGGCGAAATGGTAACACAGCCTTGCTCGCTAACTAGTTTGGTTATATTATATTTATCGTAAAAAAGCCCGTCTAAAACCTTTTTAACTTTTTCCCCTTTATAAAGCAAATACTCAAAAAGAGGTTTTAACGCGTTTTTGCCCTTTTCGGGAGTAGAGCCGTGCGCCGTAATTCCGTACGATACGATTTTTCCATTTTCAAAAGAAAGTCCAAACTCGTCAAGTTCTTGTTTTGTGGGGATAAAGGTGGGGACTGTAAAAGCATAATCACAAACGGCGTTTATTGCGTTTCCACCTTGAATTTCGCTAAAAAGTTTTAATTTAGGCAAAAAGAAAGTGGTTGGCATAACGCCCTTTTCGGCGTAGCTTACGGGGAAATCTCCGTCGGGCGAAAAGCCGTATTCTGGGAAACTGCCTATTTTTTGGTAATATTCAATATCGCCCCAACCCGTTTCTTCGTTAGTGCCGGCAAAAAGCCTTATGGTTTTGTTGAATTTATATCCGCTATCAACCAACTCTTTTAGCGCGTAAAGACAAATTAAAAGCGGGCCTTTGTCGTCGCTAACTCCCCTTCCGTAAACGATTTGGTCTTTTACGGTAAGGTCAAAGGGTGGATAGTCCCAATTTTTTATATCCCCTTCGGGAACGACGTCTAAGTGACCGATAACCCCTACTTGCTCTCCGTTTCCAACGGTAATCTCAGCAATATAACCTTGGTGGTTAACGGGGGTAAAACCAAGTTCGGTGGCAATAGCACAAAATTCAGACAAGGCAAGCGCCACCCCTTCGCCAAAAGGTGAGGTTTTTGTAGGCGAGGACTCGGCGCTGTTTATTTTAACCAAACGTTTAAGGTCTAACAAGAACTTGTCTAAATTAAGCATAGTTTACCAATAAAAAGTTTTTATTTATTATATACCAAAAGCCTTTGTTTGTCTAGTGTATTGTACGATTGCACTTTATGGAAAAAAATTGTTTTCTTTTGCAAAAAAATATGTTACAATACTATTATGAAAGAGATTGACAATTTACACTCAGGGCATCGCCAACGCTTGCGGGACAAGTTTTTGTCTTCGCCCGAAATTATGAGCGAGCACGAGTTGTTAGAAATAATATTGTTCGACCTTCTTCCAAGAAAGAACACCAACGAACTAGCCCACAAACTTTTAAGGGTTTTTGGAAGCATAGAAGGTGTTATGTTTGCAAAAGCAGAACAACTTATGCAAGTGGACGGGATTGGCAAGAACATAGCTACGAAGCTAGTTACTATGGGTGTTTGGATAAACACGCTAACCGAAAACCGTTGGAAAAAGGTTTTAGATAACGCTTCTTTTTCCTTTCCGCTAGTTCGCGAAAGAATCGTAAAGGAACTTACCGATCGTCCTACCGAGAACATGCTTGCTTATATGTTCGACGAAAACGATAATCAAGTTGGTATAATAAAGTTTTCCGAAGGAACGGAAACCAATATCAAAATAGATTACAAGGCGCTAATCAACGGTTTTATTAAAGGTAAAGTAAGTGGAATTATCGTTGCCCATAACCATCCGAGTGGGTATACGAAACCTAGCGAAGAAGACGACGCTGCTACTAGAAGGCTTCTTGCCATACTAGCCTTACACGGTGTAGAGTTTATCGACCACGTTATAGTGGGCAAAAACCAAGCGTTTAGTTATTTTCTTTCGGGAAGACTGCAAAGAATACGCGATAGGTCGGATTTAGTTACCGCGTTAACTTCAACCGACGATATCGGTGATTTAGACAACTACGATCCAAGTGAATATTTGCGTTTTAAGAACGCGCCTTATAGAGACAAGTCAAAAAAAGGAGTAAAAAAATGAACAAGGTAAGAACACGTTTCGCACCAAGCCCCACGGGTTATTTGCATATAGGTGGGTTGAGAACGGCACTTTACGGGTTTTTGTATTCTAAAAAACACGGTGGCGATTTCGTTTTAAGAATAGAAGATACCGACACGGCACGTTACGTTGACGGCTCGGTAGAAATTATTTATTCCACCATGCGTGACAGTAAAATTATGTACGACGAAGGTCCGGACGTTGGTGGCGATTACGGTCCTTATATTCAAAGCGAAAGAAAGAATATATATAAAGAATACGCCGAAAAACTGGTTGAACTAGGTGGCGCTTATTATTGTTTTTGTTCGCCCGAACGCATTGCATCACTTAAAGACGAAGAAGGTAACGTTCGTTACGACAAGCATTGTTTAAGTTTATCAAAAGAAGAAATTGCTCGCCGTATTGCTAGTGGAGAGCCTTACGTAATCCGTCAAAACGTTCCAAAAGAAGGCGCGGGCACTTATAACGACCTTGTTTACGGGGAAATCAAAGTTGATTATAAAGATATCGAAGACGGTATTTTACTTAAAAGCGACGGAATGCCCACTTATAACTTCGCTAACGTTATAGACGATCATTTGATGGGTATTACCCACGTTATTCGTGGTACCGAATACCTTTCTTCTACCCCTAAATATAATTTAATGTACGACGCGTTTGGTTGGGAACGCCCTGAATATATTCACCTTCCCCCTATTATGAAAGACGCGCAACACAAACTTTCTAAACGTAACGGCGACGCTAGTTACGAAGATTTCGTTAAAAAAGGATACGTTAAGGAAGCTATCGTAAACTATATCGCCCTTCTCGGCTGGAACCCAAAAACCAACCAAGAAAAGATGAGTTTAGATGAACTTATCCAAAACTTCTCGCTTGAAGGCATAGGTAAATCTCCTGCTATTTTCGACGACGTTAAGTGCAGATGGTTGTCCGGCGAATATATTAAAGAAATGTCGTTTGAAGAATTTAAGCAAAACGCATTGCCTTTCTTAAAAGAAAGTAAAGCATACGGTAAATACGATGAAGACAAGCTTTTATCGTTGGTTAAAGGCAGAATACAAATTTATAGCGAAATTGCTGAAAAGATAGACTTTTTAGAAGAGTTCGGCGAGTTTGACCTTTCTCTTTTTGAAAACCAAAAACAAAAAGCAAGCGTTGAACTTGCAAAAGAGATTCTTCCTAAAATAAAACAAGCGTTACTTTTAGTAGAAGATTGGTCTAACGCCAACTTATTCGACGTGTTAGTAAAACTTTCCGAAAGTTTAACCGTTAAAAAACAAGCAGTTTTATGGATAGCGAGAATTGCTATCACTGCAAAACAAGCAACTGCTGGTGGCGCTACCGAAATTGCCGAACTTTTAGGTAAGGAAGAAACTATCAAAAGACTTGATTTTGCAATTAATCTTATCGGCTAAAAGTTTTTAAGATTACCAAGGAAAAAGATGATGAGCGTGCAAATAAAAGAAGTTGTAAACAAAAAACAACTTAAAACATGGGTGCAGTTTCCCAACAAAATGTATAAAGATAACCCTAATTTCGTTCCCTTTTTAAGCATGGACGAAATGGATACCTTTAATCCAAAGAAAAACCCCGCATACGAGTTTTGCGAAACTAGACTTTTTCTTGCGTATAAAGAAGGCAAGGTCGTTGGAAGAATAGGTGGGCTTATAAACCACGCCTACAACAAAAAATGGAACAAAAACGCAATTAGATATACTCGTTTTGATTTTATCGACGATTTTGAAGTTTCTTCCGCGTTATTTAACGCCGTTGTTTGTTGGGGAAAAGAACGTGGATATACCGAGATTATGGGACCGATTGGTTTTACCGATATGGACCACGAAGGTATGCTCGTTGAAGGGTTTGACCAATTTAATATGTCCATAACCTTTTATAACCACCCTTATTATATCGACCACATGGATAAATTGGGGCTTAGAAAGGATATCGATTGGGTGGAATATTTACTCACCGTTCCAGAAAAACCAGACGAGCGTATGAGTAGGATATCAGAGCACGTTCTAAAAAAGAACGGGTTGACCTACGTTACTTATAAAGACAGAAAATCGTTAAGGGCGGACGTAAAGGAAGCGTTCGAGTTAGTAGACGTTTGTTTTTCGGTGCTTTACGGAACCGTACCACTTACCCCCAAGGTAATCGATAAAGTTGCCGACGATTACGTTCCTATAATAAATTTGGATTACGTTTGTTCTATAAAAGACCGTGAGGGAAAGATAATCGGGTTTGGCGCGCTTTGTCCTTCAATGGCAAAAGCCTTAAAGAAATCTAACGGAAAGTTATTCCCCTTTGGTATGTTTCGCGTGCTAAAAGCCTTAAACGGTAAAAACGACGTGCTAGAAATGTATTTCGTTGCAGTTGCGCCCGAATACCAAAAACTTGGTATTCCCGCCATTTTGATTAACGGATTACTTGCAAAATGTATAGAAAACGGCGTAAAATACTGCGAAACCGGACCTGAACTAGAAACCAATGCAGACGTTCAAAGCATGTGGAAAACTTTTGAAAGCAAACAACACAAACGTCGTCGTTGCTTTATAAAGGAGATTTAGGTATGGCAAACAAAGAGTTTATAAGAACTGTTAAGTTTACCCTTTTTTCCATTAGCGCAGGCATTATACAAATTGGTCTTTTCACGTTAATGGAAGAAGTGTTCAAGATAGATAATTATTGGATTTGTTATTTAACTAGTTTAATTGCATCTGTCTTGTGGAACTTTACAATAAACAAAAAAGTGACTTTCAGGTCGGCAAGCAACGTTACCGTTGCGATGACGTTGGTTTTATGTTTTTATTTGGTGTTTACCCCCGTTTCCACCGTGCTCGGTAACCTTGCAGAGATAAACGGTGTTAATGAATACGTTGTTCTTGCAATAACCATGATAGCCAACTTCGTGCTAGAATATTTGTATACGAGATATTTCGTATATAAAAACTCTTGCGACACGGCGGTGGATAAAACCAAGCAAGACGTTATCAAAGACGGACAAAAAGAAAATAATAATATATAATTAAAGTATAAACTCGCCCCTAAAAATCGGGCGAGTTTTTTATTGGCAAAAAAGTATTTTTTTATAAGGGTTTGTATGACGGGCAATATAAAGGGCTATACGCGTCCACTTAAAAATTTTCTTCCACCGAAGGATAGGAAAAGTTTTGATGCAAACTTTTTATATATTCTTCCACTCCGTTGGCAATTATTTCTGCCATTTTATAAATTAAGTTTAATCTAGTAAGGTTATATAGATTATAATTTTGCAAAGATTTTCCTGCCACCACGCCAATTATTGAAATATCGCCTAGTTTCCCAAGACGTTTGTTTACGCCAAGACCGGGATACAGCCCGTCTTCAACCACTTTTATAATACCAACGTCCTCTTGGCAACCGACTGCCGCGTCGATTGCGATAGAAATTGTGTTCGGGTGCATTTTTTTATAAAGCACTTGGGCGTAAGAAATCTCTTTTGCGGTGAGAGGATAGTTTAGCGTGCCGTATACGTAGGAGTCCACCTTGCGTTGTTTTAGCATCGTCCCAACCAGTGGACCAAGACTGTCCCCCAAAACCATATCACTCCCCACGCAAATAATCACGGGGGTTAAAGCTTTTGGATTAAGGTTTTCTATTGCGGTGCAAATTCCCTTGCTAGAAAATTTGTTAAAAGAGCTAAAAGTATAGTTTTTCATATAATTCCGTCCGTTTTTTACCCTTTTTATTGCCTAAAACTATATATTTATTCCCTTTCGACAAAAAGATTGTAATTTATATAATTATGTGTTAAAATGATTAAGTAGTTAATAAATATTATTGGAGTGTGTATGCAAAATTTATTGTACCCGACCTTAAATATAATAATAGACGCAGTTGCGTTGGTCGTTTTAATCGTGTATATAGTGCTTGGCATAAAACACGGGTTTGTAAAAACTTTCTTTAAGTCTTTCGGCACTATAATAGGTTTTATCGTTGCCGCGTTGTTATGCTCTACCGTTGCAAACTTTTTGGAAAACCAATGGGGGCTTGCAACCACGATTGGTGGTTGGTTTAAGGGTGTTTTAACCAATTTGTTTGGCGACGGATTAATGAACACCTCCGTTAACGACGTTACTGCCGATATGATGCAAAAAGGCGGTGTTTCGGCTTGGCTTGTCGATACGGTTATTAATATTGCCCAAAAGAACAATATTCCCCAAGACGTAACGTTAAGTCAAGTAATATGTCCGGTAGTTGGTTTTTACGTTTCTTGCGCGCTTGCCTTTATAATCGTGTTTATTCTCACCAAGATAATCTTGTGGTTAGTTGGCGAATTAGTTCAAAAACTCCACACCATAAAAGTTATTGGCGTAGTAGACAAAATCTTGGGTATCGTATTTGGTATAATTAGGGCTGTTTTATTGCTAGATATTATAGTAATGATAATAAACTCACTGCCCATATCCTTTATACACACGGTTGCCTTGGCAATTCCACAAACCTATCTATGTAATTTCTTAGTAAGCACTAACGTAATTGGCTTAATCTTTGATTTAGTGGTAAACAACGGCATAGCCAACATGATCGCCACCTTGTTCTAAACTTAGATAAAATATAAAAAATTTTATAAAATGATAAAAAGGATAGCAATTTTGCTTGCTATCCTTTTATTTTCCCTATATAAATTCCGACGATGGCAATCGTCGGTATTTTTTATTCTTGCAAAATTTTTAACGCTTGGGCGTATTTTTGATTGCGTTTTTCTGCCCATTCGTCAAAAACGTCCAGCCTTGTTATATCGCTATTGTGTTTAAGGTCGGAAATCTTTACTTTTACAGCCGTTTTGTTGCCCTTAATCTTTTTCACGTAATCTATATACGGTGTATCGTCGTTATGTGTTAAAAGTTTTAAGACTTCTATTGCTTCGCTTGGGAAACCCATGGTTAAAAGGTCGTTAAAAGTCAGGTCGGTATCTTCCACAACGTCGTGTAATAATGCACAAACGGTAGAAATTTCGTCGTCCATTTGTTCTGCTAAATGAAATGGATGAAATACGTATGGGAGTCCCGTTTTGTCAACTTGGTCTTTATGTGCGTCAAAACAAACTTTCAGTGCTTTTTTGGTTAGTTTGGTATAAATCATAATAAAAATTCCCTATTTAATAAATACAACTCGTAATATGCTATAATCGCTATTTCTATTTGATAGTAACACTAATAAAGACAAATTGCAAGAATATTTAAATACATTTTTGTTAGCAAATAGTATAGTTTTATCGTATATTATTCCAATTTAATTTAGTATGGAAAAACAAAAAACGCCATAGACATATAGCGCTAAATATTTTGCTTGCGCTATAAATAAATATTTACAACGCAACCTTAATGCGCTATTGAAAGGTTTAACAAACGCATGCTTTGCATTTATTTATTCTAACGCCATTTGTCTCATTTTACTGTAAAATATTGTTATAAACTATTTTCTTTTTAGCAAGATAAAAGTATAAGAGAGCGTTTAATTGAATTTCTATATAAAATCCTTGCGTCTTTATACGCGATATAGGGCTTGCTAATCTTTCGCGAAATTCAATAATTGGTTGATTATATAAAATTATATTAACTACCCTATTTATCAGCTTGAACGTGCACAACCATTTACTATCTTATAGTGTTAGTCTTTAAGTAATTATTATATAAGGGATTCCTTCGCTTGCTTTATAACGCATCGTTTTGCCAGAATGCCATACGATTGTTTATATATAGTGCAAGCCTTCTTGCAATAAAACCCAAAAAATTATCCACAATATTGTTCGGTTTATCCACTTATCAATATTTTATACAAACAATACCACCATCAAAAAGTTTCACGTGAAACATAAGTTTTTGTATAATTACCTTTCAAACACAATTTTTTACAAGTTTATTATTTATTTTTTCCAATTATTTACGATTTATGCAATAGCGCAAGCAAAAATTAAAGCAAATTAGGTATTTATCCTTATATAAACTCGGGCAGAAGGTTGATTATTTAACCCCTTTTTTCTTTACATTCTAATAATCATTATGTTTCACGTGAAACATTATATATTAAACAAACTATTTGTTTAATCTTTATTTTTATCAAAAAACATAATATTTGCATAAAAATAGGTTAATAAACACTTTGCGCTTATGATTTTACTATGTATTTTTGATAAAATCTTACTGTATTATGGGTGTTCAATGTTCTTATTTTTGCCTTTTTCTTTGTCCCATTTTTAAAGGGGTGTTTTTTAACACGTTCCACGTGAAACTTTTTTGCAAAAATTATTGGCTTGTTATAAAAAATATCGGTCTTGTCAGACAGAATGGGCGGAAAAATTTCCAAGGAAAAATTTTTACCATTCTCTCTCAATGCGTTAAAATGACAATTTTTTATGTCGTTTTAATGCTGATTTTTTGTCTATTATTAGCTAATTGTCAGGCGTTTAACGATGGGGTGTGGTTTATTGTTGTATGCCGATTGTATCATTTTAGGGAAGTAGTTTGATTTTTTTCACCTTCTTTTGGGGTTTGTGTGCTGTGGATTTGTCTGTGCGTTGTTTTAATTTTTTAAAATTAAACAATTTTGGTGCAATTAAAAAAATTAGTGCTTAATTTTTAAATAACTCTTTGCGTTTAATTTTTGCGTTAGCGTTTGAATATCTAGTATTTTTTGCGCTTATTAATTTAGTTTTCTTTAATTTTCTTCGCGCCTATTAGTTGTGATAATATTCATATATTTGCAAAGGAATTCCATTGTTATTGATAGTTTTTGTTCGTTTACCGATAAAAATGTAAATATAAATTTGGATAACTTCATAAGGTTTTTTCTAACACTACCACGCTTTCAACGGTAATAATAAGTAGGTAATATCTTATTTTATAAGAATGATTGTTGATTAATAAGTAAGAAGTTAAGTTGTTTTTCTAAATTTTGTGTTTAACAAAAAAATTTTAAGTTAGGACGGCTGTTTGTATTAATCGTCAATACCTTAATCTAAATTTAATAATTATTTTGCACTACTAAAAATTATTTGGTTAATAAATAGTTAGCGCTAAAAAAATAATTTAGCGCTAAGCAAAAACTATTTGGTAAAAAACGGAAAAAACTTTTAAAATTAGATTGTTTTTTGCAGAGTGATATAGTATAATATAAAAAGAATTATTTATAATATATAATGTTTATTTTCGTTTGATATTTCAAGTTATTTTAAATGTTGAACTGATATAATTTTATTACTAACTTATAGGAGCATTATTTTGGAAAGAAAAAAGAATAAATCGTTATGGGTTATCCTAACTATAATAATTGCTATCATTGCAGGTCTTTCTTTAATGAACTGCATTAACGATAGTCAAGTGGTGGATACTTCTGAATTTGATTACGTTGTTAACGAAGCGTTAATAGACGACGGGGGTGGATTATTATCCACCGGTTCGCTCGATAACGCAAAAGCAAGCGTTATTAAGAAAACCTTGAATAAAGCAAGTTTTTCTTCTTCTCGCCACTCTGTTTATTTAAAAGACGTTTTGTTTGACGATTACGTTGTAACTTTTAGTCTTTATTTATATAACGGAACTATGGATAGTGGTTCTATCTATGCAAGGATAGAATTTACCACTAATTATAGTAGGTCGACGGGCGTTGTTGACGGACTTCAAGAAAACTTAGCAAAAGCAGGCGTTCATTATAATTATACCGATCCTAACGCAGGCTCTATTTGGTCGTCTATTTTACCCTTGCTTGGTTATATAATAATCTTCGTGGTATTCTTCCTTTTGATGATGCAAACGCAAGGCGGCACCAAGAGCGCTATGAACTTTGCAAAAACCAATGCGCGCGTTAACCAAAACTTAAAAGTAAGGTTTAGCGACGTTGCCGGCGCAGAGGAAGAAAAAGAAGAGCTTAAAGAAGTTGTTGACTTTTTGAAAAACCCAAGAAAGTTCTCCGACATCGGCGCAAGAATCCCTAAGGGCGTGCTTTTAGTAGGGCCTCCCGGAACGGGTAAAACTTTGTTTGCAAAAGCAGTTGCAGGCGAAGCGGGTGTTCCTTTCTTCTCCATTTCCGGTTCGGATTTCGTGGAAATGTTCGTCGGTGTGGGTGCTTCTCGTGTAAGAGATTTGTTCGACGTTGCTAAAAAGAGCATGCCTTGTATCGTGTTTATTGACGAAATCGATGCGGTTGGCCGTCAACGTGGCACCGGTATGGGTGGCGGACACGACGAAAGAGAACAAACCCTTAACCAATTATTAGTACAAATGGACGGTTTTGAAACTAACGACGGAATTATCGTTATGGCGGCAACTAACCGTGCTGATATTTTAGACCCTGCGTTACTTCGTCCGGGTAGATTCGACCGTCAAATTTACGTTAACGTTCCAGACGTTCGTGGTAGAGAAGCTATTCTTAAAGTACACGCAAGAAATAAGCCTATGGCAGAAGACGTTAGCTTTAAGACGGTTGCTCGTATGACCAGTGGGTTCTCCGGCGCAGACCTAGAAAATCTTCTTAACGAAGCAGCCATTTTAGCCGCGCGTCAAAATAGAAAATGTATTACCAATAAAGACCTTTACGAAGGTATTAACAAAGTGTTATTAGGACCACAAAAGAAAAGTCGTTTGGTTACCGAAACGGATAAACGTATTACGGCTTATCACGAGGCAGGCCACGCAATACTTGCAAGACTTTGCCCGCATTGTGATCCCGTTCACGAAGTTTCTATTATTCCACGTGGTCAAGCGGCAGGTTATACTATGACTAGACCTGACGACGACGATAACCATATCACCAAGGCTAAGTTATTAGACGATATCGTTATGACTTTGGGTGGTAGAGTTGCCGAAGAACTTATTATAAAAGACATTTCGGCAGGCGCATCGGGGGATATCCAAGCAGTAAGCAAACGCGCAAGACTTATGGTTACCGAATGGGGTATGAGCGATAAGGTAGGTCCTATTTCATATTCTTCCGAACGCGAAATCTTTATCGGAAGAGACATGGCGTCGCACGTTACGTATAGCGAACAAACGGCTGCTATTATCGACGAAGAAGTTAGACTTATTATCGACGGTGGACTTCAAAGAGCAAGAGAATTGCTTAAAGCAAACAAACACTTGCTTGATAACATGGCAAGACTTTTAGTTGAAAGAGAAACTATTTTCTCTGATGAAGTTGATATGCTTATGGAAGGCAAATCGGTAGAAGAAATCATGGCTTTTATGGACGAGAACGAACGTACTTTAAGGGAAAATCCTTTTGGTAGAAACAAGAAAAACAAGACTATCGTTCCCGACCAAAAAGAAAAAGAACCCGTTTCGGGAAAAGAAACGAACGTCAACACCGACGATAAATCCGAAAGCCCCAAAGAAACCGAAGAAAACCAAGATAAACCTGAATAATATTATTAAAGTTTTTTAACAAAACAAAAAAGCAACTTACTAAATCTTTTAGCATTTATATAAGACTTACGGAGAAAAACACGATGGGAAAAATTATTGCTTTTTCAAACCAAAAGGGCGGTGTGGGAAAAACAACCACTTGCGTAAACTTAACCGCGTATCTTGCCACTAAGGGTTACAAATGTTTAATCGTTGACTTAGACCCACAAGGCAACGCGACTAGCGGTTTGGGTTTTGCAAAAAGCGAAGTTAAAAGTTCTGTTTATAACGTTATGATAGACGATGCGCCTATTGAAGACGCAGTTGTTAAAACACAAGTGGAAAACTTGGATATTTTGCCGTCTAGCATAGATTTAGCAGGCGCCGAAGTAGAACTGGTTTACGTTAAGGCGAGAGAACACGTGCTAAAACGCGTGTTAGAACGCGCGCGCGGAGTGTACGATTTTATCACTATCGACTGTCCGCCTTCGCTTGGACTTTTGACCATAAACGCGCTAGCTTCTGCCGATACGGTTATTATTCCTATACAAAGCGAATACTACGCGCTTGAAGGTTTAAGCCAACTTATGAACACTATTAAACTAGTCGTAAAACATCTTAACCCCAACTTAAAAATCGAAGGGGTAGTGCTTACGATGAGTGATAATAGGGCGATTATATCCAGACAAATATCGTCGGAAATACGCAAGTTTTTTGGTAAACGCGTGTACGATACGGTTATTCCAAGAAACATTCGTCTTGCCGAAGCGCCAAGTCACGGCAAACCCATTATGTTACACGATACCAAATGCTCGGGCGCAAAAGCTTATCTTGCATTAACCGAAGAATTCTTAGAAAAACAGCCGAAAAAACCGGCTAGAAACTAATACGGAGAGTATTTAATAATGAAACCCAACAGAGGATTAGGAAAAGGTTTATCTGCTTTGTTCGTGGAAACGGGCGAAGATTACGGTAGAAGTTTGATTTTTGACGAAGAACCCGTAAAGACGGGTGAGGGCGTTACCGAAATAGAAGTAAGTTCAATTTTTGCTAACCCCAACCAACCAAGAAAAGTTTTTGACGAAACTGCCTTAGAAGAACTTGCTTCTTCAATAAAAAAACACGGTGTTATAATGCCGATTATCGTCAACAAGAGTGGCGATAGATATATGATTATTGCCGGCGAACGTCGTTTTAGGGCAAGTAAAATTGCAGGGCTTGACAAAGTTCCCGTAATTATCAAAAATTATAGCGACCGTCAAATTAAGGAAATTTCTCTTATAGAAAACTTGCAAAGAGAAGACCTTAACCCAATCGAAGCTGCAAACGCAATGCGTTCGCTTATGAACGATTACGGTCTAACCCAAGAAGACCTTGCCGACCGTATCGGTAAATCTCGTCCTGCAATCGCAAATACTTTAAGGCTTTTGTCCCTAGACCCTGTCGTTATGAAAATGGTAGAAGACGGAAGGCTTTCGGCAGGTCACGCGCGTTCGCTAGTTTCCGTTCCACAACCAGACCAAATCAAAATTGCCCAATCGGCAGTTAAAGACGGCGCGTCCGTTCGTGAAATTGAAAAACGCGTTAAAGATTATTTCTTACCGCCCGAAGAAAAAGAAAAGAAAAAACGCAAACTTGAACTTTCAGCCGAACTTAAAGACCTTATCGGTCAAATGCAACGCACTTTCGGCACTAAGGTAAACGCAATCGGTAACGATACAAAAGGTAGAATTTATATCGATTATTATACGAGAGACGATTTAGATAGACTTGCCGAAATCGTTGAATATCTAGAAAAAAACAAAAAATAAACCACTCGAACCCCTTGTTTAAAGGGGTTCTTTACTATCAGGAAGTTTGTATGCTTGAATTTTTACCATTAGAGAACAACCTTAATATACTTAAACGATACTTGCCGTACGAAAAAAGTGGATTTTGCGAACTTTCGCTTGGCGTAAAACACGCGTGGCGCAAGGTAATTTGTACCAAATACGCCGTGGTGGATAACACTCTTATACTAAAAGAAAGCAGTCCCGTTTATAAAAACACCTTTTATTATCCCTTGGGCGAAAACGTAAATAACGCACTTTTAGAAATAGAAAACTACTGTATCCAAAAAGGATTGCCGTTATTATATTGTTGTTTAGACCAAGAACAACTATCCTTTCTTAAAAATCGTTATCCTAACGTCCAAAGTTACTACGACCGTGATTGGAGCGATTATATCTATCTTGCCGAAAGTTTTAAAACGTACTCGGGCAAAAAACTTTCAGGTCAACGCAACCACGTTAACAAATTCAAAAAAACCTATCCTACGGGAAAGTTTAAGTTAGCCACCGAAAAGGATATTCCAAGACTTATAGAATTTACCGAAAAGTTAAACGCTCAAACGCAATTTTCCAGCTGGACGGCAAAGGTTGAAGCCCAAAGTATAGTCGATTTTTTGCAAAACGCTTTTAAGTTAGACCAACTTATAGGGTACGTGGAAGTGGACGACGATATAGTTGCTTTTTCAATGGGCGAAAGGGTAAACGATTATCTTATCGTGCACGTGGAAAAAGCCCTTAAAGAATACCAAGGGGCGTATCCTTTCGTTGCAAGCGAGTTTGCAAAAGCTTTTGCAACCGACGGCGTGAAGTATATCAATCGCGAAGAAGATTGCGGTGACTTGGGACTAAGAACTTCCAAAACCCAATACCACCCACTTTTAATTAAAGAAAAGTTTTATCTTAAAGCCTTTTCTCCCATAGATTATATTAACCCCGATATTTGTCTTACGGCAGGCGACTTAACCATAACTGCTATTAAAGAACAAGACAAACAAGATTATTATAATCTATACGTAGACGAAAAACTAAACGAACTATGGGGTTACGATTATAAATCAGACCTAAACGGCAAAAAGCCTACCCCCGAATATTTTTACGATTTTCAAAACTCCTTAAAAGAAAAAAGGGAAGAATTTAGTTTCGCCGTTAGACTAAACGGCAAAATGATAGGCGAAATCCCACTATATAACTTTGATTTTTTTGGTGGTGGCGAAATAGGTTACAGGTTTTTTAGCGAGTATCAGGGCAAAGGATACGCAACGATTAGCGCAAACGCCGTTAAGGAATACTTTTTTACCGTACTAAACGGAAAAAAACTTAAAACCCGTTGCTATAAACAAAACGCAAAAAGCCACGCGTTAATAGAACGCCTTGGGTTTAAGCTGTCGCGCCAAGACCAAACGCATTTTTATTTTGAAATGCAAATTGAATAGTAACAAAACCCATTACCTTTTGATTTCAAAAAGGGGGGAGCGTTTTAGATAAAACAAAAAAAAGCAAGGATTTTCCTTGCTTTTTTGATTATTAAGGTTTATGGATAACTTAAATTACGGTTACGGTAAAGCCTGTGTTTTCTAGTATTTGAACGTTGGGTTTTCCGTCTGTGATTTCTACCGTGTATTTTAAGCTTTTGCCCATTTTGTTGTAGGTGCAATTTACCTTGTTTATTCCTTCAAACACGAGTGGGTTAATTACCAAGTTGAGAGGGCTATTCATATCGGGGTTAACCTTTAACCCTGCGATATACTTATAGAAAAATCCCGAAACGAAACCCCAGAAGTGATGGTTATGGCTTCTTAGATAGCCACCGTGTCTTGGGAAAGTGGAGTTGTCGGCGAGTTCATAAAATTCCTCTGCCAAGGTGGTGAATCCTCTTTTTACCCAATCGTAGTATGATGGGAACTTGTCCTGAGTGATAAGTTTTAGCGCTAAATCGTGGTGTCCGTTATCTGCAAGAACTTCAAAAAGCACCCTTGCACCGGCAACGCCAACTTGCATAACGCCTCCGTCCTCGTTGATAATTTCTATCAAGTTATCAACAGCCTTTTTAAGTTCTTCTTGGCTGAAAATACCTGCCGAAATTGCCCTTGCTTGCGCAGTTTGTTTTCTAACGGTTACGAACAAGTTTTGGTCTACCCAAGTTTTTCTAAACGTTGCTCTAAGTTGGTTAGCGAACTCGTCTAGTTGCTTAACGTAATCGGTATCTCCGATTATGGTGAATATGGTTTTTGCCTTTTCTAGCATACCGATTACCACCAAAGTATCGGTAATTTCTATTGGGGTATTGGGTTTTTTAAGTCCTTCCCAACGCGCTTCGCACCAATCGGGAATTCCGTATTCTAAAAGACCGTTTTCTTTTACCTTACATTCTTTTACGTACTTAAAATATTTCTTTAAGTGGGGAGCAAGATCGTGCAAAAGTTCTTTTTTGCCGTAAGTTTTATAATCAAAGTAGGGGAGTTCGGTTATAGCAAAATCTTCCACGGGACCGTTACCCCATTCGTAACCCCACTCGGCAGTAGGAACGATTCCGGGGATTGCGCCTTGCTCGTTTTGGCATAGCGCAATGTTAGTAAGCCATTCTCTTATATCCTTTCCGCACCCGAAATTATAATAAAGTTGTTCGGCAGAAAGCGCTGCGTCGCCAAGCCAACCGTTCTTTTCTCTATGTGGACAATCGGTTGGAAAATACTGGAAGTTTCCTTTGTCGGCTTCAACCGTCATTTGTTGAATTTTGTTGGCTACTTGGTCGTTACAAGAAAACTCGCTTTGGTCTTCAAAATCACTGTGATATACCTTTAAGGTCAAAAAGTCAGGCGTTGCTTGCGCTCCGTCAATACCTTCAACGAAAACGTATCTAAATCCGTGATAGGTAAAGTGTGGCTCGTAAATTTCGGGCGAGCCGTCGTCTTTCGTCCAATAAATATCCGTTTGCCATTTATCTAAATCAAACAAAAACGGCACGCAAATATTCTTTTGGTATAAAACTCGGTTGTCAAGCAAAATTTCCCCGTGGTGTAAAATAAATCTTTGGTGGGGTGCGTAAAACTCTTTTAGGTTAAGTTCCACAACGCCCGTGTAGTTAGCGCCAAAGTCGAACACGTTACCACACTCGGTACGCCAAATTTTTACCGGTTTAACTATTTTCGTGCATTTAATGGGGTTTGCCGTGCAAAGTTTTGCAACTCCTTTTGGGGTGGTTGCTTTTATACACTTTTTCCATTTAGAATCGTCAAAATCAATTTCTGCCCAGCCTTTAATTTCCTTTTGACCGTCGTATTCTTCGCCGATACGATAATCGTCGTAAATTATTGGAGAGGGCGCCCATCTAAAACTCTTGTCCGCTTCAAATAAAAGTTTGCCGTCTACGATAAAAGAAAGGGCGAGTTTTGGCGCTGAACGGTAAGAAGCCTCGTCAAAATGCCAAGGTTTACCACCTTCGTTATTTAAAAAACCGTTGCCTAGTATAAACGCAAAAACGTTTTTACCCTTTTTTAGATATGGCGAAAGGTCGTATTTATCGTAATAACAAACTTGGTTTGGGTTGGAAATATACGGGGCGAACTTGCCCTTCGTTATATTTTGCCCGTTAACGTAAATTTCATAAAAACCAAGACCGCAAACGTAAATCTCCGCCGTGGAAAAATCTTTTAGATTAAAGGTTTTTCTAATATACGGCGCGGGGATTTTGTTTTCTTGTGTAGAATAGTTTTTAGTTGCCGAAATAAATTTTTTGGAAAACATAAGCAAACTCCTAATAAATCTACCTAAAATAATAAAGCACCCCTTGACTTTTGTCAAGGGGAAATATTAAATTAATCGTACGGTTAATGCTTTTTTGATGAACTAGTAACTCTTTTTATAAATTCGTCGTGACCGTTCATAACTTTTATCATATTTTCTTGCAAAGGTTTTGGCAAGACGTTGGGCGTGGTTTGTGCGTGTGGTTGACGGGGGTTTTGGCTAGCATTATCGGTCAAAACGACCGAATGGGGCTCCTTTTCTTGCGAATTTTTGGAGTTTTGATTATTTGAAAAAAAATTATACCCGTGGGTTTTATAAAAGTCAGCCAAACTGCCTATCAACTTAAAAATGCCGAATTTATCCATAATTTGCTTTTCCACCTTATTAAAAAAGTTAAAAATGATTTGAAAACTATTGCAAAAAAGATTTGTTTGTTATATAATGTACGGGTATAAATATATATATTCGGGAAGTATCAAAAAGTTTCCCGAACGGCTATGGAGATTTTATGAAAAAATTATTACTCAAAATCCTTCTTTGCGTTATGTCCTTGTGCGTGCTTATCGGTGTTTCCGGTTGTAAGGAAGGGGATTGGCAAGGCACTTCCATGAAAAATTGGGGAGAAGTTGTTTCTTCTAACGCAGGGTTCATGGTAGAAACGGAAAATTATTTCTATTATATCAACGGCTACGCTTCTTACGGTGACGATAACACCTTCGGCACTCCCGTAAAAGGCGCGCTTATGGCTGTTGAAAAAGCTTCACTTTTAACAGATAACGTTAAGACCGAAGTCGTAGTACCCAAGCTTTTCGTTGCAAGCGATTATCAAGCGGGCGTTTACATCTACGGCGACTACGTTTATTACGGAACTTCTAGTACCGATAAAAACAACCAAGGCGAAATCGCCGTTAGTGAACTTACCTTTACTAGAACTAAGTTAGACGGCTCGGCCACCGAAAAATTCTTTACCGTTGATTCTCTTTCCACTCAATACAGATTCGTGGAAAACGACGGTAAGGTATATCTCGTTTGGTACGATGCTGAAAACACCGCTCTTAAAGTTTATAACACTTCTACTAAATCAGAACAAGTTATCGCTAAAACCGATTCCACTACCAAAGGTAAGTTTGAATCCCTTGCAGAATACAAGTTCGTAGAAGGCGAAGGTTATAACGGCGTTTCGGTTATCTATACCGTAACCGTTTACGAAGAAGATTATTACGAAAAGGCTGCCGAAAAAGAAGGTTATTCTAGGGCAACTGCAAGCTATAACAAAGTTTACGCGTACTCTGCTGGCGACGGCGTTAATGAAGGCAACGAGTTTAGGGGACAATGCGTTCTTAACGGTATTGCCGATAACGATAACGACGGGAAGGCAGACGATTGTTCTTACCAAGTAACTTTGGTAAAAGACGGTTTCGTGTTCTATACCCAAAACGAACTAGACGGTAGCGTAAAGACCTTTGGCGTTGACCTTAAATCAGCTGATAAACAAGACTTGTTTGCAGACGCAGTTAAAATTATTAACGACGAGGCTATCGCAGAAGACACCTTGTTCGTTTCCTTTGAAGAAGTTTATCAATTATTTGCTTTCGACGAATCTGACGAAACTCAAAAACATATCGTTAGAACCACTCTTTTAGACGATGCTGACGAAAAATGGTTAAAAATTGCCTTCGTTGGTGGTGCTAGCGACGTTATGGCTGTTAGAAAAGACGCAGGCAAAGACTACGTTTATTATATTAACGAAAACAACGCAATCGCTCGTGTAGAAGTTTGTGAAGAAGGCGTAGACGAATTCGCTAAGGAAGAAAGAGTTTCGGACGGTGGCGTCGTTTATACTTGGTACGCACCCGAAATCCACAATGTTGGCGAAAAAACTTTCGTGTTCTACGCAGACAACACTTCTCGTGGTGGCGCTTACGTTAAAATGGTGGAAATTAGCCAACAAACTACCGGAGAAGAAGATACTAACGACGACGGCGAAATCGACGTTAGATTCCTAGAAAACTCCAAACTTATCGGCAAGATTACCGAAGAAGATAAGGCTGTATTCGCTATCGCAATCTTAAACGAAATCACCTCTCCGTTAGAATACGAAGAAGTTGACGGCGTTGCCGTTTGCAAGGCTGTCGTTGAAGCTAGGGAAGCTTACGACGCGCTTAGCGAAACTGCAAAAGAATTCTATACCGAAAACGATTTAGAAGTTCTTGAAAGAATGGAAACTGCGGCTAACGCAATTAAATATTTAGTTAAACTTAAAGGTATCGAAAACTACTATTTCGTGGACGAAACGGCTCAACAAGCTTTCAAAGACGCTTACCTTGCCGCTAAACCCGTTATGGACGAAATCAACGCAGACGAGGACGTGTTAAATCTTATCGAAAACAACCTTAAATGGAGTTACTATAACAAGGCTATCGAACTCTTTGCAAAATAGTTGGTGGCAGTTGTCAGTTAAGTTTTTGTAGGTTTTTAGGAGAGATTAAAAGATTATGGATAAAAAGCTTATAATTGAAAAGGAAAGGACACTTCCCGTTGCCGGCGAATACGACGTCGTCGTGGCGGGTGGTGGTGTTGCCGGTATTGCGGCGGCGCTCGCTTCTGCAAGAAACGGTGCGAAAACCCTTTTGCTTGAAAGAACTTATATGCTTGGTGGTCTTGGAACGGCGGGGCTCGTAACCATTTATTTGCCTATTTGCGACGGTATGGGCAGACAGGTTAGTTACGGCATTGCCGAAGAACTTTTAAGACTCTCTGCAAAACACGGCGCAGAACCCAACTTTCGTGTGGACGGTAGACATACCGGAAAAACTTGGTTGGAAGAAGGGCACTCAATCGAAGAAAAGAAAAAAGACCGCTTCGACGTGCAATATAACGGTTGCGTATTTGCTATTTTATGCGAGCAATTACTTATCGAAAACGGTGTTGATATCCTTTATGGAACGACCGTTGCTTCGGCGTGTGTTGATAACGATAAAATTACTGCCGTTATCACTGAAAACAAGAGTGGCAGACAAGCCTTTTTAGGCAAAAACTTTATAGACGCTTCCGGCGATGCCGATCTTGCGTTGCAATCGGGCGCACAAACCGAAGAATTTAAACAAGGAAACGTTCTTGCGTCTTGGTATTACGAACTTATAGACGGTAAATTCAAACTTAATATGCTTGGTTTTGCCGATATTCCGGATAAATATAAAACAAAAGAACAATTGGAAAATAAAGGCAAAAGATTTAAGGGGTTGGAGGGCAAAGAACTTTCGTCAATGGCCGTTCAATCGCACGCTAGTCTTTTACAAGATTTTCTTAAAAAGGGCGAGATAACCGAAAACCACGCTCTTGCTCAAATTGCAACTATTCCTCAAACTAGAATGACAAGGCGTATAGAAGGTAGGGTAGTTTTAGACGACGAACCCTTCAAATCCTATGAAGATAGCGTTGGTTTAATTAGTAACTGGCGTAAGGCTGGTCCTGTGTTTGAAGTGCCTTACGGCTCGTTGATTTCTAAAAATATCAAAAACCTTTCGGCTTGTGGAAGATGTATATCGGCAACGGACACTATGTGGGAACTATCTCGCGTAATTCCTTGTTGTGCGGTTACTGGCGAAGCAGTGGGAACGGCTGCCGCAATGTTCCAAGATTTTCACTCGGCAGACGTAAAAGCTTTGCAAGATAGACTCAGAAAGAACGGTTTAAGGGTAAAATACGAAGAATTAGAACCTTTACAATAAACCTGAAAGAATATATAAATAAATAAAACAAAAAATTTTTGCTAAATGGTTAAAATATAATTGACAAGATTTTGTTTTTTGTATATAATACATAAGCATTTAGCGATTAAACGTTGGATGCCACATGGCGGCGTAGCTTAGTTGGTTATAGCGGCCGGTTCATACCCGGCAGGTCGTTGGTTCGAATCTGACCGCCGCTACCACTACAACACACGGCGTAGTCCGTTTCATAGATAAGTGGACCTGCTCAGGCAGGCACCCACACCAAGGCCCCTTGGTCAAGCGGTTAAGACACCACCCTTTCACGGTGGTAACATGGGTTCGATTCCCGTAGGGGTCACCAAAAAAGACAAACACACTCAAACGAGTGTGTTTTCTTTTTGCAATCCTAACGGATTGCCGAACCCATAGGGTTCGGCTTTGCCATCGCAGTGAAACGGAGATGCTTCCCGTAGGGGTGGGAAAAAGCGGTATTTGAACCTTAGGGGGTAAGGCAAGAAAAAATTTAAACTTGTCAAAAGGTGCCGAAGAGTATTATTATAAAGTAAATAAACTAAAAAGAAAGAAAAGGTCTTGTTAGAAATTTAATTAACAGTAAGTAATTGATTTTTGTTCTACAATTAGATATAATAAAGACAACCATAAGGAGTGCGTTAGGGACAGCCCCTTTGACCACACAGCTTGTTTTTTGCGAAAAAGGGAGAAGATTTATGAAAAAGAAAATCTTATCAATTTTAATAACAATACTTGCAGTTTGTACGCTTATGCTTACAATGACGGCTTGTACAAACAAGGTTGAGTTTAAGATTAACTTTTTTGTTGACAATGAAATTTATGCAACTATTGATACAAGTGGTGCGGAAAAAATTCAAATGCCCGAAAAACCTACTAAAGAAGATTATATTTTTTGTGGTTGGTTTTGGGATAAAGACGTTTGGGAAAAGCCGTTTACGGCAAAGTCACTTTTAGACGCACCACTTTTAAGCGATATTAGCGTTTATGCAAGGTTCGCCCCTACCGAAATAATGGCAAACTTTAACTTTACGTTAACGTCAACTACTTTTTCAATTACAGGCATAATAGATAAAACTATAACAGAAATTATTGTGCCTGATTGCGTAACGTCAATTTCTCAAGGAGCGTTCGATGGTTGCGACTCATTAACAAGCATAGAAATCCCAGATAGTGTAACAAGTATAGGTAAGTATGCGTTCTCTGGTTGCAGTTCATTAACAAAAGTAAACTATACAGGCACTATAGACCAATGGGTAAAAATTAGTTTTAGTGATTTTGATTCAAACCCATTATATTATGCTAAAAACTTATATATAAATGATGTATTAGTTACAGAAGTAAATATAACTAATGCAACTAAAATTAATTCTTGTGCGTTCTCTGGTTGTAGTTCAATATACAGCATAGTAATAGGCGATAGCGTAACATATATAGGGTCTTGTGCGTTCTATGGTTGCGACTCATTAACAAGCATAGAAATCCCAGATAGCGTAACAAGAATAGGTGTAGGTGCGTTCTCTGGTTGTAGTTCAATATACAGCATAGTAATACCCGATAGTGTAACAACTATAGGTCCGTATGCGTTCGATGATTGCACTTCACTATACAGCGTAGTAATAGGAGATAGCGTAAAAAGGATAGGTAATGAAGCGTTCAGGGGTTGCAGTAAATTAACAAGTATAGTAATACCAGATAGTGTAACAAGTATAGGTGATTATGCGTTCTCTGGTTGCAGTTCGTTAACAAGTGTAACTTTTAAGGATACGAGCACTTGGTATATAACAGCAATTTTAATTGACTGGCAAAACAATACAGGTGGTACGATAACAAGCGTAACAAATTCATCAACCAATGCTACCTATTTTAAGTCAACTTATTGTGGTTATTATTGGTATAAACTCTAACACAATAAAAACACTAAATAGGCTTTTGTATAGTTCTTAAAAACGAGAAAAGACCCAAAAAAAGTTATATTCATTGCAAAGAAAAATGACTGATACATTATTTTGTACCAGTCATTTAACATTTTTACCTAAAATAATCTGCAAGTTTCAATTAGGTCAACCTAACACCCTGCCGTTTGTTTTTGGAAATGCAGTAAACTTGAAGAATAAATAAGACGAAGGGGTTGGAAATATTTACCGGTTGACTGGGGATATTAGGGTAAGTTATAATATAATTGATGAAAAAATGTATTGTTTTATTTTTGTTGATTATAACTTTTTCTTTTTGCGGTTGCATGCAAAAAGGCGACGGGTTGGGGCAAGGATATTTGCCACCAATCGACCTTGAACAAGACTTTAACGATAGCGAACAAGAAAAGCAAAACAAAAAAACTTACGCTATTTCTAAGGTAGATGGGTTGATTGTTAGAAGTGGGCCAAGCACTTCTTCTTTTGTGTTGGGCAGTCTTGACAAAAACGATGCCGTGTTGTGTTTGAACAAGCAAAATGGTTTTTACCAAACGACTTTTAAGGAGCAAACGGCTTACGTTTGGGCAGAATACTGCACGACTATGGACGTTGAAATTGACCAAAATTCTGCAACCGAAAAAGCCATTGATTTTGGTGCGACCTTGCTTGGTTATCCTTACGTTTGGGGAAGTCAGCGTTATCATTGGGGTAACGGAAAACTTAACGCCAACTTTGTAAACGGGCAGTTTGACTGTTCGGCGTTGGTGCAGTACGTTTACTTTAAAACAAACGGCGTGTTGCTTAACCTTACTTCAAGGGAGCAATCGCTTAACGGCACGCAAGTTGACAAAAACAACTTACGCCGTGGCGACCTTATGTTCTTTACCAATGCGTCAAGAAAAAACAAGACGGGTATTGAAAGGATTGGACACGTGGGAATTTATTTTGGCAGCAACTATATTCTTCACACGGCAAGCGACCATGCCGTTATAGAGCCGATTTCAAGCGTTAGATGGAGTTATTATATAACTGCAAGGCGAGTTGTATAGATTTTTGCAAAAGTGGTTAAAGGCGTTGAAAATTTGTGGGGTTCGTGGTAAAATTAGTTTGTAAAAAACTTGTGGAGGGACTTTTGATGGAATATAACGATAGGACTGCAAAAGTTATTTTAGATGAAGATAGGTATCCCGACGGGGCGAACTGTCCCACTAGGCATATAGAGTACCTTTGTCCGTGTGGAAAGGGCAAAATCATCAACGAAAGGGTGATGGGTTTTGGCGAAAACTATGCTTGGATAGAGTGTAAAAAGTGCGCAAAAAAGTATGAAGTGGTTACCGGTTGTGGATATTTTTGGGAACTTGAAGAAATAGACTAAAAAAATTATGAAAGAATACCGTTTAAGTTATTACTCAAAGTTTAAGTGTGTTGCGAGTGATTGCAAGCATACTTGTTGCGCTGGGTGGGAAATGTGTATTGACCAAACCACGCTTGAACTTTACAAAAACCATAATTCTGATTTTTCGGCGTTTTTAGACAAGGGAATAAATTACAAAAAAGCCAAGTTCAACTGCCAAAAAGGTGGAAGATGCGCTTTCCTTAACCAAGACGGGTTATGTGAAATTATTATAAATTTAGGGGAAGATTATTTGTGTCAGGTATGCCGTGATCATCCTAGGTTTAGAAGTTTTTTTGCCGACCGTGTGGAGATGGGGCTTGGGTTTTGTTGTGAAAAGGCAGCCAAAATCGTTTTAGGGTGTCAAGATAAAATTACCCTCATACCGACAAAGGACGATAACGCCACTTGCGAACTATCTTTTGTTCAAAAGAACGTGCTTGAATTTAGGCAACGCGTGTTGGATATTTTGCAAGATAGAAAAACGCATATACAAGACAGAATAAAAAATATAGTTAGTCTTTGTCGTTCGGAGATAAAAGAAGAAAACTTTAAAAAGATATTAAAAACCTTTTTGTCTTTTGAACGCATTGAAAAGGGGTGGACTAAACGGCTTAAAACCATAAAAAAATCGTTTAGTTTAACCACCGACCAAAAACACGATATTATATGCGAACAATTTTTGGTTAACTCCTTATATCGACATTTATCCGACGCAGAAGACACCCTTTGGGTAAGGGCAAGAACGCTTGCGTGCGTTTATTCTTGGTGGATAATAAACTCTATCGAGAAAATAGAAAAGGGGCAATTTGCCGACGAGTTTTCTGCTTTTTGTGATATAGCAAGGCAGTTTTCTGCCGAAGTGGAATATTCGCAAAAGAATTTAGATAAACTTTATTCTGCTTGTTATAAACTTATTAATATATAAATAACGAAATGAAAAATGCTAAAAAACAAAATGTTTTTTGTTAAAGACAAAAGCGTTATTGTAAATATAATGAATTATATAAAAAATATTATATAATGATTATAGGAGTGCGATAAATGAGAAAGGCTATTCAGCTAGCATACGACGATTTGTTTGACCTTAATTGTGGATTTGCAAAAAAAGCAGGGTTTAAGGAAATTTCTATTATTCTTGCCGATATTATGGACAAAACCCAAGACGAATGGGATAGAGAAATCGATAAGATGGGCGAAATTTTAAGTAAGCACGGGTTATGGTGCAGTCAATCTCACCCGTATTTTTACGATTTGCGTGTTTCTTCCGAAAAGACCATGGACAACTGCGAATTTTCTATGCAACAAGCAGTTAGGGCGAGCGCAAAACTCGGCGCAGAGTGGTGTGTTTTTCATCCAAGAACTTCTATCACCACCGGTTTTTCCACCAAACAAGCTTTTGAAGATAACAGACGGTCAATATCCACTTATTTAGAAGTTGCAAAAAAATACGGTACGGGTATTGCCATAGAAAACCTTTCTATTTTTAGCGAGTTCGTGCCGATGATTTTAACTTATTCTTGCGTGACTGAAAATTTGGTTGAGTTATGCGATAGTTTTAATGATAAAAGCGTGGGTATTTGTTGGGATACCGGTCACGCTAACTTAATGCCTTACGACCAAGCCGAAAAGATAAGGTTGGTTGGCGAACGTATTAAATGCACGCATATCCATAACAACTTTGGTATACGCGATACCCACCTTACCCCCGACCAAGGTAATATCCCTTGGGAAAAGGTTATGCACGCGTTTAAGCAAGTGGGGTATAACGGCTCGTTGTGTTTAGAAACCCACTGCCGTTACAATGAGCCTAAACTTTTAGAAGATTTTACTAGATATAACTATAACTGCTTAGAATTTTTGGATAGATTGTATAAATAATCGGTTGGAGATATTATGAGTTCATTAGATATTATAGTTAAAGACTTAAAAAAACTAGGAATAAAGCAAGGGGATACGGTAATCGTGCATTCTTCCTTAAAGTCTATGGGACAAGTCGAAGGTGGCGCTGATACCGTTATAGACGCACTTATTGAAGTGGTTGGCAAAGACGGAACGGTTATGTTCCCTGCGCTTTCCTTTTTCCCTTGTTGCAACACCCTTAAATTCGATATGCTAAACACACCTTGTTGCGTGGGAGCTATACCCGAAACGTTTAGAAAAAGAAAGGGAGTTATAAGGAGTTTTCACCCCACGCACTCGGTTTGCGCTTACGGGAAACTTGCAGTTGATATAACCAAAGACCATAAACTAGACGATACGCCGGTTGGCGAAAACTCGCCGTATAGAAAACTTATTGGACTTAACGGCAAAATTTTAATGCTAGGTTGTGGACTTAGACCAAACACCTTTATGCACGGAGTTGAAGAAGTTGGTAACGCGCCTTATTGTTTAGGTCCAACCCAAACTTTTGAAATGACGGACGAGAACGGAAAGGTCGTTAAAAAGGATATTAAAGGACATTATTTCCATCGCCCAGAAGGGAATTTCGTTCAGCAATACGACAGAATAACCCAAGTGCTTGATAAAGACGTGGATTATTTTGAAGGTAAAGTTCACGGCGCAACGGCGTATTTGATAAATGCAAAAACCCTTTGCGAAAAGGCGGCGGAAAAAATGAAAACTTCCCCTTGCTTTTTCGTGGACGACCTTGGTGGTATTTACGATAAAAAATAAAAAAGCCTTGCTAAAAAGCAAGGCTTTTACTTTTATAAGATTAGTTTTGTTCTTTTTGTTCGCAGTTTTCTTCTTTTTTAGGCTCGGTTGGTTGAGCTGGTTGTTCTTGCGGCTGTTGAACTTTCTTTTCGGGAATTTTTCTTTTTGTTGGTGTTAAAGATTTTTCCCCTGCAAGATACATTGCTAAAAGCCCAAACAAAACTAGACAAGAAGTTATATAAATTAGTATTGGGAAAAATTCCTTATAAAGGAAATTGCATATTGCGGAAGCCGTGTCGCCACCGATAATTAAGGCTAAAAGATAACCGATAAAGGTAAGTCCGCCTAAAAACAAGGTTATCATTACGCCGTAACCGAAAATGAGTTTACATACGCTAGATATTTTTTTGCAAGTGGTTTTGAATTTATTTTCTTTGTTACTCATAACTACACCCCCTTATAGACCTATAATGGGCAACCAACCCATCAAAACGATTATTTGTAAAATAAACTGAGCGGCAACCCACCACATATTATTTTTAATCGTCTTATCAAAATCCGATTCGGCAAGAGCCATACCCGTGTAAATCCCAAGACCGAGTGGTGGAGTGATTCCACACATAACCCCACATATACAAGGCAACATACCTGCCGCTAAAACGGGGTTTACGCCAACGCTCATTAGCATGGTTATAAAAAGTGGACCAAAGGTAACTACTATGGTAGAACCGGGGATAATCATACCCAAAATGCAAGTGATTATGCAAACGACGATTACAAGCCAAAGTTTACCCATGCCGAGGCTTGCAAAAAAGACTTCTAATTCACCGGTAACGTTAAGGTCGGCGAAAAGTTCGCCAATCATATACCCAAACACGCACACGCCGATGGTGGGAGCAATACTTTTAACCCCGTCGGCAAACATTTTTGCTATTGAGTGAGAAGAAACTTGTTTTTTGTCTTTTGCAAGTAGGCAAGTGATTATTGCCGAAAGACCTGCAACGAACAATAGTAGCGATTTAGAAAGTTGACTTGCACCTTTTGCACCTAAACGTGAAGTAAAGAAAGTGTCCTTAAACAAATAGTCCAAAAGGAAAGGCGCGATTATAATAACGGGTAGAAGTAACCCTTGCCAACCAGCCTTTAACGCGTCCCTAAAACGGGGGAGTTCTTCTTTTGGAATAGGTTTAACTTTATAGCGTTTACAAAAGATTAGCACCATAACAACCCTTTGAATTATAAACCATAAGGATAAGCCCCACATTATAATCCAAAATTGACCTTGGCTAACTACTGCTAACGGTGCGGCAACTGCCAACGCTTCAAGGGCGGCTAGAATATTGTTTGAAGGTGGAATCATGTTTCCTAGATAACTTGAATTGCTTTGGATGTTAGCGGCAAGTTCGGCTGGAAAACCAGATTTTTTCATTGCGGGAATAGTCATAACTCCCGTAGTCATAACGTTTGCAGGGCCAGAACCAGAAAGCGCACCCATAAAACTTGCAGCCGCAACGGTTACGTAACCTGCGCCACCGGTAAAACGACCGAGTAGCGAAAGAATGATTCCCACGCAACTATCAAGAATTTTGGTTTTTGTCATTATCATACTCATCGCAACGAAAGCAACCATCGAATACAAAAGAGACGTGGAAAGCGCTCCGTCGATATAATCGCCAACCTTACTCCATTTGCCCGTAACGGCAATCAACACGATAAAACTTAAAAGCACTGCTTCGTACACAGGTCTTTTGAAAACTATAAACCATACGCATACGACGACTAGCAATATGCCAAGATAAATAAATGCAGACGGCATAACAACCTCCTAATTTAATCAGTTCGTTATACATTATATAATCAAAAGATTATAATGTCAATTATTTTTTGGTAAATAAACGTAAAAAAACTCCCTTTTTATAGGGAGTTTTGAGTTTTTTATAAAATTTTTTATTTACAAAAAGGTTTTTTGTAGCAAGGCTATAAAATCTTTTGCTATTTTTGGTAGGTAAGAGTCCTTTCTATAAACGGCGTAAATATCGCGTTTTGCAAGGTTTTGTTTTAGGCTAAGGTAGGTTACCTTTTGGTCGCTTTGTTTTTTAGCGCCCGTTGGAATAAGGGCTGCGCCCAAACCCATTTTAACTAGTTCTAGTTGAACTTCAAGTCTTTTTACGGTGATTTGTGGTTTTATGGTAACGCCGTTTTCTTCAAGTAGCCTATCTAGTGCCGTTTGTACCGTTTGGTTGCTTTCGCCAACGATAAACTGTTTGCCGTCAAGTTCTTTAATGTCTATAACGGGATAGCGCCTATCCTTTTCGGTTGTTGGGCAAAGGTCTTTTACCCACGCAGTCGGAAGAGCAAGCGTAAGTTCTTCGTCCATAACTTTATGGGTATTAAAAATACTAAGGTCAACGGGGTGTGGGATAATCGCAAGGTCAAACTCACCGTGTTCGGCGCCTTCAATTACTTGGCTCAACGTCCTTTCGTCTATAACAAGGTTAACGTTAGGATACAGACGCTTGAAGGGTTGGGCGATTTCTTTTAAGATATCGTTAGTTCTAAAATGGGACATACCAACGGTAAGAGTCCCCACCTTTTCTTGCTTTACGTCTAGAAGTTGGTTTTCCAAATCTTTTTCGATAGAAAGCATTTTTTTGCCCGCTTGGATATAAAACTTGCCTGCATCAGTAAGCTTTACGTATCCACCCGTCCTTTCAAATAGGGGAACGCCCACTTCCGTTTCAATCTTTTTAACGTACTGCGAAAGGGAAGGTTGGGAAATATTAAGTTGACTTGCCGCTTTGGAAAAGGACTTTGTTTCAGCCAAAACCATTGCGTACTTTAACTGCTTAGTATTCATATTAAAAATTATATACTAAAACCTTAAAAAAGGCAACTTTAAGATAAAAATTATTTTAACGCCTCAATAAGTTTGGGTAAACTTGGCTCGAAAATAGCGCCGTACCAATGTTCGGGGTGGTCTTGGGTTTTGGCAATACAATCTAAAACGTAGTTAGCGGCAATACTTGCAGAGGTGAAAGCGTCCTTACCGTTAAGCAACGCGCCAACGAAAGCAGATGCGTAAATATCCCCCGTGCCGTGCGCGCCTTTGGGCATTTTTTTGTGTTCGTAATACTTATACTCGCCATTTTCAAATACCACAACACCTGTCGTTTCGGGGGTGTATGATACGCCCGTTAATATAACGTTTTTGCAACCGATTTCCACAAGTTTTTGTAAAATCAAGTCGATATACGCCTTGTCGTATTCTTGTTTGTATTCAACGCCGGTTAAAAAACAAGCTTCGGTAATATTAGGCAAAAGGTAATCTGATTTAGCGCAAAGTTTTGCCATTTGTTTAACGAAAGCGTCGTCAAATCCGTAATATAAATTTCCGTTATCAGCCATTGCAGGGTCAACGACCACTTTGCCTTTAACTAATGGGATAAGGTCACTAACGTATTCTATTTGTTTGGTGCTTCCAAGATACCCCGTGTAAAGACAATCAAAAGTGATGCCTTCTTTTTGCCAATGGGCGTTAATCTTGGGTATTTCTTCGGTAAGGTCGGCAAAAGTAAACCCCTTAAACCCGTAAGTGTGTGTGGATAGCACTGCGGACGGCAACACGCAAGTTTCGTGTCCGCATGCTGAAAGTATGGGAAGGGCAACCGTTAGTGAACATTGCCCAACGCAAGAGATATCTTGTACCGTTAAAACTTTTTTATAAGCCATAAAAATTCTCCTTTACAACTAATTACCTTTGTATTATAATGTAATCGTGGTATTAAGTAAATAATCAAAAACGGAGAATTTTATAAGACCAGATGAGAGAAAAAAAGTATTATTCATTATATAAAAGCGTTAAGGACGATATAATAAGTGGAAAGTACGCCCCAAACAGCAAACTTCCGTCTAAAAGGGTTATGGCGGATAGGTGGGGGTGTTCTATCGTAACGGTGGAAAACGCTTACGGCATGCTTTACGAAGAAGGGTATATCGACTGCAAAGAAAGGAGTGGTTATATAGTAAAAAGCGTGCAAGGAATTGCCCCTTCGGATAAAAGTGGCAAAGTGCTTGACCTTTTGCCTTGCGAAAAGGTAACTAACGAACAGCCGTTTGAATATTCTTCTTGGGCAAAAACGGTTAGAAAGGTTGTTAGCGAGCGTGGTAGAAGTTTGTTTATAAAATCGCCCGTAGAAGGAATAAGTTTTTTAAGAAACGCAATCGCCCAATATCTTTTAAGGTATCGGGACATATTTACCCAACCAAAAAATATAATTATCGGCTCGGGAGCAGAGCAACTTTATGAAAACGCAGTAAAAATTTTGGGTAGAGAACGCGTTTTCGGTATAGAAAACCCTTGTTATAAAGGGATAAAAGCCGTTTATCAAGGCGAAGGTGTAAAAACCGTCGATTTGGATATGGGAAAGGACGGAATTTTGTCTAGCCAACTAAAAAAAGATTTTTCGGTTTTGCACGTTACGCCTTTTAACAGTTATCCGTCGGGAATAACGGCAACGGCAGGCAAACGTTTTGAGTATCTTGCTTGGGCAAACCAAAAACCTGATAGATATATTATAGAAGACGATTTCGCAAGCGAATTCTTTATGCCCGGTCACCCGATAGACTCGCTTTTTTCTACCGACGGGGGAAAGAAAGTGGTGTATATAAACACCTTTTCTAAAAGCCTTTCTCCGTCAATGCGTATAGGGTATATGATATTGCCGGACAACTTACTCGACCAATACTACGAAAAATTGGGTGGATTTTCTTGTTCGGTGCCCGTGCTAGACCAATACGTGCTTGCTGAATTTATATCGTCTGGCAGTTTTGAACGCCACCTAAACAAAACCCGAAGAAAACTTAACAAATAGATAAAAAATTGCTATTGAATTTTTGGTTTTTAAGTGGTAAAATAAAAAAGGCGATTATGCAAGAATTTTATGGGCTTGCAAAGGAGAAAGTTTATGGATTTTGAATACGTTTTTCACAGTAGTGGGATTTTTGGCTACGGCGAAGAAGGGGATTTTACCTATTGGTCGTTTGCACATTTTGCGCCCCTTATCGTACTTGCTTTGGCAATTTTTTTGGTTTATCGTTATCGTGAAAAGTTGCGCAACTGGAAAGGGGAAGAAAATTTTAGGTTTGCCATCGGTTTAACCTTAATTTTGATAGAATTTTTCTATTATTGCAGGCTTTTATACGTTGGAAACGGCGGGAACGGTAAACAGTTGCTTACAAAACTACCCTTTGAAGTATGCGAGTGGGCTGCAATTTTAACTGCTTTTATGATTATGAAAAAAGGTAAAAGCCTTTTTCAATGCAGTTTCTATATATGTTTAACCTTAGGCGTAATTCCTTGGTTTATGCCTGCCGTTATTACCGACGCCGGCCCAACCTATTTAAGATATTATCATTTTTGGCTAGAACATACCTTACCCGTGTTTGCAGTTTTTTATATGATATTCGTGCACGGGTTCCGTCCTGATTATAAACAAGTGTATAAACCGTTTATATTCTTGGGGGTTTTGGCTGGTTTTGCAATTCCACTAAACTATGCGATTCCGGATGCAAACTTTATGTATCTTGCATCCGGCACGACGGGTAATTCTATTGCAAACGTGTTGCCACAAAGCATACCCGTAAGATTATGCCTATTTATAGGTATACTGTGCGTGCTTTTCGCCCTTATTTCTCTACCACAAATCATAAAACAAATTAAAGAGAAAAAGAAAACTGCGCCACCCGACCAAACGTAAACGGCAGTAAATTAAAGGGACAATTTAATAAATTCAATGCAAAAATCAAAAAAAAGCATATTGACAGTTTTTTATACCTATTATATAATGTATATATAAAACTTAACGACATACTTTTGATTTCTTGCGGGGAAGGACTTGAAAGCCCTTCCCCCTTTTAATTAAAAGGGGCGTTTTTAGATTTAGGAGGAATATATGAAGACTTTAAGAAAGATTCTTATTGCAGTTCTTTCGGTATGTATGCTGTTTTCTTTTTCCATCGTTGCTGCTTGTGGTGGTGGCGACGAGCCCACGAACACGGCAACTAAATACCAAGTAACCTTTATGGTGGAAGGTCAGCAATACGGTCAAGTTCAAAAGGTTGTTAAGGGCAGAAGGGCAACTGAACCTGCTACCCCCACCTTCTCGGTTGAAGGATACGTGTTTACCGGTTGGTACACGTCAGAAACCTTTGAAGAAGGCACTCTTTGGAATTTTAGCACGGGCACGGTTAAATCGGATATTATCTTATACGCTGGTTATAGAGTAGTTTCCGTTTACGTATCAGACGTTAAGATGGCAGAAGAACCTTTAACAAGCAAAATCGTTTGGACGCAAGCGGCTATGTCGCAAGCAACCGACTACGTTGTAACCATTTCTGACGGTGTAAGCGCCGCTCTTCCCGTAAACGGTACGTTTGCTTTTGACGACAAAAACTTTGTTGTAACCTTTACCCCAGACCAAATTCCACAAGGTGGCGAATACACCGTCAGCGTTGTGGATAATAGTAAAACTCAACCTGCATGCGTTGCAGAAGGTTTGCTTTTTGGTGGCGAAGGCAGTGAAGCTAACCCATACCTAATCGATTCTAATTTAGATTTCGTTATGGTTAACGGCGCAAACGTTGCTGAAAACACTTTCTTTAAGTTGATTAAGGGTATTACCTTAGAAACTTCTAGGGCAGACCAACAAGGTTTTGAATTCAACGGCGTTTTAGACGGCAACAACAGAACTATTACCTTGGCAAACTCTAACAGTGCGGCTATTTACAAAATTGGCGCAAACGGTTTGGTAAAAGATTTAGTAATGGCAGGTAAAGTTTCTTCTTCTAACAATAGTTTAGGTACGGTTGCAGATTTTAACGCAGGTAAAATCCAAAACGTTTACGTTACTGCAAACGTTGAAAGCACTGGTGGTTCTACCGGTTCTTCTAGTATCCAAAGCGTTTTAGTTGCAGATCCTACTCAAGCAGTTGGCGTTGCAGGTGGCGTTGTTGGTACTAACCTTTCCACCGGTATTATTACCGATTGTAAAATTTCTACTTTAGAAGACTCTTCTACCGGTACTATCAAAGCGCGTATTGCAGGTGGTTGTATCGCAGGTATTAACTACGGCAAGGTTGAACTTTGCGTGGGCGACGGTTGTTTCGGTGCGTGGAATGCAAACGAAACGGGTAAATCCACAAGTAATTATAGTTACAGTGGTGGTATCGTTGGTATTAACGCAGGTATCGTAGAAAAGTGCGTTGTAGCAGACAGTGGTAAAGTTCTTGCGCAAAGATATGCAGAAGATTCACAAGCAGTTGCAGCAGCAGGCACTACTAATATTAATATTGGTGGTATCGTTGGTTATAACGTGAGCAACGCAGTCGTTTCTCAATGTTCTTTCGCAGGCGTACGTGTACACGGCGACGAAAACGTTGGTGGTATCGTTGGTCTAAACGAAGGTACGGTTACCGATTGTTATGCAGAAGGCGTTTTACAATCAACCGATATTTTAGTTTACGTTGGTGGAAGAACTAACGTTGGTGGTATCGTTGGTAAAAACGTTAACGGCACGGTCGTTAATTGTTTCTCTACTGCAAACGTGTTTGCTTACGGCGAAAACGCAGTTGCATACGCACTTGCAGAAAACGCAACAAACAGTGTTTATATTACTGCTAACCCCAACACCAAGAGTAGAGACGCTAACAATAAAGAAGAAGGCAACCCCTCTCCCGTAGCAATCATTGCTCCTAAGGGCGAAGGTAACGTTGCTATTACCGTAGCTGGCGGTTCTTTCGACGGTACTACTAACAATATGGTAGTTGCTGAGGAACATTTAGTAGTTATTAACGGCAACAACGCATACGTATTTAACGGCACGACCATTAAACTTGCTTTCGCTGTTGATACTGCACCTGAAAGTTCTGTAACGGTAAGTTTATACGACAACCTTGGCGAATTGGTTGATAGCGTGGAAGTTTTTGAAAGCGCAAGCGTAATCGAAGGCTTTGCTCCTTCCGGTTACAAGTTCGTTGGTTGGGCAACCCAACTTAACGGCGAAATGGTGTTCAAGAAAGACGACGTTATCAGTCTTTACGACCTTGTTGATTACGAAGACAACGATGGCAACATCAAGTTATACGCAGTGGTTGAAGAAGACCTTGTTACCTTAAACACCACCGTGAAAATCTCAGTTTGGGGCAATGCAGGCACTTGGATTACTGATACTGAACTTGAACAAATCAAGAGTGGTTTCCTTGCTTATCTTGCTCAACAAGAAATTGACACTACTACCTTGACCATCACTTACGTTGAATCTGAAAAGACCAAGGTTGCCGACCTTGGCGCAGAAGTTAACGAGGCAGGCGACTTCGATATCATTATCGGTTGTGGCTCTAACGTTACCACTAAGGGTGGCGTTGAAGTTATCGAAAAGGCAGATATCGCTTCTATCTACGTTGGTGCAGGTAGAATGACTGCTAGAATTACCGATAACACTTTGGCAGTTCAATTATACGAATATCTAACCCAATTCGACACCCAACTTAAAGTTTCGGTATGGGGCAACTCAGGTACTTGGGTTACTGCAAATGAATTAGAAGATATCAAGAGTGGTTTCTTAGCTCATCTTGCAGACCTTGGCGTTGACGTTAACTCTTTGACTATCACTTACGTTGAATCTGAAAAGAGCAAAGTTGCTGATCTTGGCGCAGAAGTTAACGAAGCAGGCGACTTCGATATCATTATCGGTTGTGGCTCTAACGTTACCACTAAGGGTGGCGTTGAAGTTATCGAAAAGGCAGATATCGCTTCTAACTACGTTGGCGCAGGTAGAATGACTGCTAGAATCACTAATAACGATTTAGCAATACTTCTTTACGATTATTTAATTACCGTAGTTGGTGCTTAATACTAATTAAAAACTTGAACGGCGGAAAGGCTTCTTTCCGCCGTTTGAAAAATAAAGGGATAAATTATGCAAAAAATAAAAGACTTTTTTATAAAGGTTGGAAAGGGTATCGTCGGTTGGTTTACCAACTGGAAAAAAGCCAAAACGGCACTTTGCATTGGGCTTTGTTTGGTGCTTGCAGGCGGGTTTTTAGGCTCTCTTATTCAAACCGACTTTTTTAGAGTTTCTATTGAAACCAAATCTATTGAAATTGACATTTCCAAAACGGGCGACGCAACGTCGACTGCTATTCAACAACAAATAAAGACGGGTGTTTTAACTAAATCCGTTGCCGACGTTTACAAACCTAAATACGCATCTAGCGAAAACCCAGTTCCTATGATTTTGGTTGCGCCCGGTATTCAACGCACTAAGGAAACGCAAGCATCTTTCTGTATAGAACTCGTTCGCAGAGGTTACGGCGTTATTTGTTTAGACCCTTATGGGCAAGGGGAATCCACCCCTTCTTATGAAAAACAATCGGCGACCAAGGAAGGTTACGGATTGTTCCATTGGATGGATTATATGCACACCGAAGAAGGTTTGGAATACTTCGATTGGGTAGATTACGACAAAATCGGCGCAACCGGACACTCGGCAGGTGGTAACGGCGCGCAAAAACTTGCCGAAAGAGAAGGTAAAATTGCTAACGATAAAAAAGCACCTTCTCGTCTTGCGGCGATTTACGTTACCGGTTATATTCGTGGTTGGTCTTGGACTAATACCCAATGTAATATCGGTATAAGTTATTCTAAAAACGACGAAGGCGCATATCAAAACGACACGGCAGTTAAAAAGGCTGAAATTCAAGAAAAGTTAGATAAAGGAGAAAAGATAACCGAAAAGGAAGAATGGTGGCTTACCGTTGGTAATGCAGACCTTCGTTATGCGCCCGAATCTATTGAAATAGTTAACTATCAATTAAAACGTAACAACGAAACGCAAATTGACGAAGTCGTTATTGGTGAAGGTTACGGCAACCCTTATACGGGCACTTATGCAGTAATTAACAACGAAAGTTGTTTACACGCATTGCAACCTTACGATACCGATACCCTTGCTAATATGGTGGGCTTTTTCGGTTACGTGTTTGAAAACACAGACGATTTAGGGCTTCAACGTGGTCTAAAAGACAACCAACACGCATGGCTTTGGAAAGAAATTGGCGGCGGTATGGTGCTTGCAGGTGGGTTCGTGTTTATTATGGCGCTTTTCGTGTTGTTGCTCGGAACTAAGGCGTTTGCAAGTCTTAAAAAGCCTATCCCACAAAGAACGGGCGACCAAAAGATTAAAGGTAGAATTGCTTTCTGGATTTCATTTGTGATATCGGGCATTCTTGCTTGCGTGCTTTATATGGTTGCGGTTACTTGGTCGGTTGAGTGGTTCCCAGACGCTTCTAACAGCGTGCTCGGTTGGTTCTTCCCACAACGTTTTACCAACGCAATTATGATTTGGGCAGTGGTAAACGGCATTATCGGTACGATAATTTACTTTATTACCCTAGGCGTGGAATTCTTGATAGATTACCTTCGTGCTAAAAAATCAGACGTTGCAAGTGGCAGTGAGACTTTACCGTTAGCAAGTCAAGTTAAAAATACTTATATTTCTAAACTTGATCCGTTAAAGTTAAAGGGCAGTGATTTTTGGAAAACGCCACTCATGGCTGCAATTTTGATTTTAAGTTTCTTTGCGCTAGACGGTCTTTGCTATGCTATATTCCACGTGGATATGCGTTTCTTCTTCCTATCGGCAAGATTTACCTTAAATCCAAGAGCAATACTTGCAATGGCAATGTATTTACCTTTCTTCTTCATATTCTATATGTCCAACTCTTTAAGGGTAAACTGCGCTATGCGTCCAAGCAACTGGGGCGAAGGTTTAAGCCAAGTTATCTCGGTTTTAGGTAACACCTTAGGTTTAGTTGCTATCGTAATTATCCAATACGCAGGTTTTGCTTCTACAGGTGTGGTAGGATACACGGGTAGTGTTGGTCCACAATGGTTGTTCGTAAACATGTTGTTTAGCATTATTCCTATGATGGCGGCCCTTCCTTTACTTAACAGATGGTTCTTTAACAAATCTGGTAGAGCGTGGATTGGCGCTATGGTAGTTTGCGCAATCTTTATTATAATGTCCGGTAGTGGAACTACAATTTATTACGGGTTATAATTTATGAAAAAACTTTTAAGTATAATACTTTCTATTTTGGTATGCATGGGCGGTATGTTAACCTTTACCGCCTGCCAAAAGCAATTGCTTGGGCAAACCCTTTCGGGCGAAGATTTCTTATCGAACGAGCCTTATATTAAATGGGAAGGCAGATACGATTATACCGAAAGTGACCAAAACGCCCCGTCAAGGATAAACCTATACCACACGGCAAGTGGGTTTACGGTTGATTTTTACGGCAGTGAACTTAAAGTTGATTTCTATTCGGTTATAAGTGGAGATAGCAAAAACCATTATCCATATTACAACGTTGCCTTAGACGACGAAGTTATCCCTACCGTTAACCCAGATAGAACCTTTTATCTTTCGGGTGGAAGTCAAACGATAACTATCGTTTCTGGGCTAGAAATTGGCTATCACACTATAAAATGCCTTAAAATGAGCGAGCCTTACGATGCTTTAACTTCTATCGTTAAAGTGCAAACGGACGGCAATTTCGTTAAACGTGACCTTGAATTTGACCAAGGCAACTTCCGTTTTATGTTCGTTTGCGCGTCGGGTGGTTCGGGGCACGGCTCGTTAGGGTATTCAGACGACGGCAATGGCAGTATGGGTAGAAATACCGAGAATAGTTCTTCCTTACACTCTTTTAATTATCTCACCGCAAGAAGTATCGGCGCTGACGTGCAGTTCGTTGCCAATAGTGGTTGGGGTGTTAAATATCCTAACGGAAAATCTATTTTAGACGTTTTTGATTATGCAGGCATAACCACTTCGAATAACGTTGACGGCGCAAAAACCACTGCAAAGTGGGCGCATGCTAATTGGGTGCCGGACGTGGTTATATTTAATATCGGTGGTAACGATACCACTGCCAGTGGTTTTAATGAAAGCGTTTACAAGCAAAAATGCGTTGAACTCGTTGGTAAAATACACGGCCTTTATCCAAACGCTAAAATGATTTGGACGCACACCGTTTCCAATGCGGGAAAATATGCGATAAGCGCCCTTAACGACGCAGGTTATCTTAAAGACGGGTTTATAAAGGAAGTTATTATTCCCAAAGTAAACAACGAAAACGGCACGGTTGGTGCTAACGGGCATAATAGTTTTTTAACCCATATTCAATCGGCAGATATTTTGCTTGATGCCCTTAACGAGCATTGGGGATATACTACACTTTATCCAAACGTCAAGTTAGAAGATTATCAAAGTCAATTAAAACTATTTTAATATAAAAAGAAAAACGATGTAAGTTTACATCGTTTTTTTATAGTTATCAATGTTTTGGTCGGTGTTATAAGTGGGATCGCCGGGGTGAATACCAACAAGTCCTTGTACCACGTGATAGGCTTCGCGATGCAATTTATCGGTAGCCTCTGGGATAGAAAGTGTTTTGTCGGGGAACAAGGGCTCGCCCACGGTAACGTCAACTAACGGAGTTTTACCCCAAAGTTTATAAATACCTTTTCTTTCTCTAAACGAAATGCCGATCGGGATAACGGGCTTATCGTATCTTACGGCATACTTAAACACTGCTTTTTTGAAAGGGCGAACGTCGGGATAATAATACCACATAGAGCCTTCTGGGAAAAAGTGTAGCCAATGGTTGTTTTCAAGCACTTCGCCGATAGCTTTTTGGAACTTTGCCATTGCGCGCATATTATCGGTTGGAATAGGTATGCCACCAACGAAACGTATAAACCCTGCGTTTGGACCTTCAAAATTGGTTTTCCAACCGGGGTGGTATTGTAGGTGTGGTCTAATTGCTTTTAGAACGCATACGTAGTCCCACGTAAACACGTGATTGGCAACGGTTATCGCGCCCTTTTTAAACTCTTTTTTGTATTTTTTAAGTATTTTTCTATTATGGATTTTAACCCCGTGACGAAAGGTGCATATAGGAAAGGCTATTAAGTTTAGCGCTAGCCATAGTATTCCGCGTTTTATCTTATGCCAAAACCCTTTGGGGAGATACTTATAGTTCTCATCAAAGTGGGTGTCCCTTAAATGCTTTACTTTAAGCATATGCTCGTCACTGCGTTCGGGATAATCAAAATGTAGTTCGTGTCTATAATATTCAAGTTCTTTCATATTTATATTTTATCATAGAAAAGGCGTGTTTTCAATACAAAAACAACGGTCGCAAGGTAATTTTTATTACAAAAGGAAAACTTTTGTTAAAAAACTATGCAAAACCGCACTTTTATAGTATAATTATCCGTAGGAGAAATTGTTATGATAGATAAACCCACCTTAATGATAATAATCGGGGCTATAATTGCAGTCCTTTCTTTAATTTGTTTTATTTTATACGCAGTCGACAAAAACAAAGCTCGCCAAAACGAGTGGCGTATTCCTGAAAAGGTGCTGTTACTAGTTGGGCTTTTCGGTGGCGCGCTCGGTGGAATTTTGGGCATGCGCACCTTCCGTCATAAAACTAAACATTGGTATTTTTGGGTAATAAATATTTTAGGACTTATTATCCACGTTGGCGTTTTACTTTACGTTTGGTTCTTTTTGAAAATATAAAAAGACACCCCCAAGTTATCTCGGGGGTGTTTTATTAGGTATGAATTATTTATTTGTGTGCGATAACGCCGATAAGGTTAGAATAGGTGTCCGGGAAGAATAGGAATACCACGATTATTGCACATAGAATAAGGAATATTAACTTAAAAATAAAGTTGCGTTTAGACATTGCTTCAAGCCCAACTACGCCTATTAGTACTAACGAGCCGTACGTTCTTAAAATATCAAAGATTTTTAGCACGGTTACGTTACCGATAAAGTTAAAGTTAGCGTTAAGAATTAGCAACGCGTAAACTACCACTAAAACCACGGCGAGAATTTCGCCTATGATATCCCAAATTTTTTCCATTACTTTAGACATTTTCTTTTTTTCTCCTATATATTAACGGATTTCCGTTTTTCTTGGCGTTATCATTTATAAAGGTCGGGTAAACCACCCGACCTAGTATTTATTATTTAATTTTGGCTTGCCGACACTTGCCGAGAGTTGGTAGCCATATTATTACTTACTATTCCCTCAGGAACTAAATATACCACTCGGACTACTTAAAGCAAGCAGATAAACTGTTGATTGGTGGATACCTCCGTTATTTATTTGTTGGGTTAACTAGTACATTGGACCGTCTCCTTATAATTTATTTGGTGTGGAGAACAACTCTGTTCATTGGTCCAACCCTCCTTGACTTAGTTTTATTTTCAATTACATTTTAATATAGCCTATAAAACTTGTCAATACGATTTTAAAAAATTTTGATAATTTTATTTTTTAAAAACCCCTTGAAATTTGTTTTCAAATATGAGAAAATAAAAGGGTGGGGAGTATAGGTGATAAACTCCCCCGTTTTTGTTAAATTTTAGGAGCAAGTAAAGTGGACGTTTCTTCTACCGTAAAATATATTGGCGTAAACGATTATAATATAGACCTTTTTGAAGGGCAATACGTAGTTCCAAACGGCATGGCGTATAACTCGTACGTTATCTTGGGCGATAAGGTTGCCGTGTTTGATTCGGTTGACCAAAACTTTAAAAACGAGTGGCTTGACAATCTAGAAAAGGCGCTAGACGGAAGGATTCCCGATTATCTTATCGTATCGCATATGGAACCCGACCACTCGGCGAATATAGTTGCGTTTGCAAAAAAATATCAAAACGCTATAATCGTTGCCGAAAAAAAAGCGTTTACTATGATGGCAAACTTTTACGGCACGGATTTTAACGGAAGAAATCTTGCCGTATCAGACGGCGATACGCTTGATTTAGGGGATAGGGTATTAAAATTCGTTACAGCGCCTATGGTACACTGGCCGGAAGTTATTATGACTTACGACCAAAAAGATAAAATACTTTTTTCCGCCGACGCGTTCGGAAAGTTCGGCGCGACGACTGCCGACGAAGATTGGGCGTGCGAAGCAAGACGTTATTATATAGGTATAGTAGGTAAATACGGCGCGCAAGTTCAAGCAGTTCTAAAAAAATTGTCTGGTTTTGAAATTAAAACCATTTGTCCGTTACACGGTCCCGTGCTAAAAGATAATTTGGGGTATTATATAAACCTATATAATATATGGTCGTCTTACGGAGTGGAAACCGACGGGGTTTGTATTTTCTACACTTCGGTTTACGGCAACACTAAAAAGGCAGTTTCTATACTAGCAAAAGAACTTGAAGAAAAAGGTTGCAAAAAGGTTGTGGTTAACGACCTTGCACGTTCGGATATGGCAGAGTGCGTTGAGGACGCTTTCCGCTACGGAAAAATCGTGCTTGCTACCACCACTTATAACGCCGACGTCTTTCCGTTTATGAGAGAGTTTATTAATCATTTAGTAGAACGCGGTTTTAAGAATAGACAAGTTGCGTTTATAGAAAACGGAAGTTGGGCGCCCACTGCAACCAAGGTTATGCAAACTATGCTTGAAAAATGCAAGGACTTAACCTACGCAAATAATAACGTAAAAATACTTTCGGCAATTAATAATCAAAACCAAGAACAAATAAAAGCGCTTGCCGATGAACTTGTTAACGGATAAAAATAAATTAAAATATAATATATAAAAGGAGAAAACATTATGAAATACGTTTGTGACGTTTGTGGTTGGATTTACGACGAAGCTGAAGGTTTGCCCGAAAAGGGTATTCCTGCCGGAACTAAGTTCGAAGATTTAGGTGACGACTTTGCTTGCGAGCTTTGTGGAGTTGGCAAGGAAAATTTTTCTAAGGTAGAATAGTTTTTTCATAAAGATTTTAAAAAAAGCCGAGCGACGCTCGGCTTTTTGCTCGCTAAAAAAGGAAAATGAGCAAAATTTTAAGCAAAACGGGTTTTTTACTTGAAATTATTTTGCGTTTGTATTAAAATCTAAGTGTAGAAAACGCTTGCAACCAAAAGGTTGCCGTACCTAAGGTGGATAAATGAACGTTCTTCATATGAAATACGCGGTGGAAATTGCAAACGCCGGTTCAATAAACAAAGCTTCGGAACAGCTTTTTATTGCCCAACCTAATTTAAGTAGGGCGATTAAGGAGTTGGAGAGTGATTTAGGCATAACTATATTCGAGCGTTCGTCCAAAGGCATTAAAACTACGCCCGAGGGCGAGGAGTTTATCGGGTATGCGAAAACTATTCTTGCAAAAATGGACGAAGTGGAGTATATGTATAAGCATCGCTTTGCCGTAAAGAACAAGTTTTCCGTTTCGGTGCCGAGGGGTTGTTATTTTTCGGATGCGTTTGCCGATTTTTCTACCACTATTCCAAAACAAGCAACCGAAATTTATTATCACGAAACCGATTCCTTGCAGGCAATAAACAATATATTGCAGTCTGATTATAATCTAGGTATAGTAAGATACTCGGAAAAGTTCGATAAATACTTTACTTCTATGTTTGAAAAGAACGGGCTTAGTTACGAAGTGCTTACCGAGTTTAGATATACGCTTATAATGAACAAGGATTGTCCGCTTGCAACCAAACAAAACATTTATTTAAGGGACTTAAAAAACTATATTGAAATAGCCCATTCTGATTTGTTCGTTCCCTCTTTGCCGTTAATTACCGTTAAACAAGAGGAATTAGATAACGATATTTCAAGAAGAATTTTCGTTTTTGAACGCGCTAGTCAGTTTGATTTGCTTTCTAAAAACACCGAAACGTTTATGTGGGTTAGTTTAGTTCCGGAAAAGGTTCTTTCCCGTTACGGATTGGTGGTTAGAAACTGCGTGGAAGAAAAACCTACTTATAAAGACGTGCTTTTATATAAGAAAGAATATGCGCTTACCGAACTTGATAAATCTTTTATCAACACCTTAAAAATCGCTAGGGAACGTTATCAAAAATAAAAATTTATTAAAAACACAAAAAAATACTAGAAAAAGGCAAGGGGTTTACCCTTGTTTTTTATTGGCTTAAAGATGGCGTTTTGATAGTGTTTAACTAAAAAATTTTGTTATTATACAAAAAAATTTTTAAAAAGTGTATTGACAAGTGCTTTTTTTGTCCCTTATAATAAAATTACAAACATAAAATATATACAAAGGAGAACGACTATGAGAAAATTTAAGAAATTGTTAGCTGTTATTTTGTCGGCTTTCATGGCTCTTTCTTGCGGCTTATTCCTCACGGGTTGCAGTGATGAGTGTGAACACGACGGCAATATCACTTGCAGTCTATGTGGAGAAGTAGTTCTTGGGGACGACTTCTTTGTAAATTACGTAGACTCGCAACTACAAGATTTTGGTCTTGGCAAGGGCGTTTCCGTTGACGTTAACGCAAGCGCCGAACTAAATAGCACCCAAGAAACCCCGCAAAATAGATATTACTACGACGTTGCGTTAGGGCAAGAAGTGTCGCAACCACTTTCCAAGATGACCGTTAGTATCGAAGGCGAGGATATAATCGTCGGCGTTGACCAATACGGTATTTTATACGCGGACGGGGCAATCGACGTTGCTATTAGCGAGTTTGATATGGAAGGCGAAATCTTCTATAAAGCTTCGGCTACTATAACTGATTTTGCTATTAGAGGCGAACTAATTACCGGTATTCTAGTAGATAAAACCGAATACGTTGGTCTAAGCACTGAAAATAGGGCTGAAAACGACGAACAAAACGAAACGGCGATAGAATTTGCTTTATCCAGCATAGAAGAAATAAGCGAATACGTTCCAACGGTCGTTTACGGCGTACTCCCAATGGTTTTAGAAGTTTATGAACAAGCAATTCTTCCTTACGTTCAAAATAATATTTTAACCGTTAACAAAAAGGACATAAACGATACGTTAGCGCATGCTATCGACGCTATGTATAAGGTTAAAAAAGTAAATTCCGGTTATGAATTTACTATGGACGGTCTTGGCGACAGCATAATCGCAATAGAAAACGCCCTTGATATGACTATATTAGAATTGGTTGACTCTATTATCGGCGACGGTCAATACGAAAAACTACCTGATAAAGTTACTGAAATACTCGGTATGACCATTGAAGAAGTGCTTGCAGAAGTTGCTAAAAAGGGAATTACCGTTGATAATCTTATTGAACTTGGCGACAAGATAGCAAAGATTATTACCGACGACGATACCATGACTTTGAACGCGTTTATTCAAATGGTTACCGAATCGGAAACTCCTATCGATATTAAAGCAATGATAGAAGAATACAAAACGCTTACCGTTAAGACCATACTTAAAGGTGTGTTAGGTGTTGAAGATGCCGACATCGACCAAGGAATACTTGATATTGCAGCGGCTTTAAATACTTATAAAGACGTTACTATTTATCAATTACTTGAAGTTGACGAGCAAACCAAAACTCTTATAGGCACTATCGTTGCGAAAGTTGCGCCCGCATTGGACGAAATTATCCTTTCTAAGATTAATACCGACGCAAAGGGCAACTTGATTTCTGCTGAATTCGGGCTAGTTTACGACTACGATAACCTTGCAACCAAATCGTTAATTAATTGGCTTGCTGAGACTGACGTTGAAAGTAATTACACCTTCTTACAAAACGCTGACCTTAGCATATCTATAAAGGTTTCGCCCGTAAAAGTTGAAAATAACGACGTTATACCAGAATAATTAAATTAATTATTTAACTAATCTAAAAACTCCAAACAAAAAAACCACCGAATTTTCGGTGGTTTTTTATCTGTTTAATAAATTTTATATTATCTTTGAACTCTGCCACTTGCGTTGCCACCAGCCAAAGCTTTAACTTCGGCAATGGAAACTAAGTTATAGTCGCCTTCGATAGAGTGTTTTAAGCAACTTGCAGCAACTGCAAATTCGATTGCGTCTTGTGGTGCGTAATCGTTAAGTAAAGAGTAGATTAAACCACCGCCAAAACTGTCGCCCCCACCAACTCTGTCAACGATATGCATAGAATATTTTTTAGAAAAATATGCGTTGCCGTCGGTGTAAAGCATTGCCGACCAATTGTTGTCGTTTGCAGAAAGACTTTCTCTTAAAGTGATTGCAACTCCCTTAAAGTTAAATCTATCGGTAAGTTTTTGCGCAACCGAGATATAACCTTGGTGGTTAAGTTTACCACTATCGATATCGGTGTTGTCGGCTTCTATACCGAAAACGTCCTTTGCGTCTTCTTCGTTTGCAATACAATAATCAACGTAATGGCAAAGTTTATCCATAACTTCGCCTGCTTTTTGCTTGCTCCAAAGTTTTTTACGGAAATTAAGGTCGCAAGAAACGGTGATGCCACGTTGTTTTGCTTGTTTTAAAGCTTGTAGTGTAATTTCTGCCATTTGGTCTGAAAGAGCAGGGGTAATACCGGTAAAATGAAACCAACTTACTCCGTCTAAAATAGCGTCCCAATCAAAGTCTTGCATATTAGCAGTTGCGATAGAAGAATTTGCTCTATCGTAAATAACCTTGCTAGGACGTTGGCTTGCGCCCTTTTCGCAGTAGTAAATACCAACTCTATCTCCACCACGAACGATTTTGGTGGTGTCAACGCCATATCTTCTTAAAGAATTAATTGCCCATTGACCGATTTCGTGGTCGGGCAGTCTAGATACGAAAGCAACGTCTACGCCGTAGTTAGCAAGAGAAACTGCAACGTTTGCCTCAGCCCCGCCAAAGGTAGATTGTAATTTTTCGCTTTGAACGAATCTTAAATAGTTTTCGGGTGCGAGTCTTAACATGAGCTCGCCAAAAGTAACGACTTTTTTCATATTATTTATTCTCCTTAGGCAAAATTATTCGCCCATAACTTCTTTAATTTTTTTGCAGTTTTCTACTATATCACCCTTCATCATAAAACTACCGCCAACTGCATAAACCTTTTCAAAATCCAAAAATTCTTTAAGGTTAGTAAGGTCAGCGCCACCAGTTGGGATAAACTTAACTTGTGGGAATGGTGCTGAAAGGGCTTTAAGCGCTTTAAGACCACCGTATACGCCTGCTGGGAAGAATTTTACTATATCAATGCCCAGTTCTAACGCTTGCATGATTTCGGTTGGGGTAACGCAACCTGGGTAGTAGGGGATATTTTTCTTTTTGCAGTATTTTGCAACGCTTATGGAAAGCCCCGGTGACACGATAAACTTTGCGCCTGCTTTTAAGGCTTGTTTGCATTGTTCAAGGTTGATTACCGTTCCTGCGCCCACGTTCATTTGTGGGAACTTTTCAACTGCAAGGGCAATTGCCTCTTTTGCGCAAGCCGTACGGAAAGTGATTTCTGCGCAGTTGATTCCACCTTCGATTAAAGCGCTGAGGGTGGGTTCGGTATCTTTAAGTTCTTTAATTACTACTACGGGAATAATTTTATCCATAAAAATCTCCATTAATTTAATTCATTTTAAGGTAGTTTATTGCGTTGTTATAACAAATATCTTTAACGACTTTGCCAACGAATTCAATATCTTGCGTCATTTCGCCCTTTTCCATCATGCCACCGAGATACGAACAAAGTATTCTCCTAAAATAATGGTGACGTGGATAGGAAAGGAGCGAACGGCTGTCGGTAAGCATACCAACGAACACACCCAAGTGACCGGTTGCAGTAAGGTCTTCTAAATGTTTTTCCATACCCACTTTGTTATCCAAGAACCACCAAGCAGGTCCGTATTGCAACTTGCCACGAGCCTCACTTGATTGGAAACTGCCGATAAGCGTCATAATTTCGGTGTTCATTTTTGGGTTAAGATTAAACACGATTGTTTTTGGCAAACTATTTTCTCCGTCTAGTCTGTCGAACAACCTACTCATATTATAAATACTGTTGGCGTCCGAAATGCTATCGTAACCGGTGTCAAGTCCAAGTTTATTAAGCATTTTGGTGTTGTTGTTACGCATTGCGCCCACGTGTAATTCGGTTGCAATATCGTATTTTGCGTAAAGTTTAAATAGGAAATAAGTAAAATATCCTTTGAAGATTTCAGACTCGGCAAGAGAAACTTGTTCGCCGTTAATAGCCTTTACAAACACCTTTTCGGCTTGTTCTCTATCGGCGATAGGACAAACTCTTTCCAAAGCAACGTCGGCTGCCGTAGTGCCTACTTTTATAAACTCGTTAAGTCTAATTTCAATAGCTTTTTCTAGGCTATCCATATCGATAACGGGGTGGGTTAAACTAGATAACTTTTCCACGAAACCTTTATAACCCTTTGCTTCAACGTTCATAATCTTATCTGCACGAAAGGCAGGGATAACCTTAAACTTATAATCGGTTTTCGCTAACTTTTCAAAGGTAGTAAGGTCGTCGAAAATTTCGTTAGTGGTAAAAATATGGGTAACGTTAGATTTTTCTATAAGCGATCTTGGGGTAATGTGATTAAGTTTAATATAATCGTTACACCAATCCCAAATAAGATTAGCGTTTTCTTGGTTGATTTCTATTTCGCAGTTAAAAAATTCCTTTAATTCAACTTGCGACCAGTGATACAAGGGGTTGCCGAAAGCCGTTCCAAGCACCTTGCAGTAGGTAAGGAACTTTTCTTTATTAGACTTATCGCCGGTGATGTATTCTTCGTCTATGCCGTAATTACGCATAAGTCTCCATTTATAATGGTCGCCTTTAAGCCAAATTTCAAAAATATCGTTAAACTCGGCGTTTTCAAGAAGCTGAGTTTCAGGCAAATGACAGTGATAGTCGAAAATCGGCATGTCCTTTGCGTAGTTAAAATAAAGTTTTTCCGCCGTTTTAGTGGTTAATAAAAAATTATCTTTCAAGTAACTCATAAGGTAACTCCCGTTTTATAAAAAGCAATTTCTCTCAAATCTTCGCTCTTGCACTTGTATTCGCCGTTAGCCGTTTTGATAAGTAAATCAAAAAGACCGTCCTCGTCCATAGAATAAGCGCAAAAATCTATCCAATTTTTCTTTAAGGAGGCAATGCGTTCGTTAGAAGCGATTTTCATCGTGGGAACGAAAGTAGAAAACGGCGTGCCTCTACCGGTAGTAAACAACACTATTTGACAACCACTTGCCGCAAGCGCAGTTGCCGCAATAAGGTCGTTACCCGGAGCGTCTAGGGTAGATACACCACGTTCTTTAACTTGTTCGCCATAGCAAAGCACGTCCTTAATTTCGCCCGTGCCTGCTTTTTCAATGCAACCCAAACTCTTTTCTTCCAAAGTGGTAATGCCACCTTTTTTGTTACCGGGACTTGGGTTTTCGTATACGGGGAATCCGTTATCAACGTAAAACGCCTTGAAATCTTCTATCATCTTTTTGTAACGAAGGAAGGTGTCTTGGTCTTTACATTTATTCATCAAAAGTTGTTCCGCGCCGAACATTTCGGGAACTTCGGTTAAAATAGCGCTACCGCCGGCGGCGGTGATTTTATCGGTAACTTTACCAACTAGTGGGTTGGCGGTAAGACCGGAATATCCGTCGCTTCCACCACATTTTAAACCGATACAAAGTTCGCTAATATCAACGTCTTCACGAACTAAAACGCTTGCTTTTTGCGCAAAATCTTTTAGGATGTTAAAACCGTATTCGATTTCGTCCTCAACTTCTTGGCAGTTAAAATAAGCGATATTAGTTCTGCCTAAACCGTCTAGATAACTTTTAATACCTTCTAGCCCGTTGTTTTCGCAACCTAATCCAACCATCAAAACGAAGGTTGCGTTGGGGTTTAAGGCAATGCCACAAAGCAATTTTTTAATGTTTTCGTTATCTTTACCTAGTTGCGAACAACCAAATTGATGGGGTAGGGCAAAAATTCCGTCTATCGAACCGGTAACCAAACTTTGCGCTTTCTTTTCAAGGCGTTTAACCACGTCGTTTACGCAACCTACGGTTGGAACGATATAAATTTCGTTTCTAATACCTGCGCGGTTATCGGCACGCTTAAATCCTTTGAAAGTAAATGGTTTTGCCGATTGAACGTTGGCAGAATATTCATAGGTATAAGTGGGCGTTTCGTCCAAATGAGATTTTACGTTATGAGTATGCACCCACTCGCCCGTCTTGATATCGCAAGTTGCTCTGCCGATAACTTGACCGTATTTAATTATCGGTTCGCCCGTTTTAATATCCTTTAAGGCGTATTTATGTCCTGCGGGAATAAGGTCGTTTCCGGTAAGGTTTACGCCAACGTTATCTTTTTGGTTTATGATTACACAATCTTTCATAGAATAACTTTTCCTGCGTTTATTTGCTCGATATATTCGCCGATTTTTTCAGCAAATCCGTTATAAGCGGTAAGGTCTTCACCCCAAACTTCCGTCTTTTTCATAAACTCGATGGGGCAACCACCGTTAGCAAAGAATTCAAGGTAGGGGATATCGTCCTTAATTTCGGTTTTTCCGACAGGAAGGTCACAATAATACTTTTCGCCTTCTTTATAAACACGGGTGTATAAAGCTAGTAGATAAGCAAAACCAACGGTGATAAGTGGCGCTATCTTGCCGTTTGCCGTGTAATAATCCTTAAAGCTTGGCAACACCCTTGCTTTCCACTTAGAAACGCTGTTAAGGTGTATGCTTATAAGTTGGTGATTTAAGTATGGATTAGAAAATCTTTCTATAATGCTATCGGCAAAAACCTTGGTTGCGCTGATATCGTTTGAAACGAAAGGAACGATTTCGCTATCTAGCGTGTCGTTTAAGAACTTGCAAAGGGTTTTATCTTGCATGCAATCGTAAACGGTGGTCGCGCCGAGCAATAACCCCGCAGAAACCAAGTTGGTGTGAGAACCGTTAAGCACTCTTACCTTACGTTTTTTGTAGTAGTTGATGTCTTTTGTTAAAACTACTTCAATGTTATGCACGCCGTCTTTAACGAATTTTGAGATTTCGCCTTTATCTTCAACAGCCCAAAGACCAAAAGGCTCGCCAATAGAAACCAAAAGGTCTTCTTTTCCGATAAGCGCTTTAATGCTAGCCTTGTCTTCTTCCGTTCTGGGTGCGCCCGAAACGATTCTGTCAACCAAAGTGTTGCAGAAGAACACTTTGTTGTCGATATAATCTTCAAATTCTTTGGGTAGATTCCAAAGAGCGATATACTTTTTAACGCAATCGTAAAGAGCGTCTGCATTGTTGTCGATAAGTTCAACGGGCATTAAATAAAGGTCGCTATTTCTTGCGTTTTCGTTAGCGTTAAAACGATGAAGTAAAAGTTTGGTGAGTTTTGCAGGGAAGGTGTTTTCAATAAACCCTTCGATTTTATCGTTGCCGTTATAACAAATACCCGCTTCGGTAGTGTTGGAAACGATAATCTTTAACTCGTTGTCGGCAAAAAGAGAACAAATACCGTCGTATTGTTCGGGTTCAAGAACGCTGTTAATAACGTTTACGGGATAAGCAGTTGCGTCTGCTTTGCCGTTCTTTACGCCACGAAGTACGATATTATACTTGTTGTTTTGTTTGATAAAGTTTTCCAAAGACCCAAAGGTGATTGGTTTAACGATATCAACTTGATAATTTCCACCTTCTTGATTCAACGTGTCGAAATACACGTCTACGAAAGTGCGTAAGAAATTGCCTTCTCCAAACTGAATAATTTTAATCATAATTTTCCTCTCGTTTTCGGGATAACCCCGTATTTTTATATTTTTTTAAGGTCTAAAAACCCTTAGTTTATCGGATACTATCCTAACTTCAAACGGCACGTTATAATAAAGTTCGCCGTCTACGTTAACAGCGTAATCGCCTTCGGTGGTAATCTTAACGGATTTCATAGTTTGGTGTTTTGCTTGTTTTAAGGAAAGTAGTTTTCCCCCTTTAAGTTTAAGGAAAGCGCCAACGATTTTAAGCCCGTGTATCTCGTCCACCGTAACGAAATCGAGTTTGTTGTCCGTGGGGTTTGCCGGTGGGCAAATAGGAATTCCACCACCGTATCTATGCCCGTTAGCAATGCAAGCGATAAACGAACGATGATGGGTTTTTATCCCTTCTATTTCCGAATCAAACTCGGCGTAGTTAACGTTAAACAAGGTTTGTATTAAACAAGTGGTGTATTTAAGTTTGGTTTTCCGTTTGGCTTTTGAATACCTTTTAAGAACGTCCACGTCCACACCCATACCTATTATGTTAAGTCCCCTAACGGTAGGCATTTGCATAAAATCGGTAAACTTTGGAACGCCGTCTAAAATCAAATCTAACGCTTCAACGGGGTCGGTGGGAAGATTAAGCGCGCTAGCAAAATCGTTACCCGTACCACAAGGGATAATGCCAAGGCTTACTTTATCGAAATTATCAAAACCGTTTATAACTTCGTGCAAAGTACCGTCGCCACCAACCACCACGATAGTGGTTGCGCCGTGACTAATAAGCGTTTTAGTAAGTTCGGTTGCTTGGTTAGGGCATTTGGTCATGTGGATAAGGTATTCTACCTTTCTTTCGAGCAAGCGTTTTTCAAGTTTTGGAAGGGCTTTTTTTATTTTTTTGCCGTCTTTTCCGCCTGCTTTCGGGTTAATTATAAAATCTATCATTAACCAAAATCCCCCACTATTACTTTATATTTAAAATTTTACTACAATTATTTTAAAATATCAAGTTTTTACCAAATTTTTGTGGTAAAATAGTATATATGAAAATTATATATGATAAGGCGTTAAAAAATCTTTCAAAAAGCCTTAATTCCCCATTGTATCTGGTGGGTGGCTACGTAAGGAATTTTTTAATCGATAAAAGTTATAATACGGACGTCGACCTTGCTGGAAGAGTAGACGTAGACGCCTTGCAAGAAAAACTTAATATTTTTGGTGGAAAGGTAGTCGCTACCTATAAACGCACGGGCACGATAGTATTTTTGCTAAACGGAATAAAATACGAATACACCCGTATGCGAAAGGACGATTACTCGGCGGGTGGAAAACACCAACCGGATAACGTGCAGTTTACCGACCATTTAATGGAAGACGCGCTACGGCGTGACTTTAAGTGCAACGCCGTATATTACGACCTAAATAACGACCAAATTATCGACCTTTTGGGTGGGGTGCAAGATATTAAAAACAAGGTTTTGGACACCGTGAAACCCCCAAACCAAGTCTTTTGTCACGATGGATTAAGGCTTATGCGCCTTGCTAGATTTCGTGGGGAACTAGGGTTTATTCCAACCAAACGAGTAATAGATAGCGCAACCGAATTTTCAAACAATATTTTAGACGTTTCGGTAGAGAGAATTGCCCAAGAACTAAGTAGAATTTTAGTTTGCGATTCAGCATATCCATTTTCCCCGAAAGACGGGCATTACCAAGCGGTAAAAACGCTTGCTCAAACCAAAGTTTTGCATAAAATTTTGCCTGAACTTACCCTTGGCGAAGGCATGGCTCAACCAAAAAAATATCACGATTACGACGTTTTAGAGCACAGCCTAAAATGTCTTTTATACGCCGATAAAAGCGTTAGGCTAGCCTGTTTATTACACGACGTTGGAAAGCCCGTTTTAATGCAAAATAACGGCAATTTTCACGGGCACGAAAAGGTGGGCGCAAACATAGTTAAAAGTATATTAAAAAGGTTAAAGTTTGATAATAAAACCATAGAAAAAACCTATCGATTAACTCTTTTGCATATGTACGATTTAGACGGCAAGGCGGGGGAGAGAAAAGTTATAAAACTAATTTCTAAAAATCTTGATATTTTTAAGGAACTTTTGGCAGTAAAACAAGCAGATTTTTCGGCTTGCAAGGACGATTTATCCACCTGTCCTACGATAATTCGTTGGCAAGAAATTTTTGATAGGGCAAAAAGGGAAGGCGTTCCGTTTAGCCTAAAAGAACTTTCTGTAAACGCAACCGATATTATGGAACTTGGGATAAGCGGAAAGGATATTGGCGAAACGCTTAAATATCTTTTAGACCACTGCCAATCTAACCCCAAAGATAACAAAAAGGAACGGCTTTCTTTTCTAGCAAGCAAAAAAATAAGCCAAAAAGCCGTAAAAAAGGGGTAAAAACCACCCTTTAATAGATAAATCTATTACAAATCGTTGACAAAGATAAAAAAATCTTTTATAATCTTAATACTTGTTTTGTAACATACGGCAAAACACAAAAACCTTGCTTGCCTAGTGCAAGCCGAATAAGTCCGGGAGGTAAATATTATGACGAAGTATGAAATGCTTTATATTCTCGAAGCTTCTCTTTCTGACGAAGCTAAGGAGAGTATCATCAAAAAGTTAGAGGCACTCGTTACTGAAAACGGTGGTGTTGTAGAAAGCACCGATCGTTGGGGCGTAAAGAAGTTACAATACCCCATCAACTACAAGTCCGAAGGCTATTACGTTTTGATGACGTTTGAAGCTGCAAAGTCCTTGGTTGTTGAAATCAAGCGTGTTGCAGGCATTACAGACGGTATAATTAGAGAATTAATAACCAAAAGATAAGGTAGGAGAAAAATATGAATAAAGTTATCTTGGTGGGTAATCTTACCCGCGATCCAGAACTTTCCGAAACCCCAAGCGGCATTCCCGTATGTAGATTTGCTATTGCCGTTTCAAGGGATTATGCAAACGCAGAAGGTAATAGAGAAACAGACTTTTTTAACATTACCGTATGGCGTGGCAGAGCAGAAAATTGTGGAAAATATCTAAAAAAAGGTAACAAAGTAGCAATTGTCGGCAGTTTACAAAACCGTTCTTACGACGATAAGGACGGCAACAAAAGATACGTTACCGACGTTGTTGCTAACGAAGTGGAGTTCTTAACGCCAAAGAGCGCGTCTAACGATTCAGAAGACGAACCAAGTTCGGCAAGAAGAGAACGCCCCCAATTGGAAGCGATTGACGACAATCAACTTCCCTTTTAATTTTGCATTAGCAAATTGATTATTAAAGGAGTTCAAAATGGAAGAAAATACTAACATAACTGCCCCTGCAGCAAGCGAAAACGCTCCTGCACCTGCAAAAGAGGGCAAAAAATTCGTTAAAAGAGTTCCCCGTAGAAAAGTTTGCGCTTTCTGTCAAGCAAAAGCTGAAAACATTGACTACAAGGACGTTAACCTTTTGAAGAAATATATCACCGAAGGCGGAAAAATTCTCCCCAGACGTATGACCGGTACTTGCGCTAAACACCAAAGAGTTTTAGCAAAGGCTATCAAACGTGCTAGAATCGCTGATTTATTACCTTTCAAAGGCGAATAATTAAAAATTAAAAACAAATAAAAGCACTCGGCATTAGTGCGTCAGTAATAGTATTACTGACGCACTAGTTATATTTGCCTATCGGCAAGTTATATTGCTTTCGCAGTTATATTTTGCTACGCAAAGTGATATTCGCCTATCGGCGAGTTGTGGCAAATATAATATAACTTTAACCGTAGGTTAAAATAAAACTGCTTACGCAGTTGGCGTTCGCTACGCTCGGCTAAACTGTTTACTGCGTAAACAATATCATTTTTAGCCACAAGGCTAAAAATATAACTATATAAACCTAATCTTTTGTGGTAAAGATAAAGCCCACCATATTTCGCTTTTTGCGAAGTATAGTGGGCTACACTTTTATCTTAAAGTAAAAATCCCTATGGAACGCTCCGTTTGCCGAGTGCTTTTTTATGTTATTCTTTTGTTTTATACAATATTCGACAAAGTAATTTGTATATCGTATTGACAACGTGCTTAAGCCAATGTTAAAATTTAATTACAAAAGAAAAAAAGAGGTGCGATATGATAAAAAGATTTTTACGTTTATTTATATGCCTATCAATTTTATTAGTTATAGCATTTCAGCAATCAGCATGTACTATTATTGACGATATGGTTGAAAGAGAGAATCAAGAATATCAAAAACAAAAAGAGTTTTGCGAGCAATATATGCATTCAATCCCCGTAGACGAAGATGGTTATGAAATATCGTATGAGCAAGGCATACAAACTTGTCATGATAGCAATTTGGAAAGGACGATATTAGATGACGGAGAAACTGTCTTTGATTACATAATCAACGTAGGATTGGTTTTAGAAAATAATAGAGAGAGAAAACTTATAGGATTTGAATTTTTAGTGGAAAAAAGCGAAAAATTCCGTAAAGTAATTGACGTTTGGGAAGTTTATAGGGGAGAGCCCCTAGGTGCAAGATATGAAATGCTGGATCAAAACGCTAACATTTACGTTTGCACTGATGGAGTAGATATTTATTATATATATGAGGAAAAAGTAAGAAGTGCTTGGAAAAATACGTATAGAGGCACTATTCCGCCAAGTCTATTTAAGTATGATATATCAGAAGATAAAGTATTGTATTTAGGATTTTATCACGGTGATTCATCAACACCGTTCTCTGAATTTCTAAAAGTAATTATAAATTAGGAGGGAGTATGACTAAAAGGATAAAAACTTACACTTTTTTACTACTTGTGCTTGCATTTTGTTCTGCTTTATTCGTAGGACTAAATAGTTTTCAAGCCAAAGCTTTCACAGGTTCTGAACAAATAAGAGAGAATGTACTTTATAATCAAACTAATACATACGATGTAAAGACAAAAGAAGGAGAGAAAGAATTGTTTGATTCCTCGGGGAATTTGAAAAATTCTACTAGTGGCAATTATAGAAAAGTACAATACGTTATAAACTATGATCTCACTGAAAAAAATGAAAAAGCAAATAACGTTATGGAATACGCCCAAATAACAGTTTTAACCCATGGTTTGGGCAGTTCTGCTATGACTTGGAGTAACAATTTTAGCGAAAGCAACACGTCAGACGACACTGTTAAGTTTGCCTATGATTCTCAATCTTTAATAACAAAGATAAGTGAAAGGGTTGGCGGTGCGTGTGTTTATTGGGCAAAAATAACAAACTATCGTAGTTTTAGGCTTATTAATATTACTAATCAAACTACAGAAGGTTCAATTTATAATGAGAATTCAAACGTTGTAGATAGTATCACTGACATATCCAAACATATAATAGTTGTTTTTGATACAGAACTGCCAAACGATTCTAATAATAACGTATATTATCAGTTTAACTATATGTTAAGCAAGATTATATACGACGTGAGCATATGTAATGGTGGCAAATTACCCAAAGTAAATCTTGTTGGGCATAGCAGGGGTGGTATCACAAATTTACAATATGCATTAGACCATCCAGACTTAGTTTCCACAATGGTCAGTTTGGGCACGCCCTATTTTGGCTCTACCACTGCAAGCTTGTTTGGTGAAGAATTTTTGGGGGAGAATATTTGTAAGGATGGTTTGTACGACGTTATAAATTCCGATATTTATAATGGTTACGCAACCAGATGGAATAACGGATACAACTCTTTGTATCGAAATATTGACGTGTATGCATTTGGTAGTTATCATTCTGTAAATTCTTTTTCTGACTTGATCGAAAATGATTTGTCAGGGAGATTTAGTGAAAAAGATAAGAATGAAATATCAAAATATATTCCTTTAGTTGATCATTATCTTTCATGCGTAAATAAAAATTATAATAATACTAATTTTCTGGAAAGAACTTTTGTTAAAAAAGTGATTGATATTGCTCCAATGTTTATAGACGAAAATATTGTAGATTTAATTAATGATGAAATATTTTTTGATGTCGATTTACAATGCAATTTTTGGTTAAGCGACGTGTTAGTTCATTTGGATTCTCAACTTGGTAAAAGTGATACTTTGTCGTATGTTGGATTTAAAAACTATGCAAGGGCGTTTTTGTCTAACGATAGAGGTGTTAATTATTTGAAAGTTTCAGGTCCTGACGTTCCCGTAGGGCATAATTTGATTGCGAGAGATAAATTTGTAATCCCACGGGTAGTAAGTGTGATAGATTTTGCTCTTAATGTTAAACCTGTTAGCGTTATTGTACAAGATACTAGAACTACAGCAACTTTTTTAGGGCATAACGGCAATATTGAATCTGGAACTTTTGCTGTGCCAAGCACGATAGACGGAAAAACGGTTACAAAAATAGGACCATTTGCATTTGCAGGGCAAGATAATGTAACAAAAATAACTATCCCCGACACCGTGACGGAGATACAAGAATATGCTTTTGCTGGGTTGGAAAATTTGACCACCATAGAGATTGGAGAAGATACTCAATTGATAAGAATAGGTATGGGTGCGTTTAGTGGGTGTTCTAATTTAACAAGCTTTTCTTCTACGGTATCAGGTGTATTAAACTTGCCAGGCATGGTAACTTTCGTAAAAGAATATGCTTTTATGGGTACGGGATTTAGCACAATAAACATAGGGCAAAACGTTGATTATATTGGCTCCGGTGCTTTTGCAAAAATTGAAAACTTAAGTGGAATTACAGTTCACGAAAAAAACCCAATGTATTTGAGTAAGGACGGTGGGTTGTACGATACGGACGGCTGGTTAAAGCAATATTGTATAGCAAGTCCAAATACTAGTTTTGCTTTCCCAAATGAAACCTGCTTGTATATTGACCAATATGCTTTTGCCGGTGCAGAAAACTTGCAATCAATTAGTTTAAACAGAATCTTAACTGTTTCTGACTACGCGTTTGAGGGTTGCACGGCATTGACTACTTTAAGCGATCATTCACGAGTGAAGTACGTTGGTGTTGGGGCTTTGGCTAATACAAATATAAATACAACTACGGCAGAGTTTTATACCATAGGCGAAGTGTTGTATGCGTATAACGGAACGGATAACGTTTTGGAGAAAACAGATTTCCCCGTAGGAATAACGGCAGTATCGAGTTTTGCTTTCGTTGGAAACGATAACTTGCAAGAGGTTTATTTGCCAAATAGTATTGAAAATATATATAACTGTGCATTTATTCAATGCGCTAATTTAGAAAAAATACAATACGAGGGGATAGAACAACCAACTGTTTCGTGCTTGTCTTTTGACGAACTTAAGGAAGGCTATCAATTATTTATTAGAAATTCAATAATAAGTTCGTTTGATACAGGTAGTTGTGACAGTGACGTTTGTGCTGACGAAGTTGTTCAAAGCAAGGGTTGGTGCTATTTTAAGGATAATGTAGTTCCTATCAAAACTATCGTAACCTTTGTTGACGAGCAAGAAGGGTTTACAACTTCTATCGAGTTTTTCTTAGGAGATGAAGTTGAACTCCCTAACTACGACGTTGATGGAAACGGTTGTATTGGTTGGCAAAAGCAAGATTCTACAGACGATACTGCTTTTTCCGATTACGTGTTTGACGGTGCAGTTTGGAAGGAAGTTTTGCCTACAATAACTTTTGTTGCAACCGAACGTAACGAAACGTATACCCTTACTTTATATGCGCCTGAGCATAATGATTATCAAAGTCAGCAAGTTGGAGAATATGGCGATATAGTTGTGTTGCCTATATTACAAAACGACACGCATTACACTTCTTCTTGGGGAACTTATTCGGTTAACGAGGATTATAGAATAGTTGGCAATACTACTTTAATGCCAAATTGGTCGCCAAGAACTTTTAATATCATTTACTGTAATACGGTGTTTGGTGACGAAGTTGCAGAGGTAAGAAAAAAGAATTTTTTCGTTGATGAAGTTGCAACGACCTACGTTTATGGCAAAGGGGCAACCCTTACCCAAGCAGTGGCTTCTTTTGGGCAGTTAGATTCTTATTCTCCAATATTTAGATTCGTTTGTTGGTGTTCTGATCCGGAACTAACCACGCCGATAACGGAAATTAGTGTCGTGCAGTATGACGACGTATACGTATACGCAAGATATCGTTATGATTATGGTTATGGTTCACGGACGGGAACAAACACGGTAACTAACGTTGGTGCGTTTAATCAAGCTTGTGATTCTGTTTACGTAGGACTAGCAAAGAATAACACCTATCAAAAGTTGCTAGATATGGGTATTACTCATTTAAATATACGATTAAGAATTAGAATGTGGTACGTTAAACAGGGTACACAGTATATTTACGTATATGGTGGCGACAATGGAATAACCATGTTGCAAAAATCAACGATACATGCACAAGATACTGCGACAGTAAAAACCATTAACTTTAAGATACCAATAGAAAGCGTTGGACCTGTGGATTATGTTTATTTGCGATATAATGCAAGCACTACAAAAATTTTATTTATTAATAGAAGTGACGATTGGAAAAACAGTCAAATATTCTATACTACAACGTATTATACAAACGAGGCTGATATAGCACAAGATTCCTATTTTGCTTTTCAAGATCCGTTTTAATAAAAACTAAACAACGATAAAATCTCTTATTAAATGGAAAGAAGGTAATATTTACCCAAGTTTGTTTAAATACGACCTTTCGGAAGATAAAATATCTTTTTTAGGACATTATTCAAAGATGGATTATAGAGAACTTGACCTTTCGGAATTGCGAATATTTAAAACCTAAATAAAAGCACTCGGCGTTTGCCGAGTGCTTTTTATGTTTTAGTATAGGTTTTAGGGTGTTGTTATTGTTTATCCGTACTGCCAAAGCCACCCGTTCTTTGGGCTTCACATTCGTCGTCTTCGGTAATGCCGTATTCAACGAACACGCCTTGCGCAAAGGCTTTGCCTTTTTCTACGGTAAGGGGGGTGTCCCCACAATTGGTAATCTTTATATAAATATGTCCTTCGTTGTCGGCGTAATAATAGTCGCTATCAATAATACCCACCGTGTTGTCTAAACGTAGTTTATACTTAAAACCCAAACTGCTCCTTGGGTAGATTTTAAGCACCCAACCTTCTTGAATTTTTACCCTTATACCAGTGGGAATTTTTATAGTTTGGTTTGGCTCTAGGGTAAAATCTTGCAAAGCAAAAAAGTCGTATCCGGCACTGCCCGTCGTGGCTCTTTTGGGCATAATCACCTCTTCGTATAATTGGTGGTCGTATTCTTTACAAAAGTTAAACAAACTTATCTTTTCAAATTTTGCGATTTTTTTCATAATTTACCTTTTTACGTTTAGATTTAGTGATAAACAGGCATAAATATTTGGTAGTTATATTGTATCACGCTGGCTAGTTAAAATCAATAATCAATTTATATTAAAAAAACTTTTGCCCTTACTTTTTAGGAGTAGTTGGTATCTAATAGTGCATATTGCCATAAGCAAAAAGCAACCTAACGCCACCACGGGGAATAGGTTAAAGGATATTTCTTGGAAGAGCAAACCACTTAGTGGCGGAATTAAGAGTATGCCTAGGTTACTAAAAGTCATTTGCATGCCGATAATGGAGTTAGAGTGTTGTTTGCCGAACACTTCGGGAGTGGCGTGGGTAAGGTTGGGGAAGGTTGGGCCGTTGCCCAAGCCGACTAAGGTTAACGCGATTGCGTAATAGGTGGGTGGCATTGGCAAAAAGGTTAAAACAACGCCTATTCCCGCAAGGGTGTAGCCGACGGTTAAAAGTTTTCCACAATTAAGTTTTTTGCTTAGTACGCCAGAGAGTATTCTGCCTAAGGTGATGCCTACGTAATAAAAGGAAATTAAAAAAGCGCCTTGCGATTCGGTTAGCCCTTTTTGTTTTACCAAAAAGGTACAACCCCACGTGCCGAAAACGAATTCTAGCGCGCAAGTAGCAAAAAACACTAGCCAAGCGTTTGTTGCAAGTGGCATTTTTACCATCGTCTTAAAAGAAAGTGGGGTGTCTTTAACTTGGTTTTCTTGCGGTAAGGTTTGGTCGGCTTTTTTCCATAAGGGGAAAGAGGCGAAAGAAATTACGGTGATTAGTGCTTGTATTAAAAACAACAAGAAAAACCCCGTTCGCCAATCGCTTACGGTTTTTAGCACGAGAGAAAACACGTAAGGGGTTAGCGTGACACCTATTCCGTAAAAGCAGTGCAATAAATTCATTTTAAGGGCAGAGTAACGGTTTGCTACGTAACCGTTTAAGGCGGCGTCTATTGCGCCTGCGCCAAACCCTAAGGGAATAGAACATACGCATATCCATATTAAACTTGGTGATATAGAAAACCCTAAAAGGGCAAGGGCGGTAAGAAGTGTGCTTAAAGCCGTTACTAAGGGCGTGCCTAATTTTTTTATTAAAGAAGCGCTAAAAAAACTTGCAACAACCGTTCCTAAGGAGATAATTACCGTAACAACGCTTTGATACCCTACTTTTATATTAAGGTCGGCAAAAACGGCAGGCCAAGAAGCCCCCACCGACGAGTCGGGAAGCCCAAGTCCTATGTATATGAAGAAAATGATTAAGGTAAGCAAGGTCGTCATAGTTGTTCTCCGTACATAAGTATATCAAACCAAAAGATAAATTGCAAAAGAAAACCCTTAAAAACGCCTATAAAAAATATTTTTTTCAAGACGTAATTTTAAAGTGAGTGTTGACATTTTTTAAGTAATATCATAAAATATTCTAAAAGACTAATAATTTGTGACAAGGAGATAAATATGATAATTTGCGTTTACGGCGCCGCAAGCAACCATATAGACAAAAAATATACCGACGACGGATATAATTTAGGCAAGATTTTAGGCGAGCGTGGGCATTCTTTGGTGTTTGGCGCGGGCTCGGAAGGGCTTATGGGCGCAGTTGCCCGTGGGTTTAAGGCGGCGGGCGCTTCGGTGCACGGCGTTATTCCCAAATTTTTTGAAGATAACGGCTACGAAGCCATTTTTTACGAGAGCGATAAAATTACCTATACCGAAACTATGGCGCAGAGAAAACAAATTATGGAAGACGAGTGCCAAGCTTTCGTTATAACCCCCGGCGGTATCGGTACTTTTGAGGAGTTTTTTCAGGTTTTAACCTTAAAACAACTCGGAAGACACAAAAAAGCCATTGCAATCTATAATAGTAACGGTTATTACGACGAACTTTTGGCGCTTCTTAACCGTGCCGTTGAAAAGGGGTTTATCAACAAGGAATGCGCTAAACTTACCGCAACCTTTAATAACCCTTTGGAGCTAGCCGAATATCTAGAAGGGTATTCTACTAGCGACGTCGATTGGAATTCCTTAAAGAGAAACTAGTTCGTTTAGGCGAAGGATATTAGTCCTTCGCCATTTTTTTTGACAACCTTAAATAAAAAGAATAATACTCCCTTTTAATTGGTTAAAAACATTGACTTTTATTTTTATATTTTGTATAATATTGTTATATTTTGTATAATGGACTACGATTTTTTGCTGGGTGCGAAAACCACTAATTTTTAGGGTTGCAAAAGCGAAAATCGGGCGCAAAAAGGACGGTAAAAGCGTGGAACTTTTAGAAAAAGCCATTGCGGAAAAAGGACAAGTTCTTCCGGGTGGAATACTTAAAGTAGGCTCTTTTCTCAACAATATGATAGACGTCGGCTTGCTCTCTGAGATGGGCAAGGAAATTTATGCGCGTTTTAAGGACTGCGGGGTTAACAAAATTCTTACGGTGGAAGCATCGGGAATAGGGATTGCATGCGTTACCGCGCAGTTTTTTAGTTGTCCCGTGCTTTTTGCTAAAAAAAGTAAGACGGCAAACCTTTCTGGCGAATTTATCACTGCCGAATGCTATTCTTACACACATAAAAAACAAAACACGTTAATCGTTCCCAAGGAATTTTTAACCGAAAAGGATAAGGTGCTTATAGTAGACGACTTTTTGGCGCACGGCGAAGCAACCAAGGCTTGCATGGAACTTGCCAATAAGGCAGGCGCGCAAACGGTTGGTATTGCCATCGCTATCGAAAAAGGGTTCCAAGGCGCTGGGGACGAGTGGAGAAAACAAGGTATAAACCTTTTATCGCTTGCTATTATCGATAGCATGGACGAAAACTCCATCGTTTTCCGCAAACAATAAAAAATAATTTTTACGCGCGTGAGTGTAAACATTATTATATATAGGTAATAAACCCGAAAGGGTAGGAGGTATTTATATGAAGAAACTTTTAACTATTTTGCTTTCTGCTATCATGGCAGTAGCATGCTGTTTCGGCCTCACCGCTTGCGGTGACGATGATGACACCGGCGTAGACGTAAAGATCGGTCTTATCTGCTTACACGACAACAACTCTACGTATGATAAGAACTTTATCGATGCTTTCACGGCTGCTTGCTCAGCTACTGGTGCTAAGTCAATTATTAAGACTAACATTCCGGAAAGTAACGCTTGTTACGAAACTGCTGCAGACTTAGTAGACCAAGGTTGCGATCTTATCTTCGCTAACTCATTCGGTCACGAGCCATACATGATTCAAGCTGCTGAAGAATTCACCGACGTTCAATTCTTCCACGCAACCGGTACGAAAGCACACACCCAAAACCTTAACAACTATCACAACGCATTTGCTTCTATTTACGAAGGTAGATATTTAGCAGGTGTTGCTGCTGGCTTAAAATTACAAGCAATGGTTGCTGCTGAACAAATTTCTGCAGACAAATATGAAAGCGGCAACATCAAACTCGGTTACGTTGGCGCATTCCCATATGCAGAAGTTGTTTCTGGTTACACTTCATGGTTCCTTGGTGTTCGTTCTGTAGTTTCTAACGTTGTTATGAAAGTTCAATACACCAGCTCTTGGTATGATGAAAACGGCGAAAAGACTGCTGCTGAAAACCTTATCAACAACGAAAAAGTAGCTCTTCTTTCTCAACACGCTGACTCTTGGGGTGCTCCTACCGCTTGTGAAACCGCAGGTATTCCTAACGTTTCTTACAACGGTTCTACCGCATCAAGATGTCCAAACACCTTCATCATTTCTTCAAGAATTAACTGGCAACCATACTATGAACACATTATCAACAGCTTCAAGAACGGCAACGCAGTTGCTGCTGACTGGAGCCAAGGCTTAGGTTCAAACTGGGGCGATGGCGCAGTTGCTCTTACCGAAGTTGGCGCTGCTGCTGCTGAAGGCACCGAAGCTTACCTTAACAATGTTATTTCTCAGCTTAAAGCAGGCACCTTAAAGGTATTCGATACCGATAAATTCACCGTTGATGGACAAAAGGTTACTACTTATTTAGCAGACGTTGACGACATGGGCGATTACGTTGGCGAAACCGAAGTTATCAAAACTGAAGGCGGTATCACCTATTTTGCAGAAAGCGAATTCCGTTCTGCTCCTTACTTTGATTTAAGAATCGACGGTATTACCGAACTTAACTAAGTAAAAGATTACTAACTATACCCAAGGGGGCTTCGTTGCCCCCTTGGATATAATTTTCTTATTAACCATTATAAGAGAGATTAAAAATGGCAAACGTTAAAAAAACAAATGAATACGCCGTTATGTTTGATAACATAACTAAGAGATTCGGCTCTGTCGTAGCGAACAAGGGCGTTTCCTTTGGTGTTAAAAAAGGGGAAGTTTTATCCTTACTTGGCGAAAACGGCAGTGGTAAAACAACTCTTATGAATATGCTTTCAGGCATATACCGTCAAGACGAAGGTGAAATTTTTGTCAACGGCAAAAAAGTTGTTATTGCATCTCCTAAAGATGCTTTCGACTTAAAAATAGGAATGATTCACCAACACTTTAAGTTGGTAGACGTTTTTACGGGCGCACAAAACATAGCGCTCGGCTTAAAAGGCGAAAAAGCGCAGTATAAAAAAGCATATAAAAGCGCGTTCGTTAGCGAAAACGGTGAAAAAATTGAACGTTCCAAATTCAAAAGCTTTTTAATTGGTGTTAAAAATCTCTTTATAGAGAAAAAGAACACATCTTTTAATTTGAAAAAAATCCGTAGTGAAGCAAGCGATATTTGTTCCAAATACGGTTTTGAAATAGATTTAAATAAAAAAATATACGATATGTCCGTTTCGGAAAAACAAACGCTTGAAATCGTTAAAGTTTTATTCCGTGGGGCAGATATATTGATTTTGGACGAGCCGACGGCAGTTTTAACTCCACAAGAAACCCAAAAACTTTTTAACGTTATTCGCAACATGAAAAAAGATGGTAAGTCGGTTATAATCATAACCCACAAACTCAACGAAGTTATGGAAATAAGCGACAGGGTTGCCGTTTTAAGAAAGGGCGAATATATCGGAGTTGTAGATACTAAGAAGACTGACGAGAAAAAACTTACCGAAATGATGGTAGGCAAAAAAGTCGACCTTAAAATAGAAAGAATTAAGACGGATTTTGATAAACCTTTACTTGAAATTCGCGACTTAATAGTAAATTCAGACGACGGTAACCAAGCAATCGACAAGGCTAGTTTCTATATTCGTGGTGGCGAAATTTTGGGTGTTGCAGGCATTGCAGGTTGCGGACAAAAAGAACTTTGCGAAGCCATTGCCGGCCTAAGGGACGTTGAGTCTGGTTTTATTATGCACAAGGGTGAAAGTATTATCGGTCTTCCACCAAAAACCATTATTGAAAAGGGCGTTTCTATGAGCTTTATCCCAGAAGATCGTTTGGGCATGGGCTTAGCGCCAAACTTTTCAATTACCGATAATATGATGATTAAAAACTACTGCGAAGGCAAAGGTCCTTTCGTAGATAGGAAAAAGGCAAGGGAACAAGCCGAAAAACTTATTCAAAAGTTGGAGATTGTAACCCCTTCTACCGAAACCCCCGTAAGAAGACTTTCTGGTGGTAACGTTCAAAAGGTTTTAGTTGGTAGAGAAATTGACGCCGGTCCTAACGTTATCGTAACTGCTTATCCCGTTCGTGGACTTGATATCAACTCCTCCTACGTTATTTACGATATACTAAACGAAGAAAAGAAAAAAGGCACGGGCGTGCTTTTCATTGGCGAGGACCTAGACGTACTACTTGCTCTTTGCGATAAGATAATGGTTTTATGTCACGGCAAAGTTATGGGTATCGTTCACGCAGAAAAAACCACCAAAGAAGAATTAGGTCTTATGATGACAGGCTCTCTTGACCTTGGTGAAACTAAGAATAAAGAATACGGCAAAGCAAAAGACAGCCATTTAACAGATGAACAATGGCAGTCGGCAAAAGAACAACAAGAACTTTTAAAGGAGGGCGAAAATGACAAATAATAAAGTTAGAGAGCCCTTGTTTCAAGTAAGCAAAAGGGGCGAAATGCCTTTATGGAAAGCAATCGTTATTCGTTCAGTAGCCGTGCTTGGGGCATTGCTTTTGATAAGTTGCCTTTGCGGTATGTTGTTCGACGGAAATCCTTTCGAAGTTATAGAGTATTTGTTTGACGGCGCTTTCGGAACAAAGAGAAGAATTTGGAACTTGTTAAGAGAATTAAGTTTACTCTTGCTCGTTGGACTTGCTCTTGTTCCTGCTTTCAAAATGAAATTCTGGAACTTAGGCGGAAACGGGCAAATCCTTATGGGCGCGCTTGTTACTGCTGCTATCATGAGAAGTGATTTTGCTTTTTCAAGCCCCACCCTTGCAAACCTTGTAATGCTTGTTTGCGCTATCTTGGCGGGTGCTGTTTGGGCGGTTATTCCTGCAATATTTAAGGCGTTTTTCAGAACGAATGAATCACTCTTTACACTTATGATGAACTACATCGCGGCTGGTCTTGTTTCGTATTTCGTCTTCAAGTGGGCGCCACCTTCAAGTTCGGGAACTCTAGGCATCTTGCCTAACGGACACTTGCCAGAGATTTACAACAGAAACCTTCTCACCGTTATAGTTGCCGTTGTCCTTACGGTTGGTGTGTATTTCTACATTAGACACAGTAAGCACGGATATGAGATTTCCGTTGTTGGTGAAAGTGAAAAAACTGCTTCTTACGCAGGTATGAACGTTAAAAAAGTTATGATTAGAACCCTTGCAATTTCAGGTGCTATTTGCGGTGTAGTTGGCTTGTTGCTCGTTGGCTCAATCAACTTTACCTTAAACAACACTCTTGACGACAATATGGGCTTTACTGCAATCATGGTTGCGTGGCTTGGTAAATTCAATCCATTTATGATGGTTGCAACTTCTTTCTTGGTTACTTTCTTAACAAGGGGTATGGCACAAGTTCAAACGGAGTTCGGTGTAACTAACGATGCCGTTTCAAACGTATTAATCGCGATTGTTTACTTCATCATAATAGCTTGTGAATTCTTCATTGTATATAAAGTTAAATTTCGTGGCAAAAAAGCCAACAAAACCGCCGATTTTATTACGGCTGACTTGGATAAATCCACAGATGAACAATCTATAAAGGAGGATAAGTAATTATGCTACTTTTAATTACAGGTGCTATCAGCGTTGGTGTAATTTTCCTTTACGGTTGCGTGGGAGAAATTTTAACTGAAAAATCAGGGCATCTTAACCTTGGTATCCCCGGTATTATGTGTATGGGTGCCGCTGGTGGATGTTGGGGTGTTTCTATTTACATGCACAGTCTTTCAAGCCCCAGTGAAGCCGCTTGGTTTTGGCTTATTATTATCGCTGTTGCTTCTGCAATGCTTTTTGGGGCGTTGGGCGGTGCAATTTACTCAATTTTAACTGTATCTCTTCGTTCTAATCAAAACATAACAGGTCTTGCGCTTACCACGTTTGGCGCTGGCTTTGCTCAATTTGTTATGAATGAATACGTTGTTAGAGAAGAAATCGACAAAGCCCTTTTATCGCAAGCAAGTAAGATTTTAAAAAGGTCGTTCTCCTTTGCTGATGACCTTGGCTGGTTTGGTGAAATCTTCTTTTCTCACGGCGCGCTTGTTTATCTTGCAATCATCATTGCACTTCTCGCTTCATTCGTTCTTAAAAGAACTAAGGTCGGCTTAAATCTTCGTGCCGTTGGTGAAAATCCTGCGACGGCAGACGCTGCGGGTGTTAACGTAAACGCATATAAATACGGCGCAATCTTAATAGGTAGCGCAATCGCCGGTATAGGCGGTATGTTCTACGTTATGGATTATATCGGTGGATGGGAAAATGCAAGCACCATAGAATCTTATGGTTGGCTATCAATAGCGCTCGTTATCTTCTGTTTGTGGAAACCGAATCTAAGCATTTTAGGCGCATTCTTGTTTGGCGCGTTATACGTTTCGCCATTCGTTATGCCAGGTATTATCAAAGGTATTACGACAACACAAACTGAACTTCTTAAAATAGTGCCTTACGTGGTAACTGTTATCGTGCTTATTGTAACAAGCATATTAGATAGTAAGGAAAATCAACCGCCGGCATCGCTAGGTGTAAATTATTTCAGAGAAGAAAGATAAGCTTTAACGCCGTAACAACGTTTACGGCGTTTTATTTAGAATTAGGTTTTAGGGGTTTATTATGCGACTGATTTTAGCAAGCAATTCGCCAAGACGAAGGGAAATTTTGCAAACCTTTGGTTTTGACCTTAACGTTATAGTAAGCGACTATCAAGAAAAAGGACGCGCCAACTCGCCAAGAAAAACGGCTGAACTTTACGCAAAAAACAAAGCGCAAAGGGTGTTTGACGAACTTTCTTTATCCGACCAACAAAACGCCGTTGTGCTTGGCGCTGATACTATCGTGGTTTTAGATAATATGATTTTAGGTAAACCACAAAGCGTGCACGACGCATACGATATGTTATGGGCGTTGTCGGGTAGGGCGCATTACGTTTATACGGCTTGCGCTATCGTAACGTCTAAAAAAACGTATATAAAAACGGCAAAAACCAAGGTCGTTTTTAATAAACTTTCAGATGAAATCATAAATAATTATATAGCGTCGGGAAGTCCTATGGATAAAGCAGGCGCTTATGGTATTCAAGACCAAGAGTTTAATTTAGTAAAAAAATATAGGGGCAGTTATTATAACGTTATGGGCTTGCCAATAGAAAAAATCTCACCTATACTAACAAGGTTAATAAAAAAATAGCAGTATAAAAACCATTAAACAAAAAGGAACTTTTAGTAACTAAAAGTTCCTTTTTTTATAAAGAAAGAGATAATCAAACGGCATTATATTTACTTATCTCTTGGCACACCCGATAGGAATTGAACCTACAACCGCCAGAATCGGAATCTGGTGCGCTATCCAGTTGCGCCACGGGTGTATTAAACCGCAGAGAGAAAGTTCTCTGCGGTGATATTTATTCTTCTTTTGGGGGATTGACCGTTATTTTAACTAGTTGTATCTTTTTTACCGTAGATTTAGCAACTTCAACGGTAAGATTTAGGTGTGTTAACGATTGACCGATTTTTGGGATTTCACCCATTTGTTCGATAACCCAACCACTCACGGTGTTTGCGTCAAAGTTATCTTCTTCGCCGTTAAGCTCGAAAAACTCAAACATCTCGGTAAGGGGAGTGTTGCCGTCAACTAAATAAACGTTTTCTGCAATTTGTTTGTAGTAATTGATTTCTTCGTCGTGTTCGTCCCAAATCTCGCCGACTAACTCTTCCAAAATGTCTTCTAAGGTAACTATACCCAAAGTTCCACCGTACTCGTCTAAAACGACTGCCAAATGAACTTTTTTCTTTTGCAACTGTTTCAAAAGATTGGATATCTTTGCATGCTCGGTGGTGTAAAAGGCGTTTTGCATAATTCCGTCAATACCTTTTTTACCTTTAAGATAGGCAGAATAAAAATCTTTTTGGTGAATAGTACCGATAATGGTGTCTACGCTTTCTTTGTATACGGGAATACGTGAATATTCTTCTCTATCGAACACCTTTCTTATATCTTCCATAGAATCGGCGACGTCTACTGCAACGACGTTAACCCTAGGCACTAAAATATCGCCTACTTCAAGGTCGTCGAATTCTATTACTTGTTTAATAAGTTTGGTTTCTTCTTCACCAAGCGTTCCGTCTTCTTCGGCTTCTTCAACTACCGTCAAAATTTCTTCTTCGGTAACTACGTCCTCTGGCTTAAAACGGAAAATCTTGCTGATAAGCCATTTCCAACCGCTAAATATTAAGTTAAAAGGATATAATATCCACGAAAAGAAGGTTATAATTGGATAAAAAGCCATTGCTATCTTTTCTGGATAGGTTTTTGCGATAAGTTTTGGGGTGATTTCGCCAAATATTAACACGCTAAGCGTCATTACCACCGTAGAAACGACGTTTGCGCTTCCGTCTAAAATAATCTTTGCAAACAACACGGTGGCAAGGGTGGTTGCCGTTATGTTAACTATGTTGTTACCGATTAAAATAGTCGTAATAAGTTTGTCGTATTTACTTTCGGCAAGTTCCAACGTCTTACCTGCGCGAACGTTGCCTTGCGACGCCATTGCGCGTAGTTTGATTCTGCTTGAACATGAATACGCTGTCTCCGTTGATGAGAAAAAAGCAGATAAAATTACCAATACGATTATCCCTATAAGTAAGGGAACTGAGCCTTCCGGCATAAAATCCTCCTAAAACTAAACTTTATAAACTAAAAGTTGTATTATCAGGTTATATATTACAATAAATACGCCAAAATATCAAGTATTTTTAATCATTTGCACTTTTTATTGTGTTTTTATGAGTTTTGTGATAAAATGTCTTACGGAGAAATCATATGAAAAAAACCGTAGTAGTAGGAATGAGTGGCGGTGTGGACAGTTCTGTCGCGGCGCTACTTCTTAAAAATCAAGGATATAACGTTATCGGTCTTTTTATGAACAACTGGGAAGAAACCGACGATAACGGCGTTTGCACCAGCGAACAAGACTTTTCGGACGTTCGCAGGGTTTGTAACGCAATCGGAATACCTTACTATGCGGTAAACTTTGCAAAAGAATATGTGGACAGAGTTTTTTCCTATTTTCTAGAAGAATACCGTGCCGGTCGCACCCCTAATCCAGACGTTTTATGTAATAGAGAAATTAAATTTAAGGATTTTAAGGAAAAAGCCTTAGACCTTGGCGCCGATTACGTTGCTACGGGACATTATTGCGATATTTTACACGACGGCGACACTCACTACCTTCTTAAAGCAAAAGACCAAAACAAAGACCAAACCTACTTTTTGAACCAATTATCCCAAAGTCAGTTAGACAAGGTGTTGTTTCCACTAGGTAAACTCGACAAAGGGGAAGTAAGGCGTATTGCCGAAGAAAACGGGCTTGCTACCGCAACGAAAAAAGATTCAACCGGTATATGCTTTATTGGTGAACGTAACTTCCGTAACTTCTTGCAAACTTATATCCCCAACCAAAAAGGCAAGATTATGACTATGGAAGGAAAGGTGCTTGGCGAGCATTTAGGTCTTATGTACTATACCATCGGTCAGCGTAGGGGACTCGGCATAGGCGGTCAAAAGGGTGACGAAGGTTCTCGTTGGTTCGTTATTAAAAAGGATTTAGAAAAAAATATCTTATACGTTGCGCACGGCTCGGAAGAAATGCTTTATAGTAAAGGACTTGTTATGAAAGAGTGCAATTGGATTCCTTGCCCGCCAAATAAAACCGATTTTGAATGTACGGCAAAGTTCCGTTATCGCCAACCAGAACAAAAATGCACCGTGCATATTAAAAAGGACTGTATAATCGTGGACTTTGCCGAAAGACAAAGGGCGATAACCGAAGGTCAGTTCGCCGTGTTCTACGACGGAGATAAATGTATGGGCGGCGGAGTTATAGAAAAAGCCATCTTCTAGCCAAAGTTCTAGCCGTAAATTTCGTTAATATATACATTATATAATATATATAAGTAAAACAACTTGGCAAAAACCCTGTGATTACCTATCGTAATTGCGGGGTTTTAAAAATATTAAAAGTTTTTAAAAGAATTTTAAAAATTTTGAAAAAAACACTTGACTTAAACTTTTTTGTGTTATATAATCGTATTACTTTCCCCGTTGGGAAGGGTAATATCCATAATCGTTAGTGATTATCAAACGATTTTGCCTATTGGCAAACAAGATATCGTGGGTTTTAACCATAAAAAACACAATATTTTGTGGAGCGAAAAAAAGATTAAAAAAAACTTAAAAATCTTTAAAAAATCGCTGAAAATTGCTTGACTTACAAAAACGGGTATGATATTATATGTAGGCTGTCGCGAAAAGAGACGGCAAAACACAAACCGATGTTTGTGGGAGTTGTTTAAAAATTGAATAGAAGGAAATTAGACGAAATAATAGTTATTTTGAAAGTTTCTGTCAATTAATCTTTGAAGTATGAAATATGTACTTTGAAAACAGTCATAACATGACAATACGCAATTATAGCGAAATCGTTAGAGCAGTTGAATCGTAAGATTCGGCTTTAAATCATTAAACTTAAGAGTTTGATTCTGGCTCAGGACGAACGCTGGCGGTATGCTTAATACATGCAAGTCGAGCGGAGTTAAAGGGGCTTGCTCCTTTAACTTAGCGGCGGACGGGTGAGTAACGCGTGAGCAACCTGCCTATATCTGGGGAATAACACAAAGAAATTTGTGCTAATACCGCATAAGACCACAGTGGGGCATCCCACAGGGGTAAAAGATTTATCGGATATAGATGGGCTCGCGTGCCATTAGATAGTTGGTGGTGTAACGGACCACCAAGTCGACGATGGCTAGCCGACCTGAGAGGGTGATCGGCCACATAGGAACTGAGATACGGTCC
>JAFQAQ010000011.1 GCA_017399945.1 Clostridia bacterium
TCAGCGGTCCATTTGACAACTTGTTTCTTACCTGACTCTCAGCACCACAGGTTCTCTGTAAAGGCATTATTGCCGTTATCTCCGCTTCAACGGTTTGAAATATTAACTTGCTATATATTATACTTACATCATATGCCGATGTCAATAGTTTTACGGTAAAATCTCAAAATATTTTGCGATTTTTTTCATCTTTACATAAACTTTACATAACCCAAACGGAAAAGTGATAGTTTGATATATTTTTCCGCAGTATAATAAAGACGAAATCAATACAAAGGAGATTTAAAAAAATGAAAAAACTTGTAACACTTTTACTCAGTTGCGTACTTTTAATTTGTGGCGCAGTAGGACTTACCGCTTGTGGCGGTGAAAAGGACATCACGGTAGTAGCTCGTACTCAAGGTAGTGGAACACGTGAAGCATTTGATAAAGTTGTAACGGACGGAAACGGCAATTATCTTGAAATGAAGATTAATGGCGACAGACACTTCTTTACGACGGATAAAGCAGTTGTTCAGGAAAAAACAGGTACGGTTATGAGCAAAGTCGCAAGCGATAAAAACGCAATCGGCTACATCTCGCTCGGTTCAGTAAACGATACTATTAAAGTTATAAAAGTAAATGGAGTTGCTCCATCTGCCGAAACTGTTTTAGATGGTTCTTATCAGATTCAGAGACCGTTTGTAATTATGACAAGCTCTGAAGTTCAACTTACAGACCTTGCAGCAGACTTCTTGCTCTACTTAAAGAGTGAGAATTCAAAACAACACGCTGATGAAGCCGGTTGTATTTACCTTTTAGACCCTTCAATGAGAGCAAATGAGGGCGAAACGGCAATTCCCGTAGTAGAATACGAAGTAAAATCTTCTCTTCCTTCAGGTGGTAAAATTAGAATAAGTGGTTCGACGAGTATGGAGCTTTTCATTAAAAATGCAATGAGCGAATATGCAGCACTTTACGGTAGAAAAGTAGAAACCATATTTGAAAACTTAGACTTAAAAGGCTCTTCAGTAGGTAAGAAAGACGTTCACGACGATACAAACGGTAACGTAATCGGACTTTCTTCTGCAAGCGTAAAAGAAGATGGAATCAACAGCTTCAACGTGTGTCTTGATGCAGTAGCAGTTATCGTAAACAAATCAAACGATAAGGTAAACGACCTTACTCTTGAACAACTCTACGATATATACACAGGCAAAGTAACGAAATTTAGCGAAGTTGTAGGTTAATATGAATAAGACTCAAATCAAAGAAAAAACAGGTCAAACGATATTCACGGTGGCAGCGATTATATGCGTAATCGCTGTTGCCGCCATTTTCGTTTTTATGCTAATTAAAAGCATACCTGCCTTTAACAAAATAGGTTTGTTCGATTTTATCTTTGGAGAAACTTGGGCGCCCGATAGACTCGATAACTATGAAACTTCCAACCTTTCGGGTTCGTATGGTATATTGAAGATGATTGTCGGAACACTTGCAACAACCGTTGGTGCGCTTTTAATTGGTGGCACGCTTGGTTATTTTACCGCAGTATTCCTTGCTTTCTATTGCCCGAAGAAATTGAAAAAGATATTCTCGTCAATGGTAAACTTGCTTGCAGGTATCCCGTCGGTGGTTTACGGTTTCTTCGGGATCGTGTTCTTGCTCCCATTACTTGCAAACTTTGCTCCTAACGACGGCAGTGGACTTTTGGCAACGTCGCTAATACTCGGTATAATGATTATGCCTACCGTAGTATCCCTTTCCAAAACCAGTTTAGAGGCAGTACCGCGTTCGTATTATGAAGGTGCGCTTGCACTTGGTTCTACACACTCGCAAGCAGTTTTTGGAACGGTTACGAAAGCGGCAAAATCAGGTGTAACCGCTTCGCTCGTTCTCGGTATAGGACGTGCACTTGGCGAAACGATGGCAGTCGTAATGGTTGCAGGAAACTCTGTAGCATATCCCGAATCACTCTTTAATAGTTTTCGTGTGCTTACGGCAAATATTGTCTTGGAAATGGGGTATGCAGGCGAAGTTCAACAAGGCGCTCTCGTTGCGACGGGTGTAATTTTGCTTGTGTTTGTACTTATCGTAAACCTTGTGTTCGGTGCCATCTCAAAAAAAGCAATTAAAGGCGCAGTCGAAGGCAAAAGTATATTCTCTAAAATCTTTAAGAAAAATGAAAAAACAAAGAAAACGACCTTTTGGACGAAGTGCAAAGATAAAATATCAGGATTTAAGTACAAGATAAAAACGCCAAATATCGGCGCAGGAGCAGCAATCTGCGCAGGCGTTTTTGCGGGAATAACACTTTTGCTTGTAATCGGATTTATATTCGCAAAAGGCGCACCGCATTTGTTTTCTAACCCACACCTACTCTTTGGCGAATATGAGTTCAGCAGTAAAAAAATCACAATTTTACCGTCTATAATAACAACGCTGATGACGGTTGGATTAAGTTTGCTTATCTCCGTTCCCATTGGACTTTGTACGGCAATTTTCTTAAACGAATACGCAAAGAAAAATAATATCTTTATTAAAATTATTCGTGGAGCAATCGACCTACTTAACGGCGTTCCATCAATCGTTTACGGTCTTTTCGGTATGATAACGTTTGTTGCTTTAATAGGTGGAAAAAGTTCTATTCTTGCAGGTACGCTAACGATAAGCATAATGTTACTTCCTACAATCGTGCGTTCTACCGAAGAAAGTTTGAAATCGGTACAAGACAGTTTAAGAGAAGGAAGCTTTGCTCTTGGCGCAGGAAAAATGAGAACGATATTTAAAATCGTGTTGCCGTCTGCGCTTCCCGGTATAATGTCAGCAATTATATTAAGTATGGGTAGAGTGATTGCGGAATCTGCTCCGTTCGTTTATACAATGGGTTCGGTAATATCTGCAACACCAACGGGATATTTGGATGGTAATGCAACGCTTGCGGTTGCTCTCTATCAACTTGCGGGTGAAGGTTGGTACGTGAACGAAGCGTATGCAACGGCAGTAGTTTTAATTATAATAGTGCTTGGGTTAAACCTTTTAGCGCAACTTATTGCAGGAAAGCTCAACAAGAAATTACAAGGAGATAAATAATGAAGAATATAACACAAGCAAATGAATATGGTGGAAGTATTTCCGTGAAAAACGCCAACCTTTGGTACGGAGATTTTCAAGCCCTTAAAGATATAAGTGTAGAAATCCCTGAAAAGCAAGTAACGGCATTTATCGGTCCGTCAGGTTGTGGTAAATCAACCTTTTTAAAATGCTTTAACCGTATGAACGATTTAGTAGACGGTTGTAAAATCGAAGGGGAGTTTTATGTTGGCGGAACGAATATTTATGGGAAGATTGACGTGAACGAACTCCGTAAAAACGTTGGTATGGTATTCCAAAAACCTAATCCGTTCCCGATGAGCGTTTACGATAATATCGCATACGGTCCAAGAACGTTTGGGATTAGAAAGCACGCAGATTTGGATGAAATAGTAGAAAAATCTTTGCGCCAAGCAGCAATGTGGGACGAATTAAAAGATAGATTAAATAAATCTGCATTAGGGCTTTCGGGCGGTCAACAACAACGCCTTTGCATTGCTCGTTCTTTGGCTGCAAATCCTAAAATTTTACTTATGGATGAGCCGACGAGCGCACTCGATCCTATTTCTACGGGTAAAATAGAAGAATTGATGGAAGAACTGAAAAAGGATATCACCATCGTTATTGTAACGCACAATATGCAACAAGCAACCCGTATTGCAGACAAAACGGCGTTCTTCCTTTTAGGCGAGCTCGTTGAATTTGGTAATACCGATGATATCTTTACGTCGCCAAAAGATGAACGCACTGAAAGA
>JAFQAQ010000012.1 GCA_017399945.1 Clostridia bacterium
GCACAAATAGACAATCCCCACTCGGTCATTTACGCTAAGTAAACTCCCGTCGTGGGGATTATTTATTTGATTGTATCTCATCTCAAAATCGAGGTCTACAAGTGGTCTAACAAAGGCAAAGAGAGGAAATTAACTGTACCATAAGGATAGTTGAGCGACCTACTGCACAAATAGACAATCCCCACTCGGTCATTTACCGCTTGTGTAAACTCCCTTCGGTTTGGACTTTGTATTTTGGCGCAATACTTTGTTAAAAGCAAAACCCCTTCAGGGCGCAGTAGGTCTACTACAGCAACCCTTTGGGGTTTTACTTTTGTCGCGTCTAGCATCTAAACTAGCGTGTTTTATATAGTTATAACTTTTTTGTCGCATACTGCATCTAAAATCAAGGTCTACAAGTGGTCTAACAAAGGCAAAGAGATAAAATAAACTGAACAATAACGACCTGCACTCAGTCAACTGGCTATTGACGAATTGTTATGCGTAAAGTATAATAAAAAAAAGGACGTGTTTATGAAAAAAGGTAAAATAATTGTTCTTAGTGTGCTTTTAGTGATTGTTATTGCCGGGTTTTCGGTGCTGGGATATTTAAAAATACCCAGAACTTTTGGGTTAGCGTTGCCTAATAGTGAGGTTATTTCCGTGAGTAGGCAAATTTTCCATAATGATAACTTTATTTTTCCAGAAGATACCCCCGATTACGAGGTGGAATTAAAAGGTGAGGAAAAAGAAGCTTTTATTAAAGACCTTTACAAAGTAAAATATAAAAGAGTGTTTGGCTACGAAGGGTATAAAATGTCTTTTAAAAATAGAAATTTTCATTATAAAATCGTTTACGAAGACGTAACGGTTTACGTGGGAAAAGTAAGAATGACTTATTGTACGGAAGACTCTCAAAAGTATATCAAATATTTGCCCCAAGAAGGCTTTAGCAATCTCGACAAATATTTTATTGAGAGAGTGTTTTAAAACAAATAGATATTCACTCACAAGGAAAGATTATATAAGTGCGGAACGGAGTGCGAAGCACTCATCTAAATTTGCACTAACGTGCAAGCTAAATTGGCTGTCGCCAGCTAAATTCCCTTCGGGAGCTAAATTCGCGTACCGCGAGCTTATGGTTGCAAATTTAATTTCGCTATGAGCATAGCGAATAATTTAGCTATTAAATGCAGAACGACTTTGCTCCGCTAAAGCAACGCAAACAAGGGGAAAGTTTAACGTTGCGCAAATAAAATAATTTTAATAGCCCTAAGGGGCACGTTGACCTTCCACACATTTTGTGCTTGATAAAAGAAAAAGGAGTTACAAAATGAGTGGATATGAATTTTTAAGCATTATAATATCATTGATTGAGATTGCGGTAATGATACTTGCTTTAGATAAAAGTAACTCCTAACCTTTCTTTTAGCACAAAATATGCGCAAAGTAAACTTTTTAAAATTATTTGATTTGCGCTTTAAAGCGGATTTTTTATCCTTTATCCTTGTGAACGGAACGTAGTGTAGTGAGGTCGTTCTGCGCTCCGCGTTACGCGTTACTTCCACTCGCTCTTTATCTTTAGCTTTCTTGATAGTAGCGCTACTCCCCAAATTAGGCTTATTAGTACCGCTACGACAAAGATTATCCATAGGGGATGCCACAAGCCGAGTAGCATACTTAGGTTTAGATATAGGGCGGTTGCAATACTAAAAATAAGCAAAACGTAGGAGGGATATAGTATCTTCTTTTTGCGTAGATGTCCCCTTGTGATAAGGTGGGACACAACTATTAAAAAGGGGATATAGGTGAATACTACCCAACCGAATTTGGGAGATATGCCACACTCCCAAAGTATAAAGAATAGGGATACGTCGAAGATTATAAGCACACTCGAAATTAGTGCACCACTAGTTAGATGACGACCGAATTTAACGTTGCGGATAAGTAGGCTTCCTGCAATAAAAAAGTATATGATTACCGCCATCGTGGGGAAGATTATAAGTGCGCCCACTCCCCATAAATTTAGCGTTACTCCAAGCACCAAATAGGTTACTACCGCGGATAAAATAAAGCATATTACTCCAAGTAGTCCTCTGTGTAATTTGGCGTCCTTGAACACCGCAAACGGGTGCCTTTTTAGTGCCTTAATCGACTCGGTATAATCACCCAAGCTTTCGATACAAATAGTATATATTTCCTCTTCGCTTTTGCCCTCTGCCCTTAGGTCCTCGGCGCGCTCCA
>JAFQAQ010000013.1 GCA_017399945.1 Clostridia bacterium
ATATGCATGTTGAAATCGCAAGTAAATCTCTAATGATTTTAACGATACTTAAAAAGTTTTATTGAGCAAAAAAATAGTGGTTTTGGACTCGCTCATAACCCGAAGGTCAGGAGGTTCAAATCCCCTCCCCGCAACCACTAGCCGTCTAATTTGAACCTCAGCAGGTCAAATCAGACGGTTTTTTCTATCTTTTTTATTTTAGGCGGCTATAAATTGTAATAACTTCAATACAACTTTTTTATGGTTGGTTTGTGTTATATAAAGATTTTTAACCACCCTTGTTTTGTCGTAATATATTTCATTGTTATAAATTAAAAAGTCCTGACGTTTGTCGGGACTTTTGTTTGTAAGGCTTTTATAGTATATTTCAATTTTATCGTCGTATAAGATAACTTTATCTATTAGAAGATTTATCATTACAGCAGGATCTTTCTTAACTGCAACTGTAAAGTGGCGAAGAATATCTTCTCTAGAAATTTGACAGTTTAATGCTGTTTCTTCAATAGTTATTTGCTCGTTAAGATTATTGAGTTTTGTTTCAAGGTTAGTAAGCATTTTTTGTGTTGACTCTGTAACAACGCCTTTTCCTATTGCTATAAGAAAGTTATCAATGGCTTTTTCTGTTTCTCGCTTTTCCTTTTTTAATAATGCAATAGTTTTATTTGTATCAGAACGGTCAGAATAAATTTTTAATAGAGTATCTGCTATTTTGTTTATTGTTTCGGAATCAAACGTTTTAACAATCGTGTCAACTACTAGTTCTTCAAGGATATCTTTTCGTATTAGTTCTTTTTGACAACCGTTTTTCTTCTTTTTGCCGAAACATTTATAATAACAAAGCACCTTGCCGGTGTGTGACGTTCCTGTTTCAGCGGTAATTGTTTGCCCACAATAACCACAGAATAGTTTATTGCGTAAAAGATATTTTTCTTTATTGCTTTTGCTACCATATTTATTAGCGTTTATTCTTTTTTGAACCACGTCAAATATATCTTTTGTAATTATAGGCGGGAAAGTGTTGTTGTTTTCTTCGCCGTTACAATAGAATACACCGATATATTTAGAGTTGCAAAGCATCTTATAAACGGTATTTTCAGTAAATGGTTTACCACGGTTGTTAGTAATACCTTTTTGTTCTAATATAGCCAAAATATCCCTTATAGAAGAATCTTTAGCGTATTCGTTAAAAATAAATTTAACTATTTCGGCTTTTTCTTCGTCTATTGCATATTTTTTGCCATCTTTCTTAAAACCGTAAAGCAAATAACCGCCCATTGAATTACCCTTTCTGCGAAGTTCTTTCATACCACGTTTAACTTTTTGGGAAAGTTCAGCAGAGTAGTATTCAGCCATACCTTCAAGCAACGATTCTAAAATAATGCCTTCGGGAGTGTCGGAGATGTTTTCCATTGCTGATAGAACCTTAATTCCATTATCCTTTAATGTCTTCTTGTGAATAGCCATTTCGTATCTATTACGTGAGAAACGATCAAGTTTATAAACAATAACATAATCCCACGCCTTTTTGGCACTATCCTTTAGCATTTTTTGAAAACTCTTACGATTATCGTTTGTTCCTGTCATTGCTCTGTCAATGTAAGTATCAATAATTAAGATATTGTTTCTCTTGGCAAAGTCGGAGCATACGTGAATTTGTCCTTCAATAGACTGCTCGGTTTGTCGTTCACTAGAATATCTAGCATAAATTACAGCTGTTTTCATTTTTAATCTCCTTTTTCCGTTTTGTTAAAAATTTCTAAAATATTAGTTAAAAGCGAATTAAAAAATAAGTTTTGTTCGGTTTCGCTTAACTTAAAAACATCAATTTTGCCTTTTGTGATAATTTTTAGTTCTTTCTTTATTTTCATATTTCTCCTATAGAGAGAAAAAGAGCGCACTACGTCCAAAGAAGGAACGTATTACGCCCAGAAAATGCAACTATAAATTATTAGATTGTCATTTTTGCTATACGCCAATTTTCTCAAATTTAATTTTCTTGAATAGATTGTTTCATAAAATTAAATAAGAGTGTTAGCAATCAACTTGCACTTTTAATCAGCATTTTTGCAAAAAACCTAAATATTTTTGACATTTTTTGCACTAGATTTAATATTGATTTGAACCTTTTTAACTTATTTATATAAATTGTCTTTCGCACTTAACGAAAATCATAAGACCTTCCCGCTGTCAAACCAAAGGAAAAAAGATTGTTTTTTAATCAATATATAATAGGTCAATCTTTTAGACGACGTTTGACAGTTAAAAGGGGAGGGCTTATGATACGAAAAAACCACTACCAAGAAAGGCAATTTATTTTTAGTTTTTATAAAAAGGTTAAATAATTTTTTTAATATGACAGTAGTTGTCATAATTAGTGTGTTAGACTATGCGTGCGAAAAGGTTATACGGCATAGTGGCAAGATTTTGTGTTTTTGGCTTGTTAATATGTGGTGATATTTTTAGCAAACTTAATTTAAAAAGTTTTTGTGTCGGCTTTTTAGATGAACCCTGCTATTAAAACATTATATAAATAGAAACAGATTCGGTATTATGCTTTCGTGATGGAGTTCCCAACCACACAATGAAAGTTTAATAAATATAAACCGTTATGTTTACGGGAAGAAGGAGGGTAGATATGTATGTATCAAGAGAAGAACACACCCGTTTTGGGGTATTGTAGGAACTGCGGTCAAAAGATAATGGGGTATCGCAATGCAGATGGTTTACTAAAGGTTGAATGTCCGTTCTGCCATACACGTTATGTAAGCCAACAAAAAAGTAGGCGGCACATTGTTGAAGATATTTATGCCCCTACAGGAGAAGAAGTTATAAGCTACAACTAAATAAACAGTATATTAGACTACAAGGCGGTAGGACGTGAGTCGCTTCGTAAGCCCTTGAAAGACCAATACTTAAAATCGTAAGAGTGAGCCGAGTAAATTGTGAAGCCTTCGATAATTAGATTGCAATATTTTGCAGTCTGGTTGTCGGGGGCTTTTTTCGTTTCAAAAAAAATTTTCAAAAAAATTAAAAAAGTTTTTAATTTACGAAATTAGGCTTCGTAAATAGGTTCTAGAATACAGGCATAACAACGGCAAAGGAGGTGAGAATATGAAAAGCACGATTGAACGTCGTCAACGCATTATTGAAATATTAAATATGCGTAGGTCAGAGAAAATTGAAAATTTAGCTTTTGAATTTGACGTTACTCGTAGAACTATTGAAAACGATATTCAAGTGCTTTCGTGTTCTTACCCTATTGATACGAAAACAGGACCAACGGGTTGCGTATATGTTCAAGACGGTTTTGATTTATATGAAAGGTATTTAACGGCAAAGCAGTTTGAAGTTTTAGAAGAATTAAAGGGTGTTGCAACCGGTGAACAGGTAAAGGTATTAGAAACGATTTTAAGAAGTTTCGGTAGAAACGGTGGTGTAAAGAAATGAAAACGATAAAGAAAGTAAAAGAAGATTTGAGCGAAATTAAATATTATTACTCGAAAATAAAGGACTTTGAAAAGATATCTGTATTGGTTGGGGAATCGGACGTATGTAAATTGGTTGCAAGATATAACAAAGTTATAAGGCGTGGTTCTATTAAGTTTTACGACCTTTACGTTTCGTTATATGTCAACAATAATTCGCTATCGGTTGTAGCTGAAGATTGGGGGATAAATTATTATTATGTTTCTCGCCTAAACAAACAACTTTGCGATTTTTTTGTAAAAGAATTAAACAAGGAGGATGAAGCTGATGTTTTGTAGTGTTCCAGACTTTTGTAAGGATGCCGTAAACGTTTATCGCACTAAAAAATATATCGTTAAACAAGATATATCGGTTGAGGGAACGGATAACGGGGAAACTCTTGTTTTCAGTAACGACGTGTTCTACGAAAGGACTAAAAGTCGTGATAAACAATATGAGCAAATCTTTGCAGACAGAACGTATATCAACGGTAAACGCTTACCATCTACAAGCTACACCCGTAGATACGAAAAGTAATAAAAGCGAAAAATGCTTTTTATAAACACAATTCTAATAGGGTTGGTGATAACCGACTATGAACTTGTGGACTGACGTTAGATAAAGGTGGCCACCTTCCAAAAGTAGGTCGCAGGAAACGTAGTGTTTTATAAATAATTCCCTATTAGCATTGAAAACAACAATTAAATATTAAATTTTAACGCTTGGCTAACGGCAACACGGGCGTTGTGCTATCTGAACTACGGGCAAAATCATTATTAAATTTATTAAAAGGAGAAAATTTTTTATTATGGCAAACAAAAATACTAATTACAACAGCAACGAAAGGAAATGGATGACTCCTTCCAAGCGTGCAGAGGGTTACGCTAAAGAAAGGAAAAGTATGGTCCATGCAAGAGGTCCTAAAAAGGACGAACCGCTTGATGATTACAATAAGGGCTTCCGTTCTGGCTATCTTTTAGCACAGTCAGACCATGCAGGTGCTTACAAGTATCACAAAGCAATCGCTGAAGGGAAATCTAAAACCGAAGCAAGAGCAATTTCTAGAAAGAAAGGTGCTTAATTATTAAATTTTAGGAGAAAAAAATATTATGTCGAAGAAACAGAACATTATGGTAGAAAGAGAAACATTTGAAAAGAACGAAAAGACGTATTTTTCGTATTTCATTAAAGGACAAGTAAGGGGTAGGGATGTAAAAGTTGCTATTATTCCCCCTGATAAAGGCGGTTATACCGTTCTTGATATAGTCTTCGGCGACGCTATGAAAGCAGAGCTTAAGATTACGCCTTTTGAAATTAAGGACGAAAAGGGTGGCGTTATTTCGGGTAATACTTATGCCGTATTCACTAAAGATGAAGCAACCGGCGAAGTTTACGAATGTTCGGTTAAACCTTATCGTAATTCAGACAAGGCTTTACTTAATATGCTTGTTAAATAAAAATAAGCACTAAAAAACAACCGTTTCTGCGGCTTGCGGTGGTGTAAAAGCCCCCAAGTCGCAGTTTTTATATTAAATAAAAATTTGGAGGTAATTTATGAGTTCAACAACAACTTATGCCAACGGTTACGTTGGTAAAAAAACTAAAGAAAAGGAACAAAAAAACAAGTGGAGAGATGATATTCGCACGTCATACGACAAAGGTTATTCTAAAGGTTGGGATGATGCGTATAACATTCCTAAACGTTTTGGTTCTAGACTTGCGGCTGCTTACGGTTATAGTAAAGGTATGAAAAACCGATACCGTTCCGATAAGTATATTACGCAATACAACAAACAAGGCAAACAGATTTAAGGAGGAAATTATATGAAAAATGAATTACAACAACATAAAAAATCAGACAAAGTTAAGTGGATAATAGTCTTTATATCTTTAATCGTATTGTTTATAGGTGTTTTTGCTCCACTTATTAGTTCTTGTATAAGTGAAAATCAAAAACAGGAAGAAAAGCCTATTGCACCTACTGAACAAACGGGAAGTATGAATACTGCTTCTAACGATTTTATCGGTGAAGTAAACAATAGCCCGTATGTAAAACTCGCTATGAGCAGAGCTACTACATACTCGCAAACAAACAATTCAGCAAGTAAGACGTTAACGGCAACGGTTTTACCAGCTAGTGCGGCTAATCAAAAGGTAAATTGGTCTGTAGAGTGGGGCGATTCTACTAACACGTCAAACGTAAGCGACTATATTACCGTTACGCCTACATCTGCGGGTTCAAATGTAGCAACTGTAACTTGTTATCAAAAGTTTAGTGGCAACATTATTGTTACTGCAACTACGCAAGAAAACGGTTATAGTGCAAGTTGTATTGTTACTTTTACGGGGCAACCTAGCGATATAGCTATTAGTGGAACTATTTCGCCTACTTCTGGAGAGTATAGAGTTGGTGTAGGTCAAGCCTATACTTTTGATGTTACGTTATCTAACGTATTTAACCAAGTCGGAAGTCAATTCAATCAAGTTGTTTGCACTGTAGAAGGCGTTGGAACAGTAAAACTTGGTAATATGGAATATTACAACCAAACAGGCACTCACAAATGGTGGGAACAAACGTTAAATGACGTTGCTTTAGATACGCTAAAAGATAGTTTTATAACCGTTTCTTACGCTAACGGAAAATTAACAGTAAACACTATTAAAACTATAGAAAGCTACTATGAGTCTTCGCAAAGAATGGACGGTGGCAGAACTACCGGTTATACTAACAAATTCTATTCTTTCGTAGATGACTGTTACTTTAAGGTTTGGGTAGAAGAAACTGTATCTGGTTATAAAGAGGCGTTTGTCTTTCGTTTTGACGAATCAGTAGTTACGGGTATTACGGTTGATAATACTGAAATGGAATTTTAAGGAGGAATAATTTATGAATAATGAATTAAATAAACACAAGTCTTCTGACAAAATCAAGTGGGTTTTAACACTTATAGCATTTTTTCTTGTAGGTGCTACGCTTGCAGGAATTTTATTAGGATATTTAACACCTAAAGTAAGAACGGAAGAACCCGTTAAGCAAGAACAAGAGGCAAGTGTAAATAATGGTGGTTTTGATACGGAGTTTGTTAATACAAAAGGTGTAAAACTTTTTTCTTTAACGGCTATGACGTATTCGCAAACGACCAATACGGCAACAAAAACCATATACGCACAGGTATTACCATCTACGGCTGAAAATAAAAATGTTAGTTGGTCTGTAAAGTGGGAAAGTGAAAATACTGAAGACGTATCTAATTATGTTACAGTATCTCCTAATGCTGATAATCAGACTTATGCTGACGTTACTTGCTATGCTCCGTTTGACGGAAATATTATTGTCACTGTTACTACTGAAGAGGGTGGTTATACGGCAGATTGTATCGTTACTTTCGTAGGTGTTCCTACTGAAATAACTATTGATACGATTGTTGCTAATGACGGCACAAATTATACTTTAGGGCTTAACGGCTCTTATGCTTTTAACGTTGCTGCAATTAACCCTTTTAATCAGTTAGGCGACGATTATAAAACTCTTGAAGTAAGTTTATGGTGCACAGGTAGCGTTACTAAAGGAACTTATAGCTACGATTATTGGGCAGAAACTTGGTCTTGGGAAAACGAAGAAACTGTAGCACTTAATACTATGCTTGATAAGTTTGTAACTGTTGAATATAGCAACGGTGTTGCAACTATTACAACGGGTGGTAAACAAATAGACGAATACTATGAAAAATATACCAACATTGACGGTGGTAGAACTAGATATTACTCTGATAAAGTTAAAGAAATAACTGAAGATTGTAAGATTGGTTTAACCGTTAAAGAACCGACTTCTGGCGTAGTAAAAGTTATTTATCTTAATCTTGATAAAACGGCTGTAGCATCAGTTAATGTTACGGGAAATCTATTGTTTTAAGAGGTGACTTATGGCAAAGAAACAAGGAAAAATCGGTAAAGTTATAGCTTATATTTTGATTCTTCTCATAGTAGTAGGCGCAATCGGTTTCCTTGCTTATTATACCAATGGCTTTACGGGGGGAATAAAAACCTTTTCAGTAGAGTGCAACGGTAAAGAAGTAATGACAAGTTCTAGTGGCTTTGAAATGACGGTAAACGAACCATTAACAGTTAAAGTCAAATATACTTTTGGCGGTGAGAACGTTAGTGGTTATTCCGTTAAAGTAGTGCCAAATAAACTTGCAGGTAAGGACTTCGATTTTAAGGTGGACGAATATTTATATTCGTATCAAGCAGAAAAAGATTTAACCGACGGGTTTGACGTAGAGTATGGCGAAAATACTTTTACGATTAAGCCGAAAGGAAATCTAACGGAAATATTGCAAGCAATTTACCCTAATAATGTTGTGGAAGATTGTAGTCAATATTCTTACGAAAATATGTTTATGCTTATAGTTTACTCTTATGATGGTGAATCAAGTGTATTACTTAATTTCTCCGTTCCAGAAAAGGTAACGGGAATTGAACTAGATAAGGAGGTGATTGTATTTTGATGTATGCAGGGAGAAGAAATAAACTTCTCTTTTGCATAATCGCTTTGGTATTGGTGGTTTGCACTCTGTTTTCTACTGTGGTGCAACCCACTAAAGCCTTTGCTTCCGAAAGAGAAGTAAGTTTTGATGAAACTAACGTTTTAGACGACTTAAAAAGTAGCGAAGGGTTTAATATTTTAGATTATCCATACTCGGTAGTAGATGACAAAGTAAAGATTATAAATTTTGTAGAATATTGCTATTCGTTCAAAGCTAATATGCAAGACAACTATGGTTTATATGTTTACCTATATAACCCTACGGGGAAGAACCTAGATACTAAATCCAAAGCGAATATGATACAAATGGCAACAGCCTACGATAGTAACGGTAAGCCTAGTGATTATGAAAAGTTTACATTAGAGTTTTGCTCTAAATCTGAAGAAAGCAACTATAAAAATTTATTCTATAAATTTAAGGTTGTGGACAGGCAGATAAACGGCAAATATTTTAACGATAGGGTTAATAGTAATCAACGCCGTTATGATATATCAGGGGTTGAATTAGTGACTTATGGTAGCAATTTGGCAACTGAATATGGTGTAGGTGGAACGTATTTATTTACGGGTTATGCAAAAGGGTATGGACCTGATGCTGACGCAGAAAGCAACTTAACGTGTGAGGTAAATCAATTAGAAACAATTACGTTAGACACATATAGCACTTATTACAGAACGGGCGAATATGAACGTAATCATAGACACGATTTAACAAGCGTATATTTTGCAGTTCCTAATAGATTCTTTGAAGAATACGGGAAGTTGCAGCGTATAAAGGCAGAATGGTACGAGTATGAAACGACACCTATTTGTATTACAAGTAATGACACCGTTTACAATATGCTTTATCCATATTTAGGTAAATATACTTATGAAAGCGAAGACCATGCTTTACAACTATATACGGGTTATCAACAGATGGTAGGCGGTAGCGGACACTATGATAAATATGATTGGGCGTATAACTGCGATTATACTACTGCTGTAAATGAGTCTTGTAAACGTATTTCTTATTTGTTTTCAACAAACGGAAGTGCCATTGCAAATTACGTTTTATCGGCAGAGCGTTTACAAACATATATAGAAACTTATGACAAGAGTTTTACTGACGGATATATAAACGTTCCGGGGAAAACGATAAGTCACGACTTGTTTGAAAAGACGTTATCAGAAGACAGAACGGCTGTAAGTTATGTGGGAGATGATATCCACCATAAACTAGTTGATTTTGATGCTGATAATACTTTCGATATGTTAAGTTATGACGAAACTCATAATGGTTGGTTTAAGTTTTTTGCAGGGTTATTTGGTTTAGGTCCTAACGACGTGGACCAAAGTTATAAAGGCATATCACCAATAAAAATCGTTACGGCTGAAGATATGGCTAGAGATAATCTCTCATCAACACTTTTAATAGATGGTTCAGAGGAAGCGTTAGAAGATTTTAGAAACTTTTACGACGAATCTACCAAAGCAGATAAAACGGTTGTATTGTTCAGATTTGCACAGACCGATTATATGAATTTACCTGTTATGGCTTATGACGGTTATAAAGGCAAAAATTTAAGCGGGCAATACGGCAAAGATACTTACATAGTTCAAGAAAGCGTATTTATGAATTTCGATATTATACAACTTACTTTTAATAAAGAAGGGGTATATACGGTAATTCCCGTTGTAAACAGTCCTATAGACATTTATAACGATATTACCATTCCAGATAATAGTGGGTTAGCGTGGTGGCAGATATTACTAATAGTGTTAGCGATAATACTTTTAGTAATAATTCTATGGCCTGTTTTACCTTACATAATTAACTTCTTAATATGGCTAATTTTATTACCATTTAAGTTAATAGGTATGCTTTTTAAGGCTATTGGTAAGGGTGTCAAGAAACGTAGGGAAAAGAAAAAGGCTGAAAAAGAGTTGAAAAAACAAGAAGAAAAGGAACTTAAGGAACTAGAAAAGTTGTCTAAAAAGAAACAGAAAAAGAAGGAGGAAAAGTAAAGTTGAAAACGATAAAAAGGGTATTAGCAATACTTCTTCTTATCGTTGTGGTCGTAGTTGTCTGCTATCTAATTTTTACAGGTAGCCGATTAACTACAAATTAGCGATAAAGGAGGCATTATGAAAAAATTAAGAGTATTTAACATACTCTTAACGATAGCATTATCTTTGTATTTTATATATCTCGGCATATTCCACTTCGGTTCTTCATATATGCGTTTATTTGAAAGTTTAGGCGATTTGTGGGTGTCTATAAAATTCTTTTTTGTTAGAGTTTTAGGACTAACAGATAGCGTTATACCGACAGTAAATGAATATTCAGGGGTAATGGAGTGGAATATTGTTTTACCCGAAGATTTTGAAGCTTTTAAGACGCAGGCAGGAACTTATTTTTCAATGCTTGTTAGCAAAGAAAACCTTGCTGCTTATGGTATGTTATTAGGCGATATTTGTATGGTTTTGTTAAAGGTTTTGGTAATAGCGATTCCAAGCATTTTAATACTTATTTTAGCGCTAAAAAGGATATACAAAAGCAACAATGTAAAGCATAACAAAGATACTGTTCCGTTAAGGGTTTTTAAGTGGATAACTAAAACAACTTATCAACCTATAAAAAGGTTAGTATTATCATATATTTGTTTTCTAAAAAGACACAGATTTATATGGATATTATGGCTTATTTTATGGGGAATACAACTCAATCTTGCAACGATTATAGTGGCATTTTTTGCATATTATTTTTACTTCTTCGTGTCGTTCAAGTTTGATACGTTATACATACAAATTTGTAAATTATTTATAGATTTACAAGTATTTTTAACGACGTTTCCGTGGTGGGTTTTGCTTTTTGTTGCGCTTATATTATTTGGAAGATTTAGACACAAGTTGGCGATATCAAAATTAAGACGACTTGAAGCACGAAATTGTGGGTTTATAAACGAACTCCCGATAGTTTCAATGACTTGTGGTTCTATGGGGCGTAAAAAAACCACCATAATAACGGATATGGCGTTATCGCAAGAAGTAATGTTTAGGCAGAAAGCATTTGAGTTGTTAAGGAAAAATGATATGAAGTTTCCATATTTCCCGTGGATAAGTTTTGAGATGGATTTACGAAATTGTATGGACTATGGAACTGTATATAATTTAGCAACAGTTAAAGAGTGGATAAACAAGAAAAGGGAAAGGTATGAACGAAACGGTGATGAGAAGAAACGGTTATACGGATACGATATTAAAAGGTATGGTATGACCTATGACGACGGACTTCGTATATGGCATTTGTTTGATATTTTAAGTATATACGCACAACTGTATTTCATTTATGTAATAGAAAGCAGTTTAATGGTTGCGAACTACTCTATAAGGGAAGATAACGTTCTTTTAGACGAAGGTAATTTTCCTATGTGGGCTACAGACTTCTTTCCGAACGAAACCATGGACGGGGGACACCACGCCCATATATTAGACTTTGACGTGTTAAGGCTAGGCAAGAAGGTAATTGAAAACAACCCTAACGCAGGTAGTTTTGAGTTTGGGGTAGTTGTTATTACCGAAGTCGGTAAAGAACGTGGAAACAATTTAGAGTTAAGAGATGTTAAAAAGCAGACGGATGAAACTAATCAGAAGAATGACCTTTTTAACAGTTGGCTTAAAATGTGCAGGCATAGTGCTACGGTAGATAATTTTCCTTTCGTTAAAGTGTTTACGGACGAACAGCGACCAGAAAGCTGGGGTGCGGATGCAAGAGATTTATCAGACGTTATAACTATTGTTGCGTCCGGTAGTCAAAGACTTGCATTGCCGTTTTATATCTTTGAAGAAATGCTAACAGAGTTAGTTTTTGATAGGTTTATAGGGTTATACTATGATTTTAGATATAGACGGGGCGATAATACTTTACTTGTTCACTTGCTAAAAAGCGTTGCTTCTTGGCTTTTTAAGCGTAACGCAAAAATTTATAACAAGTATGGATATAGCGTTTCGTATATAGAGAAAGAACGTGGAACGTTTGATGGCAGAATAGAAAAGAAAAAGTATTTTATTATGAACAAAAAAATATATAGCAAAAGGTTTTCTACGGACTGTTTTAGTGATTACTTTAACGATATGGCGAAAAAGACAAAAGTCGGTTTACGTGATTACCTAGAGTATATGGGAGAGAAAGCAACTGTTGAAGAATTAAAATTACAAAACAGTTATTTTATGAACTCTTTATACAAAGGTGTTGACGAAGAACAGGCTTCTTAAAACTAAATAAAGGAGAGTTTTTACTTATGGCTTATGGTGAAACGAAAGTATATTACGACGGTAGCCACTATATAGCGATTCCACATACTGAACGCCCCAAAAAGCCTAAAGCATTAAAGATAGAAAAAGAAATAGTAGTTAATGATAAGAATGAGATTATTCCAGAATATGATGAAATACCGTCAATGCTAACATTATCAAACGGGCACGTGTTGGAAGAAGTAGAGTTTGTTGACGGTGAATTAAAACCTGTTATAAAAAAAGTAAAACGTAAAGGTAAAAAGACTACAAAGAAGGCGTTATTTGAGCAGTTTTATAGGGAAACTTTGGAACTTAAGAAAAAGGAACGGCGACAAGTTATTATTGACGGAATGAAAGCATTGTTTAAGACTATAGAAGATACGGAAAGATATGTTGATGACAATTTAGAACGGAAACAACGGAATTTAATAGCAAGGAGAATAAGGCTTACCAGAAAGGCGAACTTACAAGAATTTAATTATTTTTGCACTTTTACTTATGATGATAAAAAGCATAGTGAAGACAGTTTTAAGAAAGTGTTAAAAAATTGCTTTTATCATTTAGCGAATAGAAAGGGGTGGCGATATATAGGGGTATGGGAACGTTCTCCCGAAAAGAAACGTTTGCATTTTCACGGAGTTTTCTATATACCAAGTGGAACAATGCCGGGGAAACTTATTCCTGTAAACGATTACAGTTTTAAGACACATAAAAGGCAGATAACTATGCAAAACACGTATTTTAATGAAAAGTATGGGCGTAGTGATTTTGAAGAAATAGAAGATAAAGGGCGTATGGGTGAAGCATTGGCTTATTTAATGAAATATATAGAGAAAACGGGTGAAAAAATTGTTTATTCTAGGGGTTTACCACAGTATTTTATATCGGATATTATGGATGAAGATATCGCTTGCCCAATAGGTGTTGACAACCAGAAACTTCTGCTGTTCGACGATTTCAAGTGTTGGGACGAAGGAACGCTAATGGGAACTGTAAATAAAGAAACTATAAAGGAAATGAGAAAAGCAAATTAACACACACGACGATTTGTGGGAAATTGCGCCAGCGGTTCAGCGCGCAACCCCACTCGTCGGTGTAATGCTTTTCATTTTTTTATAGCCTTTCTGTTCAGTTTTAGGCGTGTGCTTGTCTCGGCGGAGCGAAGCGACGCCGCTTGTATCAAGACAAGCACACGCCTAACTGCCAAATTTGGTTTTTTGTTTAAACATTTGCGTTTTGTTGACATTTATTAAAAAAAGTGGTAATATATGCTTGCGACATTATTGAATATGAAATTTGGAAATGAGTATACTTTGGGTAAAGTGTACCTTATTTGCGTTAAATAAAAACCTTATTTCTAAGTTTTATATTTTAATCAATAGTGTCGCAACTAAGCGGTAAGGCACTTTACAGGTGTCGCTCCGTTTAGGAACGACACTTTTTTATTATGCTGAAAAGGAGAAGGATTTATGAAAAAGAAAATCTTATCAATATTAATAACGATTCTTGCAACATGTATGTGTATGTTTACGCTTGCAGCTTGTGGAGGAAAAGAACTACCACATACGCACATATACGACCAACAAATAGTA
>JAFQAQ010000004.1 GCA_017399945.1 Clostridia bacterium
CTTTTTTCATAAATCCTCCGTTTGTTTTATTGGTTGCAACTGGCAGGTCGCAACTTTTATTATACACAAACGGAGGATTTTACTCAACGGTAAACCTTTACTGGACCCCCAGACTATCTGGGGGTTTATTGTTTACACAATTAAACCCACGGAAAATTCCGTGGGTTTTTTATTAAAAAGGTTAATCCTAAATTTTTTACCCTTTTTCTCTCCTTCTCGGCTATTAATTATTCTTAAATATTCTAACGTCTTTTAAGCCTTGTTCCTTTTCAAAATCTGGATAATGTCCCAAATAGTATACTTTATCTTCTGAAATATCATATCTAAATAAAGTTGGCTCAAGGTTCCCAGATGCTGACGAATCCCATGTTAGTCTATATTTATAAATATAATATACGTCTACCCCGTCGGTTGAAACTAAAAGCGAACCGTAAACACTCAAGCTAGTAACTCTTTCCTCCAAAGGAGTTCCCCAGTATTCGTCCCAAAGATAGGCTATCTTACGAAACTTTTCACTGTTTCCCAAAAGAAAGCTAAACCCAATCTCTTTCTCTTCTTCATTATGTATTAGATATAATCCATCATTAATTCTATACTCGAGTGTCGTTTCTCCATCATTCAACACTGTTTTTTCAATGCGCCTATAACTTATCGCCAATATTCCATCTTCAAATGACAATTCGTATCCTTCTTCGTCTACGGGAATTGATTGCATATATTGTTTGTAATAGGCTTTTTCCATATCATTTTTTCTTTGTCGATTACAAGCAATAGAACCAACGATAGCATACAGCAATAATCCGAAAGCCACCATAATTATTAAACCGTCAAAGCTTCTTCTTAGAAAATCTTTCCACATATTTAAGCACCTTTTTCTTTTGTAATTAAATTTTAACATTGGGTTAAGCGCGTTGTCAATACGATATACAAATTACGTTGTCAAATATTGTATATAACAAAGGAATAATATAACCCCCCGACAGTTGTCGGGGGGTTTTTAGTTAAATGATTAAACGTTATTATACGTTGCCTTGGGCTTTCATTGCTTCGGCTACTTTGATAAAGCCTGCAATGTTTGCGCCTGCCATGTAGTTGCCTTCCATGCCGTATTCTTTTGACGCTTTGTCGCATGCATTGAAAATGCTTATCATAATGTTATGAAGCTTTTCGTCTACTTCTTCAAACGACCAAGAGAGTCTTAAAGAGTTTTGGCTCATTTCTAGACCAGAAGTTGCAACGCCACCTGCGTTTGCTGCTTTTGCTGGGCCGTAAAGCATGTTGTTTGCAAAATAAGTTTCGATTGCTTCGGGAGTAGAAGGCATATTTGCACCTTCTGATACAACCTTACAACCGTTTTTAGCGAGAATTGCTGCGCTTTCGCCGTCGATTTCGTTTTGAGTTGCGCAAGGAAGTGCGATGTCGCAAGGAATTGTCCAAATGCCTTTGCAACCTTCGTGATATTCTGCGTTAGGACGATAGGAAAGGTATTCTTTAATTCTCTTTCTTTCAACTTCCTTGATTTGTTTAACTGCGTCTAAATCGATGCCGTCCTTATCGTAAATATAACCGTTACTATCGGACATAGCAACTACTTTTGCGCCGTATTCGGTTGCTTTTTGGCATGCGTAAATTGCAACGTTGCCAGAACCGGATACTAAAACGGTTTTACCTTCGAAAGAAGTGCCGTTTGCTTTTAACATTTCGTTAGTGAAATAGCAAAGACCGAAACCGGTTGCTTCCTTTCTTGCAAGGCTTCCACCATAAGTTAAGCCCTTGCCGGTAAGAACGCCTTCGTATTGACCGGTAATTCTTTTATATTGACCAAACATATAACCGATTTCTCTTGCGCCCGTGCCGATATCGCCAGCAGGTACGTCGCAATCAGCGCCGATATGACGATAAAGTTCGGTCATAAAACTTTGGCAGAAGTTCATAATTTCGTTGTCTGACTTACCCTTAGGATCAAAATCACAACCACCTTTTGCGCCACCCATTGGGAGTGTGGTTAAACTGTTTTTGAACACTTGTTCAAAACCCAAGAACTTCATAATACTGGGGCATACCGATGGGTGTAGTCTTATACCACCTTTAAAAGGACCGATTGCAGAGTTGAATTGAACTCTGTAACCACGGTTAACGTGCATTTTGCCGTTGTCGTCTACCCAAGGTACTCTAAAAGTAATTTGTCTTTCAGGTTCTACTATTCTTTCTAGTACGCCTGCGTCAACTAAATCTTGCCTTTTTTCAATAACGGGTTCCAAAGTAGATAATACTTCGGTTACTGCTTGAAGAAATTCTGGTTCGTTGGGATTTCTTTTTTCTACTCTTTGTAATAAATCAAGTAAATACGCATTTTTGATTGCCATAATACTTTCCTCCGTTTAGATTGCTTTATTTTCTTATATATTTTAGCATATACCCTGTATTTTTGGAAAACATTTTTTATAAAAATTTTTAATCTTTTGTATTATTTTTTGTTATATCACCCTAAAAACACCTTTGAAGGTCGACAACTACTGCAAAAATCAACAATAAGATAAGTCCTATCGTATGAATTACCCCTTCGGCTTTTCTGTTTATAGGTTTTTTGAATATCCATTCAAACAAGGTAAACACCACCCTTGAACCGTCTAACGCCGGAATTGGCAACAAGTTAAACACTGCAAGGTTTACACCTATAAACGACGCTATGTTAAGAAGGTTTCTTATCCCACCAACTTTTATCGCCGTTGCCGTTACGGAAATGGTGGTTACCGTGCCACCCATTGCAGAAAGACCTAGACTGCCCGTGATTAGTTGACCTAAAACGGTGAATATCGTTCCCGCTATCTTGACGGAATATTCCACACTTCTTCCTATCGTTTGAAAGAACCCGTATCTAACGCCCGTGGTGTATAATCCGGATTTGGTTATTTGCCCCGTTTGAGCATCCATTTCATAAGAAATTCCCAAGGCGTTATACAACACGTCTATTTGTTCTACGTTGTTAAAGTTGGTGTTTGCACGGAGTAAAACGTTTATCTCTTGCACCTTGCCGTCCCTATATATAGTAAAAGATACGCTATCCCCTGCTTTTTTGCCTGAAACTGCTTTCATTAAATCGGTGGTTAGATAAACGTTTTTACCTTGGGCTTTTAGTATTATATCCCTTGATATAAAACTATTTTTTTGGGTGTAAATTGCGCTTGGTGGTTGGTCTACGTTATAAGTCATAAGCGCAACGTCGCCATAAACCGAAAAGGTGATTATTATTAAAATTAAGGCGAAAAGATAGTTCATAAGCGCGCCGGAAATTAGAACTATAATCCTTTTCCACGGAGCGTGAGAGTTAAAGGAGTCTTGGTCATCATCTTGTTCGTCTTCTCCGTGAAAGGCGCAAAAACCACCCAAAGGCAGTGCCCTTAAACTGAATTTTTCCCCGTTCTTTTTGGTTTTGCTAAATATTTTCGGACCGAAACCTATGGCAAATTCGTTGATTTTAAACTTAAAAATTTTGCCTGCTATATAATGCCCAAATTCGTGGACGGTTATCATAACAAGCAAAATTAATATTGCCAATAGTACGTATCCAATTGTTGTCATTACGCCACCAAAGGTCGCTAATAAGTTATTGTTCATTAAACTCCAAATAATGATTTAACGTATTCCCTTGCCGTCCTATCGGCTGAAATTAACGTTTGCGCATCTTTTATACTTTCTATCTCAATGGCATTAAGCGCACCGTCTAACGCCTTAAATATATCCAAATAAGAAATTTTGTTTTGCAAAAATAGTTTTACGGCAACTTCGTTTGCTCCGTTTATAATTGCAGTTGCCGTTCCGCCTGCTTTTGCTGATTTTAACACCAAGTCAAAACAAGGGTATTTTGCCTTATCCATACCCGTAAAAGTAAGGCTTTTTATGGTGGCAAAATCAAGTGATTTTATGTCGGTCGTTATGCGTTCCGGATAGGAAAGGGCTAAACTTATCGGCAGTTCCATTGACGGATAACTCATTTGCGCTATCACTGAACTATCCAAAAACTCTACCATAGAGTGTATGATACTTTCCCTATGAATTATTACGTCTATCTTATCGTAAGGCGCTCCGTATAGCCATTTTGCTTCGATTACTTCAAAGGCTTTGTTTACCATAGTTGCGCAATCGATAGTTATTTTTGCGCCCATATCCCAATTGGGATGTTTTAAGGCGTCTTTTGCCGTTACGTTTTTAAGGGACTTTATATCGTAATCTCTAAACGCGCCACCACTTGCAGTCAAAATAAGTTTGTTAAAAGGAGTGTTATAGTCACAACCCAACGCTTGCCATATTGCCGAATGTTCGCTATCGATTGGGTATATATTAACCCCTTTTTGTTTTGCAAGTTTAGTTACGAGTTCGCCACCTACCACCAAACTTTCTTTATTGGCAAGCGCTATGGTTTTACCCATTTCTATGGCTTTTAATACTGCTAAAAGTCCTTTAAATCCAACTAGCGCAACGACTACTATATCCGCTTTATCGATAATTGCCTTCAAAAAAGCGTCTTCGCCAAAATAAAACTCGGTATTACTTTTTGGTAGTTGCCCTTCAAACTCCTTACCTAAGGTTGCAACGGCAGGCAAAAATTCTTTTACTTGGTCTAGTAAAAGCGATTGATTGTTGCCTGCTGACAATGAAACGATATTAAATTTTTCTGGGTGGCGACGGCATACGTTTAGCGTTTGAACGCCAATCGAACCCGTACTGCCAAGCAATGCTATATTTTTCATTACAACATAATAATTAACGCCACGGCTACTGCAAAACTAACGAACATTACTCCGTCTAGTCTATCCATTACTCCACCGTGACCGGGCATTATTTTGCCCATGTCTTTTATTCCTGCAAAACGTTTTATAAAACTTTCAAAAAGGTCGCCAACTTGGTCTAAAATTGCGCCTATAAAACCAATAATTATAAACTGCCACCAACTAAATTGGGTAAGCGAATCATTAAAAATAAAATAAATTAAAATTGCGCCAAGTATTCCACCAAATAGTCCACCAATCGCACCCGACCAAGTCTTTTTAGGGCTCAGCTTGGGGCAAAGTTTTTTACCCTTTAACGTACTGCCAACAAAATATGCAAAGGTGTCGGTTAAAGATGCGATTACAAATACTAGTAGAAGTGCAATAAAACCAAGCCTACCTTCAACGTCGTTTAAGTATACAAACGATAGCATAAATACAGAAGGATACAAGGAACAAAGTCCGCCTACAATAGCACTATTTTCTTCAGCGCCACTAAGATAAGTATAAATTACTATAAAAATAAATACAAGTAGGCTTATTGTTATAAAAACAAGATATGCCATACTTGACTCAAAAAGGACGGAAAGCCACATGTATACCGGAACGCTTATTATCGATAAAATTAAACAAGCGTAACTCGCAACTGCACCTGTTTTTTGACTAATCGCACGGGAGGTTTCTATTCCACCACAAATTGAAAAGAAAAAAATAAGCCCCGTAAAACACAAGGGGCTTACGAATTCCCTAAGCAAGAAAAATCCTGCCATAAGTATTACGAAACACGTTCCACTGATAACTCTTGTTTTCATTTCTACTATTGTACCTTTCCGAAACGGCGTTTTCTTCCTGCGTAGTCGGTAAGCGCAAGGTCGAATTCCTTTGGAGAAAACTCCGGCCATAAGACGTCTGTAAAATAAAGTTCGCTATACGCACCTTGATAGAGCATAAAGTTAGAAAGTCTTAGTTCCCCACCCGTTCTAATAATAAGGTCGGGCTCGCCCATATCAAAGGTATAAAGGTTTTGTGATATTGACTCGACGGTAATCGGCTTGCCTTCTTGTATAAGTTTGTTTACAGCCATAACGATTTCTTGTCTGCCACCGTAATTCATGCCGATATTAAGTACGTATTCGGTGAATTTTTCCGTCTTTTGCTTGCCGTCTAGTATTACCTTTTGCAGTTCGGGGGTAAGTGCTGAAATATCCCCCATTACGTTTAGCCTAACGCCTTTTTTTGTGAATTTTTTGATAAATTTAGTAAAATAGACTTTAAGTAGACGCATAAGTTCGTCTACTTCTTCCTTAGGTCTTGCCCAGTTTTCCGACGAGAAGGCGTAAAGCGATATTACTTTTACGCCACGTTCAAAGGCGTGTGTAACAACCCTTTCAACGTTGTCAGAACCTACGCGATGTCCGTAAGAACGGGGTTTGCCTTTGGATTTCGCCCATCTTCCGTTACCGTCCATTATTATCCCCACGTGATGGGGAAGATTGTTCGTTTCCATTATACCGATAAAATGTCCTTTTCTTTGTCGGCAGTAAGTTTTTCTATCTTTTCGATGCTTTCAGAAATTACCTTGTCTACGTCCTTTTCGCATATTGCGTGTTCGTCTTCTGAAAGTTCTTTGTTGTTTTTCATCTTTTTAAGAGCGTCCATTGCGTCTCTACGAATATTTCTTACGGCTACTTTGGAATCTTCGCTCATCTTTTTGATTTGTTTAACTAGTTCCTTTCTTCTCTCTTCGGTAAGCACTGGGAAAACCAAACGAATTACCTTGCCGTCGTTAGAAGGGGTTATGCCGATATTATCTGCTAAAAGTTGTTTTTCGATTACTTTAAGCATAGAAGCGTCCCAAGGAGCAATTACTAAAATTCTTCCTTCTGCAACAGAGATGTTACCAACTTGGTTGATTGGGGTGGGAGTGCCGTAATAATCTACTAGCACCTTATCCAAAATATGTGGGTTTGCTCTACCTGCTCTTATCGTTACGAATTCCCCGTTTAGTACTGAAACGGTTTTATCCGTTCTTTCCATTGTTTCCATCATTAATACTTCAAACTGTTCGTTTTCGATTGCCATTTTCATTTTCTCCTTGATAAATTATTTTATGATAGTGCCGATTTCTTCGCCGGTTACCGTGCGAACGAGCGCGTCTTTTTCAAACAAGCCGAACGCAAGAACGGGAATTTTGTTTTCCATACAAATAGTGATTGCAGTGGTGTCCATCGCTTTTAGGCCTTGCGCAATATAATCTTTATAAGATACTTCTTTAAGTTTTTTTGCGTTGGGGTTAAGTTTAGGATCAGAATCGTAAATGCCGTCTACGTTCTTTGCAAGAAGCAACATTTCCGCACCAATTTCAGCTGCGCGAAGGGCCGCCGCTGTGTCGGTAGTAAAATACGGGTTACCCGTTCCACACGCAAAAATTACTATTCTATTATTATCTAAGTGAGTGAGCGCCTTTCTTAAAATATAAGGTTCGGCAACTCTCGTGATATTAAGCGCAGTTTGTACCCTAGTAGGCGCGCCTTTTCTTTCAAGCGCGTCTTGAAGGGCCAACGCGTTTATTACCGTTGCAAGCATGCCCATATGGTCGGCAGTAGCCCTATCCATTTCTCTTCCTTGTCTGCCACGCCAGAAGTTACCACCACCAACGATTATACCTACTTGTACGCCAAGTTTGGTTACTGCTATAATTTGGTCGGTAACGGCTTGTAAAACGCCTTCGTCTATTCCGTTACCCTTATCGCCGGCAAGGGCTTCGCCAGAGAGTTTTATTATTACTCTTTTGTATTTTGCTTGCATACGTTATCTCCTATTATTACATATTTAAAGTACTGTTTCTATTATACACGTTTTAGGGCTTTTTGTCTATACCATTTAACGTTTAACCCTTAAAAATTTTGTTATAAAAAAACCGATTACCTTATATAAGCAATCGGTTTTTATTTATAAGTTTAATTATTTCTTCATTTGAGCTTCAACTTCAGCAGCGAAATCGTTGGATTTCTTTTCTAAACCTTCGCCCATTTCGTATCTAACGAAACGTTTGATGGAAAGAGTTTTGCCCATTTTATCACCGTAGCTCTTTACTAACTTTTCGATAGTTAAGCCTGGGTCTTTAACGAACGCTTGGTTGAGCAAACAGAATTCGTCGTAATACTTCTTAACTCTGCCTTCTACCATTCTATCAACGATAGCAGCGGGTTTGCCTTCGTTAAGTGCTTGAGCCTTTAAGATTTCCTTTTCGTGTTCGATTACTTCTGCGGGAACTTCTGCTGCGCAAAGATATAAAGGTTTAGCAGCGGCAATTTGAAGTGCAACGTCGTGCGCAAGTTCTTTTGCGCTGTCGCAAGTGCAACCTTCGATTTCTACTAATACGCCAACCTTACCACCCATGTGGATGTAGCTTTCAACAACACCGTTTTCGCTAGTGAATTTTGCAAAACGACGGATAGAAATCTTTTCGCCGATTTTTGCAGTTGCCGCGATAGTTTCGTCGTTTTTGATTGCAACTAATTGGTCGATATCTGCAACTTCGTTATCACAAACGAATTGTGCAACACCGTCAACGAATTCTTTGTATTGGTCGCCCTTTGCAACGAAGTCGGTTTCGCAGTTTACTTCAACTAATACGCCGGTCTTATCTTTGATAAGCGCTGCAACAATACCTTCTGCTGCTATTCTAGATGCCTTTTTAGCTGCGGTAGCAATACCCTTTTCTCTTAAAAAGTCAACTGCCTTTTCCATATCGCCGTTGGTTTCCTTTAATGCCTTTTGGCAATCAGCTACGCCAGCGCCTGTCTTTTTGCGGAGTTCCATTACGTCCTTACTAGTAAACATATTTCTATCTCCTTTATATTTTAATTATTCAGCCTTAGCTTCTTCTTGTGCAGTTTCTTCAACTGCAAGTTCAGTGCCTTGGTTTGCTTCGATAACTGCGTCTGCGATAACCGATGCGATTAGTTTTACTGCACGGATAGCGTCGTCGTTTCCTGGGATTACGTAATCGATTAGTTCTGGATCACAGTTGGTATCGGTGATTGCAATGATTGGAATATTGAGCTTTCTTGCTTCTAATACTGCAATGTCTTCTTGATCTGGGTCAACGACGAACATTACACCGGGAAGACTTCTCATTTCCTTAATACCGCCAAGGTTGGTTTCTAGCTTATCTCTTTCTGCTTTTAAGCCGATAACTTCCTTTTTGGGAAGAAGGTCGAATTCGCCCATCTTTTCCATGTTGTTGAGTTTGTTGAGTCTTTCTACTCTGCTTCTAATGGTCTTGAAGTTGGTTAAAGTACCACCAAGCCATCTAGAATTTACGTAGTACATTCCGCATCTTTCTGCTTCTTCTTTGATTGCTTCTTGAGCTTGCTTTTTAGTACCAACGAACAAAATGGTCTTGCCTTGTTTTGCTTGTTCTACAACGAAAGGATATACTTGATTTTCGATAATGTCTACCGTCTTTTCAAGGTCAACGATATGAATACCGTTTCTTTCGCCGAAGATGTACTTCTTCATTTTCGGGTTCCAACGTCTTGTTTGGTGACCGAAGTGAACGCCCGTTTCAAGGAGCTGTTTCATAGTGATAACTGCCATAATAAAATTCCTCCGTTTTTCCTCCCCGAGACAAATTTTGCCACGCAACATTTCCGATTGGTTAATTTTATTTTCGGAAACACGAATGCGTGAATGCCTTCGGGTGCGAATTTTTGCTTGTATATTCTAACATATTAAATAACGTTTTGCAAGAAATTTACCACCCTTTTAAATATTTTTTAACCGATTTTTGCGTTTTAGTGGTTTTTCGGTTGCTTTTTTTGATTGTTTTTGGTATCATAACGTTAACTTAATATTTTGCCGTGTGATGTTTGCGGAAAAAGGGCTTGCCCTACCGAAGGAGTAACACTCTCAGGTGTCGAAAGATAAGGACCGTAAACGGATGGCGTTCTGGAGAATCTCAAAGCAGTTGAGTACCGAAGGTGCAACGTGGTGGCAACACCCAAATCTCTCAGGTAAAAGGACAGAATCATTTTTTTTAGATTACTTTGCGTAATCGTCCTATCGCTGTTTTGAGCCTACCTTTTTTGGTTAGGCTCTTTTTGTTTTGTTAAAAATTCCGTAGGAGGATTTATCATGGAAGAATTTTTACTTAAAATCGTAAGTTTGGTTAACACTTACCTTGCCGACTACATTTTGTTGATTTTGTTAGTTGGCGTTGGTTTGTTTTATACCATTAGAACTCGTTTCGTACAAGTCCGTTGTTTGGGCGAAGGTATGAAGAAAGTTTTTGGCGGAATAAAACTTAACGGCAAAAAAGAAAAAAGCGGTATGTCTTCTTTCCAAGCGTTTACCACGGCAGTTGCCGCACAAGTAGGCACGGGTAACATTATCGGTGCGAGCGGTGCTATCTTAATCGGTGGCCCCGGCGCTATCTTTTGGATGTGGATTATTGCCTTTTTAGGTATGGCAACCATCTATTCGGAAGCAGTCCTTGCGCAAAAGACGCGTACTATCAACCCAGACGGTTCGGTTAGCGGTGGTCCCGTATATTACATAAAACAAGCGTTTAAGGGTAAGTTTGGTAAATTTTTATCGGCATTCTTTGCAGTTGCTATCATAATCGCTTTGGGATTTATTGGCACGATGGTTCAATCCAACTCCATTAGCGAAGCCGTTAACGGCGCAACCGGTATTCCTACTTGGGTTATAGGTATCGTTATTGCAGTTCTTGCAGCAATTATATTTATTGGTGGAGTATCTCGCTTGGCTTCGGTTACCGAAAAACTCGTACCTATCATGGCTATCGTTTATCTTCTCGGTGGTCTTGTAGTTATCTTTTGCAGAATTCAATACATTCCTGAAACCTTCGGCATGATTTTTAAGTACGCTTTCGTTCCACAAGCAATTATCGGTGGCGGTATTGGTCACGCACTTAAAACTGCTATTAGCCAAGGCGCTAAACGTGGTCTTTTCTCAAACGAAGCAGGTATGGGTTCTACCCCTCACGCTCACGCACAAGCAAACGTTAAAACCCCTCACGAACAAGGTATTACTGCTATGGTTGGCGTTTTCTTCGACACCTTCGTAGTTCTCACCATTACTGCTCTTATCGTTATTTCCACCTTATACGCTGGCGGTGGTATTCTTTCTAACGGAACTATTCCAGAAGGCGTTGACAAGTCTAATTTGGTTGCTTCTTCTGTTGCCACTATTTTTAACGGCTCTAACGTTGGTCTTAAAATCGGCAGTATTTTCGTTGCGATTTGTCTTACCTTCTTTGCTTTCTCTACTATCATTAGTTGGAATATGTTTGGTAAAATTAACTTTAATTATTTGTTCGGCAAAAAGGCAAGCATAGTTTATTCTATAATTGCCGTTGCGTTTATCGTTCTTGGCTCTTTCTTGCAGAACGATTTGGTTTGGGAACTTACCGACTTCTTTAACTATCTTATGGTTTTCCCCAACGTACTTGCATTGTTCGCTCTTTCTAACGTGGTTGTCGGCGAACTTAAAGAACGTGGAAAATATAAAAAAGGTCAGTTACCCTTAAACGGCGAAAATTTGAATAAATAGTATTTAACGTTAATGAAAAAGACGGCTCGTCCGTCTTTTTTTTGTTGATTTATAACTAAATCTAGTGCTATAATTGTTTCATAAAAGGAGATTTAATATGAAAGATCTTTCTAACGTGTTTAAGTATTTAGACGATACCTTGCAAGACACCCTTAATTTGCTTGAAGAATTGTGCGTTATTCCTGCGCCTAGCGGAAAGGAAGAACTGCGTGCTGAATTCGTTAAAAATTGGCTTATCCATCAAGGCGCAACCCAAACTTATATTGACGAGGCGTTAAACGTCGTTTGCCCTATCAATTGCGAAAAGGCAAAAGATATAGTGGTGTTTATGGCGCATACCGACGTGGTTTTCCCAGATACCACTTCCCTTCCTTTAATTAAAACAGACGACAAGTGGTTCAACCCAGGAATTGGAGACGATACCGTTTGTTTGGTTATGATGCTACAAGTTATTAAGTATATTCTTGACAATAACCTTACCACTGATTACGGCGTACTTTTCGTTGCTAATAGTTGCGAAGAAGGTCTTGGCAATCTTAAAGGTAGCAGACGTATAATGAAAGATTTTGGCGATAGAGTTAAAGAATTCTATACTTTTGACGGGGGCTATAACCGCCTTATAAATAAATGCGTCGGCTCGCATAGATATAAAATCAGTTTTGCTACCAAAGGTGGCCACTCTTTTAACGCTTTTGGTAACGAAAACGCAATTGCAGTTATGGCTAACCTTATTAACGAACTTTATACTTGCGCTCTTCCCAACAAACCCGACACAAAAACCACTTATAACGTTGGTATAGTTGAAGGTGGAACGAGCGTTAATACTATTGCCCAAAAGGCTGGTATGCTTTTTGAATATCGTTCTGACGATAAAGAGTGCCTTGAATATATGAAAAACTTCTTTTTCCAAAAGGTTAATAAAGCAAAAGAAAATAAAAACGTCAGCATAGACGTTGAACTTATCGGCGATCGCCCTTGTGGTGGCAACGTAGATATAGACCAATTTAATAAAATTTGCAATAAATGCGTTAGCATTTGCCAAAAACATACGGGAATGCCTTGTCCTTGCGTTGCTGGTTCTACCGACGCCAACGTGCCGTCTTCTATGGGTATTCCCGCCGTTTGCGTTGGGTCTTATATGGGCGGTGGCGCTCATACGAGAGAAGAATATCTAAAACTTGATTCCATACCAATTGGCTTAAAAATCACTGCCGAACTCATTTTGGATTTTTTCAATTAAAACAACTAAATTATACGTAAATTAAAAAGGTTTGAACAAATCGTTCAAACCTTTTTTTGTTTTTTATTTAATTACTTTATCAAAACGTTCCACTTCTTCGGAAGTAAGTGCCTTCATATTTTTTTCTTTCAACATATCGATAAGTTTTAATCTTTTTTCTTGTCTTAATAAAGTGAAAGCTTGACTTTTTAGTTTTTTCTTTCTAACAAAATAAGCAATCAATACACCAATTGCGCCAAACCAAGGCAATATAGAAATACCCGACAACCCAGGTATTATCGACATAACAAGAGCAACGCCTGCCGTTATAAATCCTGCAAGTTTTAAGGGTTTTAATTTTTCCTTTGTTTGTTTTTCCACGTCAGAAGCAATGCTTGGATAAGTTTCATTCATACAAGTATCGCCACAAGCAAATCCTTTTACTAGATAGTTTTCTCCGTTATATTTATATTCCATTTTATATTCGGGAATATACGCTACGTTAATAGCTTTCACCTTTGCTACACCAGAATAGTTTTTGTCCTTTTGTCTATCTCCTGGAAGATCTACTCTATAAAAACAGCTAGCTATACATCTTTGTTTTGCATATTCCAAAGCACTTGGATTAACCTCTACTTGCTCGTCAACTTTTACAAAACTTTCTTCTTTACATGCTGAAACACAACTTGCAACTTTGTAAGTACTTGGATAATCGTCTTGACTATCAGCGTTACCTGCGTAAACCAATTCAGTAGACGAGTTAGTTCCACTAAAAGGTTGCCAATCAGTAACGGTTTTAGTCTTTTGGTTACCATTTTCGTAGTAGGTAACTTTTCTATCATAACCAACCGAACAACTATACGTACAATCCGTTTCTGCTTTTACTTGCAAATATTGATTTTCAAAGTTTTCTACCTTCCCAAATTGCGATTCCAAAATATCCGCAGGGGTGTCTGTTTCTAAGGATAATCTTAAAAAAGCTTCCCTTAAAAATTCGCTTTCCGAGATTTCCTTGTTTATCCTTTCCACACTATCAACTTTCATCTTTTTTCTCCTTTGTATAAAAAATTAAGTGTTTGTGTATATTATAGTAACAATTTTTGTTACTGTCAAGTAATTTGTAACAAATATTGTTATATTAATTGTATGATAAGTTTTAGGGAAAGATTTAAGGAATTAAGGTTAGAAAATAACGTTACGCAACAAGAGATGGGCAAACTTTTGGGTGTTTCTAAAATGGCAATTTCTCATTGGGAGAGTGGCCATAGCGAGCCTAGTATCGAGCAATTGATTTATATTGCCAAATACTTTTCGGTATCTCTTGATTATCTTTTGGGGGTGCAAGACACTTAAAATAAAAAGGTTTGAACGATTTGTTCAAACCTTTTTTGTTTTATTAAGTTATATCTCCAAGTTTGACGTATCTTATTGCATCCTTTCCACGAACTTTGGGGTTGCCGTTTTGGTATTCTAGCGCTAGTTCAGACGTGCTGTAAGCAAAATAGATATCGCCTAAAACGTCTTTAACACAAACGTTTACAATTCCACATTTACTATATAGTTCTTTAACCATAGTTTTTTCGTTTGGTTGCTCGCCGTCTTTAACTAAATACATTCTAACACTTGTTCTCGCTTGTTGTATATCTGGGCGATTGCCCGTATCGTCATTAAAATGATTTGCAACGACAAGTATGCCGTTTGCGTAGTTGATTAATCTAGGTCTACATGAAACGCTATCTTTAATGAGAGAAGGTTGGCTCCAAGTTTTACCCATATCGTCCGACGTGGTAAAGAAAATTGAATGCCTTTCAGGAGGAGTTCTAAACACTGCGTAGATTTTGCCGTCTAAAAATTTATAATCCATTTCATACTGAGCAGTATAGGGGCAAATCGCAAAGAATTCCAAGGTTGCAAGATTGTCTTTTGAACGATATAAAATAGGCTCTGCAAGATAACTTGTTATCGTGCCGTAAACGTAGCCGTCTTGTCCACGGAAAATGGTGTGACTACCAAAAGCAATCTGCTCTGTATTTAGAAAAGTATGATTATTAAATCCATGCTCTTCAAGATAACTAAACTGCTCGGTTGTGGTAAGTTTTACTATCGCCCCGTTTTGCTTTTTGAGCATAATAACCTTTTCTTCGGAAAGTTTGCCCGTGAGAAAATCAAAGTCTTTATAACACATGTCGTGGTCGCCGTCTGCACGGCTATCTTTTTCGTAAATAACCCTTACTTTGCCGTCACCAAGCCCCCAAACGTTGTTGCAATAAACGTCCTTATCGGTGCTTATTTCCACGAATTTAATATTTGTTGGTTGTGATGCGGGGAAATATGATAAACTTATTCTCCCCCTTGATTCTCCATAATTTCCTTGTTTACCTGGCATATAAGCGCAAAACATAACGCCGTATTTTGAATCAAAAACCAAACCTGCTCCGTCTGCGCTCGTTTCTTTAAGTCCGTTGCTTATTTGAACTGAAAAGCTTAAAATCTCCGAGTTGTTCATTGTTTTAACTCCTTATAATACCTTGCCATATCCGCAGTAATCTTTAAGTATCGGTCAATATCTTCCCTTCCGTGGCAATGCAGGGGCGAAACTCTTATTGCGCCTTTTATGCCAAGCGCTTGTACTATTCGTTTTGAATATATGCTTGTATTAACTCGCTCGTAAACGGTTACGCCACGGCGTTGATATTCTGCCACCGTTTGGGTAAGATCAACGCCGTCAATACTCATTGCAACTATTAAATCTCTTTTAGTCAAGTCGTCCGTGTCGACGTGTACGGTTACCCCGTCGATATGTCTTAAACCTTTAACTTCGGGCGTACCTTCAAGCATTCTATAAAGCAACGCACGTTCATGTAAATGTATGCGTCGCATACCTTCGTCATAGGTTTCTTTTCTTGTTTTTTTGCCTATAAAACGTTCCCCTATATAGCAAACGTAGTTGATAATTTCCATCATAGCGGCAAAGTTTGCTGGGGCGCTAGTGCCTAGTTCAAAAGTTTCTTGGGGTTTTGCGATAAGTTTGTGATGTGGGAATTTTACTACCCTATCTGAAATATAACAATATCCACAACCTCTAATACCGAAAAATTTGTACGGGGCTATATTGGCAACGTCTATTTTTAAATCTTCCACGTCTATCTTGCAGTGTGGGGCGTGTTGGACCATATCGCTTACGATATAAATATCTGGGTTGATTTCTTTTGCTCGCCTTGCAATCTCTTTTATATCCATAACGTTGCCGGAAATATTTGAGGCTGACATAATGCTAACTAGCACGGTATTCTTATCTATTCTTTTGATAACTTCTTCAACTTCTATTCCACCGGTAACCGTGCTTGCAGGAACAACCCTCATTTCACGATTAGTTTTTTTGCAGTAATACTCAACTGCGTCGAAAGCAGACGGATGTTCAATGGAAGAAACGACTGCGTTAGTCCCTTTAACGTTTTCCATTATCATTCCCACTGCTTGAAACATGGTTTGCGATGCGGTGAGTTCGGTAATAAGAGCGCCACTTTTCGCACCGAAAATAATTTCTAAAATTTCTTTCGTGCCGTAATCCACTAACCCTTTAAGATATACCGAGCGTGCGTGGATACGTTCTGGACAGTCAGGGAAAGCTTCTATTTCAGCTTTTGTTTGCACGCATTTTTTTAGGCGCAAAGACCCACCCGAATTATCAAAAAATAAACGATTACCGTGCTGTGGATCAGCATCTACTAAATAAAACCTTTCTTTTAGTTCTTTTACGAAACTTTCTTCAAATAATAATCCTTTATCGTATTGCATAAAATTTCTCCATTTGTTTTATCATATACGATTGTTTTAGAAATGTAAATGGATAAATTTGCTAAAAACATTGAATTTTTGGCAATCTTGTGATATTATTTTTTTATGGGTGAATTATTAGAAACAAAAACTAGCATTTTCGGCGTTAACTTTCTCTATTCGGAAAGAAATGAAATTACCGAAAGAGAAATACATAATTATCACGAATTTTTGTTTTATATTGACGGAAACGCTACTTTTAGAACGGAAAATTTTAGAAAAAAACTAAAACAATCTACGCTTATTTTTATTCCCAAGGGTAAGTTCCACCTTTTTACACTGGAAAACCCTAAAAAGTTTTTTAGTCTAAAATTTTCTTTTTCAGAAGGCGAAATTACCAAAAATTTGCCGACCGAATTTCTTTTAGATGCAAAACTCATAAGTAATCTCGATCCACTTATCCTTTCTCTTTTAGAAGACTGCGTAACTCTTTTAAAAAAAGAAGTGGACGATACCGATCGTTTGCGTCTTTACGGCAATTTTATATCACTTATTTCCACTTTCTCTAAAATAGATTGCGCCGTTTATCGGAAAAACTATTCTCCTGCCGTTTTAGAATGTATTGAGTACGTTGAAAAAAACCTTTCCGAAGATTTAACCATTTCTAATTTAAGCAAAGTCCTAGGTTTTTCTACGTCAACCCTTTCCCATACATTTAAAACTCAAACGGGCATATCCTTGCACGGCTACGTTTGTCAAAAAAGATTATCCCTTGCCAAAATGCTTTTAGATAAAGGGGAAAAACCCACCGAAATTTATACAAAATGTGGCTATAAAGATTATTCTTCCTTTTATAAAGCCTACGTAAAGGAATTTTCCACAAAACCAAGGCAACAAAAACACTAAACCCAACGAATTAAACCAACGAAAAAAGGACAACGCAAGGTTGTCCTTTTTTGTTGGTGCGAGCAAAGGGACTTGCTTCTCTCGAGCCTCCCGCAAAACAGTCCACTGGACTGTTTTTTCGCCTATGGCGAATACGCAACTATCGTTGCTAGCTCCTAATTCAAGTCCCTTTGCAATTTTCACAAAAAAAATCGGCCCACCCGAACCACAAGGGTTCGTGTAGGACCGATTTGGTGCGAGCAAAGGGACTTGAACCCCCACGGTCTCCCACTAGATCCTAAGTCTAGCGCGTCTGCCAATTCCGCCATGCTCGCTTGAATTGCTTGTTTATATTACCACATCAAAATTAAATTGTCAACTTATTATCATAAATTATCTATGAAAAAACTCCCCTTTTGGAGAGTTTTTCTTTTTAGTCCTTAAATAATTTGGATATTGACTTAACAACTTTTTCCATATCGGCGTTGGTGGTGTTTAAACATATGTCGTAATTTAGTTTATCTCCCCACTCTAATCCCGTGAAAAATCTGTAATATTTTGCACGATTTCTGTCTACTTGTTTGATATGTCTTTTTAGTTGCTTGTCGGTAAAATGTTCTTGAACGTCGCTGCGTTTCTTGCAACGTTCTAGTTTACTATCCATATCTGCATACACAAAAATCTTATAAGGTTGATATCCTTTTAAGATATAATCGGCACATCTACCCACTATTACACAATCGGATTTTTCCGCCATTGATTTAAGTACTTCGCACTGTTCACGGAATATTGCTTGTTGACGTTCGATTCCGTGAGAGTGCACGTATGCAAACGTATGCCCAATCGTGATTGGGTATAGGCTGTGTGGATCGTTTTCGATTACCTGTTGAACGAATTTTTCGGATAGTTCGGTCCTTTTTGATATTTCGGTTATTATTTCTTTATCGTAATATTCGTATCCTAGTTCTTGGGCGAGCATTCTTCCAAGTTCTCTACCACCACTGCCGAATTCTCTTCCTATAGTAATAATTTTATTCATGCCATCGGCCCCCTTTTTTTTATATTTTACCATATTTTACCGTTTGTGTCAATACGGGTTTTTTATTATATTTCTATACGGTGTTCGCCACTGCCCAATTTAATCACTTTATCGTTTGGAAGGTATAAATTTGCGGTAGTTCCAAAAGGAACGTTTATATTATAACTAGTTTTTTTGCTAGTGCGATTGAAGGAAAATTCTATCGCACCGTAATAAGTGTCTATACATACCGACAAGCTTTGCATTTGGCAAGGAATATACGGTTTTATATCAAAGGTTTGGTATCCCGCAGAAGTTTTCTTTATACCCGCCAAACCTTGATAAAACCAAGTGGTAACGCTTCCCATCAAGAAGGGGTGGTTGCGTGAATATGATTGATAAAATTGTAGTCCTTCAAAAGAAGTGGTTGCTCCGTGATTTTTTATCCACGATAGATAACTGCCCTCTTTATCGCATTTGCATATTGCGTATATTAGGTCGTTTCTTCCCGCCTTTTCTAGTTCGGTGATTAAGTGATAAATGCCCAAACCACCACAAGTCATTAAATAACCCGTGTTTAATAAATCTTTTTCGAGTATTTGTATGCCTTTCGATTGTTCTATAATACCAAGCGCCAAAGCAAGCGCTATTTCACACTGGGTGTTTTGGCAAAATCCGCTTTGAGTTTTGTATAGTTTTATAATAGAATTTTTTACCCTTTGCGTTGAAGATAAATATTTTGAACTATCTTTATTTAATACGTTGCACACCTTTATCATATAGTCACAACATAAACAATAATACGCCATTGCTAGATATTCAAAGTTAGAAGGTATCTTTGCAGTATGATCGCCCCACAATATACCACCAACCATTTGGTCCTTTTCGTTTGCAAGAGTATCCATATAGGCTATCCATTTTTCCATTACGGGATAGTTTTCTTGCAAAATTCTTTTGTCGCCGTGTCTTTCGTATACAAACCAAGGAATAAACACGCAAGCTGCCGACCACGGTATATCAACGTTATCAAAAGGACTTGGTGGTGGGCAAATATATGGAACGTAACCGTTTGGCAACTGTTCGTCTCTAATAGTGCGACACCAAGATTCCATAAGTTTTATTACGTCAAAATTTAAAAGTTCGGCTTGGCAAGTAAGCCATGCATCCGCCATCCAACCTAAACGTTCTCTACCTGGGCAGTCGGTTGGTATTCCAACTAGGTTATCCCTTTCCGACCAACGGCTTATGCTATAAAGTGAGTTTATCTCCTCGTCAGAACAACTAAACCCAGACTTGTTTATTATCGGGCTATGAACTACCACTGCTCTTATGCATTGTTCGTCAAATTCGCCCGTGTAATTATAAACGTCAACGTAACGGAAACTATGATTGGAAAATTTTGGCTCAAATACTTCTTGGTCGCTTTCTCCCACGGTTACGTAAGTATCGGTATGCGGTCCGTTTTCTCCGTGTTGGTAGTTCATAGTGCTAAAAGGTTCTAACTGCCCGTCTGGATAAACGCCTTCTGAATAAACCACCGATATGCGTTGTTTCTTTTTGGGATTTTTGATAATGAGTTTAACGTGCCCGTTGATTACTTGACCAAAATCTACTAAATAATGGCGTATCCATTTGTCTTTTACTAAGATAGGTTTTAATTCTTCAATAGGTTCTACCGTAACCATCTGTTCTTCTAAACAAGTTACCAAGTAGGTATACACGGGGCTATTCCAACCTGCGTCGTCGTAATTTGGTTGGTCAAAACCTTTGTATTCGTTAAAGGGATTGTAATCTTCCTTTTTGCCACCTTGTTCACCCACGCCTACGTCCCACAAAGTATACGGTCCGTTTGCATTTACTTTGCAAGTATCCATAAGTGGATAAATATGAGTACTGCCGTCTTCAAAACAAACCCTTAAAAAAGCGCTATACGCCATAGATACTAACACTGCACCCACGACGTTTTCCCCTTGGAGAAGTTGGTTTGCAACGTCAAACGTGCGATATACTGCTCGATTTCGTTTTATGGAAATTTGCCCCGGCATTATTGCGTCGTTGCCTACCTTTTTGCCGTTTAGGGTAAGATATACCGTGTTCATTGCAAAGGTTACGTCGCCAAACGCTCCCGCAGTGCTTGCCGAGTATAAACGTGCGCTAATTACTTTTTTGTCGGTTGGCAAAATAAAGGACGACCTTAAATGAATACAGTTTTCGGCTTGTTTAGCCGTCACCCATTTAGATTTCCAATCGTCAAGCGAAAACAATCCCGTTTCAAATTGGGCTTTTTCCGATTGCGCGTGATTGCCGTAATTATCCCACGTTTCCACCACCCAATCGTATTGGGAAAATACCGTTAACTCTTCGCCGTCGTATTCAATGCCAAAAGTTTTTTGGCTTTGGGTTTTTCCACTATCCCAAACTAGTTTATTTTGATTGGTTTTTTCATATACGCAAACGCGATAATATTCTTGGCGGGAGTTTTGCTCGCTAGACGAAACTTGATAGCTAAAACGTGGTTTTTTCACACCTATACCAATTGGATTTTCCCTATATTCACATTGCAAATTAACAACTTTCATAATCTCACCAATTTTATATTTTTTTATTTTAGTATTATAACATTATTTCCCTTTATTTGCAATAACAAATTCATATTTATTTAGACCTATTTATTTAGACCTAGTGTTGGGATTTTCTCCTAATTCAAATCCCTTCCACCACAAACAAAAAAACGCCCACAAGGGACGTTCTTTTGTTTGGAGCTGGTGACGGGATTTGAACCTGCGACCTGCTGATTACGAATCAGCTGCTCTACCAGCTGAGCCACACCAGCTCGTCGAGTCAAAGGCTCACTGCCAAAAACCACCTAGCGGTGCTTTCCTTGCTTTTCGCCTTGCCTCTCCTCTTTCAAAAAAATTTCTTCGACAATTTTTTTGATTTCTCGCTTCGCTTTTTTCCAAAGGCTCACTGCCAAAAAACACCTATCGGCGTTTTCCTTGCTTTTGCTCTTTTTTTGTTTTGTGTTAAAACAGCTTTTTTATATTATCATAAATTTTTAATTTAGGCAACGGATTTTAGGCTTATTTGATAAGTTCCTTTATCTTTTCTATATTCTCTATGCCTGCTTTATACCCTTGTTCTAACGCAAACTCAAACTCCTTAAACTTAAATCGCGACATGTCGCCAAGGTCGGGATAGATGATTAAATCCGATTTATGCGCGTCGTTTTTAAGGCCGGTTATCACTCCATCCATAATATCGTAGCCACGAAACATCACGGTTATTATATTAAAATCTTTGGTGGTGGGACGGGTTTGACCTAAGGCGTCTACTGTAACGATTACTTCTGCCCCCATTTCCCTTGCTTGTTCAACGGGAAGTCTACACAACACGCCACCGTCAACTAAAAGTTTGCCGTCTACTTCAATTGGTTTAAAAACCGACGGAATAGTTGCGCTTGCGGCTACGCCCAGCGTTAGGTTGTCCTTTCCACGTGAAGTTATTAGTTTACCAGACCATAGGTCAACGGCTACCGAGCAAAAGGGTATATGAAGGTCGTCGTAAGTAAGACCTTTTAGGTATTCGTCTAATTTTTTTATTAGTTTATTAGAACGTAATATTGCCGAGTTTTTAAGTGGCGCAAAAGAAACGTCTATTAAATGCGAAGCTTTTAGCGTGGTTATTTCCTTTGCCATTTGAGCGCTATCCATACCCTTGCAATAACACGAACCAACTACTGCGCCCATTGAACTACCTGCAACGCAATAAGGTTTTATACCGTTTTCTTCTAACGCCTTAATAAACCCTATATAAGATATTCCTCTACTACCACTTGAACCTAAAACTAAGCCTAATTTCTTCATCGTATCTCCTTTTATTCTTTTATGCTATGTATAAATCCCCTTTGTCTAAGCCACGTCTGCGATAAATTTACCCATGCCGAAACGGGCCCGTTTGGAGTGTTAACTTCTTCTTGCGCGGTGGAAAGACCGTGTTGACCGTCTTCAAACATATGTAGTTCGAAAGGTACGCCTGCCCTTTTATAAGCTAGGGCAAGTTCCAAACTGCTTTCACTCGGCACGCATCCGTCGTTTACGGTTGCCCATATAAACGCAGGGGGCGTATCCTTATTCACGTTGTTTGCTATATTAACTAGCCCTAATAAGGATTTATCCCCACCGGTAATATTTTGTATACTTCCAGTATGAGTGTTTTCGGTTAAAATTACCGGATAAGCGAAAATTACTGCGTCTAGCCTTGCATTATCTACTTTATCGCCTAAAATTTTGCGAATTTCTTTATTATTATAAGCAGTTGCAAGCATTCCAACTAAATGTCCACCTGCCGAAAACCCTACGCCACACACTTTGTTTTTATCAGTTGCGTATTCTTCTGCCGTTTCCCTTATATATAGCATTGCCATAACGGCTTCTAGCACGGGGTTGGGAAATTTTGAGTTCTCTGCCACCGAGTAATTTAATATATAACTATTAAAACCCTCCGCAACGTATTTTAATGCAATTGGCGTTTGTTCTCTTGGAGAAACGTAGTCATACCCACCTCCTGCAATAACTAACATCGCAGGACGAATACGATTAGCGGCGTAATTCTTACTTTTGTCGTGAACTAAAAGGGTTAAATAGCCATCGCATCCTTGTGGACGCGTTACCTTAAAATACTCGTATAAATCTACCTTTTTAATTATCATAAAAGTTTTCCTCCAAAGTATTTTAGCACAATAAAAATCCTTATGCAAGATTTTTGTTGAAAAATTAAAAAGCTTTTGGTATAATTAATTTATGGGATATCATATTGACACAGGTCTTATTTTAGAAAAGTTAAAAGAAAGTTCGGAATGCCCTTTGTGCGAGATTAAAAAAATCGTTGAAGAACAATTTTTACACGAGTTCTTAAACGACGCGGTTATGGAGGACAATACACGAATTAGCGTGGGCAAAAAAGGGTTTTGCGAAAGGCATTTCGATATGCTGTTCTCTCGCCCGAACAAACTTTCGGTCGCCCTTCAAATTAATACTAGAATTGATAAAGTAAAAGACCTTTTCGCTCCTACAAAAAGCGTTGGAAAGGCTAAAAAAATCGCCGATAAAATCGACGATTCCCTTTCAACTTGCGTTATTTGTGATTTCGTGCAAGAAAGTATGGTTAAATATTATAAAACCATTGCGCAAATGTTCGTTAGAGAAAAAGATTTTTATAAACTTTTGATTTCTTGCAAAGGGTTTTGCATGCATCACTACGCTGAACTTTTAAGGTATTCTTCTTACGCTGGGTTTGGCGCAAAAAGTTATCTTGAACTTTTATCAGACACTCAACAACGTAATTTTGATAGACTGCAAAAAGAACTTAAAGAGTTTTGCGATAAACACGATTATCGCAACGCCTTAAAACCACTTGGCAACGCCCAAACTGCCCTTCCACGCACAAGAACCAAAGTTTACGGCGCAAAGTCGGAGTAATTAAATATAAAATAAAACGCTAGTAAAATACTAGCGTTTTTTGTTTTATTCTTCTTCGATTTCTTCTTGTGGAAGGTTGGATAGTGTTACGGCTTGTTCGATAAGCGATAACACTTCTTGTTTGCCAAAACCCGTTTCAGAAGACGTTGCAGTGACGTCGCCGACACCCACCCTTAAAAAGGTTGCAATTTCTTTTAGTCTAGGTTTAATCTTGGTTTTGCCTAGTTTATCAGCCTTTGTTGCAACTAGCACGAAAGGTATTGCGTAGTGATAAAGATAGTTTATCATAGTAACGTCGTCAGCCGTAGGGTCGTGGCGAATATCAACTAGCGATATAAGTAGGTCGATTTTTTGCGTGCGCAAAAATTCTTCCATAAGTTCGCCCCATTTTTTCTTTTCTTCCTTAGAAACCTTTGCAAAACCGTATCCCGGTAAATCAGCCAAAACGAATTCGCCAAAGTCAAAGTAGTTGATAAGCCTTGTTCTGCCCGGTGTTACCGAAGTTTTTGCAAGTTTTTTTTGGTTTGCAAGCATGTTTATAAGCGAACTTTTGCCAACGTTTGATTTACCTGCAACGGCAATTATCGGCTTGTCCGTTTTATAAAAATTTTTGCTTGAAGCCACGCTCGTTATAAATGTTGCGTTTGTTATTTTCATAAGTTTTCCTTAAATTAGCGCACGTTTGAACACTTGTTCTACGTTATCAACGGGCACGAATTTGATTTCCTTTCTTACTTCTTTGGGAATATCGGTTAAATCTTTTTGGTTGGCCGACGGAATAATTACCGTTTTTATACCTTGTCTAAACGCTGCAAGCGCTTTTTCCTTTAACCCACCTATTGCAAGGACTTTACCACGCAAGGTAATTTCACCCGTCATTGCAACGTTTCTTTTTACGGCGCGTTTAGTAAACGCCGAAAGTATTGCAGTTGCCATAGTTATACCTGCGCTTGGCCCGTCTTTTGGGGTTGCGCCTTCGGGAACGTGCACGTGAATATCCGTGTTTTCAAAACGACTTTGGTCGATGCTAAATTTGTCTGCGTTTGAACGGATATAACTTATTGCCGCCCTTGCAGATTCCTTCATTACGTCGCCTAGTTTTCCAGTAAGCAGTATCTCACCTTTACCCGGCATTAGGCTTACTTCTATGGTTAAGGTTACCCCACCGACAGACGTCCACGCAAGTCCCGTGCATGCGCCTACTTCGTCCTTTTCTAGCGCGCTATCCTTTTGGTATTTCTTTATTCCAAGATAATCGAAAACGTCCTTTTTATCTATAACTTGTTTTCTAAGTCTTGGATTTTGGGCAATTTTGGTAGCAACCTTTCTTACTACGCTACCTACTTCCCTTTCAAGATTTCTTACACCGGCTTCCATCGTGTAACTTTCAATAATTTCACGAATTGCTTGGTCGGTTATCTCTATCTTCTTTTCTTTAACGCCGTTAAGTTTTAACTGTTTGGGAATTAAATATTGTTTTGCTATTTGAAGTTTTTCTTCGTTAGTATATCCGGTAAGTTCTATTACTTCCATTCTATCTAGCAAAGGATATGGAATAGTATCTAAGGAGTTTGCAGTGGTTATAAACATTACCTTGGATAAATCGAAAGGAACTTCTAGATATCTATCACGGAAGGTAGTGTTTTGTTCGGGATCTAACACTTCTAAAAGCGCGCTTGCGGGATCGCCGTGTATATCAGAGGAAAGTTTATCTATTTCGTCTAGCAAAAACACGGGATTATTGCTTTTTGCCGTTCTTAGACCGTTTATAATTCTACCCGGCATTGCGCCAACGTAAGTTTTTCTATGTCCACGAATTTCGGCCTCGTCCTTTACGCCACCTAAACTCATTCTAACGAATTTTCTGTCAAGCGCCCTTGCAATAGAAGTTGCTACCGACGTTTTACCTACCCCCGGAGGACCAACGAAACATAAAATAGGGCCTTTTATTTGTTTGGTTAAATGTAATACGGCAAGGTATTCAACTATCCTTTGTTTTACCTTTTCTAAACCAAAATGGTCAGAATCTAGTATTTCTTTTGCTTTTTTAAGGTCGGAAGTGTCTTCCGTGCTTTCGTTAAAAGGTAATTCCTTTATCCAATCTAGATAATTTAGTATAATAGAATAGTCGGGAGAAGAAGGATTGATTTTATCTAACCTTGCAACCTCCTTTAACATCTTTTCTTCGATTTCTTTTGGTAGTTTTTTATCTAGAATTTGGTTTTTAAGTTCGTCACGCTCGTCTAAATTATCCCCTAGCTCGTCGTGAATTGCTTTTAATTGTTCCCTTAAATAAAACTCTTTTTGACTTTTATCTATGCTTTGACGCACCTTTGAAGATATTTTCTTTTCTATTTTTACAATTTCAAGTTCCTTTTTGAATAGTTCGGTGAACATAGTAAGTCTAAAAAGGGTGTCGTCCTGTTCTAAAAGCGCTTGAACTTCGGCTTCTTTTAGTGGGGAAGTGGCTAGCGCTCCGTCTATAAACTCGTTGGGAGTTTTTATTTGCGTGAGCGAAGATATTACTTCCTTTGCAATGCGTTTATCAGCCAAAGTGTATTCGAAAAAGGCGTTTTTAGCCATACGCAAATGCGCTTCTAGTTCACTGCCTTCCATTGCAGGAATATAGGGCGCTTGCTCTACTTCTGCTAAAAAATAGTCCTTATTAGGTTTAAATTCAACCACCTTGCCACGAGCAAGCGCTTCAACGTGCACTTTCATGTTGCCGTTTGGCATTTTTACTATTTGTTTTACCTTTGCTATAACGCCTACCGTGTATAAATCGTCCACGTCCGGCGCGTCTATAAACACGTTCTTTTGCGCAGTTATAAATAAGAGCGAACCGGTTGCGCCGGCAACGTTTACCGCCTTTACGGACATTGGTCTGCCCACGTCGAAATTAAGTAGGTTTTTTGGTAAAAGCACCTTTCCCCTTAGGGCTATGGTGGGTAATATAAAATTATCTAGATTTGTTTGTAAGTTCTTTTCGTCCATGTTTTCTCCGTTATGTATCTAAGCAGTACTTTTCAAGTAAAACCTTTATAGGTTGTTCCTTAAAAGGTACGGTTATTTCTTTTGCAACTTTTTTTAGTTCTTCCCTTGCGTCGCCCACGGCAACTCCGTGCCAATCGCCGTTTAGCAGTTCTATATCGTTAGTTGAATCGCCAACTGCAATTATTTGGTCAAAAGGAATATTATAATACTTTGATAGGTATTTTACCGAACTTCCCTTGCTGTATCTTGGATCAATTACTTCCAATAGCCTATTAGAACCGTTGTTTATTATAAGTTGTCCGTTATACCTTTTTGCGTATTTTTGGGTAAGTTGGTAAATTCTATCCGGCTCTCCCGTAGTAACTACTTTCATTACCGGTTTTTGTTTTTTTAGCACTAAATCGACTATGCTATCTATCTTATATACTGGGGCAAATTCTTTGTGAAAATCCGTGTATTCAGACTCTGTTTCGCAGTACATAACGTCTTCAACGTCCACGCACGCCGGCATGCCGTCTTCTAACAGTTCTTTTGCCACTTTGGCTGCTAGTTGATAGTCGATACCACCTTCTAATATGCGTTTTCCCATAGTTAAATCGTCTATGGTTGCGCCTTGGTATGATATTACTATGCCGTCTAGTTTATATTTTTGGCATATTAGTTTTATCGAAGAAAACATTCTTCCCGTGCATATTACGAATTTTCCGCCTTGCGCTATATATTTTCTTATGGCGTTAACCGTTTGTTCTTCAATAATATCGGGCGCTATGCCCAAAGTTCCGTCAAAGTCGCTTACGAATAGTTTGTATTTCATCTTAATCCTTCTTGTGTAAGTTTTTCTATTATTAGTTGCGCTTGTTTTTCGCCTATGCCTTGAACGCTTTTAAGCTCTTCTATACTAGCCTTTGCTATTCCGCTTATATCCTTAAATTTTTCCATAAGCGCCGTGCGTTTTACTTTACCTAAACCGACCACCCCGTCTAATACCGAAGAAAGCGCGCGTTTGCCCCTTAACGTTCTATGATAGGTTATGGCAAATCTATGCGCTTCGTCCCTAAGCCTTTGCAACATCTTTAAGCAATAATCTCTTTTAGATAAAACTACGGGCTGACTTTGCCCTACTAAATATATTTCTTCTTCCCTTTCGGCAAGGGCGATTACGTCTATATCGGTTATATTATACTCGTTTATAACTTGCATTACTGCCGAAAGTTGACCTTTGCCCCCGTCAATTACCATAAGGTCGGGTTTAGGGAATTTTTGGTCTTTTTCTAAAAGTCTATCCAGCCTTCTTCTCATCATTTCTTGATGAGATTTATAGTCGTCTGCGCCTTGAACGGTTTTTATCTTAAACCTTCTATACGAACTGCGCTCACTTTGCCCGTCCACGAACACGACCATGCTACCAACCTTATCCACCCCACTAATATTGGATATATCGTAACATTCCATACGCTTTGGGTATCTTTTAAGGTTAAGTTTTTGTTGCAAAGCCTTGCAGGCGGTTATCGTCATATCTTCTTTATGCTTGATTTTATCTAAATTTACGTCTAGATATTCTTTTGCGTTGACGGTTGCCATTTGGCTAAGTTGTTTTTTTACACCCTGTTTAGCATGTGTAAAATTAACGCTTTTTAAGTGCGTAGTCTTAAAATATTCTTGCAAAAGTTGGTCGTCGGCTATTTGTTCTTCGGTGATGATTTCGTCTGGAATTTCCACGTTTTCGGCGTAATATCTCATAACGAACTGTCTTAACGCTTCGCCACTTTCCTGAATGCCCGTGTCTATCGCAAAGTTTTTGCCACCTAGCATTCTACCGTTTCTTACTACTAGCAAGTTTATTGCCGAGTATATACCGTTAGTTGCATACGCCAAAACGTCTGCGTTTACAAACTTGTTTAGCGAAGTGATTCTCTTTAAGGCTATCTTTTCAAGCGAGTTTATAATTTCTTTATATTTTAACGCTAGTTCAAAATCTTCGTTTTGGCTTGCAGTTAACATTTTTTGGGTGAGAAGTTTTTCCGTTTCCATCGTGTCGCCCGATAAAAAGGCAACTGCGTCGTTTATCCTTTCACGATATTTTGATTTGTCTATTTGTCCGTTACAAGGTGCCGAACATTTTTTAAGATGATAGTTAAGGCAAGGTTTTTGTTGTTTTTCTGGATTGAGATTTTTGTCGCAAGGGCGTATGCCAAACGCCAAATTTAACGTTTGCAGTATGCCGTTTACGTTTATCCCACCCATATAAGGACCAAAATATTTAGCCCCGTCTTTTTTGATTTTTCTGGTTACCTTAAAGGTAGGAAAACTATCTTTTAAATCTACCCTTAAATAAGGATAGGTCTTGTCGTCTTTTAATAAAACGTTGTATCTTGGCTTATGCTTTTTTATAAGATTGTTTTCGAGCGACAAAGCGTCTATTTCAGTTGGAACGATTATATAGTAAAAGTCGGCAATATTGCTTACCATAGTAGAAACCTTTAAGGTTTTTGCCCTATTAAAAAAATATTGCCTTACCCTATTTTTAAGATTTTTGGCTTTACCAACGTATATTATCTGCCCGTCTTTATCTAGCATTACGTACACGCCCGGCGATTCGGGAAGATGTTTTAGCTTTTGATCTATCTCTTGCATACTAAACGTTTTTCTCCGTAACAATTAGTATACTATTTTTTTATGTTAAATACAAGAGTTAATACCCCAAAAATTCCACTCCTTTTAATAAAACTTCGTTAAGAGTTTGGTTTCTAAGCGAATAAAAGACTACTTTGCCCTGTCTTTTGGTAGTCACTGCGTTTAAATTCTTTAAAAGTCTTAGTTGATGAGATACGGTGGTTTGATTTAGTTTAAGTAGGTTTGATAAATCGCTTACGCACATTTCGGATATGGCTAACGCAGATATTATTTTTAGTCTTGTGTAATCGGAAAAGATTGAGAAAAAACATACCAAATCATCCAAAATTTCGCCGTCGGGCACGTAGTCGTTTATCATCGTTTGTAACCGTTTGTCTAGTAATAATTCCATAGTTACCTCCATATATACTTTAACGGGTGTACATACATTATAAAGCTTTTTAACCTTGTAATCTTTAAAAGGGTTGACGCATATTATACACAAATAGCGTTTTTTGACGAATAGGAGGTAGGATTTTGAATTCCGGTAACTTGGCGCTTATCGCCCTTTTGTTTTTACTTGTGAATAATAACACCATTTCCACCACGCAATTACTTTTATTGCTTGCGCTTATTTCTACGACGGGCTGTTTGTGTGGTTGTGGTTCTAATCAAACCACAGTGGTATAACCTACTTGCGATAAAAGAAAAAGCGACGGTAAGTTCCGTCGCTTTTTTGTTTAGTTTTATGGTTTTAGTTTTATTATACTTGAAAATATAGTTTTATCTTCTATTTTGCCTTCTATATAATACCCGTCTTCTATTTCTTTTTTATAAATCTTTATAGTTTGACCGTAATACGCTTGGGATATATAGTAGGTTTCCATTTCCGATACCTTTGTTAATGGTAATTCTTCGGGCGAAAAGGCGTTTAGCGCCATGCGGACGTAAGAAACGTTGTTGGCGTGTTTGTTGGTATCTATATCGGTATAGGCTATCGTATGCGCATGCGTATAATTATCTTGGGTTATTTCAACCCTTGGTTTACTAAAAGGCGAACACCCCGATGTGTAGTCAACGTGTTGCATTTGGTGCGGGTAACAAACGGAATTGGTTTTTCTTAAAGCGCCCGTGGTTGCGTCTAGCGTACACCACTCGCTAGTGCCTAAAATTACCTTTTGTCCGTTATTGCTTATGGTATAATCACGCATAAATCTTGCGCCGGTTACCGTTGTGGGAAAGGTTTTAAGTTGTATATCGTCACCCATTTTAGGTAGCGACAGTATTTGAATTTTTATTTTAGAAAGTACCCAAAAAGCGTTGGATTTTTCTAGCATAGTAGGTCCGTCTATACCCATTTGTTGGGAGTGAAAGGTGGTTATGCTTTGAAAATCGTTAAATATCCAATCTAAACGATAATTGTAGTCCCAGTCCACTTGCGAGTATTCTAAACGTTTTGATAAAGAGTAAGTGTTTTCCATAGTATTCTCCTAGTGGATATTTTAGCACCTACGTTTAATTTTGTAAACGATTAAATAAAAACCGCCCGAAATTTTTTCGGGCGGTGTGATTTACTTTTGCAAAAATTACTTAATTTCGCTGAAGTATTTGATGGTTCTAACCATTTGGCTGGTGTAAGAGTTTTCGTTATCGTACCAAGAAACAACTTGTACTTGGGTCTTGCCGTCTGCCATGGGGATAACCATAGTTTGGGTAGCATCGAATAAAGAACCAAATCTCATACCAATTACGTCAGAAGAAACGATTTCGTCGGTGTTGTAACCAAAGGATTCGTTTGCAGCAGCCTTCATAGCAGCGTTAACTTCGTCCTTAGTAACTGCCTTGTTTACAACTGCAACTAAAATAGTGGTAGAACCGGTTGCAGTAGGAACACGTTGAGCAGAACCGATTAGTTTGCCGTTGAGTTCAGGAATAACTAAACCAATTGCTTTTGCAGCGCCGGTGCTGTTTGGAACGATGTTCATAGCGCCTGCTCTGGATCTTCTGAGGTCACCCTTTCTTTGTGGACCGTCAAGAATCATTTGGTCACCGGTGTATGCGTGTACGGTGGTCATAATACCTGCTTCGATAGGAGCAAGGTCGTTAAGAGCCTTAGCCATAGGAGCGAGACAGTTGGTGGTGCAAGATGCAGCAGAAATAATGTGATCGTCCTTAGTTAAGGTTTTGTGGTTTACGTTGTAAACGATGGTGGGAAGGTCGTTACCTGCAGGAGCAGAAATAACAACGTTCTTTGCACCTGCATCGATATGTGCTTGTGCCTTTGCTTTGCTGGTATAGAAACCGGTACATTCTAATACTACGTCGATACCGAGTTCGCCCCAGGGAAGTTCAGCAGCTTTTGCCATAGCGTAGATGGTGATTTTTTTGCCGTCTACTACGATGTAGCCGTTTTCTTTTACAGAACCGTCTTCGTTTAATACAGCTTCTGCAAAATCTACTTGGTGGTCACGAGCGTAGTTACCTTGCATGGTGTCGTACTTTAATAAGTGAGCGAGCATCTTTGGGCTGGTTAAGTCGTTAATAGCAACAACTTCATAGCCTTCTGCACCGAACATTTGACGGAATGCAAGACGACCGATACGGCCGAAACCGTTAATTGCAACTTTGGTTACTTTTGACATTTTTATGTCCTCCAAATTAAAATTTCTTTATTATTCTTGTACATTTTATAATACTTTTTAGGTTTAGTCAAACAATTTTACCACTTATTTTAAATTTTCGGGGTTTAAACACTTCAAGTCGTCCGTAACGAACAATCCGTCTTTACGAATAAGCTCTCCGTCAAGATAAATTTCACCGCCGCCGTACTCTGACGTTTGTATCATTACTAAGTCCCAATGAATTGCCGAAACGTTTCCGTTATAACAATCGTCGTAACAACTACCCGGGGTAAAGTGTATTGAGCCGGATATCTTTTCGTCAAACAAAATATCCCCCATAGGCTTTACTATATAAGGGTTTACTCCAAAAGCAAACTCTCCGATATATCTTGAACCTTGGTCGGTATCTAAAATGGCGTTTAACTTTTCGGTATCGTTTGCAGTTGCGTTTATAATCTTGCCGTCCTTAAAAGTTAGACAAACGTTTTCAAACTTAAAACCACTTTGAACTGACGGCGCGTTATAACTAATCCTTCCGTTAACGCTATCTTTAATTGGCGCAGTGTAAATTTCGCCGTCCGGAATATTTCTTTCCCCAGAACACTTTTTGCTACCTATTCCCTTAATTGAAAAACTTATATCCGTGCCGTTGCCGGTTATTCTTACCTTGTCCGCTTTATCTAACCTTGCTTTTAAGGCGTCCATTGCTTTATCCATTTTGGAATAATCTAGATTGCAAACGTTAAAATAAAAATCTTCAAACGCCTCCGTACTCATATTGGCTTGTTGCGCCATACCTTGATTTGGATAACGCAAAACAACCCATTTGGTTTTCTTTACGCGAATTTCGTGATGGACGGGATGAGAATATAGTTTGCTTTCAATTGAAAGTTTATCTTCGGGAACGTCTGATAACTCGTTGCAGTTTTCACCACCGCGAATACCGATATACGCGTCCATTAAAGACATTTTATCCCCGTCTAGTTTTGCGCGTAGTTTAGCTTGTTCTTCGGTTTGACCTAAAAGCAGTTCCCTAGTTACCCTGTTATCGTAAATTTCTACTAGTGGAATTGCCCCTACTTTATAGGTTTCTCTTACTAGCGCGCTTACTAACGTATAGTCTATGCCCTTGGCTTCTATAAGCACCTTTTCACCTTTTTTTAGAGAACAGGAATAGTTGATAAGGTTATAGGCTAATTTTTCTATCCTTAAATCTTGCATAAAAGTCTCCTTTTGCTAGGTTTATATCCTACATTATATTACTTTTGACTAAATTTATAAAGTATTTTAACTTAAAATGTAAAATTATTTGCCATTTGCAAAAAAACATTGTATAATAATCAAAGTAAATAAAAATTTTTCGGCGCAAATAAGCGCTAAAAAGTGGAGGATAGAATAATGGCATTAGTTAACACCAAAAAAATGTTCGAACAAGCCGCTAAAAACGGTTACGCTATCGGCGCGTTCAACGTTAACAACATGGAAATCGTTCAAGGTATTACCGAAGCATGTAAGGAAGAAAACGCTCCCGTTATCTTACAAGTTAGTAAGGGCGCTAGAGCATACGCTAACCACACTTATTTAGTTAAGTTAGTTGAAGCTGCTGTTGCAGAATGTCCTGAAATCCCGATCGCGCTTCACTTAGACCACGGTCCTGATTTCGAAACTTGTAAAGCTTGTATCGACGGCGGATTTACCTCCGTTATGATCGACGGAAGCCACCTTTCTTTTGAAGAAAACGTTGCTTTAACCAAAAAGGTTGTTGAATACGCACACGCACACAACCCCTACGTTACCGTTGAAGGCGAACTCGGTACTTTGGCTGGTATCGAAGACGACGTTAAGGTTGAATCTGGTCACGAATCTTACACCAGACCCGAAGAAGTTATCGAATTCGTTGAAAGAACGGGTGTTGACTCTTTGGCAATCGCTATCGGAACTTCTCACGGCGCATATAAGTTCACCCCCGAACAATGCACCAGAAACGCAGACGGCGTTTTAGTTCCCCCTCCCCTACGTTTTGATATATTAAAGGCTGTTGCTGAAAAACTCGGCGACTTCCCAATCGTTTTACACGGTTCTTCTTCCGTTCCACAAGAATACGTTAAGATGGTTAACGAATTCGGCGGAAAAATGCCTAACGCTATCGGTGTTCCAGAAGAACAACTTAGAGAAGCTGCTAAACTTTCCGTTTGCAAAATCAACATCGACTCCGACCTTCGTTTAGCTATGACCGGTACTATCCGTAAGTTCTATGCTGAACACCCAGACAAGTTCGACCCCAGAGAATACTTGAAACCTGCTCGTGCTAACATTAAGGAAATCGTTAGACACAAGCTCATCAACGTTTTAGGTTGCGCTGGCAAAGCAGACGAATGCAAATAGTTTTGTAATTCAATTAAAACCCACTGTTTTTCAGTGGGTTTTTTTGTTTTCGTATTGACTTTAATCTGCTTTTTTGTTATAGTTTTTTTATAAGTATTTATTGGAGAAGTTTTATGGATATTTCCTTAATCGATAGTAATTTTAAACCAAACGTTTTAACCAATTGCGACGTTGAAATTGAATGGCACGCCGTTGAAGAACCTATTTTTTCTATTCACGGTGTTTATTATTCTAAACAAGACGATTGTTTTTTAAGACTTCCCGTTGACGTTGCTAGTACCGTTAACGACGGCGTTGCGTGTCTTTGCAAAAACACTGCCGGTGGTAGAATTAGGTTTTCTACCGATTCTAAGGTCGTTGCATTTCAAGTGGTAGAACCTTTTAGTTCGATTATGCAACATATGCCTATGACGGGGCAAATGGGGCTTGCCCTTTATACCGATAATAAATACGAAGGAACTTTCGCGCCTTCTTTTAGCGATATTAAAAATTGCCAAAATAACGAGATTTCTTTTGCTAACTACCACTACACGATTTATCAAAAAGCCGACGGTGAGTTTTATGATTACGATTTATATTTTCCGCTTTATAACGGAGTTAAAAAACTTTATATCGGCGTGATAAAAGGAAGTAAGTTTAACCCACCTAAAAAATATACTTATCAGCTTCCCGTCCTTTACTACGGCTCGTCTATAACCCAAGGGGGTTGCGCAGGTCACCCCGGAAACGATTATCAAGGACATATTTCTAGGGCGCTTGACTGTGATTATATAAACCTTGGTTTTTCAGGTAGCGCTAGGGGCGAAGATACTATTTGTGATTATATCACCACCCTTCCACACTCGGTTTTTGTGATGGATTACGACCATAACGCGCCCACCACTGAACATTTGGAAAAAACCCACTATGCTTTTTATAAAAGGTATAGAGAAAAATGCAAAGATACGCCAATAATCTTTTTAACTAGACCTGATTGTTGGTTTAGAAAGGTTGAAAAAGAACGTATATCCATAGTTAAAAACACCTATAAAAAGGCGATTGCCGAAGGTGATAAAAACGTTTATTTTATTCTTGGCAAAACTCTTTTTGGAAAGGACAAATTGGCTTGCACGGTAGATTCTTGCCACCCCAACGATTTAGGGTTTTATAAAATGGCTAAAAGAATAACACCTTTCGTTAAAAAGGCGCTTACGGAGAAAAAATAATGGGTATTGAACTTATTGATAAAAATTTTAAGCCGTGTTCTATCTCGTCGACAGACTTAACTTGGTATAACGGTAGTGAATGCCCTTTTTCCGTTTGTGGCGTTTATTTTGATAAAGAACAAAACTCTTTTCTTCGCTATCCGTTAGAAGAAGGCAGAAAAATCGGCACGGGATATTTGGTTTATGCCGACGCTACTTGTAGTGGAAGAATACGCTTTGCAACTAATTCCGATAAAGTTGCCCTTCATATAGAAGCCAAAATTGCCGACGGCGTGTTGCCGACTGCTTCCTTTATGAATTATTACGGCGTTAGCGTTTATTGTAACGATAGGTTCGTTGGAAAAGTTATGCCTCAACCAAAGGACGTTATAGAAGTTGCTAGTCAAAAAGGATTTGGGTTTTTTGCAGGACCAGTAACCGCAGAACTTCGCATGCAAGAATTTGCCCAAGGTAAAAATCGCGTGGTTTTTGAAGGGGAAATCAATCTTAAATCCCAAGACGATATTAAACGAATAACCTTGTTTTTGCCTTTGTATGGTGGCGTTAAACAAGTTATGGTGGGCGTTAAAGACGGGTGCAATGTGCTAAGCCCCACCCCTTATAAGTATGATAAATACGTTGCTTTTTACGGCTCGTCGGTTACCCAAGGCGGTTGTTGTTCTCGCCCCGGTCTTGATTATATAAGTTGGCTTTCTAGAATGCTTGATACCGACGTTTATAATTTTGGACTTACTGGTTCAGCCAAGGGAGAAAAAGCTGCTTGTGAGTTTTTGGCAAAATTAGACCCTTCGGTTTATTTTATTGATTACGACCACAACTCAGAAACCCCCGAAACTCTTGAACAAACCCATTACCCTTTATATCAAACCATTAGAAAGGCTAGACCTAACACCCCTATCGTGTTCGCATCAAGGGTGGGCGCTGGATTTTTTCCCGACGAGTACCAACAAAGGATAGAAGTTATTAAAAATACGGTGGAAAAAGCAAAACAAAACGGAGATAACAACGTTTATTTTATAGACGGTTCTAAAATATTCCCGCCTGAAATTGAAGGTGACTGCACGATTGACTGTTGCCACCCCAACGATTTAGGGTTTAAGCTTATGGCAGACGCTTTCTACCCCACCTTAAAAGAAATTTTAGATAAAACCTTATAAATTAAAAGACGCAAAAAAATTGCGTCTTTTTTTTAATACCATATTTTAAGCCCGTAAAATAGATAGTCCGTTTGATTTTTTTCTATTATTTCACTTTCTAGTACGCCTAGTTTTTTTGCCACCGTTTTTAAGTTTTCATGCGGGGCGACGGTATAAGTTTTTCCCTGCATTTTGTTGATTATAACTATCTGTCCTTCATATAACTCTTCTTTTAAGTTATTGTCTTTTATAAACCTTGATATGGGTATATCGTGTTTTAAGCACACGCTAGTTATTAAGTCCCCTTTTTGCACCCTATAAAAAATCTTTTCCATACCAATATTATATTTATGCTTTTTGTCGAATAGAATTAAAAAAACGGGTTATGGAGTTGGACTTTGAAAGGTTTTTTTAAGACGGTGGCTATCGTTACCGTGTTTTCTATAAGCGAAAAGTTTTTGGGGTTTTTGTATAGAATTTTTCTTTCGCATTCTATCGGCGCAGAAGGGATAGGCATTTATCAAGTTGCTCTTTCGGTTTTCGGGTTGTTGTTTACCCTTTGTTGTTCGGGCGTTCCCGTGACCGTTAGTAGACTTATGACAAAATACAAGACCTCCGACGACAAAAATAAGGTGGCTAAACTTATATCGGCAGGTCTTGCGCTATCGCTTTTTTGCGCCGTGGTTATTTGCGCACTCGTATTTTTACTTGGGGATAACCTTGGGTTTTTGTTTGCCGATAAAAGAAGTTTTTCGGTTTTTAAAATTATTATTCCCGGACTGATTTTCACTTCCGTTTACTCGGTTTTACGCGGAGTGTTTTGGGGTAATAAAGACTTTTTGCCGTATAGTATAATTGAACTTTTAGAGGAAGTTTGTATGATTATATTCGGCGTTATACTAATTTGTTTTGCTAGCGACGTTACTTCGGGCGCAACTAACGCCGGCATTGCAGTTTTAATTTCCTACCTTTTTTCTTTTACGCTTGGCGTAATAGTTTTCTTTTTAAGAAAAAACCGTATAGTAAACCCAAAAGGACAATTTAGTCCACTCTTAAAATCGGCAGTACCTATAACGGCTATGCGAACGGCAAATTCGCTTGCAGTTTCCTTGGTTTCTATCATATTACCAATAAGGCTTGTGGCAAGTGGTCTTACAAAATCGCAGGCTATGAGCGCTTTTGGTGCGGCAGTAGGTCAAGCACTGCCCGTGCTATTTATTCCTACTAATCTTATAAGTTCTTTTACCCTAGTTCTTATACCCGAAATATCCGAAAATTTTTATGCTAAAAAGCATTTTTATCTTAAACGAGACGTGGAAAAAGCAATTAAAACTGCTTGTATAAGTTCTCTTATCTTCGTGCCCTTATTCGCCGTGTGTGGCGACGAAATTGGCGTTACCCTTTTTGGTAGCGCTTTGGGGGGCGAGTATCTTAGCGCTTCTTGTTTTTTGGTTACCTTTATGAGTCTTTCTTCTATTACTACGGGAATACTTAATTCTATGGGGCTAGAAACCAAAACTCTTATCTATTACGCTATAAGCGGTGTGGTTATGCTCGGTTGTATTTGGGTTTTACCTGCTTTTTGCGGGGTGTATTCACTACTTATCGGTTTTGGGTTTATTTACCTTGTAACCACACTTCTTAACCTTAGATTAATCAATAAAAACTGCGTGCAAAAACCCAAGTACGTAGGTTTTATGGTAAAGGGTTTTTTACTTGCTATTCCCTGTATAATTTTTGGGTTTTTAATTAAAAAGCTAGTTATTTTAGCGCTAGGAAACTTTTTTACTTTGGTGGTTTGTGGAATATTGACGGTTGGTTTTTATCTTGCGCTTATGGTTGGGTTTAACCTTATCAACTTTGAAATAAACCTTTCTAAATTAAAATCGTTTATAAAAATAAAAAAACCAACCACATAGGTTGGTTTTTTGTTTATCAATATAAATGAAATTTGTGTTTGGGTAAAATCTTTCTAAGCGTAAGCATAAGCAAGATTGAAATTACTGCGTTGATTGCAACTACCAAAAGTTTGGTTGGCAATAAAACAAGTAAACTTTCAAAAGTCATACTATACATTAACGAAAGTCCCAAGGTGTTTACCAAGAAAGAGTTAAAGATAAAACATAAAATAAAGGAAATAATAGCGGTTATTATTTGGTTTATTCTAAGATTATTAAAAAGCACGCCCGGAATAAAGCCCCAAAGTCCCGTACCTATGCCGATTATTGGGTTATACGCACCAAAAGGAGCAACTATTCCACAAATAAGATCGCCAATAAACGCAGATGCGAATCCAAGACCACTGCCTAACATATATCCCGATAAAAACCCTACCGTTGCAACCAACGAAATTTGTAATACGTCGCTTACCTTTATGGTGTAATAGTTTGCCAAAAAACATAATGCGGACATCACTGCCGTATATACTATTTTTTGGGTGGGACTAAGATTGTTTCGTCTGTTCTTTTGCAATAAAGTTACAACGACTATTATTGCAATTACAACGAAAAGCGCAAGGTAATAATACCATCTTTTTTGCAAGTTGCCGAATATCTTGGCAAAGTCAAACGCTGTAACGGAAGCTAGTAAATTTTCCATTAAAAAAATCTCCCAAACGATAATTTAGAGAGACCGATAGAATTTTTTGTGCAAGGCACGTTAAAATAATAGCGGACGCGCAAAGATACCGCAGGTTAACCTTTCGTTTGCAAACGACATCCCATTTTGCAACACTTTACGCATCTTTGCTACTCTATGTTTTTATAATACCAAAAAAAACCTTCGTAGTCAACAAAAGCAGTATATTTTTACGTAATTATTGCATACTTTTGGTATGGCTAATACTTTTATAAGAACAACTATTATTTTTACCGTTCTGGTGGTAGTAATTCGTCTTATGGGAAAACGGCAAATAGGCGAAATGCAACCTTATGAGTTTATAGTTACCCTTATTATTGCCGACCTTGCGTGCGTGCCTATGGCAGACGTTTCTATTCCGTTAGTTTACGGTATAGTTGCAGTGCTTACACTTTTCGTGTTGCATCAACTTATTTCTCTCATTGAACACGGCGGAGATTTTTTTAAGAAGATTTTGTCTGGAAAACCAAGCGTAGTTATCAATAAACAAGGGGTTGATTTAAAAGAACTTAAACGTAATAATATGGACGTGGGTGATTTAATTGAATCTATGCGTTCTGCCGGATATTTTTCGCTCGACCAATTAGATTACGCTATTTTTGAGTCCAACGGAAAACTTTCCGCCCTAGAAAATCCAAACGCCGATAAAAGTTCGGTTTCTATTCCCGTAATTATTGTAGACGACGGCAAGATAGTTCAAAAAAATTGTGAACTTTTAAGCACCACTGAAAAACAAGTTAAAGATTTTTTACTTTCTTTTGGGTGTTCGGTTAAAAATACCGAAGTGCTTACGATTGACGGAAACGGAAAGGCTTATCTTAAAGCTAAAAACGATAAGTTTAGGCTTGCTAGTTTTTCTTTTTCAAAGGAGTGCAAATGGTAAAAAGTACTCTTTCTATGGTTATAGTTGCCCTTTTAATTGCTTTTGCCTGTTTTTGGGAGAATAATTACATTAAAAATAGTTTCAAAGATTTTGGCGACGCTATTGAAATTACCTATCAAAAAGTGGAAAACCAAACGGCTAGTAAAGACGACGTTTACGCCCTACAAAAAAATTGGCTTTCTAAAAAAAAGTGTTTACACACGGTCGTTCCACATACCGAAATCAAGGAAATTGACCTTTGGCTAAGCGAAACCGTTATGCTAGTTGATAAAAAAGAGTGGACGGACGCTCTTTCTAAACTTGAAGTATTAAAAGAGCTTGCCGAACAAATTCCTAAAACGTTTAGTTTGCTACCAGAGAATATTTTATAAAATGAAACTTTCCATTGACAAGGATTGTTTATAGTGCTAAAATTGTAGGGAAATATATATTTTTTGGAGAGTTATTATGAAAGGCTTTAAGAATGTTTGTGCATACGTTGAAGGTCAAGGCATCGTTCTTACTAACATCGGTATTGAAAATGGCAAAATTGCCTATATCGGTCAAGACGACAGCAAAATTACCGACGTTATTCCCGTTGAAAACGGTCAAATCGTCGTTCCCGGTTTTATAGACGAACATATTCACGGCGCTGCTGGTAGCGACGCTATGGATGGTACGGTGGACGCTTTATCTACTATTGCAAACGCAGTTGCAAGCGAAGGTACTACGGGTTTTTTAGCAACTACTATGACTCAAAGTCCTGAAAACATTTCTAAGGCTATGTCTGCCGTTAAAGATTATATGGCAATGGATAGTCAAAAAGGCGCTAAGGTTTTGGGTATTCATCTTGAAGGTCCGTTTATTTCGGTTAAACATATCGGCGCGCAACCCTTAGAATACGTTGCAAACCCTTCTATCGAAGTGTTCGACGATTATTATAAAAAGAGTGGAAACGCTATCAAAATCGTTAGTCTTGCACCAGAAGTTGAGGGCGCAAGTCAACTAGTTAGTCACCTTAATGATTTAGGCGTGGTCGCTTCTGCCGGACACACGGATGCTGGTTATAAAGATATCGAAAAGGCTATTTCCTTAGGTTTATCTAACGTTACACATACCTATAACGCACAAAAAGGTCTTCATCACAGGGACGTTGGCGTTGTTGGTAGCGCAATGCTTTTCGATAGTTTAAATAGTGAAGCTATTTGCGATTTAGTGCATCTTAGCGCTCCTGCAATTAAACTTTTGATTAAAAATAAACCCCACGATAAGTTTACACTTATTACCGATAGTATGCGCGCTAAACATTTACCAGACGGTATTAGTGAACTAGGTGGTCAGACGGTTATCGTTAAGGACGGCGAAGCGCGTTTAGAAAACGGAACGCTTGCCGGCAGTATTCTAAAAATGAACGACGCCGTTAAAAACTTAGTATTAAAACTAGACGTTCCTTTTGCCGATGCAATTGATTTTGCAACTATTAACCCTGCTAAAAATCTTAAATTAGACGATAAAATCGGTTCTATTAAAGTTGGTAAAAACGCTGACTTTGCCGTGCTTGACGGCGAGTTTAACGTTATTAAAACGTTTAGAGACGGCAACCTTATCTTTTCTAAATAATTAATTATAATACTAACGCCCCAAGCAATCGCTTGGGGCGTTTTGTTTTTGTTTTAAGGGTTAAGTCTTTTTGAAAACTCGCAACCACAATAGTTTTGTCTATATAAATCAAGTTCTTTTGAAAGTTCAACGCTTCTTTGATATCCGCCTTTTTTCTTAAAATCACTAGCAAGATATTTTACGCCTACTTGCTCTTCGAGTTGTTTACCAAGTTGGTTTAACCTCGTTGCGTCTTTAAGCGGGCTTACCGTCAAGGTGGTTGCAAAAAGGTCGAATCCAAGTATTTTTGCTTTTTTGGCAGTTTTGTTTAGCCTTAGTTTATAACACTCGGTACACCTACTGCCACCTTCTATTTGTTGTTCTAATCCTTTGGCGATATCGTAAAATTCGCTGGGGTTATAATCTTCTATTATGCACTCTAAAAAAAACCTTTCGGCAAGGCGAACTAACTCGTTTGCCCTTAGCGAATATTCTTCTAACCCGTCCATATTAGGATTATAAAAATATAAGGTTAAATCAAAATGGTCTTTTATACGCTCTATTACCGAAGAGGCGCAAGGGGCGCAGCAAGCATGGAGTAAAAGACGGGGTTTTTGCCCTTTGGCTTGGTATTCGGCAATGGTTTTTTCCATTATTCTGTTATAGTTTTCCATTAAATTTCCTTTTTAGTTATTTGCCCGTTTTGGTTAGTTAATAGATACGCTTTTCCACCTGACGAGATTGATTTTATTAGTTTTCCGTCCACGAACTCTAACGCGCAATCGTTTTCTATGGCGTATGCGCTTGGGATATTATATTTTTGCATATTATAACAAAAATCTTTTTCACGCTCGTTAAAATGTGGACAACACGTTCCTTCTAGCACGCCTAAACCTTTTTCCATAACGTAATCGTTCCCTTTGCCACGCATAATCTCGTAATCGGTATACATATCCTTAAACCAACATATCGCGCCGGCTGAAAGTCCACATATAATTTTGCCTTGTTCGTAAGCGTCTATAAGCATTTTATCTAGACCTACTTCACGCCATTTTTCTAGCATAAACATAGTGTCGCCACCACCTATATAAATGCAGTCTGCGTTGTCTATTTTACTTTTTACGTGTTCTACGTTCATTTCACCGTATACCAAAAGGGCAACTTCTGCTTTTATATCGAAAACAGAAGTATAAGTTTTTCTAAAACTGTTAAAATACGGCATTGAGTCGTGAGATGCAGTGCCTATAAAAAGTGCGTTTGCTCTTTTTTCACCCGCATATTCCTTTGCTAAATTTGCAACGTATTCGTCAATTTTTAGGGTGGTTTTATTTTTTATTTCGCCACCGCCGATTGCTATTATTCGTTTTTGCATTGGTGATAATTCTCCGTAAAAAAGGTCAGACGAAACGTCTAACCTTGAATGATTTTTAGCGCGTTGCCATAAAATAAATTATACTCTGCATCTCTGCCGAGTTTTTTACTTACCAACCTTTTTGCTTTTTGCATATAATACTTTCTGCCGTTATGGAAGTCCCCTGCAATAAAATCCACTGCGCCACTATACAAAAGTTTGCGCGCGCGTGTTTTTATTTTATGAACGTCTTTAACGAACAAAGAGTCTGCGTTGATTTGTATTAGACCGCCAAGCGATTTTATTTCCAAAACGTCCTCAACGGTAAGATAAACGTAGCGTTCTGGGTGGGCTATTATGGGCAGGTATCCTTGCCTTACCACCTCGTAAACGGTTTCTGCTATATCGTACTCGTCAAAATAAGAAAATTCTAGCAATAAATATTTGGTGGCGTTCATTGAAAGCACCAATTTATCTTGCAAAAGATTTTTAAGGTTTTCTTCCACAAAAATCTCCTGCCCCAAAAATAAATCTACGGTCAACCCCTCAGCCTTTACCCTACCACAAAAATCGTTGAAAAGTTTTTCAAGTTCAGTTGGGGGTAGTTTATAATCGCCACGATAGTGTGGAGTTACGATAACCGAAGTTACGCCCGAATCTATTTGTATTTTTAGCATTTCTAACGAGCGTTCGAGCGACGGGCTTCCGTCGTCTACTAACGGTAAGATATGCGAGTGTACGTCTATCACTTTTTTAAGTATTAATAGTAATAATAATTGTAATCGCCGTCTTTACGGTTATACATTGATATTACCGTGCCTAAAATTCTTGCGTTGTTCTTTTTAAGTTCCTTCATTGCGTCGGCAACCTGTACTTTGGTGGTTATGCCGTATGCAACCAAGAAGATAATTCCGTCCGACACCTTGGAAATGTGTATATAGTCCGAAACGTGTAAAACGGGCGCGCAGTCAACAATAACGTAATCGTATTTTTCCCTTAAAAATGCGATCAAGTCCTTAAACTTATCCGAAACTAACACTAGCGATGAGTTATATATTTCAGCGCCACGAGTTATTACGTCAACGTTTTTATAGGTGGTTGGCTTTATGATTTCTTCCTTAGTTTTACTGCCTAAGAAATATTCTGCCATACCCTCGTCCTTGCTGATTTCAAAAAGTCTATGAACTCTGGGGCGACGGAAGTCTAAGTCAACGATACAAACTTTTTTATCGGTTAAACCTAAACTTACGGCAAGGTTGCATGCAACCGTCGTTTTGCCTTCTTTTGCAGAAGAAGATTCGATTTGTATTACCTTGGTGTTACCATCGGCGTTCATATACAAAACGTTGTCTTTAAGTCTGTTGTAACCTTCAACTCCCTTTACCCTTACGCCTTCGGTAAAGATAATTCTGCTTTGATGCGCGTGCTTATTCTTTTTCTTTTTGAATAATCCCATAAAAATTCCGCCTTATTTAATTCTGCCCGTCGGCAGACTTTTGCTTCTACTTTTATTATTATACAATAAACGCGCGTTAAAATCAATAGATTTTGTTTTTTTGTTGATTTTCTTTGCTCTTACACCCCGTATTTAGACATTATTTTAAGCAGTGCCGATAGTCCGTCGTTTAGTTTTGCCTTGATTTCGGGGTGGTTACCCTCCCGTTTTAAGGTGGCTATATTAATTTCTAGTTCCTTTACTTGTTTTTTGTCAAAAGGAGTTAAAGGAAATTGGTTTAGTCGTTCGATAACGTTGTTTACGTGGGTAAAATCGGGCAGGGTTTGATTATTTAGGTTGTTTTCTTGTTTTGAATTTGTTTTTGTCTCGTCTATTTGAATTGAGTCTTGATAGTTTTGACCTATATATTCTCTTTGTATATTATTATTGTTTTCCCTATCTAAATTTAGGGTGTTTTTAAGGGTTGAATCTATATACTGCACTAGTTCTAGTTGTTCTTTTTTCATTTTGCGTTTTTTATAGGATACGAAAAACACCGGTATGCAGTAAAGAATTACCAAGGCTAGTAAACATAACGTGTACCCTAACCCTTGCCCGTTAAGTAAGGCTAGTCCGCTTTGAAATAAAACGGTGGCGCTACCTAATAAACAAAACCAAATTCTATTTTTGCGTTTATATTCGGTACTAAAAAAGGTTATTAAGAGATTGACTATAAGTCCTACCGTTACTATGCACGCGTTTACCGTAAAAGCGCACTCGCAGGTGATTATACTAAGAATATTTTTTACAAAAAAAGAAAGCTTTTCTACCATACGCTACCCCTTAGTAAAGTGTAGCCTAAAAAATGAGTAGAAAAGCGTAACTTATCGTCGTTTTATAAATTTTTATCGTATATTGATAACGTCGCCCGAAAACAAGTTTATAAGCACGGTGTCTTTAACCTTTATTTTTAATGCGTTTTGCACTGCGTCCTTATAAATATCTAGTTGTTTTTTGTATTTTTGCTCTAAACTTTCGGGTGTTAGCGAAGAATATTTATAATCTATTATACATGCTTCGGTTTTATCTATCGCCAAAAGGTCTATTACTCCCTGAACGAGCACTTTTTCGGTCGATGGGAAATCCCCTAGTAAACTTGCGTTTACCGAGCTTATAAAACTTTTTTCCCTAAATAATCTTTTGCCTTTAAGTTGGTCGAATACGGGTGATTTTAATGCGTTTTCTAGTCTATCTAAGTTTATTAACTCTATTTGTTCTTTGGTTAAAACACCCTTTGATATGATATCTTCAACTTGTTCCTTTAACGTTTTCTCCGAAGTAAAGGAATAATATTCCATTACCTTGTGGGCAATATCTCCCCTTTGGGTATCCGTTTTATCCTCCTCGGTTACTATATAATGAACAAGAGAGTTGCTCTCAATATCGCTCATTACGTTAGACGCCGAACTTTTTAGTGGCATTTTGGTTTGCCTTTGGTTTTGATAGGTAAATGCAAAATTGTTTTTGATTCTATCAACGTCTTGCTCGTTTGCCTTGCCGATAATTACCTTTCGGACATCGTTTTTCATACGTTCAAACTCTAAATCTTCTTGCTCGTAATAAACGGCTGGGATATCGTTTGGAAAATAATCGGTAAAACGTTTTGCGTTTAATATATCCGCTACGCCGTCTTTAAGTTCACCTTCTACAGCTAAATGCAACGAGTAAGTAGCGCGTGTGGTTGCAACGTAAAACAGACGCATTTCTTCCTTTACGGCTTGTTCTTTTTGGCGTTCCTTTATAATACCACGAAGTATGGTTTCCTTTCTCGTTCTAGTTTCTTTGTCAAAATACTTTATGGCAAAACCGTATTCTCTATCTTTTAGATAAAGAGAATCGCTTCTGCTCCCACCGAAACTTCTTTCTAATCCACACACGATAACAACGGGAAATTCCAAGCCCTTCGACGCGTGCATGGTCATAACTTTCACCGTGTCCTCATCGGCAATTTCCGCGCACTCGAAACTGTCGTTATCGTTTTCGATTACAGACAAAAATTCCTTTACCGTGTATTTTTTGCCACCGCTTACGCTTAACGACAAGAACTTTTTAACACGTTTAATTTTAGTTTCGCCCTGTCTTCCCGCGTATAATACGGCTTTATAACCACTGTCGTTTATAAGTTTTTCTAAAATATCGTGCGCGCCGTAAAAATCGGCAAGTTCGCGGATTGTTTTAAATTTACTATCGAACTCGCGTAGTTTATCGCCTAATTGGGTTTTGTCGTTATTTATAAAATATCTATACGCATCCGAAAAACCGTCTGTTTTTTGGTTGTTTTGCTTGGCAAAAACAACTATTTGCGCAAGGTCTTCGTCGGTAAAACTACCGATTGCACTCTTTAAGGTGGTAGCAAGCGCAACGTCGCCCGTATAACAATCGATTAGTTTAAGGGCGTTTATAAGCGTTTGAACTTCTGGAAATTGGCATATTTTTTGAGACACTTCTGAAATTACCGGTATGCCGTGCGATGCTAGTCCGTTAACGATACCCTCAACGAAGGCGTTATCCCTATTTCTTGTTAAAATTGCTATATCCCCATAGGTTACTTGGCGATAATCTTCTATTTTAGGATCGTAAAACTTTTTGTGTAGTTCTCTTTCAATTATATTAGTTAAAAGGTTAGCAGTAAGGCTTTCTTTTTCTTTTTTAGGAGCGTTAATTTCTTGCAACAAGTTATATATTCTTGGCGTTTCGCCAGCTGACCTTGTGCCTTTGGGTTTTTTTACCGCGTGTATGGTGGCTCTTCCTAGCGCGTCATTTTTAAACAATCCACCCGCGTTTAGTTTTGTCTCTGAATAGTTTACACCAGAACTTTCCATGGTCATAGAATGGGTAAATATATCGTTTACCATATCTATAACTGCGTTTGCCGAACGGAAGTTGTGGTTAAGACTTAAAGTTTTTTGACCTTTTTGTGGCATGGTGTTAAGTTTTTCCACGAAAAACTCTGCTCTACTTCCCCTAAACCCGTAAATGCTTTGTTTTAAATCCCCTACCATAAACACGTTATCGGTTGAAAGTCTTGATATAATTTCTTCCTGAACGCCGTTTACGTCTTGATATTCGTCAAAGAATATGTATTTGTATTTTGCTTTTAAGGTTTCCAAAACCGTTTGGTCTTCAAGCACTTTTAATGCAAGGTGCTCTAAATCAGAAAAATCTAAAAGGTTTTCTTCTCTTTTTGCTTTTGTATAGTTTTCTATAAACTCACTTAAAAGTTCTATTATGCATTTTGCGTCTTTTTCTAGCGAAAGCATAGTTTCCTTGTCCGTTTGACTATCGGTAAGGTGTTTGCAATAATCTTCTATCGTTTGGTCGAAAAGTCCTTTTGCTTCTACTAAAAGTTTTTTGTTGTACTCATCTAGTCCCTTTGCCGAAGCGCCTAGCATTCTACGTTTTGCGCCTTCTAGACGTTTAACCGAATAAACGTTATCCTTTTCTATAAGCGAAAGGTCACCTAAGAGTAAGTCTATAAAGTCTAGATACTTTTGATTTTCCGTCCTTTCAAACCCGTAGCGACTTTCTTTTAGTAAACTTTCCACCCTTTGCATAGTGAATTGAAGTTTATCGTTATATGTTTTGCAAAGATTTTCAAAGTTGTTTATAGAATATTGCTCGACGGTTCTTTTAGCAAAGTCAATAGGGTCGGCTTCTACCGACACGAATTGGTATAAATCAACTATAAGTTCCCTTAAAGGCGTATCAAAACGTTTGTGCGAAAATTTGTCTACGACTTCTAAAAAGTCTTGGTTTGCTTTTGCGTATGCCGACTTAAAGGTTTTTTCTAAACTTTCGTTTAATATAACGCCTGCAAGCGCAGTGTCGGCTATCTTAAAATCGGGCGAAACACCAGCAACGTAAAAATATTTTCTTATAAGACGTCCACAAAAGGCGTGCATGGTGGAAATATCCGCCGTGTCTATTTCGTTTACGGCAGAACAAAGTGAAGTTTTACCTTCCTTTATGCTTTTATATAAAGCTTTTTTAAGTTTTTCTCGCATATCCGCCGCCGCCGAGTCGGTGTAGGTTACTGCCAAAATCTCGTCTAAATTGGCTTTGCCTTCTTCTATAAGACGAATAAGCCTTTGTATCATTACGAAGGTTTTGCCACTTCCTGCCGACGCCGATACCAAAACACTTCCTTTATCGTGGAAAATAGCGTCTTTTTGTTCTTTTTTAAGTTCAATCATTTTCGCTCTCCTTTTCCACTGCTTGTCTTATAAGCGTTTCGTGCACGGTTTTTACCTTTCTACTTGCAACTTGGTCGCTTTCACACATTGCCGTATAAGGACAATATTTGCAAGCATCTCCAAACGGTGACGGAACGATAACTCCGTCCATCATTTGACCAACTGCTTGCTCGCTCATTTTTACGGCATAGGTAACTAGCGCGCCCATAACCTCTCCGTCGGTTGCGCCTTCTACTACCCCATCCTTTACGGTAAGGGGTATAAACTTCCCTTTGCCATCCTTTAACACCGTATCGTCTAACGCCGTTATAATCTCCTCGTCGTTTAAGGTTTTTCCCACGGCCATTGGTTCTTGACTTTTATCCGTATCCGAAAAACTTTCGTCTATGGGAAGATAATACGCGCCTGCAAGTTTTTTGTCTTTTATAATAGCGCCGTATAAAAACAATTGTAGTTTAACGCCTGCAAACAAACTGTTTAGCGATGCGTCGGCTTTACCCGTTTTGTAGTCGACTACTCTTATATAATCTTTATAAGTATCTATCCTATCTATTTTTCCAGATAGTTTCACCCTGCCGTTTGCAAGCGATAAGGCGGGATAACGTGGAGTATAGTTAGAACCTTCCTTTTTATCCCCAAAGAATACTTCTATATCCCTTACGTCCGTTTTGAATAAAGAGTGGGTGGACGATAGGTAGGTTTTGTAACAATAATTTTTGCATTCGTTAAGCGCTTTGTTAAACGAATACGCATCTGTTAAATCTTTCAAAAACCTTTGATATTCGGGGTTAGAAAGCACCTTTTGTTTGCAAACTTCAAACAACTCGTCCGAAGTTTTTCTATCGGTTACCTTGTCGATAGCCTTTACGTAACCGGCAAAAATCTCGTGCATAACGTTACCAAAAGATATTGCGTTAATTCTGCCGTCGTCCGTCGTTTTTATATTTAACCCACGCGATAAAAAAGCCTTATATGGACATTCGTAGTAACTTTCTATAAAGGTAGGCGAAGATACGTTTTGTATAATCGCTTGTTTATTCTTTTCTAGGTATACCTTTATTTCTTTATTACACTCGTTTAATAACTCGTTTAGTTTTTTGTCCCCGTTAATCAAGTAAAATGCTGAGTGTTCTGTAAAATCGGATATAATTCCGTCATAGAAATCACTGCAAGCTTTGGCAAAGGACAGCACACCTTGTTTTTGAGTGTAGTAAGCGTCCGTTTTGGGGAATTGTTTGCAAGTAAAGTTATCCGTTATAAAACTAAACACTTCACTCCTAGCGTTTTTGCCGTTACTTGAAGAAGTTAACGGATAGGATAAATATAACTCTTTGTTAAAGGCGCATACGCCAAGGGCAACCCTTTCCTTTACTCTACGGTTGATTACGCGAACTTTTGGTTCTATCATAACCTTAACCTTTTCAAGTTCGTCTATATCCCCGTCGGATAACAGTGCAACGTCTTCTTGCGCGCTGGGAACTGCGTCGGTTAGTCCCATAACGAAAAGACGTTCTGCCCTGCCTAAGGTGGCTTGTTTTAATCCACCTATAAACACTGCGTCGTCGTATTGAGGGATAATGGCTAACTCTAACGCGTCTACTCCACTCGTGAACACCGATTTTATTTCGGTATAGTCAAGTTTAAAGTCCCCCAAAATACCTTGCATTTGTGTTAAAAGCCCGTCTATCAATCGATAAATTTGTTCGTTTATAGACGCGTGTTCACTCTCTCCTAATTCTTTAAGGCGAGCGGTGATTTTTTCTAGCTTTTCCTTTACGCCAAGGGTTTCAAGCAGTTGTTTTGCGTTCGTGCAGTTTAATAAACCGCATATTTTTACCCTTTCGGATTCTAGCTCGTTTAGTTGCCTTTTGCTATTACTCGGAAAGTTAAAAGGCTCTAAAAACCTGTTGTAAAAAAGGTTGTATTTTAACAAATAACTTTCAAAATCGTCAGCAAAATCCTTGTCTTCTAGCACTAACGGATTCTTTATAAAGGCAAGTAAATTTTGTTTGTTAACTCCCTTGCGTTTTAGGTCGTAAAAGTCTAAAATCAAGTGGATTAGGGGGTGGTTAAACGGCTTAACTCGCTCGTCAATAAAAAACGGAATGTCTAAAAGAGTAAAGTATTCTTTGATTTCTTCTCTATAATCGTTAAGGTTTTCTATTGCGATGGTAACGTCTTTATACCTTGCCTTTTTGGAGTTAACGAGTGCTTTAATAGCAAGGGCAACCGATTGGGTTTCTTCACTAACCGTCTTTGCGGTAAGAGTATAAATCTTATCGGTTTGTAGTTTGGGTGAATTTTTAGTTAACGGGTTAAAAAGACCTTTTAATATAACCTCTTGTTCTTTGTTTAGTTCGCTATCGGCGCGTTCTATCACTAGGTTTATATCAAGCTGTTTACAAAGAGATTTAAAGCAAGAGGAGGTTTCGTTAACGTATGCGTAATGGTTGTCCCCTTCCACTAAAATTGCCGTTACCGATTTTGCTTTTTTAAGTAAAACGTTAATTGCTTTTTTTGTTTGGCTGGTAAACGAACTTAAACCGATTAAATAAACGTCCGTGTTTTCAAGTTCAACGTCACTTTCAAGAATTTTCCAAAGGTCGTCTAGCGAAGAACTTTGGTCTTCGTAATTATTTTTTTGTAAAAAGGCTTGATAGCCGTTAAATATCTCTATCACGTCTTTTAGTTTGTTTTTTAGTAAGGTAGAAACGCCTTTTTGGTTTTGGTCGATAGCAACTTCAAGGTCTATTGGAGTTACGCTGGCACTTTTTAGTTGGGAAATAAGTTCAAAAAGAGTGGGCGCTAGATTTTGTTTGTTGGTTTTAAGCACTTGTAAGGGTGTGCTAGATAGCACACGTTTAACAACCATTGCAGAACCTTCTTTGCTAAGAACGTCCGTTTGAGATTTTTTTGCGCGCATATAGTTACCGAACGAGTATACGTCGGTATTAAAAGTGCCGTCGAAAGCCGTGCATATGGACCTTTCTGCCATAAGCGAAATTTTTTCTTCGCAGAATATTAAGTTTTTTCCGTCTATTCGGTTTACGCTGTCATTAAGTTTTTGGTTAAGTATCGAAAAAACCGAATAATAGGTGTTTGTTAAAATCAGTTTTACCATATTTTTATTTTACCATACTTTACGCGTAATTGCGATAGTATTTTAAATTTATCAACCTTTTTTTTGGGGTTTTTGGTTTTTTATCGGCTAGTAATTTACTTTTGTTTTTATTTATGTTATTATACTTGTATAATTATTAAAAGGTATTAAAATGAAAAGACTTAAAATATTATTGGTTGCCTTTATTTTGGTAGTTACCGCATTGGCTTCCGGTTGTAGTTGTACGGGCGACATTCTTTTGCCGTTTAACAACGATTTTAACGGTGGAAGCGCACCCACTGCCGGATATAGCGAGACGCTTACTTATAAAGTTTCGCTAGACGAAAGGTATAACTCCCAAATTAAACGTGCAGACAGCCTACAAAAAAGCGTTATCGATTATACTATTGAAGGGACTTATACTTCTACTCTTACGGTTGGAACTTCCTTCCCCGAAAAGCAAGATACTCTTCTTAAAAAAGCTTTTGATAGCGACCTTAAAAAGGACGTTATTAAGTATAACCTTGAAGTTTACACACTTCATACTAAGTTGGAACTAGTTGCGACCTACTATCTACTCGGAGACAAGACTACGCCGACGGTTAAAAACGATTATATCGAAAACAAGGTTTATTTCGTTAAGGCTGATTCGTCTTTCTCTCCCGTGTATTCGGAAACTATCGAAAAGTATTCGTCACTTGGCGTTTCAGATAAAGGCGTGTTCTTTATAGATTACGATAACGAACTATCAACCCTTTACAGAAACGAGACCTATAAAATGCACGTTAAGTATAACAACGCAAATCCTGCTATTGACCAAACTTATCAATTTGAATACGCACTAGGCACTTGTATTGATAACGTTCAACTGTTATTCGCTATCCGAAACTTAGGGATTGATAAGGACGTAAGTTATGAAATGCCCGTTGTTTCATACCAATACGGCGAAGTGCAAAATCTCTTAATTAAGAATTACGCCCTAAAAGACGTTAACGTTAAACCCGAAGAACTTTCGGTTAACGGCTCTCCTTTCGACGGCGAAGTTATTAAACTTGATTGTATAGAATATAACCTTTCTTCTTTAACGAGAACCGGTCTTAAACAATATTGTTTAGTTCAAAGGGAAGCAAGTGGCAATCTTTTAGACAAATCAGTTTTATACCAATACGTAGAGCCGTTAGTTACTAGCCAAACCTATCAATGTATGGGCGCGTTGGTTTACACCTTAACTAGTGCAAGTTTTTCTCTTTAATTAATTAACTTATAAAAATAAAAAATGCGTTGCAATTTGCAACGCATTTATTTTTCTTTACTTAGGTTTTATTAAGCGGTTACGCCTGAATCAATAAACGCAAAATCTCCGTTAGTATAAGTTAAATTAGCAATACCGGTATCAGTTAATTGTTTGCATTTATAGAAAGCGTAATGGCTAAGTTCAACCGAGTTTACAGCGCTTATCGTGTTGAGTTTTTCACAGTTAGCAAAGCAAGCCCAACCGATTTTAGTTACGTTAGATAGGTTAACAACTCTTAAATTAGAATTTGCAAAACACATTTCGCCAAGAGTGGTAACGGATGCAGGAACGGTAAAGTTCTTTAATGCGATTCCGTAGAAAGCTTTATCACCAAAGGTATCAACCGTTTGGTTGTCGGCAAAAGTGAGGTTTCCAAGGTTGGTACAACCACTAAACGCACTGTCGTAAATGGTTTTTACGCTTGCGGGAATTTTTACGTTTGCTAGTCCTAAACAACCTTCAAACGCCGAAACGCCTATTGCAGTTATGTTGTCTGAAAGATTTACCGTGCCGAGATTAATAACGCCACTGAACGCATACATAGGTATAGCGTATTCGCTTGCGTTGTTTAAGGTGATGGTGTTTAAGGTCGCTGGGAGATAAACGGAAGTAGAACCGTCTTTGTTATAATTGTTAGTTACCATAACGCCACCAACGTATTCTTCTTCACCAAAGAAATGAGAGATAGTTCTCGTTGCGTCAACGGCTTTATCTAAACCAGATTGCGTTTGGTTAAAATATGCGTCCGCAGTTGCGTTAAGACCGATAAAAGGTACGGTAAGTTTGTTAAGATTCTTCATGTTCTTAAACGCACCTTTACCGATTTCAGTTACCGTATTGGGAATAACTAATTCAGTAAGCGAGTTTACGCCGTCGAATGCGTTTTCTGCAATTCTGCCGATGGGCAATTCGTCTGGAGAGGTGATGGTTAAAGAAGAAGTTTTGCCATCGTCAACGTAATCGTAAACGGTGTAAAAATCTTCGTTTTCATATCTTTTTAAAATTAATCCTTTTTCAGAACCACTACTTGCATTTTGGTCGTTACAACCAACTATACCAAATGCGAATACGGATACGAGTAAGGTTATTAATATTGTCCTGATAAGTTTTTTCATACAGGCTCCTTTTGGTTACTTTATATACCTAACTAGTTTAACATTATTTATCGGCTTTGTCAATAAATAATGTTATTTCTATTATATTAAAAAGCCTTTTTTTGATTGTTTTTCCTTATTAAAAGGTAAAAATCGGCAGTATGAGTTAATATACTGCCGACCGTTTATTAAAAATTTTTATATTATTGCCGTCCCGTCGTAAAAACCTTTGAAGAATCCGTTGGAATCAGCGCCCCTTCTTTCAAATGCGCCAACTATATCGTACGGGGTTGCGTTCTTGAAAGAATATTTTTCATAATAATCTTTTAACGCACCGAAAAACCTTTCTTCTCCAACCGTCTTGCGTAGTATATCGTACATTATACATGGTTTTATATAGGCTAAGTTTACGTATTCGTATTCGCTTGAAAACTCCCCTAAATTTCTTAACATTACGGTATTTACCTTACCCATAAGTTTATCTGTTACCGAACAAAAAATCTTGTAAGTTTGCTCTGCCGATTTTATCATTTGACTTCTCGTCATGCCGTATTCAGGATACGCTTCGAAAAATATTACTACCGAATATTCGGCAAGACCTTCGTCTAAAAATCCGTATTCTATCTCGTTGTTCCCCACGACCGTTTGCCACCATTGATGTGCCGTTTCGTGCACTATTACTTCGCCATACGCGTTACTTTCTAAATTATCGCTTATCATTACGAGCGCCGGATATTCCATGCCCCCTTGAACGAATTGCGTTTGCACTACCGAATAGGTAGAGTAAGGGTACTTTCCAAACTTTTCGTTAAACAATTTTACCGCCAAAACCGCTTGCTCTAACGAGGTTTTCGGCGACGCGTCCTCATAGTAATAATAAGTTATATCCGTATCGTCTACTTTTTGCGAAATCGTTTGGAATTTACTGCTTAAAACCATTGCGAACGAGCGTGCGTTATCAATGGTAAACACAGTGGTTTTTTTATCATTTTCCGTTTGTTCTAAAACCTTTTTACCACTAGACGCTACCACTAATTCTTTTGCGCAAGTTAGTCTTACACGATAATTGGCGCATTCACTATAAAAGGGATCGCCAATGCCGTAGTAGTTACACTCGTAAAACCCTTTTTGGTCGTAGGCGCAAAGTATAGGATAAAAGTTTCCTAGGTTTATCGTATTGTCGTTTATCCCCGTTCTTGCAACAACGTCGGCAAGTTTTAGTACGTATTCTATTACTATAATTGCGCTCTCGTTAGGAAAAACTTCTCTTAGTAAGTCCACTTGCAATACCGTTTGGTCTTCGCCCACGTAAGAAAAGGTAAGCGTTTTGCCTTCTTGATAACAAGCAAGTATTTCCATATCCCCGTAGCTTATTCCGTTTGGATAAGAAGTTGATAAATGTTGGGGTAAAACGGGCGAATATTTCGCGTCTTTTCTAAACGCTCTGCCAAACAAATTGAATTTTAGATACTTAAAGGAATTTTCGTAGCAGTTATAAAAGGTAAAAGTTTGTTTTGCAGTTAGGGTATCCCCTTCTAAATTAGCCACCACGTCGTATTGACTTAGCCTTTCACTCTTTTTACACGACGAACACCCCCAAGAGGTAAAGCAAAGGGTTATAAGCAATATAAACGCCGTCAACCTAAATATTTTTTTCATAAAAAACCCCGAATAGTACAAGTTTATAACTAATACTATTCAGGGTATAAACGATTGATTACAATTTTTTATTTTTCAGCAATAGCTAAATATTTTATTGGGTCGATAACCTGACCGTTTTCTTCAACCGAAAAATGTAGGTGTGGTCCGTCCTTACTTTCTTGACGATTGGTAGTCGACACTTCCCCAATAACCTCCCCTTGCGTTACCTTTTGACCTACGATAACGTCATCTCCGTCTAAAAGAGAATTATACACCGTTTTAAGTCCGTTTCCGTGGTCGATAACAATGGTCGTGCCCTGTAACAAGCTGGTATTTACGCTTTCGATAGTGCCGTCGTAAACTGCCATTACGGGCGTGCCTTCGGGGGCAAAAAAGTCGATTGCTTTGTGCGACGAGTATCTGTTTAACGTTTGGTTAAACACCATAGTTTCGCTGTATTCTCCTACCGAAATGGTAGTATTTACAGGCATTATAAACGTAATGACCTTTACAACGGGATCGGCTGGGGTTTGAGGGTTGTTAGAATCGCCCGGATTTTCTATCGGCGCGTTGAGTTCGTTGTTTAGTACGTTTTCTCTGTTAATTAGCATAAGTGATACCGAAAGTCCTATCGCTAGTATACAAAAGGATAAAACCAAATATACTGCGTTGCGTTTTACGAATGCTAATATCTTAGTGCTTGTTCTTCTCATAATAAATCCTCCATAATCTTTGTTTGTTTATTGACCGTTTTTTTTGTTTTTATACATATTTTTAATAACTTCCGTAAATTATTGGCGTTCCCATAACGATTTTGTTTTGGTTAATTACTAAATGAAGGTTAATTACCTTTCCGTTTATACTTTTGCTATAAGCAATCTTTTTTGAGTACATATAATAACTATTTCCAAAACTAGTGGTTTCGGTAAATATTATCTTTGCATTATAGTAATCTATAAATTCTTTAAGGTCGAAGTTTTGTTTTTCTATCGTGCAACTCTCACCTACTTTGAAAAATCTAAATTTGTATTGAATACTCGTGCAAAAATCTATTTTTGCGTTAGACGAATTGTTTAGCGAATACACTTCTACGTTTTTAGAGTATCTATAAAAAACGGGTGTGTTCATAGACCACCAAATTGAAAATATAAACGTTATTGCTAACACAACCGTAAATGTTTTTTTCATAAAAAAATACTCCCTAGACAGGGAGTATTAACTGTTTTTTTAATATATATACCTTAATTTATTGAATTTTTTCTGTTATGCCACTTTCTCTAACCAAGGTCATACCGTTTATATAATTAAGACAGTCGCCACAATGTTTTAGTGCAAACCTTTGATAACTAAAATCGGTTATCGTTTGTCCTTTAAGCGCCTTAAAGGTAGAAAGCATTGCGTTTGAACATTGGATAAAGTTAGTTATATCCGGTGTTATAATTTCGATTAGGCGTGGGATTTTGTCCTTTCGTTCATCTATAAGATTAAAAGTTCTAGTAAAGTTTTTTATAAAGGTGTCTTGTGGGTGGTTAAAATGCCCACCCAATTGGATTGCACGGGTTAAATAATCTGGATAGTCGGTTATTTGCGAATATTCACCCGATAGATAAAGCGCATATATCTTTGCGCATTTTATTGCGTAATGAAGTTGTGCGTTGCCTTGATTTTGGCAGGTTTTATCTAATAAATAGCAGTTATACCCACAAAAACTTTTTGTTAAAGCACCACCACAAATTGCATTTGCTAGTTCTAGGATAAAGAGGTTTTTTATAAGCACTTCAGCTTGTTTTTCGTAAGGATGGGAAAAAACCACGTATGCTTCTTTTACCGCTTGGGTTGCTGTTTGATAGGCTAGTTTTTGTAGATTTTCGCCTTTTATAAAACAATTTATTCTATAATCGGCAAGCGATAACGCGTGACTTACTAGGTGGGCGTACACGTCGGATAAAAAGCCTGAATTATTATCAAAACAATTTGCGTCTATAATAAAATGGCAGTCGCAATTAAAGGTAAAGTTTTCTATATTTCTGCCGTTTTTTATTTGTGCACTCGTTGATAACAAGCCGTAGTTACGTGCCGAATCGTATATTAACACGCAAGGAATATTTCTAACGGTGGCAAAATATTTGGTAGCGTTATATAGCTCGACGTCCCTAGTAATTATCATTCGAATATCTTCTGCTAGATTAAATAGACCGCTATAATGCTCTATTGCGTCATGAAAATCGTCTGGTAAAATAACGTTGGTACATTTATATCCAACTGATTTTGCCGAGCGGGTATATCTATTTGAATATTTGTCGAAAGAAGATTGAAAGTATAAAAAAGCAACCTTACCACAGGGGGCAAAGTTTGATAATATATCACTTATTAAAAAGGTGGTTTGTCCTTGATAGAATTTAAATTCTCCGTTTAGGAAAACACTTTCAGCGTTAAGTTCGTAAACTTTATCGTTAAGGACTTTTGCGATATCTTGCATTTATAGCCTTACCTTCGTATACCTTTATATGCTTATAGTATAATAACTAAGCCCAAAAGTCAAGCAAAAGGCAAAAAATGGGTTAAAATGGACGTTTTTTTGCGTTTTTTGAGCCAAAATCGACAAAAATTTTAAAAACACTATTGAAAAAATTTTTATATGTGGTATAATAATAGTACAAAAACTTTGGAGGTTTTAGGTATGAATAAGAATGAATTGATAAGGGCAATTGCAAACAAACTAGGTATTACTTTGAAAGACGCTGCCGCTGTTTTAGACGGCACTATCGAAGCAATCACCGAAGGTCTTGAAAAAGGCGAAAAAATCCAAATTTCCGGTTTCGGTACTTTTGCATTAAAAACTAAGGAAGCTAGAGAAGGCGTTAACCCAAAAACTGGCGCTAAAATCAAGATTGCTGCAAGCAAAATCCCTACTTTCAAGTTCGGTAAGGCTTATAAAGATTCTTTCAACAAATAATTACTTGAAACAAGGGCAACGCAAATGCGTTGCCCTTTTTATTTTTTGCTTTGGTTAAAAAAAATAAAAATCCACCCTAAAATTTAGGGTGGATTAATTTTTTGTTAAAGATTAATTACTTAATAATCTTAGAAACAACGCCGGAACCTACGGTTCTGCCACCTTCACGGATAGCGAAACGGAGACCTTCTTCCATAGCGATAGGAGTGATGAGTTCAACGCTCATGGTGATGTTGTCACCAGGCATAACCATTTCTACGCCTTCGGGAAGTTTGATGGAACCGGTAACGTCGGTAGTTCTGAAATAGAATTGAGGACGATAGTTGTTGAAGAAAGGAGTATGTCTACCACCTTCTTCTTTGGTAAGGATATACACTTGACCTTCGAATGCAGTGTGGGGTTTTACAGAACCGGGTTTTGCAATAACTTGACCACGTTCGATGTCTTTCTTATCGATACCACGAAGTAATGCACCTACGTTGTCACCTGCTTGTGCTTCGTCAAGTAACTTTCTGAACATTTCAAGACCGGTAATAACGGTATTCTTGGATTCTTCTTGTAAACCAACGATTTCAGCAGGATCGTTAACGTGAGCAACACCACGTTCTACTCTACCAGTAGCAACGGTACCACGACCAGAAATGGTGAATACGTCTTCTACAGGGAGTAAGAAGGGTTTAGCTTCGTCTCTTTCAGGAGTAGGAATGTAGCTGTCAACAGCGTCCATTAATTCGAAGATAGGAGCGCATTCTGCAGCTGCTTTGATTTCGTCAGCAGAGTGATCTGCTTGAGCGAATTCAAGTGCTTTAAGAGCAGAACCCTTGATGATGGGGGTATCGTCGCCAGGGAAACCATATTCAGAAAGAAGATCTCTGATTTCCATTTCAACGAGTTCCAAAAGTTCTGGGTCGTCTAATTGGTCACACTTGTTCATAAATACGATGATATAGGGAACGCCTACTTGACGAGCAAGAAGGATGTGTTCTCTGGTTTGGGGCATTGGACCGTCGGTAGCAGCAACAACTAAGATTGCGCCGTCCATTTGAGCAGCACCGGTGATCATGTTTTTAACATAGTCAGCGTGTCCGGGGCAGTCAACGTGTGCATAGTGACGTTTTTCGGTTTGGTACTCTACGTGAGAGGTGTTAATCGTTATACCTCTTGCCTTTTCTTCAGGTGCCTTATCGATTTCGTCGTATCTCATTTTTTGAGCGTTACCGATAGAAGATAAGGTCATCGTGATAGCAGCGGTAAGAGTGGTTTTACCATGGTCAACGTGACCGATGGTACCGATGTTAATGTGCGGTTTGCTTCTGTCAAATTTAGCCTTTGCCATTGTTTTTTCCTCCAAAATTTCAATGATTGATAATAATTTTTTTTATTTTTATTTGACTTTTATATTTTACATTAATTTATAAGCGTTGTCAACATTTATTACGCTTTTTTACCTATTATCTTTTCACCAACCGACTTGGGAACTTCTGCGTAGTGGCTGAACTGCATGGTGTAGTTACCACGACCTTGGGTTCTACTTCTTAAATCGGTAGCGTAGCCGAACATTTCAGCTAGCGGGATATGTGCGTCGATAACCTTTACACCGTTACGGTCTTCGGTGCCTTGGATGATACCGCGACGTGCGGTAACGTTACCCATAAGGTCGCCAAAGTATGCGTCGGGAGTTACGATTTCAACTTTCATAACCGGTTCTAAGAGAACGGATTTTGCTTTTTGTAAGCCGTCTTTAAGTGCCATACTACCTGCAATCTTGAACGCCATTTCGGACGAGTCAACGTCGTGGTAGCTACCGTCGTAAACGGTTACCTTAAAGTCAACTACTTCGTAGCCTGCTAAAATACCGTTTCTAGCTGCTTCTTGAATACCCTTGTTGATAGGTTGAATAAATTCCTTAGGAATTGAACCACCAACGGTTTCGTCAACGAATTCGTAGCCCTTGCCTGCTTCTTGTGGTTCAAGACGGATTTTACAGTGGCCGTATTGACCGTGACCACCGGTTTGACGTTTGAACATACCTTCTGCTTCAACAGCCATACGAATGGTTTCCTTGTAAGCAACTTGTGGTTTACCTACGTTTGCTTCTACACGGAATTCACGAAGTAATCTGTCTACGATAATTTCAAGGTGAAGTTCGCCCATACCTGCGATAATGGTTTGACCGGTTTCGGTATCGGTATAAGTCTTGAAGGTGGGGTCTTCTTCTGCAAGTTTTGCAAGTGCAAAGCCCATCTTTTCTTGACCTTGTTTGGTTTTTGGTTCGATTGCAACGTTGATAACTGGATCAGGGAATTCCATTTGTTCTAAGATAATGGGATGTGCTTCGTCGCATAAAGTATCACCAGTGGTGGTTTCCTTTAAACCTACGATAGCGCAAATTTCACCTGCGTGAATAGCTTCAACTTCTTCACGGTGGTTAGCGTGCATACGTAAGATACGGCCAACTCTTTCCTTTTTACCTTTAACGCTGTTGTATACGTATGAACCGGTTTTAAGAACACCAGAATATGCACGGAAGAATGCAAGCTTACCAACGAAGGGGTCGGTTGCAATCTTGAACGCTAATCCACAGAAGGGTGCTTCTTCGGAAGGTTCTCTGCTTTCTTCTTTATCGCTGTTGGGGTTCATACCGCTCATTGCACCAACGTCAATTGGGCTGGGAAGGTAATCAACAACTGCGTCGAGTAAGTTTTGAACGCCCTTGTTTTTGTAAGAAGAACCACAAAGTACGGGGGTAACTTTCATTGCGAGAGTTGCCATACGTAAACCTTTTTTGATTTCTTCTACTGAAAGATCGCCTTCTTCAAAGAATTTTTCCATCAAAGCATCGTCTTGTTCTGCTGCGATTTCAACGATTTGCGCTCTGTATTCTTCTACCATATCCTTCATATCATCTGGAACTTCGGTAACTTGAATTTCCTTACCTAAGTCGTCCAAATAGATATCTGCTTGACGAGTAATAATATCTACAACGCCCTTAAAGGTTTCTTCTTTGCCGATAGGAAGAAGGATTGGCATTGCGTTAGTGTGCAATCTTTCCTTCATCATTTCGATAGCGTTTTCAAAGTTTGCACCGTTGATGTCCATTTTGTTAACGTAAGCAATTCTTGGTACTTTGTACTTGTCTGCTTGACGCCAAACGGTTTCACTTTGAGGTTCAACGCCACCCTTTGCACAGAAGGTTGCAACTGCACCGTCTAATACGCGGAGTGAACGTTCAACTTCTACGGTGAAGTCAACGTGTCCGGGAGTATCTATAATGTTTATACGATGACCTTTCCAGAAACAAGTGGTTGCTGCCGAAGTAATGGTAATACCACGTTCTTGTTCTTGAACCATCCAGTCCATAGTAGCTGCACCTTCGTGGGTTTCGCCGAGCTTATGGGTTTTGCCGGTATAGAACAAAATTCTTTCGGTAGTAGTGGTTTTACCTGCGTCGATATGCGCCATTATACCTATGTTTCTGGTGATATTTAATTCGTTATTAGTAGCCATAGGTTACTCCCCCAATTAAAATCTGTAATGTGCGAACGCCTTGTTTGCTTCCGCCATTCTGTGAGTATCTTCTTTCTTCTTTACTGCAGCGCCGGTATTGTTGAACGCGTCAACTAATTCTCCTGCAAGACGAGCAGCCATTTCTCTTTCGCCTCTCTTTCTAGCGGCGATTACGAGCCAACGGATAGCGAGCGTCTGTCTTCTTTCAGCTCTGATTTCGATAGGTACTTGATAGTTAGCACCACCAACTCTCCTAGCTTTTACTTCAACCATAGGCATAATGTTGCCTAATGCTTGATTGAACATTTCTTTTGCGTCCTGACCAACTTTTTCAGCTGCTTGAGTGAACGCTTCGTAAACGATGCCCTGAGCTATTCCCTTTTTACCGTCTAACATAACTTGGTTGATAAGTTTGGTTACAACTTTGTCGTTATACACGGGATCGGGCAAAACGTCTCTCTTTGCAATATTGCCTCTTCTTGGCATATTTATAATCCTCCTTTAATAATTTGCGTGTCTACACGCTTTCTTAAGGGTAAACCCTTGTTCGTACGGCTATCACTTGCCCACCATCGTGGGTAGCGAACCTTCTGTCTTTCGACATACTGCCTACCAATCATCGGGTTAATTTTCCGAATTCCGATTTTTAAGTAGGTGTTTTGTTGTTTTGATTAACTAAATTACTTTATTATTTAGGTCTTTTTGCGCCGTATCTAGATCTTGCTTGTCTGCGCTTTGCAACGCCGGCAGTATCTAAAGCACCACGCACGATATGGTATCTAACACCAGGTAAGTCTTTTACCCTTCCACCACGGATAAGAACTGAGCTGTGTTCTTGAAGGTTGTGACCTTCACCGGGGATGTAAACGATACCTTCAGCCTTGTTAGTCAATCTTACTCTGGCAATTTTACGTAATGCAGAGTTAGGTTTTTTAGGGGTAGTAGTGGTTACAGACAAGCACACGCCACGTTTTTGGGGACATTCCTCTAAAATCGGGGACTTAGACTTGTAAGTAATTTTCTTTCTTCCCTGTCTGATTAACTGTTGAATTGTAGGCATTTACGCACCTCCTTAATTTTTTCGATATTCGGAAAACGGATTCGGAACTTCCGTTTCGGAAACTTTTTTAGTTCGTCGGGCATTATACCCGACGAATATTAATTGTACCAAATATGTTGGTTTTAGTCAAACAAAAACGCTTGGTTTTTGCAGTTTTTAAGGCTTATTCTTGCACTTCTTCGGCTTCTACCGTTCTTTGCAACACCGATTGGGGAGAAACGTTCTTGTAATCTTTTATACCCGTACCTGCGGGGATAAGTTTACCGATAATAACGTTTTCTTTAAGTCCCAATAACGGGTCGATTTTGTTCTTAATCGCTGCTTCGGTAAGAACTCTTGCAGTTTCTTGGAAGGACGCTGCCGATAGGAAGGATTCCTTAGCGAGTGCCGCTTTGGTAATACCGAGAAGTATTCTCTTACCAACGGGAGGTCTCTTACCTGCTTCAACTGCCGCCTTGTTCTCTTCTTCAAACCTGTAAAGATCCAATTTTTCGCCTGGGAGAATATCTGCATCGCCAGATTTTTCGATTTGAACCTTTTTCATCATTTGACGAACGATAATTTCAACGTGTTTGTCGTTGATATCAACGCCTTGAGAACGATATACGCTTTGAATTTCTTTAAGAATATAGTCTTGAACGCCCTTGATACCCTTGGTTTTAAGTATATCTTGTGGATATACGGAACCGTTTGTAAGTACCGTACCTGGTTCAACTTTGTCACCGGTTTTTACGGTTACGCTAGTGCCGAAAGGTATGGTGTAATCTTTGCTTTCGCCTTCGTCGGTTTTAACGATAACGTGAATAATCTTGTCTTTTTCTTCGATTTCCACTTCACCACTGTGTACGCAAACGATAGCGGCGTGCTTGGGTTTTCTTGCTTCGAAGAGTTCTTCAACTCTGGGAAGACCTTGGGTTATATCGCCCGTAGACGCGATACCACCGGTGTGGAAGGTTCTCATAGTAAGCTGAGTACCTGGTTCACCGATTGATTGAGCGGCAATAATACCAACTGCTTCGCCGATTTGTACGGGGTTGTTGTTAGACATGTTTTTACCGTAACACTTAGCGCAAACGCCAGTCTTGGACTTACAGGTAAATACGCTTCTGATTTCAACTTCTTCGATACCTGCTTTAACGATTTCGTCAGCCATATCTTCGGAAATCATTTCGCCACCCTTAACCATAACTTCGCCGGTAGTTGGGTTGATAACGTCGTTAATAACGAATCTTCCTGCGATTCTATCACGTAAGCCTTCGATGATTTCGCCTTTGCTACCCTTGATTGCAGTAACTTTGATACCCTTTGCTTTTTCGCCAAGGTTTGCAAAACAGTCGTCTTCTTTTACGATAACTTCTTGCGCTACGTCAACTAATCTTCTGGTTAAGTAACCGGAGTCAGCAGTTTTCAACGCGGTATCGGCAAGACCTTTACGTCCACCGTGTGAAGAAATAAAGTATTCTAGAACGGAAAGACCTTCACGGAAGCACGATTTAACAGGAATTTCAATAGTTTTACCGTTAGGATCGGTCATAAGACCACGCATGCCGGCAAGTTGTTTAATTTGGTCGATAGAACCACGCGCACCGGAGTTTGCCATCATTAAGATTGGGTTGAACTCGTCTAGAGTTGCTCTAAGTTTTTCAGTAACGTCGTCGGTTGCTTGTTTCCAAATAGAAACGACCTTTTTGTATCTTTCGTCGTCGGTAATATACCCTTTCTTATAAAGGTTTTCTACTTTAAGAACGTGTTCTTCGGCAGCCTTTAAGATAACGGGTTTTTCCTTAGGCATGTGCATATCGAATACGCTGGTGGTAATTGCGCCAACGGTAGAATATTTAAATCCGAGTGCTTTTACCTTGTCCAATACGTCTGCCGCACAGCTTGCGCCGTGACGCTTAAAGCAAGCGCCAACGATTTTTTGAAGGTCTTTTTTACCAACTAACTTGTCTATTTCAAAGTTAACGAAATCTTGTTTGGTTTCTCTCTTGGTAAAGCCTAAATCTTGTGGAATTGCTTCGTTAAAGATAATCTTACCAACCGAAGTTCTAATTCTACCAACGATTTTTTCGCCGTCCACTTCAACTTCTCTACGAACGATAATTTCGTCTTGAAGCTTAATCTTGCCCGTTTGATATGCCATGATAGCTTCTTCGGGAGAAGAATAGGATACGGTGTATTCGGGAACGCCGTAAAGAACGCCGTTTTCGTCCTTTCTACCCTTTTCGTTATATCTTTCGCCAATGTGACGACGGATAAGAGTTAGATAGTAAGAACCCATAACCATATCTTGAGTAGGACTCATTACAGGCTTACCGTCGGAAAGCTTTAAGATATTGTTAGAAGCGAGCATCAAGAATCTTGCTTCTGCTTGCGCTTCTACCGAAAGAGGTACGTGAACTGCCATTTGGTCGCCGTCGAAGTCTGCGTTGAACGCACCGCATACTAAGGGGTGAAGTTTAATTGCACGACCTTCTATAAGTACGGGTTCGAAAGCTTGAATGGATAGTCTATGAAGCGTAGGAGCACGGTTTAGGAATACTGGGTGGTCTTTGATAACGTCTTCTAATACGTCCCAAACGACCGTCTTTGCGCGTTCAACCGTTCTCTTTGCGTTTTTAATGTTGTGACAAATGTTGTTTTCTACAAGCTTTTTCATAACGAAAGGCTTGAAGAGTTCGATTGCCATTTCCTTAGGCAAACCACATTGATAAAGTTTTAGTTCAGGTCCTACTACGATAACCGAACGGCCGGAGTAGTCAACACGTTTACCAAGAAGGTTTTGACGGAAACGACCTTGCTTACCACGAAGCATACCCGAAAGAGATTTTAGTTCCCTGTTACTTGCGCCGGAAACTGCTTTGCCACGTCTACCGTTGTCGATAAGCGCGTCAACTGCTTCTTGAAGCATTCTCTTTTCGTTTCTTATAATGATTTCGGGCGCGCCGAGTTCCATTAACTTTTTAAGTCTGTTATTTCTGTTGATAACACGACGATACAAGTCGTTAAGGTCACTGGTCGCAAACCTTCCACCGTCGAGTTGTACCATAGGACGAAGTTCAGGTGGAATTACGGGAAGAACGTCTAAAATCATCCATTCAGGGTGGTTGCCACTCTTTCTGAAAGATTCAATAATTTCAATACGTTTTACCGCGCGAATTCTACGTTGACCGGATACGTTTTCTTCAATGATTTTCTTGGTTTCTGCGCTTTCCTTATCCAAGTCGATAGCCATTAAAAGTTCTTTAATAGCTTCTGCGCCCATACCCGTTTTGAAGGAGCCGATACCAAATTGTTCTTCGTATTCTTGTTTTTCCTTATCGGATAAAACTTGTTTTAATTGAAGGGTGGTTTCGCCTGGGTCTAATACGATGTGACTTGCAAAATATAATACTTGTTCAAGATATTTTGGGCTCATATCAAGCATTAAACCAATCTTTGAAGATACGCCCTTAAAATACCAAATGTGTGAAACGGGGGCTGCGAGTTCGATGTGTCCCATTCTGTCACGACGAACTTTGGATTTGGTGATTTCTACGCCACACTTGTCGCAGATAACGCCTTTATAACGGATACGTTTATACTTACCGCAATGGCATTCCCAGTCCTTAGTCGGTCCAAAAATTCTTTCACAGAAAAGACCTCCCATTTCGGGTTTTTGAGTTCTGTAATTGATGGTTTCAGGCTTAGTAACTTCGCCGTAAGACCATTCCCTGATTTTTTCGGGGGATGCAACGCCAATTTGTATAGAATCAAAATTGTTAAGTTCAAACATTTTCTACTCCCTCCTTACTCGTTATCATCGTCGAAATCGTCGTCGAAAAGGTCGCCGTCTGGAATGGTGGTGTCAATTTCGCCGTCGTCATCGTCGAATATGTCGGAATTAAACACGAAGTCTTGGTCGATATCAACGTCTTCGTTGTCGTCGAAGGTTACTTCTCCGTCTAATCCTTCAATTGCAGTGTCTATATCTTCAATAGAAACTTCTTCTTGAACGTCTTTATCCCTTACTTGAGGAGTTACGTCGTCGTAATCGGCTTCGATAAGGTCTTTGAGCGCCAATTCTTCTTTGTTTTCGGTAAGAACCTTAACGTCAAGAGCAAGTGATTGTAATTCTTTAAGGAGTACCTTGAAGGCTTCCGGAATACCCGGTTCGCTTATGTTGGTGCCCTTTACGATGCTTTCGTAAGTCTTAACTCTACCAACGATATCGTCTGACTTAACGGTAAGAATTTCTTGAAGAACGTGTGCTGCGCCGTATGCTTCGAGTGCCCAAATTTCCATTTCACCGAATCTTTGGCCACCGAATTGCGCTTTACCACCGAGAGGTTGTTGGGTAACTAAGCTGTATGGACCGGTTGAACGTGCGTGAATCTTATCGTCAACTAAGTGGTGGAGCTTAATCATATACATTTGACCAACGGTAACTCTATTTTCAAAGGGTTCGCCCGTTCTGCCGTCGTATAATTGAATTTTACCATCAACTTCGCCGTCGGGGTTAACTATATTATTGTCTCTTAAAAGTTCCTTAATGTCGCTTTCGGTTGCACCGTCGAATACGGGGGTTGCAATCTTCCAGCCGAGTTGTTTACATACTAAGCCTAAGTGTACTTCTAGCACTTGACCGATGTTCATACGAGAAGGAACGCCCAATGGGATTAGCACGATTTGAAGTGGCGTGCCGTCTGCCATGAAAGGCATATCCGATTCAGGAAGAATTCTTGAAATAACGCCCTTATTACCGTGACGACCTGCCATCTTATCACCGATGGAGATTTTACGTTTTTGTGCAATATATACTCTAACGAGTTTGTTTACGCCCGGCGCTAGTTCGTCTTTATTAGCCCTAGTGAATACCTTAACGTCAACTACGATACCGCCTTCACCGTGCGGAACACGTAAAGAAGTATCTCTAACTTCCCTAGCCTTTTCGCCAAAGATTGCGCGGAGCAATCTTTCTTCTGGGGTAAGGTCTGCTTCGCCCTTGGGGGTAACCTTACCAACTAGGATATCGCCACTGTTAACTTCTGCGCCAACTCTTACGATACCGTTTTCGTCAAGGTCTTTTAACGCGTCGTCGCCAACGTTAGGAATATCTCTGGTGATTTCTTCTTCACCGAGTCTAGTATCTCTTTCGTCGATTTCGTGTTCTTCAATGTGAATGGTGGTGAACACGTCTTCACGAACTAATTTTTCAGAAAGAAGTATAGCGTCTTCGTAGTTATAGCCTTCCCAGCTCATAAAGCCTACTAGGATATTTCTACCTAATGCAAGCTCGCCGTTCTTGGTGGAAGGACCGTCTGCGATAGTTTGTCCCTTTTCAATCTTTTCGCCTTTTTCAACGATAGGTCTTTGATTTAGACAAGTGCCTTGGTTGCTTCTTTCGAATTTTTTAAGTTTGTATTCTCTGTCCGTACCGTCTTCTTCGGTTATAACGATACAATCGCTTGCAACCGTTTTAACTATACCTGCGTTGGTTGCGTTAACCATAACGCCCGAGTCGTATGCAATACGTCTTTCAATACCCGTGGCTACGATTGCGTTTTCAGGACAAAGTAGTGGAACTGCTTGACGTTGCATGTTAGAACCCATCAACGCACGGTTGGTATCGTCGTTTTCCAAGAAAGGAATAAGCGCGGTTGCAACCGAGATAAGTTGTTTTGGAGAAACGTCCATGTAATCAATCTTTTCTTTAACTTCTTCGGTGATTTGTTCACGAAGTCTGCAAGAAACACGGTCGTTTTCAAAATACTTGTTGTCGATTAAAGGTTCGTTTGCTTGCGCAACGATATAGTTATCTTCTTCGTCGGCAGTTAAGTAATCAACGCGTTCGGTAACGATAGTTTCAATCTTGCCGTCTGCGCCGAGAACGTGGTCAACCTTTCTATATGGCGATTCGATAAAGCCGTATTCGTTAACCTTTGCGTATGCTGCGAGTGAAGAGATAAGACCGATGTTTTGACCTTCAGGGGTTTCGATAGGACACATTCTGCCGTAGTGAGAGTGGTGTACGTCACGAACTTCGAAGGTTGCTCTTTCACGGTTAAGACCGCCTGGGCCTAACGCCGAAAGTTTTCTCTTGTGAGTGAGTTCTGCAATTGGGTTGGTTTGGTCCATAAACTGCGATAGTTGTGAAGAACCGAAGAATTCCTTAATAGCAGAGCTTACGGGACGAGCGTTGATAAGACCTAAGGGAGAAACTTCTTTAAGGTCTTGTTGAGTTGCCATTCTTTCTTTGATAACTCTTTCCAATCTTGCTACGCCGATACGGAATTGGTTTTGTAAAAGTTCGCCAACCGAACGTACGCGACGATTGCCAAGGTGGTCGATGTTATCGATGGAGTTAAGACCAAAGTTAAGGTCTAAGTTAATGGAAACGGTTGCAACGATATCGTCTACCGTAATGTGTTTGTGATTTAACTTGTCCATTAAAGGACGAAGAACCTTTTTGTCTTCCGCAGAAAGTTTTTCTGGAAGGTTTTCCATAATGCGTGCATACGCAAGGCAAGCTTCGATAAATCTAATTCTAACTTCTCTTGCCTTTTCTTGATTCTTCTTGTCTTCGGGTTTTTCTTCAACGCCGGGAAGCGCAACTTTGTCTTCAAGATAGAAAAGTTGGTTGATTTCACGCTTTAAGATTTCAGCAGTTTGTTCAACGCCGTTTTCCTTAGCAGTAGCGATAACCTTAGATGAAAAATCCAAAGTGGGATAATATACGTAATCCAAAAGACCAAAGAATCTTGGATCAACGCCGGTAACTTCCTTGAAGGAAACTGCGTTGTTTGCGATAACCTTATGTCTAACGCCGTCAACGTCCGCATAGAATACGTTAATACCTGCGTCTTGAATTCTTTCAGCAGTACCCTTGTCGATAATTTGACCTGCTTGCGCAAGTAATTCACCATCTTGACTAACTACGTCGTCGGCAGATTTTAAGCCAACGATTCTTACGCCCATTCTTAGACGTTTGTTGAACTTGTATCTACCTACCCTAGCGAGATCGTAACGTCTTGCATCGAAGAAAAGGTTTTTAAGATGTTGTTTAACTGCTTCTTCGGTGGGGATTTCACCTGGGCGTAAACGACGGTATAATTCGTTAAGACCGTCGGTTTCTGATTTAGCGGTATCTTTCGCGCAAGTATCGGCAATCATAGAGTTGCCGTCGAATAACTCGTTGATTTGTTCGTCGGTACCAAAACCAAGCGCACGCAATAAAACTGTTGCGGTAAGCTTTCTAGTTCTGTCAACGTGAACCCAAAGAACGTTTTGGGAATCTTGTTCGAATTCTAACCAAGCACCACGAGAAGGAATTACGGTAGTATCGTAAATCTTCTTACCGGTCTTGTCCACTTGAACGTTGTTGTAAACGCCGGGAGAACGAACTAATTGAGAAACGATTACTCTTTCTGCGCCGTTGATAAGGAAAGAGCCGTTTTCCGTCATAAGTGGGAAATCACCCATGAAAACGTCTTGGTCGATTACGGCGTCCGTAACCTTGTTAACCAATCTAACCTTAACTTTAAGGGGAAGATCATAAGTTTCCCTTCTTGCCCTACACTCCTTTTCGTCGTATCTGGGCGTACCTTCCAAACTATGCTCTAAAAAGTATAGTTCGAAGTGATCGGAGTAGTCGGTAATAGGTGAAAAATCTTCAAATACTTCGCTGATGCCTTCTTTAATAAACGCATCGTAGGAGTCTTTTTGGATTTTAACGAGATATGGAAGTTCAATCGCTTCTTTAATCTTGCTGAAAGTCTTTCTCGTTATCTTACCGCTCTGAATTTCAGATAATTTACGTGCCATCAAAACACACTCCTTAAAAAAATTTTAAATTATTTGCCGACAATGTTTACAAAACGCAAATTTTGTTGTATAATTTTGTCGGTCGGTAATAATTGGCTAATTACGAATAAAAATCGACTGATTTTAGGGGTTTTTACCTTTGTTTTTTTAAGGTTTTTCCCCTTAAAAGGCGATAGTAATCGATATTAACCTATCATAATGCATTTTATAATGTTATCGTAATTCGTCAAGATTGTCAAGTGAATAAAAGACATTTTAAAAATTTTTTATTTTTTTTAAGATATTGACCAATTTTTCATGGGTGTTTTATGCGAATAGACAAATTTTTAAAGGTTTCTAGAATACTTAAAAGAAGAACTCTTGCCCAAGAATCGGTTAGCAGTGGCAGAATTAAAATTAACGGAAAGGTGGTTAAGCCCGCACATCAAGTTAAAGAAGGCGATTTGGTTGAACTTGGGTTTTCTAGCGGTACTATTACTATAAAAATTTTGATGATTAAAGAAACGGTAAAAAAAGAAGAAGCCGAAAAAACGTATCAGGTTATAGAAGGATAAATATGAGAGTTAGTTTACTACTTACTTGCGCGGGCAAAGGCGAACGCGCAGGGTTTGAAAAAAACAAGTTGCTAGTTTCGGTTAACGGCGTTACTACTTTGGAGCGTTCGCTAAACGCTTTTATACAAAGTGGACTTATCGACCAATACGTTATTACGGCTAGCAAGGTGGATATTGAAGAAATTAAAAGGCTTTTGAACGGCTTGCCCGTAACCATTGTTGAAGGTGGCGCTACCCGTACGCAATCGGTTAAAAACGGACTTTCTGCCGTTGACGGAGATATAGTTTTAATTCACGACGGGGCACGCCCTTACCTATCAAAAAATCTTATCAAAGCGTGTATAGACGGGGCAATTGAACACGGTGGAGTTATCCCTACCCTTCAATCTAGAAACACGGTCGTTAAGGCAATTAACGGCAAGGTCGTTGAATATATGGGAAAGGACGAACTTTTTTCCGTTCAAACTCCACAAACTTTCAAAACCCAACTTATTAAAAAGGCTTTTGCGCTTGCCGAAAACAAAAGTTATAACGACGACGGCGAAATTTATAAAACCTTTATAGGCGACCTTTACTCAGTAGAAGGCGAAGGTGCTAACGTTAAACTAACCTATGCGCAGGACTTTAATTTTGTCAGTACGAAATCTCAATATCGTTTCGGCACGGGGTTTGATTGCCATAAGTTAGTTGAAAATAGAAAACTTATTTTAGGTGGAATTGAAATCCCACACGACAAAGGTCTTTTGGGACACAGCGACGCAGACGTTTTAACCCACGCTGTTATGGACGCAATGCTTTCTGCTTGCGCGCTTAGAGATATTGGTTATCATTTTCCCGACACCGACCAAAAATATAAAAATGCCGACAGTATACTATTATTAAAACAAGTTATAAATTTAGTTGGCGAAAAGGGTTACAAGGTAGATAGCGTTAGCGCAACCATTATGGCGGAAAAACCCAAACTTAAAGGGGTTATACCACAAATTACCCAGAATCTCGCTAACGTGCTAGATATCCCAACGGACAAAGTGGGTATTGGCGCGACCACCCTTGAAGGTCTTGGATTCGTTGGGCGTGAAGAAGGTATTTGCGTGCACGCAACGGCAACTTTAAGGAGTGTTTAATGAAAAGTTGTAAAATTACCGTAAAGAAAATTACCACTTACCCTGACCTTATAGCCGAGTATGAAAACCCCATAGAACATACTTGCGATATGAAGGTAAACCAAACCTTTATAACCGACGGAGATAAAAAGCCACAAGGTTTTTGCGATAGCGCTTGGGATAGCGTTTATCCTTTCGTAAAAGAACTCTGCAATGGTGGTGGGAATTTTTACGACGGATGGATGAAAAACCCTAAAAGCGCAATGATTTCTTGTAACGACGGGTTCCGTCCGGTTTCTTTTTTGATAGAAGTTATAGAATAAAAACAATAAAAAAACGCAGTTGATTTCACTGCGTTTTAATTTTGCCAATAATTATTCGTATAGCACAACCCTATCGGTTAATATGTTTTGTAAGACGTTGTTTCCTTTTGCGAATTATTTTGGTTTTGGCAGTGGTAGTTACCACTGTTTTTTTGGTAGTTGTTTGCTATAAAAAATTAGTTAGAAGTTTTGTTGTTTGAATCGTTTTCGGTAACTAATCTTAATGCGTTACAACGTTCGCAAAGGAGTTGCGACATTTGTTCTTTTGAAAGGTTTTGTGCTTTTAGGTCGTTATAATAAATAGGCTCACTAAAAATATAGGTGTTATCGCTTTTTCTATAATAAGCAACGTATACGGGAACGTTAATTTCTTTCTTTTCGCACGCGCGTAGCAAAAGGGTAAACCCACCATGGAAGCCTTTTAGTTCTTCTAGATAACCTTCGGTGCTGTCTTCTGGGAAAATAACTACGTTATACCCTTGCTCTATGGCAGTGACGCTTTCTCTTATAGTGGTTAAAAGTTTGCTTCCTTTATGTATGGAAATAAGGTCGAAACCTTTATAAAAAAGATGAGTGAGTGGGCTTGCAATCAAACAAAATAGGCGTGCTAAATGCAAGTTCCAATGCTTTTTTTCGTGATAATAAACTCTGGATTGGTATTTATACATATTTTTTAGACCGGAGTTCATTTCCACAGCGCCCCACATTCGCATTGCTTCCGGATGGTATATTTCAAGTGCCATTGGTGCGTCTGTACCTTCGTGATTGGAAAGTATTATCGCACCGTCTTTAACGGGTTCGCCAAGATAGATAAACTTTGGTTGTTTGTATTTAAGTCTCATTAAACGTTTTAAGAATCTAAAATAGCCTTTGCGTTTTTGTTTTTGCATTTTTCTTTTGTCCTTAGTTTTTTATTGCCTTGTTTATATTATACCACCTATTTATTGAATTTTCATTAAAAATATTAAAATATTTTTCAAAAATAAAAACCGTTAGCGAGATGCAAACGGTTTTAAAGCTTTGGGTTATAGGCAGAGATTGCCTAAAAAATTAGTCCTGCTTTTCTTTTTTAGATACGTCTATAACTTGCTTGCCTGCATAGTAACCACACTTGGGGCAAACTTTGTGAGATGCTTTAAGCTCGTGGCACTGAGGGCATTCAGAAAGATTAGGAGCGCTGATTTTCCATTGAGCGAACCTAGTGTTAGTTCTTTGTTTAGACGTTTTACTTTTCTGTACTGCCATTTTTCTCTACCTTCCTTTATTACATTTGCATTGTTCGTCGTTTAGGTTAACGCCACAATCAGGGCAAATCCCTTTGCAATCTTCACTGCACAGTAAGGTTACCGGCATGTTAATGAAAATTGCGTCTTCGACGATTTTGGTTAAATCCACCTTGTCGTTAACGAGCGAATAACCATCTTCGTTATTTGCTTCAATTTGTTCGGCAAACTGCGCCGTTATAGTGCATTCGGTTTGTTTAAGGCATCTCGTGCACTCCCCGTATATGCAAAAGGTTATTTCGCCCTCTACGTACGCTGAGTGTAAACCCGTTAAGGTTATTTCTCCTTTAATATCGATTGGATAGCGTATTTGCACTGATGGAATATCCACCAACAAGCTTTCCGGTTGATACTGAAAGAAAAAATCCTGATGGTCTTTTCCACTTCTTCTGATTTCCCTTAAATCTAAAAACATATCGCACCAAAATAATAAGCAACAACAAGTATATACTATTTGTCAACCGTTGTCAACGATTTTTTTAGGTTTTTTATAGTTTAACCCTTTTTAAACTTAGTTTTTTTGGGTTAATTGTTTGGTTTCTCTTGCAATAGAAAGTTCTTCGTTAGTGGGAAGAACGATAATTTTAACCTTGGAATCTTCGGTATTGATATAGCCAACGCCACTGTCGTATGCTTCGTTCTTATCGTTATCGAACTTAGCGCCACAGAATTCCATGTTTTCCATTACCAAACGACGGATTCTTGGAGAGTGTTCGCCGATACCACCGGTAAACACAACTGCGTCTACGCCACCTAATACTGCAATATAGCTACCAACGTATTTTCTTACTCTATAAGCGAGCATTTCAAGCGCTAATAACGCTCTTTCGTTGCCTTGTTCTACGGCTGCTTCTAGGTCGCGAAGGTCGCTAGAAATTCCACTTACGCCTAAAACACCACATTTTTTGTTGAGATAGTTAACTACTTCTTCTGGTTTAAGGTTAAGTTTTTCTCTTAAATAATCAACTGCAGCAGGATCAATATCACCACTTCTAGTTCCCATAACCAAACCTTCTAACGGGGTAAAGCCCATTGAAGTGTCTTGACACTTGCCGTCTTTTACAGCCGAGATAGAAGAACCGTTACCTAAGTGGCAAATAACCATCTTTGCGTTTTCGCCAACGAGTTTTGCAGTTTCTTGGCTTACGAACTTATGAGAAGTGCCGTGGAAACCGTATTTTCTAATTTTATATTGGTCGTATACTTCGTATGGAATACCGTACATATAAGCTTTTGCAGGCATGGTGGAGTGGAAGGTGGTGTCAAACACGGCTACCATAGGTACGCCCGGCATAACTTCCCTACAACTCTTAATACAAGCGATGTTACCCGGCATGTGAAGTGGACCGAACACTGCGTTCTTTTCGCATATTCTAATAACTTCGTCGTCGATTACAACCGATTGTTTAAAGTCTTCCGCAGAGTGAAGTACTCTGTGACCAACTGCACCGATTTCCGAAATATCGTTGAGCGCGCCGTTTTCTTTATCGAGCATTGCAGTTAAAACTAATTGCATTGCTTCTTTATGAGTGGGCATATCTTGGTTGATTACCGTTTGTCTGCCGTCAAAAGTTTTTTGAGTGAGAACGCCACCCGTAAAGGTTATTCTTTCGCATACGCCCTTTAATACAACGCTTTCGTCAGTCATGTCGATAAGTTGGTATTTAAGGGAGGAACTACCTGCATTTACAACTAAAATTTTCATTTTTATATATCCTTTTAATTATTATTGTGCTTGAAGCGCAGTAATTGCAACTACTGCTTTGATATCTTCTACCGAACAACCACGAGATAAGTCGTTGATTGGTTTTGCAAAACCTTGGCAAATTGGGCCGAGAGCCATATATCCACCAAAACGTTGAGCGATTTTGTAACCGATGTTACCTGCGTTAATGTTGGGGAAAATGAACACGTTTGCGTTGCCTGCTACCTTAGAGTCGGGCGCTTTTAATTTGCCAACTTCGGGTGCAACTGCCGCGTCGAATTGGAATTCACCGTCAACGATAAGGTCGGGCGCTTGTTCTTTTGCAAGCGCAGTTGCCTTTTGCATTTTAGGTACGGTTTGGAAGAACTTGTCGTCGTTACCAGAACCTTTCGTGGAGAAGGATAACATTGCAACTCTTGGCTGGATACCAGCAATCTTTCTTGCAGTTTCAGCAGAAGAAATTGCTATGTCTGCAATTTGTTGAGCGTCCGGTTCGATATTAATTGCGCAGTCGCCAAACACTGCAACGCCGTCTGGGTTATATTTATTTTCGCCTTCTGGCGCAACCATAACGAAACAGCTTGATACGGTGTTGATTCCGGGCGCAGTTTTAATTACTTGTAAGCCTGGACGCAAGGTGTTTGCAGTCGAGTGACAAGCGCCTGATACCAATCCGTCTACGTCGCCTGCTTTTAGCATTAATGCAGCGTACATAGTATAGTCTTTAAGGATAGAAGCAATCGCAGCGTCCACGTCAGCGTATTCGGGAGCGCCCGTCTTTTTGTTGATTTTGCCTTCCCTAGCCTTGAAAAGAATTGTTGCGTATTCAACCGTTTTTTCGTAGGTAACGGGGTTAATTACGTCAACTCCCGTAAGGTCCACGTCCGGATTAGCTTTTGCAATTTGTTCTGGATCGCCCAATAGTGTTATTTTTGCAAGACCTTCTTTTGCGCATAAAGATGCAGCTTTAACTACACGCGCGTCTTCTCCTTCGGGAAGAACTACGTTCTTTTTTAACGCACTTGCCGTCGTCAAAATGTTTTCTAAAACGTTTGCCACGATTTTTTACTCTCCTTGTATATTTTTTATTAAAATCTTTGTCTTTTTGCATCAAATGATGTAAAATATTCTAGACGAATATATTTTACAACATTTATTTGAAAAAGTAAATTATAATACGGGGAATTTATAACTTTTATGAAAATTTGTGCAGTTATAGCCGAATACAATCCCTTGCACTTAGGGCATCTTATACACCTTGACTACGTTAAAAATACGCTTGAGGCTGACAAGATTATAGTGGTAATGAGCGGAAACTTTACACAACGTGGCGAAATAGCCGTTACCGATAAGTTTAAACGCGCGCGCCAAGCAATTACGGCAGGCGCTGATATGGTAATTGAACTACCCACCGTTTTTGCAACTGCAAACGCAGAAACTTTTGCTAAGGGCGCAGTGGGTATTATCGACCGTTTGGGCGTCGTTGACCAACTTTGTTTTGGAGTTGAAAGTGGTAGTAAACAAGAATACCTAGACCTTGCCTACGCGTTAAACGACGAAAGTAAGGAGTTTAAACGCGCCCTAAAAGATTGTCTTAACGAAGGCAACTCCCTTGCAAAAGCAAAAGTGCAAGCAGTCAAACAACTAGGCAAACAAGTTAACGTGGATTTGGTTAGTTCTCCTAATAATTTACTTGGAATAGAATACACCAAGGCGTTAGTTAAACTTAATTCTAATATTCAAATAGAGCCAATGATAAGAAGTGGCAACCACAACGATAAATCGCTCAAAAAGGGTGTTACTAGCGCATCTAGTATTAGAGAAACACTAAAAACAGGCAAAATTAAAAAGGTTAAAGGCAACCTTCCACAATATTCTTATAAGGACCTTACCGGTTATCCCCGTGGATTGGATAAACTCGTTTTATCAGCGCTCATCACTTCGGACGCAAAAAAGATTGCCCTTTGTCCCGATTGTTCGGAAGGGTTAGAAAATCGCCTTAAAGCTTTATCAAAGGATAACAAAGACCTTGAACTTCTTGTTGAAAAGGCGACGAGCAAGCGTTATACGTCAAGCCGAATTCGTAGGATTTTGCTTGCGAATTTGTTTAATATTACAAGCGAGTTTACCACCGAATGCCTAAACTCTATTCCATACGCAAAAGTGCTTGCAGTTAGCCCTCAATCAAAGGACCTTTTGTCGCACGTTTGCACTAATGCGTCACTCCCCGTAATCACCCGTTCTAACGACCTTTTAGGTCTTAAAAAGACTGCTGAAAAATGTTATCGATTAGACCTTTTAGCAAACGATATTTACGAACTTGCAACCGACCAAAAAGTTATGGAAAATCATTTTATTGTTAAATAAAAGCAAATCCCCCTAAATCTTTTTTAGGGGGAATATTTTTATAAATATATTGATTTTATTTTGTCAAGATAACTATATAAAAAAGTTTTTATTTTATATTTTCCTTAAATACTTTTACCCATTCTTCGGCAAGGAGATTAGCCCCACCAACGGCAGGGTGAACGCCGTCCCTTAAATAGTGTTCTACGCCGTGTTGTTTTGCGCCTTCGTCTAGTTTTTGTTGAAGGGGAACGAATGGCAAATTAAACTCCTTTGCAAGTTTTTCGGTTACCTTTGCGTAATCGTAAACTGCTTGGAATCTTTGCCATCTATCAGGCATTTCTTCGGTTGATTTGGTGGCAGTCCCTTCTAAAACGAAAGGTTCACACAAAATAATTTTTACGTTTGGAACTTGCTTTATAAAGTATTGTATCATCATGCGATAAATTTGCTCGAAACGGTCTATTTCAACACCGTTTTTGGAGTCGATTTCGTGCCAAACGTCATTTACGCCTATTAAAATGCTTATAACGTCTGGTTGAAGGTTGGTGCATTCGCTTTTCATTCTTGAATAAAGGTCAACTACCCTATTACCACTTATACCACGATTGATTATGGTGTATTCGTTTGGTTTTTCAGACATTAATCTATCGGCGATAACCCTAACGTAGCCGTAGCCTAAGCCGTAAATAATGGTGTCGTGTGGTCTGCTTCTTTCCGCGTCGGTTATACTGTCGCCGTAAAATAGAATTTTCATAACAAACTCCTTAAAATTTCTTGGTTTTATAAGTAAATTATAGCATAACTAAAATAGGGAATCAACACTATAAATAAATTTTTAAAATAAAAAACGCTACCTAATAGGTAGCGTTTTAGTTTTGTTATCCGAAAAATTATTCAGCAACAGCGGTAGCGCCAGCTTCCTTGAACTTAGCGATGATAGCATCAGCATCTTCCTTGCTTACGCCTTCTTTAATGGTAGCGCCGTCAACTGCAAGAGCCTTGGATTCGATGAGGCCTTGACCGGTAACGTCCTTAACAACTTTGATAACGCCAATCTTGTTAGCGCCAACTTCTTTAAGAACTACCTTGAATTCGGTCTTTTCTTCAGCTGCAGGAGCTGCTTCAGCAGCTGCGGGAGCAGCAGCAACTGCTACGGGAGCAGCAGCACTTACGCCAAATTCTTCTTCTAAAGCCTTAACGAGTTCGTTAAGTTCTAAAACCGTCATACTCTTTACTTCTTCTAACATTTTTTGAATGTCTGCCATTTTTTTATCCTCCAAAATCTTATCTTTAATTTAAATTTTTATTTTTTTGTTTTTTTTCAATAATATAGGTTATTGAGCCTTTTTTTCTGCCACTGCGTTAAGCGCAATAACAAGACTTCTGGGCATTGCGGAAAGCACGCCTGCGAACTTGGTGATAGGTGATTGTAAAGAACCAAGCATCTTTGCAATGAGTTGTTCCTTGGAAGGCATTGCTGCGAGTGCTTTAACTCCCTTTTCGTCTACCCTTTGTCCGTCAACGAAAGCGCATTTTGCTACTACTTTCGTATCGTATTTTTTAGCCGCTTCTATAATAACTTTTGCGGCACCCGTTTCGTCCGTTCCGAACGCTACTGAGGTAGGACCGTTTAAGTCGTCGTCAAAATCGGTAATTCCTAATTCGTGAAACGCGTATCTTATAAGAGTGTTCTTATAAACTTTGTATTCGATGTTGTTCTTTCTGAACTCTCTACGAAGTTCGGTATCCTCAGCAACGGTAAGACCGTTAAACTTAACGAATACAACCGATTTAGCATTTTGAATTTTTTCTTTGATGACGTTAGAAACCTCTATTCTTGCCTCTTTTCCTGCTGACATCTGTCTTTTACCTCCTTAATTTGATAGAAAAAAGCCCTTGCCAGACCGAACGGAACGACAAGGGCATATAGCCTTTACCTTACGCGCGCACGTGTATATTATATAATGTTTATATATTTCGCGTTTGCGCTGTGTTTCCGCCTCGGTTGGTCTGCAACTAGGTTGCAAGTTAACACCTACTGTCTTAGGCTATTTAATTTTTACTTGTTGATTGTACCACTATAAAAGTGATTTGTCAACTAAATTTTAGCGTTAATTTTTACGCCGGGGCCCATGGTGCTTGCAAGCGCAACACTCTTAACGTATTGACCTTTTGCAGCAGCGGGTTTTGCTTTGATAATTGCTTCCATAAGTGCTTCGTAGTTTTCTTTAAGCTTTTGGTTGCCGAAAGATTTTTTGCCGATTGCACAGTGGATGATTGCAGTTTTGTCTAATCTATATTCAACTTTACCTGCTTTGGTTTCTTTAATTGCCTTAGCAACGTCCATAGTAACGGTACCAGACTTAGGGTTAGGCATTAAGCCCTTAGGTCCTAAGATTTTACCGATTCTACCAACCAAACCCATCATATCAGGGGTGGTGATGATTACGTCGTAATCAAACCAGTTTTCAGTTTGAATCTTTTGTACCATTTCTTCTGCGCCTACGAAGTCTGCACCAGCAGCCTTTGCTTCGTCTGCCTTTTCACCCTTTGCTAAAACCAACACTTTTACGTCCTTACCGGTTCCGTTAGGAAGCACGATAACGCCTCTTACTTGTTGGTCTGCTTGTTTGGGATCAACGCCTAAACGAACGTGTAGTTCCACAGTTTCGTCGAACTTTGCTTTTGCGCTGTCTAATACCAAGGAAATTGCTTCGTCTACTTCGTAAAGTTTAGCAGATTCGATGGCTTTTGCGCTATCAATATATTTTTTTCCGTGTTTCATTTCTTATTACCTCCGGTGGTGCGTTCGGGGTATCGTATCCCCTCCCACTCATATTCCTTAATCTACGACTTCAATACCCATACTTCTTGCAGTGCCTGCAATCATGCTCATTGCACTTTCCAAAGTATTTGCGTTAAGGTCAGGCATCTTTAATTTTGCAATTTCTTCTACCTGTGCCTTGGTTAACTTTGCAACCTTGTTCTTGTTAGGAGCAGCTGATGCAGTTTCGATACCGCATGCTTTCTTGATGAGAACGGGTGCTGGCGGGGTTTTTAAGATAAACGTGAATGAACGGTCTTGATAGATGGTCATTACTACAGGGATTATCAAACCTGCCTGATCTTGAGTTTTAGCATTGAATTCTTTGGTAAATCCGGGAATATTGATTCCGTGAGGACCTAACGTCGAACCTACGGGCGGACCGGGAGTTGCCTTGCCTGCGGGCAATTGCAATTTAACGATTGCCGTAACTTTTTTTGCCATAATTGTTTCCTCCAATACGTGGTATTACCGTTGTGACAGTGCATAAATTTATCACAACTCCCACTTATTTACAACCCTTTTGGGCTATAATACCTTTTTTATTATTCAGCTACGTTGATTTTTTTAAGCTGAACGTAATCCACTTCTACGTCGGTATTTCTTCCGAACATAGAAACGTTTACCATTGCTTTTTGAGTAGCGTCGTTAAGCGATACGACCTTGCCACAGAAAGATTCCAACGGACCGGATACAACTTGTACGTCGTCCCCTTCTACGAAGTCTACGTTTACCGCTACTTTTACTAAGCCTATTCTTGCAACTTCTTCGTCGGTAAGGGGTAACGGTCTACCTTGCGTTCCAACGAAACTGGTTACGCCACGGGTATTGGTTACTAAATACCATATGTCGTTGCTATAAATCATCTTTAAGAATACGTAGCATGGGAATTTTTTGCGTTTAACGAGCTTCTTTTTGCCGTTTGCCTTTTCTTCTAAGGTTTCTTCGGTAGGAATTACTATCTCGAAAATGTTTTCTTGTAAGTTATTGTTTTCGATAAGCTTTTCCAAGCTGTCTTGCACCATTGCTTCGTATCCGGAATAGGTGTGGATAACGTACCACTTAGCTTGACTTTCCGACATGACTATACCTCCTTACTTGCGAACTACGCCGGTAATAAGTTCTAATAAACGGTCTAAGCCGAAGTCAAACGCAGTGATTACTACTAAGAACGCAATTACTACCGCGAGCACAATACCGGTTTCTTTTACGACCTTACCAAAAGTAGGCCAGTTAACCTTTTTGAGTTCGGAGAACACGTCCTTTATCTTTGCGCCTATTCTTTTGAAAAATCCGGGTTTTTTATCTTTTTTGGCTTTTTTCTTTTCTTCCTTGCGAACTTCTTTCGCTTCGGTATTGCCCTTGGAGATAAATCCACCGTTATCCAAAGATTTGTTTTTATCCATTACTTTGCCCCTTTATATATTTTTTGGGAAAAACTGAAAGATTAAAGACTACTTCGCTTCTTTGTGAGTAGTGTGCTTCTTGCAGAATTTGCAGTATTTTTGCATTTCTAATCTTTCGGTATCGTTCTTTTTGTTTTTGAACGTATCGTAATTTCTTTGTTTACATTCAGTACATGCGAGAGTAATCTTCGCTCTTGCGCCTTTTGCTGCCATAATAACACCTTCCAAGCATCAAAAAATTAACACCCCGAATTCGAGATGCTAATTAATTCTATCAAATATTCAATACCGTGTCAAGTTTTTTAAGGGTTTTTTTAAATATTTTAAGGGGAATTTGCCCCTTTTTGCATCAAAACGCCATATATTGTATTTAGACGAATTTTTCCACAATATCTTGTGAGGTGACTTTTTGATTTTTAAGGTCTAAACCCCTAAAACTTCCCCTATTTTATCATATACGGTGGATTTTTGCAACAAATCGGTTATGCGTTTTTGGCTTAGCGTAGCCACCTCTTTGCCGTTGCGAAAGACGACTATCTCGTTAAGGCTTTCTTCGTCTAATATTTTAAGCAAGGTTTTAACGGTAGAGTTTGCGTCTATCCCTTGTTTTTTATAAGGCACTCCCCTAGACAAATTGGAGTATCCCGTTCGTCCGAAAAGTCTAACGTACTTTCCCCCGTCGACTTTTACGTTACCCATAAGCACGAAAGCAGAAAAGAATAACAAAGAATAGTTGGGAGTATTAAAGCAAGTTAGTATAAAACCTACTACTAAGCATATTCCCAACCCAACACCCAATAACGAACATACGGTTTTTGCTTTTTGATTGCCAATCTTACCCCTTAAAAGAGAATAAAGTACTCTGCCACCGTCTAACGGATAGGCGGGAATAAGGTTTATTATGGCAAGCGAAAAACAAGTGCTTACTATAACGTCGGTATAGGCGTAGGTTTGCGGATAAATCCACCAACCTGCAACGAACAACACGGCTACGCCTAAATTAACCAACGGGCCGGCTAGGGCGATTGCTATTTCGTCCTTACTTTTAAGACCGTCTATTTCGCCACTGACCACTGCGCCGAAAGGCATTAAAGTTATTTTATCTAAACGATATCCCCTATTGCCCGCACATATAGAATGCCCCGTTTCGTGAACGACGGCGCATAGCGTTACTATTAAAAATATAAATATCTTGCCAGTTAGCGCATAGTAAATTCCAAAAGCGAAAAAGAGTGGGTGAACGTTAACTTTTATACCGCCCATACCACGGCGTCGTCAACGATTGTATAGTTTACTATAACCGCTCCGTCGCCACCTAAAAAGCAAAGGTTCATTTGCTCTTTAACGTATCCAACGGGAATAGTGCCGTACACTAAATCGCCCGTTTGACAGTAGGCGTAATCTATCCCACTAAACACCGATACGAAATTTTTGCTATGGCGAATTTGCATGGTGTATTTTCCGTTTTGGTCGAGTTCAACGCTCTCTACCCTTCCGTCTACCGAAGAATATACGCTACCTTGGTGTTTTACGTTAATAACCCCGTCGGAAAAGGTTACGGTGCCGTTGGATAAGGTGGGCGTAAAATCGGTGTATTCTCGAAGGTCTTCTTGCGAAGCGTTTTGACCGAACACTGCGCGCATAAATACGTTTATTCCACTGTTTGGATAAACGGAATTAGTTACGAATATCGTTGTGATAAGCGCAATAATTATAACCACTTGCACTGCGATTGCGTTAAATTTAAACTTTCTTTTACTATCGGAAGGTTTGGTGGTTATATTTGCCGTTGGCTGAGTTTCGGAAGATATATCTTTTTCTTCCGCTTGTTCGCTAGAAGTTTCCGATAGCATATTAACTTTATCGACTAGTTGTTGTTTAACCTGTTCGGAATCAACTTTTTTGCGTTTTTTGGCTTTGGATTTGCCTTGCTTTACCGTAACCGAACAGGTGTTTACGGGAATACCTAACATGCTTGCATATTGAAGTCTGTCGTCCATAGTGCGCTCCTTTTTGGTTTATTCAATAAAGATATATGCTCGCATATAGGCGTTTATGAGTGGCAAACAAAAAAGTCACGAAGGTATCGTGACTTTTTATAAAAACTTTTGTCGTTTTTAATTAATCTTCAATCGCTGCTTTTTGGGATAAAATCTTTTTAAGTTTTTCTGCGCCGAACTTATCTTTTCTATCGTAAGTGTATATGCCGTTCTTTTCGTTTTCCACGTCGTATAATTGAACTAAACACAACCCGAACATATACTCTTTACCCATAAGATAGGTATAGAATTCTCCAATACGCTCTACACAACCTTCCTTAGAATTGGGACACCAGAAGTTATCAACCATATTGTAATTAAACTCCGGATTTTCTTCGTCCCAAGTGACGCAACCCGTTTCGCTAAGCCACATCGGCATGCCGAAAACCTTTTCCTTCTTTTTTTCAAAGAAGTTATAATAAGACTCTGGCATATCCTTAAACCACTCGTCGAATTTTCTTAAATCGTTAAGATGGGCGTCGATAACGTCCGTAGTGTCTTGTTTACCTTCAAAATTAACGCAGTGGTTTCCACCACTTATTAGGTTAACCGGACGAGTTGGGTCTAAAAGTTTGGTCGTGTCGTAAAAAATCTTTGCAAACTCGTATCCGGGTTCTCTCCATACTCTACGCCACTCACCGTCAACGAATCCACCCATTTCGTTAAACGGACACCAACCGATGATAGACGGGTGGTTAAAGTCACGGTCGATTTCTTCCGTCCATTGAGGGAGTATGGTACGCAAGGTTTGGTCGTTAGCGATAGTTATCCAGTTGGGGAATTCCGCCCAAACCATATAACCTGCCTTGTCGCAGTGATACAAAAACCTTTCTTCAAACACCTTTTGGTGAAGTCTTGCTCCGTTAAAGCCTGCGTCTATGGAAATCTTTACGTCGTTTGCTAGCGCTTGATCGCTTGGCGCAGTGTAAATTCCGTCGGGATAAAAACCTTGGTCTAAAACAAAGCGTTGGAACACGCTTTTGCCGTTTATGATAAACTTGTGCCCTTCAAACTTAACTTCTCTTAACCCAAAATAACTTTTTACCTTATCTTCTCCGTAAGAAAATTCTAAATCGTAAAGTTTGCCGTCTAGCGGTTGCCACAAATGTTTTTCTTTTAACTTAACGGTAACGCCAACTGCACCACCGTTACTGATTGCAGTTGCTTGCCCCATCAATTCGCCTTGATAGTAAGCCTTTACGATAAATTTCCCCGAGCCAACGACTTCTGCATTGATATTTACAGAACAATCTGCAACGTTGGGGTAATATTTAGCGTTTTTGATATAGGTATTGGGAGTAAATTCTAGCCATACCGTTTGCCAAATACCCGTGGTTCTAGTATACAAAACTCCTTGTGGAGTAAACCTTTTGTCTTGTTTACCCGTGGGAATATAATAGGAAGTGGGGTTATCTTCTGCATGAACGCAAACGTCGTTTTCCCCTTCAACTAAAAATTTAGTGACGTCAAAACTAAAAGAAGTATAGCCACCTTTATGATACCCCACCTTTTGACCGTTTATATATAACGTTGCAATATAATCAACTGCGCCAAAATGCATTACCACTCTGCCGTTTAACTGAGATTTTTCTACTTTGATTTTTCTTTTATACCAAACGGAAGTCATAAAATCGGTGTTGCCAATTCCCGACAAGGTGCTTTCGGGCGCAAATGGAACTATAATCTTCCCTTCTAGTTTTTTATCAACTTCAAAAAACTTTTTACCTTCGCCACAATTATCGTAATCAATTGCAAAATCCCACTCCCCGTTAAGATTTTGCCAAGTTGACCTTTCAAACTGAGGCTTTGGATGTTCTTGCCTGTAAATCATACTTATTCTCCTATAAAAAATTTATGGTTTATAATTAAATTATATTGTATGATAATTATTTTTCAATGCCTTATCTTACTAAAAAGTTGACATATCCTACTATATATTTTATAATAATTTAACAAAGGGGGAAATTTTATGAAGGTTTTTGCCGTTAGATACGCATTTCCCGAAAACGTAGGGTTTACTATAAATCGCCCAAAGGGACACGAACACTATACCTTTTTGCATTTTTATAATCCTATGACCGTTAAAATAAACGGTAAAACGGTGGTGACCGAGCCACACGCTTGCATAGTTTATCAACCGAGTTTTCCACAGTTTTTTTGTTCGGATATGCCTATCCAACACGATTGGATACATTTTTATGATGTTGACAAAAATTTTTTTGATGAGATTGGAATTCCGCTAAACCATATTTTTTATCCTAAACGTCACGAGTTTATTACGCATATAACGAGAGAAGTTGAAAACGAGTTTAATTCTAATTATAAAAACAAACCAAAATTGCTAAACCTTAAATTAGAAGAACTTTTTATTAAACTTAAACGTTATACCGACGAGCCTAGTCCGGAAAAACTTTCAACTAGCCTTGTTTCTAGTTTAAGGTGGCTTAGGGAAAAAACCTTTTTATCCCTCGATAAAAAACATACCGTTTGCTCGCTTGCTAATAAAGTTGGATTGTCCGAATCAAGATTTTTTAGCGTTTATAAATCACTTTTCGGCATTTCTCCAATGGACGATATTATAAACGCTAAAGTAGACCTTGCAAAAAACCTTTTGCTTTCTAGCGAACAAAAGATAAGCTTAATCGCAAAATCGCTTGGATATTCGGACGTAACGCACTTTATCCGTCAATTTAAAGCCAAAACGGGTGTTTCCCCTTCAAAATTCAGAAAATCATAAACAAAAAAGATAGCAAAGTTTTGCTATCTTTTTCTTTTAAATTAGTTTTTATCAAAAAAGGCTTTTACCAAACTTATGCCGTCGTCGTAATACAGATTGGTGTTTTGGGCTTGTTGTTCGGTGTACGCCGTTGCGCCGTTGCCAACCTTTTTCCTGCTATCGTATAAAATGAAAGGTACGGGGTCGGAAACGTGCGTTTTAAGACTTAACGGCGTTGGGTGATCGGGACAAACTAAAATCTTAAATGGCTCGCCCGATTTTTCTAACGCTGAAAGCACGGGGCCGACTACCTTTTGGTCTATTTGTTCAATAGAATAAATTTTGTGTTCGGAATCACCGTGGTGACCACATTCGTCCGGCGCTTCCATGTGAATATACACGAAATCCTTGCCACTATTTAACGCGTCTATACACGCCCTTGCTTTGCCCGTAAAGTTGGTGTCGTAATTACCCGTTGCGCCTTGAACTTCAATTACTTGAAGTCCAGAGAGTTTGCCTATTCCTTTAAGTAGGTCAACGGCAGAGATTATTGCACCGTCCACGCCGTATTTTTCCTTGTAGTTATCTAGACTCGGTTTTGTGCCTTCGCCCCAAAACCATAGCGACGACGCTGGGTTTTTGCCTTGTTTTATTCTTTCAAGGTTTATCGGATGGTCTTTAAGTAGTTCCACCGATTTTTTCATTAGTTCTAAATATTCTTTTCCTACCTCGGAAGTGGGAAGATGGTCTTTTATAGGTTTGCCCGTAATGTCGTGAGGAGGGGTTAAATCGCCTGCAATAACGCCATTATCGATTACCAAACAATGACGATAACTTATGCCTGCGTAAAACTTAAACTTTTGGGTGTTAAGGTGCTCGGCAAGATAGTCGATAAGCACTTTTGCCTCGTCGGTAGAAATCTCCCCTGCGCTATAATCAACCATAGTTTTATCTTCAAAATTAGGCTCGTTAGTTAAGGTTACTAAGTTTGCCCTTGCCGTAACGAAAGTCTCTTTTAACTCAATACCTATACTTGCCGCTTCTAACGGAGAGCGACCGGTATAACAACTTTTTACGTCGTAGCCCAAAACCGAAAGGTTTGCCACGTCACTGCCCGGTTTCATTCCCTCCGGTACGGTTTTGCATAGTCCTACCTTGCCTAGTTTTGCAAGGTTATCAATATTAGGTTTTTTTGCTAGTTCTAACGGCGTTTTGCCACCCAACGTTTGATTGGGATAATCTGCCATGCCGTCGCCTAAAATTACAACGTATTTCATAGTTTACTCCATATAATAGGCTGTTTGCCCGTTGAACTTAAATATTCGTTGGCTTTTATAAAATGCCCGTTCCCAAAAAAGCCGTTATAAGCTGAAAGGGGGCTTGGGTGCGCGCTTTCTAAAACCAAGTGTTTTTTACCGTCTATAAGCGTTTTTTTGCTTCTTGCATTAGCCCCCCAAAGCATAAATACCACCCCTTGACGATGATTTGATATCGTTTGTATTACTCCGTCGGTAAAGTTTTCCCACCCCTTGCCTTTATGAGAATTGGCTTGGTGAGCCCTTACCGTAAGCACTGCGTTTAATAGTAGCACGCCTTGCTCCGCCCAACCCGTAAGGTCGCCGTGAGTGGGCATTTGCTCGCCCGTTTCGGTGTGAATTTCCTTGTAGATATTAACTAGCGAAGGTGGAATCTTCTCCCCTTTTGGAACGGAAAAGGAAAGTCCCATTGCTTGACCTTGTTCGTGATAGGGATCTTGACCTAAAATTACCACCTTAACCGAATCAATATCAACCTTTTTTAGACTGTTAAATATATCGTGCATGGGTGGATATATATCTCGTTCGGAATACTCTTTTTTTAAAAATTCCCTTAACGCAAGGTAACTTTTATCTTGAAAGTATTCTTTTAAAATTCCATCCCATTTTTCCGAAATCTTATACATATATAATATTTTATCATTTTAGTTTGACAAAATCAATATAATTTTGTACACTAAAACCAATATTTTTAGGAGTCCTTTATGAACTTTTTGGACGTGTTGTTAATCGGCGTGGCTCTTTCAATGGACGCGTGCGCGCTTACCATTGCAAATTGCACCGTTTATAAAAACACCCTTTGTAAAAAAACCGAGTGGGCTATGCCACTTTCTTTTGGGTTTTTTCAAGGAATAATGTGCCTAATAGGGTTTTTGCTTGGCGCAATCGTCGCTAAATGGCTTGCTGATATAAGCGGATATTTAGTTGCGGGCATTTTCTTTGTTTTGGCAATTAAAATAGTCGTTGATATTATTAAGGATAACGGCGAACAACAAATCGTTTGCAACAAAAAAACACAAACGCTTACCGTCGCCACACTTTTAGTTCAAGCGATAGCAACTAGTATAGACGCGCTTTTGGTGGGCGTTACCATGAGCATGGGCTTATCTATCCATATATCAATCGCTTGTGTATTGATTGCTATTATAACCTTTTTATTAACCGCCGTTGCCCTTGTACTAGGCAAAAAACTTGGTGAAGTTTTGGGAAAATACGCAGAGTGGACGGGCGCTATAATTTTGTTCGTTATAGCCCTTAAAAATTTATTAACTGCAATATTTTAGTTTTTTAGTTTGAACGTATAAAAAAACCCGTGAAGAATTATATTCACGGGTTGCGTTTTTTAAATTTATTATCTACTAGATTTTCTTTGCGTTTTTAAGTAGATATTGTTCGGCTTCGGTTGACCAAATACCGTTGTGTTTTTTACAAATTTCCGATAAATCCTTAAAGAAAGGATCGGTTTCGCCTAGTTTTTCAAAATCACTAATAGCAGTCATAGGCATTGAAACGTGTGTGTAAACTAGTTTTTTAGCTCCCTTGATATTAGGAAGGTTAAGTGTGGTTTCAATTGCGCTATCAAGACCACCAACGTGGGAAATCATTATAGAAGGATTGATTTTGCCTTCGCCTGCAAGTTTAAGCGCTTCTTTAAGGTCGCTGGTGTTTCCACCCGAAGTGCCGGTTATTCTATGGAACATATAGTGAACGTCGTAGAAATTAAACTTTGCCGAAAAGTCCGCCTTAGTAGGACCTGCAAAGAAGTTTAAACATCCACCTTCGCCAAGTAGCGCGTCGCCTTGTTCAACTAGTGCGGAAACGGGTGCGTATACGAAAACGTCGTCGTAGCCGTTGCCGTCGTTAAGCGATTTGATATACTCAACGGGATTTTCTAGGCTAGAAGTGTTTACGTAAATTAGTTTAACCCCGTTCTTAGCGGCTTCTTCTACCGTTAAAAGTGACGCTGCTCTATCTAGTCTTGCTTGGTCGATATCGGTAACAACCATTAAAGAGGGTTTTCTATCACAATGAATACCGTAGTCGATTGCACCTAGTCCCATTGGACCAACGCCTGCTAAAATTGCAACTGCGCCACCTTCTTTAATGCCCATTTCGTGCATGTGTTTTTCGTAGATGGAGTGATAGTTTTCGTGATAGCCTGCAATTATGCAAGACATTGGTTCTGCAAGCGATGCTTTGTAGTATGCGTCGCCGTCGTATGGGATAAGGCAATCTGCTTCCATAATGCAGTTTGGAACGATTGCATAAGTTGAATCACCACCGATATTCTTAAAGGAATATCCCGGCGCTTGTAAAGGACCGTATGCCGGTTGGATACCAAACTTACTTCCTTCTTTGAACTTATCTTTCCATTTTGCGCCGACCTTTACTATATCGCCACAAAATTCGTGACCGATAATAATTGGGTTATCCGCAACGTCGTTAGGAACGCGTTTGTGGTCGGCACCTTGTATTGCCGCTTTATAGCTAGACATACAAATACTGTCCGATACGACGCGTACTAGAATTTCGTCTTCTTGAATTTCAGGAAGGTCAAATTCTTCTAATCTTAAATCATTTTTACCGTATAATCTTATTGCTTTGGTTTTCATTTTATAAGTTTCTCCATTTATCCCTTTTATTTTACAGAACGGCGATATTTTTCGGCTTCCCAACCGTTTATAAACGCCACTTCTTGTTGACTCATAGTGCTTAGCGTAAGTCCGTTATCCTTAACTGCTTTAATTACGAAAGCGTATGCCGCAAGCGTTTCTTCTAAGGTGGTTGCTTGCTTTAAGTCGGTGTTATATTCCACCTTTCGCCCGTCTATTTTCATAAGTTCGGGCGTTGCGTATAGCAAGTTGTTTAGGTATACTAATTGGTCTGGATATAACGGATATTTGTTTAATAATTCCAAACTCAATCCGTTTTCCTTAATAAAATCGCTTATGATTTTTGTTTTAGAAAGATAACCGTTTGGGGTTTGTTTTAAGTTAATTTCGGTTAATAAACCCGTTAGGTTAAAATACTTTTCTATGGTTAAGTTAACGTCCGTATGCACGTCTTTTACCCTATCCAAAGTATCCGAAGTGACAACTAACCCGTGGTTTTTCATAAAGATAACTTCGGGTAGTTTGCCGTTTTTGGCTTGATAGTTTTCTATAACCGATTTCATCGCCAAAGTAAGTTCAAAGCCTGGGTTAATATAGGGTAAAAACACCACGCCGTAGTCCTTATCTTCAAAAATCTTTTGCGCGAGTAGTTCGCCTTCGTTACTGCACGCCAAAACGTTTGCGTATACCGAGTGGGTGTGTATAACGTATTTGCTTAGTATTGCGTGAAAACCTACTTCTACGCTAGGGCGAAGGTTTGGAAGCCCTTCGATAGTCAAGGTTGAATCCTTTACCATTTGCGAACTAAGTTTTTCGTTATTCTCGCCGTCGTTTTGGTTAACGTTTTGATAAAACGAAAGTATTTTTTGTTGGTCCACGCATACGAACGCGTTGGTTGGGCAAACGTCTTTCAGTTTATAACCTGAGGCTTTTATTAATAAAATCTTGCCGTCCGGCGTTTTTACCGAAGTGTTTCCACCGCCACCTTGGGTGTAATCTACCCTACAACCTGCATAAGTTGAGATGTCTATCAAAGAATGGATTGAAAGTTTCATTTTTTGTCGCCTTATTTTAAGTTAAACGCCTTGTTGATTGCTTCTACTTCTTCTTCGGTTATCATAACGATATCGCCGATTTGTCTTGCACGAATAATGGTGTTTGCCGTAAATTCGGCAACTTCTAGTCTATCAAAAGCATTAATTAACGTTGAGCCCGTGCTTATAACGCAATCGTTTTCTACCATAACTACGGGTGAACTGTTGGATATGATTGCGCTTACCTTTTGCGGTTCAAGTATACTCGTTCCGAAAGGTACTATGCCGATATCGCGCATTGCTATATAAGATTCGGGTATAGTTCTACTATCGATAGGGGTTTTGGTTACGCCGAAAGCCATTAAGTGTATTGGGTGGGCAACGGTAATCGCGTTGATGTCCGGATGTTCGTCGTAAATAAGTTTATGTAGACCTACCGAACGGCTGGGCGTTTTGCCTGCTTCTCTCCAATTGAAATCTACCCTTACGATATCTTCTGGTTGAATATATTTTCTATCTACGTTATAAGGAGTAATTAAAAAACTATCCTTATTAAGTCTTACGGAGAAAGTTCCTTGGGTACTAGTAAACAATCCTTGGTCGTACGCGCGATGGATTAGCGTGCACATTTCCTTTCTAAGTTTTCTTTCGTCGGCGCTATGAGATTGTGGAATAAATTCTCCCAAAGAAACTAAACCTTTTTTGTTGTTTAACGCAACTTGTTCGTCGGTAAGTTCAAAAGGTTCGCCCAAGGTGTGCGCTTTTATGGAAAGTTCTGCCGCAAAGTTGATGGTTTCAAACTTTTTGAAAGCTTCAAAAAGAGTGCCTGCGCAAGTGATAACGCCGTGGTTTTCCATAATTACAACGTCGTGTCCTTTTGCTATTTCAGAAACGATACCCTTTGCCAACGCTTGACTGCCAGGAACTTCGTATCCCGCCGTACCAACCGTTCCACATACTTGTTTTGGGGTGGGAATTACGTTTATGCTAGGAACTTTTCTTATTAAACTATAACTTACCATTGCCGGTGGGTGTGCGTGTAATACAGCGTGCACGTCAGCCCTAGTTTGATATACGAGTCTATGTATGGGAAGTTCTACCGAAGGTTTGTGTTTACCTTCCACCTTTCCGTCCGGATATACTTTGCAAATATCGTCTGGCGTTAACGAGCCTTTATCGATACCCGAAGGGGTTATCCAAATATTGCCTTCGCTATCCATTATGGAAAGATTACCACCCGAAGTGGTGGTTAACCCTTTTTGATACACTCTGTTAATAAGTAAAACTATCTGTTCTGCTGGATGCATTAAATCAAAATTCATATTTTTTCTCCTTTTTTAAGTTTATTACATTTGTTGTCCACCAGTAACGTTTATCGCTTGACCGGTCATATAAGAAGATTGGTCGGATGCCAAGAACACCATTGCGTTTGCGATGTCTTCGTATTCGCAAGAACGTTTCATAGGAACTTGGTTAATATATTTTTCACGCACCTGTTCTTCGGTAATACCTTGATTTTGCGCGTATTGTTTAAATAAACTGTTTACCCATAAAGGCGAGTTTAGAAGGTTGCCTGGGCATATGCAGTTTACCCTTACGCCCGATTCAGCGAATTCAAGCGCTAAACTTTGGGTTAAACCTACGCCACCAAACTTGCTTGCCGCGTAAGCACCGTTCTTAAAACTTCCCTTTCTGCCGGACTTACTGTTGATTTGTATTATACTGCCCTTGCCTTGTTGGAGCATATATGGCGCAAACGCTTTTACCGTGTTAAAATATCCGTTTAAGTTAATATTGGTTACCAAAGCAAACGCTTCTGCCGAAAGGCTGTTAATATCACCACTTTTTACTATGGCTGCATTGCTTATTAAAATATCAACCTTTCCCCATTTGTCTATAACGGTTTTTGACGCTTGTTGTAATTGTTCAAAGTTAGTTACGTCAACTGCAATGGCGATTGCGTCTTTAAGAGAACTTGCAACTTTTTTAGCGCCTTCAAAATTAACGTCGCATACTGCAACTTTGCAACCTTCGTCCGAAAGTCTTTTTGCAAGTGCTTCGCCAAGACCTTGACTAGCGCCCGTAACTACTGCAACTTTATCTTGTAAATTGATTAAGCCCATAATTTTTCTCCTATTATCTAACGGTTTTTCTACCGATTGATGCAAAATATTCTATTCTTTGTTGTAAAGAAGGCATTTTGGATACGGTCTCTTTACTAAACATTCCGTACTCGACGCCCTTTTTGCTCGAAATGCTTTCGTGGCCGATTAGCGCCCAAGTGGAGTTTATTAAATGCGAGAACTCCGGTTTTGCGAGCGCAGTACAAGCAAATTGTTGTCTTGAAGAGTTTATGTCTTCACCACTTATCTCAAACAAGTCGTTTTCTCTACACAACTTCATAATGCGTTCTAGTTGAGCGGGAGTATTTCTCGTCGGCATATACGCTATTGCGCTAAACCCAATCTTTTTAAGTTCAATTATAAGTTGGTCTAAAAAATCGTCCTCAAACTTTGCTGATTTTTTATCCCCCGTGACCGAATCACCCACGTCGCCTAAATAAGCGTATGCGGGGATTGCGCCCATTTGTTTTGCAAACTTCACAAAGTCTTCTGCAAGTGGCATTTCTTGGTCGGCGTCTATATAAAAGAACTTGGTATCTGCTTTAAGCACGCCCAAAAGGTCGTATAAAAAATGCGGGTTGGTTTGGTCGGTTAAATAGTTTTTAATCTTATCAGAAAGGGCAAGACCTAAATCGTTGCCTAAAAACTCAACTAGTTTGTTGGTTGCGCCGAACATTTTTTTAAGTTTTACCGCAAGCGCAAAAAGCAAATGTCTTTCGGTAACGCTTCCACCTTCGTTTGCGCAAGACAAAGGATACACGTCCTTATAAAAATCAAGTTCTAACCCAAACTTACCGTATTTTTGAGTGATAAGCTCACACATCTTTTGGTCTCTTAAATACCTTTTTTCACGATAATAGGCTAAATATTCGTTAAAGGTTTTAAGGTTTTGGCTTGGAACGCCGTGCGCTGCCATATAAATACAGTTTGGTTGGTCTGGGTGGTTTATCTTTCCAAACCCTCTATCGAATTTTGCCCTTACTTCTACCCCACAAGTGCAACCTATGTTGAGTATCTTACAAGCAGTTTTAAATTCTTCTGCGCCAGACAAGGAATCGTGGTCCATAATACCGGCAGAAGTTAACCCTGCGTTATACGCCGAATACGCCGCCTTAGTTGGCGAATAGGGAGAGAAAGAATATATAGTGTGAATATGGTTGTTTGCGTCGTTTTCTCTACGAATAGGTTTTTGCTCGCTAGTATCCACTAGTTGTTTTAACGCTTGCAAACGTTCTTGTTTGTCGCTTGCGTTAAGTTTTTCAATTAATAGATTCATTTTTCTCCCCTAACTAACTGCGTTTTGCAAGGACGTTTTTCTCGTATTCTTTAACCTTTTGCATCCAACCTTCGCCGTCTAAAATATTTTGGCGAGATAAATATTCTTCCCAAATATCGCCGAAAGGTAAGGTTTTAAGTTCTTCGGATAGAGCAAGTTGACTTGTAAAGTCGCCCGCGTCTTGAAGAGCTTTTAGTTTAGCGTGTGGGAGTAACGCCGCGTTAAGTAACGCCTTTTGCATGTTGCGCATACCGATTACCCAAGCAGAAATTCTATTTATACTTGCGTCAAAATAATCAAGCGCAATATAAACTCTATCTAACGCGTCGTTTCTAACGATTTCTTTTGCGATTTCACGGGTTTCGTCGTCAAACGCAACCACGTGGTCGCTATCCCAACGCACCGAACGGGTTACGTGAAGGGCTATTTCGTCAAAGAAACAAAGTAGCGCCGAAATCTTGTCCGATACCACTTCGGTTGGGTGATAATGCCCGTTATCCATAAGTGGAAGTATACCGTTTTTAGCGGCGAACACTAGGGTAAATTCCCCACTTCCAGCCGTGTAACTCTCCACACCTATTCCAAACACCTTGGATTCTACGCATGGTTTAACTAGTTTTTTGTCGTAAGGCACCGAAAGAATTTGTTCTAGCGAATCTTTATATCTTAGTCTTGGTCCTAATCTATCGGATGGCGTGTCCTTAAATCCGTCCCCTATCCAAATATTCATAACGCAAGGAATACCCGTTTCTCTTGCAAAATATTCTGAAATTTCTATACAACGTTTGCCGTGTTCTATCCAAAAGTTTCTCGTTTTTTGATCGGGACTAGTTAAAGTTAAACCGTCCTTTACCATTGGATGAGAGAAAAAGGTGGGGTTAAAATCTAAACCAACGCCGTATTTTTTTGCTAAATCTACCCAAGGTTTAAAATGCTCGGGAGCGATTGCGTCTCTATCAACGCGATTGTTTTCGTTCATAATTGCGTAGCACGCGTGAACGTTGATTTTCTTTTTTCCCGGAATTAGCGAAAGGGCAAATTCCATATCGGCAATTAATTGTTCTGGGGTGGTTGCCCTGCCCATATAGTTACCCGTGGTTTGTATTCCACCACTAAGTTTACCCGTGGAATCAAAACCTATTACGTCGTCACCCTGCCAACAATGCATTGATACGGGAAGGTTAGCAATCTTTTCTATTGCTTGTTCTACGTCTACGCCGTATTTTGCATAAATGCTTTTTGCTTGTTCAAACCTATTCATAGTTATTCTACCTCACTTATACCAAACGAATCGCTTATAATTTTTCTGCCTTGTTTAATATCTTTTATTTCACCCGAAGAAATGGCTTGGGCTAAAATATTACCCGCCGCCGTGCCTTCGGTCGGTCCTACCATAACCACCTTTTTAGTTGCCGTTTTGGTAAGCGCGTTCAAATAAACGTTTTGACTGCCACCACCAACTACGTTTAGAACCTTGTATTCAATACCCGTGATGGTTTGTAGTTTTTCAATAGTCTTTGCATAAAGTTGCGCTAGCGAATAGTATACCACGTTAGCAAGTTGACCTATCGTTTGTGGAATTGGTTTGCCCATTTCCTTTGCGCACGACTTTATCTCCTCACTCATACTTTTTGGAGATAAAAACCTATCTCCGTTAATATCTATCTCGTAAGCAAATTCACTTTCCTTTTGGGCAAGGCTTGCTATTTCGGAAAAGGAGTATTGGTCGTTAAACTCTTTTTTAAGGTTTTGGATAGCCCACATACCCGAAATATTTTTCAAAAAACGTATGGTGTTTGCGTATCCACCTTCGTTGGTCATATTAAATTCAAGCGCTTTTTGGTCGGTTATCGGGTTTTTAAGTTCGGTACCTAAAAGCGACCACGTGCCACTTGAAATGTAAAGCGGGTTATCGTCGCTAGCGGGAACTGCCATAACTGCGCTTGCCGTATCGTGACTTGCGGGGATTACTACTAAACTATCAAACCCAACTAGTTCTTTTACCTTTTGAGTAAACCCACCAAGCACGGTGCCCGGCATTGCTATTTTGTTAAATATGCATTTTGGAAAACCTAATTTTTCTATAAGTTCAAAATCCCAATCACGAGTTTGGGCGTTAATAAGCGCCGTGGTCGAAGCCTCGGTGTATTCGTTTACCTTTACGCCAGACAACAAGTAATGCAAGTAATCGGGTACGGTTAACATACATTTAGCGTTATCTAATTTACCAGAGAGTTTATCGTCGTATAATTGATATACCGTATTGAATAAATTAAATTGTATCCCCGTGCTTTTATAAATCTCCGAAAAGGCAACTTGTTCGTGGGTAAGTTCAGAAGACTTTTTGGTCCTTAAATCTCTATACGCGTAAACGTCGCCTATCAATTGGTCGTTTTGGTCTAAAAGCGCGTAGTCCACACCCCAAGTATCTATTCCAACCGAATAGGGTATAATCCCCCTATTTTTACACTCTTTAAGTCCTTTTATAACGTGACTAAAAAGAAGTTCCGTATCCCAAACGAGTTTGCCGTCCTTTTCGGTCGTGCCGTTTGGAAAACGATAGATTTCTTGTAGTTGTAGTTTGCCGTCTTTTAGGTTGCCTATTATATGGCGACCACTTGACGCGCCTATATCTATGGCTAAATAATACATGCTTTACCTACTCTATAATTATAATATATTTATAATATCACATTATAATAGTTTTTTCAAGTTATTGATAAAATAAATATATAAAAAATCGACAGGCTTTCCCGTCGATTTTTTTGTTAGAGTTTAGTAGATTATTCGTTTATAATACTTAAAATCTTGTCGGTATCATAACTTCTGATAACGGTTACGTCGTCGCCCACTTCAATTTGCTCGTCGGTGACGATAACGTCTGCTTGCTTTGGGTCTTTTACCACCTTGGTTGCTAGCATTGTAAATAACGAATGCACGTTGATAACTTCGGTTGCGTTTAGATAGTCTATCAAGAAATCAACTTTGGTAGTTCCCGCAATGGTAGTGTTGGATTGCTTGCCCATATTAAGCCATATTATACGCCTTTTGTTAACGTCTACCGCAAAAAGATATGCAAAGGTGGAATCGCAGTTTACGGTATAAGAAGAAGTTACCGTTCTCGGCTCGAACACTTCGCCACTATCCTTTTTATCACGCATCATAAAACCTGCTCTACACACGCAAGAAGAAAATGGTTTGCCCGTGTAGACGTTGTTACAAAGAAGGTAATACCTTACGTTAGGTTTTTTCTTTTTAAGTTTAACGAGGTCTAAGTCGTAATATTCAGACCCACCGTAGTATCCCGAAGTTTCGTCACCAGAATAACACATTGCGTCCGACGTTTCGTATGCCATAGTACGCCAAGAGTATTCGTATTGGTTAAATTGGTCGTCCACGCCGATTAATGATAAATCAACGTCGTTAACCTTTTCCCAATAGGTAAAGGCGCGCACCTTTTTGCCTGCTGGTAAGGGTATTACACTGCCCTTTGGCAATATGCCAAAACCACCCATAGAAGTGTTTTCTTGTACGGGAAGGGCTATGTTTTTCATATCTTTATGAACGTATACTTTGCCTAGCTTTCCGTAAAGATTATTCTTTAAGTTTTCTTTAAGAACGGCGACTAGTTTATCCACCGTGCTTTGTGGTATTGCAGTAGTTCTTTTTTGTATTTCTTCGGGAGTTTCCCTATGGGTTACGAGTCTATTAAATCGCGTGAAAGTAAACGTTCTTGCACCACTTTCACGGTAATTTGCATAGCGCAATAAAAGTTGAATTAGAACCAAATTGTTGGTGGTTTTTACGTTTTTTATAACGTAATTAACTTGTGGTTCAGTTTGGCATTGACTTAATAAATAATTTAAGTTACGAAGTACCAAAACCGCCCCTTTTCGTTTTACCAAAACGTCTACTGCGGAGATAACGTCCTTTTGGTCAATAAACTTTTGGAACTCAGAATACACCGAACTATCCTTTTTGCCACGAACGGTATCCACGAACTTTTGCGCTCTTGGATTTTTGGGTTTATAGTGAATGTGGTGAAGATAACCACACCAAGCTTGGCGTTTTTCCAAACAGTCCTTTTCGTTGATTTTTTCACCTTCGAAAAGCGCGTCTAAAATCTTTGATAAAAGCACCCTTTGTTTGTTTTTTAAGTTTAGTTTTTTGGTTTTTATGCTTGAATTAAGGTAATAGTTTGCTAGTTCAACCGTTTTTATAAAATCGGATAAATGCAAAAACTTTGATAGTTCTACCTTGCCTAAATCAAGCATTAAGCGAATTGCCGTGTCTTTACAAGGACATTTTGTAACTTCAATATCGTAATCGGATATCGCACTGCATACTAATTGGTATTGATAATTACTTAAAGGTCTAGTAGAATCAAGCAAATTCTTTACCATTTCTATTAATAGTTCGGTCGCCTTTTTTTCGTCTACTATATCGAATTCCTTTATTACGGCTTTTTCCTTAAAGGCAAGCCTAGTAAAATCCTTTTCCATAATAGAGTGTCTTGGCTCGGAAAAATTATCTAAGCCGTAGGTTAAATAATAGCTTACTAGTTGGTCGAACAAAAGTTCTTCTTTAGTAAGGCCTTTTACCGATTGGGGAAACCCTACGTAAAAGGGTTTTGGAACGTTTAGTCCTAGTCTTGAACCGGTAAACATAACTAGTTCGGGCGTAGCAAGGTTTTTGCCGTTTATAATTTTTACGTCAAGCATGCTTGCAAACATAAAACACGCCTCGAAACAATGTTCGGGCGCTGGGTTATAATCGTTTACTAGAACGTGTTTATCAAACAAGTGTATTTTATAAAGTTCTTTCATAACTCTCCTAAATCGGATACGGGTGGGTTTAATCTTTGGATTAACTTTATCCCGACGCGCTCCCACTGCGCTACCACTTGCGTGGGAAGGATTCGAACCTTCGACCTTCGGGTCCTCCAAAAACGTTGAAATAAACCCAAATAGCTACCCACCGCACCCTAGCGTCCGTTAAATATCATACGTCTAACTGCGCTCTACCAGCTGAGCTACGCCACCTATAAGGCGACGGTCGGATTCGAACCGACGACCACAGGCTTAGAAGGCGAAATAAGCCGTATTAGCTACGAACGTTAAAGTCATTATACAACTTTAATTTTATTTTTTCAATAAAAAAAACAAAAAACGGCGAAAATCTTTCGCCGTTTTGATTTGGTTATTATTTATTTGCCCGCGGCAGTACTTATAAACTCCGCGCTTATAACGTTTTCAGAAAGGTTAAACAAGTTGTCGACTGCATAGGAATTTGCATCTAAATCAAAAAGCGAAAGCATGCAGACACAAATAAATTTGTCGTCTTCTTTTTTGATTGAATATCCCGTTACTCTGCCATACTTTTTGAACATTTCTATGTCGTCGTCAGAAGTTTTAATATACTTTATTCTAACCATACGCTCGGTTTTATGCGCTAAAAACTTTAAGGGGCGATGGAACATAAATTGGAAAAGTATGATTAAGAAGGTTACTAAAATTGCAACGTAAACGAAAACTACTTTACCTGCGCCACAGCACATACCTATTGCAACGGTTGCCCAAACGCCCGCCGCGGTGGTTAATCCTTGCAACGCCATATTCTTTGAATATATTATGCCCGCGCCTAAAAAGGCAATACCCGTAACCGTAGTGGACGCAATACGAGAAGCGTCGAAGTTAGCTCCATCAACGAAAGCAAATTGCGATAACAGCATAAACACGCACGCGCCTACGCAAGCAATTCCGTGCGTTCTAATACCTGCTTCCTTAGTACGTCTGTTTCTTTCAAGACCAATTAACCCACCGAGTAATAAAGATAGGCAAATTCGCCAACAGTATTCCCAAAAACCCATGATTTTCACCTAAAATTTTTATTATATTGCAATACTATATTACAAATAATCGTCATTGTCAATACTTTTTTAAAAAATAATTCGGGGTTTTCACCACGCGGCTCAAACCCCGAAATTTAGTCAATTTTTCCTGCTCGTTTACCTATTTTTTCGAGCAAATTACGCATAAATCTTTTCCAAACGACTTGCGATGGCTTGCAAGAACTCCTTAGAATTAAGTTTTTTAGGAGTTACGCCTTGCTTTTTAAATAAGCCTACTAAATCGCCCGTCATTTCGCCCGATTCAATAGTTTCAATGGTAGCCTTTTCTAAATTCTCGCCAAATTCCGTTAGGTCGCTTAGTCCGTCTAGTTCGCCACGTTTTTTCATTGCGCCCGACCATGCGAATATAGTCGCTACGGGATTAGTGGACGTTTGTTCGCCCTTGATATATTTATAATAGTGTCTAGTTACCGTGCCGTGCGCGGCTTCGTATTCGTAAATGCCTTGTGGGGAAACTAAAACGCTGGTCATCATTGCAAGCGAGCCGTAGGCAGTTGCCACCATATCACTCATAACGTCGCCGTCGTAGTTTTTGCACGCCCATAATATTCCACCTTCACTTCGAACGATTCTAGCAACCACGTCGTCGATAAGGGTGTACATATACTCTATGCCGGCTTGTTCAAATTTTTGTTTGTATTCTTCTTCGTATACTTTTGCAAAAATTCTTTTGAAGTTGCCGTCGTAAATCTTGCTTATGGTGTCCTTAGTGGAAAACCATAGAGGAAGTTTAACGTCTAGCGCGTAGTTAAAACAAGAACGCGCAAAACTTTCAATAGATTTATCGGTATTATGCATAGCGCAAACGATACCATCACCGTTAAAATCGTGTATAAGTTCGCTAACTTCGTTGCCGTCTTTATCGGTATAAACGAGTTTTGCTTGACCTTTACCCGCCTTTCCGTCAACTGCTTTATATATATCGCCGTATGCGTGACGAGCTATAACGATCGGCTTTTTCCAAGTGGGAATATATGGGGAAATGCCGTCCACTAAAATAGGTGCGCGGAAAACCGTTCCGTCAAGCACTGCCCTTATAGTTCCGTTTGGGCTTTTATACATTTTTTTAAGGTTGTATTCTTCTACCCTTTGATTGTTGGGGGTGATGGTTGCGCACTTTACTGCTACGCCGTATTTTAAGGTTGCCAGCGCCGAGTCCATAGTAACTTTATCATCGGTCTTGTCGCGTTCTACTAATCCTAAGTCGTAGTATTCGCTTTTTAAGTCAACGAAAGGACAAATAAGGATATCTTTTATCCATTGCCACAAAATTCTAGTCATTTCGTCGCCGTCCATTTCAACTAACGGAGTTGTCATTTTAATCTTTTCCATAGTGCGCCTCCAATTTTTTCCTTAGTAGTTTATCACATTTATACTAATTTTTCAAGCGTTTTGCGCCCTTGCCTTTAAGCCCGTTTAAAATACCTGAATCGTAGTTTGTTTTAAGGCTAGATTGTTTTGCCGAGTTTTCGTTGGCCCTTTTTAATAATTGATTTAGCATCTTAGTAAAATCAGCCGTTCTTTCGCCGAAAAGATAATATGCAAGAGAGCCCGGCACGGTGTTTATTTCGTTTACGTAAACCACTCCGTCCTTTATTAAAAAGTCAACGCGAATCACTCCTTCGCCGTCAAGCGCGTCGTAAACGGTTTTGGTAATATTTTTTATCTTATCGGAAAGTTTTTTTGGTATATCGGCTGGAAAAACTCTGTCGCCGTCTTTATATTTATCGTTAAACGAAAGCAGTTCGCCAACGAAAATCGGTTTTTCACACTCAGACACCACCAAACCGTTATCACCACGATATACAGCGCAGTTTATTTCGGTAGCGTTTTCTAAATACCTTTCAACTATGGCTTTTTTGCCGTAACGCAAGGCAACCGAAACTGCGTATTTTAGGCTAGTTTGGTCTTGGGCAACAGTTATACCTATGCTAGAACCGCCCGTATCCGGTTTTACTATAACGGGATAGGTTATTTTATCAAGGATATCTTTATCTATATTTATACCGTCTACCGATAGGTAGTTTAAGGTTTTTACGTTAAGACCTTTAAGAAAGATTTTGGTGGCGAGCTTACTCATACAAACCGAAGAACAAAAAATATCGGGGGATGCAAACGCCAAGTTGTTTGCCCTTGCAATACCCGCAAGACTTCCGTCCTCTCCACGCTCCCCGTGCATACAGTTTATTATAAACGCAATCTCGCAAAAGGGAGCAATCTTTTTGCCTTTTATTTTATAAAGTTTGTTGTCGCCGAAAAGCAAGGTTACGCGTTTTAGTTTTTTAACCTCTAAATTTTTATACGAGTCTATATCGAATAAACTTTCGCCCGTGTACCACTTGCCGTCTTTATCCACGTAAATTGGTATTGGGTTATACAAAGTTTTATCCAAAGAATTTAGCGTTAACGCACCGGTTATTACCGAAATTTCGTGTTCGATAGACTGACCACCAAAAAATACTGCCACACTTTTCATTAAAAAAACACCTCCGCATATTTATTCGCTTTGGTGTTTTAAGTTTTTAGCTGTAGTTATCGGGAAGGTCGTTTTCAAATAAAACCACGTCCCCTTCTTTTAACACTTTGTTAAGCTGTGCGTTGCCTTTATTGAGAGATTTTGCAAAACGAATATTTTCCCTTGGCATACCGCCTTCTAGCAATCCCGTAATGAGCATTTCTGCGTTATGTTTACCTATAACGAACACTAAATCTGCGTGTTTAGCAAGCGTTTTGCCAAATTCTAGGTTAGCAACGTTTTCCATTTTTCCTAGTTCCACGAGCCCCGGAGTTACCACGATTTTTCTTCCTGAAAAAGTGGAAAGCACTTCCATTGCCGCGTTAACACCGTCTTCGTTGGAATTATAACTATCGTCTATTATAACAATATTCCTATTGTTCGGTAAAAGTTCCAAACGGTGACCTACCGATTGTATTCTGTTTATACCAACGGCAATTTCTTCGGGAGAAAGTCCTACTTTATAAGCAACCGCCGCCGCCAAACAAACGTTGCTTACGTTATGTTTGCCAAGTAAAACTGTGGTGCAACTAACCGGCTGTTCCCCTTTTATATTTAAGGTAAAGGTCGTTCCACGGTTATCGGTTACAACGTCGCTCGCCCAAACTAAATTATCATTTCCACCAATGCCTGCAAGGTATTTTTCGCCGTTAAACCTTTGGCTTAGGTCAACCGAGTGAAGGCTATCCGAAGCGAAAAAAGCCACCCCGTCTTTATCTAATCCTTCAAAAAGTTCGTATTTAGTTGATTTTGTGGTTTCAATATTACCAAAAGTTTCAAGGTGTTGGTTGTTTATGCCCGTCAGCACGCCGTATTTTGGGTTTACTATGTTAGTAAGCGTTGCAATATCGCCTTTTGCCCTTGCGCCCATTTCTGCTATAAAAACGTCGTGAGTGCTGTCCAAATTCTTTACGGATAAAGATATCCCCAGCGGAGTGTTGTAAGAGGACGGAGTTGCAAGCACCCTATACTTTTGCGATAGTATGGTTTTAAGCATTTCCTTTACGGAAGTCTTGCCGTAACTGCCCGTGATACCTATTTTTAGCACGTCGGATTTTTGTAGTTTTAAGGTAGATTTCTTAACGTAACCACGGTATATAAGCGATTCGAACGGTTGGTTGATTGAATATGCAAAGAATAATAACGAGGGCATAAAGATTGGCAATATACATATTACCGAGTATCTAAGCACGCCGAACGCTTGGTCTTTTATCGTAAACGCCAAGTAGTCCATAAGAATCAACAACCCAAAAGTTATAACGGATAAAAGTAAAATGTAGGTAATGGAAAGCCTTATTATTCTAAACGTCTTTTTAAGTGGAACTTTTGCGTTTACGCTACTTTCTGCTTTTATATATAAAAGCGCAAAAACTAAGTATGATATAAACCCCACGTAAGAAGTAAGCACGTTTCCTAAAACAGGTTGAAAGGTTACCGTTAGCACGCAAAAGAACAAAAATCCCAACAGACATAAAAGCATAAGCCTGCTTCTATAAGGCGTTTCCTTGTTTCTTAGCCAACTAAAATAACGTTTGGGTTTATAACTGCTTTGTTGCAAAGATAGTATAAACTTTTGGGAAGCAAAAAACAAAAGCACGCCGTTAAGCAAAGACAAGCATATACTTATTATTAAATTGGGCATAGCAAAAACGTCGGAAAAATTTTGTAAATTGTTTGGAAACATACCCGTGCTTATTGGAGTAAAAACTCCTTTACCTCCCAGTTGAATTTTATTGGGCAATCGATAAAGGCAAAATGCCCTGCCTTTTCTAAAAAAACCAATTTGCTGTTTTTTATACCCAAGTTTAACCGTTTTGCCATGTACGGTGGGGTTTGGGTGTCTTTTTTGCCGTGTATGATAAGCGTTTGGTTTTTTACGTATTTTAGTCTATCGTCTAAATGATGATTGACTATCTTTATAAAACTTTTTTGCATCGTTGGGCTAAGGCTTTGATAATCTTTTGAATAAAAACCTTTTAGCCGTTCTGCTTTTACTACCTTTTTAAGAGTTTTATATAGTGTTTTTTTAACCGTTTTTTTTATAGAGAACTTGGGTTTTAACCCAGCAGCACCCGTAAGCACTATCTTTCCAAAAAGATTTTGGTCTAAACTAGCGCCCAAAATTGCTATCCTTGCCCCGAAAGAGTGGGCGATAACGTGTGGGCGAACTAGGTTATGCTTATACATATATTCCTTTACGCTATCTAAATAATCTTCTAGCGAATAGGGATAGTCCATGCCTTGATTGTCCCCAAAGCCTTTAAGGTCGGGTGCGTGGACTTGGTATTTTGCATTAAAAAACTGCGTTTGGTTTATAAAACTTTTACCACTAGATAGATATCCGTGTAAAAATAGTAAAGATTGTTCTTTGGTATAAACGTCTTTACCTTTTATAATATCTCCTTTTCCATAACGAGCGCGTCTTCGCCGTCCGGATAATATTTAGTTCTTATATAAAGTTGGTCGTACCCGTGTTTTTTATAAAGGTTTATTGCAACAAGGTTATTTTTCCTTACTTCTAACAAACTTTTTTCAACCTTGTTTTCTTTAAGTTTATCAAAATAAGCTTGCATTAAAAGTGTGGCAATCCCTTTTTGCCTTTGGGTTTTATCCACCACTATATCTAATAGGTCTGAAAAATCTCCACCAATCGTATACGTTAAAAACCCAACTAAACTATCTTGTTGCCTTACGACAAACCCAAAAAGATTGTTTGCGTTTACGCCGTCAATAAGCATCTTTTCCGACCAGCCGTCCTGCCAATCGCTAGTTAAGTTTACTATATCTTTTACGTCCGAAAGACCGAGTGTGGTTAAGGTCATCTACCTTCCTCCGCCTGACTTTTTCTTACGTAAAGGGGAATGAGTGAATCCAAATCGTTGGTAATTTCTTTTTGTTTTTGCTCTGTTGCCCTTATAAGTCCTTGTAAAAGACTTACTATCTTTACGTTTCTGCCGTCTATATTTTGGCTTGCGACTAAAAGGTATTCTTTTTCAAGTTGATTAAGGTCTTTGCCGTTTACGTAACTTGGGGGCAAAATCACCTTTTGGTCTTGGTATCCACAAACGTAATATCCGTCGTGCTTGGCGTCTATTACGGCAAGTACCTTACCCGTCTTTTCATTATACGCTAGAGTATCAAAGGAAGTTACCGATAAGCACGGCTTGTTATATGCAAAACATAACGCCTTTACGGTGGAAACGCCTATCCTTATACCCGTAAAAGAACCAGCACCCACAACGCACGCTATAAAATCCATTTTAGATAGGTCGGTATTTGCTTGTTGTAGTAATTTTTCCACGCAAGGCATAAGGGTAACCGAGTGTTTTGCTCCACATTCGGTATCGTGCACGGTATAGAGTTTGCCTTCTACGGATAATACAAGCGTTAGGTTGTTTGTGCAAGTGTCTATCGCTAGGTAGTTCATAAAAGAATTTTCCTTTGGTTGTCGCCAGTTTTTAATATTTGTACTCTTTTACAGTTTTTGGGAAGGGCGTCTAATATATTTTCCGACCACTCTATTATACAAATATTATCCCCCCCAAAATAGTCGGTAAGCCCTAAAAGTTCGGCGTCCTCACCACAACTAAGTCTATAACAATCGTAATGATAAATAAAGTCCCCGTAAATATTAAGATATGCGTAAGTTGGGCTGGTTACTCCGTCCAGTCCAAAATATTCGGCTATGCCCTTTGTAAATTCAGTTTTGCCTGCCCCCAAATCGCCCGATAGCAACACCACGTCGCCACGGACTAAGGTTTTTGCGTATTCTTTCGCAATCTCCCTTGTTTGAAGGCTGTTTTCTGAAATTAGTTCCATATCCTTATTATACAACCTTTTAGGAATTTTGCAAATTGATTTTTTTAAATAGATAAGATACTTTTTTGTATAATAACACGGTAATTACCGATATCACCACGCTCTTTATCGCGTTAAAGGCTAAAACGTATGCCCAAAGCGAAGCAAAAACTTGGTTGGAAAATTCGGTGGGCACGAAGGGAATACTTCCCATAAACGCAGGAAAGTTAATAAATTTGTTTACCACGAGCGATACGGCGATTTGAATAACGCAAGCCACTACGAGCGACCATATAACCGTACCTAAACCCTTTTTATATTTGTATAAAATAGATGGGAAAATTACGTAAGACGCAGTGATAATGGTGTTTGCTAGTTCGCCTACTCCACCCGTCGTTCCAATACCCGTGATAAAGTGTAAAAGTTCTTTTACGGCGCACACGATAAGCGCTGGAACGGGACCGTACATAAAGCCGGATAACATAACGAGAACGTTAGACAGGTCAAGTTCTAAAAAACTTGCGGGAGTGCCTGCAAAAATTGGTATTTCTAGCAAATACAAAATAAACGATAGTGCTGAAAATACTGCCATACCTGCGATGTTTTTCGTTGTAAAAACCTTTTTCATATAAACTCCATTTGGCTATAAAAAAGCCCCTTGCGTTCAAGGGGTTTTTCTTCCACGGAAAATAGGGCTTGCTTTGCCCCTAATCTTCTTTTTCCATCCGGACTATTACCGTCGGTTACGGAATTAAACCGTATCAGCCTTTCGGCTCGCAGACTATACTGCCGATGGGGAATTACACCCCGCCCCAAAGAACGATTATTATTTTATGTTTATATTTTAATACTATATTTTAAGTTTGTAAAGTATTTTTCGGGGTTAGATTAAACGTTTTGTAAAGACTTTGCCCGATTACGTTTGCGTAAGGGGTAAATATTAGGTCACACTGCCCACTCGTCAGCACGGATAAATCGCTTATAGTCTTAGCGTTAGATATTATGCAAAGACTTTTTTTAGGACACGCTTGTTTGATTTTGCTAACTAACTCCAATGGAGATATAAAATCACTTTTTTCTAGTTTAATATATATCCTACTAAACTTAATACCGTCTATCGCTTTTAACGTTTTAATTATCGATTGATGGTCGTAAATACCTTCTACTATTACTCCACCTTGCCCTTTGCTTGCTTTAATCGCCTTTTCCGTTTTGCGTTTTTCTTCGCCTAAAAGTGAAAAATCAACAGCCGAACAGGTCAAGGATATTCCCACCTTATTACTGCCTTGCTTTATGCTTTCTTTAACCGAATTAACCTTGCTTTTTATTCCACTTTGCCCAAGCGGATAGTCGGTTGCGGTTATCAGTTTTAAGGTTTTTGCGCTTGTTTTTTTAACTACTTGTTTTATGATAGGAAGATAAAAAGGGGTAAACAACACTTCCTTAGAACCGTATTCTTTACACTCTTCCACCTTGTCTATAAGAGTTTTTTTATCCTTTTCGCCGTCTAGTAACGAAAGTCCTATTTTCGCCATAAGTTCGTCTACTTGAAACTGATAAAACTCTTGTTTAAGTCCGTTTGGCGTCTTACCTAAAAAATAACAAAGGTCTAAATCTAAATTATCTTTCTTTTCTTGTTGCTCGACGGTTTGCTCTTTTGATTTTTCGTTATCTGTTTTCTCTTTATAAAAATCGTTTAAAAGGTTTCTGCCGTCCCCCGAAAGTTCAGGGCACGGCAGGTCGTCGTTAAAACGGTTTTTGTTGTTTCTTTTTTTAAAAATACCCATACTCCACCTCTCGTTTGATAAAATTACCCAATTAACAACAAATACTCTTTATTTTCGTTTTTCACTACTTTTATAATAAAGGTATGTTATCTTCTTTTTTTAGTGGGTTTTTATGTACGGCAGTGCTTTTTTTGCTTTGTTGCGTAGTGGTGGTGGGAACTAAAAGTTTTTTAGTTTATCTTAAAAACTATTTTGAAAAACCACAACAAGTGGTTAAGCCTTCGCCACCGATAAAACGAGAAAGACCTAAACGCAACAAAAGTATAGAGATTGACGCCGATAAGGTGGATAAAATCTTTTTTAAGAAATCTTCTTAAAAATTAGTATTTGGTAACGTTCTTTCCGTCGTCCCAAAGGCTTTCTAAATGATAGAAAAGTCTGGTTTCGTCGTTAAAGATATGCACGATAACGTCACCGTAATCTAAAACAGCCCATCTACCTTCTCTAACCCCTTCGCTTCTAGTGGGGCTTACGCCTATCTTTTGGGTTTCTTCTTCCACGTGTTCGATAAGCGAGCGGGTGTGCGTCATCGACCTACCACCTGCTATTACGTAATAATCGGCGATTTCCGTCTTTCCACGAACGTCGATTATAACGATATCTTGCGCCTTGTGTTTGTCCAAAATTTCGCATACTTTGTTAGAAAATTCTAATGCGGTCATATTCATATTTTTTCTCCTTTGTCGCCCTTTACGTAATAGTCGTACGCGTCGAGCGTAAGTTTATAAACGTATTCTTTTTTATTTAATAAGTGCAAAACTTCTTCTTTTAAGCACTCTATAAAACAATTTTCAAAATCACCTTGATAGTATAATTCTCTTAGTTTTTCTACACCGAGATAGTCTCTACCTTCTTCTATCATATCGGCAACGAATATTAGTTTTGAAAGGGTGCTCATATTAGGTTTTCCAGAAGTGTGATAGCATATTGCGTCTAGCACCTCGCTATCGGTTACGCCAAGCACCTTTCTTGCTATATACTCCCCTAAATAAGAATGCACCACGGGGGCAGGCACGCCTTCGGGTAAAACGAATCCTTTCACGTTTTTGTAGTCTATATACTTTGCGCAGTCGTGTAGCATAGCTGAAAGTATTACCTTTTGTTTATCAAGCCCAAGTTCTTTTGCCTTGCAAAGCGCCGTTAATATAACGTTAGCCGTGTGTTTAAGCCTCTTTTCAGGAAGGCTTTTTTTAATAAACTCGGCGTATTTATCCCCTTTATACAACTGATTTTTCTTTATATACTCAAAAACCTTTTCGCCCGTTATAGCCGTTATATCCAAACCAAGCCAATTATATACCCTTGCGCGGGTGGAAGAAATTTCACTGCCGACGTAATCAATCTGCTCGAAACTAGCGTTAAAAGTATTTTTAAAATATTCTTTTTCCCTTTCAAAATCACAGTCGGATAAACTTCTTCCAAAACAAGCTAGCGTACACGCACCTAAAATTCTTTGTGGGTATTTCCAACTTTTAAAATCTTTTAGCATGTCCGCGCCGACTATAAAATAAAGTTTTCCGTTTACTTGTTTTGCAAAATGTTCTACCGTAAGATAGGTATAACTCGTTCCACCGTTATTTATTTCGTAATCGCTTACGGTAACCTTTGGGTTATCGGCAAAAGCAAGTTTTAGCATATTAAGTCTATCTTGCGCGCTAGTTAAACAAGAATTTTTATGTGGAGAAAGGTAGGTAGGCATTACTATAAGCCTATCTAATTCAAGTTTTTCTACGGCAAGGTTTGCTAGCCTTACGTGTTCGATATGTACGGGGTCGAACGAGCCACCGTAAATAGCAATTTTCTCCATATATTTATTATGGCATAAATTGGAAAAAAAATCAATTTATAATTTAAATTTATTAACTAGGTTTGTTTTTTATAGACTTGGCAATCATACTTAAAAAAAGGTGTTTTTATGAAAAGTGGTATAGTTGCCTTAGTTTTAGACGGAATCGGTGGGTTTTTTTGTGTTTTTATAATCTCTCTTTCTTTGCTAGATTTAATCTTTCCGTTAAGAATAAGTTTTATTTTATCTCTTTCGCTTGGCGTAATCGGTTGTATTTGGTGGGTTAAAATTAAAAAATCTAACCAAAAAAAATCTAACCTTAAAAAAAGTCAACTAGAACTTTTTTCTAGTACTATGCTTTCAATGAACCTTTACCCAAAAGAAAAACAACTATCGGTAATTAAAAATCTTTTGGAAAGTAAAAACGAAAAGGTTAAAATTTCCTTTCGCGGAGCGTTTAGTTTATCAACTAATACCTTATGGGTTGTAAAATTCGGATTTGTTAAAGTTACTAAAACCGACCTAGTTAAAACTTTTAATTATCTTAAAAAAGAGGAAAAAGCAGTTATCGTTAGCCAAACTTTTGATAACGATATCGTTGAGTTTAGCAAGATGTTTAACGATAGAATTACTCTTATAAACGGAGAAGCTTTTTTTGAGCAGTTAAACGACGCCAAACTTTTGCCCTTAAAAATCAATCCTGAACTTATCAAAAATAAAAATAAGCCCCGAGTATTTTCGGGGCTAAAAAACAAAAAGAGCGTAAAATGGTTTTTGGTTGGTGGATTATATTTTTTAGCAATGAGTTTTTTCGTGCCGATAAAAACCTATTACGTTTTGTGGGGTGGGTTTCTTATTATAGTTTCGGTCATCTTAAAACTTTTCGTTAAACCCACCGTTGATTGCTAAAATACTATATGCTCTACCTTAGGGTTAGAACTTTTGCGGTAGAAAACTAATTTTCTTCCCGTAGCGCAAACGAATTCTGCGCCGAGTTCGGTTGCAATTTCTATACCTGCTTGTTTTGGAACTAGACCGGAGTTTTCAAGAACGGTTACTTTTATAAGTTCTCTTTTTTCTATTGCTAAATCAAGGCTTTCGATTAAGCTTTGGTTTACACCGAATTTGCCTACTTGTGTGATTGGTTCTATATTTTGCGCAAGAGAGCGCAAGTTTGACCTTTGTTTGCTGTTTAACATAATTTTCTCCTAGTCAATCAATTCAAATTCTTCGCCACCGATAACGATAGTCGATCTATCGGTTGCTCCCATTTTTCTAAGTTCGTTAATTACCCCACGGTCCCTAAGCACCTTGTGTAAATAAGCAAGCGAGTTCATATCGTCCATAACGACGTTGCGTTTAAGCACTTCTACAAGCGTTCCAACAACCACAAAGGTTTCGCCTTCTTTTAATATTTCGTAATACAACTTGTCCGGCTTCTCGTAGTTAAATTCTTCAAACTCTAAGGGTTTAACTGGGGGAAGCTTTTGTATTACCTTGTAAATTTCCGTACGCAAGGTATCAAGACCTTCGCCCGTGATTGCGCTTATTGGAATTACCTTTTTGCCTCTACCGAGTTTTTGTTTGAATTCTTTAAGGCGTTCTTCTCCACCGTAAACGTCAATCTTATTTGCAACGATTATTTGTTTTAGTTTAGATAAAGCCTTGCTATAACTTTTTAGTTCGGCGTTTATTTTAAGGTAGTCTTGGTAAGCGTCACGTCCTTCTTCGGAAGAAATATCAACAACGTGCACTAGCATACGCGTTCTTTCTATATGGCGTAAAAATTCCGTACCGAGACCTGCGCCTTCGCTTGCGCCTTCAATTAGCCCCGGAATATCGGCTATCACGAAGTTATTGTCGTAATAATCGCATATACCAAGGTTTGGCGAAAGGGTTGTAAAATGATAGTTTGCAATCTTTGGTTTTGCACGGGTTAGTTTAGATAATATGGTCGATTTACCAACGTTTGGAAAACCGACCAAACCTACGTCCGCAATAGTTTTAAGTTCTAAAATAACTTGTTTGCTTTCGGTTTTTTCGCCCGTTTGAGAAAAATGTGGGGTGTGTCTTCTTGCGTTTTTAAAACGAGAATTTCCCTTACCGCCTTCTCCACCTACTAAAACAACCTTTTTTTGACCGTCGTAAAACATATCGGCAATGATATTGCCCGTTTGTCTATCTTTTATGACCGTGCCTAACGGAACTTTTAATACGATATCTTTACCAGACTTTCCAAAACAATCTTTAGGTCCACCGTTTTCTCCGTTTTCGGCAACGTATTTAGTTTTATAGTAATAGTCGACAAGGGTATTTATACTTTTATCGGCAACGAAAACCACGTCGCCACCCTTTGCGCCGTCGCCACCGTCCGGACCGCCACCGACCTTGCCTTTATAATGGATAAAAGAAGTAATTCCGTTACCTCCGTCACCTGCTTTTATTGTTATTAACGCTCTATCTACAAACATAATTCACCTTTTTAAGTTCTTACTACACAAGTCGTTTATCGGACAACTTGCGCAATCGGGTTTTTGTGATTTACAAAAACTTCTGCCAAGATATATTAAGTAATGATGGGTTCTTGACCAATCTTTTTTATCTAAAATTTGCATAAGTTGTTTTTCGGTGTTAAGCACGTTGGTTGCTTTTGCAAGCCCAATTCTGTTCGCCACCCTAAAAACGTGGGTATCCACGGCGATTGCATCGCCCTTAAACGCAACGCTGTATACGACGTTTGCCGTTTTTCTTCCAACGCCTGCTAGTTTTTGAAGGTCAGCTAAGGTGTTGGGGACTTGTCCGTCGTATATTTGCAAAATATCTTTGGTTGCGCTTAAAATATGCTCTGCCTTGCTTTTATATAGCCCGCAAGAAAATATATAACTTTCTAACTCCGTTTGGGATAAGGTTATAAGCGATTGTGGCGTGCCGTATTTTTCAAAAAGAATTTTGGTCACTTTATTAACACGCTCGTCCGTGCATTGCGCTGATAAAATTACCGCAACCAATAGTTGATAGGGTGTGGAAAAATTAAGCGCAGGCTTATCCGTAAATTGTGTAGAAAGTTTTTCTATTATGCTTTTTGCCTTAGTTTTGGTCATGTACTTAATTATCTTAACACACCAACGGCGTTTTTTACAAGCGTTTTTAGTTAAATAGAGCACGGACGGTTTTTTTCTTTGCTATATGTTTAACCAAAAAAAAGCCTGCAAAACTGTTTAAGTTGGAAAAGGCAACCGCTCTTTTTACTAAATTTAGTTTTGCGAACGGTACTTTTACCGAAAGCCCACACCCCACGCCTGCTTCTTTTGGGGTGTTTACTATTTCGTTGGGTATACCTACTCTATCTAAATATTCGTGAAACCTTACCGTGTGCGTACGAGAACGGTAGGCTACGATAACGTATTCCATAAAACTTTCTCCTTTGCATAAAAAGGCTTTTAACCTTATACAATATATTATTAAATTTTTGGCTACGGTGTGATTACCAAAAGGAGAAGTATGATTTATTTTGACAACGCGGCAACCGGTGGGTTTAAACCAAGGGCGGTAAGCGATACGGCTTATACCGTTATTAGATATCTTTCGGCTAATCCCGGAAGAAGCGGACACAGACTTTCCATTACCGGCGCTAGTACCGTTTACGATTGCAGACGGGCGCTTGCACAAACTTTTAACGGTGTTACCGAAAAGACTATTTTTACTAAAAACTGTACCGAAGCGTTAAACCTTGCCATTTTAGGCACGGCGAAAAAAGGTGGCAAGGTTATTACCACCGTGTTTGAACACAACTCTGTTTTGCGTCCTCTTTATCATCTTCAAAGACAGGGAATTATATCCCTTTCGGTAGTTGCGCCAAACCAAAATGGCCAACTGCTTGAACAAATCCAAAAGGCTTATACTAAGGACGTTTACGCCGTTGTGGTAACGGCAACTTCTAACGTTACGGGGCAAAATCTTCCCTTACGAGAAATTGGTAATTTTTGTAAGGATAACGACCTTTTGTTTATAGTGGACGGGGCGCAAGGCGGCGGACATATTACTCTTGATATGCAAAAATTAAATATAAACGCCCTTGCGCTAGCAGGGCACAAGGGGCTTATGGGTATAATGGGAACGGGAGTTTTGATGTTAGACCAAAAAACCGACGTTTCTCCTTTGATTTTCGGTGGTACGGGAACTGAAAGCAAACTTACCTTTCAGCCAGACTGCTATCCGGAAAAGTTGGAATCAGGCACTCTTAATCTTCCCGCAATCGCCGCCCTTAACGAAGGTATCAGAGCAGTAAGCGAAAACTACCCTAGTTTTTCTAAACACCTAATAAACTACACAAAAACTCTTATTGAAGGACTTAATAAAATAGATAGAATCAAGGTGTTTTCTTCGCCCAATCCTTGTGGAATAGTTTCTTTTGAAGTATCCGATATACCTAGTAACGAATTCGCCGATATCTTAAACAAAGATTACGATATCGCCGTGCGTGGAGGACTGCACTGCGCGCCACTTATGCACGCTTATTTAGGCACGCAAGAAAACGGGCTGGTTCGCGCTAGCCTTGCCGTGCAAAACACCCAAAACGAAATTGGGTATTTTATAAATTCGGTTTCTAGGATAGTTAACGGTTAAAGTTTTTTTAGTTGTTCTGCAACCTTTTTAAGATATTTGCGTTTTTTATCGTCTAACGCCGGCCAAAGAGTTTGAACGAAAGCGTCTATTTGCTCGTTAGAAAGCGTTCCGTTCCTTTTTCCGCGTTCGGCTTCCTTATAAATTGCCGATAAAAGGTCGTTAGTGCTTTTGCCCTCAAACTTACCCGCAATGGAGTTTACCATGTTTAAAATATCCTTATCCACCTTAGAATCGGTATGACTAGAATAACTGTTAAAATCTTCCATAAGCCTTCTCCTTTTTAGGTTTTCAATTTTATTGTATGAAAATCATATAGTAATATGTTAGTGGAGTGTGTATGGAATTATTACGTTTTTTGATTTCTTTTTTTATTGACCAACTAGGTCTTGACCAACTTAAACCTACCCTTGACCAATTAACCAACGGCAATACCGATATTAAAAGTTTGTTATCCTCCCTTGATTTTGAAAAACTTTTGCCAGTTATACAAAAACTTAGTGAGATATTAAACAAAAACTCTCCGACAAAAGTTGCCGAAGAGCCTTGCGGACTTACGCCCGTTATTGATATTGCTGATAAAGAGATTATCTACGCGCTAAACTCTTACTTTGCAGTTAGTTAGAAAGAATTTGTACTGCGCGAGTTAATGCTTGGATATTATCGTCCACCATGTTTTCAGAGATATCGGTAGTAATACCTTTTTTGTGAATACACGTGGTTTTATCCGGCCATAAAAGTTTTGCCGTGGTTAGTTTTAACGCGCCACCCGAATCTAAACGATAGGTGGTTTGCATAATGCCCTTGCCGTAGGTTACGTATTGGGGATTGCCGTCTTTATCCATAGACTTAGATAATATAAGGTTTTCCTTAGTAAACGGTTGCGTATCCGAACCGTAATATATCATTGCGCCAATTAAACATTCGGACGCAGACGCCGTGTTTTGGTCGGCAAGGATAGTGATTTTTCTCAGTCTTTCGTCAAACCTTGCAGTAGTAACGTTAAAACGTTTAACGTTGTATTTCGCGTCTATCATATCCCCTTCCGAACTGAGTTTTTCGGTTGCGATTGCAACGGTTGTAAAATCACCCTTGTTTATTAGGTAACTTGCAACTTGCAAAAGGATTTCCATATCCCCGCCACCGTTACCGCGAAGATCTAAAATAAGGTCGGTTTTACCCCTGCCTTCTTCGGTATCTAACATATATTCCATTGCCGCGCCGAATTGGTACGCCGCGTCGCCACTAAATTGGTCTAGTTTTATATAAGCGTCGTTATCGCCAAGCGTTACGGGTAGTTTTTGCTCGTCGGTAAGTTGGGATAAAGGAACTTCCATAATGGTTTGTTTTGCTTGCTCTTCGTTATGGATAATTTGTTTGTATTCGGGCGCAAAAAACATTGCTACTTGGTCGTCCGAATAGGTAACGAAACTAGTTGAATATTCAGACTTAACCACCGAAACGGGCGAAGGTAAAACTTGCCCTTTTCTTTTTATAGTAAAATCTACCGAAACGTCTTGTTCAACGCTATCTAAAAAGGTTTTTAGTTGTTTGCCGTTGGTAAAAGTTTGGTTTACCTTCTCGGTTTCCGTTTGATAGCTTGCACCCACTATAACGTCGCCCGTTTGCAAGCCTGCGTGGTGAGCTGGCGAATTGATTTTTACCCCGTAAATAACGTTAGTACCTTGTTCTTCGGAAGAAGTATTGGCGTTTAACATAGTAATGCCAAACCCTTTGTTATCGCCACTGCGACTTTCTAAATAAGCTTGATATTCTTCTTGGGTGTAATACGCCGAATATCCGTCTAAAAAACTACCGGCGATAAGTTTTGCAATTTTATCTTTTTCTAAGGCAACGTAATCGTCTAGTTCGGGATCGTACACAAAGCCTACCCTATCCATAATACTCATAACGTCGTCAACGGTTTTTTGACTACTACCCATCATTGCTCGATAGGTAAAATATCCACCGAAATAAGAAGTTAAAATTATAAGTACAAGCCCTAAGGTTAAAAGTATTTTTTTTAGCGACGGGTTATCTAACCGTCTTTCTTTGTTGTTTTTCATAAATTACCTTAAAATTTTTGAAATAATGGTTATCAAACGGAAGGTTAAAGCGTCGTTAAACTGCCTTAAATTAAGTCCCGTTAAGTTTTCTATTTTATCTAGTCGATAGGTCAAGGTGTTACGGTGTAAATACATTCGCCTTGCCGTTTCGCACACGTTTAGATTGTTTTCCAAAAAGGTTTCAGCCGTTTGCATCATCTCGTCGTCGGAAAAAAGTTCAATCGCCTGTTCGCTCCATAAAAGCGCTAGATATTCTTTAAGTTTTTCTTTGGGAAGTTCGTCTAGCATTTTTATTAAAACGTATTCTTTATAGGTATGAACGTCGTCCTTACTTTTAAGAACGTCCATTAAATACACGGTGGTTTTTGCTTGCGAGTAAGAAAGGCTTAAATCTTTTATGCCGTCTACCTGTCCGCCAACGCCTATTCTAGCTAAAACGCCCGTTGCCTCTTGCAGTTCCCTATAAGTAAACTTTGCGTATTCAAGCGAATAGGAATAATCTTCTACCGTACCGTCTAAATACTTTACGAAAAGACAGCTATCATCTGAAAGATTTAGATAAAAATCTTCTTGCGAAACGTAGTCGTCCAAAAACTCTTGTACTTGGGTTCGTTTGTTTTTTGGAAAGTTTATTATAAGGGCAAAAAGCGGTTTGTCGCTAACTTTAAACTTGTTTGAAAGTTCCTTTATTTTAGAGGGGGTTAAACTTCCGAATAAAAGTGTCTGAAAAAAGTCTAGCCGACTGTCTGCCGTTTGTTTTCGTTTGCTTGCTAGTTCGTTTATAAAAGCACAATAAGACCTTTCCATTTGGCTACTACCAATAAGTCTTGCAATTACTTTTTGACCGTTAAAGGTAATTGGAAAATAAGTTTTATCAGCCGTTTTGTCTTGAAAAACTCCGTCGAGATTACTAGGCGCGCGTTCCCCTTGGGTAACCCTTCCGGCTAGATATTGCCCGCTTAGGTCGAACACGGCAAACTCTACGCCCGTTTTATCCTTTATTCCGTTTATAAACGAAGTAAGTTGCTTTTTCATAATTCACCGAGTTTATTATACCTTTTTTTATAAACTTTTTCAACCTAAAAATATATATTTTAGTTATAACCGTTATAAAATATAAAAAAACCGAGTCAAATTGACTCGGTTTTAATAAATTTAAGTTAATTATTCTTTGTCAGCGTCTTCAGAAGGAACTTCTTCAACGGGTTCTTCTGCGGGAGCTTTGTCCTTTTTCTTGAAAAGGTTGCCAAGCTTTCTTTCCATCTTTAATCTTGCTTTTTCTTCTTCGGCAGCAAGTTTAGCAGCTTCTTCTTGAGCCTTGATTGCGTCTTCTTCTACGCGCTTTGCTTGAAGGTCGATGATTTCTTGCTTGTTTTCTTCGTTACGAGCAAGAATGGTAATTTCGGTGTCCTTATCAAACAAGTGGCAGTGATTTACGTCTAATGCAAGGAATACTTTGCTACCAGCAGTGGTAGTAGAACGAGAATCAACTTTTGCAATAAGGTTAGAAACGTCTTGGTCGATACTATCTTCATCGGTTACAACGTGTTCGGTATCGGTCTTGCAGTATAACAAGGTTTCTGCGCCGAGCGCTTCAACAACGTCTACCTTAACTTCGATTTGAGGAATTGCTTTGTTTTTCATCCAAAGTTCTTCATCGTGAATATCTTCAGGACGAATACCGAAAACAACTTCCTTGCCGGTGTTAAGATATTGGTCAAGATTTACGATAAGGTCAACCTTTTCCTTGGGAAGTAATACCTTGTCCTTACCAAACTCAACGTAAACTTCACCCTTTTTGCCGGTTAAGGTAGCGGTGAAGAAGTTCATTTGAGGAGTTCCGATAAAGCCTGCAACGAATACGTTTACTGGATAATCGTATAAGTTCATAGGAGTATCAACTTGTTGCATGAAACCGTCTTTCATAACAACGATTCTAGTACCCATGGTCATTGCTTCAACTTGGTCGTGAGTAACGTAAATAAAGGTGGTTGCCAAACGGTTGTGAAGTTTTGTAATTTCCGTTCTCATTTGCGAACGAAGTTTTGCGTCTAAGTTAGATAATGGTTCGTCTAGTAAGAATACCTTTGGTTCACGAACGATTGCACGGCCCAAAGCAACACGTTGACGTTGACCACCGGAAAGAGCCTTTGGTTTTCTAGAAAGATACATTTCAATACCTAGGATTCTAGCTGCTTCTTTAACCTTTTGGTCGATAACGGTTTTGGGGAGCTTGCGGAGTTTAAGACCGAAAGCCATGTTGTCGTAAACGGTCATGTGAGGATAGAGCGCGTAGTTTTGGAAAACCATTGCGATATCTCTATCTTTGGGAGCACGGTTGTTTACTAACACGCCGTCAATGTATAATTCGCCGGCAGAAATTTCTTCCAAACCTGCAATCATACGCAAGGTGGTGGATTTACCACAACCCGAAGGTCCAACGAATACGATAAATTCCTTGTCTTCAATATCCAAAGTAAAATCGGTTACGGCAGTAACGCCGGAAGGATATACTTTGTAAATGTTTTTAAGATTTAAACTTGACATATTTCCTCCTGATCTATAAGATCTATTTTTTCTACCCTTTTATTATATACCTATCGGTACCTTTTAACAATACCAAATTTTGATGTTTTTATTGTGCAAAATGCACAAACTTTAATCTAGTTCGTCTAAGGTTAGTTCAAAGGCGGGGGCAAATTCTTTAAGGTAGTATTCCACTTCTTGAACCTTGCATTTTTTCAGTTCGTTGCCTATGCTCGCCTTTGCTTTTTTAAATTCCGAGTTGCCGGCCTTTACTTCTTCCACGCATTTTAGGTATGCGGAAAGTCTATCGGCGCATTTTACTAGTTTATATTCATACGAGTCGGTATTGGGAAGAACGAGTTCTTTATACTCTTCCCTAAACGTTTGGGGAAGCATATCAAGCATTTTGTTGCACGCGTGTTCTTCAAGGTCTTTATACGCCGTGCGAATTTCTGGGTTAAAGTATTTTATCGGCGTAGGCAGATCGCCCGTTATAACTTCCCCAACTTCGTGGTATTGGGCAAGGAGAACGACCTTGTTAACGTCTACGTCCCCACCGTATATTTTTTTGTTGATTAGGGCTAACGCGTGGGCGATAACGGCTACTTGTTGGCTGTGTTCCATTATGTTTTCTTCTCTAATAGAACGCATAAGCGACCAACGTTTTATATATTTCATTCTGTTCAAAAAGGCAAAAAACTTTGACATAATATATTTCCTTTTGCGTTTTTATTTTTTGGTGTGGATATGTATTTTATCATAAAAAAACACTTGACGCAAGATAAAAAAAGTGATATTATCGTGTTATCAAAATAAAATATTCGCTATGGGTGCCGTTTGGCTGAGATTATACCATTGAATCCGCAAGATAATGCTTGAAGGAAAATGCTGATAAACTTGACTTTTACGCACCTATCTAGGTGCGTTTTTTGTTTTTCGTAGCGAGTATGAGGAGGTTTTTATGAAAGAATTTATCACTTCTCTCGGAAAAGACGGGCTTAAAAGCGCTTATTCGTTTTTGCAAGAATTCGCTCTTTTCCTAACACTAGCCATAGCAGTCGTACTTGCAGTGGTTTGGGTGATTTTGCTACTTAAAGCAAAAGATAAACTAGAAAGCTTTAAGAAAATCGCGCTCGGCGTGGTTTTAGGCTACGCAATTACCCTAACGGCTTGCATATCGTCCTTTATGGTGGCAAGACTTTACGTAAAAGAAGAACTCGACCGTAATTTCTATTTAATGTTAGCATTCTTTGCGCTTCTTTTAGTTTATTCTATAAGCGCAGTAGTAACTAGCGTTATCTCTAAAAAGGCGTTTAAGATATGCAACCTAATCGGCATTACTCTTAGCGTGGCGTTTGGTCTTGCTCTTTTGTTCCTTTTACCAAAAGGCGAACAAGAATACGCACCACTTTCTTTTAGTGGTATGTATATCTTCTCCTTTATCCTTATCGGCATTATCGCATTAGTTTGCATTTTCTTTGGCAAGGATAACGGCACGGCATCTTCCACCAAGGCTATTTCAACGGCAGGTATTTGCATTGCGCTATCTTACGCATTGAGTTATATAAAACTCTTTTCCCTTCCACAAGGTGGCTCGGTAACCCTTGCAAGTATGCTTCCATTAATTATTTATTCCTACCTTTTCGGCGCTAGAAAAGGCGTTTTAGCAGGCGCTATTTACGGGGTGCTTCAATGCTTGCAAAGTCCACAAATTTACGAACCAATGCAAGTGCTTTTAGATTATCCCGTTGCATTTGCTTGTATCGGTCTTGCAGGGGCGTTCAACAACTTAAAGAGCATAAAATCCCCCGTGGTTAAATTTACGCTCGGCGCTTCGCTTGCTTTGGTTGGAAGATACGTTGCGCATTTTTTAAGCGGATACTACGTTTTCTCCTCTTGGGCAATGCCCGGTTACACTGCTCTTTCTTGGAGTTTGGTGTATAACCTTTATATAATAGCTGAACTTGCTATTATTTTACTCGTTGGAATTTGGCTTTTCTGTTCAAAAGCAATGAACAAGGAACTAAACAAAATCAATCCTATTTCACAAGAATAAAAGTATTATTAATAACCATTTCAAAAACAAAACCCCGACAGTTTCGTCGGGGTTTTTTTGGTTATTTTATTATTTAACGTAGTCTAAAAGTGATTTGCCGTCGATTTTTGGGGTTACGACAACGCCGATAGTTCCCGGACCTGCGTGAGCGCATACGTTGATTGGAAGTATACCAGTTAAGTAATTGCCTTCGCCAAGAATTGCGTTTGCGTGCTCGTAAATGTATTCTAGCGAGCGTTCGTTTGCATCGAACGACACGATAGAATAATCGTAATCTTGTATCGAATGGGTTTTGGAGAGTTCTTCTATCTTGTCTGCAAGATATTTTTTCTCTCTCCTAGTCATTTCTTGTTTTTCAAGTTGACCGTCTTTTAGTACGATTACGGGTTTTATACCCAAGGTGTTTCCGATAAGAGCTATTGCGGGGGAAATTCTTCCGCCGTTTTTAAGCGCAGTTAAATTTTCGGGGATAAAATGAATTAAGCTTTTGCCTTTAAGACTTTCTATAACGTTTGCGATTTCTTCGGGCGAAACGCCTTTTTTAGCTTGTTCTAGCGCATAGAAAACGTAGTTTATCATTTCCGCAGAAACGCTGTATGCGTCTATAACGGTAATTTTGCCGGCAAAGTTTTGTTCGGCAACGTTTTTAAATAGCGAGTACATTGAGGATAACTTTGAGGATATAGTAAAATGTATAATATGGTCGTAACCTTTTTTGAACTGTTCCTCAAAATATTCAATAATAAGTCCTAGCGGAGGGGTGGAAGTTTTTATTTCGCTACCCGAACGCATTTTTTCTTTTAGTTGGTCTTGATCGATAGTAACGCCGTCTAAAAATTCTTCTCCGTCGACGATTACGTTTAATGGAAAGACGCTTACGTCACGCCCGTCAAACACTCCCTTTTTTACGATACACGAAGTATCCGTAGATATTAAAATTTTCATAATAAACTTCTTCCTAACGTAAATTATGTTTTTATATTACCAAATATTCTTTTGGTTGTCAATCCGTTGGTTAAAATTTTATATTTTCCAATTTTTGTTGTTTTTTATTTTTTTTATGATATAATAAGGAAAAGTTTATTTAGAGCTTATTATGGAAAATCAAAGATTTACGGTAAAATTCGCGACCACTGAACAGGAAAAACAACAGGTATATTCTTTGCGTTATACAGATATGCTTAAAGAATATCGCCCAGAACTAGTTATTGAAAACGGGCTTGATTACACCCCTTACGACGATTATGCAAAACAAATAATTTGTATCGATAACCAAACCAATCAAATCGTTGGCAGTTATCGTCTTTTGCAAGATTTCGACCTTCCAAAAGACAAAAAGTTTGCTTGCCAAAATGATTTCGACGTTAGTTCTATCATAAATTCAGGGCATAGTATATGCGAACTTACTCGTGCAGTTGTAAAAAAAGAGTATCGCAACACTCCCGTTTTAACTAACCTTTTAAGGTTTGTTATTACCTATATTAAAGAGAAAAAATTTAGGTTCGTAGTGGGCGAAGCAAGTATGATGGGTAACGACAAAACTTTGTTTTTGCCACAACTGTCTTACCTTGCCAATTTTTGCAAGATAGAAGACTACCCCGTTTTTTCCTTGGAAAAGGAACAAATCCCACTATTATCTCCCGATAAGTTTGACGAAATTCAAGCAAAGCGAAATCTTCCACCCTTGTTTAAGGCATATTTAGGGTTTGGCGCTAAGTTTTCCGACCAATATTTTACAGACGTGGTTTTTGGTAGCGTGGACGTTTTCGTTTTGATGGACACCACCAAACTTAACGACCTTTATATTAAAAAACTTTTGAAAATTTGATTATCGTTTATTCACTAAAAAAAGCCACGCAAAATGCGTGGCTTTTAACTTTTATTTTTTAATTAATTGCTAGTTATACTTGGTAATATTATATAGTTCAAGAAAAACGTTGCTATTGGCAAAAGAGTAAACACTATAAAATAAATCAACGTAGATTTTTCGCAATACCCTTTCTTTACCCCAACGATTGACATTATTAGTCCAAAAAGCGAAGGTAAAAGACTTACTCCGTTAGCAATTGCACTAAAAATCAAGTATACCATAATCCCTATACCAAAACCAAGTCCTCTATCGCCACTACTTATAATATCAATTAGTATCCACGCCGTCCAAGCAAAAGCAACGGCGTATAGTGCTGCCGATATAATTTTGTTTATCTTAAATTTTTTAATTTCCATACACTTTCCTCCCTTTATTTATTTTGCTAGGTAATCTTGGGTTATCTTTGCGGCAATTCCACAAACGTCTGCGCAATTATAAAATTGTGCGTTTTCTTGTTGAATTTGCTTTATGTTTTTGCATATAATACTGCCGACTTTTTCTTCAAACTCCTTACACGCACCCCTAATAAACTCGTAACTAGCAAGTTTGTCGTCCGTGCCTTTTAGATAACTTAAAACCATTACCATACCGAGCACTGCGCCACACGCGTTTTGAAGTCTTGCAACCCCACCACCAAAACCTAACGCTAGTTTTTTTAAGGTAGTCTGGTCCATACTCATTTCTTGCTGAAAAGCCAAAACCACTGCTTGCGCACAGTTGTTTCCGTCTTGATAGTATTTGCTTGCAATCTGACTTTTATCCATTTGTCTTTTCTCCGTTAGCCTTAGTTTATTTTATAATAACATATTATATAAGGTTTTGCAATACCCATTTAAAATTCAAAAACCGATAAACAAGGTTTATCGGTTCCCGAATAATATATGATAAGGGGGAAAATGATGAGCACTTTTGGTGAAAGGGCTTTGCCTTTCGACAATCATAATATACAACTTTCGACAGATTTTGTAAAGCGATTTTATATGCTTTTGAAAAAAATTTTTGTGAAAAATTTTAACAATTTTCCCAATTATAACCAATAATAACAAAAAGGTGTTAATTTTTAACACCTTTTGATATGTTTATACTTATTCTTCCAAAGTGTATTTATACAGTAACGATTTGGAAATCCCACGTTCTTTCGCCACTTGTTTTAGGGCTTGTTTTTTGTCCATACCGTCTGCTATATATTTTTGCAAAAGTTCTTTATCCGATAGATTTACGTTTTGCTGGTTAGGTTGAGCTTTTTCCACCAAAATAACGTATTCGCCTTTTGGGGTGAAGGGATAGCCCTGCGAAAGGTTAAAACACTCTACTTTTTCGTGTAGTTTAGTAATTTCCTTTACGGCAACAGCCTTTCTGTCTCCCAAGACCGAATATAAGGTTTGCACGTCCTTTACTACGTCGTGTGGAGCAGAATAAAAGATAAGCGTACTTTGAACTTCCTTATATGCGTTAAGAAGGGTTTGTCTTTCGGTTTGTTTTTGTGGTAGAAACCCTAAAAAACAAAAACTGCTTGCGTCAAGTCCCGAAAGGGCGAGGGCGCTTACGCACGCGCACGCACCCGGAACTACGGTGTATTCTAAGCCGTTTTCTATCAGCATTTTAACCAAAATGTTTCCGGGGTCTGAAATTACCGGCATACCTGCGTCTGAAATTAGCGCTATATTTTTGCCTGCTTTTAATTTTTCTATTAATTTTTCGCCCGATTGTTTTTCGTTAAACTTGTGATAGGATACAAGTGGTTTGCTTATGCCGTAAGCGTTAAGAAGGGTTAGCGAGTGGCGGGTATCTTCACACGCTATCTCGTCCACTTGATTAAGCACTTCTACCGCGCGATAGGTCATATCCTTTAAGTTGCCAATGGGCGTCGCTACTAGATAAAGCATACTTCTCCTTAATTTTCTTGCGGGGGTAGAATTTTTAACGAACTTTTTCCACCTTTTACCCCTTCTATCATTATTAAATAAGGTGGTTTGTTGCCGTTTTGCACCGTTTGAAGTCGTTTGGGTTCTATATTAAACTCACGCATGGTACAAATTATATCGGCAAGCCTGTCTGCGCGGTGACATATACATGTTCTGCCACCAAACTTTAAGCATCTTGATATGTTTGATATAAGTTCGGTTAACGGAAGAGTTACTTCTCGTTTACACATTGCTATACTTTGGTCTTTATCGTGCATACCACCGTCCACCGACATATAGGGTGGGTTGCATAGTATTAGGGAAAAACGTTCGTTATAACTTTTATCGATATCTTGCACCTTGCAGTTTACGGGCGTGAATATATCGTTTAGGTGGTTATACTCCACGCTTTTTACCGAAAGGTCAAAGAGTGGTTTTTGCATTTCAAAAAGGGTTACGTTTTTAACTTTGTCTTGATTAAGCCCGTAAAAATGTATGCCGACTATCCCACTGCCCGAACAAAAATCGGCTACGATATCACCTTTTTTTGCCGAGGCAAAACGCGAAAGGAGTACCGAATCGGAAGTGAAACGGTACAACTCGTCGTCTTGATATATTTTCAAACCGTTAAGGTTAAGGTCTTCTAGATTAAGCATAAAACCACGTATAAAAAGTTAAGGCACGAAAAACTTTTCGTGCCTTAAGATTTTGCCATTTGAATTATTCTTCGGAAATAGCTTCTACGGGGCAACCAGCTGCACATGCGCCACAGCTGATGCAAGTATCAGCATCGATAACGTATTGGGTATCGCCCTGAGAGATAGCGCCTACGGGACAGGTATCGCCACAAGCACCGCAAGAAATGCATTTATCATCAATTTTGTAAGCCATTACTTTATCCTCCAATTGTTTTATAAACTAATTGTATCACAATTTTTTTTGTTTGTAAACATACTAATCCAAAATTTTCTGTACGTCCTCAGAAATTATTTCGTCCTTTTCGTCTTTATCGGTAGGTTTGTTGCGTTTGAATTGCAATTTATCTACGGGAAAGTCCTTATAAACTTCGCCGCCGTCGGGTTTTTGTACTTTTACTTTACATATCATTTTAAGCATATCGTTAGAAACTACCGTTCCCGTGCCTTCGGGGGTAGTTACCGTACCGCCCACTTTGGGCATTTTGGGATAAACTTCTGCGTAGTAATCGTTTTCGTATTCCAAACAACACATAAGCCTTCCACAAAGCCCGCTTATCTTTGACGGGTTAAGGTGAAGCCCTTGGTTTTTAGCCATTTTTATGGTTACTTTTCCAAAATCTGAAATACTTCCACTGCAACAACAAGTTCTGCCACAAGGCGCAATACCACCTAGCATTTTGGTTTCGTCTCTTATACCAACTTGCCTTAACTCTATTCTCGTGTGGAATTTAGATGCGAATATTTTTACTAGTTCCCTAAAATCCACCCGTTTTTCAGCAGTGAAATAGAACACCAATTTTTTGCCGTCGAAAGAATATTCGCAACCGATAAGTTTCATTTCAAGACCAAGTTTTTCAATTTGTTCTTCGGCAAACTTCGTGGTCTCGGGTATCTTTTTTTGGTTTTCTAAAATGTTCTTTTCGTCCTTTTCGGTTGCCTTTCTTATAACCGGTTTAAGTGCGTGGGTTAGTTTTTCGTCCTTAATTTCCCTCACGTCGAAAACGACTTTTGCGTATTCTGCGCCACGCGCCGTATCCACTATTACCCCAGAGTTTACCGGATAAGAATCTTTATCGTTAGCAGGCGAAAAATAGTATACTTTTGCAGTGTCTTTAAACTTTACGCCTATAATTTTTGCCATCTGAATTTTTCCTCCAATATCTTAAACAGTAACCATTCTATAAGCATGTTTTGGTTTGCGTTAAATTGTTTGCGTTTTCTTGCGTCGGTTACTGCCGATATAATCGATATTAACGCTCCGTTTTTGAAATTAGCGTTTTGTAATTGGTTTAACGCGTTAGGGTTGGTTATTAAACTTTGGTCACCACATTCTTTTACTAACGTATCCCTTAAAAGCATATCCAAAACGTCAAAGAATTGGTCTAAGTCCGTTTTGTTTTTTATAATCTTAGTAGAATATTCTAATACGTCTTTGCTAGACTGCATTTTGGTTAATATCTCTATACCTAAATCAATAACGTTTTTAAGGTTTTGGTCTTGGTATAAAGCAAGCGTTTTGCCAAGCGTTCCGTCTGAACACGCAACTGCGTTTTCAAGTTTTTCTCGGTCTTTGCATTGGTCTATTAGGGCGTTTATTAAAACGGTTTTAGAAAAAGGGGATATTTCCACCTTTTTTACCCTTGATTTTACGGTGGGTAGAATTGCTTGCTCGCTAGTAGTTCCAATCAATATATAAACGTTTTTGGGTGGTTCTTCCAAAGTTTTAAGCAGTTTGTTTTGGGTAACGGCGTTCATAGTTTGCGCGTTAGAGAGTACGAAAACCTTTTTTTCGCTCTCTATCGGACGAACGTAACTTTCGGATATAATTGCGTTTATATCTTCGGTAAGTATACCCTTTTCGCTAGTCGGGTAAAAGAACACGTCTTGATGAGCGTTTGAATTTATTAACGAACAGTGCCTACAACTCTCGCACGGAACAGACTCGCTACAAAGCAGTTGCTTTGCAAAATAACGCATATATCCCTCTAAATTTTCAGCGTCCTGACAAACGATAAGATAGGCGTGCGAAAGCCTATTCGTGCTTTTATCGTTATCTATCACCTTAAAAGCTTTGGTGATTTTTGCAAGAGCGCCTAAATCTATCATATAATATTACGTTCCTTTAACGCGTTTATAATTTTTGCATGCGTTTGTTCTTTTGTGCCACTTGCATCTATCACCACGATTCTTTGTGGGTTTTGTTTTGCAAGTTCTAAATAGCCTTGATAAACTCGGTTATGAAATTCCATGCCCGAAAGTTCTAACCTATCGTGTTTATCCACTCCACCCTTTCTCTCAAAAGCCTTTTCGGGCGAAAGATTTAAAAACAAGGTTAAATCGGGCGAAAAGTTTTTTATCGCGTAGTCGTTTATCATATTTATAAACTCCACGCCAAGCCCACGCGCATAACCTTGGTATGCAAGTGAAGAATCCACGTATCTATCGCATAGCACTAGTTGTCCCGATTCTAAACGTGGTTTAACCACTTCTTTTAGTAGCTGTACCCTTGCCGATGCGTAAAGCATTGCTTCGCACTCGTCGGTCATAGACGAGTTTTTACCATCTAAAATTATACTGCGAATTTGTTCGGAAACGGGCGTGCCACCCGGTTCTCTGGTTAAGTAATAATTTATATTTTCTTTTTTAAGATAATCTTGTAAAAGCTGTATTTGTTTGGATTTGCCAACGCCTTCACAACCTTCAAAGGTAACGAATTTGCCTTTCATATATCCTCTTTTATCGTTTACGCAGTAAACCCGTCCAAGCGATTGCTAAGAATTTTTACTGCAAAGTTAAGCACCGAAATATTTTCGTATTGTAAATCGGGCTGATCGTTTAAATAGTTAAAACTAATTATGGCTAGGTCTTTGGAACTTCCGTCTAAGGTAAAAAAATCGCTTGGTTGATACTCCCCGTCGGTTAGCGCGCCTAAATTCAAGGCGTAGCACTCCACATTTTCGTATTGTATTCTATCAATAAGCTCTTTATCGTCTGGATTTTTGGATAGAAGTTGTTCAAAACGTTTATACTGCACGAAAATATCTTTGTGTTCAGTCAAAAGATAATCAAGCGTTTTAAGTTCCTTGCAAAGTTTTTCTATCCTTTTGCGTTCTTTTAATTTACCCTGATTTTTTTGTTCGTCCTTACGGAAACGATTATCACCCTTTTGGCGAGTTAAAAAATAACTATCGATTTTTTGCTCGTCCATATTATCGTAGTTATAAACTACCGTTTGGTCGGACTGATAATCTATCCCGTTTTTAACGAATTTTGACAAATAACTTTTGCCGTCTTTAAGCATTTGGTCAAACGACCAACATCTATACCCGTCGATTATAGTCTTTAATCTAGTAGTGCCGTCCTTATTAGCCGAGTTGTCGGTAACTAACACGTCCACGTCACGAGTATTGTATCTAATACTTAAAATATCTTGTTCGTTAGAAGGTGTTATCGATTCCACGCCGACCTGCAAAACGTCGTAGCAAAATCTTTGATCTTGGGCGGCAAGAGTTATAAACTCTCCACCGAACTCCGAAGTCAAATACTCGTCGTAAGAAAGCATAAATTGTTGACCTTTGCTAAGTTTTACGCCAGCAACCGTATACACGAAATTCCATCCTACGATGGATAAAACGACGATTATAATCATCAATATCCATTCGTAAGATAAAAAGTCGGCTAAACGGGATTTAGTTACTTTATTATCCATAAGGTTATAAATTTTTTTACCTTTTAATTATTTTTTAATAGGTTTCATCGTGGGGAAGAGTATAACGTCTCTTATAGAAGCGCTATCGGTTAAAAGCATAACCAATCTATCCACACCAAATCCTAATCCACCCGTCGGGGGCATGCCGTATTCTAGCGCAGTTACGAAATCTTCGTCTACCCTTGCGTCGTTACCACCCTTTGCACGTTTTGCTTCTACCTGTTTTACAAAACGTTCTCTTTGGTCGATTGGATCGTTAAGTTCGGAAAAGGCGTTGCCCATTTCACGCGCGTAGATAAAATACTCGAATCTCTCGGTGAAAGCGGGATTGGAGGGCTTTCTCTTTGCCAAGGGAGAGTTTTCTACCGGATAGTCGTAAATAAAGGTTGGTTGAACTAGTTTTTCTTCAACGAACGCATCGAAGAAGGCTATTAGAACGTGACCTTTGGTCGCCTCGTCCCCTTCGTCAACTTCAACGTGCATTTGTTTTGCAACTTGCCTTGCCTCTTGGTCGGTTTTCCAATCGTTGTAATCTACGCCTGCGTATTTTTTAACGGCTTCTACCATAGTAAGTCTTTCCCATGGCTTGCCCATATCGATTTCTACCCCTTGATAGGTAATCTTGTCCGTACCACATACTTCTTTGGTAATGGTGCGATACATATCTTCAATAAGGTTCATCATATCAACGTAGTCGCTATACGCTTGGTACATTTCAACCGTGGTAAATTCAGGGTTATGAGAACGGTCCATACCTTCGTTACGGAAAATTCTGCCTACTTCGTAAACCCTATCAAAACCACCTACTATAAGCCTTTTTAGGTATAGTTCGGTTTCGATACGCAAGTACATATCGATATCAAGCGCGTTGTGGTGGGTTTTGAAAGGTCTTGCCGCAGCACCTATTTCCAAAGGTTGTAAAACGGGGGTATCTACTTCTAGATATCCAACGCCGTCTAGATAGTTTCTTATAGCCTTTAATATCTTAGAACGAGCCACGAAGGTCTTTTTAACTTCTGGATTAGCAATAAGGTCTATTTCTCTTTGACGGTATCTAGTATCTTCGTCCTTTAATCCGTGATATTTTTCAGGTAAAGGTAATAAAGATTTAGACAAAAGTTCAACACTGTGCGCGTGAACGGATATCTCGCCCGTTCTGGTGGTGAACACCAAACCGGTAATTCCTACGATATCGCCGATATCGTATTCCTTAAACGCAAGATAATCGTCACCTAAATCGTTTATAGATAGATAGCATTGGATAGTTCCCTTGCCGTCTAAAATAACTGCAAAAGAAGCCTTGCCCATAATTCTTTTGGAGATAAGTCTTCCTGCAATACCAACCGTCTTGCCTTCGTATTCGGCGTAGTTATCTTTAACGTCTTTACTAAACGCCGTTCTGTCGTACTTAACCTTTTCATAAGGGTTTTTGCCTGCCGCTTTTAACCCTTCAAGCTTTTCACGTCTAATTTTTAATATTTCGTTTAAGTCAAGTTCTTCCACGGGGGAAGCTAAGTTCTTTTCTTCCATGTCGTATTCCTTAAAAATTAATATACTTTTTTGATGATTAAAGTGGTGATGCCAGAAGGTACAACTACCCTTACGGTATCCCCCGCTTTTCTGCCAAGCAACGCGTTGCCGATAGGCGATTCGTTGGAAATTCTGCCTTGTTCAACGTCCGCTTCGGTAGTACCAACGATTTCATAAGTTTGTAATTCGCCGTCTTCTTCGTCAATAAAATCTACCTTACTACCAAGGTTAACGTGACCTTTTTTGCTTGCAGTATCCTTAATTATAACAGCCCTTTTAAGCTTGTCTTCAATTTCTAAAATTTCGCCTTCTATCATCGCTTGCTCGTTTTTAGCAGCGTCGTATTCAGCGTTTTCGGATAAGTCACCGAATTCTCTTGCAGTTTTGATTCTTTCGGTAATCTCCGCCCTTTTGGTTACTTTGAGATAATCTAAACGTTTCTCAAGTTCTTCTTTACCTTCTTTGGTAAGTAATACTTCTTCAGCCATTTTTTAGCCCTCCGTTTTTGCAGTTTTTACTGCCTATATTTTTTACTTATATATTATAAGTCTTATATAACCCCGTTGTCAATAACGCAAACTTTTTCCCGCGGAAAAAACCCGTTTTTTTGCTTGTTTTTTATTGTTTTTTCCATTTCGGCTTGAAAATATTTTTAATTTTTTGTAATTTTTTTTCAAAAGGGTATTGACAAAAGTCAATTTTGTGATAAAATAGTCTACGATAAGGGTTTCGCAATAGGCGAAATGAGTTTCCGGAATAATATATTATAAGAAAAAAGAAGGTTGCGTTTTGGCAACCTTCTTTTTTTTATTGATGCTCGGAATAGTCGTTACAACGAGTACAACTTTCACCACAACCACACGTTATGCTTACGTTGTCTAGCGAACAGTTACACCCGTTTACGTTATGCTTGCAATTCCTTACGTCGCATCTGATTGAACGGTTTTTGCGCATATGCTTTCTCCTTTTTATTTTATTATTGTCTTATAAAAGATTTATATACCGTTACTATTGACTTTTTTTGTGGTTGATAGTAAAATATATTAAAAGGAGACTGACTATGAAAGTTGTTTTATTAAAAGACGTTAAAGGCTCTGGCAAGGCTGGTGATATAATCGACGCAAAGGACGGATTTGCGCAAAACTTTTTGATTAAAAAGGGGCTTGCAAAGGTTGCCGACGCGCAAGCTAAAAGCGAAAACATTGGGCAAAAACAAGCGCAAGCTTTCCATCGCGCCGAAGAACTTAAAGCCAACAAGTTGTTAAGAGAACAACTTGACGGAAAACAAGTTACGATACAAGTTAAAAGTGGCGCTAACGGCAAGTTTTTCGGTAGCGTTACCAACAAGGAAGTTGCCGACAAACTTTTGGAAATGGGCGTTGATATCGACAAGAAAAAGATTACCGTTCCAAACGGTATAAAAACTGCCGGCGCTTATCCCGTAACCATTAGAATTTCCGCCGAAGAAACGGCAAAAATCACACTTAACGTTATAAACTAATTAAAAAAAGGACTTGAATTTCAAGTCCTTTTTCTTATAAAAATATTCGCATTAAACTAAACAGCAATCCACCGAATCTTCTATACGGTGCAATAAAGTTTTTCCTTTGTTTTTTGAAATCTTTTTTATAGGTTTTTGCTTCTACAACAAACTGCTTTTTTTCGGCTTTCTTTTTAAGTTTTCTTGCGTACAACATAAATTGTAGTTGCATTAAAAACCACCATGCGTTTATCCTTGAAACAAGTTCTTTGTCCTCGCATTCTCTTTGTCTTACTTCATAAACCTTTTGCTTTAAGACGGATATGCCGTTAAACTTTTTTTCAGAACAAGTAAGACCGGATAGAGAGCCTTTCGTTCTAAAATAATGATAGGTGCGTTTTGTGGTATAATACACCCTTCCATAATTTGCCCTTGTCAAGTATTCTAAACAAAAAACCGTGTCTTCACAAAGTTGAATATTATCCGAAAACCTTAAATCTCCACAAATAGACCTGCGATAAATTTTACTGCAAGAAAAGGCGCTGAACGTTCTGTCACCAACGACTTCTCTTTTGGCGTCGGCTATCGTAAAACTGGTTACTTTGCCTTGTTTTTGCTTAAAGTCCTTTTTAGAACGTTTTTGTTGTTTCATTCCGGAAGTAGCCAAAACGCAATCGTCGCTCATCATTTCCATAAGCGTGCTAACGTGGTCTTTTTCCACCCTGTCGTCACTATCCACGAAGGTAAAAAACTCCCCGTCGATAACGCCTAAGGCGCAGTTTCTTGCGTGGGTTGGTCCACCGTTTTTTTCAAGGTCGATAACCGTTACCCTTTGGTCGCCACTTACATTTTTTTGTATTACCGACAAGGTTTGGTCGGTAGAACAATCGTTTACGACGTAAATTTTTATATTAGGATAATCTTGCGCCATAACAGACTTTAACGCCTCCGCAATATATTCTTGGGCGTTATAGGCGGGCATTATTACGTTTACTAGGGGTTTTTGCATTGAGTTTTCTTCCGAATATTCGTTAAACGGCAGTGAATTCACACAGCTTTTCCGTTGTATTTTATAATTATATATTATACTTTACTAAAAATCAAGCGTTATTAAATATTGACGTAAAATATCCTCTTTTGTCGGCTTGAAAATTTATGTTTTTTTGTTTTTCGTTGACTTTAACTCGCATATATTGTATAATGGCTTGGTATGAAACGAAAACAAAAACCTATTATTCAGAAAATAGAATTCGACGAGAAAACAAAGGAGCCTATTACCGTGCAGCTAAAAACTGACGATCAGCCTATTTCCGTTGTGCAAGATAGCGCACCCGTTGCCGATTCGGTTTCTGAAAAGGAATACTATCAAAAGGGAAAACAATTGGTAATGAAGCAGGTTTTCGGCTTCGAACCTAAGGATTCCCAAATAGATAAACGTAAAAGAAGGTTAAAGAACACTTTCGTTATAGTGTTTGCTATTATGATGATTGCTGTCCTTGCTTGGACGGCGTATAACGACTTCTTTTCGGGTAACGAAACCTTGCCCACTTGGGATAAGGTTGCGGAGATTTTTTCGCGCACGTGGAAATATCTTTTATACGCGCTTGGCGTTTTAGCACTAACCTATCTTGCAAAAGCGCTTAAACTTTCTATCTTATGCAAATCGCTAACGGGAAAGTTTAAGTTTTGGACGTGCGTTGAAACGGCTATCGTTGGGCTTTATTATAACAACGTTACCCCGCTCGCCGTTGGTGGTCAGCCTTTTGAAGTTTATCACCTTGCTAAACACGGTGTTAAGGGCGGACATGCCACTTCCTTGCCTATTGCGACCTACTTTTTTAATCAACTTGCATACGCAATTTTAGGGCTAGTGGCTATAACGACCTTTACTTCCAACCTACTAAACGTGCCAACCGATATGATAGGCGTTATCCCACACATAGTTGCCATACTCGCTTACGTGGGAATAAGTTTTTCAATGTTGTTGCCGTTAATGGTAATTTTATTCTCGCTTAAACCTAAATGGGGCTCTAAACTAGTTGCTTTGGTTCTTTATATTGGAAACAAACTACGCATAATCAAAAAACCCAAGGAAACCACCATAAAAACCTATCGCACGGTTATACAAAACAGTAGATGCTTAAAACGCATTGCAACCAAACCTTTGCAATTTATTTTAATACTTATACTAAGTTTCGTTGAACACCTTGCAGGGTTTTCTATTGCGTACTTCTCGCTTAAATTCTTTGGGTTCGACTGGTCGGGGTTCGGCTCGGTTGGTCCTATCGAATGGGCGCAAGTAGTTCAATTATGTATGATACTAAGCGCCGCCATTTCCTTTATACCAACACCCGGAAACGCGGGCGCTGCCGACCTTTCCTTCTATTTGCTGTTTAAGACGGGACTTGGTATTTCTCTTAACGGAATAAAATACGGTGGTTTTGCATTCCCTGCAATGGCAACTTGGAGAATATTGTCCTTTTACTCATACCTTATAGTAGGGTTTATATTTACTTCCATCAAACGCCGTGCAGACGGCAAGCGCGAACGACAAAAACTTGCGCGAGAAAACGGAATAGATTTAACCCTTGCGCAAGGGGAAAACGTTTCGCTTACACTTCCACCTACAAACGATAAAAAAGAATAACTTAAAAAATTTTTTGTAAATCAAAACGCCCGTTTGCCAATCGGCAAACGGGCGTATTTTTTGTTTCATTTATATTAGTTAAACTTAAAAATCTTTCTCACTACGACGTAAATGGTTTTGCATAACCAACAAACGAATTTGTTTTTAGAAGCAACCATACCCGAGAACTTGCGTTTGCTTTTTTTGTATGCAGTAGGTTGTTTAAGTTTATATTCTTGCCATAAATCAAGGCGTTTTTGATAACTTTCTTTATCACCTAGTTTTATTAGATAAATACTGTTTATTAGCATCATCACGTGCATAAAATCAAACATGTATTTATATAGTTTTTTAGACTGAGTTTTTATTTTATCCAAGTCGTGAAGATCAAAAAGAATTTTTGTTACCTTTATATGTTGGTCAATTCTTTTCATTATAATTTGTTCGTTTACCGATTGGTCTTCCCTACCGATAAAGTAACGGTAAAAATCTACGTTTAGATAATAAAGTTTTTTTGCAAGTGGTAAGGGTTTGTAGATAAAAATATTATCCACGTAAAAGGTGTGTTCGGGTAAAACAAGCTCACAATCTCTTATAAACTGCGTTCTATAAACTACTGCGTGCATAGCCACGAACTTACCCACTTCAAGTGGTTTCATTTCGTCGAAAGCAAACACTCTGTTTTCGGGCATTTTGCCCTTATAACTAATAACCCTAGTAGTGTTATTTGCAGTATATTCGTAAACGTAGTTCATAAAAAACGCGTCTACGTCTTCATTTAGGTTTTTTAGCGTGTTTATAAATTTTTCCAAGGCTTGTTCGTCTGCCCAGTCGTCAGAATCCACCACCTTGAAATATTTGCCAACGGCGTTTTTAATGCCCGTGTTTACTGCTTGGCCGTGCCCACCGTTAGGTTGATGAATTGCAGTTATAATGCTTGGATAACGGCTAGCAAAATCGTCGCAAATTTTGGCAGTGTCGTCTTTGGTTGAGCCGTCGTCCACCAAAATTATTTGCGCATCCTCGCCTGCTTTTAGCAAGGAATTAACGCATTTTTCCATATATGATGCCGAGTTATAACATGGAACTGCAAAAGTTATAAGTTTGTCCATAAAAAGTTCCTTATTCTACTATCAAAGGATTGTTATCGTGAAGGGCGATTGCGTCTTCTACCGCAACGTCCATGTTAACGTATTTGTAATTAGCAAGTCTACCTAAAAGTTTCAAGTTGGCGTATCCGTTAGCTAAAATTTTGTATTTAGCGTACTGCGCCAAGTTTTGCTCAATAGGAATTGGATAGTAAGGCTCTGATTTTTTACCGCACGCGCGTGAAAACTCTTTTACGATAACCGTCTTGTTTTTTGGCGAGCAAGTAAACTTTGTAAATTCAGATATCCTAGTAAAACGCTTGTCGGTGGTATAGTTAACCACTGCCGACGGTTGATAAGAAGTTAGGTTTTTGGTTATAAACTTAAACTTTAAACTTCTATAAGGCAACGCGCCGAACCTATACGAGAACAGTTCGTCTATTCTACCCGTATAAATAACCGTACCGTCAAAAGCCCTGCCGTCAAGATAAATTTTGCCGTCCTTTAATGCAATAGCCTTGCTTGCGTCCGTGCAAAGTTTGGTGGTAATATTCGGGTGACAAAGCATTTTTTCCACCAGCGCGGTAAATCCATTTTTGGGCATATACTGAAACTCGTCTGTAAAATACCTATCTTCATAAGATAGATAAACGGGCACTCTATTCATAACTTGTTCGCCGAGCGCTTCTGGTGGCATACCCCACTGCTTTTTGGTATATTTATAAAAAATATTATCGTAAACGAACTGCGCAAACTCACGAATTTCGGCGTTTTCGTGGGATTTAAGGCTTAAAATAGGTACTTTCACCCCTTCGCCTACTTGGGCTACCAAAAGGTCGTTTATGCGTTTTGCTTTTTCTTTTGGGAAAAGTTGATATAACCCCGTAAGGTTAAACGGCACGGGCACTAACTGTCCGTTTAGGTTAGCGAGCACCTTGTGTTCGTATTTTTCCCATTCTGTAAAACGCGACAAAAAATCAAAAACTTGTCTTTTGTTAGTGTGAAATATATGCGGACCGTAAGTTTGTACGGTTATTCCGTTTTTATCAACGTAATCGTGGACGTTACCACCAAGAGTGGCTCTTCTATCCATTACCAATACGTCCGCGCCGTCTTCCGCGTAAAGTCTTGCAACGGTTGCGCCCGAAAGACCTGCGCCGACAACTATTACTTTTTTCATTTAATTCTCCGAGCTATTTTTTTAATTCTTCCACAAACTCTTTAATCTTTTCCATTGCTTTTATAAGGTTTTGCATAGAATAAGCGTAAGAAACTCTTATATAATCTTTGCCAAACTCCCCAAAAGCATTTCCGGGAACTACCGCCACGCCTTTGGAATTTAAAAGCTGAGTTGCGAACTGTTCTCCGGTAAGACCAGTGTTTTTAACGCACGGGAATATGTAAAAACAACCCTTAGGCTCGTAACAAGTAAGCCCCATATCGAGAAACGCGCCGTGCATAAACTTTCTGCGTTTATCGTATTCTTCTTTCATAACCGATACCGAATGCATGTTATCTTGCGCGCCGTGCAAAAGACCTTCTAGCGCAGCGTATTGAGATAATATGGGCGCGCAAATTGCCGTGTATTGATGGATTTTTAGCAAGGTAGAAAGTATTGGTTCTGGCGCACACACGTATCCTACACGCCAACCGGTCATTGCGAACGCCTTGGAAAATCCACTGATTAACACTACCCTGTCTTTAAGTTCAGGTATGCTTGCTATCGAACAATGGGTTACGCCGTAAGTTAGTTCAGCGTAAATTTCGTCTGAAATAACTAATAAATCGTGCTTTAAGATAACCGGCACGAGTTTTTGTATATCTTCCCTTTCCATAATTCCACCCGTTGGGTTGTTTGGGTATGGGAAAATTATGGCTTTTGTTTTTTCGGTGATAACGCTTTCAAGGTTTTCTGGGGTTAGCTTAAATCCGTTTGCGCCGTCGCACGGCACCGAAACGGCTGTTCCACCCAAAAGTTCTACGCACGGTTTATAGGATACGTAACTTGGGTCTGGTACGACTATCTCGTCACCTTCGTTTACGATTGCGCGCAAAGTGATATCGATAGCTTCGCTTGCGCCAACGGTTATTACCGTTAGATCAGCAGAAAAATCTACCGAGAATCTGTTTTTTAGATATAGGGAAATTTGTTCTCTAAGTTCGGACAATCCTTTGTTAGAAGTGTATTGGGTATATCCCTTTTTAATTGCGTTTATACTACTTGCCCTTATTTCCCACGGGGTTATAAAATCTGGCTCACCCACGCCGAGCGAAATTACGTTTTTGTTTTTAGACGCTAAATCAAAAAACTTTCTTATGCCACTCGGGGGTATGTTCTTTGCCCTTTTGCTTAAAAAATCTCTCATGCTTGGAATAATTGTCTTCTATTATCTTGCGACTTTTTGGTCACTTGACCTTCAATCTTATATTTCTTTAAGATAAAGTGAGTTTGCACTCCCACTATACCGTCTATTATACTAAGTTTTTCGGATACGAATTTTGCAATATCAGTAATTTCTTCCCCTTCTACAAACACTGCAAGGTCAAACCCACCGCTCATTAAATACAAACTTTTTACTTCGGGGAAATTATAAATCTCTTCTGCGCAGGCATCGAACCCACAAAGTTTTTGTGGCGCTACTTTAACTTCTATAAGCGCTTGAACGGTCTTTTGTTTTATGGCTTCGGTATTTAATATGGCGGCGTACTTAACGATAACGCCGTCGTCTTCAAGACTGGCGACTGCCTCTTTAACAGTTTGTTCGCTTTCGCCAAGCATATCGGCTACTTGCTTGTTGGTATATCTAGCATTTTCGCTAAGTAGTTTTATGATTTCATTTTTAATCTTTTCCATATCGCCCTCCAAGAAGGTTTTATTCTTTATATATTTTAACTTGTTAAACGCCTTTTGTCAATCTAAAACTTGATTTTTACATTTTCTTATGGTAACATATTACGCAGGTGATATTTATGGTAAGAATTTGGGCAAAAGTAATGCAAAAAGACAAAATCTTAAAGCAGTTCGTATACGAAAACGACGGTCCAATGGACTATTCGCTATTTTTCGACTATCTAAAAGACATTTGCGAAACCTTGGATATCCCCACCCCCGTTTTGATTAAAACCCACCTTTTCAACTACGCCAAGTACAACGTGCTTAGATTTAAGGCAGATGATTTTGTCGAAAGTATAAATTTCGACAAACTCGTTCTCGAAAACGCTTTACTATAAAATTAGTGATGGACCATCCATCACTTTTATTTTTTTAATTTTGGTATATTCCTTTAAATAATGCGCAAGATTATTTTTAGAGGGGGATTTTTTATGAAAACTGCTTCTGTTTTGGCCCTTTGCCTTGTTATTATCGGCGCGTTAGTTTGGCTTACCGTGGGAATTTTCAACTTTAATTTCGTTGCATTCCTTTTCGGTGCCGGCGGTGGCGCTGTGGTGAGTAGAATTATTTATTCACTAGTTGGGCTTTCGGGCTTGTGGCTAATTTTCTATTGGGTTGTTTATAATCCGTTTAGAACGTTAGACTAATACTAAAAAAATCCGTTGCAATTATGCAACGGATTTTTGTTTTTTATAGATATTCCACTCCGCGTGATTTAAGGCGTGATAACACCGTGTATACGATTGTTCCTATAACGTAAACGGATAACGATTGGCTGATAAATAGCGATAATACCGAAAGTATATACACCGTTTGCATTTGCCCTGAAAACCAATACCAAATAAGTGGTAAAAACAAGGCGTTCAGCAAAACGGGAAAAAGCCCACCCAAAAAGATTTTTAAGGGTGTTTTTTTGATTAGTTTGCTAATTATATAGGTAAACACGCATGCGACGAGAGTTATTACGCTACCTAAAATAACGTCGTAAATAGGCAGTCCACTTATAAGGTTAAACAAAATGCAACCTATAAAAAGCGCAGGGATACTTTCTAAGTATAAAAGTGGAAGTAAAGTCAGTCCTTCGGACGGGCGAAACTGCACCACGCCACCTGAAATTGGCATAGTGATAAACGATAGTGCGACGTAAAGCGCTGAAATTACGCCTGCGCGCACTAAAACTAGCGTGGAATTTTTTTGCATAAAAAAACCTTTCGGCAAAATAAAAGAAAGGTTATACACTCGGTTTTTTTGTGAAGTGTTTGCCGAAAACCTTCTATTAGAATAGTTACATAATACTCCTTTTTTTATCTTTTTGCAAGTTTTTAAGGGGGATAGCGTGGTGTTTTTTATAAAAAGTATTGACAAACACGTCAAAACATTATATATTATCTAAGTAGAAAATAGAGGCGCAAGTTTTATGATAAATCGTGACGGGGTTTTAGCCACGGTGGGAAAGGAAAACTTGCCGAAGTTTATCGGTTGCCCAAAACCGATTTGCTGGGCGCACGGGAAATACCTTTGCGACTGTCATACTTTGTATGGAGTGCTATTTGTATTTTGGTATATTGCCACGGTATAAATGCACCGTGGCTTTTTTATTTAGGAAAAACTTATGAAAAGGAGTATATTATGCTAAACGAAAAGAAATTTTTCAATGCTAAGAGCATTGCGCTTATCGTTGCTTCAATAGTTATAATTGCGCTTTTAATCGTTGCAACTACGACTAGTGAAGTTACCGGTACTGCGTGGGCGTTATTGCCACCCTTTATTGCTATCGGGCTTGCTCTTATAACCAAAGAAGTTTTCAGTTCTTTGTTCTTCGGTATTTTATCCGGTGCTATTTTAGCGGCTAATTGGAGACCTGCTGAAACTATCAACACCGTTATCGATACCGGTCTTACCGCCGCCGTTGCTGACAGCGCAGGTATTTTCATTTTCTTAGTTGAACTTGGAATTCTTGTTGCGCTTATCAACAGAGCAGGTGGTAGCAAGGCTTTTGGCGAATGGGCTAAAACGCACGTTAAATCTAAAGCAGGCGCTGCTATTTGCACTTTCGTGCTTGGCGTTTTGATTTTTATTGACGACTATTTTAACTGCTTAACCGTTGGTTCGGTTATGCGCCCCGTTACCGATAAACATAAGATTAGCCGTTCTAAACTTGCTTATCTTATCGACGCTACTGCCGCTCCTATCTGTATGATTGCCCCAATCTCTTCTTGGGCTGCTGCCGTTAACCAATACGCTAACAACCCACAAGAAGGTTTGCAATTGTTCGTTGCGGCTATTCCTTTTAACTTCTATTCTCTTTTAACCTTCGTTTTTATTATCGGTATTATCCTTATGAAACTCGATTTCGGTCCAATGAGAAAACACGAAAGAAACGCTATGAAAGGTGACTTGTTTAGTGGCAAAAAGGTTTCACAAGAAGTTGAAGAAGAAAGTTCTAGGGGCAGAGTTATCGACCTTGTTCTTCCTATCGTAGTTCTTATCGTTGCGTGCGTCGTTGCACTCGTTTACGTTGGTGGTTTCTTTGGCGTTGACTATTGGGGCGACACCGCGCAAGCAGGTAACTTTATCGGCGCTTTTGGTAATACAGACGCTTTCGTTGCTCTTCCTTGGGGTGGTTTGGTTGCTCTATTATTTACCATCGTTTACTTTGCTCTTCGCAGAGTAGTTGCTTTTGGCGATTCTATGAAAGCTCTTCCAAAAGGCTTTATCGCAATGGTTCCTGCTATCTTTATTTTAACCTTTGCAACTGCGCTTAAAAACATCACTAACGGCGAACTTAACGCCGCAGGTTTCGTTGAAAAAATGATGGCTGGTTTCCCAGAAGGTTTAGCTAAGTTATTGCCAGCAGTTATTTTCTTGGTGGCTTGCGTTATCGCCTTTGCTACGGGTACTTCTTGGGGTACGTTCGGTATTCTTATTCCTATCGTACAAAGCATGTTCCCAAATAACCCCGAAATGATGGTCGTTGGTATTTCTGCTTGTCTTGCAGGCGCTGTTTGCGGTGACCACTGCTCGCCAATTTCCGATACTACTATTATGAGTAGCGCGGGCGCTGAGTGCGAACACATCAACCACGTTTCCACGCAAATACCTTACGCGCTATTCGTTGCAATCATATCTTTCGTTTGCTACGTTATCGCTGGATTTGTCCCCGTTTGGTATATCGCACTTCCAATCGCTATTGGCATTATGATAGTTGCGCTTATCGTTACCAAAAAGGTTACTAACAAAATTTACGCTAACGAAGATAACGAAGACCAACAAGTAGTTGAAGCGTAAAAATTAAATTTAGCTTAAATTATTTTCGCCCGTGGGATATCCCACGGGCGAAAATAAATTTATTAATATTAAGGTTATTTTTATGGATAAACTTATCGATAGAGTTCACCAATACCTTTTAAGTGTTGGTATGACTGAAAAACAAATTGAAAATTTTGATAGTGGCTCGGTTTACCTTGCCCAAGAAATCGCTATCTACGCTTTGCAAAATAACGTTATGCCAGACGGCAAGCCTTACGTTGTGTTCGTTTTAGATATGCTTAACGATTATCAAAAACTTATCGGCATAAAAGACGACGACCCATTTTGCATTGACGTAGACCTTTTAGTGGGCGAGTTTAATTTCCCTTATAACGGTGCGCAAGAAGTTATCGTTTTGCATAACGTTATTGACCATTCTAACGTAAGCTTAGAAGAAATTAGGCAAACTTATGAAGATTTTGGGTTGGGCGCATACTTTAAACTTTATATAGAAAAACCACTCACCCTATTAACCTATAAACTTTGCCAAAATAAAGAAAACTTTTTGTGGGATATCGTAGAGGACCAGACGGCTTGTTTAGTTAAGTGGTTGCATTACAAATCTTGTTTAACCCCTCCACCACAAACCGAGGAAGAAAAACAAGAAGTTAAAAAACTTGAAATGCTAGTTAACCTTATGGAACTAAAATGGGATTTTGCAAACAAGGCAAACGCTTACCTAGAAAAATTTAATAGTAAAAAATAAAAAAAGCACCGAAAATTCGGTGCTTTTTAGTTTTATTTGTTTTAGTTTTGTTGGTTTGTTTTAGTTCTATTTGCTTAGATGCCCTGCTTTTTTAAAGTTGCCTTTTGCAGGAAGAAGATTTCTATAAAAGGTTGCAACTACCGTGCTTGGCTGAGAATATTTTGACCAAGTGTTATGTGGAAGTCCACACTCATAAGCACAGAACAACACTTCATCATAACGTTTTGTAACCCCCCAAGTCGTCATCATAATTCCGTCAGACTTGCCTTGTTTTACCATATCAACGTGGGCAGTAACGTTTCTTCCGGTAAACCAACTTGTGCCACCCCACGCAGAGCCATACACGTTATAGCCCTTTTCTTTAAGGTGAGCAGTGGTTACTACGGGCGCTTTATTAACGCTATATTGCCAATCGCAAATAATAGTTTTTGGATTTAATCCTTTAAGCAAATCGTATGGGTGTTCGCATTGAGCGCAATAAAACACCCCTGCATCCTTGTCGTATTCAGGTATCATTTCCTTATTTAAAAGCATATCACCCCAAACGAAAGGAATATATCCGTCTGCAACCACTTGGTCGGTGAGCGTTTTCATAAATGACGCAACCTTTTCTGGTGGCAAATATTTTTTTCTGTACAAATACGCCTCGTCAAAGCCCAAGTGATAATATTTCTTTTCAAATTGAGATTGGTCCACGAATTCACAAAGTTCTTTTCTTATTGCGTTAAGAAGGTCGATAACCTTTGGGTTTTCTACGTTAAAACACCATCCGTTAGGCGAATAGAGTGGTTGGTATTTTACGTCAACGTCCAAAAGGGCGTGTTCGCCGTGTTCTTCACCATAACCCGAAGCGTGCCCCAAGGAGTTAAACATTGGGACGATTTGAAGCCCAAGGTCGTTACCTTCCTTGAATAGTTTTTTAAGTTTGCGCTTGCTTATTGCTTTTTTGTTTACCATACCCTTTGGCAAACACTTAAATCCAAAATTATTTCTAAATTCTACAACTAATATTTTATATTGTATTAAAGCGCAAAAACGAATAAATCTTCTAAAATCAAAGGCGTTTGTCGGGCACATCACGTGTATGGTTCTTTCCTTAACGCAAAAATTCCCGTGGATTTCGCCACAAGCGATAACAATATCCAAAACTTCTGCCGTGGGATTGTTTTGCATGCGCATAATCAAAGTCATTACCCCACGAATTAAACTAAGTTTATCGGTTGCAACAACGCAATATCCGTTTTCTTCTATATTAATCGCATACTCGTCGCCTTGGTTTAGGGTGGGTGCTTTGCACTCGCCTGCTCGCAAAACAAATTCTTCCACCACGTTATCTAAAACGAGAGTGCTTTGCTTTAAGGAAAAACCCTTCCAAATTTCTCTTAAAGGCCTAGTAATTACGCCGTCTGGCGCGCTGACTTTTTCCACCTTTTTAACCTTGTAAAAATCCATAATCTTTCCCCTTTTTATATGGTTAAGTTTAATATAACACACTGAATTTTTTTGTCAATACGAAAAAATAAAAAACACCGAATATTTCGGTGTTTTTTTAATACTTTTATTCTTGTGAATTTAGTTGGGCAATAAACTGCTCTTTATAAACTTTGCATGCGTTTTGTAAAGATATAAAGGTTATAAAGTTTTTAGTAAATTCCCAATGATACCAATCTTTGAAAAAGCCTAAATCTAAATTCGATATATAATCGATTAAACTATCAATCGCATTTCTTGCGTAGTCAACGTACTTTATTTTTTCTTTTAGGTCTTGGGTTTTTTGCATTTTATAAAAACCGTAGGTAACCGAATATATATCGTGCAAAATTTTACACCAAGTAATAAAAGTGACGTTTAATAGCCTTTGTTGTTGGGAGTCTAGTCCTTTTATATCTTTGAACTCGTTAAAAAGTTTTTCAAACCCGTCTATTGCTTTAAGGGCGATATGGTCGTTTAAAAAGGTGTTTTTAACCACTTGCGCGTCGTGTATGCCCGGTTCTAAAATACCTTCTATACACCACCTTATATGCATGTCGGTAAGCATAAACTTTTTGAAAGGCAAATCCCCGAACTCATGATAATAATAGTCGTCTTGCTGACAAATTGCTTTTAAGCACTCCTCACTTTCTACGGGGTGATTATCTATATATTTATTATATAAATCAATAATCTCTTGTCCTTTTTCCTTGCCGAATACCCTATAATAGTAATCGCCAAATTCTTTTGTTAAGTCGGCGTCGCCACAAGTCCAAGTTATTTTTGAAAAACATAAAATTGAACGGGTGAATTCTTTTATATTGCCAACGTTAAGCAGTGCGTAACTAACCTTTTTATCGTTATAGGCTTGGGACATAAAATACTGCATTTTTTGTGGAATAAACGATTCGCAACAATGTTGTCCCGGCCAATAGCCAGCGTGATAATAAACGCCGTAATCAACGCTTGGATTATATTGGCTTTGATAAAAATCGTCCGCCCACATGCAATTTAGTCCTAAGTCGGAAAAGACTATTTTTACACCTTTTGGGATAGTTAGATATCCTTTGTTATACATTTCTGCCGCTTCACGCCAAAAGGTCGCCGTGCATATTCCCTTTCCGTTGGTGTATTTTTGCACTATATCGTATTGAACTTTAATTGCTTCGGAGATAATTGCCCCTGCTTTTTTATAATCTTTTTCGATAGCAGAATCCATCGTCCAAATTGCTTGGTCGGATTTGCCCCTTAAACCTAGTTGATAAACCACTCTTTCGTGTTTAGACCAAAGTTTTACGTAATAGCCCCAAATTTCTTCCATTACTTTTCTGTTGGTAATAAAAGAGTTCGTGCCTTTAAGTTTTTTGTCCTTTATATAGTTTTCCGATGCGTAACCGGAAACGCCACAAGGTTCGCAATGGTGTTGAGAAACGTATATACCACGTTTTGCGCAAATTTTAACCAATTTTGCGTCGTCCTTACTCCTTAAATCGTTAAAACTAGACGGGAAAACCAAGTTAATTTTACACCTTAGCGCCGTTTCCACAACCATTTCAACGTTTAAGGGGTTCATAACGTGGTCAAAGTGAGTGTATGGAACGTTACGCTTGCCACCGTTATATCTAAATAATGATAGATAGTCTTCGTCGTTAATAAACCAACCGCGTATCCCACTCTTTTTCGGTGCGTCTTCAAAAACTTGTTCTTCTATACTTAGGTCGCTAACCTTTTCGGGTAATATCTGGTCGAACAAATAGGTGGGAATAACGCCTAAAAATTTATTGGAGAAATCGTATACGCCCCACATAGCGCCAAAATCGTCAAAACCTATTATATAAACCGAGTCGGTTTTAACGTTTATAACGTAACCTTCCTTTTTGGTTGGAAGGGTTAGCCCTTGTGGAATTTTTGCCTTTTGATTTTCCAAAGAACAAACTATAATTTGCGATTTAAGGTTTCCTTTAACCTTTTGTTTTTGCAAACCAACTAAATCCTTTTCCAAATCCTTGCCGGCAAGTTTCACCCAACTCTTTTCGCCTTTTAATACCTTTACCTTAGCAAGTAGATTGTCTTTTATAACGTTAAACATAACATCACCTCTAAAACTACTATACCACTATAAAAAGTTGTAGTAAATAACATTTTCGGTTTTTTTATTCCCAAAAACTGACTTTGAGCATAAAAAAACTCCCACAAGTTATCCTTGTGGGAGTTTAAGTTTAATTATTTGTTAAGGTTTTTCTTTAATGCTTCTAATTGGCTATATAGTTCAGCAGGAACTCTGTCGCCAAGTTCTTTATAGAAGCCTTCGATACCTTCTGCTTCTGCCTTCCAGTTTTCTTTGTCGATAGAAAGTAAATCTTCGATAGTAGCTTCGGTAACGTCTGCTAAACCTTCTACGTTGATGTCCTTAGCGTAAGGAACGTAGCCGATTGCAGTTTCTCTTGCGTCTACCTTGTCTTCGCAACGATCTAAAATCCAATCGAGAACGCGTAGGTTGTCACCAAATCCCGGCCAAATGAAGTTGCCGTTATCGTCCGTTCTGAACCAGTTAACGTTGAAGATTTTGGGTTTGTTGGTAATCTTTTCGCCCATTTCAATCCAGTGATTGAAGTAGTCGCCCATGTTGTAACCAACGAAAGGTCTCATAGCCATTGGGTCACGACGAACTACGCCTACTGCGCCGGTTGCAGCAGCAGTGGTTTCAGACGCCATGATAGAACCTACGAATACACCGTTGTTCCAATCCTTGGATTGATATACTAGTGGAGCGGTCTTTGCACGTCTGCCACCGAATACGATTGCAGATAGTGGAACGCCGTTAGGTGCTTCGAATTGGTCGGATAAACAAGGACAGTTTACGGTAGGAGCGGTAAATCTACTGTTGGGGTGTGCACCACAAGTGGACTTATCTTTCTTATCGAACTTCTTGTAATCCCATTTGTTGCCCTTCCAATCGATTGCGTTTGCAGGAGGATTGTTATCTAAACCTTCCCACCAAACGGTGTTGTCGTCTAGGTTATGAACAACGTTGGTGAAAATGGTGTTCTTTTGAGTGGAAAGTAATGCGTTGGGGTTGGACTTCATGTTAGTTCCGGGAGCAACGCCGAAGAAACCGTTTTCTGGGTTTACTGCCCAAAGTCTTCCGTCTTCGCCTACTCTAATCCAAGCGATATCGTCGCCTACGCATTCTACTTTATAACCCTTTTCTTGATAAATTGCAGGGGGAATTAACATTGCAAGGTTGGTCTTACCACATGCAGATGGGAAAGCAGCTGCAATGTATTTCTTTTCGCCCTTAGGATTGGTGATGCCAAGGATAAGCATGTGTTCAGCCATCCAGCCTTCGTTTTTGCCAAGGAAAGATGCAATACGAAGCGCAAAACACTTTTTGCCGAGAAGAACGTTGCCACCGTAGTTAGAGTTGATGGACATAATTGCGTTTTCTTCTGGGAAGTGCATGATGTATCTCTTTTCTTCGGAAAGTTCTGCATAAGAGTGTAAACCCTTAATGAAATCTCCGTCGCCCAATGCGTCGATAACTGCCTTGCCTACTCTGGTCATGATTGCCATGTTGAGTACAACGTAGATAGAGTCGGTAAGTTCGATACCGATTTTGGAGAACTTGCTACCAACAGCGCCCATTGAATATGGGATAACGTACATAGTTCTGCCTTTCATAACGCCGTTGAATAAACCGTTCATAAGGTTCATTGCTTCGGTGGTTTCCATCCAGTTGTTGATGGGAGCAGAATCTTCTTTACATTTAGAACAAATGAAGGTTCTTCCTTCTACTCTCGCTACGTCGTTAACGGTAGTACGGTGTAAGTAGCAACCGGGTAACTTTTCTTCGTTAAGCTTGATAAGAATCTTTTCTTCAACAGCTTGTTTGCGAAGTGCTTCGAGTTGTTCTTCGCTTCCGTCAATCCAAACGATTTGGTCAGGCTGACAGAGTTGTTTAGATTGTTCGATAAATTCCAGTACTTTTTTGTTGTTAGTCATGACTTATTCTCCTTAAGTATTTCGGTTTAACCGATTTTTTGTTTTTATTTTATTTGTTAGGGTTTTTATAGACTTTAACGTTAAAATCCGTTTAGTCCCTTTACTGCCCTAGTTTAGATTATAGCACAGTTTTTTTCAATTGTAAACAAACTTTTTAGGGTTTTTGGTTATATTTTAAATTATATAACCCATTATTTTTCGTTATATACCTACGCGAGCGCTCGTAAAAGATTCGTCCGGTATAAAAACCAACCTTTTCGACCTTTTTTTACTTTTTTCGATTACCTAGATTATTATTTGACACGCCTTTTCATAACATAATATATACCTAAACAAAAGGACGAAGGAGCGAAATATGTCTTACTCTAAAAGCGTAATCGTGCTAAAACAAGTAGCCGAAGGATATTCGCAAACGGGAAAAACCATAAGCGGTATTGCAAGAATTGAACGTGACGGCGAACAATGTGATTTTTATCTTTCGATTATTAACCTTATCGCAGTTAACGACGCGCGTTATCATTTATTGCTATGCGGAAAGGACGGTTTTTGTTATTATGAAGATTTAGGAGCAAGACCAATTTCTATCGTAAGGCAAATTTACCCTAGCCAAAACTTAAACGACGGGTTTGCGGTGGCGATTGCTTTCGTTAAGGATAACCTTCCACAGATAGTCGCCTTTTCTAAAACCGAAAACTTTTCGCTTTCTTTAACCGATATTAGAAAAACGGTTGCCGAGAGGTTTTATTCCATAGTTAAAAAGGACGTTCAAAAACAAAGGGAAAGTCAAAAAAACCTATCCCAAAAAACCGAACTTTTAACTTACGACGACGAAGCCGTGGCAACTGAAAACTATTACCAAACCGAACTTGAACTAAACCAAAAGCTTTTAGCGTTAAAGGAGATGGACGTTGAACGGTTACACCTTGAAAATGAATTGTCTGATTGCGCGCGCCAAAAAGAAACGCAAGAAACAAAAGCGAACTCTTGCAGTGCTCAAAATGAAAAGAATTTTAGCAATCAAAAACAACCTGAATTTTATTTGCAAATAAAAGATAAGTTAGAAGATATCTTTCTAAAATTCCCTTCCCACGACCTATTGTGCCACGCCTTTCCCGATAGCAGATGGGCAAAAATACATTTTTCGCTAGATAAGCATTACGTTGTGGGAGAAGTTAAAGAAGAAGGAAGGATAAAATATATTTGCTACGGAGTTCCCGCCGTTTACGGCGACGTTCCACCAAAACAACTTTCAAACTACTGTTCCTTTATACCACTTTCTATGCTAGATACAAAGGGAAAGGGGTATTTTATGACCTTTCAAGACGCCGTTTCGGGTAAATGCATTCCCGTCTTGCAAGAACAAGATTAATCTAAAAATAAAAAAGACTAGCAAAAAATTGCTAGTCTTTTAGTTTTTCTTATAATTAATATTTTTTAACGATAGCGTTCATTTTGTCAAGAACTTTTTCCATATCTTCTATAAGTTTGAACTGAGTTCTTGCTCTATCAAGGTTTTGACCTTCTCTATGAGTTCTAAAATAAATATCCCCGTCGAGATAGTCAGCCAAAAATCTCATACCACACTCGTAGGTCATTAAGATTGCGCCGAACGCTAGGTTATCCCTTTCAATTTGAGTAGCGCCGTCGCCTACCGCAGATAAATATCCTTTTGCGTATTCTTCAAATAAATCTATTCTAAAATTAACTTTGGATAAATCCTTTTCGTCTTCTGCGCAAGGGTTGCAACCAAAACGGATACTATCGCCGAAATCGTAACAAATACTACCCGGCATTATGGTATCAAGGTCTATAACGGCAACCGGTTTACCGGTGGTTGCGTCTAGCATAACGTTGTTAAGTTTGGTATCGTTATGGGTAACCTTGGTTGGCATTTTACCACTTTTTAGTAAATCAACGATTTTGGAGCAATATTCTTTTCTATCTAAAACGAACTGAATTTCCTTTTGGCATAACTTTGCTCTGTCGAACTTGTCTGCGTTTAAGGAATTGGTAAAATCGTTGAATCTTTTTGCAGTGTCGTGAAATCTTGGCAACACTTCGTAAAGTTGGGTTGCGTCAAATTCTGCTAGGAGATTTGCAAAGTTGCCAAACGCAACTGCGCTTTGATAGAAGTGTTCGGGTTTTTCAACCGTTTGATAAGCGATTGCGTCGGTTATAAAAATGTATACTCTAAAACACTCTCCACTATCTAGTTGATAATAGGAATTGCCTTCTTTGGTATATACGATAGAAAGACTTTCTCTATCGGGATTACCGCCACGAGCTTTGATTTTTGCACGGTTAAACTCGGTTACCAAACGAATATTGTTCATAAGCTTATCTGGTTTATCGAAAAGTTTGGTGTTAATTTTTTGTAAAATATAGTTAACCTTTTCTCCGCTATTATCAACTACTGCAAGATAAGTTTCGTTGATGTGACCTTCCCCGTAACGTTCACAAGATACTAATTCGCCTTGCAAATTAAACTTAGAAATAATGTCCTTAAAATCGTATGCCATTTTAGGTCTCCTTTGGTATTTTTGTTTTATTACACTCCCTTTGGCAACGCACTTGTTGATTGCCCCAAATAAGAGTTTACGTTTCTTTCAATAGTTATAAACTTGCCGTCTTTATAAACGAGTTTTGTGGTAGATGCGTTTTGCACCCACTCGCCTTGACACCACTTAACGCCGTTTGCAAGACACTCAAACCCACGAATTATCCCACCGTGAGTGGCAATCGCTATGCTTTTGCCTAGGTTTTCTTTTGCAATTTCAGTTATGGCTTCAAAACCCCTTTGCATACCACCTTTTACCGATTCGCCGTTAGGCATTTGAGTATTTTCAGTGTCGTGCAACCAAAATTTGCCGTATTCTATCGGATATAGTTTTGGAAGGTCCTCGTATTTAACACCTTCAAAATCTCCACCGTAAAACTCCCTTAACTTTTGGCTTGTTTTTATAGGCAAACCAACTTGGTCCGCATATGGTTTTATGGTGTCTTTTGCGCGAATCAAGTCACTTGAATACAAAAGGTCTATCTTTTGAGTTAACAAATATTCTTTTAACAACAACGCTTGACTTTTTCCAAGTTCAGATAAAGGCGAATCCAAATGCCCTGCAAAAATGATATCTACGTTTGCTTGGCTTTGACCGTGCCTTATTAAAAATATTTCAGTACGCATAACGTCCTTCCTTTTTTCACTATTTCGATTATACAACACCACCTTTAAAAAAGCAATCTTTTTTTTGGATATTAAACTCTTTTTTGTTTTTGCAAGATTTTAAATGTTTTTAGCAAAAAATTGTATATACAAGCATTAAGTTTTATAGTACAATATATAAAAGTCTATACGGGAGAATATTATGAGAACGGAAATTTTTAACGCCAATATCGTGCTTAAAGACGGCGTGCTTATAGATGGCGTGTGCGCTTTTACCGACGGAGTTATTGATTACGTTGGGTTAAAACGAGTGCCTGCCGACCAAAGCATAGACGCAATGGGTAATTATTTGCTTGCTGGGTTTGTTGATATTCACTGCCACGGTGGTAACGGATACGATTTTATGGACGCTAGTTTTGAAGAGTTTAATAATATTGCCAACTTCCATTTGTCGCACGGAACTACCACTTTGCTTGCAACTACGATGGCTTCTAGCAAAACGGAAACCGAAAGGGCGCTTAACACTTTTGATAAACACAAAAGGGTTTACCCTAACTCCACGTTAATCGGCGTACATATGGAAGGACCTTGGTTTTCACCAGAAGGTTGTGGCGCACAACCAACCGAATTTTTCTTAAAGCCTACCTATGAACAAATTATAGATATAAAAAGAAAATATCCTTTCGTTTTAAGGGTTTCGGCTGCGCCCGAACTTGACGACGAGTTTGAGTTTGGAAAGGCTTGCCGTGAACTTGGCGTGGTTTGTTCGGTTGCGCATACGGGCGCTGATTTTGCCACCGTTGAACGCGCAAAAGATAACGGATATACTCTTATGACGCATTTATACTCTGGTATGAACGGAGTTTATCGCAAAAACGCTTATCGTATTGCCGGTGCTGTGGAGGCAGGGCTTTATTTCGACCAACTTGACGTGGAAATTATTGCCGACGGAAAACATCTGCCCGTTGAACTTCTTAGATTTATATATAAATGTAAAGGTAAGGATAAAATTTGTTTAATAACCGACGGAACTAGGGCTTGTGGGTTTAGCGACGGGCAAACTTCGGTAACCGGTAGCCTTAAAAACGGCACGCCTTGTATAGTTGAGGACGGAGTTGCCAAGGTTTTGGATAGAACGGGATTTGCAGGTAGCGTTGCAACTGCCGATAGACTTATTAAAACTATGCTTTCTATCCCCGAACTTTCTATCGTGGAAGTTAGTCGTATGGCATCGCTTAATCCTGCAAGAGTTATGGGATTTAACGACCGTGGGCAAATTGCAGTTGGACTTCGTGCCGATTTGGTTATTTGTGATAAAGATATAAATATTAAAAAAGTAATATATTCGGGTAAAACCGTTTAACAAGGAGATTATTATGAAAGTTGTAGTAGCAAAAGACAGTATGGAACTTGGCAAGTTGGCATCTAGCCAAGCAACCAAGGCTATAAACAAAGCCATTGAAGAAACGGGTAACGCGCGTATTTTGTTATCCACCGGCGCTTCGCAATTTACCTTCTTTGAACATTTCGTTAAGGAAGATATCGATTGGAGTAAGGTTGAAATGTTCCATCTCGACGAATACGTTGGAATTAGCGAGAATCACCCCGCAAGCTTTAAAAAATACCTAACCGAAAGATTTATTAGCAAGGTTAACCCTGCTAAATATCATTTAATCGACGGACAAGCTGATCCTGAAAAGACTATTGCCGAACTCACTGCTCTGCTAAGCCAAAAGCAAGTAGACGTTGGTCTTATCGGCATCGGCGAAAACGGTCACATCGCTTTTAACGACCCACCCGCTGATTTTGACGACCAAAGATTCTATAAGGTAGTTACCCTTTCAGATACTTGTTTAGAACAACAACTTCACGAAGGTTGGTTTGTAAGTAAAGACGAGGCTTTCAAACAAGCTATTTCTATGACTTGTTCTAAAATTATGGATTGCAAAACCATTATTAGCGCAGTTCCATATAAGGTAAAGGCAAAGGCTATCCACGATACTTTAACTATGCAAGAAACTAATTTAGTTCCTGCAACCTTAATGAAAAAACACCCCGACTGCACCGTTTATTGCGATCCCGATTCGGCTAGTTTAGTAAACGAAAAGGTTTTAGCTCAATATAAATAATTCAAGGAGTTATCATGAAAAGATACGTTATAGTAGGCGCAAGTTTTAGGTGCTACACTATGTTCGTAGAAAATCTTTTAGATTACTACCCAGAACACGGCGAGATTACCGGTATTTACGACCTTAATAAAACTCGTTGCGAAGTTTTTAAAAAACGCGTGGGCGAAGGACTTACCATTTACGACGATTTTGAAAATATGCTTGACTTAGAAAAACCGGACGCGGTTATCGTTACCACTACCGACGCGTTTCATCACGAGTATATTATTCGCGCGTTAAATAAAGGCTACGACGTTATTACCGAAAAACCCATAACCAACACCTACGAAAAATGTCTTGCTATTAGAGAAGCCGAGAAAAAGAGTGGTAAAAAGGTTACCGTTACCTTTAATTGTAGGTTTATGCCCGCTTTCGTAGGTATTAAAGAAATAGTGGCTTCTGGAAAAATTGGTAAAATCCTTTCTATTAACTACGAATATTTCCTTAATCGTTGGCACGGTGGGGATTACTTTAAGCGTTGGCATAGATTAATGGAAAATTCAGGCGGTATGCTAGTACATAAATCCACCCACCATTTCGACGTTATGAACTGGATTTTAGAGGACGAGCCTGTAAAAGTTTCTGCTCTCGGAAACCGTGTTTTTTACGGAGACCAAAGCAAATCTTTTGCTACTAGATGTAAAGATTGCCCAAAACAATCCGATTGCCAATCTTATAAATCGCAAACGGTCGAACTTGATAACGAACTTTATTTCGGCGCAGAACACGAAGACGGTTATATAAGAGACAAGTGTTGTTATCTTCCCGATACTAATATTTACGATAATATGTCGGTTTCCGTTCTTTATAAAGGTGGAGCGATTTTAACTTATAGTCTTAACTTGTTCTCTTTGCGTGGCGAAGGCAGTAAGATAGTTATCACTGGTGAAAAAGGCGTTATCGTTTACGAAGGCGTTTCTCCCTCGGATAACCCCGACCACACGCCTTGCTTTAAAGTGTTTACCGACGAAGGTAAATTTGAAACCTATCCACTTCCCGTACTTAAAGGAAGGCACGGTGGCGCTGATCCCGTGCTTGTAGGTATGCTTTTCGCAGGCGAAAACCCAGAAGATAAACTAGGTCAATGCGCAGATAGTTTTGCTGGTATCGTATCAGCGTTAATCGGTATTTCGGCTAACGAAAGTATCGCTAACGGCGTTCAAATAGACCTTGCCGAACGTATTGATAAAATTCGTTAATAACTAAAAACAACGTAAAATTAAACGCACTATATTTCCTTTTGAGTGAAGTATAGTGCGTTTTTAATATAAAAATAATAAAAAAGCCCTTGTTTTATCGCTTTTTTGGTGGGTTATCTGCAATTCTTTTAAAAACGGTCTTGATTTTTTTCTTTTTTTAGTGTATAATTTAAGGGCACATACTATACAAAATAATTTTTTGTCTTTTGTTTTTATAATACTTTAGGAGGAATATTGTGAATAACGCAAGGGGAAGCGAAAAACACATTAATGAACTTAAAGATATAATTGAAAAGTTTTCTATTAAAGGCGAAGTTAAAAAAATCCGTGAAATTAATAAGGGTTATATCAACCGCACTTACAAAGTAGAAACTGCCGACAACGAAGGAATTGTTTATAAATACCTTCTTCAACGTATAAACTCAAACGTTTTTCCAGACGTTGATGCGTTGATGAACAATTTCGAAATAACAACCGAACATTTACACAAACACTTGCTCTTGCCCGGTCACCATCGTTTTGGAACGGTCCAAACCCTTCACCACACGAAAAACGGTGAGAAGTATTTTAAGGACGACTCCGGGGCGTGGCGTATGCTGACTTATTTCGACCACGCTTATTCGATGGACATACCAGACAAGCCCGAAGTGTTTTATTTTGCAGGCGTTTCGTTTGGGCGTTTTATCAAAGCAATGACGGCTATTGATATAAACAAAATTCAAGAAGTTATTCCTAACTTCCACAACACCAAAAGTCGCTATATGGACTTGGAAAAGGCAATTTCAAACGACGCCGTTGGTAGAGTTAAAGACGTGGAAAATGAAATTTCTTTCGTGCGTGCACACGTTGATTTGTACGGAAAGATTTCCGAAGCGTTAGAAAGCGGTAAAATTCCGCTTAGAATTTGCCATAACGACTGTAACTTGAACAACGTTCTTTTTGATAGGGAAACTTTCCTTCCCGTTGCGATCATAGACCTTGACACGGTTATGCCGTCCTCTCCCCTATACGATTACGGCGATAGTATGAGAATTGGAACCAACACGGCAAAAGACGACGAGCAAGATTTAAGCAAGGTTTCTTGTAACCTTAGTCTTTACAAACTTTACGCTCGTGGATATTTAGAAGCGTGTGGAGACATTTTAACCAAAGAGGAACTAGAACTCTTGCCGTACGCATCGTTAATTATAACGGCAGAAGACGGGATACGCTTTTTGATGGACCATATCAACGGAGACACATATTACCATATCGATTACGAAGGGCAAAATCTCGACAGGTGCCGTACGCAGTTAAAACTTTTGGAGGACATGGAGAAAAAATTGCCTAAAATCCGAGAGATTTTACAAAAAATATACGACGATAACGAATTTGACGTTAAGGTTATATAAAATACTATCGTTTGTGGAGTTAAAATGGAAAATATAAGAGTTATTATTCCAGCTGCAGGAAAAGGTAGCAGATTGCAAAAAGTAGGTGGCGATATTCCTAAGGCAATGATTTCAATAGGTGATAGACCTATGCTCGAATACGTTTTAGATAACGTTTCTTTTGCCAAAGACAAAGATATTTGTATAGTAGTTGGTTGTGGCAAAGAAAAAATTATCGAGCATTTTGGAAATCGTTTTATTTACGTTGAACAAAAACAACAACTCGGCACGGGGCACGCCGTTATGGAATGTGCAAACGAGTTTAAGGACTATGACGGGGACGTTTTAGTTACTTTTGGGGATATGCCCTTGTTTAGAAAAGAAGAAATGCTTGCAATGTGTAGTCAACACCAACAAAACGACGCAGACTGCACTATTATGACGGCTGAAAACCCTTCGCTTGAACTTTGGGCGCGTATCGTTCGTGACCAAAACGGACGTTTTTGCAAAATAGTTGAAGGAAAAGATTGCACGCCCGAACAAGCAACCATTAAAGAATTGTTCTCCGGCGTTATGGTTTTTGATAGTAAAGCGCTATTCAAAACTCTTCCAAAAGTTGGGTGCGCTAACGTTCAAAAAGAATATTATTTAACCGAAGTTCTTGAACTTATGGTTAACGATGGATTAAAGGTTGACACCTACTTTACCAAAGACGGTGACGATCTACGTGGAATCAACACCCCCGAAGACCTTATAATTTGCGAAAAAATCTTAAAACAAAGAATTAAATAATTATATTCAATAAAAAACAAAAAAGTCAGGCTTTTGCCTGACTTTTTCTTGTTTTTAGATTAAACCAAATCTTCAAGGATTTTTACGCCTTCTTTTATGATGGTTTCGGCAACGCCTGCTTTATAAGTAGACGACCTTGCTTCGTAACCACCTTCGTCGTAACTATCTTTCATTGGGAAATATCCACGAGAACCGTTGGTTAAGCAAGTTGGGCATATCATTTTGTAACCCTTTGCTTGTTTTAATCCCATTCCAATACCGGTGAAGGGTTCGCCTGGGATACCGATAAACGCAACGTCGCCAATCTTGATAGCCGAAACGTTTAACGGGAAGAAATCGGGTGCATTTTCCAAACGGATTTTTCTTGCGGCGTCAGCCATCATAGTAGTTAGCATCATACCCTTGTATGGAAGTTCGTCTCTTCTGCCGTCCTTTACCATACCGTCTATATAACGCGCCTCTTCCATTTCCTCAGGTTTTGGTTTGTTTGATGCAACTTGGGCGATTTGTTCGGTAAACTTAATCTCGTTTACGGGCATAAATTCAACCTTTTCATAAACGCTCATTAGAGCGCCTGCAACGACGTTGCCCATATGACGAGAGTGTGCGTAACCACGGGTTACGTCGTCAAAGTCGTTAAACATTCCGTTAAGGTCACCACCAACGGGTTTTACGTTAACGTGGTTGATATCCCCTTGCGCTCCGTTAAAGAAAATACACTTGGTATTATCAACTGCCTTTTCGAAAATTCTTCTGGTAAAGCCCGGCCAGTCTGCCGACGCTTTGTTGTTGCCGATAACGTCTGGATGGTTGCCGTAGTTGCCGATTACGATATTATCGCCACATTCTCTTTCAAAACGAATAACGTTCACGCTTTCGTCTAAAAGACCGATTGACTTAACGATATCTGGGTTGTTAACGCCCGGGTTAGTTTTGGTCGTGCCGTCTTTCATAAGATAACGACGATTAAAACCTATTCTTTCCGCCTTAGAAAAAGCAATGCCCATTCTTGCGGGTTTTAAGTCGTCAAGCGCGTATACGATTGCGTCTGAAATCTTTTTTAGTACGAAAGAAAAATATTCCTTATCGATATCGTTAGTATATTCTACTACTCTACCAAAACACGGACCAACGTGGGTGTGGGTGGTGTGAATAAAGATTGCCTCTTTGTCAAGCCCCGTCATTTTAGAAGCGTATTCTCTTGCGCTTTCATAATAAGCTGTGTCGGCTGCTTCGCTATCGATAGAAACGAGCGCAACCTTAACACCGTCCTTTTCAAGCGCAACGACGTTGATTTCTAAATCGTCTAAAATTGCTTGGTTTTTACGTTCGTGATAATAACCTTCTAAATGAGCGCCAATCGGTGGGTTGATTTCCACCCTAGAAAACCCTGCTTTTACGTCGTAATTAATCATTTTAATTTCTCCTTTTATAAAAGAGCGCCGTTACGTACGGTTGTAACGACAGCCCTTTTTATAAATCAAAAGTTATTAATAACCAACCTTTTCCCAACAATCAAACGGCGCTGCAAGTTCGTCTGATACGAGAACTTGAGTCTTCATAGTTTGAAGCATAGAACTTGGGATTAAAGGAGTGATAGGTCCGTGAAGAACAAGACGAGAAGTCATTCTTTGCCAAGAAGAGAAAGTTCCGTTGGTGAGTAATGCGTGAACTTCGATTCTTTCTCTTGCGTTCTTTACGTCAACGGGACCGATGGTTGCTGCCTTAGGTGGAACGTCTGCAATATAACCCGATTGACCAAATACGCCGTGTAAGGAGTTTTGCGCAACGGTTAATGGATGAAGATCAACGATTCTTGCTTTCATATTAAGCCATTCGTCGATTTGTTCTTTGGTTGGGGGAACCGCAGGGTCAAATCCCTTGGGGAAGAAATCTGCAACTGGGTCGATAAACGCCATGTGTCCGGTCCAACCTGGAGAAGAAGAACAAATATCTGCGCCACCTTCACCACAATCGGTAATCATATCCGAATAGGAGTTGATGTTTGCGTTGGTGGGATAGTGTACGTTTTCCATTGGCATACGAAGTTTTTCGTCAATTTGATATACCAAATATTTAAGCATAGAGTGAGCAAAACCTGCTTGATAGGTTTCTGGTGCAATATTACCGTCTTGGTCAGCCCATTCGTCCATTGCAAATAAATGAACGTTTTTGCAATCTACCTTAAAGTAGTTGATAAGTTGTGCCAAAGGAATATAGGTATCTGGTTCAGGGTTACCTAAAATAAGGGTGATTTTCTTGCCCTTTTCACTTGCTTCTTTAATTCTTGCAAACAAGGTTGCAATAAGAACTGGGTGTGGGTTCATCATTACTTTAATGTTGAACTCTGGGTGTTGGTCTGCTTTGGTGTGTTTTTCCAAATCCGTTCCACTAATCTTTCTTAATTTTTCGCAAATTTCTCTATCCTTAAAAGGAACGAAGCTTGCTGGTTCAAATTTGAAAGTTGTTGCGGGGTCAAAGATTTTGCTCATCTTAATTCTCCTTTAAAAATTGTTTTTTTAACGTTAAATTTATCGTCAACTATTATTAAGTTGGCGTAGTTACCTTTTTCAATACAGCCGTAGCCTGCTAAATTTACTGCCCTTGCCGGATTATAGGAAGCAAACCTAAACGCGTCGCAAACCGAACAGCCCATATGAATCATTGCGTTTGCGCAAGCCACGTCTAAGGTAAGACCTGAACCTGCAATTTCACCAGCCTTATCAAAATGCAAGTCGGTGGCTTCTTCAAATCCCTTTGGAATTGGTCCGTCGCACACGAATTGGTCGGCAATCAACATAATTCTATCGTCGCCTTTTATCTTTCTTACAAGCCTTAGCATATAAGGAAGAACGTGCACTCCCATTCTATCGCAAATAAGTTCTGCGTAAATTTCTTTGTTATAGTTAACCGCTTCGTCCACGCATACCCCACGGCACTCCGAATAATGTGGGATAGTTCCCGTCGCGTTGGTGTGGTGGGTGGCAATTCTTAGTCCGTAAGGAATAAACTTTTCAACTTGTTCGGGAGTTGCTTCGCTGTGGGCAACTGCAAATACCACGTTTGGAATAAGTTCTTTTACGTCTTTTACAAACTGGTCTATACCTTCCCTTTCGGGTGCAAAACACCAAACCTTCGCGGTATCTTTAACGGTTTTTATTACGTCTATATAATCTTCTTTTACTACTGCGTCCTTCCAAACGTTCTTGTCCTTTTCACAGCCGAAGTTAGGCGAAAGGTAAGGACCTTCCATATAAAAACCTGCAAAGTTATCAAAATCTCCCTTTTTATTAGCGGTTAAAATTGCGTTTGCAGCGTCTATATACGCTTTTTTATCAAGGTTATTATAAAGGGCGGGCAACACCGACGTTACGCCGTGCTCGAATAAAAATTCACTGCAATCTTTTGGACTATCGTATATCCATTTATTATCAACGGCGTGGGTATGTATATCTATAAGTCCCGGACCAACGTATTGTCCTTCGGCGTCAATTATTTGGGCGTTTTGGGGAATTTCAAGGTTTTTTGCCTTGCCAAAATCAACGATTTTATCGCCGTCTAATAAGATTACCCCGTTTGGTATATAATGGTCTTTCATTACGATAGTTGCGTTTACGATTGCCTTCATATATTAACACCAATTCGTTATTTTATAGTTGTATTAAGTGTATCACATTTTATAAGTTTTGTCATTACTTTTGGTAAAAAATCTTTAATGATTTTAGCATTTTACGAAAAAGTTTCGTGAACAATTATATTGAATTACTTTTTAACTAGTGATACAATTATAAAAAACTAGTTTTTGGAGTTATTATGGAACTTATCAACCTATCGATAATGAGTATGAACGCCGATCACATCGACGAAATTTGTCAAGATATAATCTATCAACAACAAAACGGCATTTCATCTATTGCTATGCTTATGATGTATTTTGCACCCGAAGGCACTCCTGCCGTTGAAAAGGCAAAAATTTCTTGCAAACTTTTTGATGAGTTTGCAACTCGTCTTGATAAGGCTGGCGCAAGATACGGCGTGTTAGTTCAGTCTACTATGGGACACATCAACCCACCTGCAACTCCACATCCTTTCCAAAACGTCGTTTCTACAATTACGGGTGACGAAATAAAAAGCACCTGCTGTCCTTTGGACCAAAACTTTAAAGATTATATGAAAGAGCAAATGAAAGAACTTGCCAAGCATAACCCAGAAATTATTATGCTAGACGACGATATCGGTCTTTTATATCGTGGCAACACTCGTGGTTGTTCTTGTCCTTTACACCTAGCAAAAGTAAACGAAAGGCTAGGCACAAACCTTACCCGTGAACAACTTTTAGAAAAAATGCAAAGCGGTAGTGAAGAAGGCAAACGTATAGAACAAGTTTTCGCCAGAGTTCAAGGGGATAGTTTGGTTGAATTCGTTAAATATATCCGTCAAGGTATTGACGAAGTTAACCCCAAACTACAAGGGGCTGTTTCGGGTATTTTGGGTAATTATTGGATGGAATTTAGCAGTGAAACGGCAGAAGCTTTCCGTGGACAAGGCAATCCCAAAATGATTAGACTTAACGGCGCAGTTTACTGCTCTGAAAGCACGCATTATATGTCAATACGCATGTTCCGTTATCAACACCTTATGCATTACGCAGGCAAAGAAAACACCATTTTCCTTGCCGAAACGGACACCTGTCCACACAACAGATATTCCACTAGCGCAATTAGATTGCACGCACACTACACTGCTTGTCTTTTAGAAGGGGCGCAAGGCGCAAAACATTGGCTTACCCGTTCTGCATTCGAACCAAAAGCCGGCGTTGCGTATAGAAAGATTTTATCTAAATATTCTAAGTTTTACCAAGCAGTTGCCGACCTTTATCCACAAATACAGTTCGCTGGATGCCGTATGCCCTTGTTTGGCAAGATTGATTACGGTTTTTCTTCCAAGAAAAAAGGCGTGCACCCATGCCCTTGGGCTTCTTGTGTGTTAGAACGCATGGGACTTCCAATATATTTCTCTTCCGAACAAGGTGGCGCGGTGTTTATCGACGACTACTTACCAGAAAGACTAACCAAGGAAGAAATAGAGCCTATATTTAAGGGTACGGTGGTTATGACTTCTAAGGCGGCTAGAACTCTTATCGAAATGGGTTACGGCGATTATATCGGCGTGGACGTTCAAGATTGGACGGGAAAACCCGTTAATAGAGAAGTTATCGACGGCGTTAACGAGCCTAAACAACTTGAAGTTTTACAACTTATTCCAAACAAACAAGGGGTTAAGGAACTTTCCTTTAACTATCATATAGCTTCCGGAAAAGAACCCGAAAAACTATTCCCTGCCGTTACCGGATATAAAAATAGTTTAGGCGGATATTCGGTTGTGTTCTGTGGAACGCCCGATTCCTTGTTTAATTATTGGAGTTCGTTCTCTATGTTAAACGGGCTTAGAAAACAACAGTTTATCGATATACTAAACCAACAAGATAACCTACCCGTTTATTATACCGAAGACGTTGATATGTATCTTAAAGCAGGTCGTCTAAAAGACGGAACTATCGTTTGCGCTATGATTAACACCGGTCTAGACGAACTTGAAGACTTACCCATTAAAGTTAACAAACCGTTTACCAAAATACAAAAACTTAACGAGCTCGGCGAGAGAGTAGATTGCGATTTTGAAATAGTTGACGGAGTGGTTAGAGTAAAAGAAAGAACGCCTTCTCACCTACCACAAATACTGTTTATATCCTAAAATTTATAAAGGTTTTAGTCAAATTGGCTAAAACCTTTTTATTATAAAACTTTTTTAGGGGTTTACAAAATAGGCTTTTTGTGGTATATTTATACTCCAAGGAGATTTGTTATGAAAAGAAGATTAATCAGTATTTTACTATCCGTTTGCACCTTGCTTTGCTGTGCTTTTTGTCTTAACGGCTGTAAAGACGACGATAAAAGCCAGACTAAAACTTCTCAAATTACCGTGATGGTATTGTCTAGCAACCCGTCCGTTGAACTTATCGTTGAAAACGGAAAGGTCGTTACGGCAACCGCTTCTAACGACGAAGGAAACTTTATCCTATCGCAAACCGAGTTTGTTGGTCTAACCCCAAAGCAAGCAGGCAACGCTTACGCAAAAGTTTGTGTTGACAACGGATTTATCTACGCGCAAACGCAAAATATTACCGTGGAAATTTCCGGCAAGCAAGCTAACGCAACCTTTGATTCGGTAGAAAAAGAAATAAACGCCGTTTTAAGTGAAGAAGGACTCACTATCTCGGTTAACAAAGATGAACTTACTCCCGAAGAACTTAAAAATATGCTTTCGGACGCCCTTCGTCACCTTAACGAGGAGCAAATAAACGCTTTTACTCAAACCCAACTTTATTCTAACCTTTTATCTATTAGAAAGGAAGTTCAACAGTTAGACCTTAATACGCAAGAACTTAAAGAAGCGTATTATTCTTCGCGCGCTTATAAAATTATATCGGCAAAACTTAGTTCGTGGGCGCAAACTATTTCTAGTTTAGACGGTTTTATTGCAAAAGAACAAATCATAAACGCTATCGACGACCTTAACGCAAAAATTTCTTCTTTTTCCTATTCTTACGCAGAATCGTTTTTGATGGACGGCGAATATAAAACTGCAATCAAAAATTATATTCAAGCTAAAAACCAACAACTTGTTTGGGCAATTAATTCGGGTGAGGTTTCCGAACAAATCAAGCAAAACGCTCAAAATCTTAAATTGGCTTTAAGCTCGTTAAAAGAACAAACAAAAGAGTTGCTAAACGCTATGCAAGATACAATTAACAGCGCAATCAGTTATATTCAAGGTTTAATCGACGGTGTTGCGGTTGTTTCCGGCACCACCTTAAAATTTACTAACGCACAACTTGAATCAGCAATCGCCCAAAATAAGGAGGCTTTTAAACAAAATTATCAAACGTTCATTGACGAAAACGTTTGGGCGTCCTTACAACCCTAAGTTTAATTAAGTAAATTAAAACTAAAAAGACAAGCAACTGCTTGTCTTTTTTTATTTTTTTTAAATTTTATAGTACGTAGCCTTGCCAAGAACGTTTACGGTATTTTGCAGGGGTAAGCGAATATTCTTTTTTGAACTGCTTTGTAAAATACGACTGAGACGAAAAGCCACAATCCTGTGCGATTTTTGATATATCGTCGCTTGTATTAGAAAGTTTTTCGCAAGAAAGTTCTAGCCGTTTTTTTATTATATACTCGCAAGGAGTTTGCCCGAACGTTTGGGAAAACACAAACAGTAAATGTTGTGGCGAATAACCCGCAACAGACGCTAATTCGTTTAGCGTGATTTTTCGCTGAAAGTTAACGTTAATATAAGATAGCGCGCTTGATAGCGAGCAATTTCTACTCTGCCCGTGCGCAAGTGCGTAATAGTTGGGGGACGCGTCCCGTTTAAGACAATATATAATTTCTAATAGCCTTGCAAACACCAACTCGTCGTGTTTGCCGTTAACTAGCGTTAAATGACTGACTAGCTCGGAAAAAAGGTCTAAATACTCCTTATAGTCAAACACGTTATAACAATCGGGAAGAGCGCAAAGTTCTTTGTAATACGGACTAGATTCTTCCATCTCTAAATGAAAAAAATAACACTTAAACGGCAATTGACTGTACCCAACACTGTTTGGTTTTCTTAAAAAAACGGTGTCTGCCTTTCTTTCGTAAGCAACGCCGTTGGTAACGGTTTTTCCACCATTACCTATACAGTATTCAAACTCGAAATACCTTGCCTTTCTTACCTTGCTTTGTTTTGCCTTGGGGTAAAACTCTTCGCTATCGTACACCCCGAAATTTACTATTTTGCCTATTTGTATCATATTTATATTGTACAATAATTTACCCGTTTTTTCAACAATTATCTTAATATAGTACAAAAAATTCTTTATATAGTTATATACCCATACTCTAATTTTGACTATAATGAAAAAAAGGAGATAAATATGAATCGCTTTGTTAAAATTGGAAAAATTAAACCTAAAAGTTCAAACGAGATAGAAAGTTCTATTTTTGGTATCGGGTTTGAAAAACTTGATAGAAAGGTTTTTGAGCCGAACTGTGCTTACGACAAAATTGCACTGCTTGGCGTTAAACACGCAAGGGTGCAATCGGGCTGGATGAGAACGGAAAACGAAAGGGGCGTTTATAATTTTGAGTGGCTAGACGATATCATAAATAATTTACTTTCACGCGGAATTAAGCCTTGGCTTTCGTTAAGTTACGGCAATCCGTTATACACACCCAAGGCAAAGGAAGTTTTTGGGGGCGTGGGCTGTCCACCAATTAAAACCGAAAAGGAAAAGCAAGCATGGGTTAATTACTGCACCGCCCTTGCCGAGCATTATAAAGGAAGGGTTATAGAATTTGAAATTTGGAACGAGCCCGACGGCGACCATTGTTGGAAATTTGGTGCTAGTGGCAGTGAATACGGGGAATTAACGGTGCTTTCTGCAAAGGCTATAAAGAGCGTTATTCCCGACGCTAGAATTATAGGCGGTGCGCTTGGTAGTAGAGAGTGCATCGGCTGGCTATACGACGCTTTTAGTCAAGGTATGGCTGATTATCTTTACGCTATTTCCTACCACGATTATTGCGAAAAGGAAACGCGCTCAACCGAATTTAACCGTGTTTTAAGGGCTATCGTGGACGAGTTTAACCCTAACATTAAACTAATTCAAGGCGAAACGGGTTGTCCCTCTTTTTCAGAAGGGTTCGGCGCACTTTGCTATGGAAAATGGACGGAGAAAAAGCAGGCAAAATTACTGCTTAGAAGAGTTATTACAGAAGTTAAAAACGGCGTGGATAAGATATCTTGGTTTACTGCCGTGGATATGATAGAAGCCTTAAACGGAGTTGTCGGCGATAAAAAGTCTTATCTTGACTACGGATACTTTGGAGTGCTTGGCGCAGAGTTTGATGAGGACGGAAATTCGGTTGGCAATTATAGGTTTAAGCCTTCCTTTTACGCTTACCAAAACCTTATCTCTGCCCTTTCAGACGCCACGCTAACTAACCTACCTATCGTTTTCCATTGGAGCGAATATTCTATGCGCCCCAACCAGATGACAGAAGAATATGATGGATTGCTTACTGCTAGTTTCAAGCGCGACAACGGTAGTAAAGCCTTTATTTATTGGAAACCGACTAACGTGCTTACCACCGAATTTGAAAGTATTTGTTCGGTAATTTTACCACCTTTCTTTAAGGATATTAAACTAGTAGATTTACTAACTGGCGAAGTGTTTACTCTACCCGACAAAATTATTGAAACCTATCCGGATAAGAGCATTAAGATAAACACTCTCCCCGTTTTCGACCACCCACTTATGTTAACTTTCGGCGACTTTGTAGAAATAGAAAATTAAACGACAAAAAAAGACAAGTAGTTGCTTGTCTTTTTCTTTTTGTTAATTATTCAACCGAAAATTTATATACCGTTTGGTGATTATATTCTTCCCCTGCTTTTAACGTGCAAGACGGGTACTCGGGACAGTTTGGGGTGTTTGGATAAAATTGCGTTTCAAGGCACACTGCGCAGTGTTTTATATACCCACGTTTACCCTTAAATCCACCCGTGCCGTTGCCCGTGTAAATTTGTAGCCCCGGTTTAGTGGTAAAGCATTCCATCATCACCCCGTTTGCCTCGTTATATAAATAAGCGCATAGTTCAAGGTCTTTCTTGGTTTTGCGTTCTAGACAATAGTTAAAATCGTATCCACCACATTTTTCTATCAATTGCTCTTTACTGAAAATGTCTTTACCTATTTGTTTTGGTGGCATAAACGAATAGTCAGTGCCGTCGATATCTAAAAACTCACCGTGGGGGATAAGGTCTAAACCACACTTGGTAATCTTTTTAGCGTTTATCATAAGTTCGTGCTGTAAAATAGTTTGCGCGCCAAGGTTAAAATACGCGTGGTTAGTTAGATTACAAATTGTGTCCATATCGCTTTTAGCATAGTATTTTATATCCAACGCGTTATCGTCGGTTAAAGTATAAACCACTTGAACTTGCATATTCCCAGGATATCCACCTGCCCCGTCGGGCGAAAAATGTGATAGCACTAAACCTTCGCCCTTTATTTCAGCCGACCATATAATTCTATCGAAATTAGTGGTATTGCCACCGTGTAAGGTGTTTTGACCGTTGTTTTTTTCTAGAATATATTCTTTTTGGTTAAGGGTAAATTTCGCCTCGCCAATACGATTGCAATATCTCCCTACCGTAGCGCCGAAATAATCTTTTTGGTCGTAATATTCTTCTGGCGTCGCACATCCCACGATAACGTCCACCAACTCTCCTTTATCGTTAGGCACGAAAAGGGAAATTAGCCTTGCACCGTAAGTTAAAATCTCTGCTTTTAGGCCGTTTTCGTTGGTTAAGGTATAAACGTCGTTTTGTTTGCCGTTTTTTATAAACGAATAAGTTTTTTGTACCATATTAGCTCCTTAGGTCTTGCTTATATTATTATATCATTTTATATCTATTTTAGCAATAAAATAATTTGCCAAAAACCTTATCTTAGGTTAAATTCCGTATTGACGAAAAGGTTTGCGTATTGTATAATAAAAAAGTATTTTTATATCAAGTCGGGAGATGAATATGTGCTTTTTTAAAAAAAGAAAAGAAGAAAAACTTAATAAAAAATATAGAGAAATCTTAATGAACGTATTAGCAAGGCAACCTCGCGTTGAAAAGATGCCTATCGCAGGTGGTCGTATAAAAGAAACCCAAGAACCTTTTGCCAAAATCCACGAACTCGGCCCAGCTATGTTACAAGACCTTGGCGAAAAAGGTAAAGTTAGAATATCTTACAACCAATCACAACAAAAACTAACCGCTTTGCTAGTATTCTCTTATCAAAAAGGGGATGACGAAATAGACGTTATTAAGGACGCGCTAGACACAATCGACTTAGACCAAGAGTTTTTCTTCCCCGGCGAAATTTACGATTATCAAATTATTTATTACACAGATACCAAGTTGACGGGCATCAGCTTTTACACCAAAGAAGTTACCCCCAAGAATTTAGAAAAATCAGCCGAAAAACTACTAGGCAACGTTTTCGACTGGATGGATATTTACAGCGAAGCATACGAAGACGCCTACGGCATTTGCGACGACGAAGATGAAGAATAACTAACCACTTAATTTGTTAACAAAAAAGAACCCATATTCTATGGGTTCTTTTTTCGTGGTGCCGCAAGGCATTTTAAATCCGAACCGAAAAGTTTTGAAATATCAATACGATATGGGTATATTTATAAAAAATAGGAATAAAAAACAACGAATTTCCTAATTCGCCGTTTTTATGTGTTGTTTTTAGTACTTTCTAATAAAACAAAATCCCGACTAAATAATAGCAACAATTACTAAAAAATATTCGGGGCAACTTTCCGCTTAATATTGCCACGGTATACCATATTGATTCCAAAGAAAAATATAGTGCGGAAAGGGTGCTTCCACATTCGTTTGTGGAAAATGGTACGTTTCAAAATGGCTTTTATTGTATACAATTCTTTATATACCCTCCAATATTGCTCCGTGATTTCTTCCGCCGAAAAATGCGGTGTATTATTCACCGATTTAGAAGGGCAATATTCTAAAATATTGTCGTCAACAATAGAACCACGTGCGTTCATTTCCTTATTTAGCGGCGTTCCCGGAATGGGAGTTAGACAATAGAACTTCGGAGCAATTATATTGCTATTCTTAACAAACTCAATGGTATCATTCAACGATTGTACGGTATCTGTGTCCAAACCAATTATCATTTCACTTGCCACTTCTATGCCTGCGTCATTCACCTTTTTAATGACACGAAGATAATCAGCAGGATCTGCCCAAGTTTTATTGATTTCTTTCATTCCATCTTTAACGATGGTTTCCAATCCAAAACTTAATACGTAACAACCGCTTTCTGCCGTCGCTTTTAATAATTCTTCATCATCGGCAATTTGAATGGCACATTGACTCATCCAACGCATTTTTAAGGGCTTAATTTGTCGGCAAAGTTCCAGCATATACTCTCTGTCCGACACTATGTTATCGTCCACCAAAAGAAATTCTCTAAATCCAAGCAATTTTATATACTTAATATCTCGTATAACTTCGCTAATTTCTCTTCGCAAATATTTGCCTTTGAACAAACAGGCAATCGTACAAAATTTGCAAGTGTTCGGACACCCTCTTCCTGCTTGCACGGGTAAAAAATATCCAATCTTTTTACCCACAACCAAGTCGTAACGAGGACGGGGAAAAGATAATTTTGTCAAGGGTTTTTCGTAAAAAGGTTGCAAACAGCCATTTTCGATATCCTTGCAAAGTTGTCCTATGGTTTCTTCCGAATCCCCAATCATTACGCTATCGCAATATTCCTTCGCAACTTCTGGAACAAGACTAACCATCGGTCCGCCCATAAAAACGATTTTTCCACGTTTTCTAAATTCAATAGCAATATCTTTTGCACGACGGGCAGCGTGCCCAACGCCACCAATTCCAATGACGTCGCAATCGGTATCCCAAGGAATTTCTTCAATAACTTCTAAACAAATTTCACTCGTCCATCCTTCAGGTAATAAAGCAGATAAAAGAGGGTGGGCAAGACCTACAAAATACAACCTATTCTTTTTTAACAGTTTTCCTTTGTCGTCGTAAATTGTGGGTTGAATAAATAGAATTTTCTTATTCATCACATATAACCCTCCTTATTTCGGAAAAATCATCAATTTTATGTATTGGAATGCGATTTTTGTTGCTCCTTTTTTTACACGATTATAAATGTCTTTGCCATATTTTGCTTTGATAAACTTTCTTTGTTTTTTATTAGCCGAAGTTTTCAAATATGCCCGTAAAATATGATAGTAATATTTTCGTTTGCTCATATATTTCGGTTGAAAAACAACATGTGCCATATCCCAACAAGCATATTCTTTTCTTGATATAGTAATCTTGTGCGGATATTCTTCAAACAAGGGAGTGCCTGGCATAGGCGTTATAGGTTGAATATTTACAAGAGGGTGGTCAAAGGAATTCAAATAGTCAATTAAGCCGTCAAAATCTTCTTTCTTCCAATCCTCACCCACAATCAAACCGCTATAACATTGCAAGCCGTTACGCTCTAAAATTTCCACCGCTTTTATATTTTCTTCTACGGAAGATTGTTTGGCAAACTCATTCAATTCTTCTTTTTTGAAAGACTCTATTCCTACAAAGAAGGCATCAAAGCCGTGATCGCGTAGAAGGATAATCAATTCCTCATTTTTGGCAATAAAATCCGCGCGTCCAAAAGCAATATAGCGCTTATGAATATTGTGCTCGTCTAATCCACGGCAAAAATCTTCCACCCGCTGTTTGGAAACCAAAAAATTATCGTCTACAATAAAAACGTTGTTTTCTTGGATTTTCTCCAACTCCTCCAAAACGCTCTCCAATCCTCTCGTGCTATATGCGCATACTTGGGTGCAAAAACAGAATTTGCATTTATATGGACAGCCAAAGGAAGTCTTCATCGTGGCGCAGTTATTATGATAAATATAGTTATAATGATTACGATATTTATTTGTGATTGTCCGATTTGGCAAATAAGGAACTTCGCTTACAATGTCGGGTTTGCTTTTGTGCGGTGCATAGATACCTGGTATCGCCATTTTATCAATTTTAGGGTAGTTTCCTACAATTTCCAAAAGAGTTTTTACACCATTCGCCCACAAGATAAAATCTATATTGTCATCATTAAAATCCGTAGGAACCACTTCGGCATGTACGCCACCGACCGCCGTCAAAATATTAGGATTGTATGTCTTGACTGTTTTTGCATAGGATTTCACCATCCCCACTGTCGTGATATAGGCAGTAAAACAAACCATATCGTACTCTTTTTGTTTCAAAAAGTACGTCAACGGCTTTTTCTCTAATAACATATCAACCAAATCGGTTTCCACCGCATTGGATTGAAGTGCAGAAGCAACGTATTCTAATTCCAATGGTTCGCAAATCATAAAACTTTGCAAATTGATGGATTGCTTGGGGGTATTAGGCCGAACCAGCAGCACTTTCATCATTTCCGTTTTCTCCCTTGAATACGTCAAATTTCGTCGTTAGATATTTATAAGACAAGAATTTTCCTAAAAGTTGGTTTATTTTGTTTTTTACCCAATTAGAATGGTGTAAATAAGCGTATAAATAGGTATACTTTGAACCTAATTTCAATTTGGATTCATCGGCTGTTTGCCCAAAATCTATCGTTTTAAAGCCATTTTCTATCCCGTATCGCACAATTTCCAATAGTATACGATGATAGACGTCGTATTGGGCGTTATACGCATAATCTACACCGACAAATTCAAAAATCAATTCGCTTCCATTTTCTAAAAGTTGGCAAAATCCAACCACTTTATCCTCTTTAGATAGGGTGAAAATCTTAAAGATATCGCCACGAAAAAATGATATGGGTAATTTTTCAATCTTTACACGGGATTTATTATATACCTGCAAATAACAGTTGTACATTTCTTCGGTGAAATCCGCATTGTTTTCCAAATAGGTTAAAGTTAAATCTTGAGATTTTTTTAATGCTTGTTTATATCGTCTTCTATAATTGCTGCGCAAACTGCCCAAGTAATCTTCAAAGGACGAAAAACGATTGGTAAAAATACACTTAGGACAAGTGAGCCCTTTAGCGAAACCTTTTAAATCCATATCCTCTAAGTTAAGCAATATTTTAGGACCTTTCATCTTCTTGATATAATCAAGAGCTTGCTGTAAACATTGATTGTAAACAATTCCCGGGCACGTAACGGATAACGGTACGTAAACGAAGGTCATATCTTGATACAAATTGATTTTCGTGAACATACCCAAATTGTAACGCTTGCGTTCATAAGTCATAAACACGGTGTCTAATTGTCCGTCTTTGTAAAGCGCATAATACCGTTGATGGCAATCGTCTACGTCTTCCATAAAGGACAAAAATTGCGTAGTCATATAAATATTGTCGCCCACAATAGAATCCCATTCTTGGGGAACTTGCTTTATGCTTTCATAATTAAAAATTTCTATCATATTTTATACTCGTATACGGCAAAGTTTCGTTCTACATGTTCGCCTATGTGCTTATTGAGAGCCATAGATTTTCGATTGTTTTCCCATACAAAATTTGTTTCAGCGTAAGTGTAGGAATTGATGTGTTTCATCATTTCATTTAATAATTGTATGGTAACTCTGCCTTGATATTTTTCTTTCACACCAATCGAATTAACTTTTATCGTTTGAATTTTTTTCTTAAATAAGGTATATCGTAACGCAATCGAAAGCAAACTGTTTTGCTTTCCTTTTTTTAAGATTTCGTTGTAATCGGGATGCCAAAACAGGAAGCCTACCATTTCATTGCCGTCGAATGCAAACAAAATATTTTCTTTTCGCAAAAAGAATTTCATTTCGCCAATAAGTTCTTCAAAATGTTTTTCTTGTGTAGGAGAATATAAAAAAGTAGTGCCGATAGTTTCATCGCATACCTGCTTGAAAGCTTTCATTTCTTTGGAGAAATTTTGAAAATCGATAGGGCGAACGATGATTTTAGAAGGGCGCTGTATGAGTTTACTGCGAATAACGTCCAAATTGTTTCTAAACGCAACCAATTTATGCTCTTCCCCGTCTTTGAAATATTGCGGATAATAGGTTTTGGTGTAGGTGGAATCAAACGTGTTGGGTTTTTCCATATCTAAACTTAACCCCACGCCATAACTCAAATGCCCATTCAAACCAACGATGATTCTACTTACGCCCATTTCTTTAGCAAAGGCTTTGGCTTGCTCTTTCATAAGATCAACTGCTTGTTCTTGCCCTTCCAAAGCTTCAAAAAAAGCCATTTGCACAAAATCGTCGCAAGGATATTTCACCAAAACACATTGCGCAAGCACGTATTGATTTTCTTCAATCATAATAGGACGAGTTATGCAACTTTTTGAAAATTTTGTCGTTTTATCCAACAACATATCCACAGTAAATTCCACCGTAGATACGTAAAATGGATCATTTTGGTATAATGTTCTACGAAATTTCTTAAAGCGTTTTATTTGTTTCTTATTTTTTGCTTGAATGCAATTCATACTATAAATCCTAATTTCAACTTATTTATGACCTAAAAAAGCTTACCGCGTTCAGCAATACGACGATTAAATTTTATTTTTTGCTAAAACAACTCATTTTTTTCTTAAAAAGACAAAAGCACGCCGAATAACGAATAAACCATTACTCAACGTAGCTTAATTTCTTTTATTGGAAGATGTTTAGTAACGGCTATTTCGCAAAACTTTTATTAAAACTACTTGTTTATAATTTTATTATAGCATATAGTATAATTCTTTGCAACTCCTATCTATATTTCCAAAAATATTTTGCGGTGATTTGCTATTCTTTCTGCTTATATTATTTGCGTGTTTTAGGTATGAAACAATTAATTTAACTATATTAAATTATATTTTGCCGTTCCCGCTATGGTGAACGGCTTAATTATATTTAACCGTTTTTTATTTCGGGATATTAAAAAAGAAAAAACGGTAGGAACGTAAATTCCTACCGTTTTAATGGTTAAAGGGTAAAAGTAAATCCGAACCATTCTACTTTATATAAGTATTTGGTTCGAATTATACCGATTTGATTCAGCTGGTCGGGGCGTTGGTGCAAGCACCAACACTCTGCCCGTCAAGTTTGTCCGTCATATGACGTCCGAACCTTCGGTTCTCGTCCAAACATACTGACATAAAACAAAAAAAGATAGACTTGTTGTCTATCTTTTTTTGTTGGTGCCGCTGGTCGGACTCGAACCGACACGGAGGATTAGTCCACTGGATTTTGAGTCCAGCGCGTCTGCCAGTTTCACCACAGCGGCAATTTTATGTATATTGTTGCAAATTCCCGTTAAATTTGGTAAAATTATATAGTAGATATATAAACTGCAAACTCATTGGGTAAACTTGCTATATGATAATAGCATAATTTTTTTGAGATTGCAAGCATATTAAGGTTTTTTTATGGAAAAATTAGTTCTTATTGACGGAAACAGTTTAATCAATCGTGCTTTTTACGCTATGCCTATCCTTTCTTCTAAGGACGGAAAATTTACTAACGCCGTTTATGGGTTTATGAATATGTTTACCCGTATGGTAACCGATATTAAACCTAAATACGTTGCCGTTGCTTTCGACCTTAAAGCGCCAACCTTCCGTCATAAAATGTACGCTGAGTACAAAGGAACTAGAAAACCTATGCCCGAAGAACTCAGACCACAAATTCCCCTTCTTAAAGAAGTTTTATCTACTATGGGCGTAAAAATCCTACAAAAGGAAGGGAGCGAGGCAGACGATATTATCGGGACGGTTGCAAAGGCAACCGACGTTACCACTTATATTTTCACCGGCGATAGAGATTCTTTTCAACTTGTTGACGATAAGATAGAAGTGCATTTTACTAGACGTGGAATTACCGACGTTGACATTTTGACTCACCTTAATTTTAAGGAAAAAACGGGCATTACGCCAAGTCAAGTAATCGACCTTAAAGCGCTTATGGGCGATTCTTCCGACAATATTCCCGGCGTGCCCGGTGTTGGCGAAAAAACTGCCCTTAATCTTATACAAACTTACGGCACGGTGGAAAACCTTTATAATAACGTTGACGACCTTAAAGGTAAACTTAAAGAAAAAATAGTTAACGGAAAGGACCTTTGTTTTTTATCCAAGCAACTTGCCACCATTGACGTTAACGTGGACGTTGACACCAACCTTGATTCAATGATTTTAAGCTTTCCGTTCGGCAAAGCCGTAAAGGAAAAGTTTGTGGAACTTGATTTTAAGTCTTTATACCAAAAAGAGTCTTTATTTTTAGAGCAATCAGAAGAGTTCTCCACCACGCCCCAACAAAACCAAGACCAACTTAAACCGATAAAAATCGTAAGCGTGGATAATCTTGACCTACTTAAAACTCTTGATTTTAACAAAACCTACTCTCTTGCGGTAGAACAAGATTTAGTTTGTTTGTTTGACGGACAAGTGGAATATAAACTAGCCGTTAATCGCACTCTTTTAGACGACGGGTTTAATCTTGGGGATATTATAACTGCCCTTGCGCCCTTGTTTAGTTCTAACGCAAAGATTATCACTTACGGCAAAAAGGACCTTAAACGTTTGGTGTATTCGGTAACGGGCGAAGTTATAAACAGTAATTTTGAGGACCTTTCCTTAGTGAAATATCTGGTTGATTTTACCGGTGGGGAAGAAAAACTCTCGGTAGTTTTAGACCAATACGGGCTTGATAAAAACACGCCTGCTTGCTCGGTTTTTAATCTTTTTAATAAACTAAGTTTAAGTTTTGACCAAAAGACCGAAAGTTTATATAAAAACGTAGAACTCCCCCTTTCCGACGTGCTTTTGGATATGGAAATCGCTGGGTTTAAGGTGGATGCTATCGCCCTTGCAAAGACGGGCGAAGGGTTTAAGGCTAAACTAGAAGAATATAAAGACCAAATTAGACGTCTTACTAACGAGCCTGAACTTAACGTAAATTCCCCAAAACAACTTGGCGAAGTTCTTTTTGAAAAACTTAAAATAGCAAAAGGCAAAAAAACCAAGACGGGATATTCAACTTCTGCCGAAGTGCTTGAAGACCTTGAAGACGCACACCCAGTAGTTGGTATGATTTTAGAGTTTAGGAAAATTCAAAAGTTATACTCCACTTACGTGGAAGGGTTTAAGCCACTTATAGAAAAATCGACGGGGCTTATACACACTTGTTTTAACCAAACGGTTACTGCAACGGGCAGACTTTCTAGCAAAGAACCTAACCTTCAAAATATCCCCGTTAGAGAAGAACTCGGCAGAGAACTAAGAAGATTTTTCGTGCCGAGAAATCAAGACGGCGTGTTGGTTTCTGCCGATTACTCGCAAATAGAACTAAGGCTTTTGGCAGAGTTTTCTAAAACCAAGTCGCTTATAGACGCTTTTAAGAAGGGAGAGGACGTTCACCGTCAAACTGCTTCTAAGGTGTTTGGCGTTGGTGAAGACCAAGTTACCCCACAAATGAGAAGTAGAGCAAAAGCCGTTAACTTTGGTATTATTTACGGCATAAGCGAATACGGGCTTGCAAAACAACTTAAAATCTCCCCTGCGGAAGCGCGTGGGTATATCAACTCCTATTTTAAGGAGTTCCCACAAGTTAAAGAGTATATGAACCAAAACGTTGCGTTTGCTAAACTTAACGGATATTCGGTTACCGTTTTGGGTAGAAAACGCCAAATCCCAGAACTCAATTCTTCTAACTACTCTATCCGTCAGTTTGGCGAAAGAGTGGCTATGAACATGCCCTTGCAAGGCAGTAGCGCTGATATTATAAAACTTGCTATGCTTGGGGTAAGCAAAAAACTTAAAGAACTTAACCTTAAATCAAAACTTATTCTGCAAGTGCACGACGAACTTATCGTCGATTGCGTTAAAGACGAAATTGATTTAGTTGAAAAAATTCTAGTAGAACAAATGGAGGGCGCGCTAAACCTTGAAGTTCCACTCACCGTGTCGGTGGGCAAGGGCGAAAGTTGGTTTGACGCTAAATAATATGGATAAAAACCTTGTTGTCGCAATCACGGGGGGTATAGGCAGTGGCAAATCCCAAGCGCTTTTAACGCTTAAAAACGCAGGGTATCACACCATCTCTTGCGACGAGATTACAAACGAACTTTATAACGATAAAAAGGTGATAAAACGTCTTGCAAAAATGTTTCCAAACGCAAAGCGTGGGTTTATCTTTTTGCGCGTTGATAAAAAGGAAATTGCTAAAACGGTTTTTTCTAACCCACAAAAACTCGCTAGCCTAACCGAATTTTTAACTCCACTTATATTAAAACAAAGTCTTTTACGCGCGCAAAAAAACAACGGCGTGACCTTTATTGAAGTCCCACTCCTGTTTGAAACTAACGCACAAGATAATTTCGATAAAGTGCTAGTTATAAAAAGGCAGTTAACAGAACGAATTAACAGCGTTATGAAACGCTCTAACCTAACCAAAGAACAAGTGCTAGAACGCATTAACGCACAGTTTGATTATGATAATAACGACCTTGAAAACTGCGTTATAATCAACAACGACGACTCGATAGAAAGTTTTAGGCAGGCCGTTATGGACTTTGCAAAAAGTTTGTAATTTAATACTCAAAACAAAAAACGCATTGAACTCAATGCGTTTTTATTTATTCTTCTATTGGTTGCCTTGGCAAGGTTATATAAAGGTCGTCTTTTACGCTGTAATTTAAGTTGTCGTAATACCCAAGGTATTCCACCTTGTCGATTAGTATATCATATCTAAACAAACACGTGGGGATAACCCCTTCTATCTTTCCGTTGGGACTTGATTTTCTATCCATTGAAACTACTATATAAAATTTGCCTTGGTGGTGAATTACCCTTCTTATAGGCGCAGACATATCAACTTTGATTTTTTTGTTTTGGTTATATTCGTCCCACAAGTTTAGTATATTAACAAACTCTTCACTTCTCACGTACAAAAAAGTTCGGTCTATCTCTATTGTGCAATTAGAAGTTTTTATTATGTGTTTATAATAAAATTCCCCACTAATCAACTGCGCATTGTCCTGACCTATACTAAATTGAGTTTTTTTAGGTGCGTTTTTTATGGATATATCCCCACCGCCTAAGGTAATTTTGCAGCCTTGCTCGGCAGGAACAATTTTTTGCAAACACTTATGGCAAAATTCCGTTTGTTGCTTGTTTTTTTGCGTTTGCTTTTTTGTACAAAATAACGTGCCGAGCCAATTTATCACGTCATCAATGTATGCCGACGAGAACAATATGCAAGCAATCACTATTATTGCCCAATAAAAAATTCTTGATATAATAATATATACTAAATAAAATATCTCCATTAAACTATCTCTCTTTTATCAAAAATAAGGGCAAGTAAGATTATGGTTGAATTTTTAATTTTTTTGCTCATTTCAACCTATTTCTCCTTTGGAAAACTAACGTAATAATCATAGTAATTGTTATGATAAAAATCAAATTTTTCACAATACGCCAAGTAAAAAAATTCCTGTGTATCGTAATCATATCTAAACAAACACATCGGAATGCAGTATTCTATTTCACGATGAATAAAAGGATTGGCTACTTCTGTACCTGTTAAAACGTAAATCTCGTTTTCATAGTAAAAAACTTTACACACACCTGCATCAAATCTTGTATTATCATAGATTTTTGAATGGTCTAAACCATTCCTTACGTACCACATTTTACAAATATCGTCGTAAACGTCGTTATTTTTTAATATATACTGCGTATTAATTTCTGTCCTTTTTTCTCCTTCTCGTATTTCATGTCCAGAAAACGTAGAAGAGAATATTTCCAATTCCTTCCCGCGATAAACGATATCAACGCTGGTAGAAAAGTTTGTTACGTCGATATCTCCATTGTATACGCTTATCGAATAACCTTGTTCCTCGACGGGGATTGAGTCCATATATTGCTTTGCATATTCCCATTGCCTTTGTATTTCCCTATCTGCCTCACGTCTTTCACAAGCAGGAGAAAACAGAGCAAAAATTGGATAAATCAAGACCAATACAAAGATTATTAAACTTAAAATTAATTTTGTTTTTCTTTTTTGTCTTGGAGATTTGTACATATTGATTAAGATTGCTCCCGCTGGTTTGCTTTGTTTTTTTAATTATATCATATAGTTTTTTGTATTACAATATACTAAGAAAAAAAGCACGGATAACTTCCGTGCTTTTTGATTTGTATTGACTTTTTAATTAGGCGTTTATTAGAATAACGCCGTTATAAAATCCTCTGACGAAAAGTCTTCTATATCGTCGATTTTTTCGCCTGTTCCCACAAAGCATACGGGGATTTCTTGTTCGTATGAAAGTGAGATTATAAATCCACCTTTTGCAGTGCCGTCAAGCTTAGTTAAAATTATTCCGTCTATGCCGACTGCTTGGGAAAACGTTTGCACTTGACTGTTTGCGTTTTGCCCCGTGGTTGCGTCTAGAACGATAAGTTTTTTGTAGTTAGCGTCTGGGAATTCTCTTTTAACTACCCTATCCATCTTTTTAAGTTCTTCCATTAGGTTGGCTTTTACGTGTAGTCTACCCGCAGTGTCTATAATAAGCACGTCCGTTGCCTTTGCCTTTGCAGACGAAATTGCGTCGTATACTACTGCCGACGCGTCTGCGCCTTCGCTATGCTTAACTATTCTTACGCCTGCCCTTTCTGCCCACACGGTAAGTTGGTCTGCCGCCGCCGCCCTAAACGTGTCCGCCGCCGCTATGGTTACCGACTTGCCTTCTTTTACGAATTTATTGGCTAATTTGCCGATAGAAGTGGTTTTACCAACTCCGTTCACACCAACCACCATTATCACGCAAGGTGTGGTAAATTGGGGTTTTTGGGCGTAATCTAAGGTGTCTAAAAGTTCTTGTTTTAGTAAAGACACGACGTAGTCTTTATCTTTACATTTTTCTTTTATGGCAGTATCACGGATTTCGTCCACTATTTCCATAGTGGTATTTACCGAAACGTCGGCAGAGATTAGAATTTCTTCTAATTCTTCATAAAACTCTTCGCCTAGTTTGTTTTTGGCAAATAGTTCGGTGAGTTTTTTTGATATACCGTCTCTTGTTTTTGTTAATACTGATTTTAGTTTGCTAAATAAACCCATATTTCCCTTTTACGCTAAACTTTGGTCGTTGTTAAATTCTGCAACGTCAGATAGTTTTACCGATACCATCTTAGAAATACCCTTTTCTTGCATGGTTACGCCGAATAATGCGTCTGCCATTTCCATAGTGGGTTTTCTGTGGGTGATAACGATAAACTGCGTTTCTTCACTGAATTTTTGCAAATATCTTGCGAATCTATCTACGTTTGCTTCGTCTAGCGCCGCTTCGATTTCGTCTAGTACGCAGAAAGGCATTGGACGAAGTTTTAGTATTGAGAATAATATTGCAATTGCAGTAAGCGCTTTTTCACCACCAGATAAAAGCGATAGTTTTTGTAGTTTCTTTCCTGGGGGTTGCGCAATTATTTCTATACCTGCTTCCAACTTGTCGTCAACGTCGGTATAGTCGATTTCTAGCATTGCGTTGCCACCGCCGAATAATTCTTTGAATATTCTTTGGAAGTTGGTGTTAATTTTGTTAAAGCCTTCGTCAAACTGAGTTAGCATTTCGGCTTTGATTTTTGCAATGGCTTCCTTTAAGTCGGATTCGGCTTTTTCCAAATCTTCTTTTTGGGTTACCATTTCTTCGTAACGTTCTTTTAACGCCTTGCAGTCTTCAATAGCGGCTGCGTTGATTGCACCTAACGAATTACGTTTTCTTCTAATTCTTGCAATTTCTTGCTCGCCCTTAGTTGCGTCGTATCCTTGTTCGCGTTTTAATATTGCCGTTTCGTAGGTTTCTTGATAATCTTCAAAGATATTTTGTCCCATATATTCTAAATCGGAGTCTATCTTTGCAAGCGCTATTTCTTCGGCGTGTTTTCTCTCGGTTAAATCGCCTAGTTCTTGGGTTAAACGTTCTTTTGCCTCTGCGTTTTTGTTTAACTTTTCACGCAGGGTAGTTTTGTCGTTTTCCACACTGTCTATACGAACGCGTATTTGGTTTATTTCCTCTTGTTCTTCTTTTGATAAAGCAACTTTTTCTTGTTCAAGACGAATTTCTTCTATAATACCTAGTGCGCCTTGATTGCTCTTAACTAAATTTGCGTTAGTCGTGGTGGCTTCTTCAATAGCCGTTTGTAAACGAAGGTTATCTGCGCTGAGCGAAGTTATGCGTCCTTTAAGTTCGGTTATACTTACTTGAATTTCCGTACTCTCCGCGCTTAGCTGCTCCCTTTGTTTTTTAAGTTGGTCGTATTCGGCTTGTTGTTTGTCAGCCGTTTTAGAAGCATTTTCCTTGTCTTCTTCAAGTTTTTTGCCACCCGTTTGGATAGCCATAAACTCAGCTGAAATTTGTTCTAAGCGTTCTTTTACTTGGTCGATTAAATCGGACGTCGTTTCAATTTCTCTGCCGAGTTCGGACAAAATCTTTTCGGTGTTGGCTTGTTTTTCACGTTCGATAAGAAGTTGTTGACGTTTGCCGTTATAAAGGTCGCCTAAAATAGAAAGTTCATCCATAGCTTTATCGCGTTTTGTTTCAAGGGCGGACTTTTGTTCTTTTAGGTCTTCTAGTTCGGCTCTTTTTACTTTTATGTTCTTTTCGGTTTCTTCTATCTTACGTTCGCCCGATAGTAATCCAACCGTATCTACCCTTCTTGAACCACCCGTCATTGCGCCTTGCGTGGTGAAAACGTCGCCTTCTAAGGTTACCATCTTAAATGCAAAACGATATTTATTTGCAATTGCCGTCGCGTTCTCCAAGGTGTCTACTATAAGGGTATTACCAAGCAAGTTGCTTATAACGTTTTCGTATTCAGAATTATAGGAAACTAGTTCGTTCGCAACGCCCAAAGCGCCCTTTTCGTTAAGCGCCCTAGTCACTTCTAACGAAGTGGAACGGGGTTTAACCGACGTTATAGGCAAGAAGGTTACTCTGCCGAATTTGTTTCTTTTTAAGTATTCAATCAAGAATTTTGCGTCGTCGGGAGTGGAGGTTACCACGTTTTGCGCCGCCGCCGCAAGCGCAGTTTCAAGCGCTATATCGTATTTTGCGTCGCTTTTAATAAGTTCTGCAACAACCCCTTTAATTTTGCGTTTTAGTTCGGGGTTTTCTTTACTTCTACTCATCAACGTTCTTACCGATTGTTGATATCCGTCGTAACTGTCTTTTAAACCTTTATAAAAGTTTTCTTTGGTAACGAGCGCTGTTAAGGAGGAATTTATGGTGTATATAGTATTATCGATTTTCGCTATTTCTTCGTTTAAGTTTCTTACCGAGTCTTCTTGGTCGGAAATTTGGTTTTTACAATCGAAAATACTTACGTCTAGTTCGTTTATACTCTTATCAAAACGGTCTTTATCGTTAAACGCGCCGTCTCTTTTAACCGAAAGGTCGTCTAGACGATTGGTTAGTTCTTCAAGTTTGTTATTAAGGTTAGTTTTTTCTACGTTCATAGTACCCTTGTTGAGCTTTACGTCTGACAAGGATTCTATGGATTCTATTATCTTTTTACGGTTTTCGGTTGCAAGTTCTTCGCCAAGCATAATCTTTTCGGTAACCGTCATAAGCCTACGGCTTAGTTGGTCTGCTTTTTCGCTAAGTTCTTGCAATTTCTTTTGGTCGTCGGTTAAAATAGTCGTGTTTTGGTCGATAGAAGCGGTACATTCTTCTATAAGTTTTTGGTTGCTTTCAATTTCCTGTTCGGCACGGGAAATTTGGCTTTGAAGATAGGATATCTTTTGTTCAAAAAGTTGTTTTGCACCCGAAGATTTTTCCATACGAACTCTTTTATCAAGTAATTCGTCGTTAAGCGAACGCAAACGTTCGTCTGCTTTGCTTATATCAGAAAAAATGTTGTCGTATTCAGTTTGGGCAACGTTATATTCTTGTTGACGAAGCGCAGATTGTTCGTCAATGGCTTTTATTCTTAAATTAATTTTGCCTTTTGCCGTTTCAACGCCTTCTACTTTTGCAACGTAGGTGTTTAGTTCGTGGAATTTAAGTTCTTCTGATAATTGGTTAAATTCCTTTGCCTTTTCAGCTTGACGTTCCAAAGGTCCTAGTTGGTTTTCTATTTCGTATAAAATGTCGTTATAACGACTTATGTTTTCGTGCGTGCGTTCTAACTTTCTTTGGCTTTCGTTCTTTCTAGTCTTAAAATGCGCTATGCCCGTTGCTTCTTCAAATATCATACGACGGTCTTCGGGTTTTGCAGACATTATTTCTTCTACTCTACCTTGTCCGATTATGGTATAGCCTTCTTTACCGATACCACATTCGTGTAATAATTCTACTATATCGCGTAGTCTTGCAGGTTGTTTGTTGATAAAGTATTCGCTTTCGCCACTGCGATATAACTTTCTCGTAATTATTATTTCGTTATAGTCTAAACTAAACATTCTACTAGTGTTGTCAAAAAATAACGAAACTTCACAATAGGACAACGATTTACGATTTTGAGTGCCCGAAAAGATAACGTCTTGCATGCTTGAACCACGAAGTGATTTTGCCGATTGCTCGCCAAGAACCCATCTTATTGCGTCTGCAACGTTACTCTTTCCACATCCGTTAGGACCGACTATCGCCGTTATTCCGTTGCCGAATTTTATTTCGGCTTTGTCTGCAAAGGATTTGAATCCGTATAATTCTACCTTTTCAAAGTTCAATGTTTTTACCGTCCTATTTGTTTTTAAGTTTTTTTAGTGCCTTTTGCGCTGATTGAGCCGAAGCCGTTTTTATGCTACTACCTTTGCCCTGAGCAAGTTTCTTTCCGTTTAGATATAAATCGATAGTAAATTCTGCCGAGTGGTCCGGCCCACTTTTTTTAACTAGTTTGTATTCAATATCCCCTAGTTTATTTTTTTGAACGTATTCTTGAAATTGGCTTTTCGCTATTGCCGAATTACATTCTTTCGCCTTTTGTTTGCAAAGAGTTTCGTAAACGGAGATAAGCGTTTTTTTAACAAACCTTTTGCAAGGCGCTATTCCACCGTCTAGATATATTGCGCACACTATTGCTTCGTACACCGAAGAATATAGTTTATCCTGCGTTTTAAGGTTCTTTTTTTGACCTTCGCCAAGTAAGATATGTTCGGTTAAATTCAATTTGAAGAAGGCTTGGTTTAAGGGGGTTTTAGACACCATTTCGGCACGTGCTTGCGTCATAGTTCCTTCGTTACCCTTGCCCTTAAAAAAGAGGTGTTCGGTAACGATAAATTCCATTATAGAATCCCCGAAAAACTCTAAAAGTTCGTTGTCTTCTTCCCCGTGTTCATTCGCATAAGAAGCGTGCGTAAACGCCTTTCTTAGCAACATCTTGTCCTTAAAAACGTATCCTATTTTGCTTTCGCAGGCGCTTACGTCAAAAATTTCCATTTTATTCACCCATAGGAATAGGTTCTGCTTCTATCCTTTCTTTTACCTTGGTTGCCACGTTAGATTCCGAATAACTTACGGCTTGCAATATTGCGTTTTTGATAGCTAGGTTTTTGGAAGAGCCGTGCGCTTTAATTACCGTTTTGTTAACGCCAACGAAAAGCGCGCCACCTTTGTTGTTATAGTCCATTCTAGCTTTTATTTTCTTAAAGGTCTTTTTAAGAAGCATTCCACCAAGTTTACCCGTAAAAGTAGAATAAATTTCGCTTTTTAGTACCGAAAAAATGGTGTTTACCGTGCCTTCCATCGCTTTTAAGGCAACGTTTCCTGCAAAACCGTCGGTTATAACCACGTCGTAGTCGCCGGTTAGTATGTCCCGGGCTTCGATATTTCCAACGAAGTTTATCGTCTTCATCTTTTTTAAGATGGGGAAAACTTCGTGGTTTAGCATATTGCCCTTTTCGTCTTCCGTACCGTTTGAAAGTAACGCTACTTTGGGGTTTGTTACGCCCGTTGCTTCGGCATACGCAGAAGCCATCAATGCAAACTGACATATATTGATTGGTTTACAGTCTGCGTTTGCCCCCGAATCCATTAAATATACTTGTTTATCTTCTATCATAGTGGGAAGAACGGGACACAACGCAGGTCTATTTACACCTGCTATTCTGCCTAGCCTTAACGTTGCGCCGACTAATACAGCGCCCGTTGAACCCGCCGACACGAAAGCGTTCATTTGGTCGTCTTCTTTAAGGTGCTTAAAGGCAACGCAAATGGAACTTTCGGGTTTTCTTCTAACTGCTAAGGTGGGTTCTTCTTCACAGGTGATTACGTCTGGCGCGTGGATTATTTCCACCCTATTTTCGTCGTATTGATAGTTAGAGAGTTGTTGTTTGATAATTTGTTCGTCGCCAACTAATACGGCAGTAAAACCTTGTTTTTCTTTTAGTGCGTTTACCGTGCCTAAAATAACTTCGTTTGGAGAGTGATCTCCACCAAAAGCGTCAATCAATATTTTCATAATCTTTTCCTTAGTTTTCTAACGTTCCAACGGTTCTTGGGAAGGGCAACACGTCACGAATATTGGAAATACCCGTTAAGTACATTATCATTCTTTCAAAACCTAGACCAAAACCAGAGTGAACTACACCACCGTATTTTCTTAAATCTAAATAAGACTTATAGTCTTCTGGGTTAAGGTTACATTCCTTCATTCTTTGTTCTAGAACGTCCATTCTTTCTTCACGTTGAGAGCCACCGATAAGTTCGCCGATTCCCGGAACTAAAAGGTCGCTTGCGGCAACCGTTTTATTATCGTCGTTAAGGCGCATATAGAAAGCTTTGATTTCCTTTGGATAATCGGTCAAGAACACGGGTTTTTTGAAATGTTCTTCGGTTATGTATCTTTCATGTTCGCTTTGTAAATCAACGCCCCAATATACGGGTGCTTCAAAACGGTCTTTTACCTTTTCTAAAATTTCTATTGCTTGTGTGTAGGTAAGTCTTACGAACTCGTTGCTTATAACGTTGTTTAATCTTTCAACAAGACCGGTATCAACGAATTTGTTTAAGAATTCAATTTCTTCCTTGCAAGTGTTCATAACCCTTGTGATTACGTATTTTACCATGGCTTCGGCGCAATCCATATCGTCGGAAAGGTCTGCAAATGCAAGTTCGGGTTCAATCATCCAAAATTCCGCCGCGTGACGAACGGTGTTGGAGTGTTCTGCCCTAAAAGTAGGACCAAAGGTATAAACGTTTGCGTATGCCATTGCAAAGTTTTCTACGTCTAGTTGACCGGAAACGGTAAGACTTGCTTTCTTGCCAAAAAAGTCTTGCTTATAATCGGCAGCACCGTTTTCCATTGGTACGTTATCTAGGTCCATAGTGGTTACTTGGAACATTGCGCCTGCGCCTTCACAGTCACTACCCGTGATAATGGGAGTATGAACGTAAACGAATCCACGTTCGTTAAAAAAACTATGAATTGCAAAAGCGGCTTCGCTACGAATTTTAAACACTGCGTTAAAGGTATTCGTTCTTGGGCGAAGATGTGGCATGCTACGCAAAAACTCTAAGGTATGTCTTTTCTTTTGCAATGGGTATTCGGGGGTGGAAGTCCCAAGAACTTGCACGGTATCTGCGTTTATTTCAAAGGGTTGTTTGTTTTCGGGGGTTAATACCAATTTGCCCACAACTTTTAAGCACGCACCCACGTTTTGACGTGCAATTTCGTCGTAGTTATCAACCTTTGCCCTGTCGAATACTATTTGGCTGTTCTTAAAATAAGAGCCGTCGTTAAGTTCGATAAAACCAAAGGACTTGCTGTCCCTTATAGTTCTTGCCCAACCGCATACGGTTACGGTTTTGCCTCCAAACGATTGTGCGTCTTTAAAAATTTCTCTTAACTGAATTCTGTCCATAACTCACCTATATATAGTTAATATTATAGTAATACTTGTATATTATAGCACACAATATTTTTGTTTTCAAGATTTTTACGCCACTAAGGTAAACTTTTAAGCCTTTTTTAATGGCAAAAACCCTTCCGTTTGGTTTTACGGAAGGGTTTTTGGTTTATCTATACGATTATTCAGTTCTTAGCGCGATTACCGGATCTTTTTTAGCCGCTATGCTAGCCGGAACTAAACCTGCTATCAAGGTTAAGCCTACGCTTAGCGCAACGAGCACTATTGCAGCGACGGGCGCTAAGGTTGCAAGGTTGCCAACGTCTGGTATTAGCGAGCCTAAAATTAGGTTTATTGGTATGGATAATAGATAGGTTATTCCCACGCCTATCAGCCCCGCGCACAAGCCAATTATAAAGGTTTCTGCGTTAAACACACGTTTTATTTCACGTTTGCTTGCGCCTAGTGATCTCAACACGCCTATTTCCTTAGTACGTTCCATAACCGATGTGTAGGTTATTATACCTATCATTACGCTAGATACTACTAAGGATATCGAAGTGAAGGCTATAAGCACGTATGAAACGGCGTTCACCATAGTGCCCATCATAGAGAACATATCACTCATCATATCCGAATAGTGTATGTAATTATCGTCTTCTTCGTCTAGTGGCTCGTTCCACTTGTTGATGTGTTGTTTAATGAGTTCTTTACTATCGAAATCCTTTGCAAAGATTTTGATATTAGAAGGCGTATCTACCCCTGCAACCATGCGCGAAGTAAAACCTTCTACACCGTATTGGGCGTTTGGATTGGACACTGCAACGTAGCCTTTTTCTCTTGCTTCTTGCGCTATTTCGGAATCGTGATTTATCTCTAAAATACGTTCGGTTAAAGCCGTGGTATAGGCTATACCCGAACTAAGAAGTCCAGAAGCGCCTTCCTTTGCACGAATTATACCAACCACGTTGATGCGTTCTAGTTCAGAGTTATCTTGGCTTATCGGAAGGGGTGCGTATATATTTTGCCCACCCATTTGTTGTGGTAGTTTGGTGTACATTATGGAGTTTTTAGCAAGGTAAATAGGCTTGCTGTTTTCCCCAACGAAATCGGAAAGTTGTATACCTTGCTCTGGATAATCAAAGGAAAAGGTATTTTGGTTTTCGTCGTAACTGCCACTGATATACCCTAAAAGCATTGCCGTTATATCGCTTACGCCGTTAAAATCGTCTACTACCATAACAACTTGGTTATAATCTTGTTTTTCAAAGGTTGGCCAGTCACCATAAAGTAAATCGTATTGTTCGGTTATGAGTTGTTTATCGGGCATTTCTTGGAAGGTTGGTATCATATCGGCTATCATAGACGTACTCATCATACCTGCCATTGCTTGTGATAGTTTGTTTTCAAAAGCTTTGCCGATAATATCGGTTACGTCGTCCACCGAAGAAAAGGCGGGTATGCCGTTCACGTTGGTATGCACGAACAAATAATCGTTCATCGAAAAACCGTATTCGTATTGAATTGCGTAGTAATTTTCTTTATCGATTTTGTTTAGATGCGCCAAAAACCCTTGTTCGGACGTATCGCTTAGATTGTTGCTTTTTAGCATTCCCACTAAGTTTTTAAACGCCTCGTGAACGATTACGTTATCAAGTTCTGGGAAACGTTCTTTTATCTCCCCTTCGTATATCTCGGTAAAGTCTGACATATCGACGGAATTTTCAGAAATAGTTAACGGATAACTTGCCAAAGAGTCCGTTTGCATTCTTGCCATATAGGCGTTAAAACCGTTAGACAGCGCAAGAATAAGCGCCACGCCGATTATGCCTATACTGCCGGCAATTGAAGTTATAATAGTTCTAGTCTTTTTAGTAAATAGGTTTTTGAGAGATAATAAAAAGGCAGTTTTAAAGCCCATTTTGGGTTTGCGACGCACCTTTGGGGTTGGTGTTTCAGTCGGCGCAAAAGGATTGGAATCGTCAACCACCAAGCCGTCCACGAGTTTTATTATTCTAGTAGAATACCTTTCGGCTAGTTCGGGGTTATGAGTTACCATTATAACTAGTCTATCGTTAGCGATTTCTTTAAGTAAATCCATTACTTGAAGGCTAGTTTCCGAATCTAGCGCACCCGTTGGTTCGTCAGCTAAGATAATATCGGGATCGTTTATTAACGCACGGGCTATTGCCACCCTTTGCATTTGACCACCTGAAAGTTGGTTTGGGCGTTTGTGTTCTAAACCTTTTAGCCCAACCTTTTCTAGAATTGAAAGGGCGCGTGCTTTGCGTTCTTTTTTGTTGACACCCGAGAGTTCGAGCGCAAGTTCTACGTTACCTATAACCGTTTGATGTGGAATTAGGTTGTAGTTTTGGAATACGAAACCTATGGAATTGTTTCTATAAGCGTCCCAATCTTTATCGTTAAAAGATTTGGTCGATTTACCTTCTATAACTAAGTCACCCGAAGTATATCTATCTAAACCGCCTACTATGTTTAACAAGGTGGTTTTTCCACAGCCCGAAGGACCAAGTATGGACACAAACTCGTTTTTTCTAAATGCTAAATCTACGCCTTTTAAGGCTTGAACTGCCGTTTCGCCTTGACCGTACGTTTTGGTTATGCCGTTTAATACTAACGCCGGCAAAGTTTGTGAGCTAATATTTGTACTCAATGTTTTGCTCCTTTTAGTTTATACACACGTATAATATCATATTTTTATTTAAATAACATTTAAAACGCAAAAAAAATTTGTAAAAATTTGTAAAAAAATCCCCAACCTTTTAGATTGGGGATTGAGCGTTATATAATTTGAGTTAAATTTGCAACGAAAGACGATGCGTCGTCTAGGGAAAGTCCTTCTAAAAGTCTTGCCGATTCGTATAGAACTAGCGCGTACTTTTTGAGTGATTCCATATCCGTTTCCTTTAAGGTTTTTAATTTTTGTAAGATTGGGTGATCTGCCGATATTTGTAGAATTTTTTCGGCTTGCACCTTGTTTTCGGAATTTGGCATTGCGTTTAAAACTTTTTCCATTTCGATAGAAAGTTCCCCACCCGAAATCAAGCAAACGGGATAACTTTTAAGGTTGGAAGTTAAGGTTACGTCCTTTACCTTGCCGTCTAAAATTTTCTTGATTTCTTCTAGCAATTCTTTGTGTTCTTCACTGGTCTTTTTAAGTTGTTCTTTTTCTACTTCGCCGTCTAGGGAAAAATCTGCCTCTGACACCGATTTGAACTTTTTACCCTCGTATGAATCCAAGATTTTTGCAACGAATTCGTCTACGCCGTCCTTAAAGAATAGTATTTCAACTCCCTTTTCTTTTGCCTTTTCAATTTGGGGAAGGGCTGAAATCTTTTCGTAACTTTCGCCCGACGCGTAATAAATAAATTCTTGCCCTTCGGGAAGCTCTTCTACGTATTCTTTTAAGGTAACGAGCTTTTGTTTTTTGGACGAATAAAAGAGCAACAAGTCTTTAAGTTTATCTTTATTCATACCAAAGCCTGCGTAAGCGCCGAATTTTATGGACAAGCCGAACTCGCTGAACAACTTGTCGTAAGTTTCTCTATCTTCTTCAAGCATTTTTTTGAGTTCTTGGGATATTTTCTTTTCGATACCCTGAGCAATGGCTTTTACTTGACGAGATTGTTGTAAAATTTCCCTTGATATGTTAAGGCTCAAATCAGCAGAGTCTACAACGCCTTTTACAAACCCGAAATAGTCTGGCAAAAGTTCTTCGCACTTTTCCATTATCATAACGCCGTTGCAGTATAGTTTTAAGCCTTTTTTATAGTCTTTCGAATAGTAATCAAAAGGCGCTTTGGAGGGGAAATATAGAATGGAATCGTAGGTTACCGCCCCTTCTATTTTTGCATAAACCCCCTTTAACGGGTCAAGATAATCGTGGAATTCGGATTTGTAAAAAGTGTTAAGTTCTTCTGTATTTACTTGCGATTTTGGTTTCTTCCATAATGGAACCATACTATTTAAGGTGTCAAGTTCGCTAACCGATTCGTATTCGGGTTTATCTTGTGGACAACCTTCTTTAAGTTTGCTGTGGGTTACCATCATTTGTATAGGATAACGAATATAATCGGAATATTGTTTAACCAAACTCATTAACTTATATTCTTGTAAAAATTCACTATACTTACAGTCTTCGTCGTCCGGCTTTAAATATAAAACGATTTTCGTTCCAACTTCTTGTAGGTCACACTCGGTAATTTGATATCCACTTGCACCCGAACTTTCCCACACGTAGCCGGTTTCCGATTTATACGCTTTGGTGTAAACTTGAATTTTTTCAGCAACCATAAACGCTGAATAAAATCCAACGCCAAACTGCCCTATAAGTTCTCCGTCAGTTTTTCCTTCGTTTTGTTTTTTGAACGCCAAAGTTCCAGAACTTGCTATCGTACCTAAGTTCTTTTCAAGTTCTTCTTCGGTCATACCTATACCGTTATCTTGTATGGTTAAGGTGCGTTCTTCTTGGTTGGGGGTTAAAGTTATCTTAAAATCTTTAACTGCGCCGTTATCGGTTAAAGATAAAAACTTTATCTTGTCGATTGCGTCCGACGCGTTGGAGATTAGTTCCCTTAAAAATATTTCTTTGTTAGTGTAAATAGAGTTTACCATTAAATCTAAAATTCTTTTAGATTCGGTTTTGAATTGTTTCATTTAAGCCTCCGTTTAAGTAATTAGCACTCTCTTTTGCCAAGTGCTAAAATATATTATATTCACCCACAAACTTTTGTCAATGGTTTTAATGAAAATATTTGATTATAAAAAAATAAAAAAATTTTTTCCTTATTGGGAACAAAAAAAGCACGCTACTTCTCGCGTTTTAGCAAAATTTAGCGTGCTATACTTTTGTTTAATAAATAGCCATTTTTAAATTATTATTAGTTAAAACCTTTTCTTACTTTTTTCTCGTCTTCGGCAGATAAAGTTCCTAAATTATATTTTGTAAAGAGATTTTTTAAATCTTCTATGGCAACGTTTATTATTTTATCTTTTTTTGCTCTTGATTCATCTCTTTTTGCTTTTTCTTGCGCTTTTCTCTCCTTGTTTTCATTTTCCCACATTTCATAATACTTGGACTGTTCTTTTTCTAGTTCGTCTACTTTATCGTTGATTTTTGTTTCGGTTTCTTTATCATATTTTTTCTTGAAAAATACAAAACAAGCCACTTCTACTAACCCAACGAGAAAACCCAAAATACCTAATCCCATTGGCGTGAAGATTGCTAAAACTGCAACAAATGCCACAATCATACCTACTAGTATTTTTAATTGTAACTTTTGGAAGGGATTTTCAAAATCCCCTTTCACTTTGTCTTTTAATTGATTTCTTGTTAACGTATATGGATTCTTTCCGTAACATTCGTCTTTTCTATAATCATAAGAATAGTTGTCCATTTTATTCTTCTCCTTCTAAATATTCATCGAGTTTTCTTTTAACTTTAGGTGCGTCAATTACTTCTAACGTAAAGGATAAATCTTGGTTTGCAGCCCTTTGTATCTTAAAGGTTTTATCTTTATATTTTCCTTCAATTTGGTAGTAGGTTGCGTCACAACAATATGCTTCTATAATATAATTTTTACATGACGTAATTCTGATTTCCTTTGCTGAATCTCCCGGAATACCTAAAACGCCTTTCATATTCAAACGCTCGAAATATGATGATGGATAATACTTGCAAACAGCGTCTTCTAACTCTTTATCAATGATAGTTTGGTCTTTTTCTGGTGGATTTTCATCAAATACGTGGAGGTCGTTTTCAAAATCCTTGGTCGCCTGCTCGTTTTGTATAACTTCTAACAAACAATTCATATCGGTGGCTTTATCAAATTTGCTAGCATCAACTATACTTAAAGGTTTTTTATCTACACAATAAATCACATATTCTTTATCTGCAAAACTTTGATAAGGTTGCCAGTGATATTCATCAGTGAACGCGTTCGTTGCTCTTGTTCCTATTTTAGTTCCAATCATACAAGAATAATTTAACGTCATTGTAACTTTTATTAGAGATAATCTTTTAGTTGTTTTAGTTACCTCGCCAAATTCACTCTTGTATATATCAAGAGGAATTCCTTCTTCCTTGGATAGCGAAAGAAAGGCTTCTTTTAGAAATTTCTGTTCACTCATCTGTTCTTTTATTACAGCACTTTTGTCATAATACATAAACAAACTCCTTTTTGTAAGTAATATTATATATTATAAAGGCACAGTGTGCCTTTTGTCAAGATACAATGGCACATTGTGCTACAATTTTTTTATGATAGAGTTAAAAGATATTCAAAAAAGATTAAGAGAAGAAATTAAAAATTCCAATTTATCGCAAAAAGAAATTGCCGATAAACTTGGGATTAACCCTTCTACGATTAGTAAGTATTTAAGACTTGATAAGTTTCCCGCAATAGATACTTTTGCTAATTTATGTGAAATATTAGACGCGTCCTCGGATGAAATTTTGGGGTTAAAAAAATAATAACACCAACATTAATCAATACCCTTAGACGCTTTTTGCCTATTTTCTTTATTAAAAAACCCTCGGCGTTTCGCCGAGGGTTTTGTTTATGGGGTTTTATGCAAAGAAGGTTACTATACTTATGATAGTAAATATCAAGGTTAGAACGGGAAGAACGTATTTTATATATCCTTTCATCCATTTTTTTACTTTTAAGCCTTTGCCTTGGTTAGCTTCTTCGATAAAGTTATCGTATCCCCAACCACATTTTAGCGTGCAGAATAGCACGAATACTAACGAGCCGATTGGGAGTATTACGTTGGATACGATAAAGTCTTCTAAATCGAGTATTGCGGTGTCTTCGCCAAAGGGGGTAAAGCCTGCAAGTACGTTAAATCCTAAAACGCATGGGATTGATAATATAAACAAGCCTATACCACAGATAATGCTAGTCTTTTTTCTTGACCAGCCGGTTAAGTCCATTACGCAAGCGAAAATATTTTCGAACACGGCAAATACCGTGGATAACGCCGCAAAGGATAGGAAGATAAAGAAGAAACTGCCTAGTATTCTTCCCGCAACGCCCATATCGCTAAATATGTTTGGTAGGGTTTGGAAGATTAGTGGTGGACCTGCGTCCACTACCCCGTTGTTATAGGTAAAGCATGCGGGGAAAATTATTAAGCCTGCGGTGATTGCAACGAAGGTATCTAGTACGGCTACGTTGACTGCTTCGCCCATAAGCGAACGATTTTTGTCCAGATAACTGCCGAAAATTGCCATTGAGCCGATACCTAAACTTAGCGTGAAGAAGGCTTGTTTCATTGCGCCTTCTATAACGTCGAATACCGTTATGCCGTTTTGCGCCATGTATTCGAAATTTGGGATAAAATAGAACTTTAAGCCTTCGCCTGCGCCCGATAGGGTTAGACAATATATTGCTAGACCTATCATTATAAATAACAAGGCGATCATTAACACTTTGGTTACTTTTTCCAAGCTGTTTTTAACGCCTAGCATACATACTACCGTGCCTATAATTACAACGATTGCAGTAAATATGATTTGGGTTACGGGATCGCTCATCATTTGTCCGTGTTGGGTTACCACTTGGGATGCAGATTGGTTAACGAAGTCACCTTTTGCCATTTTTACAAAATAATACAGCATCCAACCCGACACAACCGTGTAGAACATCATTAAAATGATATTTCCAACAAGCGCTGCGTATCCGTGCGTTTGCCAACCACGTTTTTGGGGTGTTAGCGTTCCAAACATTTTTGCCGGACTTTTTTGACTTGCTCTACCCACTGCAAATTCCATTGTCATAATCGGCACGCCCATTATTATTAAGAATAATAGGTATACTAATACGAATAGCCCGCCACCGTATTGACCAACCATCCAAGGAAATTTCCAAACGTTGCCAATACCGATTGCACAGCCTGCACTAAGCAAGATAAAACCTAGCCTACTGCCCAACTTTTCTCTTTCCATAGTAAATCTCTCTTTTTATTTTTTCTCTATATATTCTATCACTAATAAAACAATTTTTCAATAGTAAAAACAAAATAAAAAAGACCTTTACCTAAAATAAAGGTCTTTTATTAAATCTAAACTATTTTTTTAGTTAACGGTTTCGTTGTTGGTAATTTCGCCACCGAAACTTAATCCACCAACTTCACTTTTAAGGTAGCCTGCGTGCCAACCCGTTCTGCCGTATAATCTACTGTTTGCAGAAATTTCCGTGCCGTTGCTAGTTGCTTGGTTGCTTGAAGCGATTTGAGAAACGGTTGCGTTGCCAGCAGTTTCAAAAAATAATCTACTGTAACCAATTTTACCTACGAATACGCCTGCACTAAGTTGGTCTAATGCGTTGCTAGTAATAGTGTTGTCGGTCAATACGAACTTGCCCATATTTACTACTAACGCGTTAACGGGAGCATCTGCGCCAATTCCATAAAAACCACCTGCAAAACCATCCGAAGTAATGGTGTTGCCATCTACCGTTACGTTAGAAATTTCTATAATAATTGGTTGAGAATCAGCCGTTTCTTTATAAGCTTTGCCGTAAATTGCACCTGCTGCTGAATAGCCGTTGATTTGGCAATCAACTACCGAGCAGTTGTTTACGGTTACTTTTGCGCCGTTAACAAAGGCAATTAAACCACCTGCGTAGCAATCTTCGAATTCTTCGCTAGTAAAGACACTGTTCTTTACGGTAATATTCTTTACCGTAAGTTCTTTACTTACTTCGCCAAAGAAACCTGCGTAGTCGCCCGTTACGTTAAGGTTGGTTATAGTTACGCCGCTTGCAGCACCTTCAAAAGTGTATGCAAATCTGTTGTTAGCGCTTATTTTAATAGGCGTCCAAGATTTGCCCGTCATATCGATATCGTTTTTGATGGTTACCTTTAAGGACGCTCCGTTAAACTTATAACTACCCGCAAAGTATTGGTTTAATGCAACTAGTTGGTCTGCATTGGTTATTTCAATACTATCGTAAGTAATAGTCTTTTGCGAACATCCTGCGTTTTTACATTCCAAAACCTTTGCAAAGGTATTGTCTTTATCAAAATATTCGGTTGCTTGATAATCGTGTTCGTGTGCGCCACCTTTGCCACTATCGTCGTCGCCACCACCACAAGCAGTGAGCGTGAACGCGCATAGCATACAAAGAAGAAGGCTTACGAGTAAGGTATAAAGTCTTTTCATAATTTTCTCCTAAACATAAATTTTCCCTACTATTTTACTATATTTACTCGGTTTTGTAAACACTTATAAATAATTTTTTATATGTTTTTTATTTAAAAGTAGAAACGCCCGAATATTTCGGGCGCCTCTTCTGAAAGGGAAAAAAATTAATCGACGTTAATCGTCTTTTTTGGAAGTTGCTTTTTATCTGCTTTGGGCACTTCTATACTAAGCGTTCCGTTAAGGTATTTTGCTTTGATTTGCTCCTCGGTTACGTTATCGCCTACGTAATAACTTCTCTTGCAAGAAAAACTTCTTTCGCGTCTAACATAGTTTTCTTCGGAATTTTCTTTCTTTTGTGCGCTTACAATTAAATAGCCGTTTTCTAAGGATAGTTCAATGTCCTCTTTTTCAAACCCCGGAAGGTCGATGGCTAGATTATACGCATGTTCGGTTTGGCTTATATCCGTTTTCATCTCCCCCTTAGTGGGCGCGAAAAATACAGGACTAAAAAAGTTTTCTAATGCGTCGTCAAATAAGCTGAATACGTCGTTACGGTTGGTTAAATAATTTCTCATAATAATATCTCCTTTTTTTGAAAATTTTTAGCAGTCTTTATATTTGATTGTTAGCACTCTCTTTCGTTGAGTGCTAATTTTATTATAACGCATAATTTTTGTTTGTCAATAGTTTTTCGCAATTTTTTTAAAAATTTTTTGAACAAAAAAAATGAACGCTAGTAGCGTTCATATTATTGCCTTTTTGTTGGTGTTTATACCTTTTATTTAGTTAGGGTGTTTATTACGTATTCTGCGTACGCACCGGCAACGTTAGTTTCGGTGTATTTTTCTATGCCTTCAAAAAATGCGTTGGAGTTCACTTCGCAAACGACGGGCACGCCGTCTTTCCTTTCCAAAAGGTCAACGCCACAATAATCTAGTCCTAGTATCTTAGCGCATTTTTCTGCCGTTTCAAAAAGAATTTGGTTTTCTTTTGCAGTTAGGTCTAGTTTTTCCCCTCTACCACCCAAAGCAACGTTAGAACGGAAGTCGTTATCGTTTATTCTGCGCATGGCGGCAACCATTTTTCCACCGATTACGATTACCCTTACGTCCTGACCTTTTTTTGCGTCGACGTATTCTTGGTATAAATGCGGTTGGGTTTTTAATTTTTGCATAACCGATTGTAGTTGGTCTCTATTTTCTATTAGATAAACACCCGTTCCACAAGAGCCGTAACTTGTTTTTACTACCATTGGATAACCTAAATTGTTTTCTATTTTTGTTAGGTAATCCATTCGCAAGGGGGTTTTTTCGGTATAGCAAACGGGAGCAAACGTCGTTTTTGGTAGATTTACGCCCTTTCCCGCCAAAGCAAGATAAGTCTCGCCTTTATCGTCGCAAGTGCGAATTGATTTATGAGAGTTAAACATACGCACGCCGATATCTTGTATTATTTGCGAAAGGTATTTATCTTTATCTAAAAACACGCAAAAATCCTTGTCTTTTAGGTCGGATACTATTTGGTTGTTTTGCACCCCTGCACGCAAAAAGGCATCAGACAGAATTTCCGTCTGAACGCCCCTTGATAAAAATTCAGTTTGTAATCTTTTGGCTTGGACAAGGCTTTGCCCCGGCACTCCAAAAGCGTTTACTATTATTGCGCCGTTTAGTTTCATATTAAAATAATCCGGTTATCTTTCCGTCGTTATCAACGTCTATCTTTTCGGCTGCGGGTACTTTTGGTAATCCCGGCATGGTCATTATAGTTCCCGTTAAAGCAACGATAAAACCTGCGCCTGCCGATACTTTTACCGAACGAACGGTAATCTTGAAGCCTTCGGGTGCGCCTAGTTTGGTTTGGTCGTCAGAGAAAGAATATTGTGTTTTTGCGATACATACGGGCAACTTGTCGTAGCCGAGACTAGTTAAAGTTGCTATTTGTTTTTGCGCTTCGGCAGTAAACACCGCGCCTTCTCCACCGTATACTTTTACTGCTATATCGTTGATTTTTTGTTCGATACTATCGTTAACGTCGTAACTAAACGTGAAGTCACCTTTTTGTTCGCAAAGGTTTACGACTTCTTCGGCAAGGGCTTCACCACCCTTTCCGCCGTCTGCCCATACGGTTGACAATACTACGTTTACGCCGAGTTTTTTGCATTGTTCGATAATAAATTCTATTTCCTTATCGGTATCGGTTGGGAAACGGTTGATTGCAACTACAGACGGTAGTTTGTATACTTCTTTAATGTTCTTAACGTGTCTTAATAGGTTTGGAACACCCCTTTCAAGCGCAGATAAATCTTCGGTAGCAAGTTGTGTTTTTGCAAGGCCACCGTGCATTTTAAGAGCTCTTACGGTAGCAACGATTACTACTGCGGAAGGAGTTAAGTTTGCTAGTCTACATTTAATATCTAAGAACTTTTCCGCGCCGAGATCCGCACCGAAACCCGCTTCGGTAACCACGTAATCGCCGAGTTTTAATGCCGTTTTAGTAGCGAATACCGAGTTGCAACCGTGCGCTATGTTAGCAAAAGGTCCACCGTGAACTAATGCAGGAGTACCTTCTAGCGTTTGAACTAGGTTAGGTTTAATTGCGTCTTTTAGTAAGGCAGTCATAGCGCCCTGAGCGTTTAGTTCGCCTGCCGTTACTGGACGATTATCGTAGGTATATCCAACGATTATTGATGCAAGACGGGTTTTTAAATCTTCAATTGAAGTTGCTAGGCATAAAATAGCCATAATTTCAGACGCAACGGTTATATCGTAGCCGTCTTCTCTTGGAACGCCGTTGGTTTTGCCGTTAAGTCCGTCTACGATAGAACGTAGTTGACGGTCGTTCATATCAACGCACCTTCTCCAAGTAATTCTTCTTGGGTCAATACCAAGTGCGTTTCCTTGATGAATATGGTTGTCTAGCATTGCTGCTAAGAGGTTGTTTGCAGCGCCTATTGCGTGAAAATCGCCCGTGAAGTGCAAGTTTATATCTTCCATAGGAATAACTTGCGCCCAGCCGCCGCCAGCCGCGCCACCCTTTACGCCGAATACCGGACCTAAGGAAGGTTCTCTTAACGCAACCACTACTTTTTTGCCTATTCTTTTAAGACCGTCTGCTAGCCCTATGGTCGTGGTGGTTTTACCTTCGCCCGCTGGGGTTGGGGTAATTGCCGTTACCAATATTAGCTTGCCGTTCTTTTTTGAACTGTCGTTCATTATAGAAAGGTCGATTTTAGCTTTGGTTTTGCCGTATCTTTCATAAAGTTCTTCGGGAATATTTATAGATACGCTATATCTCCTATATCCTTGGGGGTTACGCTTTGCGCAATTTCAATGTCTGATAAGTATGCCATAATTTATCCTTTTTGTTTTTTTATTTTCCTCTTTTCCACGTGTTAGGTGCGAAAAGTATTATCATTGGTAAAATTTCTAGTCTACCTGCAAGCATTATAATTGAAAGCAGCATTTTAGAAAAGCCGTTGTACGCTGCAAAATTCCCTAACGGACCAATAACGTTTGCCATACCCGGTCCTACGTTGCCTATACAAGTTAAGGTTGCAGTGAAATTGGTGAATATATCCTGCCCTGCGTTTACGTCTAAACAAAGTAACAACGTGCCAATAGCGACTATCATTACCCATAATATAAAGTATACGAAGGTGTTTCTTTCAATTTCCTTTGACAAGGATTCTCCGTCTAGTTTGACAGAGTTTATCGACCTTGGGTGTAAGGATTTTTTGATGCCGTTGGTGCATGATTTTCCTAGTATTATTAACCTTGAAACCTTTATTCCACCACCCGTAGAACCACCACAAGCACCAATTATCATTAATATCATTAAAATGCCTTTGGATAACGCTGGCCACTCGATAAAGTTTACCGTTGAAAAACCCGTAGTGGACGAGATTGACGCCGTTTGGAAAAATGCGTGACGGAGCGCAACCCAGAACGAGCCGAAGGAATTGGTTACGTTTAATGCAATTATTAAGGTTGCCGTTAGCACGATTATTACGTAACCAATAAATTCTTCGCTTTTAATTGCTTTTGCTATCTTGCCGATTACTATCAAATAAAATAGGTTGAAGTTTATGCCGAACAAGAACATAAATATTGCAACGACTATTTCTACGTACGCACTGTTATAGTGAGCAATACTGCTTCCGTATATGCCAAGGCCACCCGTTCCCGCAGTTGAGCAAGAAACTAAAAACGCTTCGTAAAGCCCCATGCCGTTAAACAACAACAATATGGTTTCTACAAAGGTTAAAGCAAGGTATATTCCGTATAAAATTCTTGCCGTGTGGCTGATTTTACTTACGAGTTTAGATGATGATGGACCCGGCGCTTCTGCGCGCATAATGTACATTGATTCGCCCGTGGACGGAAGTATTGCTAAAACGAATACTAATACCCCCATACCACCTAGCCAATGGGTAAATATACGCCAAAACATTATGCCTTTGGGTAACAAAGTGCCAGTTTCGTCTAAGGATAAAATGGAACTACCCGTAGTGGTAAATCCAGAAACGGTTTCAAAAAAAGCATCAAAAAAGTTGGGGATTGAACCACTTATTATAAAGGGCAACGCCCCCATTAAAGACATTGTTATCCAGCAAAGCGCAACTATAACGAAGCCTTCTTTTGCGTGCAGAGATTTGTCGCCCAATTTCATTAACGAAAGGGGCAACCCAATCGATAGCGATAGACCTATCGTTACGAGAAAACTTAGCAACGAGCCGTCTTGATAGATTAAGCCTACCACCATTGGTATACACATTACGAGCGCTAATATAACTAGCACTTTGCCGAGAGTGTTAAAAACTATTTTATAGTTCATATTTTACCTGAAAATTTCTTGCAAGTCGGTTACTTGTTTTATGGAGGTTACCACTATTACCCTGTCGGTTGCTTTAATGGTGGTAAAACCCGTGGGGAGAACGAAACCCTCGTCTCTTACGATACCTGCAATAAGCGAACCTGAACGAAGTTTTAATTTTTTTAACGGTTGGTCTAAATACTTAAAAGTTTCGTCTACGGTAAATTCAATCGCGTCTACGTTTGGCGCTAGTTTATATAAGGTGGTTAACCCTTTGCCAAATTTTGATTGGTGCGCTCTTACAAAACCTATAATTTGGTTTGCAACTGCGTTTCGTGGAGATACAACCGTGTCAAGACCAATGTTTTCTGCCATTTCTAACGTGGACGTGCGATTTACTTTGGTTACTACTTTATCCACCTTTTTTTGTAGCGCGTATAAAGATATCATAACGTTGCTTTCGTCCTGATCGGTAAGAGATACCAAGGCGTCCGTGCGAGAAACGTTTTCTTCTTCAAGTAAACTTTGGTCTATGCCGTCCCCGTGAATTATAGTCGCAGAAGGTAATTCTTCTGCAAGTTTATAACAAATTCCTTTGTCTTTTTCTATTATCTTTACGTCTACTCCGTTTTTAAGCAAGTTTTCTGCTAACATATAAGATATTTTGCTTCCACCAACTAATATAACGGACTTGGAACTAGGTTTAAATATTTTTAGCTTTTTGCTAAATTCGTTTATGTCTTTCTCAGAACCGATTATCATTACCCCGTCGCCTTGACGAATAACGAAATCACCGTGAGGTATATATACTTTGTTGCCACGTTTTACAACGGCAAATAAAACCGATACGCCCGTTTCTCTAGATACGGTCATAAGGTCTTTATCTACGATTGGGTTGCCTTGTTCTATTTCAAATTCAACTAGCAACGCCCTTCCCCCTGCGAATACTTCCACGTTCTTTGCAGACGGATATTTAAGGGTGCGCGCAATTTCTTCTGCCGTCGTTCTGTCCGGATTGAACAATAAATCTACGCCCAAGTCTTTGCGAAGATTTTGCACTTCGCTAAATAGTTCTGGTTGCCTTACACGAGCAATGGTGAATTTTGCGCCTGCTTTTTTTGCAAGCAAACACGTTAAAACGTTTAGTTCGTCCCTTGGAGTGCACGCAATAAATAGGTCGGCTTCGGATACGTTTGCATTATCCAAAGTTTCCCTTTCAATGCCGTTGCCAACCACGCCTTGAACGTCGTAGTGGTTAACCACACCTTCTAGTTCTGCACGATCTACGTCTATTACCGTTACGTCGTGAAGTTCGTTAATGAAATTTGATGCTAGCGTTTTGCCTACTTTGCCAACGCCTACTATAACGATATTCATACGGGTAATTATATATCTTTAATTTATCTTTGTCAACTGATTATTTGTTTGTAGAAAGTTCGCCGTTTATTAGATTTTGCGTATTGACTTTTAACTTTTTAAGTGATAGAATTTTTTTGTTAGTAAAAAATTGGAGTTATTCTATGAAAATTACCATTAATTACGGCGAGGATTTTTTTAATAATACCATTGCCGATAGTCAAGTTGAATCGTTAAAAAAACTTAAAAATATCGGGTTTGAAGGGCTTGATTACGCCGTTGGGCGTGGTGGTGGAGTTATAAACCCTATATATTTGATGCCCCGAGAAAAATGGGTTAATCACTTTAAGGAACAACGCAAAATGATTGAGGGAGAAGGGCTTGAAGTTTGCCAAACACACGCCACTTACCGCTCGGATTTTGATGCCGATTACCCTTTTGAATACACCCAAAAGGTTATCGACCATTATAAAAAGGAAATTGAGGCGACTAATATTTTAGGGTGCAAACATATGGTTTTACACCCCATTACAAAGTGCATTATGCCCTTCCGTGAAGAAGTTGACGTGGAAAGAAAAAACGACGATTTCTTTACTAACGTTAAACAAATTAGCAAATTAAAACCTGCCTTAAAGGAATTTGGCGTTAAGGCTTGTTTGGAAAATATGTTTTTATTCTCCTTACATTCTCGCCATATGGTTGATACGGGTTATTCTTCCCCAGAAGATATGGTGAGATATCTTGACGGACTTGACTGCCCCGAGTGTTTTTGCGCTTGCCTTGATACTGGACATATGAACGTTCTTTGGCACGACGTTCCCAATGCAGTTAGAACGCTTGGCGATAAGTTGGAGGTTTTGCACGTCCACGATAACCACCACACCGACGCACACCAATGTATCGGTCTTGGAGATATCGATTGGTTTGAGTTTGTAAAGGCACTTAAAGAAATTAACTATAACGGTAATTTTAACCTTGAACTTATAATTTCAACCATTGCTAAATACGGAAAGGCCCTTGCTTGGAGATATATAGAAACTTCCTACCTATCAGCAAAAGCCGTGACTAGTTCCATTAAGGAGTAATTTTATGAAAACTTCTATAATTTTTGAATCTACCTTAAAAAATCTTGACACCACGGAAAACGTTTGTAAAACTCTTAAAAAGTCAGGGTTTGACGGTCTTGATTATAGCATTTGCGAAAATTGGGCAGAAATCCCATCTATCTTTAACAATCCCCGTCAGACTTGGGTGGATTTTTTCAAAGAACAAAGACGAATTATCGAGGGCGAAGGGTTAAACGTTTTTCAAACACACGCCACTTTGCCTTCGGATTTCGATTATGATAATCCACACCAATTTAGTAAAAAGGTGCTTGACCAACTTAAACGTGAAATAGAGGCTACTGCAATTTTAGGCAGTAAATATATCGTTATTCACCCAATAAATTCAATCGTTTGCCCTTACGGAAAACCTATCGACCAAGATGCAAAACAAAGGGACTATGAAATAAACATGAAAGAGTTTTCTAAACTTAGACCTACCCTTTTAGAGTTTGGCGTTAAAAACGGCGTGGAAGATATGTTTACTTTTGATAAAGATTGTGGGTGTTACGTTCAAACGGGTTGTTCCACCCCGCAAGATATGATAAAATACGTTGACGGGCTAAACGATAGAAATGCTTTTTGCGCTTGCCTAGACACAGGGCACGTTTATATGCACAATATTCAACCTGCACAAGCCGTTAGAGAACTTGGTGATAGAATTGAACTTTTGCATATTCACGATAATAGAGGTGGAATTGACTCTCACCTAATTCCCGGTCTTGGATATACCGATTGGCAAGATTTTGCAAAAGCTCTTAAAGAAATTGATTATAAGGGCGCGCTTAGTTTGGAATTATCTTTTTATTCTGCATTAAAGCAGTTCGGAAAAGATTATTTGTATAAATATTTAGACCTTGCTGGTTATAGCGTAAAACGTTTAGCCGAGATGGTTGAAAAAGCATAATAAACCAAAAAACACTCCGCTTGTCGCTCTTCCCGTAGGGAATTGCGACAACTAAATAAATCCGTGAACGGATTTGTTAGATTTGCTTACGCAAGTTATATTGCCTATCGGCAGTTATATTCGCCTACGGCGAGTTAAGGATTTATTTAATATAACTGCGACTGCAAGTCGCAATCTAACGCAAAACTTGTTTTGCATATCACTTTTAGCCACAAGGCTAAAAATATAACTATATTAACCTAATCTTTTGTGGTAAAGATAAAGCCCACCATATTTCGCTTTTTGCGAAGTATAGTGGGCTACACTTTTGTCTTAAAGTAAAAATCCCTAAGAGTGACGCCCTTTCGGAGTGTTTTTTCTTTTGTTTATTTTTAATAATCTTTAATAATCGCCGATTGCAAGGGCAAGAGCTGCGTAGTCGCCAATGTTTTCAGATAGTCCTGCCGGAAGCACTTCAACCACGCTTAGACTATACGACAAACACTCTTTTTTCATTACTTTTATTGCGTGTGGGTATAGTAAATCGTGCGAACGCATATATACCCCGCCGATAACGATTTTTTGTGGGTTTATAACGTCTACTAGAATACTTAACGTTCTGCCTAGCATTATACCACTTTTTCTATAAACTGCCTTGCAAAATTCGTTGCCTAGTCTTGCGTGTTCGGCAATGGTTTTTGCCGAGATTTCGTCGCCAACGGCTTTTTTATACTCTTCAAAACTATCTTTATAACGTTTTTGTTTTGCTATAATTAAAGCAAGTCTTGCTATGCCAGAGCCACTGCAATATCCTTCGCAAGAACCGTGTTTATAATAACCCAAAGGACCGCTTGCCGTTAGTCTTACGTGACCGATTTCGCCTGCGTTGTCGTTTTGACCGGAGTATAGTTTTCCGTCTAATATAAGACCTGCGCCAAAACCCGTGCCGAAAGTTAAAAACACAACGTTATCACTACCCTTTCCCGCACCGAATTTCCATTCGGCAACGGCGCACGCGTTCGCGTCGTTTTGTAAATAGGTTTTGATATTGAATTTGTTTTCAAAATATTCAACGATATGGATATCGTCCCATAAAGGCAAACTTGGGGGGCGCATAATTATTCCCCTTTTGCTATCTAGTGGCCCACCACAAGAGATGCCTATGCCTTGTATTTGTTTGTCTTTTAGATGTTTTTCGATAAAAGCTGAAAACTTTTCTAGTATGACCGTTGGGTTTTGACCTGCCGTTAAAAAGTATTCTTTATCTTGTATAATTGGTAAACTTTCGGTTGCTTTTCCGAGAGTTGCCGCGCATTTAGTTCCGCCGATATCTAAGCCGATGTAATACATATTCCTGCTCCGTTAACTATTTGTTTTTAGGGTTTTTTAATATATTTTTTATTATACCAAACTGCCAAGCGTTAGGCAATGCATTTAGTAATAATAAAAGTTTGTTTCTATTAATTTTATATGCAAATTTAGGTTTTTTCTTTTTTATTATTTTATAAACCTTTTGCGCTATGCGTATTGGTGGAAGGCTTTTTGATTCCACGCTATCAACGATTTTTTTGAATTTTTTTGCATTACACTCATAATTAGTGGTCTTTTTGCAAAACTTTTCTAGCGCGTCGGTTGAAACGCCTAGCATACCCGTGCTTACTGCCCCTGCACGAACAACTGAAACGTTTATTCCAAGTAGTTGCAATTCCATTTTTAGCGAATAGGCGTATTTATCCAACGCACTTTTGCTTATTGCGTAAATCCCCGTAAACGGCAATGGGTCTAACGGGGCAAGTTCGCTCGTCGTCATCAAGATTTTACTACCCTTTTTTAGTAGGGGCATAAAGATTTTGTTGACGTAAAAAGCGCCGAATAGGTTAATAGAAAATATCTTTTGAAAGTCTTGGTCGGATATTTCTATTAAAGAATCAAGCATATAAACGCCGGCAAAATGAATTATTACGTCTACGGTATCCGTATAATTTAACACTTGTTCATATGCGCTTTTTACACTTTCAACGTTAGTGACGTCCACTTGTATCGGAATTAGGTTATCCACACGTTCGCAAGCATTTTTATCTAACGCAAACACGGTATATCCGTTTTTCGCTAAAAGGGTTGCCGTTTGGTAACCCATACCACCACTAGCGCCCGTAATTATTGCACTTTTCATCTTAGTTTGTTTCCGTCCGAAAAAGCACTTCCTACCCTTTCGCCTAACGTATAATATCCGTGAGTATCACAGTCGTAACACAAAGGCTTAAACTTATTAAGGTCAATTTTACCTTTTTGGTCCAAAATACTCTCGTCGGCTAGAACGTTGACTACTTCCCCAACGCAAATTTCACTCTGAGTATCGTAACTAATCAACTTGCACTCTAACGTGAGTGGGAGTTGCTCGATAATAGGCGCGTTAACGTTGGTTGATTTTTGTATCGTCCAACCCGTTTTTTTAATTTTTTCCGTAACTTTATTTGCCGAAACTATACCCACGTAATCGGCTGGAATAAGATTGTCTTTATCAGCCATCGCCACGGTAAATGCTTTGGTTTTAAGTAGATTTTTTACCGTTTTATGCGTTGCAGATAGGCATATCGCCACCTGATTCGTATCGCAAACCATTCCCCAAGCAGCGTTCATTGCGTTTGGAACTCCTTGCTCGTCGTAAGTGCCCACTATCAGTACGGGCATAGGATAAATATATGCTTTTGGCGATAAATTCTTTTTCATCAACAATCTCCTATACGTTTATGTTTTCACATAAAGAAATTTATAAGGTTTTCCATATAAATTATACAACCTACCATATGAAAAGTCAAGATTTGCATCTTGCACTTGTAAACAAAAAAAAGACCAAGCCTTTCGGTTGGTCGTTTTATTTGGTGTGAAGGATGGGACTTTCGCTCTGTGACGACCATACCCGCAAAACAGTCCACTGGACTGTTTTTCCGCCCTTGGCGGACACGCAAACAAGTTTGCTAGCTCCCTATTCAAGTCCCATCCACAAAACAAAAAAGACCACACCTTTCGGTTGGTCTTTTTGTTTTGGTGTGAAGGATGGGACTTGAACCCACACGGATAACCATACGCCCCTCAAACGTACGCGTCTGCCAATTCCGCCACCCTCACGTAGCCTTATTATATTACTCAAATTTTTTATCCTTGTCAAGAAAAATGCCATATTATTTTTTATATTTATAAAAGTTTTTTGCATTTTTCGTTTTTTATTCTTTTGTTTTTTATCCCTTTTTATTACAACTAAAAAAGCGCATAACTCTTTAAAAGTTACACGCTTTTGTTTTTAACGTTTACGTTATGAACCAATTATATGAGTATAGGTTGAATTTTGCGTTTCGTCCGCACGTTCAATCTTTATTTTTTGGGTTAGTTTTATATCCCTTGAAGATGCGCCAACCATAATTTCATAAGTGGCGTTTTCCACGTGCCATGCGTCTAACGATACGTTATAGTATGCGAACGAACGGAAGTCTAACTTTAACGTAATTCGTTTGCTTTCGCCTGCTTTTATAAGGTCCTTTGAAAAGCCTTTTAATTCCTTTTCGGGTCTTATTACCCTTGGTAATATGTGTTTTACGTATAGCTGTGATACTTCTTTTGCGTCTACCTTTGACGTGTTGGTGATAGTGTAACTTACTTCAAAGTCGGTATCTCCAAGTTTTTTGATTTGCATATCCGAATATTCGAATTTAGCGTATGAAAGCCCGTAGCCAAATGGGAAGCCAACTTGTTTGTTATAAGTATCGTAGTAACGATAACCCACCATTAATTTTTCCGAATAGTCTTCTAAAAATCCGTTTATTTGGTTAAACTTACAAGAGGCTTGGTCTAAACTTACGGGGAAAGTTTCTGCTAGTTTTCCACTTGGGGAAACTTCGCCCGTTATTATGCTTGCTAGCGCTTGGTCAATACCCTCGCCACCGTATCCACAATAGATAAGCGAAGATACCTTGTCTATCCAATCGCCCGTTTCTATTGCCGAGCCTGCGTATACTAATAAAATTATGTTTTTGTTGTGTTTACTTATTTCTTCTATACATTCGATTGCAAACTTGCTTATTTGTAAACTAGTTCTATCGTACGCTTCCCCTTCTGCCTCAGCAAAACAGGTGATTAAAACTGCGTCCACTTCTGCGCATTGGGTATAAATTGGGTTAAGCGTATACACGGGGTTATAACTACCGGTTGGATCTTTTTCTTGCAATAAGTCGCAAAGTTTTATGAACTTGAAGTCCGCGCTTACGTTAGCCGAGCCCGTGCCACCTATCCTTGGAATAGGACCATCGGCAGTTACTACCATAACTTTTTTGCCTTTTATCGGCAATAAATCGTTGTCGTTTTTAAGCATTACCACGCCTTCTTTTGCAATTTCAACTGCGTTTTGGTGGCGTTGTTCCTTAGTGTATTCTACTTTGGTGTTTTGGCTGTGACATTTATATATTAAATCGATTATATTGTTTACGCAATAATCAATCTCTTCGTCGGTTATAAGACCTTTTTCATAGGCGTCTTTTAACTCTGGAAGCGCGCATCTATGGTATGGCATTTGCAAGTCCAAAGTAGCTTTTAAGGCTTTGTATCTATTGCCAACTGCACCCCAGTCGGACATTATAACTCCGTTGAAGCCAAACTCGTCCCTTAAAACCTTTTTAAGTAGTTTTTTGTTTTCGGATGCGTATACCCCGTTGATTAGATTATAACTACACATAACCGTCCAAGGTTTTGCTTTTAACGCCATTTCAAAGGGGGTTAGATAAATTTCCCTTAAAGTTCTTTCGTCCACTTCGCTTGACGCCGATACTCTATAACTTTCCTTATTGTTAGCGCAAAAGTGTTTTAAGCTCGTGCCGATGCCTTTATCTTGAACGCCTTTTATGTACTCGTATGAAAGGGCGCCAGCCAAATACGGGTCTTCTGAAAAGTATTCAAAGTTTCTTCCACATAACGGAGAGCGTTTTATGTTTACACCCGGCGCAAGGTTTATGTGCGCGCCGTGTTCCACGTATTCGTCGGCAATAGTTTTGCCGTTTAGATAAACCGTTTCTCTATTCCAACTGTTTGCTAGTTGAGAGATAGTCGGCATTGCAGTTGCGGGAATAGTTCCCGTCTTTTCACCGTTTTCGTCTAAAATTTCCATTCTTAAACCACTTGGGCCGTCGCACATAAATATTTCAGGAAGCTTGCCGTTTGCGTTTGTAAGTCTCCACATATCTCTGCCCGTTAGCAACAAGAATTTTTCTTCTAAAGTAAGGTCTTTTGCAGTTATCATAAAACCTTCTCCTTTTGTCTTTTTTTATATTGTAACAAAAAATTTTCCCAAAATATATACCATACTATTGTATTTTATTATCGTTTTATGATATTATTGTGGTATGAAAGCATATTACGAAGTTTCAAGAGAAAGAATTCAAGCGATATCCGTTCACCGTAACGTTAACCACACTTATCGTCCGCATTTTCACTCGCACGTGGAAATACTGGTGGTTAAAAAGGGAAGTTTTGATATTCAGCATAACGGGAACGAATACCACGTTGGCGACGGACAAATTGCCTTTTTTAGTCGTTACGACATACATTCTTATAAGGACGAAAACACCGATAAAAAGGACGATGCGGTTATTATTATTCCCGCAAAAAATTCCGATTGGTTTTTTGCCGACAAAAAAGATTATCAAGTGGAAAATCCACTTATTACCGACGCTAATTTAGTTAATCAAATTTTGGAGATTGCCGATAGAGTTCTTTTATCAGACTGCTCTAATCTAGTTAGTGACGCTGGGGTTAGGCTTATTCTTTCCCTTCTTGCCGACAAAATTTCTTTCGTTAAAAGCGAGAGAAAGGTTTCGCAAAATTTGATTAAGGAAATCTTGCAAACCATAGACGAAAATTTTAGAGAAGATATCTCTCTTCCCTGGATTGCTAAAAAACTTGGATATACCGAGGCGCACGTTTCGAGGACCTTCCATCAATACATTAGGCAAAGTATTAACGAGTACCTTAACGATATTAGAATTGCTTTTATTAAAGAGCAATTAGAGATTGGATCAACGGATAGTATTACCGAGCTTATTTATAAATCGGGGTTTAAAAGCGTGCAAACTTATTATAGAAACTTAAAACGATATAAATCCCAAATTTAGTTTTAAAAATCCATTGATACGCACTTGCGTTTGTGTTACAATTATTCTAGTAGTAAAGGAGTTTTTTAATGAAGAATTTTGACGTTTCAACCGATTCTACTTGCGATCTATATTCGACTGAAATTAAAGAGAACGATATTTACCTTCTTCCCTTGTCTTTAACTATGGAAAAAGACGGTCAAAAAAGTGAGTTTTTAGACCAATTTACTTCACAAAACCAATATCAAGAGTTTTTTGATAATTTAAGTAAAGGCGCTGTTTGTAAAACCGAAATGAACAACGCTTACGTTCATCAAGAATATTTTGCTAGTCTTGCTAAATCGGGGGTTAATAACCTTATTCATATTACCATTAGTTACGGCATCTCAAAAACGGTGGAAGTTGCCGCCGCCGCAGTGGCTAAGGTAAAACAAGAATACCCCGACTTTAACTGTCTTTGTATTGAAAGTAATTCTGCTACTATCGGTCAAGCCATACTAGTTAGAATTGCTATCGATATGCGTAACCGTGGCAAAACCTTAAAGGAAACTTACGATTATATTCAATCGGTGAAAAGTAAACTTCAACATTTTATCGTGGTGGATAACATTGCATACTTAAAACGTGGGCAAAAGTATAATTCCCATTCACAAATGGCGGGAACTATGCTAAAAGTAAAGCCTATTTTAGTGTTTAATAAAGACGGAAAGATAGTTAGATACAAGCAGTCCGCCGGTCTTAAACACGCGCTTTCTACTGCCGTTAAAGAGTTTGAAAAATACACCGTTAATAAAGACTACCCCACCGTTTACGTTGTGCATTCAGGTAACGAAGAAATGGCTTGCTACGTTGCCGAAACCTTAAAAACGTCTTATAAACTACAAACGGAGATTCGTTTGATGGGACCGGTTATCGGCTGTCATTTAGGTCCAAACGCCCTTGCGTTTGCCTTCCTTTCTAACGAACAACGTCCACTTTAACCTATGATTTTACACAGGAGATTTTTATGAAAAACAAAATCAAGCTTTTCGACGGGCATATACACACTTGTTTTAGAGTGCCTTTAAGAGAATCCGTTTATATATACGATAGAGAATTTGAACTTTTAAATATTAACAAGTTTTGTTTTTTGGCAGCACCCATATATACTAGAATGTGTGGTGGAGACGTCAATCTTTTAGATAACTTAAAAGCCCTTTATTACAAGGCGACTTTTGCACCCGACGCATACGCTTTTGCTGGTCTTGAACACGATTACTCTATGCCCGTTAACGAGCGTGCCGATTTTTATCTTAAACAAATTAAAGAGTATATGGAAGCAGGGTTCGACGGACTTAAAATGCTTGAAGGTTATCCACCATACTACAAAAAACTTGGCGTTAAGTTTATAGACGATTGCTATGCGCCGTTATGGGATTATTTAGAACAAAATTCCGTGCCCGTTTTAATGCACCTAGCACACCCCAAAATCTTTTGGGATATAAACAAAATTCCACAAACTTGGATTGACCACGGAAATTATTACGATGATACTTTCCCTTCTTTTTACGATTTTCTAGACGATATTTTTAGCGTTTTAGATAGACACCCTAACCTTAGACTTACGCTTGCGCATACGGGTTTTATGGGGGAAGATATTGATCTTGCGCAAAAGTTCCTTTCTTACCCTTATACTTGTTTTGATATTACTCCCGGTGGCGAACAAATTTTAGAGATTTGTAACGGCAAAAACCGTGATTGGTGGATTGATTTTATTAAGAAAAACCCAACTAGATTTAAGCATGGCACAGACCTTTATCAGTTTGAATACACTAACGAAAAAGATTGGCAAAAATCTATTAGTACACGCACCGAGTTAGTGGTTAACTTTTTATCTTCTAACAAACAATTTAATTACGTTGGCACTGATTATAAGGGTATTAAACTGCCTAAAAAATTGCAAAAACTTATTTTGCACGATAATCTCTTAAAAGAATTGGGGTTACCTAAACCTATCGATTTTAATTGGTGTAAAAATCAAATTGAAAGGTTTAAGCCGTTATTCCCCAACAGAGAAACGCTTGACGGATACGACCTTTGGTGTATGGAACACGATTTTGAAAGTTTGAAAAAAGATGGTTATTTAACTTTCTTTGGTTAATAAGGAGAAATTATGGATAACAAACTTAAAGTTTTTGAAGGACATTTACATTTTACGTTTAAAGTTCCCGTTAGAGAATCGGTGGAAATTTTCAAACAAGAATTTGAAGAAACGGGTACGGATAAATATTGTTTTTTATCTATTCCATCGCACGGGGCTGTGGGAAACGATATTTTGCAAAATTCAAAGGCGTTATATTATAAAGCAATGTTCTCCCCCAACGCGTACGCTTACGCTGGGTTAGAATACGATTATTCTCTATCCGAAAAGGATATGCAAGACGACCTTTTGCGTCAAGCAAAAGAATATTTATCCAACGGATTCGACGGGTTTAAGATGCTTGAAGGTATGCCAAAGTATCGCAAGTTTATCAACTTCCCACTAGACGACGCGCGTTACGATAAGTTTTACGCTTATATGGAAGAACAAGGTAAACCGATTATTATGCACCTTGCCCACCCGAGAGTTTTTTGGGATAAAGAAAAACTTGACGAGTATTGGATAAATAGAGGTTGTTTGTACGACGAATCCTTCCCTTCTTTTGACCATTTAATTAACGAAGCGTTTGGAATTTTGAAAAAGTTCCCTAACATCAATCTTACGCTTGCCCATTGGGGATTTTTAGTACATAACAGAGAACTTATGTTAAAGTTTATGTCCTACCCTAACACTCGCCTTGACGTTACCCCCGGTGGCGAACAATATTTCGAGATGATTGACGACGATATCGTTTGGTGGAAATCTTTTATTGAAAAGTATGCCGATCGTATTTGTTACGGCACCGACCTTTATCAATTTGAAAAGAACGGCGTGGATAACTGGAAAACGGCTTTCCATCGTAGACCAGATTTCGTTAGAAACTTTTTTGAAACGGACACCGAACATTTTTACGGCAACCAAAAGTTTAAAGGTATAAAACTTGACCAAAAATATCTTAAAAAAATATATAGAGATAATCTTCTTGAACTATTGGGTGAGCCTTCTAAAATTAACTATCAATACGTTATTGATAGAGCGAACGAGTTGCTTAAAAATGCAACCAAGGAAAGCCTTGACGAGTACGATTTAAAGTGTATTATTTGGGATATTACCGATATAATGCAAGCAAAATAAATTATAGGTAAATAAAAAACCTTTGGTAATTCCAAAGGTTTTTTGTTTTTTAGTATTAATATAATTATTCTTCTTCGTGAACTTTAACAACGTTGCCACTCTTTCTAGATTCTTCTGCGCAAAGCGCCATTAAGTGACTTTCAACGGAGGCTTCTAAAGAAGTGGTTACCTTGCTATCTTTATTATAAATCATATCGTAAAGGCTGTCCACCATAATAACGTCGCCACCGCCGTGACCGTAACCTGCTTTGTCGGTATCAACTAGTTCGGAAATGTTGTAGCGAACGGGAGTTTTTCCAAACTCTACCACTTCGATAAAGTCTGCAAAGTCGTCGAAACGGATTTCGCCCAAAGTGCCGTAGAAGGTTGCTTTTCTTCCCGGAACTGCCGTAAAGCCGGTCATAGTAAGGTTTACTTTTACGCCGTTTTTAAATTTCATATTAACCATTTGGTTGTCAACAACGCAGTTATCGCACTTGAACACGCATTTGCCGTATTGGTTGGTTCTATACGCTTCCCTTAGCTTTTCTTCGGTTAAAGGTACGTCCGAGCAACAAACGTTAAACGGCCATAAGTCTTTTGGATCGCCCTTTTCGTGCCATCTTTCGATATAGCCGTATTCCGCGCTGTATGGACAAGTGTTTCTATATTTACAATCGTAGCAGTTGTCGGCAGCGCCTTCGGGTTGGAATTCTTCCTTAAAGAAAGATAAATCGCCGGTAGAATATACGCTTTCACATTTGTCGCCTACGTAGTATTGTAAAAGGTCTAAGTCGTGACAGCATTTTTGCATTATCATAGGCGAAGTTTGGTCGTCTCTACGCCAATTGCCACGTACGAAACTGTGCGCTTGGTGCCAGAAAGCAACTTGTTCGGTCCATTCGATAAGTCTTAATTCGCCGATTGCTTTGGAAGATAAAAGTTCCTTGATTTTTACAAAGGCAGGAGCGTATCTTAAAACGTGGCATACTACTACGTTTTGCGGATGCTTTTTGTGCGTTTCTAAAAGTGCTAGAAGCTCTTCTTTTATAGGAGAAATGGGCTTTTCAAGTAAAATGTGATAGCCTAGTTCTAACGCTTTTATACACATTCTAACGTGATCACGGTCTTGCGTGCCGATAACTAATATATCTGCCCTTTTTTCTTTTAAAAATTCATTTTCGTCGGTGAATAGATTTGCTGAATCTACACCCCATTCTTTTGAGTATCTATCCAAAATTTTAGTATTGATATCGCAAATGGATACGATTTTATATTTATCCGGATTGGAAAACATATGCTTGCCGTATCCTGCTCCTCTTGCTCCACAACCTAAAATTGCAACTTTCGCTACGTTAGCCATAGTATTCTAACACTCCTTTTTTCTTCATAGTTTCAAAATCGTTTTTCATACACCAGAGATTATATCTATCTAGTGAATTTTCATCAACCGTCTTTAATAATTCGTCACACTTTGTAATAAAGTAATCTAAATCAACTTGGTTAGGTTCGCCAAGCATTTTGTAAAGATTATCAAAATAAATCTTATCTTGAATTTCTTTGGGAAGTTTAACGCCCTTGAAGGTTTTGCCAGCGTAAACGTATTCGTTATCTTCGCTTAGCCATCTTTGTACGAATTCTGGTCTTGCGCCCGTTGCTCTAAGCCAATTTTCTTCGTTGTCGTATTCAAAGTTATAAGAGTCCGTGCCGTAGAACATTCTATCTTGATATTTTTCTATAAAAGGCAACCAATATTCTTTATCTTCTAATACTTCAAAGAAATTATCGCCACCTGGGCAAATATCAAGTTTGGTGTTCTCAAAGGACATAAACTTTTCTGCCATTTCTTTATTGAAAGTCAAAAATCCCCAGTGCGCTAAAGTAAAGTTGAGTTTTGGGTGTTTTTCCATCATTCCGATTACTTCTTTGTGTAAATCGTTAAAGGTTGGAAATTCTGGTCCAAAATAACAACCACGGTTACGCCAATATTCGTCTACTTTATCAAATTCCCACATATAAGGTGGGTTTGCTAGGTGCATAATTATTGGGAAATTTTCTTTTTCGCAATAATCTAAATATAAATCGTATACTTCGTCGGTAAGTTTATAACCAAGTACTTGGTGCATGTTGGGGTGACCTTCATACATTTTCATACCGTCAAATCCAACCTTTTTATATTCCTTTACTTGACGGAGTAAATCTTCGGCAACTGCCTTAGTATCTTTTAAATCTAAGTGCTTATACTCTAACCCAGCGTATGCGTATGCATCTGGGGAAAATATCTTTTTGAAATAGATAGATTTGATATTATCCGTGCTGTCGGTAACTTCAAGTCCCGTTCTTCCGTATACGGGATCGCATGGTAAACTTAAAAAGGTGCATTTTTTAATGTTAAAACGCTCGAACTGACGACGGAATAGGTCAATCGATTCTCTTACGGACACTTTAAATCTAAAAGTATGTAAATGCCCGTCAAATATTTTTCTCATAAAATCCTCCGTTGGTTTTTAACCAATTTTTACTAAATTTATAATACTATACAAAACACTATTTTGCAAGGGGTATTCTAAACATTTATCCCTTTTGGCTATGTGTTTTTTATATATAGTTATATAACGCTTGGTATACTAATCTTGTTTGCTTGGCAAACATTCGATTAAGGTTGCCTGAGTGTCCGATACAACCTTAAATTTACCTTCTGCAACGAAAGGAAGATAGAAATAATCGCCTTTTTTAATATCTTTTTCGTAACCATCGCCAACGATTTTTGCGTTGCCGTCTAAACATATAAATACAGACGGAGCAAAGTCCATAACGAAGCTTCCACCGTCTTTGATGATATGACGGTTTTCCGCAAAACAAGTGGTGTCTTTATAAGTGATAAGGTTTTCCTTTTTATAAGTAGGAGTATCTATTTCTACGGTTGGAGTTACCTTTGCAAATTCCTTTGCGGCGTCTCCGTAAATATCGTAGTTTATACTATCTAACGCAACGTCTTTTGAAAGTCCGATATACTCTTCTTCGTAACTTATATGATAGTCCATACACCAACGTTCGGGTTGTATAGTAAAGTCGGTTGGTTCTTGCACTTCAACAATCGTACAGCCTGCGCCAATTGCGTGAATTAAACCTGCTTTTATAAGCCATATATCCCCGACTTTTGCTTGTACGCCAGCTAAAAGATTGCCCATTATATCCTTTTCAACTTCACTTCTTTCTTCTAAAATAGAAAGTTGTTCTTTGGTAATTTTATCCTTAAAACCAAAGTATAATTTTGCACCCGGGCGAGTGGCAACTACTAACCAAGCTTCCGTTTTGCCGTAGTCGCTATTAAAGTTCTTTCTACTAAATTCTTTGGTGGGGTGTACTTGGAAAGGAAGTCTAGTTGCACTGTCTAAAAATTTTACTAGACAATCGTATTTTCTATGTCCTAAAAGTTCTTGTGGATAATCGTTTAATAAATCGTCAAAGAAAACCTTAGTTCCTTTTATAACGGCAACGCCGTCCCTTTCGCCAAAATACTTGGGGTTAATTGCCTTTACTTTACTTGCAATCCATTCTTCTGGAAACATATTGTCCGTTCCATCGTCGTATCCGTCGTTAAAAAGTTCTTTATAAGGCATGCCACCTTTATAAATTCTATATACTCTGTTTCTTTCGAAAAATATCGGTTGTCTTACGATTTTTGCTAAGTCACTCATCTTAAATCCATCCTATATTAAAGTTTGATTGCGCCTAAAAATTGGGTTGCGTCCGCACCAGCTTTATTGGCTTTTACCATTGCGTTTTCAATGTTTTCTTGGGTAAATTCTTTGCCTTCTAAATGAGCAAGCAAAGTGCCGAAGAAGGCGTCGCCTGCCCCCGTCGTGTCGATAGGTTTAACCTTTTCGGTTGGTACGGTGCCCGATATATCGTTATAAAAATACGCGCTTCCCCTTGAACCTAAGGTTACAACCACTAGTTTATCTTTTTTAGAAATACTTTTTACTGCCGGAATAAGCCCGTCTATGCCGGTATAATCAAACAACTCGTCGTCTGAAAATTTGATTATATCAGCCGATTCAACGAAAGGTTTATAAGCTTTTTTAGCGTCTTCAAAATCCCTATATATATCCATACGGAAATTGATATCGAAACTTAGTTTTTTGCCTAGTTTTTTTGCTTTTTTAACTACCTTTTGAGCAAACTTTTTGCCTTGCTTTTCAGATAACATTAAAGAGCCTAAGTGAATAAGGTTTAAGTTTTCGTACCCTTCGAAATCTATTTTGTCGAAATCGGTGTTAAAATCTGCCGTATCGTGTCTTGAAAAAGCAAAATCCCTTTCGCCGTCGGTTAACGTTACGAAAGCCAAAGTGGTGCTGCGAACGGTATCTTCTTGTATATCAAGTCTTTCTAAGTTGGCTTTTTTTGCTTCCTTTATTAAAAACTTGCCAACGGGATCTCTACCTACCCTTCCAACGAAAGCAACCTTTGCCCCTGCGTTTTTTGCGTTTACGGCTACGTTGAATGGCGCACCACCACAAAACGCTTTAAAATTCATTCCACTTTCTGCTTTTTCGCCAATCATATCGGCTAAAATTTCGCCAATTGCTAATATCATTTTAATTTTCTCCTTTAATTATTCTGGGAATAGCACCCTTTCCACTTCTGCGCATACTGCGTGATATATTGGAAGATGATATTCTTGTACTTGATAAGTTTGGTTTGCGGGAGCGATAATTGCTATATCGCATATTCTTGCAAGTTTTCCACCGTCTTTACCAACGAGCGCAACCGTTTTTATGCCCATTGCTTTTGCTGCTTGCGCCGCTTTTACCGTATTGATAGAATTGCCGGACGTGGATATTACGACCAAGAGGTCTTGCTTTTTACCCATAGCAAATACCATTTGGGCGTACGCTAGTTCGGGGCTTACGTCGTTTATAAACGCAGTAAGTCCACTCATTAAAGATACCAACGGTACTGCTGGAATTCCTTCTTGAAGCAAACGCGCGTCCGTTTGGTTTTCAAAGTATTTGTTAAATAACTTTATCTTTTTTGGAGATAGCGGGCGTTTGGTCATAAACCCTTTTAGTAATTCGCCCGTGATGTGTTCGGCGTCCGCAGCGCTTCCACCGTTTCCACATAACATAACTTTGCCGTCCTTTTTATAGGAACTTACGATTGCATCGCAAAATGCTTGTATGCTTTTTTGTTGAGGTTTTAGTTCGGGAAATCTTTCCACTAATTTTTCTACGTAACTTATCATGTTTACCGTCCTTCGTTAATATATTAACCGAACAAATCGGTGGATAAATACCTATCCCCCGTGTCGGGTAGTATTACAACAACGTTTTTGTTTTTGTTTCGTTCGTCTAAGGCTAGTTCTATCGCGACGGATAGGGCTGCGCCCGATGATATTCCACACAAAAGTCCTTCCTTGGTTGCTAGTAATCTTGCGTTTTTTACTGCTTTTTGGTAACTTGCATCCATCACGCAATCAACCACGTTTTTATCGTAGTTTTTGGGGATAAAGTTTGCGCCTATGCCTTGAATTTTATGTGGGTTTGCCTTTCCACCCGTTAAAACTTTGGATTCTTCCGGTTGCACGGCAACCACCTTTACGTTTGGGTTTTGTTCTTTTAGGTATTTACCTATACCACTAACCGTTCCAGCCGATCCCACCGTTGCAACTAGCACGTCCACCTTTTTATCAAGGTCTAAATATATCTCTTTTGCAGTGGTTTGATAATGGGCGTTTGGATTAGACGGATTATCAAATTGAGATGGAATAATACTGTTTGGCGTTTGGTTTTTTAGTTCAACGGCTTTATCTATCGCCCCTTGCATACCTAAACTGCCGTCGGTTAAAATCACCTCTGCACCGTAAGCTTTTAGTAGTTTTATGCGTTCTTGACTCATAGTGTTTGGCATTGTTAGAACTGCTTTATACCCACGTTGAGCGCATACGCTTGCTAGTCCGATTCCCGTGTTACCGCTAGTAGGCTCTATTATAGTTGCGCCTTTTTTTATAAGTCCTTTTTTTTCGGCGTCGTCTAGCATTGCTTTTGCAACCCTATCTTTTATACTGCCGGCTGGATTAAGATATTCAAGTTTTGCGTAGATATCGGCAAATAACCCTAATTCTTCCTTTATTCTATTTAGTTTAAGAAGTGGAGTGTTGCCAATTAAATCTTGTAGTTTTTGATATATCATACTATTTTTTTAGGTTTAGTTTTTTACGGAGTTCGTTAAGCGCACGGAAACGGTGGCTTACCGAATTTTTTTCTTCGGCAGTGGCTACGCCCATGCTCTTGTTTAGGTCGTTACTAAAAAATAACGGATCGTATCCAAAACCGTTTTCACCTTGTTTTTCATAAAGTATTTTGCCTTCGGTTTCCCCGTAAGCAGAGATAATTTCGCCTTCCGGAGTGTAGTAAACTAACGCGCAAACGAATCTTGCGCTTCTATCCTTAACGTCTTTTAGGTTTTTTAGTAATAGTTGATTGTTGTGTTCGTCGTCGCCGTCGCCAGCGTATCTTGCCGAGTACACGCCCGGCGCGCCGTCTAATGCGTCTACTTGTAATCCACTATCGTCGGCAAGTGCGGGTACGCCTAAGATTTCGCTTATGGTTTTGGCTTTTATAAGCGCGTTTTCATAAAAAGTAGTGCCCGTTTCTTCTATCTCGATATCTATTCCGTGTTCTTTATATCCGGAAACGTCAAATTCGGATAATATAGTTTTTATTTCTTTTAGTTTGCCTGCGTTTGCGCTTGCAACTACTAATTTCTTTTTGTTTTGCATAGTTATTTTTTTAAGTTTTCAGATAAGGTTATATATTGTTCGCTAGTTAGTTCTTCTGCCCTTGCAGTTAAACTTACGTTAGAGTTTATCAAAAGGGTTTCGGCGTCTGTTCTAGCAAGTTTATAAGCGTTCATAAGGTTGTTTACTAGCATTTTTCTTCTGCTTGAAAAGGCAATTTTTACAACTTCTCTCACCTTGTCTAAATCAACCGACTCCAATTTTTTTCTATCGATATCTATCTTTACCACAGCCGAATCGACGTTTGGCGGTGGGGTAAACATCTCTCTTGGAACTTGTTTTATAATCTTTGCCTTTCCACGTAGATTTATAGCAACCGTTATCGCGCCGTAGTCGGTAGTTTTTGGAGGTGCGCAAAACCGCTGTGCAACTTCTTTTTGTACCATTATTACTAGCGAATTTAGTTTTTTAGAGTTTTCTAAAAAATTCATTACGATTGGCGTGGTTATGTAATATGGTAAATTTGCCACTAAAAGGTAGTTATCGCCAAGTTTTTGTTCTAAAACGTTAAGTTTTTCTTTCATAACGTCTTTGAAAACGATTTCTAAGTTAGAATATCCGCCTACCGTTTGCGCTAGAAGAGGTTTTAGTCTTTGGTCTATTTCGTAGGCGATTACCTTTTTTGCTTTTTTGCAAAGTTCGCCCGTCAACGCGCCTGCGCCCGGTCCTATTTCTAGCACGGTAGTATCTTTATCTATTCCCGATTGGTTTACTATATCTTCAAGCAAGGTTTGGTCGGTCAAAAAGTTTTGACCGTACGCCTTTTTTAGATTTATTCCGTGACTATATAAAAGGGTTTTTAGATTTTCCATTTTTTTCCTATCGATTGTTTGTATAAATCAAAGGCGTTTAGCCATACTACTATCGTAAAGAGAAATCTTTACTGAAATCATTTTTACAAATGATATAAAAAATCAAAATAAAGTCTGATTATTCTTTTCGGGCTTTATTTTGCTTTTTAAATTTATTTTAGTTTTGGAAACAACGTCAAGGCGTTTTGCATTACTACCCTTGCCATAACTTCCATATCCCTACCTTTAATTTGGGCAAGTTTTTCTAATATAACGGGAACGTGCTTGGGCGTGTTAACCGTCCCCCTATACGGGTGTGGGGCAAGAAAGGGACTATCCGTTTCGGTAAGACAAAACTCGTCCGGAAGGAATTTTGCAACTTCAAGCACCTTGTTTGCGTTCTTAAATGTAAGCGTTCCTGCAAAGGATATATAAAATCCCATATTAATTAAGATTTTTGCAGTTTCCACGCTTCCTGCAAAACAATGCAAAACCCCACCGTAAATAGGTTTGTGTTCTTTTAGAATTTCCAAGGTGTCCGCCGTGGCGTCACGCATGTGTATGGAAACGGGTAACTTGTGTTCGTTTGCTATTTCTAGTTGGGTGATAAAGGCGTGTTTTTGCACGGCTTTATCGTAGCCTTCCCAATAATAGTCAAGCCCAATTTCGCCAACGGCAACGCATTTCGGGTGGCTTAAAAGAGCAACTACCCTATCGGCTTCTTGATTGTTGAATTTATACGCATCACTAGGATGTACGCCTGAGCCAAAGTATACGCTTTTATATTCGTTAGATAGCAACGCGCCCTTTTCGCTCGTATCGGCGCAACAACCCATAGTAATCGCCTTAGTAATACCGTACCGCTCGAATTCTTGTATAACCGATTTACTGTCGGCAAGTTTTTCGTCTATAAGATGACAGTGGGTATCAACGTACATTAAAACACCTGACTGCCGTCTTCTATATCGCGTTCGGGAGTAAGGAATGCTAGTTCGCCTTTATCGTTTTCAGCGCAAACTATCATACCTTCACTCATAATTCCACATAGTTTGCAAGGCTTTAAGTTGGTTACCATCATCAACTTTTTGCCGATTAAGTATTCGGGAGAGTATGCTAGCGCTATACCACTTACTACCGTTCTGGTTTCTTCGCCTAGTTGGACGGTTAGTTTTAATAACTTTTTGCTTTTTTCAATCTTTTCACATGCAATTACTTTTGCTATTTTTAGTTGTACCTTTGCAAAATCGTCTATTTCTATTTGTGGTTTAAGAGAATGATCGTGTAATTGTACTTGTGGTTTTGCTTGTTCTTTATTTTTTTCTTCTATCATTTTGTTTACTTGTTCCATAACCTTTGCTGAATCTAAACGCGCGAATAATATTTCGGGAGTTGCAGTAACTTTTGTGGTTTCGGTTAAACCGAACTTATCTAAATCTTGATAATCTCTTGCAGTTACACCTAGCATATCAAAGGCTTTTTTGCAGGTGTCTGGAATAAACGGAGTTAAAAGCGCCAATCCAATGGATAAGGTTTCTACTAGATTGTATAAAACGGTTGCTAGTCTGCCCCTGTTGCTTTCTTCCTTGGCAAGCACCCAAGGCGCAGTTTCGTCTATATATTTGTTTGCTCTACGGAAAATACTCATAATCTCGCTAATTGCGTCGGATATTTTGTATTCGCCCATTTTTTTGCTTACTTTTGCATAAGCAGAGGTAGCAACGTCTTTAAGTTCTTGGTCGATAGCTTCTTTTACGTTGGTGTTTTCCACCTTGCCGTCGAAATACTTGTTGCTCATAGCAATCGTACGGCTAACCAAGTTGCCGAATACGTTTGCTAAATCGCTGTTGATGGTTTCGATAACGCTTTCCCAAGTAATAATTCCGTCGTTATCGTGTGGCATTGCCGTTAGAACGTAGTATCTTACGGCGTCCTTTCCAAAGAATTTTACTAAATCGTCGGCGTAGATAACGTTGCCTTTGGATTTACTCATCTTTCCGCCTTCTTGAAGTAGCCATCCGTGACCGTATACTTGCTTTGGAAGGGGGATATCCAGTGCCATCAAAAAGATAGGCCAGTAAATAGTGTGGAATCTTACTATGTCCTTTCCAACCACGTGTACGTTACACGGCCAATAGTCTTTATAAAGTTGGTCGTCGTTACCGTCTGCCGTATATCCAAGACCGGTTATATAATTAGTCAACGCGTCAAGCCAAACGTATACGACGTGTTTATCGTCAAAATCAACGGGAATTCCCCACTTAAAAGAACTTCTCGAAACGCATAAATCTTGTAAACCTGGTTTTAAAAAGTTGTTTACCATTTCGTTCTTGCGGGAAACGGGCACGATAAAATCAGGGTTATCTTCGTAATATTTCATCAAGCGGTCTGCGTATTTGCTCATTTTGAAGAAATACGCTTCTTCGTTGGCTTTTTTAACTTCTCTACCACAATCGGGGCATTTGCCGTCTTTTAGTTGGCTTTCCGTCCAAAAAGATTCGCAAGGGGTGCAATACCAACCTTCGTACGAGCCCTTGTATATATCCCCTTGTTCGTATAGTTTTTTGAATATTCTTTGCACGGTCTTTACGTGGTCATTATCGGTAGTTCTTATAAACTTATCGTAAGAAACGCCCACCATATCCCAAATATCACGAATTTCGCTAGCAACGCCGTCAACGAATTGTTGGGGCGTTTTGTTTGCGTTTTTTGCCTTTTCTTCAATCTTTTGACCGTGTTCGTCCGTGCCCGTTTGGAATCTTACGTCGTAACCGTCAAGCCTATAAAAACGAGCCATGCTATCGGCTAAAATCGCTTCGTACGTGTTGCCGATATGCGGTTTTCCGGACGTGTATGCTATCGCTGTGGTTATATAATATTTGCCTTTCAAATTCGTCACCTCTAAGTGCATAATTTAACCATTTTATTTTATCACATTTTTTTTACATATTCAAGAGTATTTAGGCATAAAGTTGTTATATGAACGTAATTTTTGGAATAGTGCTTATCGCCTCTACTTTTTTACTTATAATCGCTAACCCCGACGCAGTGCTTGGAGCAATGCTTTCGGGTGGGGAAAAAGCCCTTTCGTTATCGGTTAAAATGGTGGTCGTTTACGCCGTTTGGCTAGGGGTTTTTCAACTGCTTGAAAACTCCGGTTTGTCTAAAAAAATCGCTAGTCTTTTTAAGCCCGTAAATAGACTTCTTTTCGGCAAACTTCCCGACAAAGCTAACGATTACGTTTCCTTAAACCTTTCGGCTAATCTTTTGGGTATGAGCGGAGCGACGACGCCTATGGGTATTAAGAGCGTGGAAGAACTTGAAAAACACCCTAACACTAGATACGCTATCGCTATGTTTTTCGTTATAAACGCAACTAGCGTGCAACTTATTCCGTCTTCGGTTATGGGACTTAGAACGACCATGGGTTCTATATCTCCTGCCGATATTATTTTGCCAACCATTTTAGCCACACTGCTATCTACCGTTATCGGCGTGATTTTAGTTAGAGTTTTTTGTAGGAGATAGATCGTGTCTAAGTATTTTATACCCGTTTTATTTTTAGTAATTTTTCTTTTTGCCGTATTTAAAAAAGTAAAGCCGTACGACGCTTTTACCCAAGGAGCGAAATCTGCCATACCTTTTGCGACAAAGGTTTTTCCTTATTTAGTAAGCATTTTCGTTTTAACCGAACTTTTTGAAGTCAGCGGAATTTCCGACGCGGTAACCCGACTGGTTTCGCCCGTGTTTTCTTTTTTGGGTATTCCAAAAGAACTTACTAAACTAGTGCTAATTAAACCCTTTTCGGGAAACGCATCCCTAGCAATGCTTACCGATATTTTTAATACCTACGGAGTGGACAGCTATTTAGCACGAACGGCTTGCGTTATTTACGGCAGTAGCGAAACGGTTTTTTATATTGCGGCGGTTTATTTTGCCGGTGCTAAAAACAAAAAACTAACTCTACCCATCGTCATTTCGCTTTTCGCTAGTTTTTGTTCGTGCGTTTTCGCTTGTTTTATTTGTAAAATTATGTAAAAAAAAGGCTTTGCTAAACCTAGCAAAGCCTTTAAGTTTTTCGTTTATTATTCTTCTTCTACGTATTCGCCAACCGAATCGAAAAGTTCCACAACTTCTTTTTCGGGTGCTTTGGTGCAAAGGGTTACGATTACACAAGTAAGCACACCGATAATAAATCCTGGAACAAGTTCATATAAGTTGGTTGCATAAATCCAACTTGCATCGCCTTTGTTAAATGCAAACATCCAGAATACGGTTACCAAAAATCCCGTTATAATTCCACTAACTGCACCTTTGTAGTTAAATCTTCTCCAGAAAAGTGCCAATATGATAGTAGGACCAAACGCTGCGCCAAACAATGCCCAAGCAGATTCAACAAGTGCCATAATTCCACCCGAATTTGGGTTGATTGCAATAAGCAATGCAATGATTAAGATAAAGGCAACGGTAAGTCTACCTACCCACATCATTTCTTTATCGCTTGCATTCTTTTTGATTGCCGACTTATACAAGTCTGATGAGAAAGCAGAAGAACTTGCTAGTAATTGAGAGTCAGCCGTACTCATAGCCGCCGCCACGATTGCAGAAAGCATTATGCCACCAATAAGACCTAACGCACCGATTCCGAATATCTTTTTAACCATATTTACAAACACTAAAGAACTGTTTTCTTGCGTAATGGTGTCGCCCAAATATGCGTGGCCAACAATACCAACAACGGTTGCCATTGTTAAGATAATCGCAATCCAAACAATACCGATGATTTGGGATTTTTTCATTTCTTTTTCAGAACGAACTGACATATAACGAACAAGAATATGTGGCATACCAAAGTAGCCCAATCCCCAGCCAAGACCTGACAATATATCAGAAATACTTGCCCAGTTGAAAGAACCACTTGAAAGCAAACTGAAATAGTTTTCGCCAGTAACTACCGTTCCGATTGAGCCTGTTCCGTTAAGAACGAAAAGCGCAACGATTGGAACAAGCATAAGCGCTGCAAGCATTATCATACCTTGAACAAGGTCAGTCCAACAAACTGCGTTAAATCCACCCAAAAGCGTGTAACCTAAAATTACAATAGCCGCCAATATCATTGCAGTGGTTTTTTCCATTCCAAGTACAATATTAAACAAGTCGCCACAAGCAGACAAACTTGACGCTGTGTAAACGCAGTATGCAATTACAAAGATTATTGCACAAAAGATTTGCAAAATATTGTTTTTAGCCTTAAATCTGTTTGTTAAAAATTGTGGAATAGTAATGGAGTCGTTTGCCTTAATCGCATATCTACGAAGTTTTGGTGCGATAAACAACCAAGCACAAATAGTACCGATTAAAAGACCAATAGAAATCCAAACTTTTCCTAAACCGTACAAACATATTGAACCCGGCAAGCCCATTAAAACCCATGCACTCATATCGGATGCACCGGCCGAAAAGGCCGCAACCAAGCCACCCATGTTTCTTCCGCCTAAGAAGTACTCCTTTTCGCTTGACTTGTTTCTGCCCTTAAAAAAGAAATAAAAGCCGATTGCAATCATCATTGCGAAGTACAAAATAAACATCGCTAATTCAAAATAATTCATTGCTATCTCCCAATAAAGTATTTATAAAACCTTATTAGTTTACCAAAATCAAAATAAATTGTCAATCACAATATAGCGTTTTAGACATTTGTTAACATTGTTTTACCATTTATTACCCGATTTTCGTTTTGCTAGCGTTTATACTCTATCGTATTATAGGAGAGAATCGTGAAAAGTTTTAGGTTTATTCGCCCGTTTTTTGCGTGGTTTTTATCAGTTAGTCTTATTGTCTTTTGCTTTTTTTCTTGCTTTACACCATTTAAGGTTAAAGCTGATACCAACGACGTTTATTACAGAGTAATTACCGACGACGTGGGTTTTTTTTCTAAAAGAGAGGACAAATTGCCCGCCTTTTATTTACCTAAGTCTTATTTCGTAAGGTTGGTTGACGATTACGGTGAATTTTTGCACGTGGAATGTTTTGGAAGTCAGTTATCCCCCACCCTTGACGGATACGTTCTTGCAAGTCAAGTGGTTTTGTATAAAGAACAACTCTCTTCCCCGTATTTAGACCTTTCCGTGACCACAAGCGTTGCAACCGGACTATTTTCGGACGTAAACTTAACAGTCCGTCAACAAATGGTTTTTGCCGATAGACAACTTGGATTTTACGGCAACATAAAAGCAGACGATGGGGAAACTTTGTTTTTCGTGCATTATAACGACAAGGTAGGATACGTTAAAGAAAGCGCAATCACACCGTTTACAATCCCTTTTCACCCTATACCGTTAGTTACCGACCAACCGGAAGTTGAAGGTGATAGAGAGCAATCGACTTCTACCACCAATCAAACGTTTAGGGCGGCGATTATTATTTGTCTTATGATAGCCGGATTATTGGCCATAATTATCGTTTATAAACGAAAAAGTTCCAATCCAAACGCCGTTTTAAGCGTCAGCGAACAAGAGTTTGAGCAAGAATAAATCTTATTTAACTTTCTAAGCGCATTTTAAAATCCGTTCCTGAGGAGCGGATTTTTCTTTTACTACGGTTATTTTCTTTTTGCGTTTTCTATAACGTTCTTTTTCCTTGGTCATTTTAAGTTCTGTAGAGAAAAGATGAACTTCGTTACATAAATATTCAAACTTTCCTTCGGAATACCCACAACTCTCTAATAACCTAGCAAATCTAGCGACAGCCCTTGCAACTTTTCTGTAAAAATTACAACCAAAACTTTTTATCAATTGCTCGGATTCATTAGGTTTTTGCTTGGAAAACTTGTAATTAATAATCATTTGATCTTCGGGCGTCATCTTATTTATAACAAAATCACATAATAGTTTTAACTTGATAACTAAATCCTTTTTTATGGTTATATCAATTATCCTTTGCGCTAATTCCTCACAAGGTCTTACGTCCCCGAACGCGCTGAGCGCCTTTCTTTCAGCTAGGTCGTCTAGCACGTTTAATACCATCTCCATCTTGGGATATGCGTATAAAATTGTCTTTGCATAAATTGCTTTCATTGGTTCTCCTTTCAACATTTTTTCGTGTGCACATTTAAAGTATAAAACGAAAAATCGCCATAGTCAATTGCTATATGTCAGTTTTTGTACAAAATTCTTGATATTTGTACAAAATTCCGTCAACCCTGCACTTTTTATCAATTGGCAACCCTAATTTTTAGCGCTTTTTCTTAATACGAACATTTGTTCGTACTTCTATTTTTATTGTACTACCCTACGTTGTCAGTTTCTGTCAAGTTTGCGCTTTGACGCACTTTTTTCTTTTTATTTAAATGTATTTATTTTTATATAGTGACAAATCTTTTTTTATGTGTTAAAATAGAGGGTATGAGAAAGTTATTTTTTAATGCAAAAGCTTGTTTGCTTTTAGTTTTACCTTTAATATTAGTTGCTTGCGTAGCCCTTTTTGCTCCGCAATCTTCCACTGCCCTTGCAGACGATTTTGAATATCTAAAAACTCTGCCGCTTACCGATACTGAAGTTTACGATTTTAGTTCGTCTTCTCCAAAGGACGCCCTGCATTTTGGTAACGGTTGCGCGCTTATAAAAGACGATAAAACTCTTTGGTTTTCCATTGACGAACAGCCTTACTTTGAATATCCGCTTTTAGTTCATAAAAACCCTATTCAAATCAAAAGGTTGTCAGACGATATTTTGGTGGTTAACGACGATAATATTTTGTATTTTGTCGACCTTAACGACCTTACGAAAGCGCCTACCTTGGTTGAGTATCAAAACACTTCCGTTCAAGCTAGTTATTTTGACGTTAACAGCAATTATTTGGTTACTTTCTCTGGAAATACCGTTACTAGATATCAATTAAACAACGGAGTTATTCTTGCCGATAGCAAGGTTGAAATTTGGAACTTTGCCGAAGCACAATCCCCCACTTGCGTTGACCAAGCGGGTAACGTTTTCTTTATAAATTCGGATAGAAGCGTTTGGGTTTATTCAGCCGACCAGTCTTTAACCAACCTTTATACTCGCACGGATAAAATTACCCATCTTCTTACCGACGGCAAGTTGGTGTTTATGATTGAAGGTGGTTCGGTTAAGAGTTTGGACGTTGCAACCAAAACAGTTACCGAGTTTACCTTAAACGAAAACCCTGAGTTTGATTTAGGCGTTATCAATAAGCCCGTCAGCATTTCGTTTAACGGAACTAATCTTTTTATTTCCGATTCGGGCGCGCAAGCAGTTTGCGAATACGCGGTTAACGACACCACCCTTAACTTTACCGGCTTTGCTATCGCAAAAAATAAAACGGCGTTTAACCGAGTGGCTAACGACGTTGTTGACCTTGAAAGATTTAACGGTAAACTCGCTATTCTTTCTAGCGATAGGGTGACCGTTATCGATTACGATAATGATTTTAGCCCTTATAATAAAGAAGACTTCCTTAATCTTACCAAAACCACCCTGTCGACAGACTTTCCACAAGCTATCGCTATGGGTAACGGAAGAATACTTTTTGCTTACAATAATTCGGTTAAGTATTACGATTTAGCCACCAACACCATTTCGCAAGCAATTGATTTCGGTACTTCTATCGTTAAGGACGTGTGTTATCAAAGCGGGTATTTTTACGTTTTAGTTAATAATACCGTAAACGGCGCTACTTTTACTAGCAGCACGACGCATAAGATTAACGAACAAACATTTACTTCGGTTAAAGCAACTGATTACGACGATCCTTACGTTAGTTTTACGGTAGACGTTTTTGGTAACGAGATTTTTTCTTCGGATATATCGGTAGTTAAAATGGCTTCCGACGTTAAAGGACAAGTTTTTGCTTTTAAGGACGGCGCTTTCTATTTGGTTGATAACGCAACCGGCGATTTCCTTCCCTACTCTACGACAACCGTTCCTTACGGCATAAAAACCTTTGCAATAGGTTTTGAAAATAGCGTTTTAGATTTCTTTTTTGAAGGTTCGGAGTTTATGTATTCTTCTACCGATATGCCGGTTACTGGTATTAACGGCACGAAAACGCCAAGCGAGCTTATCACTACCGGCAACCAAGCTAACGGTACTTTAAGGTTCGTTAGACCTTCTGAAAACGCCAACGTATACTCGGTCAATCTCGTAGACGGGCAATTCGTTTTTGATAAACTAGTTGACAAAGATACTTGTTACGTTTATATTTGCGACGTACCTAGCTTAGCACACAGCGTACTTTTAAGCAGTAACGGTTTAGTGCTTTGCAGTACTAATATGATAATCGATTACAACAATCCCACGCAAGATAACCTTAACTTACAACTTTACGTAACCACCGACGTTAACGCTTATTACTTGCCAGTTATTACCCCAACCGACGATTATATTTTAAGGGATAACGACCTTGCCGTAAGATTAACAAAAGGCGACCAACTGCTTGCTGATAGTTATTTTGAATTTGGTGGAAGAGGGTTTTATCTAGTTGAATTTGAAAAGAATTCAACCACCTATCAAGCTTTCGTGCCAAAAGGATTTACTACCACGCAACTATCCAAAGACTTTATTTACGATACTTACACCCTGCAAACGGTAAGGGCCACCAAGGTTTATTCAGATAAGGGACTTAAAACAGCCGTTTACACCTTGGTTGACGGTCAGTCGGTAAAAGTTTACGATAAGAACGGAAAGGTTGCTACCATAAGGTATTTCGACGGTCAACAATGGCTTGACGGATATATCAATCAAGAAGATTTGCAAAACAAACCCAACAAGGCTATTCGTAACACCTTAATCGTTCTTGCAGTTATTGCTTGTGCTTCGGGTACGACAACCTACTTTTTAATGAGAAAGAAAAAAGAAGATTAGTTTAATATAAAGTTTACGCCACGGCAGTTGCCGTGGCGTTTTCGTTTTGTTTTTTTAGGCATAACCCTTTTATTGCTGATAACTACTGCCAGAATATTCGTTCCCCATCGTATACGGAAGGGAAAATTCTTGGTCTAAATCAAAGTTTTCGGCATTTTCATACGCTGAAAGTTTACTGATAGATACTTCGTAAGCAGTCATAGTTTTTATTTCGCTATCGTCTAGGCGTTTTTGGTATTCTCTACTTTGTATTCTGCCGGATATCACTATCTTTTCGCCTACTTCTAGGTTTTGGGCAAAACGCGCGTTTCTCCCCCATGCAATACACGGAATATAATCGGATTTGTTATAAGAACGGTTTACTGCAATTAGTATATCGGCAATCTCTCTATTAAATGGAGTCGTTCTATAAACGGGTGGTTTGCAAACGTAGCCGGAGAGCACTATACAGTTAGGATTTTTTACGGTGGGAGAATCTAACAACTCTCTAACGAACACGGTTAGCATGAGTTTGCTCTTTCCGTCCACCATTTTATTGTAGCTTCTAAACTGACCAAAAGCGTTAATTTTTACACCTACTTTTAGGTCTTTGTCGTTTATCAATCGTTCGGAGACGGTCACGGGTAAAACGTCTCCCTGTCCCGAAAGACGTTTTACTAAAACGTTCATTTCGTAAAAACCTTCGCCGTATACCTCGTGCGAAAACTCAGCGTCCGTCACTATTTCCCCACTGATAAACACTCTGTTGTTCTTTTCGGTTAAATTGTTCATATATATTTCCTCCAATGAATTTCCTAAGAATTTTTTACTTGGCCACCGTCTGCGCTCATATAAAAGTTATCTTTATATATAAGTTCTCCAATAGTTACGAAGGTATAACCCTCTTCTTTTAACTCGTCTATGATACTCGGAAGGGCTTGCGCCGTATGTAATCCTTGGTTATGAAATAGCACGATTGAGCCGTTTTTTACCCTTTTTATTACCCTTTCTTTTATCTGACTTGAAGATAAATCTTTCCAATCAAGACTGTCTACGTCCCATTGAATTACGTATAGACCAAGTTCCTTTGCAGTAGTTATCACTAGGTCGTTATACTCCCCGTACGGTGGACGAAATAACGTGGGTGTTATACCCGTTACCTCGCTTATCGCTTTGCTTGAAGTGGTTAACTCGTTTATAATAGATTGCTTGGATAACTTAGACATGTGTGGGTGGGTTGCCGAGTGAGTGCCAATCTCATGCCCGTATTCGCTTATCTTTTTTAGGTATTCGGGATATTTCTTACTCCAAAATTCTACGGTGAAAAAGGTGCATTTTATTCCCTTTTCTTGCATTACGTCTAGCAGGGTTTGAGTGTAATCTACGCCCCACGCACAATCAAAGGATATGGCTATCTTCTTTTGGTCGGTTTTTACGTAATAAATTGGCAGTTGTCTATTGGCTTTTGCGTAAAAGGTTGAATAAAGACCACTGCCAGACATTATTAAACAACATACTATACCAACCACCGTTATTAAAGCCGTTGGCGTAAGCTGTTTTTTTGTGAAAGTAAAATACATTATAAGTTACCTAAGGCGGTATATTTTATCGTATTTTGCCGAAAAGCGTCGTAAAATACAAAAAACGCCCTTTAGGATAATGTATTATCCAAAAGACGTTTTTATGCTTTTAATTTTTATTATACTTATGGTAAAATCCAACGCACCTTGCGTTACGCAAGGTGCGTTTGGTATTTTTAAGAAGAGAAAAAAAAGGTTATTATTTTTTGAAGTATCTGTTTAGCAAGCCTTCGAACGCTTTGCCGTGACGCGCTTCATCCCTAGCCATTTCGTGTACGGTATCGTGAATTGCGTCAAGGTTAAGTTCTTTTGCACGTTTTGCTAGTTCAAACTTACCTAAGGTTGCGCCGTTTTCAGCTTCTATTCTCATTTCTAAGTTCTTTTTGGTAGAATCAGTTACTACTTCGCCCAAAAGTTCAGCAAATTTTGCTGCGTGTTCAGCTTCTTCGTAAGCAGCTTTTTCCCAATACAAACCGATTTCGGGATAGCCTTCTCTATGAGCAACCCTTGCCATTGCAAGATACATACCAACTTCGGTGCATTCGCCGGTAAAGTTCATTCTAAGTCCTTCGATAATTTCAGGATCAACACCCTTTGCCACGCCTACTACGTGTTCAGCCGCCCAACTTCTTTCGCCTGCTTGTTCGCTAAATTTAGAAGCAGGTGCTTTGCAAGTGGGGCAAAAATCGGGAGCAGTATCCCCTTCGTGAACGTATCCGCAAATGTTACATACAAATTTTTTCATAATAATTCTCCTTTCAATTATATATATAATATTTTTTTATTTTTTATCTTTTACAATCACTACATTTACCGTAATAAAAACACTTTTCCGAACTAACGCTAAGCCCCATATTTTCTAGTAACTCATGCGAGTGCGCGCTTTCAAACAAGTCTATTATCTTGCCACAATCTTCACATATAAAATGACTGTGTATAGATAAATCCCCATCGTAATGTATTTTTTTATCCGAAGTTTCTAAGGTAACTAACCTACCTTCGTCCGCAAGAAGTTTAAGATTGCGATATACCGTGCCAAGACTGATATTCGGCTCTATCTCTCTTGCAGATAAATATATGGCATCTGCCGTCGGATGATCTTTCCTGCCCGACACGATATCGGCAACAAGTTCTCTTTGACGCGAAAATCTCATCTTATATCTCCCTAAAAAAATAAATAGTAATGATTACTATTATTATAATTAAAGTTGATAATTTTGTCAAGAGTTTTTTAAAAATTTTTTTACGTTTTTTATAAAAAGATTTAGTTTGTATTTTTACATAAAAAACCACGCGTTTTTGCGTGGTTTTTTGTTTGTTTATGCAGTTTTATAATTAAACCATATTTTCGGGATGAAAGATTTGGTCGAATTTTTCTTCGGTTAAAAGACCAAGTTTTACGCACGCTTGCTTTAAGGTTAAGTTTTCCTTAAAGGCAAGTTTTGCCGTTTTTGCGCAGTTTTCGTAACCTATATACGGACTTAGCGCAGTTACCAGCATAAGCGACTTATCTAAATTTTCTTGCATTTTGGGTTGATTTGGTTTAATACCTACGGCGCAGTTTTTGTTGAACGAATCAACGGCTTGCGCTAGTAGTCTTACCGATTGCAAAAAGTTGTATATACATACCGGCATAAAGACGTTTAGTTCAAAATTGCCTTGCGATGCCGAAATGGAAACTGCCGTGTCGTTTGCCATTACTTGAACGGCAACCATGGTTAACGCTTCGCATTGGGTTGGGTTTACTTTACCCGGCATAATCGAAGAGCCCGGTTCGTTTTCGGGAATGGTTATTTCACCAAGTCCCGTGCGTGGGCCACTTGCAAGCCATCTTACGTCGTTTGCTATTTTCATTAAGTCTACTGCCAAGGCTTTTATTGCGCCGTGTGCGTTTACTAATTCGCTTTTTGACGATAAGGAGTGGAATTTATTGGGTGCAGTTACAAAAGATAACCCTAGCATGCTTGAAATTTCTTGCGCAACGAGTTTACCAAAATCCTTAGGTGCGTTTAGTCCCGTACCTACTGCCGTTGCGCCGAGCGCTAGTTGCATTAATGGAGATAACGCGTTTTGTATCATCAATTTATCTTGCTGTAAACTAGCGCGCCAACCACTTATTTCTTGGGCAAAAGTTATTGGAGTTGCGTCCTGTAAATGCGTTCTTCCACATTTTATTATCCCTTGGTTTTGATTTTCTAAGTGGATAAAGGTTTGTATTAATTGGTCTAATTTTACTAGTAATTCACGTTCTATCGATAAAACCGCCGATATATGCATTGCAGTTGGAAAGGTATCGTTAGAAGATTGGCTCATATTAACGTCGTCGTTGGGGTGCAAAAGGGGTTCACCCAATATCTCGTTACCTCTGTTTGCAATAACTTCGTTAACGTTCATATTACTTTGAGTACCCGAACCCGTTTGGAATACCACCAAAGGAAACTCCCCGTCTAGTTTGCCCGATAAAATTTCTTCGCAAACGCTAACGATTGCGTTTAGTTTTTTCTCGGTCATTTTTTGGGGTTGTAGTTTAAAATTGGTTATTGCCGCCGCCTTTTTTAGTATTGCAAAGGCGCGTATAATCTCGATAGGCATAACTTCCTTGCCGTATCCTATCTTAAAATTTTGTAAACTTCTTTGAGTTTGCGCTCCCCAATAACGTTCTTTTGGTACTTGTATTTCTCCCATAGAATCACGTTCTATACGATACTGCATATTTATCTCCAAAAATTTTATCTTTAGTTTATTTTAACAAATTAACTTGCTTTTGTAAACAGTTTTTATACGCCCTTCTTTCTTGCTAGTTCGCAGTTGTCTAATTTTCTATCACGCAAGGTCTTTTCTGGGTTTTGCGAACTCTCGTAGCGATAATCACTGCCAAATTTTGAGATATGCTTGTCTATTACCGCGTGACTTGCCACCGTGCTTGGCTGTGAGTTTACCTTGCTTTGATATTTGAAAAAGTCTGCCGAGTCTGGAAGAGAGTTGATATCGACCACGGTATCTTTATATCCCGTGTATCTAACTTGCTTGTCTATAACGTTTCTAATATAGTCCTTGTTAGATTGCAGTTTTATAAGCGCAGGGAAATCCGCCCCACCCACGAACAGTTGTTGCCAATCCCTACCTTCGTATTTATATAATACTTCGCTTGCTATTTTAAGGTGTTTTATTTCTTCTTCAAAATGCTCTAACCAAATTTCCTTAATTCTTTCGTCCGACTCGTCTTGATAGCAAGACCAATACAAATAACATTCGGTATATTCGTGCATTACCCAACTTTCTAGCCACGTGCAAGATGGGTCCATAAGCGAGCCGTAGCCGGTTACGTGTTGTTCTTCTATCATGGCTATTTCCGTGTAGAGTTTTCTGCCTTGTTCACTATGATATAAGTTTGCAACGTTCATATAATAGTTCATCGTTTGTTGTTCCGCAGCGGTGATTATGCCCGTGTGTAATCTAGTGATTAACTCGTCTTGCCAGCAGTTTATATATCTTCTAACGTCGTCGTTGGGGTGACGATGCTCTGAAATAGTGGGACGAGCGGGGGTGATTTCGGTGTATTTACCAACCAACCTTTCTGCGTGAACGCCCTCGTCCATTTCGATAAGGTTTGCGTATCTATACAAATGGTCAAAGTCTTCTAAAAGGGCAAAATCTAGTTGTTGTTTAACAAAACCGTTAGGCTCTTTTTTAGCCATGTCGGCAGTTAAATCAACGGCTAGTTGCTCGTATGCTATGGTGGTTTCTAGTATGGTTTCGTTGATTGGTTTAAGACTTGCTATGCGTTTTTGTTGTTGTTGTTCGCTCCTTCTAACTTCGGCTGCTATTCTACGAATTTCGTTGTTTAAACAATGCCTGTTGAGTTGGTGTAAAAACATATTAGACTCAAACTCAGTGCCGTTCATTAATATTACCCTTGTTTTAAGGTAGGGGGACGCTGTGTTCTTGTCGTAAGGTTTTAGGCAAAGATTTTTCCAGTTATAAACTTTTACTTGCCCGTTTTTTGGTAGTTGGGAAAATGGATTCATAAAAATATCTCCTTATAAAAATTTTATATGATTATTTCCCAAACGCATTTTTTTATACGAAAAAACTCCGTCCTATTTTGGACGGAGTAATTTTTTATTTTTATCTGCCGTATTTTTTGGTTAACGTTAAAAGTCTATCAGATAACCAGAAGTTGAACTCCCCTTCTTCAAAACGAATAGTCCAGTTTTCATTTTTAACCGTGCCCGGTTCGTTTATTCTATAATCGCCGTACTTAAAGCATATATCTTGCATGGGCATTATAAATAGTTTTGCCTTGCTGTTTAGCCCAAGTTCTATTATCGCCTGACAAAGAGAATAATCGTCGGTAACCGTTAAAGGCATCTTTAAGGTTTTTAAGGAGTTTTGCACTCCGTTTATAAGGTTTGTTTTATCCCACTCGCTTATAGTGGCGATAAGTCCCATCAAAGTGTCGTTATCGTGCGTACCCGTGTAGCATAACGCGTTTACCGGTAGGTTTTGTGGTAAATACAAGTTATCAGGTTGTCCGTCGAAAGCAAAGGATAAAACTTTCATACCGGGGTATCCGACCTCTTTAAGAAGTTTTCTTACTCCGTCGTCTATAATACCTAAATCTTCGGCTATAATTTTCCTTTTATCCACTTTTTTATGAATAGCATCAAAAAGTTTTTTGCTTGGAACGTCTATCCACTTTCCGTCTTTTGCGTTGGGCGCTGTCGGCTCAACTTCGTAATACCTATCAAGTCCACGGAAATGGTCTATTCTTACGTAATCGTATATAGTAAGCGCTTTTTCTATACGTTCAGCCCACCAAGTAAACCCTCGTTTTTGGTGGTAAGCGTAATCGTATACGGGGTTACCCCAAAGTTGACCGTCCTGACAAAAATAGTCGGGAGGAACGCCTGCAACCTTTTTTGGCAAAAGGTCGTCGTCTAGTTTATATAGTTTGGGATTTGCCCACACGTCCACGCTATCTAAGGCAACGTATAACGGAAGATCGCCTATAATGCTTATTCCTTTTTCGTTTGCGTACGATTTTACCTTAGACCATTGTTCGCTTGCTATAAACTGCAAAAACTGCCAAAACAAAACTTTATCTTGGTTTTGTTTTACGAATAGATTAATAGCTTTTTTGTTTCTAAACTTATATTGGTCTTCCCAATCGGTAAAGTCGGTATAATCGTGGTTTTCCTTTAACGCCATAAAAATTGCGTAGTCGGTAAATTCGCCTTTTTCTACGAATTGGTTAAAAGATTGGTTCGTTTTGTCAAAACGAGAAAAAGCAAGACGTAATAAGGGGTATCTTATTTTATATAAAAATTCGTAATCTACCCTTCCGTGCGGACGATAACTAGTTTTTGCTTCTTCGTTAGTTAAAAGACCTTCTTTTACCAGTTGGTCTAAACTTATATAATAAGGACTTATAGACGTTGAACAAACGGACGAATAGGGAGAGTTGCCGTATCCCGTTTGTACCAAGGGTAAAATTTGCCAATATCTTTGACCTGAACGACTTAAAAAGTCTATAAAATTGTAACAACCCTTACCAAAATCACCTATGCCGTAATCGGACGGCAAGGAAAATATCGGTAAGAGTATTCCACTGCTCTTTTTCATTTTTATAAAGTAAATCCACCGTCTATTACTATACTTTCACCGGTGATAAAGCCTGCGTCGTCACTCGATAGGTATAGGGCTAGTTTTGCCACTTCTTGTGGGGAACATACCCTTCCTATCGGTGTTGACGAGATTATTTGAGTCATTTCTTCCTTAGTAAACGCAGAGTTCATAGGAGTATCTACCACCCCCGGACATATGCAGTTTACTGTAATTTGGTTACTTGCAACTTCTTGCGCAAGTGATTTTGCCATGCCTATAAGGGCGAATTTGCTTGCCGAATACAAAGATTCCATGCAAGCGCCTTTTACACCCCATATTGACGATATAAAGATTATTCTTCCGTAACAATTAGATTGCATTTTAGGTAGCAAATATTTGCATAGCAAAAATGCCGAGCGTACGTTTACGTTAAATATATCTTGAAACTCTCGTTCAGTGGTGTCGGTTAAAAGTTTATAGGTGTCTATACCTGCGTTGCATATTAAAACGGATACGCTTTTAACGTTTTTTAATACCGTATCGCAGAATTCTTGCACTTTTCCGTCAACCAAAAAATCCGATTGCACGGCAAAAAATCGTTCGGCTAAGCCTTTTGATAAAAGTTCTTTTTCAAGTTCTTCTATTCGGTCTTTGCCACGATTATATTGCCCTATTACAAAATAACCTTCACTTAGATAGGTCTTAGCTAGTTGTGAGCCTATGCCACCACTTACGCCCGTTATTACTGCCGTTTTCAATTTCGCTCCTAAAAACTATACCCGCAAGTTAATGCGGGTATAAACGATTTAGCCTTTAACTCTTTCCATGTATTCGCCCGTTCTGGTGTCAACTCTGATGAGTTCGCCTTCGTTAACGAACATTGGAACTTGGATTTTTGCGCCCGTTTCTAATATGGCTTCCTTAGTTGCGTTGGTTGCAGTGTTGCCCTTTACCGAAGGATCGGATTGGGTTACTCTTAATACAACGAAGTTTTCGCAATCTACTGAGAACGCCGAGCCCTTAAAGAACTTAACGATAACGGGATCGTTTTCCTTAATGTATAAAAGCGCGTCTTCTACTTGTTCGTAGTTCAATGGAATTAGGTTGTATTCTTGGTCCATAAAGTAGTAAAGTTCGCCGTCGGTGTAAGAATAGGTCATATTCTTGGTTTCAATAACTGCTTCTTGAACTTTTTCGGTGGGGTTCCAAGTTTTTTCTAAAACTGCACCGGTAATAACGTTCTTCATTTTGGTTCTAACGAACGCTGCGCCCTTGCCGGGTTTTACGTGTTGGAAATCCACGATGGTGTAAACGCCACTTTCATATTCGAAGGTTACGCCTTTTCTAAAATCGCCTGCTGTTATCATATTGTTTCTCCTAAAAAATGTTTTTCTTGTTTATTTAATCCCTAAGGATATTTGCCTAAATTATCAATAGTTTTCTTCCATCGCCCGTAAGCGAGATTACTCCGTTTTCGGTTAAAACGACGGTGTTTTCTATACGAATACCAAACTTGTCTTTATAATAAAGTCCCGGTTCTATGGTAAAGGGAACGCTTTTGCTTATACTGCCTTTACCTTTGGGGGATAAAAAGGGTTTTTCATGTATTTCTAGTCCCAAACCGTGACCTAGCGAGTGGGTGAAGTATTCATCTACACCAAAACTCTTAAAATAGTTTCTTGCGTAAGAATCGGCTTTTTTGCAACTAGTTCCCTCTTTAATTTTGTTTTGCGCCACAAGATTTGCTTTTGCAACTAAGTTAAAAGTGTTTTCAAACTCGGCGTTAGGTTTTCCATAAAAGAAAGTCCTAGTAATATCCGAGCAGTAGCCGTTTACTTTACAACCCCAATCGATAAGTATGGGTTGGTTGCGTTTTAGTTTGGTATCCCCCGTTTCGTGATGAGGAACCGCCGTGTTCTTACCAAAAGCAACTATGGTAGAAAAACTCTCGCCCTCAGCGCCAAGTTTTTTCATTGCGTTAACGAGTCTGTTTTTTACAGCCCTTTCGGTAACGCCGGCTTTTATATAAGGTAAAGTCATATAAAAGGCTTTTTGGGCGATATCGCACGCTGTTTTTATATTTTCTAATTCTAAACTGCTTTTAACCTGTCTTATTTTACCTATGAGTTTACTGCCGTCTACTACCTTTATACCCGTTTTTTTATAACGTTTATACTCGGCAACTGAAATCGACTGGTAATCAATATAAAGTTTTCGTGCGTTTTTTGAGGCTAAGTATTCTTTAATAGACTCAAAAGACTTCATTACCATTGGTGTTACCAAGGAATTTTTAGTTTTTTGTTCTAGTATATCGTAACTTCTTAAATCGGCGAAGTACACGGTTTTAGACCTAGTTATAATAACCACGCCTTCTTCGTGTTCTATACCCGAAAAATACCTTCTGTTAAAAGCGTCCGTAACGAGAATTGCCTCGCCTTCTAATAAAAAATCTAAATGATTCATTTATCTACTTATATCTTAACAAATTTTTGCGTTTAAGTCAAATACTACCGTATATTTTTTGCATTGCTAGCGCATCTTGGTCTTGCGTGCCTGCCGATTCGCATATTACAACCGGTTCTAAACCTAGTTTTTTAAGCGATTTTGCAAGGGGCAAAAATTCCGGACCGTATCTTTGGTCTGCAAAGGTTAAGTGCCTTACTTCTCCTTTTGCAGAATACTCTATCCTGGAAAAATGCACGTGGAAGTGTTTCATTCTAGATAACCCTAGTTTATCTATCATATATTGTAAACGAACGGTATAATCGTTTTCGGTTTTTAGCGTGCCGTTTTCCCTTGCGTTTATATGCCCAAAGTCCACCGCAGGAGTATAAATTTCGTCTATCAAACAAAAGTCCGTTACTTCTTCTATCGTGCCTATTTGCCCGATTTTTCCCATAGTTTCAGGACAAAAAGTTATATCGAATAGCCCTTGCTCCTTAACTATTTTCGCAAAGGTTTCTAGGCGACTTTTAGTTAGTTTTACCGCTTGTTCCCTTGACTGCTTGCCTTGGCTTGCAGGATGAAAAATCACACGATTTGCACCCATAAGTTTGGCTTTTTGGGCTGAACTTGTTAGATAAAAAAAAGATTTTTCGGCGTTTTCGGGTTCAGGGTTGGCAAGGTTGATATAATAGGGCGCGTGTACCGAAAGGGTTACCCCCGCCTCCTTAAACGCGTTGCCGATAGCAAGGGCACGCTCGTCAGTTAGGTTTACCCCTCTGCCAAAAGAATATTCAAAACAATCAAGCCCCATATTCTTTACCCATATTGCCGACTGTTCGCTGGTCTTGTTACCTGCTTCCGAAAAGGCTATGGAGTTGCCACTTGGCCCGAATTTTATCATAAAGTTATACCTTTTACCAATTCTACGTCTTTTGCGATTTGTTGTTTAAGAGTATCTCCGTCTGGAAATTTTTGCGTTTCTCTTATAAACGACAAAAATTCAACGGTGATTTGTTTTCCGTATAAATCTCCCTTAAAACCAATCAGATGGGCTTCTAATAGAGAGTTAGTTAGCCCGTACGTTGGGCGTTCCCCGTAATTTATAACGGCTGGAAATTTTTTGTCGTCAAATTTAACCACACCGGCATACACGCCTTGTTTAAGTAAAGATTGTTTGTAATCTACCCCAAGGTTTGCCGTGGGAAAACCAAGACTTCTACCAACCTTTCTATCCCCGTTAACCACACCCGTAATTGAATATGGGGTTACCAAGCATTCGTTTGCCTTTTCAATTTTGCCTTGTTGCAAAAATTGTTTAACGCCGGTAGTAGAAACTTTTTCGCCGTCAATTAATTCTATTTTTTGTACAAAAACCTTTTGCCCGTGTGTTTTAGCGTACTCTTGCAAAAAGGTTACGTCGCCAGAGCCTTTATATCCAAAACGATAATCCTCCCCACAAAAATATGCCGAAACGTTTAGTTTTTGGTTTAGTTGGGTTAAAAATTCCGTTGGGGATAGCGACAAGTATTCCTTGTTTACAGGCGCAACGAAAAGCTCATTTACACCCATATCGTAAAGCATTTTACGTCTTTCTTCTAAGGTATACACGTCGGGTAACTCTTGCCCACGCGTTAGGTTTTTAACGTTGCCGTCAAAAGTGAATACCGTGGTTGTGGCTTGGGTTTTCTTTGCGTGTTTTATCGCACCCGAAATTACCGCCCTATGCCCTATATGCAAACTATCAAAATACCCGAGCGCGATTACGGTTTTTTTATCTAACATAGGCTTTTATCCTTAATATTCCGTCCTTTGATTGACCTATTCCCCAAAATTCGTTTTGGTTAAACACCCTATATAGCCCGTCGGCGTATCCAAGGTTATCAAAAAGTCCGTTGAGTATTCTCGTTGCTTGTCTATCGGTTAAACGCGCAATAGGAAAATCAACTGCGTTCTCCGGTGGAATAAGATATTTTTGCGGGTTGTCACTATCGATAAGGTCGGTTACCCACACGCCGTTATCTAAATTAAAAATTCCACTTTGCACCCTTGCAAGCTTGCTCATTACCCCAAGCGAATTTACCTTTTCGCCAACGTCCCTAGCAAGCGAACGGATATACGTTCCACCTTTACATTTTATTGTAAATTCAAAGGTGTTTTGGTCAATTTGGTTATCCAAAGTAAAATCTAAAATGCATACCCTTTTGGGCTGCAACTCAAACTCCACACCCGAACGCGCTAGTTGATATCCACGTTTCCCGTTGACGCATTTAGCCGAGTATTTGGGTGGAATTTGGTCTATTTCGCCAATAAAGTCACCAAGCGCCTTTTCAATTTGTTCTTTGGTGGGAATAACCGAAGTTTTGTCCGTCGTTTGTCCCGTTACGTCCAAAGTATCCGTTGTATATCCAAACTGAAATTGCGCTTTATAGGTTTTGCTTTTATCAAGCAAATAATCAAACATTCTGCTTGTATGCCCTAGACCTACCGGCAAAACGCCACTTGCCATAGGGTCTAACGTGCCCATATGACCACACGGCATATTGAATTTTTTCTTTACCGAAGTTACGGCGTAAGCCGAACTCATGCCTTCGGGTTTTAGTAAGTTTATAAATCCCTTCATAGCACGTCGGGAAGTTGTCTTTTAATAGAAAAGGTGATTTTATCCACCACTTCTTCGTATTCGCCTGCAATTTGGCAACCACTTGCTAATATATGCCCGCCACCACCAAAATCACTTGCTACTGCGTTTACGTTGGTTTCGCCGTTAGAACGAAGGCTTATTTTGTATTTATTCTTTCCAATTTCTAGTAAGCACGCGCCCACTTCAACGCCTTCTATACCCATTATAAATTCTATAAACCCTTCGGTTTCGTCTGGTTGAGCGCCCGTTAAAGCAAGGTCGTTTTGGGTTACGGTTGCAACTACTACTTTATCTTGATAAAAGTATCTAAGCGATTGCATTACCTTTCCGAATAACTTGGCTCTATTTTTAGATTGGGATACGAAAAGCTTTTTGTTGATTAAATTAAGGTCTGCGCCTTTTTCTATTAAGTGCGAAGCGACTACTAGCACTGTCGATTGAACGTCTTTATGGCAAAATCTACCCGTATCGGTCATAATGCCAGAAGCAAGCGCATTTGCTATACGCTTATTTGGCTCAACTTCTAAATGCGTGATTAAAAAATACACGTTTACTGCGTTTGCCGCGAAACATTGCACGTAGTTGGTTTTTGCAAAACGAGTGTTAGATACGTGATGGTCGATAACGATAGTGTCTTTATGGTTTATAAACTCTTGCGCCAAGTCGCCTAGTCTAGTAACGTCTGCACAGTCGATTGCAACTAAACAGTCGTATTCTTTTTCTATACTAGAAAACACTTTTTCGCCGTCTAAAATAAAATCAAATTTACTAGGTACGGGATCACTGCATATAACGTCCGACTGAACGCCCAAAAGGTCTAACGCAAACTTTAAGCCAAAGGCAGAGCCTATCGTGTCCCCGTCCGGACGCACGTGACATATTATGCCTACACTTTTTTTAAGTTTTAGTGCCGTGGCAATTTGACTTAGTTCTATCAACCTTTTTCTCCTTTTGCTATTTCCAAAAATAGTTTGTCCATCTTGTCGCCGTATTCCATAGAACCGTCTAGTATAAAATGCAGTTCGGGTACGGTTCTTGCACGGCTTGTTTTAGCAAGCTCGTATCTTATGCGTTTCGCGTCTTCTTTAATAGCTAAAAAAGTGCGCCCACTTTTTTCTTTATCAGTAGAATATACGCTTATAAAAACGTTTGCGTGCGAAAGGTCTTTAGAAACGTCCACGTTAGTTACCGAAAACATTTCAGTTACCAACGGGTTTTTAAGTTTGCGAGAGATTATTTCGTACACTTCCCTTTGAATTTCACCTGATAATCTTTGGTTTCTTGGGATTTTGTTAGTTGGTCTTTTCATTAATCTTTACTCTCTTCTACTTGATAAGATTCGATAAAGTCGCCCACCTTAATATCGTTAAAGCGTTCGATGCTGATACCACATTCAAAACCGTATGCAACTTCTTTTACGTCGTCCTTAAAGCGTTTGAGTTGGTTAACGTTTCCTTCACAAATCATTATGTCGTCACGATAAATTCTGAGTTTACCACTCCTGATGATCTTACCGTCGGTAACGTAACAACCTGCAACTTGACCTACGCCGGAAATCTTAAATACTTCCCTAACTTCTGCTTTACCCATATATACTTCGGTAAACTTGGGCGCAAGCATACCTTTAAGCGCCTTTTCAACGTCTTCGATTGCTTCGTAAATAATTCTATAAAGTTTGATATCTACGCCACTTCTTTCGGCAATTTGTTTTGCGTTAGAGTCGGGACGTACGTTAAAGCCGATGATAATTGCGCCCGAAGATTCGGCTAGCATAATATCCGATTCCTTTATCGCACCTGCCGCAGCGTGAATAACGTTGACTTTAACTTCTTCGTTGGAAAGTTTTTCCATCGATTGTTTTACTGCTTCCACAGAACCTTGTACGTCTGCTTTTACGATTAAGTTAAGTCCTTTTATAGAACCTTCTGCTATCTTGTTAAACACGTCGTCCAAAGTAACCTTAGACGATGCTTTTATCATATTTTCTCTTTCACGATTACGTCTTTCTTCGGCAACCATCTTGATAAGTTTTTCGGCTTCGCCTGCAAACAAGATATCGCCTGCGCCCGGAACTTCTTCTAAGCCCATAATGGATACGGGAGTGGAAGGTCCTGCATGGGTTATCTTTCTGCCCTTATCGTCTGCCATTGCACGTATTTTACCCGTTACCGTGCCTACGATTACGCTATCGCCAATTTTAAGCGTACCGTTTTGTACTAAAATAGTTGCGATAGGTCCTCTGCTTTGATCGAGTTTTGCTTCGATTACAACCCCCTTTGCCTTTCTGTTGGGGTTTGCTTTAAGGTCTTTTAGTTCGGCTATTAGGTTAACGTTTTCAAGTAAAGTTTCTATTCCCATACCCGTTTTTGCCGAGATAGGACAAATTACCGTATCTCCACCCCATTCTTCTGGGAGTAAGCCGTGTTCAGTTAGTCCGGTCTTTACCCTTTCGATATTGGCTTCGGGTTTGTCCATTTTGTTAACGGCAACTATTATGGGAACTTCTGCTGCTTTTGCGTGATTGATTGCTTCGATAGTTTGTGGCATTATGCCGTCGTCGGCAGCTACTACTAAAATAGCAATATCCGTTGCTTGCGCACCCCTTGCACGCATTGAAGTGAACGCTGCGTGTCCGGGAGTGTCTAAAAAGGTTATTTGCTCACCGCCAACGGTAACTTGGTATGCACCGATATGTTGAGTAATACCACCAGCTTCGCCTTCGGTTACGTTGGTCTTTCTTATTTTATCAAGTAAAGAAGTTTTACCATGGTCAACGTGTCCCATTACCGTTACTACGGGTGGACGACGTACCAAGTTTTCTTCACTGTCGGTTTCGGTATCGAAACCTTCGCTTAGAACGTCTTCTGCCGTCTTGTCGAGTTTAAGTTCAAGTTCGATACCAAGGTCGGCTGCTATAAACGCTGCCGTATCGAAATCGATAGAGTCGTTTATAGTTTTCATAATGCCTTCTTTAAATAACCTTTTGGTAATCTCAGCAGCGGTTATACCAATCTTTTCACTAAGACTCTTTAACGCTATAATCTCGGTGTTGATAACTGCCTTTTCAATCTTGATTACGTTGGTTTCGGCTTGTTCTTTATTTTTCTTTGCAGGACGGAACTTACGATATCCAGTCTTGTTTTCGTCAAAATCTTCTATGCTTACGTTATTACGGATAAGCGAACGCTTGTTTACTACGCGTTTATCTTCATACGATTTTTCGTTGTTTTGTTTCTTTTTAGTCCCACTCTTTCTATCGTCTTTCATAACGATTGGAGGCGCAACGTAAGTTGAACTTGAACCTTGTGGTTTTCTGCCGCCCGAACGATTGTCCTGACGGGTGTTGTCTCCTTGTGGTTTGTTGGGTTTATATTCCCCACGTTCTTTACGGAAATCGTTTTGGGGTTTCTTTTTATCGTTATCTCTATTAACGAACACACCCCTCGATACGATAAATTCGTTCTTTTTGGGCGCAGGAGCAGGTTGAGGAGCCTTTGCAGGTGCTGGTTCGGGAGTGGGTTTAACTTCTTCCTTAACTTCTTGTTTAACTTGTTGCTTTGGCTCTTCTTTTACTTGTTTTTCTTGCTCGTCAGGTTGTGGTTGTTGTTTAATAGGTTGTTCCTGAACGGGAGCTTCTTGCTCTTTTTTAGTTTCGGGCGGGGTAACTACTTGCTCCTTTTCCTTTTCAACGACTGGCTCTTGCAAAGGAACTTGTTCTTCCTTTTTGTTAAACTCCAAAAGTTTTTCTTCCATAAGCTTTTTTAACGCTTTAAGGGAAGATTCTTCTTTTAAAAGAGAGCCCGTTAGTTTTCCGATTGCGTCTTTTGTTAGTAATTCGTTGATTTTTTTGATGTTTTCGTTGCGAACCGTCTTGTTCTCTGCCATAAAATTCTCCTACTGAATTAAAAAATACCCGTTGGGTTAAATACTTTCAAATTCTTCCGTACCGTTTTGTATAATCGCTTTTGCTAGCGAATTGTCTGTTACAGCCATCACCTTCGTGTTGTCGGTAAAAGTGTATTCTATAAGCGCTTTTTGCTTGCTGACCATTATTGGACAATTAAACTTCTTTGCTACCTTTTTAGCTTGTTCTTTGGTGTTTTCAGAAGCCGTTTTACAAACTAGTATTAAGTTTGCCCTTTTTAACGTTTGTACCGAGTTCATTCCCGCGCGGTATTTGCCCGAACGTATTACGAACCCAATAAACGTTGCCGTCTTATTGCCCACTGCTTAGCGTCTCCTCTATTTGTGCGTACGTTTGATCGCTTACTTCGCATGAAAATACTTTGTTTAGTATCTTTTGCTTTTTAAGTTTTTTTGCGCATTCAGCGTCGGTACAGATATAAGCGCCCCTGCCGTTTGCTCTACCCGTTTTGTCAACGGTTATCTGATCCCCACTTTTTACTATACGTAAAAGTTCCTTTTTAGGAAAGGATTTTCTGCAAACCACGCACGTGCGCATAGGAACTTTCTTTTCCATATCTTTCACCGAACTATTCTTCTACCGTTTCGGTTTGAGTTTCTATATCGCCGTCAAAGTTGCTTTCGCTTTTAACGTCTACTTTCCAGCCGGTAAGTCTTACTGCAAGACGTACGTTTTGACCGCTTCTGCCGATTGCGAGCGAAAGTTTGTCGTCGGGAACTACTGCAACTGCACTATTGTCGCCCGTTTGAATTACCTTTACTACTCTTGCAGGAGATAACGCCCTAGAAATAAATTCTAGTGGGTTTTCACTCCATACGATTATATCTATCTTTTCGCCACCGAGTTCGGCTACGATTGCGTTTACCCTTGCGCCTTTGTTACCAACGCATGCGCCAAGTGCGTCTACCATAGGATCTTCACTGTGGATAGCGATTTTTGTTCTTTGTCCCGGTTCTCTCGCAACGCCTTTAACTACTACTACGCCTTGCTTAATTTCAGGAACTTCGTTTTCAAATAAACGTTTAACCAAACCGTTTGCAGTTCTACTAACCATAATTTGCGCTGCTTTGCCGGTGTTTTTAACCTTTTTAACGTACACGTTAAGTCTTTGGTTAAGTTCGTATTTTTCGCCCGGAACTTGGTCCTTTGGAAGTAACACGCCCTCGATTTGGTTTCCACCAATTTCCACGTAAACGTTACCGTCTTCTATACGACGTACGGTACATACCATAAGTTCGCCTTCTCTATCTTCAAACTCGCTCACGGTGTTGTCCCTTTCTATTTCACGCAATTTTTGCATTAATACTTGTTTTGCAGTTTGCGCTGCGATTCTTCCGAAGTTTTTAGATATGATTTCGGTGGATAAAACGTCCCCTTCTTTTGCAGTCTTTTTAATTTCCCTTGCTTGTTCTACGCTGAGTTCCTTGTCGGGATCAGTTACTTCTGCTACGACGTTTTTGGTGCTGTAGATTTTGATTGCGTTCTTTTCAGGGGTGAGTTTTACCGTTACTCCTCCCGTTTCGCCGGTTGCCTTTTTGTAGGCGATTACTAGTGCGTCTTCAAGCGCGGATATAAAATCTTCTTGACGGATGCCCTTTTCGCTTTCTAAGTCTACAAGTGCCTTAAAAAAATCCTGATTTATCATAATTTCTCCTTAAAACATAACGTTTATTTTTTAATTTTATCAGTCAAAGTCAACGTATTCGTTTACTTTAACCGTGTTTTTTAAATCTATCGTATAAGTGTTTTTTGCGTCTACTTTCAAGGTTATCGACTTGCCGTCGTATGAAAGTAATTCGCCGTCCAACATCTTTTTGCCACGTATGGAATTAATAAGTTTTACTTCTACCTTTTTTCCAATATGCGAAATAAAATGTTCGTCCGTCTTAAACGGCCAATCCACGCCAAGACTGGATACGTTTAAGGTATAGGCAAGCCCGAAAGTTGGATCCAGTTGGTCGAGCGGTTCGTTTATGGCGTTGTGCACCAACTCGCAAGTATCTAAATCCACACCGCCTTCCTTGTTTATAAAAACCGTTAGCGAAGGATTTTTGCCTTGCTTAAACTCTACTTCTACTACGCTTACCCCAAGTGGATTTACTATCTCACGCAAAAATTCAAGTATCTCTGCATTTGATTTTACTTTCATAAAAACCCCCTTCTAAAAAGATATGAGAACGGAAAACCGTTCTCATATTCAAGCCTTAGTATTTATTGCCTATTTATATTAACATATAAATTAAGTTTTTGCAAGCGTTTTTATAATTTTTTTCTATTTGCCACTCTTGGCTTTAATTTTTAATAGTTCTATAAAAATTTCGGCAGTCGCGTATGCGTCCGACAACGCTCTGTGATGATGAAAGACTATTCCAAAATGCTCTGCTAGGGTGTGTAAATCGTTTTTTCTTAGTTGTGGAAGGTACTTTCTTGATAGTTCCATAGTATCCATAACTTTGTTTTTGATTTTATAATCTTCTGCACCTGCAAAACGTTTTATGAACTTCATATCGAATTCGGCGTTTTGCGCAACTAGCACGCTTCCTTCTATAAACTTCATAAAATCGGGTATTACCGCCTTAATCTTAGGACAATCCTTTACCATATCGTAGGTAATTCCGGTTATCTTAACGTTTTCTTCGCTAATCGGGTGTTCTGGGTTAATAAGGGTTGTAAACTGCTCTGCTATCTTGCCGTTTATTATTTTTACCGCTCCTATTTCGGTTATGCCGTTGCTCATAAGTTCTAGTCCGGTGGTTTCTAGGTCGAAAACCACGTAGTTTTGACTAGTTAACTCGTCCGGAAGTTCAAAATCGTTGTCGAAAACCGTGCTTACTTTTACAGTTTTTGCCGGCGACGGATATACTAACGAATAGTTTTTGGGGGCGCTCTTTTCAAACCTTGGTTTTTTTACAAAGTTCTTTGGAAAAAAACAACGATTAATCTTTTCAAAGGTAAAAGAATTTTTGCCGTTATATTCACCGAGAGTTCCCCTTGCGATTATGCACTCGCCAACGGGGATATCGCGTATTTTTTGCAAGGTGCTTTTTTTAGAAAAGTATATTCCGCTTAACTTTCCCGTCGTATCGTCTATATGTATTATAAACATTGGCTTGCCGTTTTTGGTGGTCTTTTCGGTAATTTCGGTTACCGTGCCACACACGGTATAGTTTCCGTGTTCGGTTAAATCTTCTATATAAAAGGCTATATCGCCCATGTTTTCATCGTCGATTTCTACAACGTCTTCAACTTTTATCGTGCGATATTCTATCTTTTGAAGTTCGCTTTCGTAAACTTCGTCCGACAATAAAGATATGGTTTCTTCCACGTGTTTTTCTTCGGTCGAACCTATAAAATCGGCGCAAAAACGATTGCCTAAATATGCGTTTAGTTTTTTTAGCGTTCCGTTTCTTTGAACGTATTCCACGCCGTCCTTAGTTAATTTTACGTTATATCTCACCACGCCCTCTTCGTACTTACAAGAAAGGTCGGTGGGTTTTAAGTATATTGAAACCGACGGATAGTTAGTTGATAAAAAATCGTAAATATCCTTGCATATAATCTCGCTATCGCAAGAAATTTTCTTTACGGTAACCACCACTACCTTAAAGGCTGGCAAGGTGATTTTTTCTGCGTGCGAAAGGATAAGGTCTTTAACCTCCTCGCTGACCGTTTGATCGCATATAAAACGATAGGTAATCTTTTTGTTTTCTCGGTCGATTTCTATTTGGTTAAGGCGCATGTTTTTTACCGACGGATGCACTGAGCGAACGTCTGATAAAAATTCCGCGTGGCTTTTTACCGTAAACATTTATCCACCTCTGCAAAAAAGGTTTGTTCTAACTGGTCGTAACTAACCGTTTTTAGTATTTGACCTTTGGAAAAAATTACAACCCCACTCTTTCCACCCGCAACGCCAAGGTCGGCGTCTTTGGCTTCGCCCGGTCCGTTTACTACACAGCCCATTACGGCTACTTTTATGGGTTTGGAAAACCTTTGCAAGTATTCTTCGGTCTTTTTTGCAAAAGACATACAATCCCACTCACATCTTCCACAGGTAGGACATGCAATAAGTTTTGGACAGTCATTTTTAAGGTTTAATGCCGAGAGTATGCTCTTTGCGGCAATTACTTCGCGTTCGGGATCGGCAGATAGGCTTACCCTTATAGTGTCGCCTATGCCTTTAACTAAAAGCGCGCCTATTCCTATTGCGTTTTTTATCACTCCCGAATACTCCGTGCCTGCCTCGGTTACTCCCACGTGTAAGGGATAATCGGTTTTTTTCGCCACGTACTCGTACGCTTTGATAGCGAGTGGAACGTCCGATGCTTTTACCGAGATAACCAAGTTATCCACGCCGTATTTTTCCATTATCGCAACTTGTTTTAAGGCGCTTTCGCCTAGCGATATCTCGTTCTTGCCGTACTTTTCTAAAAAATCTTTTTCTATACTGCCGGTATTAGAACCAATTCTTACTGGAATTGCTGCGCTTTTTACGGCTAACGCAACTTGTTTTACACCTTGTTCGCTACCGATATTCCCCGGGTTTATCCTTATTTTATCAGCGCCACCTTTAATTGATTCTAGCGCTAGTTTATAGTCGAAATGTATATCGGCAACCAAAGGCATATCCGTGCCTTTTTTAACCAAGCCAAACGACCTTGCGTCTTCTATATCGGTTACCGAAAAACGCATTATATCACAACCTATTTGGTTTAGTTTGTTACACTCTGCTATCGCCCTTTCAACCTTCTTTATTTGAAAGGTCGCCATAGATTGTATTGCTATTGGGTTGCCACCACCTATCGTAAGGTTGCCTATCTTTACTTTTTTGGACATATTACCTCCTCGTCTTATAGATTTTATCACACCATAACGAAATTGTAAAGTTTATGCGTAAAATAAAAAGACGCCCGTGTGTACAGACGCCTTTTTGACGGTTTTTTACGCACCTGCTCTATTTCTATACATATAAACTATGTTAGCATAGTAATCTTCTAGATAAGTAGCAAGGTTGCCTTCACCCGTTATATCTTGGTAGGCAAAGGTCGGTTCTAAGGTGTTGTAGTAAGAAGTTACGCAAGCTATAACGTCCTTATAATACCCCATTTCCACAAGTTGTTCTTTGGTAAAAGACGTTGCGAAAATTTGCGCGTATTTTATATCTAAATTTGCTTTTACTTGTTCGATAGCGTTTTTGTGTCGTTGCTCCTTTTCGTCCAAGGAATTGTTATACTTAAATACTTCCATTTCAATGGCTTTTTGCGAGTCCTTAACTTCACCCGTCCGTTTGGTAATTGCGCTTTGATAATAAGTGTTATAATACTCGGAAATGTTATCTAAAACGCTCGTATACCCTTCAATTTGCGATTGGGTTTGAGTTATTAATCCGTTGTATTTTGCAGTGAGTTTATTCTTTTTTGCGTTAATTTTGTCGGTTAGTTCTTGTATTCTATCCGACACCACGACGGAATTTGCCATACCCCTTAGAGTTGCTTGTTCTTGAACGTCTTTTAGTGATTGTTCTAGCTGAAAATCAAGGTCTGATAGTTCTGAGGCAAGGTTTTGAGATAACAAGGTTTTTTTAGCCGTTAGTTCTTGTATTTTTACGTTTACTTCAAAAGTCTTATCGGCTATTTCCTTTTGGTAATCGGTGTATGCAATCGCCCTTGCTCTCTGCGCGATTTCAGCATCGTTTAAGGGCGTGTGTTGCAACCTTTCAAGCGATATCGTTTGAAAGGCAACGCCTTCGTAATCTACCTTGCGAAGACGATAGTATTTGTATATTTCCACCAATATTTCATACATTTCTGCTTTGGTGGTAGGTTGATTAAAAGTCATATTTTTATTCTCCTAATACCTGATATTTTATAATTAAACTGTTCAACGGCAAGCTTTTACATTCGCCGTAAACGGATACGCTAAGCTTTTTAGTTAATAGACAAGTTTGTTCTGAAAAAGTGTTTTCTACGTTGAAGGCTTTCGAACCGAAATCCCCTAGTAAAGTTATTCTCACACCGCCTTTGCCCTTGCCGTTGATTGATAGTATTTTAACTAGTTTGCCGTCGGCAACTACCTCTTCTTTTGAAGTGTATGCGCTGTTGCCTTGTTTGTCTTTACTATTAAATACAACTATCTTGTTAAAATAATCTACGGCAAAATTTTCCCTACTCGCTAATCTTAGTGGCCTAACGTAGAAACGTTCGCCCGTGCGCACGTTATAACATAAGGTTGCTATTCGTTGGTCCTGCCCCCACATAACGCAAGCTAGATACCAATCCCCACTTTTACTTGCCACCGTTTGCATGGTTACTATTTCCACGTCGTCGGGAACTATTCTCGTCTTTGTGATTTTTCCGTCCGAATAAACGCATAAATACTCGTCTTGCAAAAAACAACATTTGTCGTTAAATCCAACGAAAGAATATTCTTTCGGGGAAATTTCTCCAACTAGTTCTTCTTTTAATATATAGTCGGCGCTAGTGCCTTTTACTATTAAGGTCGCAAAGCCTTTTTGACAGCAAACTACAAGCTTTTCGTTCACTGCGTTAATCCCTACGACGTCGCCTAAATTTTGGTCTAGTACGATAAAATTTTTGAATTCTAACGGCTGATTTTTACTCGTGTAGTCAAGTGGCGCACTAAACAAAAGTCTGTTTTCGTGGGCGGTAAAAAGCACGTCGTTACAAATTACCGTGTTTTCGTAAAAGGGCATTTTCGCTTGCATGGTTTGTCCACCTAGTACTTGTACGGTAGTTTGATTTGCTATTATGATTTTACTCTCCCCGTCCATTAAAACTTTTAACATTACGGGCGTTGTTTCAAACTTAGTGCTACTTGCTCCAATTAAACCGTTTTGAGTTATTTCATACACTTTCTTATCGCTTGCATAACCAAACCTTCTTTGGTCTACGTAATATAGATTGGTTAAACTTATATTGTTTGGTACCGAGCATATCTCGTAGGAATAATCCCCACCGGATTTTAGCGTATCTCCTTTTGCTATCGCCCTAGTTTCAGTGCCTAAGTGACTTTCGAAATTATACTTTATATTTTTTATCGACCGACTTTTGGTCTTTGAGTTTTTCATCTATACCCAACTCCTTTCCGACATGGTTACGTTGGTAATTTTTAGGCATCGTTTTATTGATTCTATAAACTTTTCGTGCCAAGAAACTGCTCCGTCAAAATCAGCTATCGTTAGCAAATATTCGGCAACTACTCCGTATGCAATAGTAACGGGAGTTAGTTTTTGGTTGGAAAAGTTTAAGCTTTGTTCAGTGGTTAGTTTAGTTGGAAGATAGTTATAAGTTATGCTATAAACCGGTTCTTTTGTAGAAAAATGGTCTGCAAATTGCTCGTATTCAATGGGTGCGCCACCCACACCTTTTACAGATACGATTTTTATGGGAATGGACACCAAACTAGTGTAATAGGTTTTGCCAATCACGTTTCTTCCGCTATCCGTTCTATGCACGGGAAGTTTATCCACGCATAGTTCGCTTAGTACCAGTTCGGTAACGCCCAAAAGGGTTTTGGTTTGTTCCACGCAATCGCCCGATATAGCCGAAGGATTATCCACGTAATTCACCACGTTGGGTTTGTTTAGTATGGTTGCCGCCGCCCTTATTATATCTTTTATTTTAATTATTTTGTCCATTAATATCTCCTTTATAAAAATATGCCGAGTTCAGCTGAACTCGGCATATCTAAGTTAGTTAGGCTTCTACGATGCCGTTAATCATACCCTGACCGTTAGGACGAGCGCAAATTAAATCTGCATACTTAACCAAGGTTGCCGTGTAAACGGGTTTACCCGCAACTTGTTTTAAGATTTTTCCGTCGTCGCCTGCAAGCCATTGCCAATCGCAAAGTTGATGCAAGGTGAAGTCTTCGGTGTTGAGCATGTACATAGTTCCCTTAGGACAGAATCTATCGGCTACGATTGGAATTCCGTTGTAGCTCATTGCCTTATAACCGCCTGCAAGTTCCATAACGTCTACGTTACGATTGTTTTTGGCAAATAGTTTTTGCAACGCCCTTCTTACGCCCCAAGAACATACGATAAAGTTTACGCCTGCGCCACTGTTTTCTTCAATGGTGTCTAGGGCTGTTTGCAAGGTGATTTCGTCGATTTCGCCTGCGTTTTCTAATACGTAAGGCTTTAACCAAGCGTTCTTTTCCTTTTCTAGTCCGTAAAGTTTAGTTACGTTTGGATCAAAGATTGCCTTTAAGCCGGTGATTTCGTTTTCAAAAGAGTTTTGAACGGATATGGTGCAACCTTCGGAAATTTGAGAAGCAGTTACGCTTGCGCCGGAAATTGCAATTTTGTTGTTTGCTCTATCAACCGAAAGAATACGTCTTGCGCCTACTTCTGCTATTGCGTTTTCAGATGCGTCTCTAAATTCGATTACCATACCTTCGATAACGTTTTGTACGGTATCTAAACTGATAACGCCGTCTGCTACGCCGGTAACCTTGCCGAGTTTCCCACTGCCGTCACCGAAAAGCATTCTGCCAAAGTTAAAGGAACTTGATTTAATAAGTCCTTCCATTTCTGCGTTGAGAAGGCTTACGAACGCTCCGCTGTTGTTTTCGGAAGCTCTTACTGCCTTGTCGGAAATTTCGATAGTGCCGTAAAGGTTTTTAAGGGTGGTTACGAACTGACCGTAGTTGTTGCCGGTTGCTTTGGGAAGGTCGCCGTCTTCGGTACCCGCGCCAATACCGCCGTTTAAGCCGTATATAGCAAGTTTTCTTACTTCCTTACCCCATACGTCGTTGGTCGATTGTTTGATTTTTGCAAGTAAAGGGTTTACTTGGGTGTTGAGTTGTTCGGTTACTACGTCTAAATATAATGATTTTAACGCGTTGTCTGCGTTAGATAAAGTTACTGCCATTTTTTCTCCTTTTAATTAGCTTTTTATTTTAATATTTCTATTGCCAAAGCGCCTGCTTCGGCAATAGTTTTGGGTTTAGACACGGGTGTTTTTAATCCAACCCCGTTATCGTCTAATAATATTGCCGTTTGTTTGGAAGTTACCACGTTTTTTAGGTAGTCTTTAAGGATTTGCTGTTTTTCCTCTTGGGTTATACCTTGCTCGTTTACTTCTTTTTCCTCCACGGATTGTACGTTCGGGGCAGTAGTCTTGTCGAACGTCGTCGCCGTGCCCTCCAACTCCTTTATTCGCTGACAGCGTTTGGTAAATTCAGCTTGCAAAGAGTTGTACGCGTGAATAAGCGCGTTTACGTCTTTAAACTTGCCCAATGAGACTTGTTCTTTCGTAACGCCGTTAGTCTCTTCTGCCTCCGCAGGTTGCGTTTGAAGTTCAGTTTGTTCATTTTTAAGTTGCTCCATAATGGTTTATTCTCCCCTTTTTTTATATTGCTTTTTGTTGTTGGTTTTGCTTGCTATATACTTTTTCTTTATGTTCTTTTATATGTTTTGAAAACCTTTGTTTTTGTTGGTCGTTAAGGCTTTGGTATTCTGATAGGACAAACCTTAAATGCTCGTCTACGTGAATACTATCGTCGTCAAAATCTTCTACCGATAATTCGGTTTGTTTTAGTTTGTCGTTTTCTCTACGCGCTTTTTCTTCTTGTAATTTGGATAGTCCTTTTGAATAATCCAAGTCCTTATAACCTAGTAAGGTTAAGATTTTTTCTTTTACCGATGGTCTTACGTTTCCGTTATCGTCGTTAAGTAATCCACTTTGGTATAATCTAAAAATCATATCCTTTTTTTGAGCGTGAGTGTAAAGCATTTCGTTTTCACTATCAAGGTATACGTCGTCTGATTCAAGCACGTTTTTATCGGCGTATAGTATCTTGGTTTTATTGAATTCGTCTTGGTATTTTACAGGTCTTACGCCCGTTAAAAATTGCGAGTATAATCTCACCGTTTGCCTTGCGATTTCAAGGTAACTTAAACGCACGTTTTCTGCTGAAAAAACCAAGCGTTCGTTGTCTTGCTCTACCATGATTTCTAGGGCTGAACTGCTCCTTATAACCGATGCTTCGGAGGTGGTTGACGCGTCCGGCACACCACTTATTATTACGAACTCGTTTATAAGTTTGCTCTCTTCTTCGCTAAATTCGGTGGGCATAGTAAGTCCGTCCATCATTTCGGGGGCTTTCGCGCCTTGACGGTAAACTAAAACCTTGCCGGGAGATAGTCCTTCTTCAGCAAGGTCGTCTGTATCTAACGAGCCGTCTTCTACGGTCATTACCCCCATAGAGAGCCTATTTAGAAATTCGTGTTTACGGTTTTTTACTGCGTTAAACGCACGTTGTACGGGAATTAGTCTTTCTATAACGCTAGTTCCAAAAAAGTTTCCCGCTACGTTCATGCAGTCTTGTTTTACAAAGGGGAAATCCCTACGTTTATCCTTGCCGTTAAGGTATGGCAATTCTCCGTAATAAAGTAGTTTGTCTTGACACACGGTTATAAGTCTGCCGTTTGGGAATTCTTGTGACGGGCGTTCGTATCTTTCTATAACGATTGCGCTATTATCCACCTTTCCGGTATCCGAATCGTCGGTTACGCCAAGACGTTTTGCCGTGTCTAGATTAAACACGCCTATGCTTTCGCCAACTACGTCTACCCCGTATTTTTCCTTTATACGTTTAACGCTTACAGCCCTTGCGTGAATAATACTGTCGCAGTCGGAAAGTTTGTCCGCATATATGCTATCGGGAAAGATTTCAAAGGGTGATACGGCTATAATTTTAACGTCTCCTTCGTACACTTTTTGTCCGTTTAGTTGGCCAAGGTTGTTTCCTCCTTGATTATCCCACACGATTTTATAAAATCCCGTGCCACACGTTTCCGACCATGTGGTTACCTTTTTTACCACGCTTTCTAAATCCGAGCGTTTAAACGCCCCGTCGATAAACTTTTGGGCTAGAACAGAATCGTCCATATCCTTATCGCTATCGCTTTTCGGTCTAACGAAAACGGTGGGCGATATTCTGCTAAACTTTGCAAGTCTAGTTTCTATTATAGGCGCAATATGGTTGAATACCCTTTTGTTTTGCCAATAAAATCTTTTGTCTTCTTGGGTAATTTCTCCACGAGAATTTACGTCACAATATTGATTGCCCGACAGAAAGTTTACGTTAAGTTCCCACTGTCTTTCTATTGCTAGTCGTTGGTTTTGTCGCCTTTGGAAATCGGCTGTTACAAAAGCCACTATCTCTTCGCTAAACGCGTCTTTTTTAACGGTTTTTAGCTTGCGAGTGGGTTTTGAGTTTTTTGTTTCCGTTTGCAATTTTTGTTCTCCTTTTCAGTTTGACTTTGACCAAGCAGTTCAAGTAGCCGTTGTTTTTCTTGTTCTAATTGTTCGTCACTCATTTGTGATATTGGCGTTTGTTCTTGTTCTAACAAGATTTTTAAGGCCGTTATGTCGGGTGGGACGTTCTTTTTGGTTACTTTTCTTTTGGTTAACGTTACTTCGCCTTCTTGTGTTTGCGAGTATTCTTCTACCACTTCGGTTGCGTCGTACCCGAGCGCCTTTTTCTTTAACGCGTCTAAGTAATCCGTTTGGTCTATTTGCTTTTTTCTAGTTTTTTCGTTCATTAAGTATTTTCCTAAAAAGCCGTTCCTTATCCTTTTGAATTTCCGTCTTTTGAGGTTTTAGTGGAGTTAGGCAAGGCTTTTTCATTATGTAATATCTAAGTTCGTCTAGCGAGTGGTCGTCTACCTTTTTCGGGTTATCGCCCTCCTGCCACCAATAGCTTTTAAGTTCTCTTATCAAGTTGACGCAGTTTTTAAAGATATATATTCTAGGCTTTCCGTCTTTAACTTTTAAGTATTGTTTAACCCGTTGTATGCCTGCGAACATATCTTTATTTACGTTTGGGTTTGCGATTATTCCGTTATCGTAAAATAGTTCGGTTACGCTTTTACTGCTTGCTAACGTTCTTTGGTTTGCAGCCGAGTCTATAAGCGCTTTATATCTCCCCTTGCCGTCTTTTTTCCAGCCTAGCGATTGGCTTATTTGTTTTATTTTCTCCGCATGATAGGCAACGTCCTTTCCAGCCTGAAAGTGCTCTGCAACTACGTAAATAGTTCCGTCGTAGTCAACTGCGTACCAATGGGCTGAAAGTGGGTTGTTAAGCCCCGGGTCGATTGAAATTTCGTCCTGCCACTCGGGTGGCACTGAAAACGGCTCGATAACGTGCACGTTCTCGTCAAACTCCGGATATACTAGCCCTGCGTTTGCCTTAAACCTGCCGTATCTTCTGCTTTCCAAAACGTCTTCTGATAAACTATCGTTTAGTAAATCTACTTCTTCGGGATTAAGATAGGGGTTGTCCGCCCATTCCATAAACTCGTACCACACTTGTGGATTGTTGTTCTTGTTTAGATAGATTTCTTCGTAGATAAAGGTTAAACCTTTAAGCGGAGTCATAGTGCCGAACAAGTCACCTTGTCTGTCTAACACTCTCATTCGGCACTCTTCGTAAACGTCACGAGGGGGTTCTTCGTCAAACCACACGAAATCTAGTGAACTACCTTGAAACTTTTCTCTACCTTGGTCGCACGACTTAAAGCCGATTATCGACGTTCCACCAAAAACGTTTTTTATGCGTATTTGGTCGATTACACCATATTTTAGGCTATCTTTTTTGCCCGATAACATGGTTACGTCCTCTATCCAAGAGGGGTTTAGATAGTGCAAAATCTTTTGTTGGGCAACGTCCCTTTGCACTTGTTGAGAAAGGGACACAACCCATCCGAAAACGTTGTCCTTGTTTTCTCTGTACGGGTGTATCCCTCTCGCTAAGTACACGGCTTCTACCGCGCCACATTCAGTTTTTCCGCTCCTGTTTCCACCGAACACCCACCTGTTCTTTTTGGGGCATTTGTGGAAAGCCAGTTGTTTTTGGTGAACTTTTTCACCTGTATTATAAATGGAAAGATAGTTATTTTTTTTACGATTTATTTGTTCTCGTTCGATTTGCAGTATGCGTTCTAAAATCTGTTTCATCGCTTCCCTCACTTATACTATAACACGGATTTTTTCAAAAGCAATATCTATTAGTCACTTACCGTTCACGATTTTTAAAAATTTTTTTAGGTCAATATTTTAACGAAAAAGTTTCGTAAAGTTTTATAAAATAAAATCAAAGTTTACTTGATTTTAATTTTTTATAAGGTATATAATGTTATTAGAAAATAAAAAAAGGAAGGAATTATGGCGCACGCAGGACTGTTTAAGAAAAAAGACGTTGATATGACCGTTGGTTCTATCCCAAAACTTATTTTTGGGTTCTTTTTGCCAATGGTGCTTGGGCTGTTTTTACAACAACTTTACCACGCTGTCGATATGATTATCGTTGGGCAATTTTGCACCTATCAAGAAATGAGCGCAGTTGGTGGCGTTGGTAGTATTACTAATACTTTCGTTCTTTTTTGTTCGGGTATTTCCATCGGCGCAGGCGTTGTAATTTCACAATATTACGGTAAGCACGACGGTGAAAACCTTAAAAAATCCGTTTCCTCCTCAATCGTTATTTCCCTTTTCTTGTCAGCCCTTATGACGGTTTTAGGTATGGCGTTATCTAGACCTTTATTACTAATGATGAAATCTAACGCGGACGTTATCGAGCACGCGACCTTATACCTACTTATTTATTTTGGTGGGGTTTCAAGTATTATATTATATAATATGTTATCTAGCATATTGCAAGCTGTTGGCGATTCTACTAGACCACTTATTTATTTAGCAATAAGCTCCGCAGTAAATATCGTTTTAGACCTTGTTTTCGTTGCCGTGTTTAGATGGGGTGTCGTTGGGGCTGCAATAGCCACCATTATCGCCCAATTCGTTTCGGCTGGTTGTGCTTTTTTCTATCTTGCTAAAAGCGATAAAGATTATAGAATCGACCTTAAAAACCTTAAACTAGATAAAAAGATAGGTAAAACTATTATACTTATTGGTCTTCCCACCGGTATTCAAAGTTCTATCACTGGTATTTCAAACACCTTTGTACATTCTTACATAAACGTTTTTGGAACGAGTTACGAAGGCGGATACGCAGTTTATATTAAACTTGACCATTTAGTTACCGTGTTTGCAACTTCCTTTGGATATGCCCTCACTTCTTTCGTTGGGCAAAACGTTGGCGCAAACAACGTTAATCGTGCGTGCAAGGGTACGACCTTTACCGTCATAATGTCTTCTATTATCATATTTTTAGTTTCTTTGCCAATGGTAATCTTTTCAGAGGCAGTAACTTCTCTATTTACGCATGACGCTTCGGTTACTCAGTCGGCCGCTTACATTATCACCATGCTTACTCCTTTCCACGTAATATCTAGTATTCATACTTGTTATATGTCGGCGCTTAGGGGTTATAAAAAGACCAGAACGTCAATGTTTATTGTCCTTGGTTCTTTCGTTGCGTTTAGACAAATTTATCTGTTTATAGTAAGCAGAATTTTCGCCAAAAATCTTATTGCCGTGTTGCTTGCCTTCCCACTCGGTTGGGCGTTATCTGCAATACTGCACGCTATTTGTTGGTTTAATTGCCCTGTTCCAAAGGCAAAGCGAATACTCAAAAAACACCCCGAAGCATCTCACCTTACCCCCGAAGAGTTGGTTTCTTGGAAAAAACAAGGGTATCCACCACTTGCCACCCAACAAGTTGCGTAAAACAATTTAAAACAAAAAAACTCCGTACGCTCGTACGGAGTTTTCTTTTTTTAGTTTTTTAGATATCTTCTATTTCGTATGGGGTTGCTTGGTAAACGTAGTGGTTGAGCCAGTTCATATATATAACGTTTGCAGTGGAAACCCAACTCATTTTAATTTCGCCAACCTTGTCGTTTACGTAATAGTTATAAGGAACTTCAATGTCAAGACCTTTGTTTTTATCACGTAAATATTCAAGTTCCAAAGTTTCTCTATCGTATTCGGCGTGGCCTGTGATAAAAATAAATTTATCGTCTTTGCTACGAATAATGGCTGGACCTGCTTCTTTGCTAGTTGCAACTATAACCACGTCCTTGCACTTTTTAAGGTCTTCTTCCCTAACTTCGCTATGGCGAGAGTGTGGAATATAAAACCTATCGTCCGTGCCTTTGAGTAGTTTATCGTATTTTACGAGTTTTTTGTGTTTAAATACACCGAAAAGTTTTTTCTCTAACGGATATTTTTCTATGCCGTAATAGTAGTATAACGCCGCCTGAGCGCCCCAACAAATAAATATGGTGCTAGTAACGTTGGTTTTAGCAAACTCAAAAACCATTTCTAGTTCTTTCCAATACTTAACGTCCTTAAAATCAACGTTTTCCACGGGTGCGCCCGTGATTATCATTCCGTCGTATTTGTTGTTTTTAATTTCCGAAAAAGGTTTATAGAAACGTTGTAAATGCTCTATCGGGGTGTTTTTGCCAACGTAACTTTCGGTTGATACTAAGGTTACGTTTACCTGCAAAGGAGAGTTAGAAAGCAATCTCATTATTTGCGTTTCGGTTACTTCTTTTGTTGGCATTAAGTTCAAAATAGCAATTTCCAACGGACGAATATCTTGCATTTGCGCTCTCGCCTCGTTCATAACGAAAATGTTTTCTGACTTTAATATTTTAGACGCCGGAATATCCTTTGGCACGATAATGGGCATACGCTTTCCCTCCTTTTTAAGATTTTTTATTTGTTTAGATTTTTTCTAATGCCTGAGCAAGGTCTTCAATTAAATCGTCTGCGTTTTCTATACCACAAGAATATCTAATTAAAGTTGGCGTAATGCCACCTTCCATTAGTTGTTGGTCGGTAAGTTGACGATGGGTTGCGTTTGCAGGGTGCAAACAACAAGTTCTTGCGTCGGCAACGTGCGTTTCAATTGCAGCTACTTTTAGGTTTTTCATAACGGTTTCTGCGTCTTTTCTATCACCTTTAACTGCAAATGCTAAAACGCCACAAGAACCGTTTGGAAGATATTTTTGACCTAACTCGTAATATTTATCCGTTTTAAGTCCACAGTATCTAACCCACTCGATTTTTGGGTGATTGTTCAAAAATTCTGCAACTTTAAGTCCGTTTTCGCAATGGCGTTTCATTCTTAAATGCAAACTTTCCAAGCCAAGATTTACGTAATATGCGTTTTGTGGAGATTGAATTGAACCAAAATCACGCATGAGTTGTGCAGTACACTTGGTAATAAACGCGCCTTCTAAACCAAACCTTTCGGTATAAGTTACCCCGTGGTAACTATCGTCGGGCGTGGTGAGTCCTGGGAATTTGTCTGCGTATTTATTCCAATCGAATTTACCAGAGTCGATAATTGCACCACCTACTCCCGAGCCGTGTCCGTCGATATATTTGGTGGTTGAGTGGGTTACTATATCAGCACCCCACTCTATTGGTCTACAATTTATGGGAGTTGCAAAAGTGTTGTCTATAATAAACGGAACGCCGTGTTTATGGGCAACTTTTGCAAATAGTTCAATATCCAAAACCGAACAAGCTGGGTTTGCGATAGTTTCTCCGAACAAGGCTTTGGTGTTGGGTTTAAACGCCTTGTCTAGTTCTTCTTCGGTTGAATCAGGGCTAACAAACGTAAAGTCAATACCCATTTTACGCATGGTTACGTTAAACAAGTTAAACGTTCCACCGTAAATTGCCGCAGAACATACTACGTGGTCGCCTTGGTTTGCGATATTAAAAATAGCAAAAAAGTTCGCCGCTTGACCGGAAGAAGTTAACATACCTGCCGTGCCACCTTCTAACTGAGTTAGCCTTGCGGCAACTAGGTCGTTAGTGGGGTTTTGAAGTCTTGTGTAAAAATATCCACTTGCTTCTAGGTCGAAAAGTTTGCCCATATCTTCGCTTGTGTCGTATTTAAATGTAGTGCTTTGATATATAGGAATTTGTCTTGGTTCGCCGTTCTTTGGGGTGTAACCACCTTGAACGCAAATTGTTTCTATTCTCTTTTTCATTTTGTTCCCTCCTTGCAGGGATTAAATTAATAATTATAACCTGCGTTTAACGCTTTTATGTTGGCATCAAGCATATCTTGGTGACGAGCTGAAACAACCTTTTTCATCGCTTCGCAAGCGCTTTCAATAGTAACTATGCCCGTTTCCTTTATCATTTTACCAACGATAATCATGTTTGCAAGACTTGGAATACCAAGTTCGTTTGCCATGCTGGTTGCAGGGATATAAAAGGCGTCTACGTCCGTTCTTTCAACCTTTCTTGCAATAAGCGTGCTATCAACGAAAATTTTACCGCCCTTTACAACGTCTTTTTCGTATTTATCCAAGGACGGAAGGTTCATAACGATAAGCACGTCCGGATTAGAAACGATTGGAGAGCCAACCGGTTCATCACTTAAAATAACGCTACAATTAGCCGTACCACCACGCATTTCAGGACCGTAAGAAGGAAGCCAACTTACTTGTTTGTTTTCTACTAAGCCTTCGTATGCAAGGCATTTACCTGCAAAAAGTACGCCTTGTCCACCAAAACCTGCTATTAGAATCTGTGTAGTCATAGTCTATTCCCCCTTACCTTCGGCATCTTTATCTTTATATACGCCCAAGGGATAATAAGGTATCATCTTTTCGTCTACCCATTGAAGTGCCTTTTCGGGAGTTAAACCCCAGTTAGTCGGGCAAGTTGACACTACTTCAATTAGCGAAAAACCTTTGCCTTCTACTTGGTTTTTGAAGGCTTTTAGTATTGCTTTTTTAGCGTTTTTAACGTTTTTAACGTTGTTTACCGCTACCCTTTCGATATATTGTGGTGCGTCTAACTGAGAAAGCATTTCGCTTACTTTGATTGGATAGCCGGCAGTCTTTACGTCTCTGCCGTATGGAGAAGTTTGGGTAACTTGTCCCGGCAAAGAAGTTGGCGCCATTTGACCGCCCGTCATACCGTAAATTGCGTTGTTTACGAATATTATAGTGATGTTTTCGTTACGAGTTGCCGCGTGTACGGTTTCTGCCATACCAATGGACGCCAAGTCGCCGTCGCCTTGATAGGTAAAGATAATATTTTCGGGCATGCAACGCTTTAAACCGGTTGCAACGGCAGGTGCTCTACCGTGCGCCGCTTCTACCATATCTACTGCAAAATAGTTATAAGCCATAACCGAACATCCAACGGGCGCTACGCCTATGGTTTTACCTTGAATTCCAAGTTCGTCGATTGCCTCGGCAACCAAACGATGTATTATGCCGTGCGTACAGCCTGGGCAATAGTGTAAAGGTGCGTCCGTTAAGGACTGTGGTTTAGAAAATACTTTCATTATTTCACCTCACTTAACATTTTTTTAATGCTTTCAAGCACTTGTTCTGGGGAAGGTATCATACCACCCGTACGATTGCATAGCGCAACGGGACGTTTGCATTCGGTTGCAAGACGAACGTCTTCTATCATTTGTCCCATAGAAAGTTCAACCGAAATAAAGCCTTTTGCGTGCTCAGCAGCCTTCTTTAAGGGTTCAACGGGGAAAGGCCATAAAGTTATAGGTCTTATTAAACCTACCTTTAAGCCTTGTTTTCTTGCTTCGTTAACGGCGTTTTTGCTTATTCTTGAAGCGATACCAAAGGCAACCAACACAACGTCTGCATCGTCTACCATATATTCTTCGTATAAGCATTCTTCCTTTTCGATTAGCGCGTATTTTTCAAAACGCTCGAAATTAGTTCTTTCTAGTTCTTCTGGGTTTAGATAAAGAGAGTTTATGATATTATGTTCTCTTTTCATTTGCGTTCCGCGAACTGCCCAAGATTTATCGTATTCTTTAATCTCTGCATCTGGAAGTTCAACGGGTTCCATCATTTGTCCCATAGTTCCGTCTGCAAGAAGCATTACGGGTAATCTATATTTATCGGCTACGTCGAACGCTTTGATGGTATAGTCCGCCATTTCTTGAACGGAAGCAGGTGCGTATACCACTAGTTTATAGTCACCGTGTCCACCACCCTTAGTTGCTTGGAAATAGTCCGATTGAGAAGGTTGTATACCACCTAGTCCCGGACCACCACGTTGTACGTTTACGATAAGCGCGGGAAGGTCTGCGCCTGCGATATAAGATATACCTTCTTGTTTTAAAGATACCCCTGGGCTACTTGACGAAGTCATTACTCTGTAACCTGCGCCTGCAACGCCGTATACCATATTGATTGCCGAAACTTCCGATTCTGCTTGAAGGAAAGTTCCACCAATTTTGGGCATGCGTTTTGCCATATACGCAGCGATTTCAGTTTGGGGGGTAATAGGATAACCGAAATAGAAACGGCAACCTGCTTTGATAGCTGCTTCTGCTATTGCTTCGTTACCTTTCATCAATACTTTTTCACTCATATTGCACCTCTTACTTTTCCACCGTAATTACGCAGTCTGGGCACATAGTTGCGCAAAACGCACAACCTATGCACGCTTGTTGGTCGGTAATTTCCGCGGGGGAATGTCCTTTTGCGTTAATTTTGTCTTTTGCAAGCTGAATAATGTGTTTGGGGCATGCGGACACGCATAGCGAACAACCCTTGCACAAATCAGTGTTAAACGTTACTTTTGCCATTTTAATTCTCCTTTACGTCGAAGTATTTTTCCTGTAAGGTTATTTGCATTAGATTGGGTACTTTTAATTGGTTTGCAACTTGCTCTGTACAAGTCGTGTAAATAATTGGAAGTCCCGTCTTGTTTGAAAGTTCTTCTGCTATTTTCAAGGTGTTTTCCACCGTTTTAGCAGTAGTATCTTTGCCGAGATTAGAGTTGTTTATAATTGCCGTAAATTTTATTCCACAGGCAAGTTCAATCTCTTTCATAACTTCTATCGCTTGGTCTGCCGTGCGTGTTAACGGACGGTAGAAGTTTGCAACGAATATCATCTCGTAATCGTTTTCTTGTAAAATATAGGGGGTATATCTACCCAAAGCATAAGCTCCTCTATCGTCGCCACCGATATCCATTATTGCGTATGCGTCCTTGTTTTGTACCAAACCGTAAATCTCTTGCGGGAGCGCGGGAAGGTCCACGTTAGTGTTTGCAAACGCCGGCGAAATTAGGTCTATACCAAGCTTTTCAAGGTCTTTTATGCTGTCTTTCGTTCTAAAATAAGGGTTTACGGTATCTAGGTCGGCAATTTTTACCTTTTTGCCGGTAGATTTTAATAATTTTGCATAGTTTACTGCAATATTGGTTTTTCCACTGCCGTAATGCCCAGCAAACAAGGTTACCCTTTTGAAAGGATTAGCCATTGCAGATTACCTTGCTCCAACCCTTTTCTTCTTTAACGATACCCCATTGAATACCCGTTAGGTTATCGTAAAGTTTTTGGGATAGTTCGCCGATTTGACCACCGGACACGATATAGTCTTTATCTTGATAGGTAAGTTGACCGATAGGCGAAACTACTGCCGCAGTTCCCGTGCCCCACGCTTCTTCTAAGTCGCCGTTTTTAGCCGCTTCAAATAGTTCGTCAACTGAAAGCAAGCGTTCTTCAACTTCGTATCCCCAGTCTTTTAGTAGTTCTAGACAAGATTTTCTAGTAATACCTGGTAAAATTGAACCGGTGAGTTTTGGCGTTACGATTTTGCCTTTTATCTTAAACATAACGTTCATAGCGCCAACTTCTTCAATATATTTTCTTTCAACGCCGTCAAGCCAAAGCACTTGTGAAAAGCCTTTCTTTTCAGCCCTTTCGCCTGCCCTTAAACTTGCCGCGTAGTTACCACCGCATTTTGCGTAGCCCGTGCCACCGCGAACTGCCCTTACGTCTTCCGATTCAATGGTGATTTTTACGGGTTTTAAGCCTTCTTTATAGTAAGCGCCAACGGGCGAGCATATGATTGCGAATACCGCGTGGTCAACTGCGTGTACGCCCAAAAATTCGTCGTTACCGTACATAAAAGGACGGATATAAAGAGAAGTGCCTTGGTTGTGGGGAACCCAATCTTTTTCAAGTTCAACCAAAATTTTAATTGCGTCTAGGCAACCTTCTTCGTCGATTTCAGGTAAGCATAAACGTTCTGCGCTAGCGTTAAGTCTTTTAACGTTTTCTTCAGCACGGAATAATCTTATAGTTCCGTCCACTGCTCTATACGCTTTAAGTCCTTCAAAGATTTCTGCGCCGTAATGGAAAACGGTAGACGCAGGGTGGGTGGGAATAGGTCCTAGTGGAACTATTCTTCCGTTATGCCAACCGTTTTGTTTGTCGTATTCCATTAAAAACATATGGTCGGTAAAAATTTTGCCAAAACCCAACGCGCTTTCGTCGGTAGGTTTTTGTTTGGGGGTTAACGTTTTAGTAATAGAGATTTGATATTTCATTTTATTGCCTTCCTTATTATGCAAAATGCAATTAAAGTTTGTTTCTCATTATCTTTCCGCTAGTGGTTTTTGGAAGCTCTTCACGGAAAACGACTACCCTTGGATATTTATAAGGAGCAGTCTTGCTCTTAACGTAATCTTGAATTTCCTTTTTAAGCTCTTCGCTTGGCGTTGTTCCCTTGGTTAAAACTATGCTTGCTTTAACTACTTGTCCCCTAACTTCGTCGGGTTCAGCCGATACGCCACATTCTAGAACGTAAGGTAGTTCCATTATTACGTTTTCTATTTCAAACGGTCCTATACGATAACCAGACGATTTAATAACGTCGTCCACTCTGCCAACGTACCAAAGATATCCGTCTTCGTCACGCCATGCAGTATCGCCCGTATGGTATAAGCCGTTGTAAAACGCTTCGTTGGTTTTTTCTTGGTCTTCATAATAGCCCACGGTAAGACCACAAGGTCTGCCTTTTTCTAGGCGCATTACTATTTCGCCTACTTCACCGTCTGCAACCGATTTGCCTTCGGCGTCTACTAAGTCGATATCGTATAACGGAACGGGTTTACCCATTGAGCCTAAACGGAATTTAGTACCCCTTAAATTAGCAACGGCAACCGTAGTTTCCGTTTGACCAAAACCTTCCATTATCTTTAAGCCGGTTGCAATTTCAAATTGCTTATACACTTCGGTATTAAGCGCTTCGCCTGCCGTAGTCATATGTTCTATGCTAGTCAAGTCAAATTTGGAAAGGTCTTGTTTTACCATCATACGAAGCATGGTTGGTGGTGCGCAGAAGGTTGTTATGTTGTGTTTTTTGAACATTGGAAGAATTTCGTTTGCATCGAACCTGTCAAAGTCGTATACGAAAATTCCTGCTTCTGCTAGCCATTGACCGTATATTTTACCCCAAGCTGCTTTTGCCCAACCTGTATCGGATATGGAAAAATGCAATCCGTCTGGATTTACGCAATGCCAATATTTTGCCGTTACGAAATGACCTAACGGGTATTTGTAGTTGTGCATTGCCGCTTTTGGGTTGCCCGTAGTGCCCGACGTAAAGTACATTAGCATTAAATCGTCGCCACAGGGCGCATCCTCAGTACGTTCGTATTTTGCAGTGTATAGTTGGTATTCAGAATTATAATCTTTCCAACCGTCCCTTTGTCCGTTAACGATAAGTTTGTGTTCTAGACTAGGACAACTTGGGTGGGATAGGTCAACTTGATCACAAACGCCGTCGTCTGCCGTACAAACTACCATTTTTACGTTCGCTTTATTGATACGATAGGTTATATCGTGTTCTTTAAGTTGGTTGGTTGCGGGAATTGCTATTGCGCCCAACTTGTGTAGCGCAACCATTATAAACCAAAATTGATAGTGGCGCTTTAATATAAGCATTACCTTGTCGCCACGCTTTATGCCAAGTGACTTAAAGTAATTAGCCGTTCTTGAAGAAGCCTTCTTTATATCGGCAAAAGTAAAGACGTTTTCACTTCCGTCCTTACCGACGTGAACCATCGCAACCTTTTCGGGTTTTTCCGTGCCAAGACGGTCTACTACGTCGAAAGCAAAGTTGAATTTATCTTGATTCTTAAAGTCAATTGCAGTAAGCGCGCCGTTTTCGTCAAGAGTGGGAATAATAAAATCTTTCCACACGCGTTTTTTGCCCGTATCCGTCTTTTTTACGGGTACTCTTTCCATTTCGCGAGTGCCTGCGTGAATAATGGTGGACATAGGCTCGCTAGTCGGGTTAAGTACGATTGCGTAGAACACGCAATCTTCACCACCGGTAGCCATCATTCCGTGTGGATATGACGAGTCGTAATAAATACTATCCCCCGCAGTAAGCGTTTCCACGTGGTCGCCTACTTGAACTTTTAGCGTACCACTTACGACGATATCGCATTCTTGTCCTTGGTGGGTGGTAAGTTCAATGGGCTTGTTTTGAGCGTCCTTGTCGTACGTTGCAACGACGTATAAAGGTTCTGCAATACGCTTTTTAAAAGACGATGCAAGGTTGAAATATTCCATACCGTGCGCCTTTTGTATTTGCTGTCCCTCGCCTTTTCTGGTTACGGTATAGCCTGCAAGACGTGGAGAAGTACCTTCTATAATATCGGTAACGTCTACGTTAAGCGCAAGCGCGCAACGATATAAAAACGCAAAGTTAAGGTCGCTTTTAGCCGATTCGCACGCAACGTATTCGGCTTCTGTAACGCCCGTCTTTTCTGCCATTTCTAAGGTAGAAAGACCAACTATTTCACGCAAAGTTTTTATTCTTTGCGCCATTTCGATAATTTTCGTTTCTAAACCGGTTGTTTTCATTTATTCCTCCAAGCGGAAACAAAAAATGCCCGCCCCAAATCGTATTTGAGACGAGCACGTAAATTTATACCCGCGGTACCACTCAATTTGCGCGTTAGCGCCACTCGAATTGCTTTTACGCTGCTTGCGGGAACGATCTACTCGATTGCTCTTTCTCCGTTCCGACTCGGAAACTACAACTGCAACCGTTACCGACGGTTTTCACCCTCCACCGTCTCTCTACGCATAACTGCATTACAGCCCTTTTCGTCATTGTCTTTCTATTATTTATATAATATAACACAATAATATAGGGCGTGTCAATTATTTTTAGCGTAATACCCACCGTATTATGCTTGCGTTTTGATTAAAAATCGTATTTATTTAGGGCTTTTACCCTTTAATTTTTATTACTTTGAGTTTTATTAATTTCTAATATTTTTTTCTCGTCGAGCCCAAACACTTTACATGCGTTTTGATAGTAAATCATACGCCTTTCGTCTTTTGTTAGATTTATCTTTTCAAATCGCTCTATCTCTTCTTGGATAGTCCACATCGGATAGTCGGTTGCAAACAAAACGTGCTCTGCCCTAAACCCGTCTATTAACTCTTTTGCCATCTCGGGTGACATAAACGCCAACGACGACGAACAATCAACGTATAAATTATCGTATCCGAAAAGCTTTTCGCTTGCGCTTTCCCACACCGAATAACCACCGAAATGCGCGCCGATTACCGTTAGGTTTTCAAAGGTTTTTAATACGGGAATTAGGTTTTCGGGATTGGAGTATTGGTAACGTTTATCACCCGTATGTAACAGTAGTGGAAGTTTTCCTTCCAATTGCTCGTAAATTTTCATACAGCGTCTATCGTCTATGGCTACGCCCTGAATATCGGGGTGGAGTTTAACGCCTTTTAGACCTAGTTCGATAAGGTGCTCTATATCACCTTTTATATCCGTACTGTCGGGGTGCAGAGTACCAAGACCGGTAAACCTTTGTGGCATTAAGCTAACTTCGTTTGCAATAAACTCGTTTATAGCTTTGGTTTGCTGGGGTTTAGTTGCAACCGAAAAAATTAAACTATGGGTTATCCCTGCGCTATCACTTTCACTAAGCAAGGTGGAAAGTTTTCCGTCCGTATGCATTTTTAAGTTGTAAAACTTGCCTATACTTTCGACTGCTTTTTCAACGATTTTGTCGGGATAAATATGGCAATGACAGTCAATTATCGGTTGCATTATTTTTCTATACCTAACTTTTCAACGGACATATCGCGCATTTTGTATTTTAATATTTTGCCCGCTGCGTTCATTGGGAATTCTTTGGTGAATATAAAGTATCTTGGAACTTTATGCTTTGCCATATTAGAATTGCCGTATTCACGCATTTCTTCTTCGCAAGACGTTTGGCCGTCTTTTACTATAATCCACGCGCATGCTTCTTCGCCGTAACGTTTATCGGGAACGCCAACAACTTGAACGTCCTTTACTTTTTCGTGAGTGAGATAAAATTCTTCTATTTCTCTTGGATACAAGTTTTCGCCACCACGAATTATCATATCTTTAAGTCTTCCGGTTACCTTGTAGTATCCGTCTGGCATTCTAGTACAAATATCCCCACTGTGAAGCCAACCGTCTTTATCAATGGTTTGTTCGGTAGCCTTGGGCATTTTATAGTATCCTTTCATTATGTTATAACCGCGAGCAACGAACTCCCCATTTTCCCCGTCGGCAACTTCTAATCCCGTTTCGGGATCGATAATTTTGCATTCTACCCCTGGGAAAGCGCTTCCAACCGTTTCTACTCTATGGTCTAAATCTTCGTTTACTTCGCCCATAGTACAACCGGGGGAAGCTTCGGTTTGACCGTAAACGCTTAAAATTTCGGTCATATTCATTTCTTTTGCAGCCCTACGCATCAAGTCGGCAGGACAGTTAGCGCCTGCCATAATACCCGTTCTCATATGCGAAAAATCGGTTTTTGCAAAATCTTCGTGGGCGAACATGGCTATAAACATAGTGGGCACGCCGTTAAAACAGGTTATTTTTTCTGCGTTAATACAAGCAAGCGATGATTTAGGCGAGAAATATGGCATTGGACACATAGTACCACCGTGCGTCATCATATTTGTCATTGAAAGCACCATGCCGAAACAATGGAACATAGGAACTTGTATCATCATGCGATCGGCAGTGGATATATCCATTCTATCGCCTATGATTTTGCCGTTGTTTACTATGTTTCTATGGGTTAGCATTACACCCTTAGGAAATCCCGTCGTGCCCGAAGTATATTGCATGTTACATACGTCGTCGGGTTTTACCATGCTTGCACGCCTTAAAACTTCTTCCTTGGGAACGAGCGACGCGCGTTCTTGAAGTTGTTTAAAGTTTAAGCAACCCTCCATATCGAAACCAACGGTTATTACGTTGCGTAAAAATGGTAATTTCTTGGAATATAAAGGACTTCCTGCCTTGGTGTTTTTAAGTTCAGGGCATAATTCTTCTATAATTTCTTTATAGTTGCTGTCCTTACAACTTTCTATCATAACCAAGGTATGCGTATCCGATTGACGAAGCAAATATTCGGTTTCGTGTATTTTATACGCAGTGTTAACGGTAACCAACACCGCGCCGATTTTTACGGTTGCCCAAAAGGTCAAAAACCATTCGGGAACGTTAGTTGCCCAAATTGCAACGTGATGCCCTGCTTTTACACCCAAGGATATTAACGCTTGCGCCAACCTATCCACGTCTTCCCTAAACTCGTAATAAGTTCTAGTGTAATCAAGGGTGGTATACTTAAACGCATATTGGTCGGGATAACGTTTAACCATTTCGTCTAACACTTCTGAAAAAGTTAAATCGATAACGTCGAACTTTTTCCATGGGTGAGTACCCGTTTTGCTTCTGTTATAATGCACTTCGCCCGTCTTACGTTCTTGAATGGCGTTTTTAGTACAGTAGTTTATAAAATGAGTTAAAACTATATCGTAAGAAGAATATTCTTCGTTCCATAAAACGCTTACGTATCCGTCGTAATTAAGCGATTTTAATGCGTTTATAACGTCGATAAAAGGCAAATCGCCTTGACCAATAAGCGTGTTTTTGCCGTCTTTTTGGTCGCCCATTCTAACGTAGCCGATATAAGCGCCCAAAGTTTGTATGGTAGTATCGGCGCTTTCTTTTCCGTTAAAATAAGTTTGTCTTACGTTCCAACAAACGCCGACGTTTGCCGATTCGAACGAAGAAACGAGTTCTAACGCCTTTTCGGTGTTTGAATAAACGCCTGACGTTTCAATAAGTAAAGTTACCGATAACTTTTCGCAACTATCGATTACGGGAGCGAAAACTTTTACTAGTTTTTTAATATCCGCGTCGTCCGATACGGTTATTATTAAATATTCAGCGTCTGCGCGAACGCAGTAATCAACGTATTTTATCAATAAGTCTACGTTTGATTTTTGGTCAACGAGTTCGGGATAAGTTATTGCGCTAACCGAGATGTGTCTATTGATAAGTTTACGTTTAGAGCCTACTTTATAAGAAGAGTTCAAAATACTGTCCGTATGTTGTTTTTTTATAGATACGGCGTCGTAAATTTCAAAACCCGAAAATTCGTAGTCTTTTGCTATATCACAAAGTTCTTTAAAAGACGATGCTTTTACGTCTTTACTTGAAAATACGTATTTCATATAAATACCCCGTTAGTTTTCGGTATAAACGATTTTGTTAAGTGCGTTTATATACGCCCTTATGCACGCGCCCACTATGTCGGTAGATACGCCGTTGCCAGAATAAAGTTTTCCGTTAGCGCGAAGTCTTATAATTGCCGAGCCAACTGCTTCTCTACCCTTAGTAACTGCCGTGATAGAAAAATCGTCTAATTCGTAATGGTGACCGATGGTTTGTTCTATTGCGTGGAAAGCGGCGTCTATTGGACCGTCGCCCGTGCTTACCCCACTGATTTGCTCCCCGTCCTTTTCCAAGGTAACGTTTGCAGTTGCAGTGATTATGTTACCACTGTTTACCACGAAGTTGATTAAATGGAAGGTTGTGGGAACTTGCATTGCAGTGCTTGCAACGATTGCTTCAAGTTCTTTTTCGCCTATGCTACCTTTTTTAGCGCATACTCTTTTAAATTCTTCGTAAACTTTACCAATATCGTTAGAAGAAAGTTCGTATCCCAAAGCAACAATTTCGTCGCTAATTTCTTTTAACGAACAATCTCCGTCAAAGGTAAGAACGTTTTTGTTTGCGCTTTCACCTGAAAGTACGCTTGCCTTATGAGATATATCCTTAACGTTATCTACCGTTTTATGAACGACGGTTGCGTCTAATCCTGCGCTTACGCCAAGGTCACTTCCCCTTGCCCTTAAAATTTCCGATAAAACGTCTGGGGAAAGGTAATCGGGTGCGCCGATTGCCGTTTTAATTCCGTCTGCGCCCGCTTTAATTACTTCTACTGCAACGGCGGCGCTCATTTTAAGTTTGTCGGAAGGTTGAACGAAAACCTTTATATCGCAACTTGCCTTTACTTGTTTTACTAAATCGGCAAATTGGTCGGGGAAGAATATTCCCGCGTCGTCGCACAAAGTGATTATGCTAGCGCCCTTTTCATACGCTATTTTCGCACACTCGACAACGAAACCTTCTTCTGCGCGAGTTGCGTCTTTTGCAATTAGTTCTACTTGGTCGCAATACTCCTTTGCTTGTTCAACAGCTTTTGCGATAGTTTCAAGCATTTTGGGTGCTTTTTTATGGTATAAGTATTCCATTTGAACGGTAGATACGGGCAAAACTACTTGCAATCTACCATTTTTTGCGCAGTCGATTGCGCTATACGCTTTTTGAGCGTCGTCTAAGGTTGCTATTGTCACGGTAGAAGATAGTTCCTGAGCAATAGTTCTACAAACGACGTTTTGCTCCTTGCCCGTGTGAGAAGGTAGTTCAACGGCGTCGACACGTATTTTTTGTAATGCGTTTGCCACTGCTAGTTTTTCACGGAAGGATAGTTCCTTGCCCATTTCTTCCGTCCAAACCCTTAGCGTCACGTCCGATACTTGAATGTTTCTCATAATACACCTCGATAAATATGTTTTCGTTTTTAATAAAAATAAATCCCGCAGAGAAAAACTCTGCGGGATGACTGACTAATTTAATCAACCACGGTACCACCCGTCATTGCCCGAATTCTCGGACCACTTAAGACACCATCATGCCTTTGAACTATAACGGGTTCGCCCGTAACTTCTTACTTTATTCAGAAGTTCTGCTCCGATAGGAGACCGATTGCAAAATACCTGCCGTTTTACACCAACCAACGGCTCTCTATAAGCGTATTTTTATGCAAACGTAATATCATTTTCGCATTTATGGTAGTATTTTATTATTTTTCCCCTATTTTGTCAACAAAATTTAAGGGGTTTTTTAATTTTAGGGGTTAAAAGTTTACTTTTTTAAGACCTTTGCTAGACAATTCGTAACGTTCGGTAAACCCCGCGCTTTGGGCAAGTTTTTCTGCCTCAACGAAATGACAATCTAAAAAGTCTTTATTATGACAATCGGAATTTATTATTATTTTTCCGCCTGCTTGGTTTATCCTTTTTAATAGATTTACGTGTGGATAAGGACTCGTTCTATATCCCCTTGCTATTGCGCCCGTGTTAATTTCAAAGGGTATTCCGTAAGTTACCAACCTGTCAACTGCCTTATACGCATAGTTAAAATATTCTTCGGTGAGCGTTACGCCAAGTTTTTCGTTGAATTTGGTAACTAAATCTAAATGGGCGATAAAATCTGGTTTGGTTTTATCAACGACCTTTTCCATCAATTCGTAATAATCTTTTGCGTATTGGGTAAAATTGCCCGAATACTCTTTTTCGATATTATTTTTACCGTCGGCAAGCGAACGATCAACGAAAATGAATTTTCCGTTTTTATATAGATAATGCACTGCGCCTATGGTGTAGTCAAAATCAAAGATTGGCGTGGGCGAATAATAGTCTTGCTCTATTCCGCAAAGAATTTCTATTTTATCTTTATATTCGTCTTTTAACTCGGTAACCCTTTTGTAATAATCGATTACGCCACGTTTGGTTACTATACTTTCAATTTCATCCGTATAACTATGCACCGAAAAACCAAGGGCCTCAAATCCCTTGTCGATTGCACTTTCAATCATTTCTTCGGGGGTGTTTTTCCCGTCGCAATATATCGTGTGGGTGTGAAAATTACTCTTTACCATAAATAGCCCTTTTATTTAGTCATTTTTTCTTGTTTTACCTTGTGGTCGATAACGTGGCGAGATGCTAGTTCAGCCCTTATATCGTTTAAGGTAATACCCGTTTGTACCATAAGCACCATCACGTGATACGCAAGGTCGGCTATTTCGTAAACGGTTTCTGCTTTATCGTTATTTTTTGCGCCGATTATAACTTCGGTACATTCTTCGCCTACCTTTTTAAGTATTTTGTCTAGACCTTTATTAAATAGGTAAGTAGTGTAAGAACCTTCGGGCAAATTTTGTTTTCTGCCTTCTAAAAGTTCGTATAATTCGTCCACAGAAAAACCCGAAATCTCGTCGCTAGAATACACCTTTTCGTTAAAGCAAGAATCAGTGCCTAAATGACAAGCAGGACCGTCTTTTATTACCTCTACCGTAAGCGCGTCCTTATCGCAATCGCAAGTAATGGAAACTACGTGTTGATAGTTGCCACTAGTTTCGCCTTTTAACCAAAGTTCTCCCCTTGACCTACTCCAAAAACACGTCAAACCCTTTTCCATAGTGATTTTTAAGCTTTGTTCGTTCATATACGCTAGGGTTAACACCTTTTTGGTATAAGCGTCCACTACTATTGCGGGAATTAACCCGTCTTTATCAAATTTTAACTCGGAAATATTTATCATAACTGCTCCTATTTATTATTAAAGTCTTACCGGAATACCGTTTAGTTTAAGTTGTTGTTTTAGGTTGGCTATCTTAACTTCTCCAAAATGAAATATTGATGCCGCAAGACCTGCGTCTATACTTGGAATACTTTTAAAAAGCCTTGTAAAATGTTCTATTTTACCTGCCCCACCAGACGCAATTACGGGAACGTTAACAGCCTCGCATACCTTAGATAAAAGCTCTATATCGAACCCACCTTTTACCCCGTCGGTATCAATGGAATTTACCACTACTTCACCAGCACCCATACCAACGCATTTTTTTATCCAAGGGATTGCTTGTATTTTGGTGTCTTCTCTACCACCTTTTGCAAACACGTGAAAGTTTCCGTCCACGCGTTTTACGTCCACTGAAAGCACTACGCATTGGTCGCCGTATTTTAACGCGCCTTGTTTTACTAGTTGGGGGTTTTTTATTGCGCCTGAATTAACGCTTACTTTATCCGCACCACATTTTAACACTCTGTCAAAATCTTCTATGGTGTTTATGCCACCACCTACCGTAAGTGGTATAAAAACTTTGCTTGCAACTTGTGTTAAAACGTCTGTAAAAAGTTTTCTTCCGTCGCTACTTGCCGTTATATCGTAAAAAACTAGTTCGTCGGCACCGCAATCACTGTAAAACTTGCCTAGTTCTACGGGAGAGGAAACGTCGTTTAGATTGTCAAAATTTACGCCTTTTACTACCCTTCCGTTTTTAACGTCTAAACAAGGTATTATTCTTTTGGTAATCATTGCGCCTCCTTTATAGCGCCCTCTAAATCTATTGCGCCTATATAATACGCCTTTCCGATTATCGCGCCTTTAACACCGATGTTTTTAAGGGCAATAATATCTTCCATAGACGAAACGCCACCGGACGCAGTTACGTCCACCTTGAATTTTTTGGATAGGGTTGCGTAAAGTTCTCTGTTAGTTCCTTGCATTGCGCCGTCTTTACTTACGTCCGTGCAAATTACCCTATTTACGCCGAGTTTTTGCATTTTTTCAAAAAATTCTTCACAAGTATATTGACTTTTTTCCAGCCAACCTTTTATGGCAACGTAGCCGTCTTTAACGTCTATACCAACGGCAATCTTATCGCCGTATTTTTTTATGGCTTGGCTTAAAAAGGTTGGGTCAGTCACTGCCGAAGTGCCTAAAATAACCCTTGAAACGCCGTGGGATAGGTATTTTTCTACCGTTTCCATACTGCGTATTCCACCACCGATTTCCACGAAGAGATTGGTGTTTTTCGCAATGCTTTCCACCACTTCTATATTAGGAGTGTTTCCGTTTTTTGCACCTTCTAAATCAACCAAATGCACGAATTTTGCGCCCTTGTTTTCAAAGTCTTTGGCTACTTGCAAGGGGTTATCGCTATACACCGTCATCTGCGCGTAATCGCCCTTAACTAGCCTTACGGCTTTGCCTTCAAACAGGTCTATTGCAGGATAGATTTCCATTTATTTTTCCTCACAAAAGGCTTTTAGTATTTTTAACCCCACGTCTCCGCTTTTTTCGGGGTGAAATTGGCAACCGTAAACTTTGCCGGACTGCACTATGGCAGTAATTTGTTTGCCGTATTCGGTGGTTGCCACTAACGACTCAGAACAATCTACTGCGTGATATGAATGCACGAAATACACGTGGTCGTTTTGGTTTATATATTTTAGTATTGGGCTTTGTTTAACCAACTCCAACGCGTTCCAACCAATATGCGGAATTTTGTATTCTTTGGGTAGGTCGATAGCAATTACCTTGCCTTTTATTAAACCAAGACCTTCATACTCGCCGTATTCGTAACTTTTTTCAAAAAGCATTTGCATTCCCAAACAAACGCCTAAAAGTGGTTTGCCGTTTTTTACTTGTTCTTTTATAACCACGTCTAGTCCACTTGATTTTAACTTGAAAGACGCGTCGCCAAAAGCGCCAACGCCCGGCAAAATTAGTTTGTCGGCTTGTTCTATAACTTTTTTATCCCCCGTAACGACGCTATCCACGCCTATTGCTTTAAGCGAACTAGCAAGGGAAAAAAGGTTGCCCACTCCGTAGTCAACGATTGCTATCATTAAAGCACCCCTTTGGTAGATGGAATTTCGTCTTTAAAGTTACCGTCTATACTAACGGCTTGTTTTAGAGTGCGAGCAAAAGATTTGAACGCCCCTTCCATAACGTGATGAGAGTTAGTGCCGGCAAGTTTTTTGATATGCAAAGTAAGTCCTGCGTGGCGAACGAGCGCAAGGAAAAATTCTTGTACTAGTTCCACGTCAAAATCTTTTATTTTATTTGCCCTTACGGGTAAATCGTAGGCTAGATAACTTCTACCTGAAATATCAACCGCCGTTAATATAAGAGTTTCGTCCATAGGAAGAATAGTAGAGCCGTAACGAACTATGCCTTTCATATCCCCCAAAGCACTCTTTATTGCCTGACCTAGCACAATGCCAACGTCTTCTACCGTGTGGTGATAGTCCACTTGAACGTCGCCTATACATTTAACGGTTAAGTCCACCCTTGCGTGACGGCAAAAAAGTTCTAGCATATGGTCGAAAAATCCACAACCGGTGGAAATATCGCCTTTGCCCGTTCCGTCTAAATTTATGGTTAAACTTATATCCGTTTCCTTAGTTTTTCTGTTTATGGTAGCACTTCTCATTTTACTCTCCCAAAATTTCTTTTACCTTTTCAATAAAGGTTTGCATTTGCTTTTCGTCGCCAATGGTTATCCTTATATAATCGGCGATTCTTTGCTTGTTAAAATGTCTTACTAAAACACCTTTATCCTTTAAGGATAGATAAAGCTTTTCGCCTGTAATTTTCTCGCTTTTAGCAAACAAGAAATTTGCTTTTGAATCTAAAACCTTAAACCCGAGTTTTTCCAGTTCGTTTTTAGTAAACAGTCTGTTTTTAATTATTTTTCGGCAGTTATCCTCATAATATTTTTGGTCGTCTACCGCTAAACTACCCAATAACTGCGTAAGCGAGTTTACGTTATAAGGGTTGGTGGAATATTTAATCTTTTCTAAATCTTGTATAAGTTTTTGGTTTGCAAACGCGTAGCCTAGTCTTGCGCCTGCCATACTGCGTGATTTAGAGTAGGTGCGAACGACCAAAAGGTTATCGTATTTATCTATTAAAGGTAACGCGGACGTCCCGCCGAAATCAACGTACGCTTCGTCGATTACCACCACGCCGTTGGGGTTAGATTTAATTATCTCTTCAATTTCGTTAAGGGAAATCTCCAATCCCGTTGGCGCGTTTGGATTAGCAATTACTACCAACCCGTTTCTTCCGTAAAAACCGGCTAGATTAAGGGTAAAATCTTCCTTTAACGGAATTACAGTGGTCGGCAAATTATAAAGCTCGGCAAACACCGAATAAAACCCGTAGGTAACGTCTGCAAAATATACGCCCTTATTTCCATAAGCCATAAAAGCAAAGTTAAGTATCTCGTCCGAGCCGTTGGATACGAACACGTTTTTATCGCTTACGCCGTAAAGATTTGCTAGTTTGTTTTTTAACACCTTGCATTGTGGATCGCAATATAATCTTAGCGATTGCAAATTTTTTTCGGTTAGCCCGTTTACTACGCCACTAGATGGTGGGAAGGGCGATTCGTTGGTATTAAGTTTTATATAAGCCTTGTCCTGTGGCTGTTCGCCCGGTACGTAGGCTTGCATTTTGTTTATGTTTTCGTTTAGAAAATTACTCATTTTTGCTTTTCTTCCAATCTAACCGTAACGCTTTTTGCGTGTGCCGTAAGCCCTTCGCTTTTTGCAAAGACGCTTACCTTTTCGCCCTGCTGTGATAAGGCGTTTTCGGTGTAATATACGTATTGTGATTTTTTTATAAAATCGTCTACCGACAAAGGGCTTGAAAACCTTGCCGTACCACTTGTTGGCAACGTGTGGTTTGGTCCTGCAAAATAATCTCCCAACGCTTCTGGGGTATATCTACCTAAGAATATACTGCCCGCGTTTTGAATTTTATCTAAATATTCAAAAGGATTATCCACGCATAGTTCCAAGTGTTCTGGGGCAATTTCGTTGCTTACTGATATAACTTGTTCAAAATCCTTTGCTAAAATTATCTTTCCGTTATTATCAATAGAAGCCCTTGCAATTTCATTTCTTTCAAGTAATGGAATTTGTTTTTCTAATTGCTCGCTTACTGCCTTTGCAAGTTGCACGCTATCGGTAACTAGCACTGCGCTTGCGTTAACGTCGTGCTCTGCTTGCGAAAGAAGGTCAGCGGCAACGTATTCGGGGTTGCTTTTCCCGTCTGCTATTATTAAAATTTCGCTTGGGCCTGCAATCATATCGATTGAAACCTTGCCGAAAACTTGGCGTTTTGCTTCGGCAACGAAGGCGTTGCCCGGTCCTACGATTTTGTCTACTTTCTCAATAGTTTCGGTGCCGTACGCTAGCGCCGCAATAGCGCCTGCTCCGCCCGTTTTATAAACGTTTTTAACCCCTGCAATCTTTGCCGCCGCCAAAATAACCGGATTTATCTTCCCTTCCTTGTTAGGTGGGGTGGTTATGCAAACGTCTTTACACCCTGCAACTAATGCGGGAACGCTGTCCATAAGCACGGTAGAAGGATATGCCGCAGTACCACCCGGAACGTATAGTCCAACGCGTTCGATAGGCGTGATTTTTTGACCGATTATAACGCCGTTTTGCTTTTTTATTTCAAAACCTTGTCTTAACTGTTTTTGATGGAATTGCTTAATGTTTTCGTATGCTTCAATCAAGATGTTTATAAGGTTTTTATCAACCGATTGGTAGGCTAAATCTATTTCTTCTTGACTTACTTTTATACTTTGTAATTTAGCGCCGTCAAACTTTAACGCAAAGTCTATAAGCGCGCTATCCCCACGTTCTTTTACTTGGTTTATGATTTGTTCAACGATAGGACCAACGCTTGCCGTGGGCGAAAATCTTGAAAATATTTCCGATTTGTCTACCGATTGATAATCTAAAATTTTAATCATTTTTAACTACCTGTAATGCTAACGCTTTTTTAATTTGAGTGATTCTTTCCCCTTTAAATCCAAAGGACGATTTGTTGGATATTAGTCTTGCGCTTATGGGAGTTACCGTTTGGAAGGGAACTAGGTCGTTTTCTATTAAAGTTTTGCCCGTTTCCACAATATCCACAATAACGTCCGAAAGCCCTAAAATAGGCGCTATTTCTATTGAGCCGTTAAGGTGTATTATATCGATATCCCTACACTTACTTGCATAGTAATCTTTTGCTATTTTAGAAAACTTTGTGGCTACCCTAAGCGTTTTAGAATCGTCGTCAACAAAATCTTTTTTTGCGGCAACTGCCATTTTGCATTTGCCTATATTAAGGTCTAAAAGTTCGTATACGTCTGGGGTATATTCAAGCAAAATATCTTTTCCGGCAACGCCTATATCGGCAGAGCCTCTCTCAACGTAAATAGTTACGTCAGACGGTTTTACCCAGAAAAATCTTAACTTTTTTTGCTTGTTTTCAAAGATAAGTTTTCTGCCCGTTTCCTTAATCGCGGGGCAATCAAACCCTGCTTTTTCAAACATATCGTAAACTTTTTCGCCAAGCCTTCCTTTTGGGAGAGCAACGTTTATATACCCGTCGTCAAGTTCGGTTTGTATGCTAGACAATCTTTCAAGTTCGGTAAGATATACTGCAAAACCTAACGCGCCTGCTTTCTTGCCCATGCTTTGAACGAGTTTATCGTATTGACCACCGATTAGCACGGCGGACGATATGCCGTTAACGTAACCCTTAAATACTATTCCACTATAATATCCGTCTTGTTCGGTAACTGAAAAATCTACTTTAATTCTATCGCCGAATTCAGTTGCTAAAAGGTTTTCAACTAAATTGGTAAACTCAGTAGTTAAAGCCTTAGATTTTTCTGTTTTTGCCACTGATAAAAGGGCGCTAAGACTCTCTTTTGCCGATTTATACGGAAGAATAAGCGTTTTTATTGCGTCTAGTTGGTCGTTAGTTAAAAGGGTTGTTAACAAGTCGACGTTCTTTTGTGCAATTGCCGTTTTAACCTTGTCAACAAGTTCCCCTTGCACTTGGTAATCTTCAAAAAGCGCGTTGATAAGCCCTACGTCGGATATTTCTAAAACGAAATTTTTAGATATTTGGCTAAGACTTTTTAAGGCGAGATATAAAACTTCTATCTTTTGTTCGCTACGAACGTTGCCAATACATTCTAAACCCGTTTGCATTATTTCTTTATAGGTAAAGGTGGTTTGGCTAATTCTATAAACGTTTTCGTTATAATAATACTTTTCCACCTTGTCGGGCTGAAGTTTTGCGTTTTTGATTATGGATAAGGTAACGTCCGGTTTTAACGCCAACAATCTTCCGTCGGTATCGTTAAAGGTTATAACCCCTTGATTAGTTAAAAATTCCTTGTTTTTAGAATATAAATCGTATTCTTCAAACTTGCTCATCTTAAACGGACGATAACCGTATTGAACGAAAATTTCCCTTAAAGCAAAAACTGCCCTTTCGTCGTATTTTAATAGTCCTTCGTTAATCATTTTTATCCACCATTCTATCGATTACGATAGAGTATCCCCCGTCGCCGTAGTTTAAGCATTTGCTTACCCTTGAAATAGTTGCGGTGCTTGCGCCAGTGTTTTTGTTAACGTCTATATAACTTTCGCCATTTTTAAGACGAATAGCAACATCCATTCTCTGTGCAAGAGCTTCTAACTCTTGTATAGTGCAAACGTCATTGAAAAACGCCGTACACTCCTCTTTATTCTTTAACGTTAAAACTGCATCGTAAAACACGTCAAAGTCGGTTATAACTTGTTTTTTCATAAAAACAACCCCTTTAATATTTTGTACTTTAACATTTTAGCACGGTAAAGTGCTAAAGTCAACGAATTAACAAGGGTAATAGAAAAATCTTTTAAAATAAAAAAGACAGTGTTAGTGCGTCAGTAATAGGGATTATTACTGACGCACTAGTTATATTTGCCTACGTGATAAAATTAAAAGCGCGCTACTTTCTCAAAAATGCGAAAGTAGTGCGCTTTTTGTCTAAACAGATTTAAACATTAAATCTTTAATTCATACTCGTTTTATAATACGTTCCACCAATAAAATTATTAGGCTCATAGTTGCATTCATGATTATCGTAAAAATAATCGCCACTGCTAAAACTAATAGAATTATCATCGTTAAAAGTGAAATCTAATAATTGGTAATCCGGCTCTGCGTAGGTACCGCTTTCTTGTGCCGGTTCATTTTCTCCATGCATAACGTGAATAACTGCCACGTTACGACGTTCGCCGGTATCCCAATCTTCAAACCAGCTTAATTTAATCGTTCCTTCAATAAACGAGTTGTTGATATTGTTCTCGTAACGCATATAAACGGTATACTTTGAGTAGTCGGAACTTTGATAATTTGCAGAATAAGAATTATTTACGAAATAAAGCGAATTTCCGTTATCGTCACAAAACCTTCCACTAAGTTTAGAGCAATCTAAATAATTAACCTTGCCGTTTTTATATTCATATTGTTCGTAGCCTTCTTTCACGTACGTTCCGAACGCATACGGCATATCAGATAAATGATAGTCTCTTACTGGCACTCCTCCGGCTCTTATAGGTTGAATATGATACCCTTCGCTAACGATTGTAAATTGATGCAAATCGTCTTTACCGTCTTCGGTATAACAATCAATATAATCGTAAATCGAAAATCCGTTTTTGTCTTCGCCAAAATTTAAATTAAGGTGAAGTGGAGTATTGGAATTTTTCAAGTCAAAATAGGTAATTCTATGGGTGCCTTCCCTTTTTAAATCCCCGTTTTCGTAATACTTAAACGAGCTTTGGTCAAACTCAAAGTATGCTGAATCAACAATCCTATATTCATTGTCGTTCAAAACAAGATTCCATTTAACGGACTTTTCTCCGTCTCCCAAATCAATCACGTCGTTTTTATCTTGAAAAAGTTCCATCAGCGCACAGCCCGTTAATCCAAGCGCCATGAGCACAACTAACATCATACTCAATATCTTTTTCATTATTATGCTCCTTTGTTTTAATTAAACTTTTGCCAGAAATTGCGATTTTGAGTTGAGATAAAAGGGACGCCCGTTACATTTAAAAATTAAAATGTCGTAGTTATAAATCCCTATCACTATACGGCATTACCGTCTTTTTGTTTATAATTTTGCGTCTAGGCTTTCGATATAAAGTGATGCGTTGGTTGCGGCTACGCCACCGTCGGCAACGGCTGTTACCACTTGACGAACGGATTTAGTTCTACAATCGCCGGCAACGAAAAGACCTTCGGTTTTGGTTTTGCAAGTTTCGTCTGAAATTATATAGCCTTCCTTGTCTAAATCAACCAAGTTTTCAAATGCTTTGTTGTCGGGTACTTGACCGATTGCTACGAATACGGCAGGTAATTCGTGCGTGTAAATATTGCCGTCTTTATCCTTGTATTCAAGCGCCTTAAATTCGGTTTCGCCGATAAAATCGGTGGTTGCCGTGTTTGGTCTCCACTCGATATTTTCTTTTGAAAGCAAGGTTTTAATTAAGGCTTTATCCCCAAAGAATCTATCGAACAAGGTGTAAATATATACCTTTTTGCAGTAGCTTGAAAGCAACAAGGAGTATTGAAGGGCTGTGTTTGCGTCGCCGATAACGGCAACTTCTTGGTCTTTATAAAAAGGTCCGTCACAAATAGCGCAGTAGTATACGCCTTTTCCCACCAAGTCTTCCCTATTAGATTTAGTTCTAAGGTGTTTATGTTTTACGCCTGCGGCGATAATTACCGATTTGGAGAAATACTCGCCGTATTCGGTGGTTACCTTAAAGGTTTTGTCGGGTAATTTTTCTACGTTTACAACCTTGTCTATTTCTAAATCAGCGCCAAGGTCGGTAATTTGGTTGAATAGATTGTCGGCAAACTCTTCACCACTGATTTGCTTTATAGATGGATAGTTTTCTAGTCTTGGCGAAGTGGCAATTTGTCCACCTAAACTTTCTTGTTCTAATACCAATACCGTTTTGCTGTTTCTTAAAGAGTAGAGTGCGGAGGTCATACCTGCCGCACCTGCTCCTATAACTATAACGTCATACATTAGTTAATACTCTCTATATATTTTCTAATTTCGCTTGCGTTGTCGTATGCATCTACGCCGTTTCCGTTGGGAACGAGTAAAGTAGGTGCTTTTTTAACGCCGTATTTTAAGGTTAATTCCTTGTTTTCTTCTGCATTGATAACTTCGTATTTAATGCCTGCTTTATCAAGCATCATCTTGCTAGTTTTGCAGTTAGGACAACCGTTTCTAGTAAATAGAATAGGTCCGTTCATTTCAACGTCTACGCTAACTTGCTCTTTTTGTTTGCAAGCGTTTTGTTTTGCGCTGAACTTGCTGTTTTCAATATCGTAAACCTTTCTATTAGCAAACTCTGCTCTCTTACCGTCGTTCCAGTTTTGTACGGGACGATAGTAACCGGTGATACGGCTGTAAACTTCGGTTGCCTTGCCACAGTGTGGGCATTCGTAAACTTCGCCTGCAATATATCCGTGTTCAGCACATACCGAATAGGTTGGCGACATGGTGTAATAGGGCAACTTGTAGTTTTCTGCAATCTTTCTAACGAGGTTTGCAGCTGCCTTCCAATCAGGTAACTTTTGACCTAAGAAAGCGTGGAATACCGTACCGGAAGTATATAAGGTTTGTAATTCGTCTTGAATATCAAGCGCAGAGAAGATATCAGCAGTATATCCAACGGGTAAGTGCGAGCTGTTGGTGTAATATGGAGTGTTGTCGGTATCGGATGCACAAATAATGTCTGGATATCTCTTTTTGTCGTGTTTTGCAAGACGGAAAGAAGTGGATTCTGCTGGGGTTGCTTCTAAGTTGTATAGGTCGCCGTATTGTTCTTGGTAATCAGAGAGTTTGTTTCTCATAAAGTTAAGAACGTTTTTGGTGAAAGCTTGTGCTTCGGCAGTCGTTAAATCTTTGCCAATCCATTTTGCGTTGAGGCATGCTTCGTTCATACCAACTAGACCAATGGTGGAGAAGTGGTTATTAAAGGTGCCAAGATATCTCTTGGTGTATGGATATAAACCTGCTTCAAGTAACTTGGAGATAGTTTCTCTCTTAACGCGAAGCGATCTTGCAGAAACGTCCATTAAACGACGGAGTCTATCGTAGAATTCTTCTTCGGTCTTAGAAAGATATGCTATTCTTGGCATGTTGATGGTTACAACACCAACCGAACCAGTGCTTTCGCCACTACCAAAGAAACCACCTGATTTTTTACGGAGTTCTCTAAGGTCAAGACGAAGTCGACAGCACATTGAACGAACGTCGCTCGGTTCCATATCGGAGTTGATGTAGTTACTAAAATATGGAGTGCCGTATTTTGCAGTCATTTCGAATAACAACTTGTTGTTTTCGGTTTCAGACCAGTCGAAGTCACGGGTGATTGAATAGGTTGGAATAGGATATTGGAATCCTCTGCCGTTTGCGTCGCCTTCTATCATAATTTCGATGAAAGCTTTGTTTACCATACGCATTTCTTCTACGCAATCTTTGTACTTAAAGTCCATTTCCTTTCCGCCAACGATAGCGTTCATTTCAGCAAGGTCGTTTGGAACTACCCAGTCCAAAGTTACGTTGGTAAAGGGAGATTGAGTACCCCATCTGCTTGGAGTGTTTACACCGTAAATGAAAGATTGAATGCATTGTTTAACTTCTTTATAAGTAAGGTTGTCCACCTTAACGAACGGTGCAAGATAGGTATCGAAAGATGAGAACGCTTGCGCACCTGCCCATTCGTTTTGCATGATTCCAAGGAAGTTTACCATTTGGTTACATAAAGTCGACAAGTGACCTGCAGGAGAAGAAGTAATTTTGCCGGGTACACCGCCAAGTCCTTCTTTAATGAGTTGGCGGAGGGACCAACCTGCACAATAACCGGTAAGCATAGATAGGTCGTGAATATGGATATCTGCGTTTCTATGTGCTTCTGCTATTTCGTTGTCGTATACTTCGGATAGCCAATAGTTTGCAGTTACTGCACCCGAGTTAGATAAAATCAAACCACCTACCGAATAAGTTACGGTAGAATTTTCCTTAACACGCCAGTCTGCAACCTTTAAATAATCGTCAACTACCTTTTTATAGTCAACCAAAGTGCCTTTTATGTTACGAACTTTTTCACGTTGCTTACGATATAAAATGTATGCTTTTGCTACTTCTACGTAACCTGCTTGAATTAAAACAACTTCTACGCTGTCTTGTACGTCTTCTACGCTAACTACACCGTCTTTAATCTTCTTTTGAAAATCAGCCGATACTCTTAACGTTAACATGTTGAGTATGTCCGCAGTGTAATCTACGTTTACTGCGTTAAACGCCTTGGATAACGCTACCGATATTTTGCTCATGTCAAAATCTGCTATAGCGCCGTCTCTTTTCCTAATTTGGAACATATTTTTATCCTCCGTTATATTTTTGTGTGAAAGTGCTTTTATCATACCATATCATTATACCTTTGTCAATGCTTTTATACCATATTTTGTAAAATATTTTAAATAAAACCACAATATATTGTGGATAAACAAAAAATCCCCACTTTTCACAAAAGTATGCAAAAAAGGGGACTTTTTGGTGGTTTATACGATTAAAATAACCAAAAATAGCAAAAATATGGGATAAAACTTAGATTTCTATCAATCTAAAAATTTTTCTATAAGTTAGCATATACACAATATCTAGTACCCACACGATAGTAAAGCCGAACAGTAACCTTACTACCCCTGCAAGGATTTTGCCCTCGGTAAGTCTAGTCACTGCTCCGCATATCCAACTGGTAAAAGGAATAATTGCAAGAATAAGGCTTGCTTCAAAGGGTAAGTTAAAATAATCTCTTTTATTAAGCATAAGACACCTCCCCTATACAATATGAAAAAAAGTATAAAGGTGCCATAACTAAAAAGAAAAATTTGATTAAATAGAGAAAAACAGTTGCAAAAAAACTAAAAATATATTATTATAGTTGACGGACTGCAACACGGAGAGGTGTCAGAGTGGTCTAACGTGCACGCTTGGAAAGCGTGTATACGGAAACGTATCGGAGGTTCGAATCCTCTCCTCTCCGCCACAACGAGAAAAGAGCGCTTTTGGCGCTCTTTTTTTGTTGTGGTTGATGTGGCGTGTGGACAGAGAAGTTTGGTTCGGCTTTGCCATCGCAACGAAGTGGAGATGTATCCTCTCCTCTCCGCCAACCAAAAGCGCAACACCGGCTATCGCCCTGCTTGCGCTTTTTTGTTTGCTACGAGGAGAGTATTAGCGAACAAGGTTACCTCCGCTCAACATTTTTCGCTACGGTAGTGGCGCAAGCGCCACCGAATCCTCTTTTTTGCGGTTTTGAGTTGGCGGAGAGGAGAAACGGATTCGCATGCCTCGTTCGGACGCCTTTGACGGACTTTCCTTGACAGGCTTAGTCCTGCGTAGTGTAACGGAGCAGTATCCTCTCCCCCCCCAAAAAGCAAAAAGCATTGATTGAATTATTATAATAGTAAAAACAGTCCGTTTTAATGCGAACTGTTTTTTATTGTAATTAAATTCAAATTATGTTATAATTATAAAAACCAATATTAAAAAGAGATATTTATGGTAAAAACTTCTATTAGATTTTTTAATAACGTTGCCGTGCGTTCGGTGTGGGATGAAGATACTTCTAAATGGTGGCTTTGTGCTGTTGATATTATAGAAGCTCTTATCTCAAGCACCGCTCCACGTAAGTATTGGAACACGTTAAAAAACAGAAATAGTCAGTTGTCCTCAATTTGTAGACAACTGAAATTAACAGCAAAAGACGGCAAAAAATATATGACCGACGTTATAGATGATAATGGATTAAACACTCTTATCGCCGTTATCCCTGCTAAAAAATCAGATGCTTTTATAAGTTGGATAAAGAACATGGGCACGTCTATTGATGAGCAAAGCAAGTTGAAAGCATATGCCCTATTTGAAAATGAAATAATAAACGATATAGAAGTTGGAACGATTACAGGTATAAAGCAAATTCACGCTTATATTTTTGGTGGGCTTTACGACTTTGCAGGTCAAATTAGAAAATTAAACATTAGTAAAGGTGGTTTTGTTTTTGCAAGCGTTGGTTATTTAGACGAAACGTTAAAGCAAATAGAAAATATGCCCGAAAACAATTTAGAAAATATCGTTAAAAAATACGTTGAAATGAACGTTGCACATCCTTTTATGGAAGGTAACGGCAGAACTACACGTATTTGGCTTGATATGATATTAAAGAAGAATTTATCTAAATGCGTAGATTGGAGTTTGATTGATAAAACCGAATATCTTGAAGCAATGAAACAAAGCGTTACCGATTATAGTGAAATTTATCGTTTAATTAAAATTGCTTTAACCGATAAAATTAGTGATAGAGAAATTTTTATGAAAGGTGTTGATTATTCTTACTATTACGAAGAAGAATAAAATTCGAACATCTAGAAATAGGCAAAGATAAACTTGCTAATCTATCTCTAAAACACAAAAGCACTGCCCTTTCGGGTGGTGGTTTTTTATATTCTGCGTGGGGCAAAAACTGAAAACCATTGATTTTTGGTTTGAGTTGTTATATTATATAATGTATAAAAAAGTTACTAAAAATGGGAAACGAAACGATAATGAAAACAAGCAAAATTGCATCTGACAATATAAACTCTACTGCAATAATCGAAAAATGGTATAAACTGCTTGAATTCCCAACCGAATTTGACAATGAGTTTTATAGTTGTTTACACTCTAACGAGATTTTGGAAAACACTTGCATAGAAAATTTTGATTTTAACTCTACTAACGGCAAAATCAATTTGCTTAGTTTTTTGTTTATGTGCGAAAAGGTTAAAACCATTTATCAACAAAAAAACATACCGGAAAACGTTCTTTTGGATACTTTGAAAGATATCGTTAACTGGACGAAGATTTATAGCAAAATTAAAAATTCCCTTTATCTTGGCGAGATTGCTTGGCTTAAACGGCATATGACTGCCCGACTTTTTAGGCTTGGAAGACTGCAATTTGCTTTTGGTGTTTGTCCAATAGACTACCCTAAATTTACCCTTAAAAAAGGGGATAACCTTGTGGAAGTTCATATCCCAGAAGGCGAAAAAATTTGTGTGGAAAGTTGCGAAAGGTCTTTCAGTTTAGCCAAAGAATTTTTTGATAAATACTTCCCTAATTACGATTATACTTGTTTTGCTTGCGAATCTTGGTTACTTGACAAAAAGCTAAATAATTATCTTGATAGCAACAGCAATATACTTAAATTTGCAAGTAGGTTTGAAGTTATAGAGGAACAAGCGTCTAATTCCATTATCAAATATCTATTCTCTTGGGATACGACAAGGGAAAACTTAAACGAAAAAAATTGCACGTCCGCCTTTGCCCAAAAAATTAAAAACGCCGTACTTAACGGCGAACAATTCCACGAGTGTTTTGGGGTATTTAAAAAATAAGAAGAATAATATTCGAACATCTTACCAACATTTCCGCCAAATAAAAAAACCCTACACTTTCGTGTAGGGTTTTTACTTATTTCATAAAAGTTTTTCTGGCATTATTTCCATTAACCTACTCACCTGTCCACCTACAATAATTATTGGCTCAATTTTTGTTTTTTTAGCAAACTCTATCGTTGCCTTTTTTATTATTTTTGTCTTACTTGCTTCTTTTTGTGCTTTATTTAATGCTGCGTCATTCCCCCGCAACGTTCGAGTTATCTCAATTGACAAATCGTTTTTTTTGATAAATTCTATATCATCATATACATAAAAACAAGAAACGTCGTTAATAGAGATTACATCGCCTTTTGCACCTTCCCCTTCTATTTCAGTATAAATAGCAAGTTTGTTATCCTTTCTCTTAATTTTGTATGTAACATCGTCATTTTTAAGGTAATCCTTTTTAGAAAATGTAACAAAAGCCAAGCGATCATTAATTCTAATATTGTACAATTCGTCGCTTTCATCCGGACCTTGTTTATTATATTTCGCTATTTTAGCACTAGATGGTTTTACAAAAGCACACAGTATTATTAAAAAACAAAAAATACAGATAAACAAAATTATAATAGATGTTGTATCCATTACTATTCTCTCCTTCATTAGTTTTAATTTATTGTACCCTACATTATGTAGGAAGTCAAGCAAAATCCTACATTCTGTTGTAACATATAACCGTATGAAGGATAATGTTTTCGGAAAGAAATTAAAAGAATTACGAATAGAAAGGGGTTTGTCACAACAGAAACTTGGCGAAAATTTAGGTTTTTGTAATCAAACTATAAGTTTTTGGGAATCAGGTAGTAGAGAGCCAGATTTGGATACACTAGTTAAGATTTCGCATTATTTTGAAATATGTTTAGAAGATCTGTTAATAGAATAACACAGAGTGTAATTACAAGAATAAACACAATTAAAAAAGCACGGAAGATTTCCGTGCTTTTTTGTTGATAATCGTTGTTTAGGCTTCTACAATTTTATTTCCACCAGTTACTACTACTAAGTTTGCGTAATCACTGCAAGCTGAGTCAACCCAAACGGCGTTGGTGCTGTCTGCATTTACTTTGTCAATATTAACGTTTGATAAAGCAATTTCTGCACCGGCAATAGATTTTACTAAGATTGCTGCTTTTTTGTTTGTTTTGAAAACTGAATTTTTTACGGTTAAAATAACCTTAGCTGGTGTTTCAACGTATTGTTCGTCGATTTTAATACCACGACCACCGGTTACGTCGTTATTTACAACTAATCCGTCGATTGAAATTGTTTGTCCGTTTGGTTGAATCCAAATCGCATAACAATCGCCGTTATTTTCGTTAATAACTACGTTTTTTAGAGTTGCGCCTTTCTTGAAAGCAAAGGCTTTGTCGCTTACTACGTTTGTTAGTTTTACGTCAACACCGAAGTTGATATCGTGTCTATTCCAAGGACCATCGTTATGTCCGGAATTGGTTAAAGTTACGTTTTCTAAGGAAAGAACACCATTTGCGTTCTTCATAACAACGTTGCTCCAATCGCTATTTAATTGATTAAAGGTGATTTTGTTATTATTTTCGCCCTTAATATTAATAGCAGTGGTGTTTTCTCCACCAAACGCTAACGTGTCCCACGCCGTTACGTCTACGGTAACGTCTGCGGTAACAATAATGTTAATCTCGGTTTCAGTTTTAGCTAGTGCTTGTGCAAATTCTTCGTTGGTATCTACTACGTAAGAACTGCATTCGTCACAGTAAAAATCGGTTTCGTCCTCAAAAACGTGTTCGTGAGGTGGTTGATTGTTGGGTTCTTCGTCGTTACAGCCTATCATTGCAAAACAACCAAGCGATAGACAAACAGAAAGAATCGCGACTAAAAATTTCTTCATAATAAATCTCCTTTTCTGTATGCAAAATGCTTACGATTTTTTGTTTCATTGTAGTATTGAAATTTTATTTTGTCAAGTAAATTCTTTATATTTTTGGAATATATATAAATTTTATATATGAATTTATTTAACGCAATCTCTACGTAGTAATTATGCCCTTAAAATTATAAAAATATGCCTTCCCCGAGTCTTTTAAAAATAAAAAAGCACGGGTACTCCGTGCTTTTGGGTTAGGTTTCTTCGGTTGAGGTTAGGGTTTTACATAGAATTACCGTATATATTACTGAGACTAAAATTATTGCTAGCGATATAAAAATTTGTATTAACGGGGTTATTGCATTAACGTTTTGAAATACCGAAAAGGCGTTTACTAACGAGTGAGTTATTATACACGCTATTATTGAGCCACCTTTATAAAACATTATCACGAACAACAAACCAACTGCCATAGCGTAAAATACTTGGCAGATACAAGGCAACAAGTTTTCGTATCCACCTGAAATTAAGTTAACTATATGCCCCATACCAAAGGTTACGCTTGATATTATTATTGCTCTTATTAAGTTGTCTTTTTCTAACGCCCTAAACAACAAACCCCTAAAAACGAGTTCTTCCACCACGCCCACGGCAAGCATTGTCAAAACACAAATTACGCTGTCTATAACCGAATAATTAAGCCTTACGCCAAACCAGAAGTTTGTTGATACAAGTATTAGCAACGGAATATAAAACAAAAACTTGTTAGAGTTAAACTTTGGTTTGCACAGCCCAAAGCGTTCTAGCAGTTTATTTTTTTTCATCCAAATAATTAGTATTAAAGATAGCGCAAGCAAAAACGCCAAGGTAAAAACTTGTCGTATTCCTACAATATCCGAAAGGGCGTCGCATACGCTTGCCCCGACAACGTATATTATTATAAAAACAATTGAAAACCATAACTGGCTTTTTTGGTATAGTTTGTTCATATTTTAGCCTTGCAAAATTAGTTAATACTATCCTAATTATTAAAATATCAATGCAATAGATAAACAAGTAAGAAGAGCTGTTAAAAGTCCACTTAAAAAGTTGACCATACTGTTGTCTAGCCAAGATATGCCCTTTACACAGACTGCGTCCGTTTGGCAATGAACGGGATTTTCTATTAAAGAGTTGCAAACTTCACACTTAAATAATGCTTGAAGTCCGCTGCCGAGCATGCTATCGATTAACGTTCCCACAAACGCCAAGCCGATTAGTAGTCCGCCTATCTCTAACGGGAGAGCTTTCCCTAGAACTAAATACGGAACTAAAATCGCAAGCACTGCGCCGAAAAGAGCCATTGCCGTACCGATTAAACTTACCCCGCCACTGAGTCCCGTGGTCATGCGTTTTAGTCTTAAAATATCAAGTGGTTTTCTTCTTGAAAGTCTTCCGAAATCAGACGCCATAGAGTCGGCGAATTCTTCGCCGATAACGGCTATCGCACCAAAAAGAAAAAATCTTTCCCTAGTAACGTAAAAGGCTATCGCTAGGATTGCGGCGACACCACTGTTTGCAAGTATTTGCCAAGCGCTTCTTTCGTTGCTTTCTTTTTTTGTTTGGGGTGATTTTTTGTGCAAGTGCCCTGCGACTTTGGAACTTAGTCCGTTGAGAACGAAAAGGACTGCAACCATCGCCATTAACGACCATCCACCACAAAAGGCGCATAGTAGTAAAAAGCAAAAGGCAACTGCGTTTGCCGTGTGTGTTAGCGCTTTGCTTTTTGCCGAGAACACGACGAGTGGTACCGACAAGATTATAGCGACAATTAACGGAGTGGTTACTAACCCGTAATATTGCATTACTAAATATCCAAACACGCCGAATTCCACGTAAAAGTTATCTTCGCCGTGTTTGCCGAAAAGTTCAAGCAAGGTCGATAGACAACCTACCGATAGAACAAACGCCCAACTATAATTTAAGCTAAACGCATAGTTAAATACCACTACCGATAATATGGAAAAGACGAACACGCCAAGCATACCCATAATGGTTTTCGGTGGTATAACTTGCACGTTTTTCTTTTTGAAAATTCTTGCGAATATTGGCGCAAACCCGTCGCCAAAAGCAAGGCAATACCAAGCGATTCCGTGTAACGGATAAAAACTTGGGTTTACGAATACGACGATTGCCGCAACGACGGTGGTGCTTAAACCAAAATAAAATAGCCCGTAACTTTTTTCGGTGTCTTCCCTATCGACCGATTGCATTAGGTTGCCGAAGGTTATAACACCCAAAACTACGCAAGCTAAAAGGTTTATTATAAATAAATGTATGGTAGTCCCAACGAAGAAATAGCAAATAACCCAGCTCATTGCGGTGGCGATATGCTCGCATTTTCTGGTTACTTCCTTGTTAAAATTAAATTTTCTTTGCAAACCTTCGCCAACGGCTATGACTAGCCCCATATATAAGAAGGAAAGCAGGTATCCTAATACTATCATAAACTTTTTCCAATTAAAAATTAGTATTAACTAAACTCTTTATAAAAACTTTTCTGCAATTAAATTATCGTAGTTGCCGTCACTTACCGAAAAACAACGTTTTAAGGTGCGCGCAACTGCCGGATTTAGTTGGGAAAGGGGTATGTTTTTATCCTTGATTTCTTGCATTTTTTGTTTTACGTGCGTGTAAATACGTTTAAAGCAATAGCAAGAGAATTTTGCAGGGGTATCGAGTTTACCTTCGGTAACCGCGCAATCTGCACAACCACCCGCGCACTCGTCAAAAAACTCACAAGTGCTTTTGCAAATATTTCTTCTTTGAATTGAACCGGTTACTAGGTCCTTAAATCCTTGGCTTTGGTAAATGTCTGAAAATTGGTTTATTTCAAAAACGTTGCCAAACGGATACTTGCTCATATTATCCCTTCCGCAATTATACAACGTTCCGTCCGGATAAATAGATAAATATTTTCCGTGACAAGAGCTATTAGAACATATTCTAAAATAACTGCCCATCGCCATCGCTATATAAGTTTCGATAAGGCGAACGTCTACGCCCTTTTTATCATTAAACCAATAATCGATAAATTCTATATATTTATCTACGAACTTTTCTTTGGTAAGTCCTTTTAAGTCTTTTGCGCCACCTTCCATAAACACGTATGAAAATTCTACCGCACAACCAATATCCACAAAATATTTGTAGTTTTCTATTAAGTCGTAATCGTCGTCGGCAACTACTGCCATGCAAGAAGTTTTTAGACCTTTTTCTTGCATTAGTTTTATAGACTGCAAGGTTTTTTGGCTTTGCTGGCGATATTTATCGCTATCCTTTCCGTCGAAAGACAAACCCACCTTAAAATCGTATTTTTTGAAAAAGTCTATCCAATCTTTATCTAAAAGCGTGCCGTTAGTTTGCAAGGAATTGCGTATTGCCACACCGTTTACTTGATGGGCTGAATTTTCTATTTCCACCACTTGCTTAAAGTAATCTAAACCAAGCATAGTGGGTTCTCCACCGTGCCATACAAGACAAATTTCCCTAAAATCTTTTGATAAAAGGGTTATAAGTTTCTCAAACGTTTGTATGGGCAAACGTTCCTTTTTTTGCCATGATTCACTGTTATAGCAATATTTACAACGCAAGTTACAGTCGTTGGTGGTTTTTATAATTACGTTTATTCTATCCATAAATTACGAAAAGTTAGATTTATTCTCGTTCTTTCTGCCGAGTTTCCAGTTCTTTTTAAGTTCCTTAAAATAGTGAAAGGTTACGTCCGCGCCGTCTAGCATATTATAAACGACGGTGTTTAGCGAGTATTCTAATATGCGATAAACTATCTTCCATTCAATAGAATCGTCGTTAACGGCGTTTAGCGAAGTGATGATATCTTTACTAATTCTATTGTTTACTTGCAAAATCTCCGCGTACTTTTTGTTAAACACCTCCGATAACGTTTTACATTCCTTATCGTAAAAGGCGTTGTACGTGCCGTCTTTATAATCTTCTTGATAGTCGCATATCATATCAACGAAGAAAGTCCATTCTGCAATATACTTAAATATCCTTAAATACTCGTGTTCTTTTACCCCCATTTGCTTAAAGGTTTCATATACCATATCACCGTAAGCGCCAAGCACTTGTTCTACGGGGGCGTTTGCGTTTTGCAACTCGTTTATACGTTCGGTGCCTTTATAGGATATTTCAGTGAGTATAGGTTGGCTTTTTTGGGCTTTTTTAATTGCCTTACCAAAAAGCATATTAATAAAAAACGTGCGCTTCCCTTTGCCGTCCAATTCGTCGTCGTGAAGTTTTTCGCCAAACGCCACTAGCGTAAGTTCTGCAAATCTTTTGCCGACCTCGTCGTCCTTAAAAAGATTTACGTTGCGTTTACCTATTTTTTCACAAGACAAAAAAGGTGGCCGGGGCGCACCTGTCGCTATAGAATATATTATAGAGTATATTGCCACGTCGAACATAGTAAGAGCCCTTAATTTCTGCCCGCCTAGTCCCCTTAGACAATAACAAATTCTACAGTAATAACTATGAAATATTTTCCTTTCGCCTACAGACAGTTTGGATTCAAACGGTCTGAAATATCCATACATAGACGGATAGGCTTAGCAACAACAACTGCTTTCGGAATAGTCGCTGTAAAAGCCGTCTACGTGATAATCGTGCTTACCTTCTTTTTGGGTTTGTTCACGATATTCGTTAAGTAAATCGTTTTGTGCTTTTTCCTTGTTTTCGAGTTCTACACTCTTGATTTCTTTGTTTTGCATGCTTTTCACCTGTATATATTTTTTGCCTTTCGGCTATTAAACCTTTTCCTTTGCAATTAAAATCTTTTGTTCAAGACGATTATAAACGTCCTTTAACTTATCAATTCTATCTTGGTCTTTAAGATTATTTACTGCCAAATCCAACCATTTAAGCGTTAATTGGTTTGCGTAATATTCCACCGGACACACGACCGTTTGCGAAGAGTCTTTTACGTATTTATCAAAAAACTCTTTATCGCAAGTTAATAAATCTTGATAACTATCGCTCGACCACAAAAAAGCGTGCGAAACTTCGTGAAGGGTGGCAACCAGACTTTCTATATAAGTTTGCTTAAACAAAAAATCTTTATAAAAAACTATTTTCCCGTCGTCGTACATACTCGCTATGCCCGACTTGAAAAACTTGAAACCAACTTTTAACTTACCAACTAAGCCTAGTTTTACACAAGATTTTATAAACCCTTTCACTAGATTTATCTTGCCGAAAACCGTTTTTGGCGACCTTGCCGAACAAAACCCAATCAACACGTTTATAAACTCGTTCGACGGGGGCAAACAGTTAATTTTTTCTTGGTTTTTAAGTTGAACGTAAAAGGTTTGCGCGTCCGTTATATACAACTTCTTTGCTCCCCTTTTTATTATTCCTTTGCCATTATAACACTATTTACGTTTTTCGTCAATGGTTTTAAGTATTTTAACCAAACAAGGTAAAATTTGATATTCTTATTAGTTATCTTGCCAATAGTCAAAAAGCAAAAAGGTCACCACTTTTGGTGACCTTATGTTATATCCGTCGTATTTCAGCGTTTTATGCTTCCTGTCTTGCTAGGTCGCTTCTTTTTGCCAATCACAAAAAACAGGCTTGTTAACTACCCACCCTATTAAATCACGCAAAAAGTATCGAAGAACTTTTTGCGTAAAGGAGAAGTCGACGCTAAAACAATAAGGTCACCACTTTTGGTGACCTTATGTTATATCCGTCGTACTTCGACGTGGTCGGAGTGACAAGATTCGAACTTGCGGCCTCAACTCGTCAAAGCACGACTCGTTTTTCGGCGTTCCCTTTCGGAAACGCTCGTTTTTACGGTCGGCTTTTCCTCTTTCCAAAAATTTCTTCGACAATTTTTGGAAACCTTTTTATTACGTTCGGGACTTGCGAGAACGCAACTTCATATCAACAAGCACAAAAAAAGGTAGGCTTGTTGCCTACCTTTTTTTGTGGTCGGAGTGACAAGATTCGAACTTGCGACCTCAACGTCCCGAACAAATACGCCATCGTTTTTTGACTACTTTTGTTGACTTTTTGGTGCTTTTTAGTCTGAAAACGATGCTTTCCGATGCTCTCGTTCGCACTGTTTCCACGTAGTCCGAAGCCGTAGATGGTCAAAGATGTGGTCAAGCCGAATTCTCATCCCAAAAACCGAGCCGCGATTATAGCAAACTCATACCGTCAGGTGACTAAACGGTTCACCCTGTGTCGAGTTTTTTCTTCTGCCGTTAGTATACCATACTTCTGAAACACTGTCAACCCCTATCTTCAAGATGCAAAAATTGAGGTGCTGTAGTCAAAGAAAACGCCCGACAAAAAAGTTGGATTTATTTTCGAAAAAGTGCTGGACTTCCTCTCTCTTCTGTGGTATGTTGTTGTGCTAACAGGAGGTACAACCTATGAAAAACATGATAAAAGAGC
>JAFQAQ010000014.1 GCA_017399945.1 Clostridia bacterium
AGGTTTAGCCCTCTAAATAGCACGATAATATAACTTGTTTTTTGCCTTTACGTTCAATCTTTTTGGTTTTTCTTCCGTCAAAATATTTCATAGGAATACTATCCACAATAAGGTGATAAATTTGTATCGGGTCTTCTACGTTTTTAATATCCGCTACGATTTGTTTTATAAGTGCTTGCGGAAGTTCACCATATTCAAGCATTGTTTTAATCTTTTCAATAGTGCTTTCTTCCGTTTCGGTAAACTTTCTACAAGAGAATAGCGCTTTAAGATAGGTTAAAATCTTTTTATCGTTACCACTTACCGTTTTACCTTCGGTTGTTTCTAACGTTTCTTGAATTAGTTTGTTATTAAATGCCGATTTGTTCGTTGCAAGTTGGTCGAAATAAATTTCCTTGATAGGAATTTTAGGCTCGTTTTCACCGCATTTCACGTATTGCATCGTTTCAATAAAGGTAAGCTCTTGCGTTTCTTCGCCAACCGTTTTGAAAAATGCTTTTAACGCGCCTTTTCTAATAAACGAAATCGTACCGTTTCCGCTTACGAGTTTAGCGTTTTTACCTGACTTGCATTTTAACGGTAACTTCTTGATTTTTTCAAAGAGTTCAATATCTTCATCTCTTATCTTTCTAATAAGGGTAAGGTATTCAAGTTCAGGGTTTACGTTTTCTTCTTCGCCTTCAAGCGAACCCGTTAAGGTTTCGTATAATTTGTGAGAAGATACTTGTTCGTCTTCGGATAAATACTTAAAGTCTTCACCCAAAATGTCGTGGAAGGCTTGGAGTTTTTCCAAGATTCTATCTTTAAGGGGAAGCTGCGCGTTTGCTTGCGAAGTCGGGAAGAAATTGAATACGTAAATTCTATCAAATTCCGTTCCAACACGGTTGATACGACCAACACGTTGCATTATACGAGTAGGATTCCACGGCAAATCGTAGTTAATAAGCACGTTTGCTCTATGTAAGTTGATACCTTCTGCAAGTACGTCGGTAGTTATCAAAATATCGTATTTATCGTTATTTTTACCCTTGTTTTTAGGGTTATAACTATCTTCGATTTCCTTTTTTAAGTAGTTGGTGCTTTCGCCCGAAAAGACTACTACTCTTGAACCGTAAGTTTGTTTTAATCTTTCGCCAATATAAGAAGCGGTTTCTTTCGATTCGGTAAATACTATTTTCTTAGTACCTTGCAAAATAGGATTTTCTGCTAAATCTTTAATAAATTCTTCTAATTTAGGGTCAACCGAAACTTCTTCCCAACGGGAAAGGATATATTTTAAGCGTTTCAAGTCGTGTTCTATATCAGAAATAAAGTAGTCCTTAAACTCTTCAGCTTTGAAATATTGAACCTTTTCGCTTTCTACGAGTTGCATTAGCTTATGGTCGTCACCGTTGTCTAACAAATCGTAAACGTCAACCTTTTTACTAACGTAAACCTCGCCCGTGTAGAACATATCAACGAATTTTTGGTGCGATTCGATAAATCTACCAAGAGTCATTTTGAAAGCATAGAAACTGCTCTCTAAACGCTTTACAAGAATAGATTTCATAAATCCGCCAATGTTAACTTGACCTGCTAACAATGAAGCATACTTTTTAGTATCTTTTAAGTAGAATATAGGTTTATATCTTGCGTAAGACAAGTCTTTAATAACCTTAACGGTTTCGTTAAATACCTCTTCCGTGTGTTCGTCAAATGAATATATAATACTTTCGGGATTTCCAAGTGCAGGGAATTTTAATCCTTGCTCTTCCAAATCCTTTGTGTAGTATTCCTTAATTTCGGTACGGGTTCTTCTAACCATAACGTGACGAAGAAGCCTATCCCTAATTTCTTCGGAATTTGCTCTTAACTGTTCAAAATATTCGGGATAACCTTTTTCTAAACCATTTAACTTGCCACGCAATCTACTGAAAAAGCCTTCAAGGTTGGTTACATTTGGAATAATATTGCTATTATGTTTTGCTTGGAATAAGTAAACTTGGTTTTCAATATCGCTTGCATAGTTGTTAATAGGCGTAGCGGAGATTAAAACAACTTTCTTCCCATAACAAATTTGATGAAGTTTTTCATAACCTTCCGTTTTTGCATTTCTAAAACGGTGCGCTTCATCTACAAATACATAGTCGTATCTTTCAAGTTTTTCTGGATTTTCTAAAATATGGTCTAATTTTCCAAGCGACCATACGTCAGCCACAACGTCAAAGTCCTTTAATACCGATTCCCAATAGTCCACAAGAACGGGTGGGCAAATTACAAGCCTACGTTTATTTTTAAGGCTTTTTGCGAGCAATGCGCAAATATAGGTTTTACCTAAACCTACAACGTCAGAAATAAAAACGCCGTTATATTTTTCCAATATCTTCTTCGCTTGAATAATAGCATCTATTTGATATTGAAGTTTCATATACCCTTCGGGGAAGAGTTCGTTAATCAATGCAACTTGGTCGGAGTTGATTTCCTCGTCAAAATATTCAAAAATGGTTTTAAGATAAAGTTCATAAGGGGTAACGTTATCTTTAATCCACGTTTTTTCTTCGATAGTTTCGGTTGTTATCTCACTAACGTCAACAGCTTTAGCCCATAACTCTTCAAATCTTTCTAACGCAAACTTGACGTCGGCACTATCTTTAAGTTCAACGTTAAATTCAAGATTATTCACAAGTCCGCTATAAGAGAAATTGCTTGAACCCGTTATAACGCTACCATAGTAGTCGCAAAGTTCAGGGTTTTTACGCATTATGTAAACTTTTGCGTGAATAGGTTGCTCAGTATACATTCTAAGTTCTAATTTACCCGATTTGAGCCATTCAACAAAACACCTTACGCCGTCTTCAACTTCTTTGGAGTCTTCCGAGTCAGCAAATTCGGTTTCAATTTGAGCGCCGTATTCTTGCTTACTTTCCTTTTGCGACATTATGACGGTGTTATTTTCCGACTGTTCTATTAAATCTACAGTCGTTTTATCAACGTTTAATCCAACAAGGATACGAATTTTATCCAAGTCTTTCATTGCATCGCATAATCTAAAGAAACCACTTGTTCTAAAGTAGCCAACAATTACGTCAAAATATTGCGTATTTGTTTTTAATATCTTATTGAACCTATCGTAAAGAGTTCTTTCAGGTTCGTTTGTAAAAAATTTCAAATCGGTTGTGGGCATAATTTTCTCCTTTAATCTTTAAGCAACCATAAAGCAAGGTCGCAAATCTTTATTCCTTCATAAGAAGTTTCATCGTGTTTTGTGTTTGCAATAATCATTTTGGGATGAGCATCTGCAATTTTTAACAACGGTTCATATTCTCTCTTAAAGGTATCAGGATTATCTATATTGTAGCTTACTTGAATATAAATTTGTTCGCTACCACGTTTTGCAACAAAGTCAACTTCTTTTTGATAAAGCTTGCCAACGTAGATTTCATAGCCACGGCGCATAAGCTCTATACAAACAATGTTTTCATAAATTCTGCCGTAGTCCATATTCCTACTACCAAGTAGTGCATATCTAAAACCAACGTCGCTTAAATAATACTTGTCCGACGTGTCAAGATATTTTTTACCCTTAATATCATAACGCTTAACGTCATAAAACATAAAAGCGTTGCACAAATATTTAACATATTTACCGATAGTAACGTGGTTTGTTGTTATCTTATTAGATGTGAGAGTATCACTTACTTTATTTGGTGAGGTCAAATTACTTATATTATCCATCAAATATTCTGAAAGATGGTCTAAAACGTAAGTATCGGGCAAGTTGTATTTACTAACCAAATCTCTATTAACAATGGTGTTGTAAACTTCGCTTATATACTTAACCCTATCTTGCTCGTTCTTATAAGCGTAAGAACCTGCAAGTCCACCTTTTATCGTGTATTGTTTAAACAATTCGTCTATACTACTTTCGTTTTCATGGTAAAGAACATATTCTTTAAAACTAAACGGAAACACGTGTATCTCTATATATCTACCCGTAAATAAAGTAGCCAAATCATTACTTAAAAGGAATGCATTTGAGCCCGTAATATAAATATCATATTTTCCACTTGTGTACAAGCTATTGATAGCAACTTCAAACTTATCACAAAGTTGTACCTCGTCAATAAAAAGGTAATTGTTTTTACCTTTTTGATAATTGGATTCTACGTAATCGTTTAACTTGTGATATTCCTTCAGTTCTTCGTATTTAATATTGAAAAAATCTATAAATATAATGTTTGCCGAACTATCGTTTTCTTTTAAGTAGTCAATATAAGACTCCATCAATTTAGATTTACCTGAACGTCTAATACCCGTAATAATTTTTATATCTGGCGTTCCTTTTAAATTTATTAATCTTTGCAAATAATTCGTTCTTTCAATGATTTTCATTTTTTGCCCTCGCTTTCGAAACTTGAAAATTTTTTATTTTTCGAAATCGATATAATTATATACTTTTAAAAGTATATTGTCAATACTATATGCCAAATTTTCAACTGTTGTCATAATTTTTATGGCAAAGTTTTAACTCTATCTTGCACGTTTTCTTACACGATAACTTGCATGCTCGTCTCAATAGGGTTATAAATTAATTTTGAGACGCAATAAAGACAATTTCTTTATTTTTTATATAATATCATACAATATATGACATAAGCTGTCATATTTACTATGCTATACTGAAGAAAAAAGGAGAAAAAGATGAAAGTAACCAAAGCGTATAAGTTAAATAAGGAAAAACAACCTGCCGAAGAAAACGGCAAGTTTCTTTACTACTTTTATAACAATCACAAGTTGGATTCTATTGCAGTTGATGAAGAACAATGGGAAAAGTTAGTTGAGTTAGATACCGAAATGTATAACGGCAATCGTAGGCATAAAGACCACTCGGTTAAACTCACCGATAACGTTAAACCTGCCGTTGATGCTGAAAAAGGGTTTTTACATAGCAAAAAGTTTGACTCAGAAGATGATTTCTTGCGAAAGAAAGATATTGAAAATCTTTTGCTTAGAGAATTTAGCAAACTTGACCGTGACATTTATGCCCTTTACGAAGATAAGTTTACTCAAAAAGAGATTGCCCAAAAAGTAGGCTTATCGCAAGGCGAAGTTTCTAAACGTTTAACTGAAATATTCTCCGCCATAGAAACGGATGACTTAAAAGGTCAAACTCAAGATGACGATGAAATTTACGCTATAAAGCAATGGCGTAAATTCAAAAATAAAGGGGTTACCGATGGTGACGAAGATATTTTGTGGGACGTTTTTCGTGTAGAAATGCCGTTACAACTACAAGAATATATTTGTTCTTGGTTTTACAGTTATAAAGAATACTGCTACTTTGCAATTAAATATCTTGTGATGAGAGTTTGGGAAAAGTATGACGAGTTAGAACTCGGCAACCGCTTAAACGAACTTCCACGACAAGTACGTGAGTGGTTTTATGAATATTACGAATACGAGCCACCATGCTTTCAATGGTTGTTTATTGCTTTCTCTGAACGCATTGAAGAAATGAAAAAGCAAAATCAACCACGCCCTACTGACGTAAACTTTCAAAAACTTTTAGATAAGTATGACGAAATAGTTAAACGTTTAGAGTGCACGGCGGAAGAGTTTTACGAAGAACGCATCGCAAAACCTTACGTTGAAAAACGTAATAAACGCTATCAAAAATATCTTGACGAAAACTACGTTTTGGTTGTTGACGAGAACGATACACGCCCCATAAAAGAGCAACTTACAGCGTTTATGGAGCATTGTAAAAAACTCGATAAAAAATATAAAAATAAAGTTGTTACAAAAAATTTAAAAATTACGGAATAATTTCGGCGTTTTAATCGCTTGATAATTAGAGAGTAAATGACGGAAGCTTGCTTACGGGCATTTGCGACGCAGTTTCAAACGAAAAGTCGCAAGCATTGTAAACAACCGAACAGGTTGTTAAATTTCAAGCAAAGCAAAGAAATTTGCTTTTCAAGTTTATAGTAGAAGGGCTTATTCAGAACGATGACCTAATGAACAGGTTGTCGTTCTTTTTATTTCCTAATGAACGGGATTTAAGGTTGAATAAAGCCCTCGGCAGAGCGAACGGGATACAAAAACGAAGTTTGTATCTTAGTGAGATATGGCTATGCAATAGCATGTCAAAAAAACTAAACGCTCAATAAAAACTGACAACGGTCAAAGGAGGTGAAAATTATTAGTTATCAGGTAATTAGAGTTCAAAAGTTTACAAAAAATTCGCTCGGAAAAATCGGTGCGGAAACCGAAAGAACAAGTAGGAACAACCGCAACCAAGATATAGACGTGGAAAGAACTCCGCTTAATCTATATTTCAAAAAGTCCACAAACGGTATGAACGCTGAATGGAAAAGTATCGTAGAAAAAACAAACGCTACTTTTAAGGACACGAAAAAGTCGGTTGCTTTTGAAGGAATTATAGTAACGTCGGATAAAGCGTTCTTTGAAGAACTTGGCTACATACAAGGCGAACAGCCACCGCCAAAGATTTTAGAGTTTTTTAACGACTGTTATAAATTCGTTGTTAGAGAAATCGGTTATCACGGCACGAACGAAAATATTTTGTCTGCCGTAATTCATTTTGACGAAACTACACCACACTTGCAACTTTATTACGTGCCGATAGTAGACCAAGGCAAAAAGAAAGTTTACGCCAAAGGTAGTAACGGAAAAGTTTTGCGAAATGAAAAAGGCTCTCCCATTCAAGCAAAAGACGTAAATGGAAAAGGAATATACGAGTACAACGCTCTCCCCAATCCTAAAATATGTTCTTCTGACTTTTGGGAACAACGAGGCGGACAAGTTTCGTTTGGAAATTTACAAGACGATTTTTACGAGCAAGTTGCTTATCGCTATGGACTAGAGCGTGGCGAGATTGGAAGCAACAAAAAACACACAACTAAATACGAGTGGGAAATGAAAAAACTTGAAGAAAAGAAAACCACCCTTTCAAAAGAATTAAAACCTTTGGAAGAGTATTTGAAGGCGTTTGAAGATGCTATTAACGGCAAAAAGCCTTTCTTTAAGAGTGGACTTGAAAAACAAGTAGTTGGCTTAATTGCTAAATATAAACTGCTTGAAGAAGAGAAGAAAACGACTGATAAGGACAAAGAGTATCTCTTTAATGAACTAAGAAAATACGAAAAACAACTTCCCGAACTACAACAGCATAAGGAGTTTTTGAAGTTCTTATCTAAATATGCACCAAACGAACTTGAAGAAGTAAAATTGGTTGCTAAACAACGTGAAAGTCTTTCAAGAAAACCCACGAAGAAAAAATTTAATAATTTTATAAAATATTAATCAAAAACGCTTGCTTTATTCCGAAATTTAGGGTAGGATACAAAACCAAAAATCCTAATGAACAGGACAAAACCTTAATTTAAGAGTAAAGCAAGCCAAAAACCAATCAAAAAAATTAAGGAGGAAAATTGTGGTTTATGGTTAAAGATTTACTAACAAACACAACGCATCTATATAGGTGTAGTTTATTGGTGCTCTACCATCAGGAAAGAGAACATTGTATCCGCACAAATAAAAAATTAAGGAGAATTGAAAAGACATTATTTAGACGAAATTAACAAGGTGGAAATAAACCTTTCCACAAACGAAACGGAAACCTATCCGTTTGAAGCAGACCAAAGCACTATTTTAAGAGCCGCAAGTAT
>JAFQAQ010000005.1 GCA_017399945.1 Clostridia bacterium
AACAAACCTGCAACCTTCGGTTATTCTTTAGAGAACGTTCAACCCTTCAAAGGCACCTACGTTGTATCTAACAAACCTATGAGTGCTCAGGGTAACGGAACTAGCCTAGTTGCAAGCTTAGACGCAAGATACGTAGACGGCGAGGAAATCACCTTAACTGCAAGCTCTACCACTGGTACTGCAATCGTAAAGACCAACATTAGCAGTGGTTACGTAGCAGAAGGCGCTGACCTTACCGTAGGTGGAATTTATCGTTACACCACTTATGAAAACTTTGTAAATGACGCAGCAAATCGCGATTTCAGTGGATTTAGTTCTGATTATTGGACTATGGCAGGCGTTCCAGTATGGAACGGCGCAGTAAATACTTCTAACACTCAAGCATTCGTTAACGGAATTAACGTTGTTGAAGGTGGTGAAGTTACTGTTCTTACCGAATCTTCTAATGCTGTAACTGCAAAAGTAAACGGTGTTCTTGCAACCAATAACTGTGGTCTTGAACTAGTTGAAGGCAACGCTGTTACAATTGAAGGTGGAAATATCGTTGCTGGTAAGGAACTTGGTACCGCTACCGTTAAAGCAACTTGCGCTGGCGCAAGCATTACCTTTAACGTTATCGTAGAGTATCCTTTTGCAGAACATCCCGAAACCGTTACTTTCTCCGCGTTAGATGGTGACATCGATATCGATGCAATCTTCGGCGAAGACGCAGGTGTAAGATTTATTCTTGACGCAGAAGGCAACGAACTTACTTATTCTGATGGTAAAGTTCTTGGCTTAAAGACTAGCGGAAAGGAAATGACTGCAACTCATATCGACGTATACGGCGCTAACAAGAACGTTCGCATTAACTTAAATGCATACACCATGATTATTGACGAGGCTAGCGACTTAGAACTCTTTACCTTAAAGGGCTCTGCTGAAGACTATTCTTCTTGGAACAATGACGTAGAAGGCGACTTCGAATGGGACGGCTACTACATCTTAGGTCAAGATATTGATTGCACCAACTACACCCACGATTTCAATGGCGAAACTAATTGGAACGCAAGTTCTTATGGTGTTCAATCAATGGTATGGTTACCTGCTGGTAAAGGCTTAACCGGTACTTTCGACGGTAACGGCTACTCAATTACTAACTTCAAATTTGGTAGTACGTCCTTATTTGGTATCGTAAACGGTGGTGTAGTAAAGAACGCAAGAATGACTATTACTACTAACGGTCAAGACGGTCACGGCTCTTTCGGCTCCTTCTTTATTAACGAAGGCAAAATGCAAGATTGTATCATAGAACAAAAAGGCGGTTCTGTTAACTCTAGATGGGCAACGAAACTCGTGTTCTACGAAGCAGACGCAACTGCAAGATTTGAAAGAATCGTTGTTCACTATGCAGGCTCTAACACCGCACCTACTGCAGGTATGTTTGGTTCTCCTACTAACGATGCGTTTAGCCACTTTACTGATTCAATCTTCATTTCTTCACACGGCACTCAACACTATCACCCAGTTCACGTAGAAGCTAGTGCAAACGCAAGCTTACTCTCTTGGGCTGATTGTGCAGATTGTGCTGGCACCGGTCTTGTAGAAGAAGCAGAATGTGCTACTTGCGCTGGAAACGGCAAAGTATCAACTGCAACTTCTATTGCAGGATGTAAAGTAGCATACGACGCTAAATACGTTGACGGTGTAGAAAGAAGCAATCAAGAATCTTCTTACTATCGTAACGGTTCAAAGGTATTTACCTTAGAAGAAGGTGTATTGACTCTTGCAGACGGCAGTACGTCATACGAAATTAGCTTAGTAGAAGGCATCCGTCGTTACACTTCGTTCAACGCATTGAAGAACGACACTTCTGCAAGCTTACAAGCAGTACTTGCTAACTACACTTCAAGCATTTGGACTATTACTGACAATAGACCTGTATTTGCAAAAACCACTCTTGCTTAATTAAGTAATAAAGTGGCGAATAACAAAACTAAAAAACCTACCCAATCGGGTAGGTTTTTTTGTTCTTTTATATTTGTTAGTTAAAATTAATTGTAAATAATTATTTTATATTAAAATTTGACAAATAATATTATTTGGGTATAATAATATATAGTATATGAAAAAACTTTTATCTATAGTGTTATCCATAGCCATGCTTTTTACCTTTTGTGGATGTAACGTTCACCAAAGTGAAGGCAAACCTTGCGCTGATGGGCATCACTCATTTACTAAATACGTTTATAATAACGACGAAACCTGTCTAAAAGACGGCACTCAAACTGCAAGTTGCGATAATATGTATTGTTCGGCAACCGATACCAAGGTTAAACCTAACTCTAAACATAGCCCACAGGTAATTTTTATCGAGCAAATTGATTCCACTTGCGTTAAACACGGTTGTCTTGCCCATTACGAGTGCGAACTTTGTCATACTTTCTTTACAGACCAAACGGCAACTAACGTTTTGGATAAAGACGGGCTAGTTTTACCGTTAGGCGAACATCAAACGGTGTTCGTTGCTGAAACAAAATCTTCTTGCGTTTCTCACGGTCTTTTATCTCACTATTATTGTGACGTTTGTGGTGGCTATTTTACCGACCAATCGGCAATTTACAAAGTTGTGTTAGAGCAGTTGCAAAAACCTTTTTCCGACCACGTTTTCAATCCTTATTACACCGTAGACGTTAATCCGGATAAATACGGTATCGGGGAAATTTCTTGGCACTGCGTAAACTACGATATTTGTGGGGTAAGAAAAGATATTACTACCGTTACGAGAGAAGATTTGCCGGACGGCTGGATAGGTGCTTAAATAAATTTATACTAAACGGCAATATTTATTGCCGTTTTTTACTTGTTTTTTTTTACAATCAAGGATATAATTATATCAAATATTATATATGCCTTTACGGAGGAAGTATGAAGGTTAAACTAGGTTTTATTGGTCTTGGTCAACGTGGTGCTGCGTTTGGTATGAAAGACGGCAGTATCGGGCTTTTGGGCAACGTTTTAAACAACGCTAAAGATTGTGTCGTTACCGCTATTTGCGACAAGTATCAGGAGCGTTTGGACGCCGCGTGCAAACGAATTACTGATAACGGTGATCCCACTCCGTTTATGACTACCGATTACAAACAAATTCTTACTGCCGGTGTTGACGCTATTATTATTTCTACTAGTTGGGATATGCACGTTAAAGTTGCGTTAGAAGGTATGCAAGTCGGTATTCCCGTTGCTATGGAGGTAGGTGGTACTCACGACCTAGAAGATTGTTGGAAACTAGTTGATATGTACGAAAAAACCGGTACGCCTATTTTCTTTATGGAAAACTGTTGTTATAATAAAGACGAAGCGCTTGTTACTTCGCTCGTTAGAAACGGCGTTTTAGGCGATATTTCTTTTTGTCAAGGATATTATTGCCACGACCTTCGCGAAGAAATCTGCGGCGGTATAGACACCCATCACTATCGCTTGGCTGAATATACCAATTATAACTGCGAAAATTACCCCACGCACGAACTTGGGCCTATCGCTAAGCTTCTTCATATAACCAGCGGTAATCGCTTTACTAAGGTGGTTTCTATGGCTTCTAAGGCGCAAGGCTTGCATCATTATATTATGAACAACCCTAACTATAAAGATAGGTTAGGTGATAGGGTGTTTAAGCAAGGTGACGTCGTTACTACTATGATTGAATGTGAAAACGGCGAAACTATTTTCCTTAAACTAGATACCACTCTTCCAAGACTTTACGAAAGGGGGCTTACTGCTAGTGGTACTAAGGGTTTTTATTGTCAAACCACGGGCGCTGTCGTTTTAGATAATATCGATCACGAAAGCACCAAGTATTCGGATATGTTCTTTACCGATAAAAACTATTCTGAATACCTTCCCGAAGAATGGCGTAGTATTACCCCCGAACAAATGAAATCAGGTCACGGTGGTATGGATTTCGTTATGCTAAAAAACTTCGTTGATTGTGTTAAGAACAAAAAACCTTTCCCAATCGACGTTTACGATGCCGTTACTTGGATGTGTATAACTGCTTTAAGCGAACAGTCTATTGCCGGTGGTTGTATTCCCGTTGAATGTCCAGATTTTACTCGTGGTAAATATAAAACCCGTAAAACGGTTGATACTTTTAATTTCCCAATTATTAATAAATAGTTTTAGATATTATATTTTTACACATATTAAAAGCAGGGCTACGTTACGAGCCCTGCTTTTAGTTTTTGTTTTAGTTATTTACAACCGCAACCGGAGCCGCCTAAAACGCCACCGCCTGACTTACAACAAAAACATACTAAAAGTAATGCTAATGGCAGACAGTAACAGCTGTTAAAAAGGCCGTTTAAGCAACCGCTTTTACAAAGGCAGATGATAAGAAGTATTATCAGAATCCATAGACAACAGTTGTTGCCGCCTAAAAAGTCGAAATATCCGTTCATAAAAGAACCTCCATAGTATTTTACTCTCCGCCTATGTAAATTTCGTGGCGAAGTTTTTTCTATTATCAATATAAGCAATAAAAACTTAAAATGTTACGATTAAGGGTGTAAATTAATTGCCGTAGAAAAAAAATTATGCTAAAATAATTGTGATTAGAGCAGAAATCACTCGATTCTGACTCGCTGATTTATCATAATTTTTTCTTACGGATATCCCTTTGGAATTCGATTGGAGGCTTTTTTATGGAAAACAGAGGCTTTTTCTCTGCCCGTAGAGTAACCTGGCTTGCTATATTGCTCGCTTTGGTTATCGTTATGCAGACCTTTGGTGGCGCTATCAATATCGGCGCCGTTCAACTAAACTTTACGCTTATACCTATCGTTTTAGGTGCAATTCTTCTCGGTCCGATTGCAGGGCTTATACTTGGATTGGCTTGTGGCGTAGTCGTTTTGATGCAAGTTATGATGGGGTTAGTTCCGTTTTATACTCTTATTTGGACACATACCCCCGTCGTTGCAGCGCTTACTTGCCTGCTAAAAACCTCGATTGCAGGTCTTTTGGCTGGGTTGATATACAAACTTTTGGTAAGCAAAAACCCTTACGTTGCCATTTTCGTTGCGTCGGCTGTCGTTCCCGTTGTTAATACCGGTTTGTTCATAGTCGGTTGTGTCGGAATGTGGGATGCTATAATTACTATCGCAGGTGGTTCTTCAGTTTTTGGGTTTATCGTCGTTTCCTTAGTCGGTTTTAATTTCTTTTTCGAACTTGCCGTTAACCTTATAGTTGCCCCTGCGCTCCATAAGGTTATAAAACTCGTTGATAAAAAGTTTTAGACAGGTGTTATTATGTTACTAGCGATAGACGTAGGAAATACTAATATTAAATACGGTGTGTTTGATAACGACCAGCTCGTTGCTTCGTTTAGAGTTTCTTCTAGGTTATCTAGAACTGCCGACGAATACGGCTCGGTTTTGGTTAACTTATTAGCAAACAGAAATCTTAGTAAAAGTGATATTGACGGCGTTATTATCTCGTCGGTTATTCCTTCACTTAACTATACCATATGCCATATGTGCGAATATTTCTTTAATATTACGCCTATTATGGTTGGCCCGGGGGTTAAAACGGGACTTAACGTAAAAGCTGATAACCCCAAGGAAGTTGGGGCAGACATTATTGTAAACAGTGTTTCAGCGTTTAATAAATACGGTGGACCGATAGTAGTAATAGACTTTGGTACGGCAACCACTTTCGACGTTATTTCCGAAAAGAGCGAACTTTTAGGCGTTATTATCGCTCCCGGTATTAAAACTGCGTTAGAAGGTCTCGTTTCAAACACTGCGCAACTTCCAATGATTGAGTTAGACGCACCAAAAACGGTAATCGGCAAAAACACTAAACACTGTATGCAATCAGGTTTGATTTTTGGTTTTGCGGGTTTGGTTGATAATATTTTATACAAAATAAAAAAAGAACTTGGCGTAGATACTATAAAAGTAGTTGCAACCGGTGGTCTTGGCGAAATAATCGCTAAGGAGTCTAAGGGGATTACGCTTGTTGATAGAGTTCTTACTTTGGAAGGACTTAATTTGATTTATAAGTTGAACAAACAAGTTCAATAAAGGAGAAATATATGAAAAAAGTAGGCGTTGCAATTTTGGGTTTAGGTGTCGTTGGTGGTGGTACTTACGAAATTTTAACTCAAAACAAGGAAACCTTTAAGAAAATTCACGGCCTAGACATCACGGTTGAAAGCGTTCTTGAAAAGAATAAAGAAAGGGCGTTGTCGCTAGGGATTTCCGAAGAAAACATCGCTAGTAGCATAGAAGAAGTTTGTTCTAATCCAAACGTTGATATCGTTGTTGAAGTTATCGGTGGAATAGAACCTTCCAAAACCTTCGTTACAAAAGCATTAAAAAGTGGTAAGACGGTTGTTACTTCAAATAAAGAATTGTTTGCAAGATTTTGGCCAGAACTTGAAAAAGAAGCCAAAAAAATGCACGTTGGTTTATTTTTTGAAGCAAGTTGCGTAGGTGGCGTTCCAATTATTAGAACTCTACAAGAAGGTATGCAAGCAAACAACCTTAAATCTATTAAGGGTATTATCAACGGTACTACCAACTATATTTTAACAAAAATGTCTTCTGAAGGTTGGTCCTACGAAGAAGCTCTAAAACAAGCTCAAAAACTCGGTTATGCCGAATTTAATCCAACTGCCGACGTAGAAGGTTTTGACGCTACTTACAAGCTTTCTATCCTTTCTAGTTTGGCTTTTAACACCAAAGTTTCGGTGGAAAAAGTTTATAGAGAAGGTATTACCGGTATAGATAAAGAAGATATCGCATACGGCAAAAAAATGGGCTACACCTTAAAGCTATTAGGTATCGGCAAAAATACCGAAAACGGTATCGAAGTAAGGGTACACCCAACCTTTATTAAAAACGACAATCCGTTGGCGTCCGTTAACGACAGTTTTAACGCTGTGCATTTAGTTGGCGATTCTGTTGGTGAAATTATGTTGTACGGAAGGGGCGCAGGTGCGTTGCCTACGGGTAGTGCAATCGTTTCAGACGTTATTTTTGCAGCAAAACATACTGAATATTATTACGCGTCTTTTGATAATACCGAAAAAGGCGCTGAAAAAACTAAGTTCGTTCCAGATTTTACAAGCCAATACTATATTAGATTGTCAGTAAAAGACGCTTCTGGCGTATTAGCAAAAATCGCAGGTGCGTTTGGAAAGAATAATATTAGCTTAAACGAAGTGTTCCAAGTATCCGTTGACGAAGGCGTTGCTCAAATTATCGTTACTACTCACGAGTGTTACGAAAGCAACATTAAAAAAGCAATGAACAAGATTTCGGCATTAGACGAGGTTATTAAAGTAAACGGTTGCATCAGAATAGAAAACTAATTATACCTTCAAGTGGTTTTAACCCTTCAAAGGTTATCAACGCTTTTAAGGTAGTACCCTTAAAAGCGTTTTTAAAAAGAGAGAATTTATTATGAAACATAATCATCAATTTTACGCGGAAGAAGTTCACGGTTTGGCGGAAATAATTAAAAGCACCCCTAAATTTACCGAAGAAACTTACAAGACCAATCACGTTATGCGTGGTCTTAGAGACGAAAAAGGTACGGGTGTTATCACCGGTCTAACCGATATTTCAGACGTTATTGCAAAAGACCCAAACGGTCAGCCAATTCCAGGCGAATTATACTATCGTAGTATAGACGTTAAAAAGATTATTAACGGCTATAAAGACGAAAATCGTTATGGTTTTGAAGAGACTATTTATCTTTTACTTTTTGGCAGTTTGCCAAACAAAAGTCAGCTAGAAGAATTTAAACAACTTCTCGTAACGTATAGAAAATTACCCAAGAATTTCGTAAGAGACGTTATAATGAAAAGTCCTAGCAAGGACATTATGAACTCTATTGCTAGAAGTATTCTTATGCTTTATAGTTACGATCATAACGCATTGGATAATTCTATTGAGAACGTTTTGAGTCAATGTTTAAGTTTAATTTCCGTAATGCCTATGTTTGCAGTATATAGTTATAACGCACACTTGCATTACAACGAAAACAAGAGTTTGGTTATCCATAAACCCAAGCCAGAACTTTCTATTGCTGAAAACGTGTTACATATGCTTCGTCCAGACGGAAAGTTTACTGAACTAGAAGCAAAAGTACTAGACATTGCGTTTATTTTACACGCAGAACACGGTGGTGGTAACAACTCAACTTTTACAACCCACGTAGTTACTAGTGCGGGAACGGATACTTATTCGGCAATAACGGCAGCAATTTGCTCGCTAAAAGGACCTCGTCACGGTGGTGCGAACATAAAGGTTATGGATATGTTTGCAGACATTAGAAAACACGTGGAAAATTGGGAAGACGACAAAGAACTTACCGAATATCTATCCAAAATGCTGAACGGTGAAGTTTTCGACAAGGCAGGTCTTATCTATGGTATGGGACACGCGGTATATACCGTTTCCGATCCTAGAGCAGAAGTGTTTAAGGGCTTTGTAGAACAACTTGCAAAAGAGAAGGGTATGCAAAAGATTTTCCGCTTGTATAATAGAGTAGAAAGGATTTCTCAAAAACTTATTATGGAAAAGAGAAAGACCTTTAAACCCGTTTCGGCGAACGTTGACTTTTATAGTGGATTTGTGTATCATATGCTAGGACTTCCAGTGGAGCTATACACCCCAATGTTTGCAGTAGCAAGAATGTCTGGTTGGGCGGCTCATAGACTAGAAGAAATCTTGAATAACGGCAAGATTATCCGTCCTGCATACGTAAGTACTAATACTAGAATTGAATATAAAGATATCGATCAAAGATAATAAACTAAAAACAAAAAACCGCGCTAAAATGCGCGGTTTTTTTGTTTATTATTAACTTATTTTTTAGAATAACAATCGCATCTATGCGTGCCGACGTAACCTGTGTCGTTACACTTAGGGCAGGCGTATTTGGGCGATAAATCTTCTATCGTAAGACCAATGGTTTTTAGTAAATTTTGTGCCTTTTCGGTGACTGAAATCTTTTCGAATTCAAGAGATTTAACTAGTTCAAGGTTGTTTGCAATCTCAGCAAAAGCAAGGTCCTTTTCAATAGAATTGATTCTAGTTAAAAAGTCTGCAAGCCCTTCTAATTTCATTGCTTTTTCCGTATTCTTTTGGGCTTTGGTTACTGCAAGATTTCTACGTCTTTCGTACTCTAAATTATATTCTTCTTGCGACTGGTTTGCGTTTGTTTCAGGTCTATCCGAAATGCCTTCTACGGTAAATATTCCGTTGTTTTTCCAGTTGGACAAAACGCCGTTCATATATTGTATGGGGGAGGATTTTCCACAAGCAAGTTTTGCAGCTTCAAGTATCATTTCGTCGGAAAAATTCCAACTTTTCCACATGTCTAAATTCTCGGTATCCCAGGGGATAGGTCTACGATTAATTCCTGCGTTAAGCAAAATTTTTCTTATGAATAAATCGGTTTTAGAAAGACCTTCAAAATAGTCGTTTACGCTAGTTAAATCAATAAATCCGCGCCCACGCATGTAGGAGATAAACTCGTCCATTTGGGACAGAGATTTTTTGTTTTGAACGTACATTTTAGAAGCGATAAAACTTAGTGTTTCGCTAGTGAAACCAAAGGATAGCCATTTGTTTACGTAAGTATCTATTTCGGTAGATAAAACCTCTTCGTAAATGCCCAGTGCCTTGTTGATTTTTATGGTTAATTCATAAACGGATTTTTGGCTATCTAAATAGTTTTTGATGTCTTCTTTCGTAAAGCATTTTACGTTATAAAGTTTAAGTAAAAGTTCGTTAAGTTTTTCCATAGAACCTTTCTTTAAACTCTTAGCAGTGAAGGTTATGGCGTCTACGTCAAAGTTAAGTTCGTTAATCCATTTTTTGAGAAGTTGAGAGTCTTCAACTTCGGGTAAACGTTTAACGCCCATTGCTTGAAGTATTTTGGAAAGCTCGCTTGTTCTTAGCACGTAATCGGCAAGTTGTTTTTCAACCTTATCTACGGTATTAATTTCTCTTTGCCCAAAATCTTTTGCTACGGTTGATATGTATTTATGCCCAATCTCGTTACCCTTAATATCAACGCAATATTTTATGATCATAAGCATTGCTTCGGGTTTTATAGCGTAGGTTTCCATTATGTTAAAATAATCGGTGTATTCGGAAGTGGAAATCATACGAGTAGGTAACAGAATTTGCAAACTTTTAGTAAAGTCGGTATACTTTTCTGCTTTGATTTTTCTTGGCTTAGTTCTAGAAAGAGAACTTATTGGTAAATAGGATACGTTAAGTGGGTTTGTTGAAAGCACGCTGACTAACCCGAATTCTTCCCAATAATAAAAACAATCGGTAACTTGTTTTTCCGTTAAATCAAGTGTTTTTGCAATGTCTTCTAGTTGAGCTTCCTTGTCGGGATTGCCACACAAAAAAAGACCGTATAGGTAAACCTTAACGGCATTTTCGCTAGAATTTGGCATGTATTCCGTTATAAAAACGTTTTCTACGGCAGTGTGTGCGTTTTTAGAAAACTCTTTGGAAAAAGAACAAGACATAAAACTCCTTGGAAAATTATATAAAAAAAGAAAAACACTTGATTACAAGTATAAATTGTTATATAATATATAATATTATAATAGGCTTTTAGCAACCCTTTTTTAGCGAGTGGAAGTTTATTATATATTAAAAATAATCAAAAATCAACTATAAACGCCGAAATTTTAACATAAAACGTTAAAAAATCGGTTGCAGGAGAAAATTACCGATGGCAGGAGAAATTCTTACCCCAATAACCGTGTGGAAAAATTTCAGAATTGAAAAAGTTCCCACTGCCCAAACTATCGGCGAATTTAAAAACGGAAACGTTCTTTTATCTCGTGTAAGAATAGACGGCAGGGTTTGTCAAGACGGGCAGGTGAAAATTTACGCCGTGTATGCTAGAAACGTTAAAAAGACTAAACAAAACGCAATAATCATCTTTCAAAAGTTTTTAGACGGTGCAAGTGAAAAGTTAGTTATGGAATTTGCTGAACGTGGTTATTGTGCAATGGTTGTTGACCTTTCTGGTAAGGACGGCATTAATTATAACTATACCGAATACCCTCAAAGTCTTTCTTATGCCAATTATTTATCGGCAAAAGGTAGTCTAGACAAGGTTACCGACCAAGTTACCAAGACGCCATGGTACGAATGGGGTGTTACTGCAAGATATGCGCTTAAATATCTTAAATCTTTTCCTTTCGTAGAAAAGGTAGGGGGCTTTGGAATAAGCGACAGCGCAACCGTTCTTTGGCACTTGGCAGGAACTACCGAAGAATTGGATTGTGTTGCATTTTTTATGAACGCTGGTTGGAGCGCTTATAGTGGTAATTTTAAATTTAAGGCGGAAGTGGACGCGCAATTTACCGACGAACAGTTAAAATACCTTGCGGGAATTGAACCACAAGCTTATGCAAACCGACTCAAATGCCCAACGTTTATCGCCGTGCCTACTAACTCGCCCGATTGTGATTTTGATAGGGCTCACGATACGTTGGCAAGAATAAATACTGATTATTATAAAACCATCTATTATTCAGTAGGCGATATTGATTGTATTGACAACCAAGGATTTATAAACGTATGCACCTTCTTTGATAAGTTCTTAAAAAACAAAGGTACAAATAGTTCTCTTGCAACTTTGCCGACAATTAAGTGTGAGCAAAAAGGGAATAAACTTAGTTTAACTGTCATAGCCGATAAGTCTAAACTTAAAGAAGTAAAACTATATTCGGCGGAAGAGCAGTATAATCCCTCTCTTCGTCAATGGCAAAAGTTAAGTCACGTTTCAGGTGGGAACGGCGTTTACGACTTTGAATATCAACCATTTTTTAAATCGGGCGTAGCCTTCTTTTTTGCCGTTGCTGTGTATCAAAACGGATTTGAAGTTGGAAGCGACGTGGTTGCAAAAAAATTCTCTCAAAAAGACTTTCCGTCCTCGTACGCAAGAAAGGTCGTGTATTCTTCTCGTGAAGACGACGCCACTTCGTCGTTTTATCCGGCGGGTAAAAACACCGAAAAGCCTTACGGCGTAGTATTACACGAACGCTCGGTAGTTGAAGAAAAGAAAGGTGCTATGGACATTACGGGAGTTACTTGTAAAAACGGATTATTGTCCTTTAAAGTGGGTATAAAAAAATATGCGCCAAGTAACGATAGTTTGTTGCTTATGGACGTTTACGTAAAAGAAAAAACCACGGTAACGGTAAAACTTATTTCCGATTATTTTGGCGCAAGATGTGAGTTTATTGCCTCGGCGATAGTAAACGGTGGGGAAGTATGGCACAACCTTAAATTTACTATAAATCAGTTCAAGTCGTTAGAAGGTATGGCGATTCGTTCGATAGAAAAAATACAAGCAATAGAAATCGCTGCCGACAAAGACTTTTTAATAAACAATCTATTGTGGGTATAATAAAAACAAGTTATGAAAATTACCGAAGGAACCATTATAGTTTCTAAAAAACAACACGCCTGTGGTGGTAACGAATGGATAGTTACTAGGACGGGCGCAGATATAAAACTAAAATGTTTAACCTGTCAACACGCAGTATTTTTGTCGGTAGATAAGGTAAGAAAAATCGCCAAGAGTTATAAACAACCAACGGCAAGTGGAGAGAATGATTAATGGTAAAAGGACAAGTTGGATTAGTAGAGCAAGAAAAAAAACGTGATCGTAACGATTTTACGCTTACTTTAATCTTGTCGATAATCGTTGGAATAACTTTAATATTTTTTATAGTTTTTCAATATTTCGTTTTTTTGGTTACTATTGACGGCTCGTCGATGGAAAACACCCTTCAAAATGGGGAAACGCTTATTGCAAGCAGATATGCCGATATAGACCGTGGAGACATAGTAGTTATCGAAAAACAAAAAGTTGAAAAAGAGCAAACGATTAATTATTTGGTTATTAAAAGAGTAATAGGAATTGCCGGAGACGTTGTTAGAATAAATAGTGACGAAGGTTGCGTTTACTTAAAAAAGGCAGGTGAAAACACCTTCGTTAAACTAGACGAGCCTTATATAAAACAACCAAACTCAACTAGAATCGAAGGACAAAGCCAAGTTGACTTTACAGTTCGTGAAGGGGAGATATTCTATCTTGGAGATAACAGAAGACCTAGTATGGACTCTCGTTCGGACGGGTGTTGTTCAACGGAAAAAGTAATGGGTGTGGTAAAAAATTGGGCTGTCAGCATAAAAGGCTTTACTACCAAAGTATTTTCTAACGTAAGTCAAAAAACGAGTTAAAAAGATATGTTTGCGTTTATCTTTAAAGTTATAAAAGCAATTTTTAAGTTTATATATAAAATATTGAGCATATTCAACCTTCAATTTGCATTGTTGGTTGCACTTATTGGCGTAATTTTATATATAACTGGCGTGTTGTCGTCCAATGGGATATCCGTGCTTATATTTTGCGTTGTATTTATTGCTTCCATCGTGGCGGCGGTTATTATAACCGTGTGCAAACTTTTCGGCTTGGGAAAGGATAAAGAAGACGAGAAAGAAAAGAAAAAGAAGGATAAATCTGTGCAGATAGTAGAGGAAGATACGCAAAATTCAAACGTTGAATGTGTGCAAGTTAACCAACAAGAAGTTAATCTTGAAATTGTAAAAAAATCAAACGCACAAGAAAACGTTTACTCTCCCAAACAAACCTATCCAAAATATTACGCCGTAAAACAGAACAAAAATTACCTTATGGCAGAGTATCAAGACAGATACGAACTGTACTTAAAAACACCAAACGGACTTTCTAAAATAAGAACGGATTATAAATAACGGAGTAAAAATGATTGAATTTTTTAACGAAAGCATACTAGAAGACGCAAAAAAACAAAGAAAAGAAGTCTTGATAAAATATCTTGCGATAGTTTTTGTTTACGCAATAATAAGCGGGGTGCTTTTAGGGTGGTATTTAACCCTTCCATACGGATCAAAGACTATTGCTACGGTAAAGTGGATACATTTTCCGTTAACGGCTGTGTTCGTTGTTTTTTCATTTATTTACTTAGGCATATATTATAAAAGAATAAACAAGTATTATAAACTATGCTTAAACTTAAAAAACGGATTAAAGGAAACTTTCGAGGCGCAATTCGTCGGATATAGCCAAATGCTTGCGATAAAAGACGGGGTTGACTGTAAAGAACTAATCTTTAACGAATGGAATAAATTTAAGGAAGTTTATTACGAAAGGCGGGTTTTCGTGCTTTACGAAATGGATTTTCCAGATATTCCAGAAAAATCAATGGTAAAATTTATTACCCAAGGTAACGTGCTTATAAGTTATCAAATACTAAACGAAAAGGAGAATGGTTAAATGAAGGCAATAGTAACGGTAATTGGAAAGGACAAGTCGGGCATCATAGCAAAAGTGTCGGGCGCGTTAGCAGATAATTTAGTAAATATAGAAGATATTAGTCAAAGCATCGTTCAAGGTTATTTTACGATGATAATGCTTTGTGATATATCGGCAAGTAAGCTATCCTTAAAGGACCTTACTGCGCTTTTAGTTGAGTTAGGAAACCAAATAGGCGTATCAATACACGTACAACACGAAGACGTTTTTAACGTTATGCATAAAATATAGGAGCCTACGATGATAAACCAAAGAGATATAATTGAAACTATAGATATGGTAGAAAAAGAACACTTTGACGTTCGAACCATAACTATGGGACTATCACTTTTTTCTTGTATTAGGGAAGACGCGAAAACAACTGCCGATCTTTGTTACGACAAAATATGCAAAAAGGCAGATAAAATAGTTAAAGTTGCCGAAGATTTAGGAATGAAATACGGAATCCCGATTATAAACAAAAGGGTTTCCATAACTCCTGCAAGTTTACTTACTGCAAATTTTCCGGGTAAAGAAATTGTCCTTGCAAAGGCGCTAGACAAAGCGGCAAAAACTTGTGGAATTGATTTTATCGGTGGATATTCAGCGCTAGTTCATAAGAGCATGACTTCTTATGAAAAAAGTTTTATTGAAAGCATTCCAGAAGCGCTTTCCATAACCGAACGTATGTGTTCTTCGGTAAACGTTGGTTCTTCCAAATCGGGTATAAACATGGATGCCGTTAAAATGATGGGCGAGATCATTAAAAAATCCGCTCAATTAACTGCTGATAAAGACGGAATAGGCAGTGCAAAACTAGTCGTTTTTTGCAACGCCGTGGAAGATAATCCCTTTATGGCGGGCGCATTTAACGGTATAGGTGAAGGCGAAACGGTGGTTAACGTAGGCGTTTCCGGCCCCGGTGTTGTTCATCACGCATTAAAGAGTTTAAAGGACGCAAGTATCGATCAAGTAGCTGAAACGATTAAAAAGACTGCGTTTAAGATTACTAGGGCTGGTCAGCTAATAGCAACCGAAGCTGCTAAAAGACTTGATGCGGAATTCGGTATCGTTGATCTATCGCTTGCACCCACTCCCGTTATGGGAGATAGCGTAGCGCATATTCTAGAAGAAATGGGGCTTGAATCGGTTGGCTGTCACGGTACTACAGCCGCACTAGCAATGCTTAACGACGCAGTTAAAAAGGGTGGAGTTATGGCAAGTTCTAGGGTAGGTGGCCTATCTGGCGCGTTTATTCCCGTAAGTGAAGATATTGGAATGATAAGGGCTGCAAGAAGTGGTTCTATAGACCTCAACAAACTAGAAGCAATGACTTCGGTATGTAGCGTAGGTATAGATATGGTAGCAATTCCGGGCGATACCCCTGCAACTACGATATCGGGGATAATAGCAGATGAATGTGCAATCGGTATGATAAACAACAAAACAACTGCCGTTCGTATAATTCCCGTTCCCAACAAAACGGTTGGCGACGAAGTAGAGTTTGGTGGTTTATTAGGTAGCGCACCTATTATGAAGGTAAGTGGTTATTCGTGTGAAAAACTTATAAACAGGGGCGGAAGAATGCCGGCTCCTATTCATAGTAACAAAAACTAAAAGGGGTATAATCTTGAACAAACAATATCAATGGGCAACTGAAGATATCTTTACGACTGATGCCGAGTGGAATAAAACTTTAGAAGAGATTGATAAAAAAATAGATTTTTCAGAGTTTAAGGGTAAACTAAATAAAGCCGAAAACTATCTTGCTCTACAAAAAAAGATAGAAAGCATTGGTTCGGTTATAGAAAAACTTTCAGTTTACGCTATGATGAAACACGACGAAGACACCACCAACAGTCTTTACGATTCCTTTAACTCCAAAATCTACGGAATTTATGCAAAGTTTTCTTCAAGTTTAGCTTTTGTACAACCCGAACTTATTTCTCTAGACCAAGAAGTGTTAAAAAGTTATATAAACAATACGAGTCTTAGCGAATACGATTATTCGTTAAAATGCTTGTTAAAAGAAAAGGCGCACGTTCTTTCAGCCGATCAAGAAGCACTTTTGGCGGCAGGTGGTGAAGTGTTTAGCAGTTTTAGGGATATTTTTACCAAGATAGATAACGCCGACCTTCCTTTGGGAAAGATTAAAGTTGATAATAAAACCGTTCAATTAACCCATGGAACGTATTCAATGCTTTTGCAGAACACCGACGTAAAGGTGAGGCAAAAAGCATTTAAAAAGTATTATAAAGCGTATATTTCCTTGATAAACGTAATATCTTCCACCTATTACGCAAGCGTTAAAAAGAACGTTTATCTTGCAAAAGCAAGAAAATATCCTTCGGCAATGGCTTCGGCGCTTGCAGGGGAAGACGTTCCTGAAATCGTTTATAAAAATCTTTTAACTAACGTTAAAAAAGCCCTTCCAGACCTTCACGCATATATGGGCGAAAAGAAAAAGGCGTTAGGACTTGATAAAATGCATATGTACGATATATACGTACCAACCGTTGAAGGCGTTGATTTAAAACTAGAATACGACGACGCGTACTCGTTGGTTGTAGAAGGTCTTGCTTGCTTGGGAAGTGAATACCAACAATTACTTTTAAAAGCAAAAGAAGACCGTTGGATAGACGTTTATGAAAGGAGTGGCAAAAGGAGTGGCGCTTATAGCGTAGCCGTTTATAATATCCATCCATACGTATTACTAAACTATCAAAAAACCACCCACGACGTATTTACCATTGCTCACGAAATGGGGCATAGTTTACACTCTTATTTTTCTAACAAAAACCAACCTTATGCGAAAGCAGATTACACCATATTCGTTGCCGAAGTTGCAAGTACGGTTAACGAAGTGTTGCTTATAAAACACCTACTAAAAACGGCAAAAGATGATAAACTTAAAAAGTATTTGCTTTCATATTTACTAGAAATGATAAGAACCACCCTTTTCCGTCAAACGCAGTTTTCGGAATTTGAAGACTACGCGCATAAACAAGTAGAAAAAGGAGTACCGCTTACAAAAGATAGTCTTTGCAAAGCTTATCTAAAACTAAACAAAAAATATTACGGTAAAAATATCGTTCACGATAAAGAAATAAAATACGAATGGGCTAGAATACCGCATTTTTATAGAGCGTTTTACGTTTATAAATATGCAACCGGTATAATAAGCGCACTGTCCATAGCAAGACGAATTTTAGAAGAAGGACAAACGGCAGTTGACGATTACTTTAAGTTTTTGTCGTCCGGTGGCTCTGACAGTCCGGTAGAACTACTTAAAATTGCAGGCGTGGACCTAACTCAAGAAAAACCTTATCAAGACGCTTTCGCCGAGTTTAAATCGGCGCTAGAAGCGTTCGTAAAACTGTAATTAACACAGGAGATAAATATGGCAACAACCAAAAAAACCAACAATTTTATGGGCGATATGCCTCATAGTCTAGAAGCCGAACAAGCACTTCTTGGGTGTTTGCTTTTAGATACTAGAATACAAGTAGAGGTAGCTTCTTTTTTGAAGGAAGAGGATTTTTACGCAGAGTCTCATAAGCACGTGTTCAGGGCAATGGAAGGTATAATAAAAAACAATCTTCCCGTTGACCTTGTAACGCTTACAGACGCCCTCGAAAAACAAGGAAACCTTGAAAACGCAGGTGGAATTAACTATATAGTTGAACTTACTAACGTTATGCCGTCTTCTGCAAACTATCAAAGATATCTAGAAATAGTTACTAGGGATAGTATGTTGCGTAAACTTATCGTAGGCGCTGCCGACATTATAGAAAATTGTAGAACTAGTACGGACAAGGTAACTTCTCTTGCTCTTGCTGAAAAAACCGTTTTTGATATTTCAAACACGGCTGACACTAGCAGTGTTGTAAGTATTGGTAAAGTTTTACCCGACGTTATGATAAAACTAGACGAACTTAGCAAAGATAAGTCGGCTTATAAGGGAATAAAGACCGGTTACAAGGGATTGGACTATTTACTTAACGGAGTACATAAGAGCGACCTTATGATACTCGCTGCGCGTCCTGCCGTTGGTAAAACGTCTTTTGCAATGAATATCGTTGAAAACATTGCTTTGCAAGGATATTCTTGCGCGGTATTCTCATTGGAAATGAGTAAAGAACAACTTGCCGAAAGAATGCTTTTCTCGGTTGCAGGCGTAAGCATGGAAAACGCAACTAAGGGAAAACTTAATAAAACCGAATGGAGAAAAGTTGCAAGGGCAAGAGAATTACTTGCTCCTGCAAAGATTTACATAGACGATTCGGCAGTTATAACTCCATCTGAACTTATATCAAAATGCCGTAGAATTAAACGTAAATATGGGCTAGACTTCGTTATGGTCGATTATATTCAACTTATGACACCAGACGCAAAACGTAGAAGCGCAGAAGCAAATCGTCAACAAGAAATAACTGAAATTTCTAGACAATTAAAGATTTTAGCAAAAGAAGTGGACGTTCCGGTTCTTGCTCTTTCGCAATTATCTCGTGCGGTAGAAACTAGAAAGGGTAGACCACAACTATCCGACCTTCGTGAATCGGGTGCGATAGAACAAGACGCAGATATAGTTATCTTTATTCATAGACCAGACCGTGTTGCTACCGAAAAAGACCTTGCCGAAGGAAAGGTTAAAAAGAACGTTGCTGAAATTTTGATAGAAAAACACAGAAGTGGTCCTACCGGTATGGTTCAACTATACTTCAAGGGTGAATGCACCAAGTTCGTTAACCTAAATAACGAAACGGGAGAACCCGAAGGTGAAGAAGACGGACAATCGGTAAAGGGTGAAACTTATATTGAAGGCTACGAAGACCTTCCCGTTTCCGATTTTGACGCTCCACCAGAACAAGACGACGACATCTTTTAATATGACTACGCAAATATTACCAATAACGAACGAGAGCCTTGAACTTGCCAAACAACTTTTGTCTAATGGACAAGTAGTTGGTATCCCAACTGAAACGGTTTACGGATTGGGTGCTGTTGCAACCGACTCTTTGGCGGTTAAAAAAATTTTTGAAGTAAAGGGAAGACCTTCTGATAATCCGTTGATTGCACACGTGCACAAAGATTATGACCTAACTAAACTGGTGGAAATAAATCATCCTTACGTATATCGTCTTATGCAAGAGTTTATGCCGGGACCGTTAACCCTAGTTATGCAAAGCAAGGGCGTGGTTTGTAAGGAAGCGGTTTGTGGTGGAGATACCTTGGCAATAAGAATGCCTTCGCACGAGGGTTGTCAGCAATTGCTTAAAATTTTAGATATGCCGGTAGTTGCTCCAAGCGCTAATCTATCAAAACACACTAGCCCCGTTACTGCGCGTCACGTTTATAACGACCTGAACGGATTAGTTCCTTTGATACTAGACGGTGGAAAAAGTACGGGAGGGATTGAAAGCACGGTTTTAGACGTAACGGGCGAAGTTCCACGGATTTTAAGAGCAGGGCTTGTTACTAAGGAAATGATAGAGAGTGTTACGGGGAAATGTTTAATTGCTATGCATAAGGAAGGAGATAAGGTAAAATCTCCGGGTGTAAAGTACAAACATTACAAACCAAACTGTCAAACGGCACTTTTTACCGAAGAACAAATCGATAAGGTCAACTTGTTATACGAACAAGCCTTAAAAGACGGTCAAAAACCGTATATTATGTGTAGAAGTGATTTAATAGGAGAGTTTAAGGGTAAAAACGTGCTCGATTTAGGAAAAACACCTAAGGAAATAGCTTCTAATTTATATGATAAATTATTGGAAGGCGAAAAAATTGCCGACCTTATAATAGCCGTAGAAATGCCTAACGAACAGGGCGTTTATATGGGAATAATGAATAGATTAAGGAAATCTTGCGGATGAAACTAAAAAGGATAACCTTCGTATGTACGGGGAATACTTGCCGTAGTCCTATGGCGGAAATCATCTTGAAAAATAAACTTAAACTCGCTGGAATTAAAGGTGTAATGGTCACTAGTGCGGGTACGACGGCAATAGACGGGGAGAAGATGAGTAAAAATTCTGCCCAAGCATTAAAAAAACTTGGATACAAACCGTACGGGTTTAAATCCAAGCGATTAACAGCCGCTATACTACTAAAAAGCGACCTTACCGTGTGTATGACGACGGCGCATAAAATCGGAATATCAAACTTTCCGGGCGTGTATTCAGTCAGCGAATTAACGGGGAGAAGGGACGTTTCCGATCCCTACGGTGGCGATTTATCCGTTTATTTGCAAACGCTATACGAAATTGAAGATTTATGTAACGAAATCGTTGCGATAATACTAAAAAACAAGGAGTAACAACAATGAAAATAGCAATCGGTTGCGATCACGGTGGAATAAAACTAAAACCTGTTCTTATTGATTACCTAAAAAAGAATGCCATTGAATATCAAGATTTTGGTACCTACGGGGAAGAATCGGTTGATTATAACGATTTTGGCTTGGCTGTTGCAAACGTCGTGGCTAAAAAAGAGTTTGATTTAGGTATATTGATTTGTGGCACGGGAATTGGAATGAGTATCGTTGCTAACAAAGTAAAAGGAGTTCGTTGTGGACACTGTCACGACGTGTTTTCGGCTAAGATGACAAGGCTTCATAACGATGCGAACGTTTTGGCTTTGGGGGAAAGGGTGGTAGGACCGGGACTTATGATTGAAATAGTTGATGCGTTTATAAACACTCCTTTTAGTAACGAACAAAGACATCAACGTAGGGTAGATAAAATTTTAGAGTTAGAAAAAGAAAATTTCAAATAAGAGGGAAATTATGCAAAAAGTAACCAAAGCAGTAATACCTGCTGCTGGTTTAGGCACTAGGTTTTTACCTATTACCAAGGCCGTTCCAAAACCCATGCTTTCGGTTTTGGATAAACCGACTATTCAGTACATAGCAGAAGAGTTGTTGTCGGTGGGGATTGAAGACGTTATTATCGTAGTAAGTCCCGGCTCGGACGTTATTGAAAAACATTTCGGAAGGGCTGACGCGTTAGAACAAAGGCTTTTAGAAGACGGAAAAACAAAACTTTACGAAATAGCAAAACAAACAAGAAGATTTAACGTTACTTTCGTTGAACAAAAAGTTGCTAACGGTCTAGCAGGCGCAATTTTATGCGCAGAGCCATACGTTGGAGATCAACCTTTTGCTCTATTATTAGGAGACGAGCTTTTACACGCTGAAAACGGTCAAACTCCATGTATAAAACGTTTGGTAGACGTTTATGAAAAGACAGGAAAAAGCGTTATTGCTACTATGGAAGTGTTTGGTGATGACGTTAGCAAATACGGTAACGTCGGCGTAGGTGACGAAACTGATGGAATTATAACCGTCAACGGAATAGTTGAAAAACCTTCGGTTAACGACGCGCTTTCTAATTACGCTATTATAGGAAGATACGTTCTATCCGGCGAAGTTATGGGTAGACTTAAAAACCTTAAACCTAGAAACAACGAAATCTATTTAACCGACGTTTTAGACGATTTAACGAGAGAAAATAAACTTTTAGCAAGTTGTTTTGAAGGCGAGCGTTTTGACGTTGGTGATAAGTTTGGATATATACGCGCAAACGTGGAATTTGCCTTGCGCAGTGATGAAATCAAAGAACAAACTGCCCAATATATTAAGGAATTAGCAAAAGGACTATAAAGGATAATTATGCTTGAAAAAACTTGTAGCCGTTGTGGTTATACTTTTTCACAGTTTAAAAGAACGGGATTGTTTGGTTGCCCCGATTGTTATCAGGAGTTTTATAAAGAACTTCTGCCGACTTTGCGTTCTATACAAAAAGACGTTTACCACGCGGGAAACAAGCCTAAGTATAGCGTAGAAGACAAAGAGCTTTTGTCTGAATATAAGCGTTTAATGGAAGAAAAAGAACTTGCCGGTATTGAGGGAAGATTTTCGGATATGGCTAGCATTTCAGAAAAAATATCTTACGTTATCGAGCAACTTAAAGTAAGGGGACTAATCTAATGGAAGCAGTGCAATCGGGACTACTAGAAGGAACGGTTATAACTAGCAGAATTAGATTGGCTAGAAACTTGCAAAATTTTAATTTTTGCATAACCAACCCTCAACTAGCAAAGGACGTAGTAAAAAAAGTATATCGTGCGTTAGTTAAAACGGATACTTTCAACCTATATTTTGCATCAAATCTTTCCGATTTAGTGTTAGAAGGTATGAAAGAAAGGCATTTGATAAGTAACGCACTTATAAAAAACAAGCAGTTTGGCGCGGCTCTTATAAATGAAAAGAAGGACGTTTCCGTGATGGTTCACGAAGAAGACGTTATAAGAGAACAATGTTTTATGAAAGGCTTGTGTTTGAGCGAGGCGTATAAACGTATAAGCGCGATTGACGATGCCATTTCAAAAAACCTTGACCTTGCTTTTGATCATAAACTAGGCTATCTGACGGCTTGCCCAACTAATTTAGGTACGGGATTACGCGCTTCGGTAATGTTGTTTTTGCCTGCGCTTACCGAGGGTGGAAAGATAAACGCCTTAGCGCAAGAACTTTCACAACTTGGTTTAACCATTAGGGGAATATACGGCGAAGGCACGAAAGCAGAGGGCTTTACCTATCAAGTGAGTAACGAAGTTACGTTAGGCGTTAGTGAATACCAAATACTACGTTCGGTGGAAGAAGCCGTTATAAGAATATGTAAGGCTGAAAGGGAAGAAAAAGACAGACTATACAGCCGAAAACAACTTAAAACCATGGATAAAGCAAGAAAGGCTTTTGGAATACTTACTAACTCGGTACTCCTTGGCTATGAGGAATTTTTATCATTAGTTGCCCAAGTTAAACTCGGCGCAATGCTTGGCATGATAAATATAAGTGATATTAGTCAAATAGACGATTTGATCGTGATGGTAAGACCGGCGGTTTTATGTGAACAATATCAAAGAAAACTTTCCGCGATAGACAGAGATTTGTTTAGAGCGGAAATAGTAAGTAATAAACTACTAAAAATAAAGGAGTAGACAATGTATTACGACGCATTTTCACGCAATGTAAATCAAGTTATAGAATACGCTTCGGCATTGGCTGAAAGATTTAATTGTAAATATATCGGTAGCGAACACGTTTTGTTTGGACTTATTAACGTAACCGATGGTAGAGCCGCCGCAATCTTACGCGAAGCTGAAGTTGATAACGATAGATACCTATTTTATTTTAAAAAGACCGTAGATCCCAACGTGGTTATGCCGGGAAATAGATTTACGCCAAGAACTAAACGTGTTTTTGAAAACGCGGTTGATATATCACTCAAAGCACGTTCGGGGTTCGTTGGCACAGAACATTTATTGCTATCAATTTTGCTAGATACGGATAGCGTTGCAGTAACTATACTTTCGGCTATGCGCGTTGACGTTAAAAGCATGGCTAACGATTTGATTAATACCCTTAACGGTGATTATCAAGACGATTACGAAGACGTGCAAGAAACCGAAGAAGATAGCATCTTTGGAAAAACGTTTAAAACAAACGCAAATAATGGATACTCTAACAATAAAAACCTTGGGAAAGAAAGGGGTGTGGAGTCGGAGGATTTGAAGGAGCTATCAAAGTTCGGCGTTGATCTTAATAGACAGGCAATAGAAGGAAAACTAGATCCCGTTATCGGCAGAAAAGAAGAAATCGATAGAGTTATTCAAATACTTTCTAGAAGAATGAAAAACAATCCCGTGCTAATAGGCGAGCCGGGTGTTGGTAAAAGTGCCGTCGTTGAAGGTTTAGCGCAAGCTATAGTTAAAGGAAACGTTCCGGAGATACTTGCTGATAAAATTGTGTTTTCCTTAGACCTTGCAGGAATGCTTGCAGGCGCAAGATACCGTGGCGATTTTGAAGAAAGACTTAAAAAAGCTATCGACGTAGTAAAGAAAAACGGTAATATAATACTATTTATTGACGAAATCCATAATATCGTCGGTGCGGGAAGTACGGGCGAAGGAAATATGGACGCCGCAAACATTTTAAAACCAATGCTTTCTAGGGGGGAACTTCAAACTATTGGTGCAACTACGTTAGACGAATATAGAAAATATATCGAAAAGGATGCTGCGCTAGAACGTCGTTTCCAACCCATTATAGTTGAAGCGCCAAGTCCCGAAGAAACGGTAGAAATACTTAAAGGGTTGCGCGATAAATACGAATCTCATCATGGCGTAAGCATACCTGACCAAGCAATTATGTCTGCGGTAAGCTTATCTGATAGATATATTACCGATAGGTTTTTGCCCGACAAGGCAATCGACCTTATCGACGAAGCTGCGTCTAGGGTTAGGTTAGACAGTTATAATTCGCCCGTTCAAGCTAAGCAAAAGGAAAACGAACTGAACACCTTGATTGCGCAAAAGAACGAAGCGAAAAGAAGGGACGATTTAGATAGGGCAATAAAACTTAACGCTGAAATTGAAAAGGTTAACCAAGAACTAGATGAAATTCGTCGCCTAGCAAAAGAGCAAGCCGGAAATCGTGAAAAACTTATGCTCACCCCAGACGATATAGCAAAAGTCGTAAGTAATTGGACGGGAGTACCGGTGGTAAAATTAACTCAAACGGAAACTCAAAAATTACTAAATCTAGAACAGATATTGCATGAAAGAGTGGTTGGGCAAGAAGATGCAGTAAAAGCCGTTTCAGATGCGATTAGAAGGGCTAGGGCAGGTCTTAAAGACCCGAATAGACCAATCGGCTCGTTTATATTCGTTGGTCCAACGGGTGTTGGTAAAACTGAACTTTCCAAGGCGCTTGCCGAAGCGGTTTTTGGCAATGAAGAAAATATTATAAGAATAGATATGAGTGAGTATATGGAAAAGCACTCGGTATCTAAATTAGTTGGTGCGCCTCCAGGATACGTAGGGTTTGACGAAGCAGGTCAACTAACTGAAAAGGTAAGAAGAAAACCTTATTCGGTAGTATTGTTTGACGAAATTGAAAAAGCACATCCAGACGTGTTTAATCTTATGTTGCAAATTTTAGACGACGGCAGACTTACAGATAGCAAGGGAAGACTAATAAGTTTTAAGAACACCATTATTATTCTAACTTCAAACGTCGGTGCTACCGAAGTTCAGCAAAAGGCAACGCTAGGGTTTGCAAGTAGTCCACAAGCTGAATACGACAATATGTGTTCAAAATATATGGACGCCCTAAAACAAAAGTTCCGTCCCGAGTTTTTGAATAGAATAGACGATATTATCGTATTCCAAAAACTTAACAAAGACCAAACGGCAAAAATTGCAGAGTTACTTCTTGCTAGTCTTAAAAAACGCCTTGCAGTTATGGGTGTTGAAATGGATATTACCGACGCAGCTATGGATTGGATTACCGATAAAGGTTACGACGACAACTACGGTGCACGCCCGTTAAAAAGAGTTATTCAACGAAACGTTGAAGATAAACTTAGCGAAGAAATATTAAAAGGCGAACTTTTGGAAAATTCTACCGTAGTCATAGACTCCGACGGTGAACAACTTATTTTTACGAGAAGATAATAAATGAAAACAGGTATATCGACAGCCTCCTTGTTCGTGCGTAAAAATACCGAACAAGCAATGCAGTTTCTAAACGAAAACAAAGTTCAAACGTGCGAGGTTTTTTTAGAATCTTATTGTGAGTATTCGCCTGACTTTATCCCTATACTTAAAAAGTATAAAGGGGAGTTAGACGTGCATTCCATACATACTTTAACCACGCAGTTTGAACCGCAACTTTATAGTATAAACGAGCGAGCGAGGGCGGATTCTTTTAAACTTTTGGATAGTACCATGCAAGTTGCAAACGCAATCGGAGCGAGGTATTATACTTTTCACGGAGTTGCAAGGCTTAAACGCACACAAATGAATATTGATTTTGATAGGGTTGCGAAATACACCAATCAGATTATTGAAACGTGCAATAAATACGGTGTTGACCTTGCCTACGAAAACGTGCATTGGGCGTACTACAACTATCTTGGTTTTTTCAAAAAACTTAAAAGTCTAGCGCCCAAACTTAAAGCGACGCTAGACGTAAAACAAGCTCGTCAAAGCCAATTGGATTATAGAGATTTAATAAACGAAATGGGAAAAGATATAGTTACCGTTCATTTGTCGGATATTAATTCTGATGGAAAAATGTGTCTTCCCGGAAGTGGCGTTACCGATTTTTCGGAAATGTTTAATAGACTTAAAGACGTTGGGTTTGATGGCTCGTTGATTTTAGAAGTTTATAAAGACGACTTTGATAGTTACGACCAGTTGTTTAATTCGCTAGAATTTATAAAAGAATTAGCGTACAAAATTTTTTAATAAAATAAAAAAAGACTCCTTTATAGGAGTCTTTTAATTTTTGAATAAGATGATTAATTAGTCTTGTTGTGGTTTTGCTTTTTCTTCTTCAAATGCTGCAAGAATTACTTTAATAAGTTCTTCTCTGGTTTCCGTTTTGATGGGGTGAGCGATATCCTTGTATTCGCCGTCTGCAGTCTTTCTGCTCGGCATAGCGATGAAGTAACCCTCATTCCCTTCAATAACCTTTATGTCGTGCACAACAAAACAGTCATCAAAGGTAACGGATGCTACTGCTTTAAGTTTGCTATCGTCTTTTTTAACGATGCGAACTCTAGTGTCAGAAATCTTCATTTTGTTACCTTCCTTATCATAAATATTACATTTATTTTACCATAACATACTAACCATTTCAATAGTTTTTTTAAAAAATATTGCGATTTTTTGAAAAAAAGTTCTAAAAATAGCCTTTTTTTGCGTATTTTTTAACTATGAACAAAATTAGCAGTCGTCAATTTTCAAGAATATATTTTCTCGGTATAGCAGGAATCAATATGAGTGCGCTTGCAAAGCACTGCGTTTTGCAAGGAATTTGTGTTGAAGGTAGTGACGTTAGGCAATGCGACGAGACCAATGAACTAGAAAAATTTGGTATAAAAGTAAACGTAGGCTCGTCGGAAAACTATATAAAGAATTTTAACCCAAGCCATTTGGTTTATACGTCTGCAATAAAAGAAGACAACCCTGAACTTATATGGGCAATGCAAAACGACGTTAAAATACTTAAAAGAAGTGAATTTTTAGGATTAATAGTGTCTAACTACGCAAAGTCGGTTGGAGTTAGCGGTTGCCACGGAAAAACCACCACAAGCGCAATGCTTTCTTCGGTGTGTGACGGTGCAAAGAATAATCCTACGGTTTTTATAGGTGGAATAGACCAAAATTTCTCAAACTATAAAAAAGGTGATGGGGGTTTGGTAATAGTAGAAGCATGCGAGTATCAAAAAAACTTTTTGGATATTAAGCCTACTATTTCCGTAATCCTAAACGTTGATTACGACCATATGGATAGTTATTCCAATATGCAAGAACTAATAGACGCTTTTAATAAGTTTTCTAACACAGAGTATTCGGTTGTAAACGGAGATGACCAAAACTGCGCTAAACTTATTAAAAAAAATACTATAACCTTTGGTCTGTCGCCCGCTTGTGTAGTAAGGGGCGCAAACCTTTTTTGTGAACAAGGTAAATATTCTTTTGATTATTATTACGATGGAAGAAAACAAACTAGAATAAGCTTAAACGTTCAGGGTATTCATAACGTATATAACGCGCTTTCGGTTTGTGCTGTGGCAAACATTCTAAATATTCCAATAGACGTCTTAAAAGGGAAATTGCAGTCATTTTCAAACGTTAAACGTAGAATGGAAGACGTCGGAGAGTATAATGGTAAAAAAATAATTGCCGATTATGCTCATCATCCAAAGGAAATAAACGCTATATTAAATATTACGGAAAAGGAGGAAAATACTTTTTATATATTTCAACCTCATACTTATTCTAGAACTAGGTATTTAATGGAAGAATTTGTGTCGGTGTTATCTTCAATGGATAACGTTTGTATTTATAAAACTTATCCTGCGAGGGAAGAATACGACGCGCTTGGTGACGGGCGTTATTTATATAAAAAAATAAAAAGAAAAACCAAAGGCAAGTGTTCTTACGTGAAGAATTATGAAGCTTTAAAAAGAAAAATTAAACGATTACCGAAAAAATACGTAAAAGTAATGTTCTTAGGAGCGGGCGATATTTATGATTTGGCAAATAGGATGGTAGGGGAAAATAAAAATAATAAAAAATTTAAAAAAACGATTGCAAAAATCTAACAATTGGTGTATTATATAGATAATGAATTTTATAATAGGAGAAAATTGCAAAATGATACAGAAGAAGAGAAAGATTGCAGTACTTGGAACTGGTAACGTAGGCGCTACCGTTGCTTATGCTTTAACTTTACAGGGCGTATGTTCCGAAATAGTATTAGTTGATATTAACAAAGAAAAGGCAGAAGGCGAAGCGTTAGACCTTTCTCAATGCGCTGCTTGCGTACCCTCTGTAAAAGTTTGGAGCGGTGAATATGAAGACGTTAAGGATTCCGACATCGTAGTAGTTACTTTTGGCGTAGGTAGAAAACCCGGTCAATCCAGACTTGACCTTGCAAAGATTAATATTGGTATCTTAAAGAGCGTTATGCCTAACGTTGCAAAAATTGCACCTAACGCACTTTACGTAATAGTTTCTAACCCTGTTGACGTATTAACTTACGTTACTATGAAATGCACCGGTCTTCCTGCCAACCAAGTAATCGGTACTGGTACTTTACTTGACTCTAATAGATTAACCCAAGCAGTTGCTGAATACTGTGGTGTAGACGCACACAACGTAAACTCTTACGTTTTAGGTGAACACGGCGATGCTTGTATGGCTCCTTGGAGTTTATGTAACGTTGCAGGCTATCCTGTAAAAGAATACTGCAAAAAGTTTATGGGCGTTAGTGAAGAACAGTTAGACGTTGAATTAGAAAACATCTATACCGGCATGGTTGCAGCAGGCTCTAAGGTTATTAAAGCAAAAGGCGCAACTTTCTATGCAATTGCAGCTTCTGCCGTTCAACTTATCAAAGCACTAGTTGCAGACACCAACACTATTTTACCCTTATCTACCGTTCTTAACGGTGAATACGGTGCAAAAGATCTTTGCATGGGCGTTCCTTGCATGGTTGGTGGTTCTGGATTTAAGAAGGTTATCGAACTTCCTTTAACCGATGCAGAAAAGAAACTTTTCGACGAAAAGATTGCTTCTTTAGACGCAACCTACAACGCGCTTGAAGTAAGATAATTAAATACCCAAACATATACATTGTAAAGGGGAGTAGTTGACGCGTGTTAACGCGTGTGTGCTATCGTCAGTACGGATTTTTATCCCGGTAGTACAGAATTACAAAAGTAATTTTAACGAGACTTTTACCGTAATTTTCTTACGGTAAAAGTCTCTTTTTCTAAGGAGATAATGATGAAAATTTTTGTTTTGGCAGTTTTTATTTTAATGTACGTTTTTATTATAGCGTTACCTAAACATAAAACTTGGTCAACGGGAATTGCAGCGCTTATTACCAGTGTTGCGCTAATAATAAATAAGGATTTTCTTATTTACGAACCATTTCTAAATATTAAACTAGACGTTATATTTATGTTGGTTGGTATAATGGTAACGGTTGGTATGTTTGCCGACAGTAAAATGCCGAATAAACTAGCGGACAAGTTAATTTCAAAAATGCCTAACGCGTTATTTGCACTTGTGTTTTTAGCTGTTCTAAGCGGAGTAGTTTCTGCTGTGGTTGATAACGTTGCAACCGTTTTAATGCTTGCTCCAATCGGTATTGCCGTTGCAAGAAAAATTAACGTTTCCCCTATTCCAGTTATTATATCAATTGCAGTGTCTTCTAACTTACAAGGCGCTGCAACGTTAGTTGGTGATACCACGTCTATAATGCTTGCCGAAGCACTTGGAATGAACTTTTTTGACTTTTTCGTATTCCAAGGCAAAGCTTCAATCTTTTGGGCAGTTGAACTTGGTATGCTTTTTACTATTCCCATTCTTATATTAATTTTTAGAAAAGAAAACAAAAAACTTGAATACGCAATGGAAAACGTAAAAGTAAATACCATTGCTCCCACAATTATTTTGCTTGTAAACTTTGCTTTATTGGTAGTGTCTTCCTTTATTGATTTTCAAATTAAAATAAACGGAATGGACGTAACCAAAGGTTTAATTTGTCTTGCATGTGGATTGGTTTCGGTTATAGTTTATACTATAAGTCAAAAAAATAAACTGTCAGATAACTTAAAGAATAGTTTAGACTTGGAAACGATATTCTTCCTAATTTTCTTGTTTATAATTATAGGTTGCGTTGAAAAGGTTGGTATAATAGCTGATATAGGAAACGCGTTTAGCAAAATAGGTAGTAAAAATCTATTCTTGCTATACACCATAATCGTATTTAGTTCGGTGGTATTCTCTGCGTTTATTGATAATATACCATACGTAGCAACCATGCTTCCCGTTATAAACGTTTTATCAACAACGTTACCCGCTGGCGCTTCAACGGTATTATATTTCGGATTGTTGATAGGTGCTACCTTAGGTGGAAACTTAACAACCTTTGGCGCTTCGGCAAACATCGTTGGTATCGGTATATTAAGAAAGGAAGGATATGACGTTAAAAATGCAGACTTCTTTAAGATAGGTATTCCGTTCACCTTAGTTGCAGTTTTAGCCGGTTACGTTTATACTTGGCTCGTATGGGGCATCTAAAAAGCTAATATTACAAAATAATAAAACACCCTGAACGTTACGTTCAGGGTGTTGTTTTTTAAATAATATAATTAAAAAATTTCTACGCCGTAAGGGGAGAACATAAACACGTTTTTTTCCATTTCATAAACACCGCCACCTAACGCGTAAACGGCACCGGAAAGCATGTCCAACACGCGAATTTGTGTTTCGGTTTTAAGGTTGGTTAAATGTACGAGTGCTGTTTTGTTGGATTTTAAAGCATCAATTATTTTTTCTACGTCGTCAAAAGAAGTGGGGATAAACACGGAAACCGGTCCTTTTTTTTCTTGTTGAGGAGTAGTGTTTAAGGAAAGATTGCTTCTTTCGGCAATCTCTGATTTGGGTTTAGGTTCTTTACCAAAAAAATCTAATAATCCCATTAATCTTTTCCTCCGTAATTTCTATTTCCAAAAATAGCGCTTCCTAATCTTATCATATTACTACCGTTTTGTACGGCTATTTTATAATCTTTACTCATTCCCATGGAAAGATAATCAAAATTAGAAAGTTCTTTTTTAAGTATATCAAATAATGCTCGCATTTTCAAGCATAAATTTTTAATAAGTTCAGTGTCGTCGGTTAATGGAAGCATTGCCATAATCCCACGAACTTTAAGCCCCTTTAATTTAGCAATCTCTTTGACGCCTTCTACGGCAAAATTTGGATCTAAACCACCTTTTTGTTCTTCTTGTCCGATATTAATTTGAACTAAAACGTCCTGTATTACGTTCTTTTTAAGGGCAATTTCAGAAACTGTCGTTGCAAGGTGAAGACTATCTATGGAATGAATCAAATCGACTTTTCCAACGAGATATTTAACTTTATTGGTTTGTAGGTGCCCAATAAAGTGTTGGCTCGCGCCTTTAATAAGGTCGGTTTTTTCTCTAAATTCATTAACCTTGTTCTCGGCAACGCATTTTAATCCGTATTCAATGCTTTGATTAATAATCTCAACGGGAACGGTTTTTGTTGCTCCTACAAGGGTAACTGGCTCGCCTAGATTATTGCCTGATTTTATAAAATCAAAAACCTGTTCTAAGTTCTTTCTTAACATTATTTACCGTTAATAACGTCGTTCATATTATAAATACCAGACGTTTTATCCTTAATAAATATAGCGGCTTTAATGGCGCCATTTGCAAAAACGGCTCTATCAGTTGCTTGATGATAAAGGGTAATCGTTTCGTTTTCGCTAGCAAACAAAACTTCGTGTTCGCCAACGATATTACCACCTCTTACAGCGTGAATACCAATTTCGTTTTTATCTCTTTTTCCAACGATACCTTCTCTGCCGTAAACGTAGAACTTTTCAGGTTGAACTTGCTTTACGCCGTCGGCAAGCATAAGGGCAGTGCCACTTGGCGCGTCAACCTTTTGGTTGTGGTGTTTTTCAATAATCTCCACGTCAAAGTCTTCCAAGGCGAGCGCTGCTTTTTTAACTAGGTCGATAAGCACGTTTACGCCGAGTGACATATTTGCAGAACGGAAAATAGCAATCTTTTTAGAAGCACTTTCAATCTTGGTAATTTGTTCTTGGGAATACCCAGTCGTGCAAAGAACGACGGGAATTCTCTTGCTGATAGCAAAATCAAGAACGGAATCAAGGTTTGACGGTACTGAAAAATCAATTACAACGTCTATATTATGGTATACTTTATCAAAACTGTCGTAAACGGGAAAATCTTTATTAGAAACGTCTAAAAATCTATCAACACCACAAACGGGAGTGGTGTTTTGGTCTGATTTAGCAGCAAGATAAACCTTGTTACCCATTCTGCCAAGAGCGCCGCTTATAAGAATATTAACCATGTGGTTTACTCCTTAACTTTAAGACCGAAGTCTTTTAAGATTTTAATCATTTGCAAAGTATGTTCTGGTTCTAATTCGGTAAGGGGAGCCCTAACGATACCAGATCCTAATCCTAATAACTCAATAGCCTTTTTAACGGGGATTGGGTTAACTTCACAGAACATAATGTCGATTAAAGAAAGTAGACTTTCTTGAAGAGCGATAGCTTTTTGGTTTTCGCCTGCAAAATAAAGTCTTGCAACGTCACCAACTTCCTTTGGAACGACGTTTGATGCAACTGAGATAAGTCCTAACGAACCTATCGAAAGCATTGCTAGATTAAGGTTGTCGTCACCTGAATAGAGAGCGGTTTTATTGCGAATAAGTCTTGCAGTTTCACAAATTTGTTCCATGTTGCCACACGCTTCTTTAATACCGCCGATATTTTTATTTTCAGCAATTTCAGCCATGGTTTGTGGCAAAATATTAACGCCGGTTCTTGCGGGAACGTTATAGCAAAGTACGGGGATATCAATGTTATCGCAAACGTCGTTATAATATTTAACTAAACCCTTTTGCGTGCATTTGTTATAGTATGGGGTAACGACTAAAAGACCGTCGGCACCAACTTTTTGTGCTAATTGGCTTTTTTCGATGGCTTTTTTAGTGCAGTTACTACCCGTGCCGAGAATAAACTTAGTTCTACCTGCGATTTTATCGTAAGAAAACTTAGCCACTCTATCATACTCTTGGTCAGAAATGGTAGGGGCTTCGCCGGTAGTGCCCAAAATACACAAAGCGTCTATTTGATTTTGAATTTGAAACTCAATTTGTCTTTCCAAAGCAGGATAGTCAATACCATCTTTGGTAAAGGGGGTGATAGCAGCAGTGCAAGTACCCTTAAAAATAGTCTTATTCATAAATATCCTTAATCAAAAAATTATTTGTTTAATTGATCTTTAACTGCGTCTAACGCAATAGCTTTTTCAGCTATTTGAATAGCGTTGGTTGCAGCGCCTTTTCTAATGTTATCAGCAACAATCCAAAGGTTAGCGCCTGAGTCAACCGTATCGTCGATTCTAATTCTACCAACGAATACTTCGTTTTTATTTTCAGCAGTAATCGCCATAGGATAAACGTTGTTCTTTACGTCGTCTTGAATGATTACGCCCTCTGCGTTAGAAAGGACTTTTTTAATATCTTCAACCGTACAAGGTTTTTCAAACTCTACGTTAACCGATTCACTATGTCCGTAATAAACGGGAACACGTACGCACGTTGCGGTAACTTTAAGGTCGGGTTGGTTAAGAATCTTTCTAGTTTCAAAAACCATTTTGTCTTCTTCTTTGGTGTATCCGTTATCTAGGAAAACGTCTATGTGGGGAAGACAGTTGCCAAAAATGGGATAGGGGAATTTTTGTGGAGCTTCGCCACAAATTCCACCTTTTAGGTCGTTAAAACCTTTAACGCCGGCACCCGAAACGGCTTGATAAGTAGAATAAATAACCCTTTTAAGACCGAAAGCTTGTTGCAAGGGTTTTAATACTACCATAGCTTGTATGGTAGAGCAATTGGGGTTTGCAATAATATTCTTATGCCATTTAATATCTTCGGCGTTACATTCGGGAACTACTAACGGAACTTCGGGATCTCTTCTCCAAGCGTTAGAGTTATCGATAACTAGCGCGCCGTACTTAGCAAAAACGGGCGCGAATTGTTTACTAACGTCGCCACCTGCGGAGAAAAACGCGATGTCGATTTTTTTATCAGCTACGTTTTGTTCGCATAATTCGATAACGGTGTAATCCTTATCGCAAAAGTTAACATTATTACCTGCTGATTTTGCAGATGCAAATAAATATAACTGATCTATGGGAAGGTTTCTTTCAGCAAGAACTTCCAACATTTTTCTTCCTACCATACCGGTTGCGCCAACAACGGCAACGTTGTACTTTTTCATAATAAGTCAAATCTCCTAAAAATAAGTTGTCTATAGTTTAACAAAACTTATAGTAAAAGTAAAGTTTTTTTAACTTAATATGCTTTTTTTTATTTAAATTTAAACTAATATGTGCTATAATACAAATAGTGGCGCAAAGCCTTTGGAGCAACAGATGGCATATAGTGGATATAAAGGATTCATAGATAGACTAGTAATCGGAAAAGAAAAGTCCGAATCATACGCTAGAAATACCCTTCCGTCAAATAGATGGGAGTTGTTTTGGGATATAATCAAAAATAGACTTGGTAGATTAATGTTGGTTAACCTGCTAGTTTTATTGTTTTTTATACCTGTTTTCTTGCTTATAGGATTCCGTTACTTAATGCTAGTAAACTACGGCTCTATGTATCCCTTCTCCCTTGGTTTTGGTACTGGATACATGGCGGGAGCGAGTTTTGCAGGGCTTCCTGAAACTATTGCGTATAATACCAATTTAGTAGTGTATTTATTAACCCCGATCGTCTTTGCAATAGCGGGCGTAGGTATTTCGGGTGGCGCTTACGTAATTAGAAATATGGTTTGGACGGAAGGCGTTTTCGTTGCAAACGATTTTTGGAAAGGCGTTCGACAGAATATAAAAAGCGTTTTGATGATAATGCTTATATTCTCGTTCGTATTTTATGCGTCAGTACTATTGATATCCTTGTGTGACACGAAAACTGCTGCGGCGGCAAACGCAAGTTGGGTTTTTTATCTTTTAAAAGCCCTTGCGATCGTGCTACTAGTATTCGTTAGTATAGTTACTCTTTACGCGATAAGTCTTACGGTAACTTATGAAATGAATATTTTTCAATTATTCCGTAACGCCTTTATAATAACCGTTGCAATGCCGATAAGGGCAGTATTCTTTGCTGCGTTATCTCTATTTCCGTTTGCGTTTTTATTCTTAGGTGAATTTTTCGCGGCGATAGGAACTATACTTATACTTTTAATATCCTTTTCTTGGTTTTTCCTTTTATGGACCGACTATACCCAATGGATATTTGATAGATACATTAACGATAGAGTAGCGGGCGCGCAAAAGAATAGGGGTATTTATCAAAAGAATAAAAAAGAACAAGCTGACGATAAAGATAATCAAGCTGCGTCGCTTAAAAAGTACAAAGAACAACTTGAACTTCTTAAACTTAGCAGCCTATCCAATAAACCCATAAAACCGATTACCGACGAAGAAATTACTCTTGCTGAACTACCTGAATCCTTTACGAGAAAAGATATAGAAAAACTTAACCAAAGTCGTAAGGAAATGTACGAGGATCATGAACGTTACGTTGCGGAACATATGAGCGACGATAAGTTTAAGGATATGTACGCTGACCAAAAGAACGGCCAAAAAGACGAAAGACAAAAACGTATGGAAAGGGCAAGAAAAGAACTTGCTAAACGCGACAAAAAAAGATAATTAACAAGGGAGAAAGAAGTGGATAAACTGCTTAAAACCTTAATATTCGACGACCAAATCAGCCTTTCTATTCTTGAAACCACCGATATGGTAAACAAAGCAATTGAATATCACTCTCTTTCGCCCGTGTGCGCTGCTGCGCTTGGAAGAACGCTTACCGTTTGCACGTTTATGTCGCAAGGCTTAAAAAACCAAAAGGACAAACTTTCGGTAACCGTTAGCGGTAACGGACCAATAGGGAAAATTACCGTTTGTGGTAACGGGGATTTGCAAATGCGTGGTTACGTTGATAACCCTCAGGTTGATCTTCCACTCAACTCAAAAGGAAAGTTAGACGTTGGTGGTTGTGTGGGAAAGAACGGAAGAATTACCGTTATTAAAAGCATGGGGCTAAAAGACCCGTATTCAGGAAGCTGTCAATTGGTTAGTGGAGAAATTGCAGAAGATTTTACTGCATATTACGCTTTTAGCGAACAACAACCTACGGCAATCGCGCTTGGTGTAAAAATAGGCACCGATGGAAAATGCGTGGGCGCAGGTGGGGTAATAGTTCAAGCGTTACCTTTTGCTCAAACGGAAAATCTTATTAAAGCAGAAGAGATTATTAAAAACCTAACCAACCTATCGACCTTAATAGAAAACGGCAGTGCGGAAGAAATATTAAAAACATATTTTGGCGATTTAAAATACACCGAATATCACCCTAAATACGAGTGCATATGTTCTAAAGAATACCTAGAAAAAATCTTGATTTCTCTCGGTAAGGAAGAACTTTGCGATATAGTGCAAAAAGAAGGTAGCGTTAAGGTTACTTGCGAATTTTGCAGAAAGGAATACGAGTTTACGCAAGAGGACGTCGACCGTTTGTTTAACTAATGATAAAAAGACAGGACAATCTTTTATTTTTTAATAATACCACTCAAAAGTACAGAGAATTAGCTGAGATAAAAGCCGAAAAAGGTGATTATCTTGAATCTCTGGGCTTTTTGTTTACTGCTCTAAAAAATGAAAAAAGTGCAGACGTTTATGCTGATATTGCTTGCAATTACGCAGAAATGGGACTTTATATTACGTCTAACGAGTATTGGTATAAATACCTTTCGATTTGTTCTGACAAACAAGTGGGTTTTGCATACGAACAACTTGCAATAAACTTTTTTTATATGGATAATTTTAATCTGTCGGGATACTATTTTCATCAAAAGTTATCAAAGGACGGGTTTATTTCCCAAGATAATTTAGACGAAGACGTTTTGAATTTTTTTAACGATGCGATAGATAAAAGACCTGCGTATCACGTAGCCTATCCTTTTGAAAGGGCAGACTATTCTTTTGAAAAGAAACTAGCAAAACACGCAATCACTTCGGGTGAGTATAACGGCGCAAATAGAATATACAATAAAATACCAATGCAATGTATGAATGAAGAAGACGCTGGCGAATACGCATTTTCCCTTTTTTTATCCGGTGACGAAAAGGGGATGAAACAAGTATGTAAAGATTCGTTAATCACGCACGGCGAAAACGTCACTGCATACTGTAATTTATCTTCGCTATATTTTGCAAAAGGCGACAAGGAAAAAAGCCAATATTATTATAAAATGGCGCTAGGAGTATATACGGGAAAAGAGCACGAGGTGTACAAAATTGCTACTTGCGCTATGGAACAAGGTGATCATCAAACTGCAAACCAATCGCTAGCAAGAATACTAAGTGATAGAACGTACGACGTAACTATGCGATTTTTGTATGGGATAACGCAACTTAATCTAGGCAAATTTCAACTAGCTGAAAAAACCTTTTCGGAAGTATATAGAACTTTGCCAAACGACAAAGTTATGCAATTTTACGCAGTGTATTCAAGCCAACTATCTCGCGGAGGGAAATGCGAAAAGAATTATTTGCCCTTAGAATATATACTAGATTACCCAACGCAAATTTTAAGAAATAACAAAAAACTTATAAGCGAAATGTTTACGGGAAAAATATCCTTGCGTGGAAAGGGTTGCTATAAATACAAAGACGTTTTAGAATGGGGACTAAAACAACCTGATTATGACTATGCGAAGAAAAGTGTTTGCGTTCTAAGTACTCTAAAAGATGGTTGGGCAAAGAATATTTTGCTTGATTCTCTTATGGATAAAGACGTTAATTCGCAAATAAAACAAATGATAATCGGCATGATAATTATTGCCGGATATAAAGAGAGATTTTGTGCAGTATTAAACGATTTTTTCGTTAGTATAAAACCAAGGAAATTAATCTTTGAAGATAAGGTGGATGGAGATATTTATCTTGCTGCATACGCCGTTGCCGTAAGCCGTTTAGCTTATTGGAATATAGATGCTTTCGAAAAGGTTGGTTTTTCTATAAACAAAATCTATAAAAAACTTAATTTTTCGGTTGTGGAAATGGGTATGTCCCCAGAAGAACTTGCAACCGTTGCGATAATTATTAGCAAGATAGATAAACTTGGCGATTCGGCAAAAGTATGTAAGTATATGGAAGTAAGCGAAAGCAAGGTAAAAAGCTGTTTGCAGCGACTTAAAGGAGATAAACAATGATAAAAATTATTGATATGGACAAGTTGTTCGACGATTATATTTCAGATTTCGTCCATCAAAATATAGGAAAAATAAATGCTGAAGAAATAGAAAACAGCATACCCCAATTATACGAAAAATTCGGAAGAGAAAAGCTAAGCGAATTAGGGAATAAATCTCCCGAAGAGTTCTATAAAGGATATAGTCCAGAAGAGTTATTAGAGTGTTTAAAGGCGCATTTGGATAAAAAGGTGCCCGTATCCGATTTTCTTTGTGAAACCATACAAAACGACGTATCTAACGAACAGGCATTATTAAACCAATTAAACCAAGATTTACCCGAAGAATTAACCTTGTATTTAATGAATATGTTAGACGCAATGGGTAGTAAAAAATGCGCTAATAGATATTTAGAATTTATCACTTGGGATTACAGCGAATCTATAAAAGAACTTGCAACAGAATTGTTGTGTAATATGGCAGATCTTGTAAAAGATAATATCGTTGGACAGTTTAAGGATTGCGCTGAACCAATAAAAGCATATCTTACACAAGTTTTATCATACGCGTCTAAGGACGATAAAGTGTTCGATATTTTAATTGAGGAATTCGTTAAAAATCAAGATAATATTCCACTTTATGCAGGTTATTTAGCGAAGTATGGCGACGAACGCGCGTTACCATTTTTAAAAACGGCAATAGAAGGTGAGAAGATTAATTATTTCGATTTTGAAGAACTTAGGTTTGCAATTGAAGCTCTTGGTGGGGAATATCAGCAAGAAAGAGATTTTTCTGCCGATAAGATTTATCAAAAGATAAAACAATCCAAAAGCAATAGCAAAAAAGTATAAAAGTATCTAGCAAGGGCATAATAAACCTATTAAACGGAGGTTATTATGTCTAAAAGAAAAAAATCTAAAATAAAAAAACTTACCGACGAAGAATACGGTCAATATATAATGGCGTTAAAAGACGAGCAACCGCCTGCGATTATTAAAAAAACTGAAAGTCCAAACGACCAAAAATAATTAAAAAATCTTCCACATGCGGAAGATTTTTTTTAATACGATTGTGTTTTTTATAAAAAAGTTGTATAATAGATTGGTAAAGTTTATTATAAACTGTTTTGGAAGATGAATAATGATTGAAATTAAACGAGTAAAAACAAAAAAAGACGTTAGGCTTTTTGCGTCTTATCCCGTTAAACTATATAAAGATTGTCCTTACTACGTTCCTTCGTTAAGAAGCGACGAAATGAATACTTTTAATCCAAAAGTAAACGCTAGCATAAGGGAAAATCCTTTTGCTGGGTTTTTAGCATACAAGGACGGTGAACTTGTTGGTAGGGTTGCAGCCATTATCAGCAAAGAAGATAATGCGAACACAGGGGTTAACGCAGTAAGGTTTTCGCGCTTTGAGTGTATTGACGATATAGAAGTTTTTAAGGCTTTGCTTGGCGAAGTGGAAAAGTTCGGTAAAGAACGTGGGATGGATATAATTCACGGTCCGTGGGGATTTACCGATCAAGATAGGGAAGGTATGCTTACCTATGGTTTTGATAAAAGAAGCACCTACGCGACTAACTATTATTATCCATACTTTTGTCAAAGGATGCAAGAACTTGGCTTTGAAGACGAGTCTAAATGGCTAGAATACGATTTTACCATTCCCGAAGTTCCATATGACAGAATGGATTCGTTAGTAGATAGAATAAAGAAAAAGTATTCTTTGGTAGACGTTTCCGAAACTATGAGTGTTAAAAAGATCCTTACTCTTTATGGTGACGAATTTTTTGAAACCTTAAATCAGTCCTATGGTAAACTAGATGGATACGTTCCCGTAAACGGTGACGTAAGAAAGAATATTTTAGACCAATTCGCAACCATAATTAACCCCAAATATATTAGTGTTCTGGTTGATAAAAACGGGCATATTGCAGCTTTTGGCATAGTTCTTCCGTCTATTTGTAATCCTTTGATAAAGCACAAGGGAAAGTTGTTTCCATTAGGTTTTATAGGAGTATTAAGGAGTATAAAAAACCCAAAAGAACTTGAAATGGGGCTAATCGGCGTTAGGGACGAATATAAAAACACGGGCGTAAATTCCATAATTATAAGTAGAATAATGCGTAACGTAGTAGGTGATAAAATTCAAAGAATTGAATCTAACCCTATGCTAGAAACTAATCATAGCATACATCAGATGTGGAAATTTGCCGAGTATGAAATTATTAAAAAACGCCAAACTTATAAAAAGAAAATAGGTAATTTAATCAAGTAAAACCAAATAAAAATATTAAAAAAGGCTAGCGATATTCGTTAGCCTTTTTATTAGTAAAAACCTAATGTTTTTTATATTATTACGGTAATGGTCATTGACTTTTTATACTCGGATTTAGCATATATTTTCCATTTGTTTTGAATAGATATATTTTTCGCTATTGCAAGACCTAGACCACTGCCACCGTATTCTCTTGACCGAGAATCTTCTGCACGATAAAATCTTTCAAAAATTTTAGAAGAATCTTTATTTGGAACGTTGCTCCCCGTGTTTTTTACAGTTAAAACGGTTCTGTGTTTATGTATTTTTAATCCTACGTTAATCGTTCCGTTCTCAGAAGAGTATTTAATTGCGTTATCCAAAAGGATTTCTAAGGTTTTTCTAACGCTAACCCTATCGGTATTTACTCTTATTCCCTCTTGAACGTCCATAACGATACGTTTATTTTTTTCAAACACAACGGCTTCGAAAGGAAGAACGACGTTTACCACTTCTTCGCTAATATCAAAATTTTCTTTTTTTAAAACGAGTTTATCTTCGTCTATTTTTGCCATTTGAAGCATGTCTTCAACAAGTTCTGATAATCTAGAAGTCTGTTCTTGAATATTTGAAATCCACTTTGGGTCGTTATCAGTTTTCATAACCTCAGCGTTGGCTGAAATAATGGCTAGGGGAGTTTTAAGTTCGTGACTAGCATCGGAAATAAATTGTTTTTGTCTATTAGTTGCATCAATAATTGGTTGAAATATCTTGTTTGCGTTAACGTTAGCAAGCCAAATCATAACGAAAAATCCTGCAACGCAAATTATTAAAGCAACAAAAACGTTAGAATAAAGCCTACTAAAAGTAATCGTTGCGTCCGTTGCAAAAACTTTGTAAACTGAACCGGTTTTAACTAGTTTATAAAAAATCTTGCCGTTCTTTCCACTAGTAAGTTTTTCCGACTGGTTAAAAATATCTTTTAATAAATTTTGAACGTTAATATCCTTAAAAGCCCCGTCGTCGTGTTTTTCGCTAATAACAGTGCCGTTAAGAGAAAGTTCTGCAAACAAACCGTTTGGTGGCACAGACGAGTTTGAATCTATATTATAAACCGATTCCACGTCGTTTATATTGTCCATAACGACTTTTAAGTTAGAAACGTACAAAAGAATAAAAATTGAAATAAAAAGTGCTAGAAATATAGCTAAAAGTATAAAAGTATGAGATTTTAGATACTTCTTTTTGGCGGTGTTAACCATTTTTTTCTCCAAGAACGTAGCCAATGCCACGGATAGATTTTATTTCCACTTTACTACCGATAGAAGAAAGTTTTCTTCTTATAAAAGAAACGTATACTTCAATAGTGTTGTATTCGGCTTCGCTATCGTAACCCCAAATTTTTTCAATAAAACGCGTTTTATTTATAACTTTTCCCGCCGACAAAACAAGCATTTCCATAATTTGAAATTCTTTTTTGCCTAATGGAATAGATTTATCGTTACACGTAACTAAAAAATTATCTCTATCTAGAACTAGGTCGCCGTAAGAAAGTTTATCGCCGGTAAACTGTTCCTTTCTTCTTAGCAATGCTTTGATTCGCGCAAGTAATTCGTCAAAGGAAAAGGGTTTAGTAAGATAGTCGTCTGCACCCAAGTTTAATCCTCCGATAACGTCGGAAGTTTGTGACTTTGCCGATAGAATGAGAACGGGAGTATTTATCCCTTTGTTTCTTAGTGCTTTTAATACGGAAAAGCCGTCCATCTTGGGCATCATTACGTCTAACACGATTAAATCGTAAATATCGGTTAGGGCGTAGTCCAAACCTTCTTCTCCGTCGTAAGCACAGTCAACCGAGTATTTATTTTGTTTTAATATCACGGCGATTGCGTCGGTTAAAGCGCGCTCGTCGTCCACCAATAAAATTTTCATAATTCAATTATACGATATTATTGTTGAATAAAACTTTAAAAAATTTTTTAATATTTTTTGAAAATTTAAAGTTTTTCAATAAAGTTTCAAGTTTCGTTTGTTAATATAAACTTGCAAAGGACGAAAAGTTCTTTTTATAAATGCCTACACACTCTCAATAAACTTTTTCCTAAGGTAGAGCGCCGGATTTTCCGGTGCTTTATCTTTTAAAACTTTTTAAAAAGCCCGCAAGAACGCGGGCGTTTTTTATAGTAAGGGTATGCTTGCCAAATATTCAACGTCCTTGCGATTTTTTGCTTGGCCTTCGGCAAGAACGAATAGTTTTTTTTGTATTATGCCACCAGCTTTAATAACGAGGTTTTCTAGTCCTTTAAGACTTTCTCCCGTGGAAACAACGTCATCAACTATTGCAACTTTTTTACCTTTAATAAGGTCAACGTCGTGTTTTGAAAGGTATAAACATTGTTTTTGACCTGTGGTTATAGACGAACCGTATTCAACAAAAATGCCGTCTTGCATATAAAGTTTTTTGCTTTTTCTAGCAACGGCGTAATATTCCATACCACGTTCCCTTGCAACAACGTGTGCAAGTTGTAATCCCTTAGATTCTGCCGTAATAACAACTTCACAACCATCGCAAAGCTTAGCAAGTTCTTTGCCACAATGTTCGGTCATATCGGTTGCCCCGTGAAGATTAAAAAAAGCAATTTTTAAGTCTTTTGCGATTTCTAATATCGGTAAATAAGCCGTGTAACCTTTAATATCAACCTTAAAAAATCCGTCCATAATTTCACCTTCTTGTTTTATTGAAATATTTTATCACTTTTAAGACTGTTTGTCCATAGTAAAATCATATAATTTGTCATAAGAGCATAGATTTTATAAGTAAACGGGGGTAAGGTTAAATGGATTTTTACACTCAATCAGTAGAAAAGACCTTAACGGCAGTAAATTCTAACGCCACAAACGGATTAGACTATTCGGCACTTAAACAAAACGCTGATAAATACGGGTATAACAGCCTTACTCAAAAAAAGAAAAAGAGTTTTTTTAAAAAGGTAATAGACGCCTTAAAAGAACCCATGCTTATAATACTATTATTCGGGTTTGCAATCACCTTTGGTGCGAATTTAGGTAAATACTTAAAAACGGGCGAAGGTGATTTTATAGAATGTTTTGGAATATTGGCAGCAGTAGTGCTTTCGGTAGGAATTACTTTGTTTATGGAAGGTAGTTCTGAACGTGCTTTTGCATCGCTAAATAAGATTTATCAAAATCAAACGGTAAAAGTTATTCGCTCGGGCGAAGTAGTGGTGTTAGATAGACGATTTTTAACCGTTGGGGATATCGTTTTTTTAGAAGCAGGGGATAGAATCGTCGCTGATGGACGTCTAATTGAAAGCACTTCGCTTACCGTTGACGAGTCGGCGTTAACAGGCGAAAGTCTTTCTGTAAGAAAGGATTGTCATAAGATATTAGACAAATCCGTTGTTCTTGCAGAAAGGGTAAACTGTGTATATTCAGGCACTTTCGTAACGGGTGGAAGTGGAAAGATGGTTATTACTTCGGTTGGTGATCACACGGAATTAGGTAGAATTGCCGGTGAACTAAATGAAAAACAATCTACAACTACCCCCTTACAACAAAAGCTTAACAAACTTGGCAAAACCATTACGGGTATTGGCGCAACTTGTGCGCTGATAATTTTGGTTATATCTATGGTAAGATTAGCTCTTGTCGGGCAGTTTACCTTTAATAACGTTCAAGACCTATTGATAGATTGTATAGTTTTAATCGTTGCGGCAGTTCCGGAAGGACTTCCTACTATCGTTGCTATGTCGCTTGCGCTAAACATGATAAAACTTGCTAGTCAAAACGCTCTTATAAAAAAGATGTCGGCAACCGAAACGGCAGGCGCAATAAGTATTATTTGTTCGGACAAAACGGGAACGCTTACTAAAAATCAAATGAGCGTTGTAGGCATTTGTTCAAGTCAATATTGCGTAAATGCAAGTAAACTTCAAAATCAAATTTTTATACAAAACTTTATTTGCAACAATACGGCTGAAATCGTAAAGGAAGGCAGAAAAACCGTTTATAAAGGGAGTGGAACGGAGTGTGCGCTATTAAAAGCGTGCATTGAAAAGGATAAAGGATTAGACTACGCAGAATATAGAAAAAATTATCCTATTACCTATCGTTTACCTTTTTCTAGCGACAATAAATATATGATTACGGTTATTCGGCAAGAGGGTGCGTATAGGTCTTTAATTAAAGGCTCGCCGGAGACCGTGCTTTTAAGGTGTAAATTAACTAGCGCGCAAAAAGAAACGGTTTTAAGGAACATATCCGAACGCCAAAAGAACGCCGAAAGGATTTTATGTTTTGCGCACTTGGATATGGAAAGAAGTGATGAAAATCTAGCAGAAAGGTCACAAAACTACGTTTACGATGGGTTTGTTGCACTTGCCGACCCAATAAGACCAGAAGTAAAAAAAGCCGTTTTAGACTGCAAGAAAGCAGGGATTAAAGTAAAGATTTTAACGGGTGATAACGTTACTACTGCTTATGCTGTTGCAAAGCAACTAGGAATTGCCCAAAACGAAAGTAACGTAGTGAACGCTTTATACTTAGAAAGTTTATCCGACCAAGAACTAAAAAGAATGCTCGGTAAAATTAACGTTATAGCGAGAAGCACCCCAATCGTTAAGCTAAGGGTGGTAAGAGCGTTAAAAGAGATGGGTGAAGTGGTTGCGGTAACGGGCGACGGAATTAACGACGCGCCTGCAATTAAACACGCTGACGTTGGAATAGCAATGGGTGTTGCCGGCAGTGAAATCACCAAAGAAACAGCTGACGTTGTGCTTTTAGACGATAGCTTTGCCACCGTGGTTAAAACGGTATCTTTTGGAAGAAACGTGTATAAAAACCTTCAAAGGTTTATACTCTTTCAATTATCGGTAAACCTTTCGGCGCTTTTGTTTATAACTATATGCACGTTATTAAACTTGCCAAATCCTTTTAACACCTTGCAACTTCTTTGGATAAACGTAATTATGGACGGACCTCCGGCCCTTACGTTGGGCTTAAATTCGGCAAACGATAGTTTAATGAGCCATAAACCCGTTAAAAGGTCGGACGGAATAGTAAGTAAAGGAATGTTGCTTAGAATTATGCTTAACGCTTTGTTCGTTTGTGGGGTAATGGTTTTGCAAACGTTAACCAACTTTTTGGGCGCAAGGCAAAGCCAATTAAAAGGCGTAAGTTTCACTTTGTTTATTTTGTTCCAACTCTTTAACGCGTTTAATAGCATTGAACTTGGCGACGAGAGTATACTAAAATCAGTATGGAAAAATAAGATAATGTTGTATACCTTTGGTGGAGTCTTTTTATTGCACGTAATTATAGTGCAAACTTGTTCGGGGTTGTTTGGCGTAAGTCCCGTGGACTTTATAACTTGGTGTAAGTGCATTTTAACTGCCTTTTCAATTATAGTTATTACAGAGATAGTTAAACTAATTGTAAGAAAAACGAGAAACACCAACGTTAATTTATTTGCAAAAAGACAAATAAACGTACTGAAAAATTCTACAAACGACGGTTAATACTTATAAAAATCCGATTGGAGCGCAAACTAAACCGTATGGCAAATATAACCGTAACAGATACCGTGCAAAACGGAGATAATTTATATTATATACAGTCTTCTCTTGGAGAAATGTTAAAAAGAGTTGATTGTAAACTTAAAAAGGAAGATTTGGACGGCAGAAGTAAACTTACCATCGAACACCCAGAATACTACTCAGACATATTTAAGACGGAGATACATGATAAAGTAGCGGAGATTATCGCGATAAAGTATAAATACGATTATTTTAAAAGGAACTTAAAATTAAGTGGGCTTAGTATAAAGGAAAAAGAAATTCTTTTAGTAAGTATGATTGCCGCCGATTTAGAAGAGGATAAACGTTATGCGTACGAAAGAATAAAAAAACAAAACGAAATATGTATTGACGGAATATTTAATTTTAGACTACAACAACTTAAAGGGAAGTGGCAAGAAGTAGTTTCTTATATGCCGGACTGTTTCTTTCCCGATCAATTAAAAGAATTCGTAACTTATCTAAAAGAACACCGGAAAAAACGCGTTTACGTAGACAACGGAAGAGTATACGATAATTATTATAGAAGAATGAAAAGATGTTCTTTAATTGAATACGACCAAGTTAATGTCGTTCGAGAATTGATACTAACTAATTGTGGGGAAGTTGAGATAAGTGGAAAGTTACCCCAAGACGACGAAAAGTACGTAAAAGAGTATTATTCAAACAAAATAATATTTTCAACGGGATATTTTAGTTAAACGGTTGACAAAAGAAGGTTTAGGGGGTAAAATATTTTTACAAACTAAATTGTCGAATTGTTGGACAAGTAGCGTTCAGGGCGTTTTTTAGAGAGCGGGCGGCGGTGTGAATCCCGTAAACAAACTGAAAGGTGAAACCACCGACAAAGACTGGGTTAGCCGTTTGCTTTTAAACGGAAAGAGTGGTCACGCACGTCGTGGCAATTAAGGTGGAAACGCGGAATTATTTCGTCCTTAAGGCAAAATGCCTTAAGGATTTTTTATTAGGAGGATCAAATGAAAGTTACATTAAAAGACGGCTCTTTTTTAGAGTTTGACGCACCGATTACCGTTGGTGAAGTTGCAAAAACTATTTCCGAAGGTTTATATAGAAACGCAGTTTGCGGTAAGGTAGACGGCGTTTTGGTTGACCTTTCGGACAAAATCGAAAAAGACTGTGAACTAAGCATTATTACGTTAAAGGATAAAGAAGGTTTGGACGTGTATCGCCACACCTGTTCGCACGTTTTAGCGCAAGCGGTAAAGAATATTTACCCTACTAGCAAGCTTGCAATCGGACCTACAATTGAAAATGGTTTTTATTACGATATTGACTTTAAAACGCCTATCTCTAAGGACGATTTATTAAAAATCGAAAACGAAATGAAAAACATTATTAAAAGTGATTTACCCATAGAACGTTTCGTTTATAGCAAGAAGGACGCCTTAAAAATTCTTAAAGATTTTTCCGAGCCTTATAAGGTAGAACTAGTAAACGATTTGCCTGCTGGTAGTACCATTTCTTTTTATAAACAAGGTGCTTTTATGGACCTATGTAGAGGACCGCATCTTCCTTCTACCGGTAAGATTAAAGCCTTTAAACTTACTTCTATCACCGGTGCGTATTGGAAGGGTGACGAAAAGAACAAGATGCTTGCGCGTATTTACGGCACTGCTTTTGAGAAAAAGAGCGAGTTGGAAGAATACCTTAACGCTTTAGAAGAAGCAAAAAAGCGCGACCACAACAAGTTGGGTAGAGAATTGGGTATTTTTATGACCGAAGAAGTAGTTGGACAAGGTCTTCCAATATTAATGCCAAAGGGCGCAAAGATTCTTCAAATACTTGAAAGGTTTGTTGAAGACGAGGAAGAAAAACGTGGTTTTATGATCACAAAAACTCCTTATATGGCTAAAAACGATTTATATCGTATTTCTGGTCACTGGGATCATTACAGGGATAAAATGTTCGTTTTGGGCGACGAAAATTCTCCTGAAGCAATGGCGCTTCGTCCAATGACTTGTCCTTTCCAATACCAAATTTATAAAAACGGATTGAAGAGTTATAGGGATTTACCTTGCCGTTATAGTGAAACTGCAACCTTGTTTAGAAAAGAAGCTAGTGGCGAAATGCACGGTCTTATCAGGGTTCGTCAGTTTACTCTTTCGGATGGACACTTAGTTTGCCGTCCCGACCAAGTAGAAGAAGAATTTAAGCGTTGTTTAGACCTTTCTTATTATATCTTAGAATGTCTTGGCATGCGTGATGACGTTACCTTCCGTTTTAGTAAACGAGGCAAAGCTAATAAGAGCAAGTATATAGATAATGACAAGGCTTGGAACGAAACTGAAGCTTTAATGAAAAAGATTCTAGACGATTTAGGCATAGATTACGTTGAAGCAGACGATGAAGCGGCTTTCTACGGGCCTAAGTTAGACGTTCAAAGCAAAAACGTTTACGGCAAGGAAGATACTATTATTACCTTGCAATTAGACTTTGCCGCAGCGCATAGTTTTGATATGACGTACGTTGACGAAAACGGCAACAAAGCATATCCTTTCATTATCCACAGAAGTTCTATCGGTTGCTATGAAAGAACGCTTGCAATGCTTATCGAAAAATACGCAGGCGCTTTCCCATTGTGGATTTGCCCCGTTCAAGTTAAGGTATTAAGTCTTACTGAAAGAACTGCTGATTATGCAAACCAAATAGTTGAAAAACTTAAAATGGCAGGTTTACGTGCAGAAGCGGATACTAGAAACGAAAAGCTTGGCTACAAGATTAGGGAAGCTCAACTTGAAAAAGTTCCATATATGTTTATCGTTGGCGATAAGGAACAAGAAGAAAACAAGGTTTCTGTAAGAAGTAGGAAAGAAGGCGATCTCGGTGTTAATACGCTAGAAGATATTATCGCAAAACTGATTGAAGAAGATAGAACTAAAAAAGTTTAATTTATCAAAAAACTCGGTAGAATCTACCGAGTTTTTTTGTTTTAGTAACCTTATTTTATATAGCCGACTGTTTTTTGAACACCCTTACGGCAAGGGCAGTCATATCGTCGTTTGGCGTGTTTTGATTAAGAGACAAGGCTTTTGCCAACAACCCGTCGGTAAGTGTTTGGGGGTTTCTTGCCGGCACGCTTCTTAAATAATCAATTATTTCTCCACTAGAACCGAAAGCGTCGCTTATTCCGTCGGTAATAAGAACTATTATACCGTCTTGGTCTATTTTCGTTTTACAAACGGAAGGTCTTAAATCGTCTAAAATACCTAGTGGTAACGAATTACCTTCGATTATTCGTACGCCGTTTTCACTAACTATAAAACCGTATGGAGAGCCGTATTTAATAAAATCAGCCTGACAAGTGTTTAGGTCTATTACAGAGATGTCTATTGCAGTAAAAGAGTCCTCGGTATTTATTGCTAAAAGTTTATTTACGGTGGTTAAAATTACCTCGCCTGAAAGTCCCGCTTTGTAAAAACTTTCTATTAAAGAAAGCGCGACGGAAGAAATCTTTTCCGCCTGTTCGCCACTTCCCATTCCGTCGGATAATGCTACCAAAAATTTGTCTTCGGATATTTTTATTATAGAATGAGTATCGCCACTTGTTTGAGAGCCTTGTTTTACTGCGCGTGATATTCCAAAAACTGCGTCGAAAGGCGCTCTTTTTTTATAAACTAAATAAATTTTTCCTTGGCTAATTTCAATTTTTTCGCATAAAATTACGTCAAAACCCACTGTTTTTCCTATTAACCTAGTGATTCCGTCAAAAGAGAATTGTTCGCCACTTATAACGAGGCTTATGCAAAAGTTAACGCCTTCGCCAAATACTAAAAGTTCGTTTACAATAAAACCGTTTTTTAGAAGATTATTGGTAATAATCTTTTCAATTTTACTTTGATATTTAAGGGTTGCTCCCGATTCTAAAGCAAGGTTTTTTAATATTTGAGAAATTCCCTCGGCTTCCATTGCTAATAAATCTCTGCCAACGCTTACGTTTTTCTTTTCTATACAATAAGCTCTATAATCAGCAAGCAATTTATTAACGTAATACAATAACTCGGACGGTTTTGTACACAATTCACTTAAATCTCTTGGTAAATCTATTAAAGAAAGTTTACCTTTTGCAAAACCAATGTTGACGATTTTTTCAAGACCTTGTTGTCTAGTATCCTTTTGTTTTTTACAATTTAAGTTTTTTTCACAGCCATCACAAACAGAACTTAACGTTTGTTTTACGATAATATTTTTTGCCGTTTCACCCGACATTTGTTTTTGTTTAAAGGTTTCAAAGGCTTGTTTCATTTCGGCAAAAACTCCCGATAGTTCGTATAGCCTATTAGATAACATTATTCGGTTTCTGTTTATGGTTTGTCTAACCAACTGCTTTTCATTAAAAGCTTGTATTTTTTCTTTTAGATTTGCAAGAAAGTTGGTAGGTATAATGCAAAAAACTATACTTCCAACGCCTAAGCATAAGGAATTTATTAAACTATACGTAGGATAAACTGAAAAAATAAGTTGGACGATAAAATCTATTAGAATTATTGATAAACTTGACAAATATCTATTAACTTTAATTATTGCTTGGGCGCAAATTCCCCATAATAAGCAAACGGAAACGAAACCTACGTTCCCGTAATAAATAGAAAGGCTTATTCCCAAAACGGCTGATATCAACACGGTAGAGCCGAACTTAAACAAATAGCAACAAACGGGTATTATAAAAGCGCAAATACCTGCCCAAAAAAGAGGAGAGATAAAATTACATATTCCTAGACCGATAACGGCGACAACAACGATTAACGAAGCGTGTTCGTCGTAGGTAAGTTTATATTTCAATCCCTTTTTTCCAATGCAGACAAGACAGTTATATGTAAAGAAAGCCAGCATGCAACAAAGTAGGGTAAAAACTATTCTTCTTTCTAAAAGAATTTGATTATTAAGGTCGCCGAGCAGTATAAAACCAATTAAAGACAAACCCGTTAAGGCGCAAAAAAGGTTTTGGTGGTCTTTGTGATTTTTCTTAAAAATGAAAGACAATATACAATAAAACAAGCAAACGATACCAATCGAACCTAGCATACCGTTTGCGCCCGAAAGAACGAACGATAATATAAGTAGTAGAGAACAAACGATTGGGTTAGTTCCGATTGCCACTGCCGAAGAATACAAAGCGACCGAATAAGGCATTACTTGTTTTTCAATATGATTAAAGCATAAGAATAATAATAGTAAGGCAAGATGGGCTAACACGTTGACGTAACTAAACGAACTTTTTTTAATCAAAACAAACTCCTTTACACTCTTTTTTTTAGAATATAACAGACTAACGCATAAAAATTGGTGTAAAATGGTCAATTTTGATAATTATTGAAAAATCCGTGAGTTTACGTTATACGTCTTTTTAATAACGGTTATAATTAAAAGTTTTGCAAAAACCCTTTACAAGTTTTCAATTTGTATAGTAAAATAAATATATAAAAAGTATAGGTAGGCAAATAATGATTAACGTTGGTATTGTTGGATACGGTAACCTTGGAAAAGGCGTTCAAATTGCCATTTCTAAAACCAAAGATATGAACCTAGTAGGTATTTTTACTAGAAGAAATCCTAACGACTTAGTTCCGGTTATTAGCGCACCCGTTTACTCGGTTGAAAAATTAAACGATTTTACCGAAAGTATAGACGTGCTTTTATTATGTGGTGGCTCGGCGACAGACCTTCCACAAAACACTGCTAAATATCTTGAACGCTTTAATACGGTTGATTCTTTTGATACTCACGCTAAAATTCCACAATATTTTGATAGTTTAGACGCCGTTGCGAAAAATCACGGCAAACTTTGCGCAATAAGTATCGGATGGGATCCCGGTTTGTTTTCTATTATGCGTCAATTATTTGGCGCCGTTTTGCCTGATGGTAACGACTATACCTTTTGGGGTAAGGGCGTTTCACAAGGTCATAGCGATGCTATAAGAAGAATAAACGGTGTTAAAAACGCAATTCAGTATACCATTCCAAAAGAAGGTGCGTTAAATAGCGTTAGAAAGGGCGAAAATCCAATCCTTTCAACTGGTGATAAGCATTTAAGGGAATGTTACGTTGCTTTGGAAGACGGCGCGGATAAAGAGTGGGTGGAAAACCAAATTAAAACAATGCCCAATTATTTTGCCGACTATCAAACGATAGTAAATTTCGTTTCCGAACAAGAAGTTTTGCGTATGCAACAAAAACTTTCGCACGGTGGGCTTGTAATACGCTCAGGCAAAACGTCTAATGAAAATGCCGACGTAATAGAATTTTCCTTAAAACTTGATTCAAACCCAGAATTTACTGGAAGTGTTTTGGTGGCTTATGCGCGTGCCGTTTCCAGACTTGCAAAAGAAGGAAAGGTAGGGGCTCTTACCGTTTTCGATATTCCTTTAAAATATTTATCTCCGTTATCTAATGATACCCTTAGGGCAACCTTACTTTAAGGAGAAATTATGAAATTTGGTAAAAAGCTATTTACAAAAATCGTATCTTTGGTTTTAATAATCGTTCTTGCTTTTTCGTTTGGTGGGTGTACGATAGATTCTTTGCTTGAACAAGTTTTAGGGCATACCCACGAATATACGGTTAAGTATGACGATAATAATCATTGGAAAGAGTGTTCTTGTGGAGAAGTTATAGACGTTTTTGCTCACGATTGGGATCAAGGAAAGGTTATCACTCAATCAACTACTACCCAAAAGGGCGAAAAATTGTTTACGTGTCCTTGTGGAAAAACGAAGACACAGGAACTTCCTTTGATAGTTGAGGCAAGCGGTCAATTATCTTTCCATTTTATGTTGCTTGGTAACGATAATGCAGGCGATTGCGTGTACGTTAAGGCTGGCGACAACGATATTTTAATCGATGCTGGCAGTAGGGCTAATAGTATAGACGATATTCAGTCATACGTTGACCAATACGTTACCGATAATAAATTCGAATACGTAATAGCAACCCACGCCCATCAAGACCATATCGATGGATTTGCTAAATCGGAAGGCAGTATTTTTGATTTATACGAATGTGAAACTATAATCGATTTTCCAAAGACCGATTCAACCTCTAAAACCTACGAAAGATACGTGGAAGAACGTAACGCCGAAATTGAAAAAGGCGCAAAACATTTTACTGCGCTTGAATGTTATAACCAAAGTAAACAAGGCGCTCAAAGATTCTATAATCTTTCGGAAGACGGCAATATTAAACTAGAAATTTTGTATAATTACTTTTATGAAAATAAAGGTGATGAAAACGATTATTCGGTTTGCGTAATGTTCCACCACGGCTCTCGTCAATTTTTATTTACCGGTGACCTAGAAAAAGAGGGAGAAGAAAAACTTGCCGAATTTTACGATTTTTCGCAAGTAGAACTCTTTAAAGCAGGTCATCACGGCTCAAAAACTTCTTCTAACGATTGTTTGCTTAATGAAATTCAACCAAAAATATGCGTGGTGTGTTGTTGCGCAGGCTCGGTTGAGTATACCCAAGAATTTGACAATACCTTTCCAACACAAGCGTTTATTGATAGAATATCTAAACATACCGATAAGGTGTACTTACCTATAATGATTGACGTTGTGTTTAATGAAGAGAAAAACAAATACCAAAATGCAGAAGAATACGTACTTATGAACGGTAATATAGTGGTTAGTTCGGACGGGCAAACGGGCGTTACGGTAACTTGTTCTAATAACAACACAATTCTAAAAGATACCGATTGGTTTAAGAATAACAGAACTTGTCCAACTGATTGGTTAAATTAAATGTAAAATATTAAAAGATAGCGATTTATATCGTTATCTTTTTTTATTATTATGCTAGTATAAAAAGGAAAATTTTTACAAATAATATCTCTTAAAAGGAGAGTTTATGAGAGCTACGGGTATAGTGAGAAGAATCGACGATTTAGGGCGAGTTGTAATCCCAAAGGAGATAAGAAGAACTTTAAGAATCAAGGAAGGAGATTCGTTAGAAATATTTACCGATAGAGAAAGTTTGGTTTTGCAAAAGTATTCTCCAATAAAATCAATAGAAGCTAACGCGCAAACGGTTGCCGACGGGTTATACGAACTTACGCAAAAACAGTGTGTAGTTTGTGATAATGATAGAGTATTGTGCGTTTCAGGTAGTAGAAATAAGGATTTTTGCGGAAGGGAACTTTCTAGTCAACTAGAAAGCGCAGTAAAAAGAAGAAAGAGTATAACTCAAAGCAGAGTAGACGGAGTTTCCGTCCTTCCAGTGTTTGAAGGCGAGCAAACCGAATTAGTGGAAAATAGAATAATCGTCCCAATCGTCAATCAAGGTGATTGTTATGGGGTGGTCGTATTAAGCGACGCTAACAAAAACGAAAAGCCACAACCAAACGACGTAAAATTCGTTCAATTAGGTGCAAAACTGCTAGCCAATCAAGTTTAACGAAAGCCGTATAAAGTACGGCTTTTAATTTACATATGAAATTGTTTAAGGATCAATTTATAAAGGGTGCAACCTTTTTAGGCGTAGGAACTTTAATTTCAAAAATATTAGGTGCTATTTATAGAGTTCCGTTAACAAATATGATAGGCGGTTATGGAATGGGAATTTATCAAACTGTATTCCCATTATATGCTATTTTATTGGATTTTTCGGGAGCCGGTGCGCCTAGCGCGATTTCTAAAATAATATCCTCTTATAACGGCGTGGATAAAGAAAATTACGCCTACGGATATTTGAAAACTGCTATAAAAATTTTTTCCTTTTTAGGTTTAATTTTCACGTTGTTTATGTTCGTATTATCGGGGGTAATATCTAAACTTCAAGGCTGTCCACAAGCAAGGTTGCCGTATCTATTTTTATCGCCGGCAATAGTTTTCGTTTGTATCGTTTCTTGTTATAGGGGATATTTTCAAGGACTTTTAGATATGAAACCCACGGCGTATTCTCAAATTGTCGAACAGTTGATAAAACTTATTTTAGGTCTTTTTTTAGCAAGATTGTTCTATCCAAACGTTGAGCTGTCGGTAGTAGGAACTACGCTTGCTATAACTATTTCAGAAATAGTAGCTATGATTTATTTAGTAAGGGTATATAAAAAACGAAACAATAAACTCAACTTGAAATTAGTTTATTCTAACAGTAACTTTAAATGCAGGGCAAAAACGCTAATAAAAACTTCAGTTCCTTTCGTTTTGCTTGGTGTAGCGTTACCTTTATCGCATCTCATAGACAGTTTTTTGGTTGTAAATATAATGAACGACTATACTGATAAAGCAACGGTTTTATACGGACTTATGTCGGGTGCAGTGCATACGATAACTAATTTACCCGTAGCGGTGTGTTACGGCATATCAACGGTAACTATCCCGTCAGTATCTAGCGCCCAAGACGTGAACGAAAAAAACAAAAGAATAGAAAAAAGTTTGCTGTTAACGCTTTTAGTATCGTGCATATGTGCATTTGGGTGTTATTTTTTTGCGCCTTTTGCAGTAAAAATATTGTTCGGTGGACTATCAATAGTAGAAAGGAATATAACCGTGGGACTATTAAGGTTTTGTTCACCGTGTATAGTTTTATTGTGCCTTATGCAAACTCAAAACTCTGTTTTAGTTGCAAAAAACAAAATATTTTTTCCTGTGATAACTTTGTTTATAGGCGTCGCATTAAAAACTGTGGTTAGCGTAATAGGGTTAAGGCAAAGCTCTATAAATATTTACGGAAGCGCAATTGGTTTAATTACTTGCTATTTTTTCGTATGTTTGGTAAACTTAGTTATGATAATTTATTTAAAGGTGAAAGATGAAAGTAAGTCCCGTTGCGTTAGGCAACCTGCAAGTTGAAAATAACGTTTTTCTTGCGCCCATGGCAGGGTATACCGACTATCCGTTTAGAAAGATTGCTCTAAAACAAGGGTACGGACTTTGTTTTACCGAACTTGTTAGCGCAAAAGGATTAATGTATGGTGGAAAAAACAACGACGATTTAGTTTTTTGCGGGCAAGATTGCGATAAGACGGCAATACAAATTTTTGGTTCCGATGCGTATAGTATGCGTTGGGCGTGTGAGTCCAATTATCTAAAAAATTGTAAAATAGTTGATATTAATATGGGGTGTCCCGTGCCAAAGGTATTTAAAAATGGTGACGGAAGTGCCTTGTTAACCGATATTAAAAAAGCCGAATACATAATAAAAGAATGCGTTAAAAGTAATAAGATTATTACTGTCAAAATTCGTACGGGACAAGTTCACGGCGACGACGTCGCAACCGATTTTTGTATGATGGCTGAACAATGTGGCGCAAAGTTAGTCACTATACACGGCCGTGTTCGTGAAGATTATTATTCGGGAGAACCCGATTACAACGCAATTTATAAAGCAAAACTTTCGGTTAAAATTCCAATCATAGCAAACGGTGGAATATTTACGATGGAAGACGCAAATGCGATGATGGATAAAACGGGCGCGGACGGCGTTATGCTTGCAAGGGGTGCAATTGCAAACCCATTTTTAGTAAGCGAATTAACTAATCAAAAGCCTACGTGCAATTTAAAAGATTTTATAAAAGAACATATAGAAAACGTAAAGTCGTTTTACCCCGAAAGACGTGGGGTGTTGGAGTTTAGAAAGTTCGTTTCTTATTATTTAAGGGGTATTAGAGACGTAAAGCAAAACAAACTAGACTTATATAAATGCCATGATTTTGATTCGGTTTTATCTATTATCGACCAAATTCTTTAACAATTAACAGCCAAACGAAATACAATAGAGTATATATCTTTAAGGAGAAATATATGAAGGTTTGTTTGGTTACCGAAGGAACGGTTAATTGCACGTGGCAAGATAATTTGCCGGAGATTAGTAAGCAAGACGTCGTTGTGTTTGGGTTTAACGGATTAGGACTAGTAAGTTATAAAAAAGAACTCAGTGGAGAAACCGAATATTTTCAAGACGTAGCCAAACTATCTAAACAACTTTCGTCGGTAGTGATATGTGGTTGCGATACGGATACCTACGGGGTTTTTAGACATTCGGCGGTAATTGCCGATAAAGGTAAAATACTAGGAGTTTCCGATATGGCTCATACCATTGACGAAAGCGAGTTTGTTGCTGGTGGAAATTATCGCGTATACGATACTTCTTATGGGAAAATTGGTATTATCATCGCAGAAGATTTGTTTTTTCCTGAATCGGCAAGAGTGCTTGCGCTCTGTGATGCTGATTTGATAGTATGTTTATTTAAAAAGCAAGAAAATTTTATGCCACAAATAATGATTAGGGCTTGTTCTTATGCAAACGGTGTAATTATGGCGCTTTGCGCAAAAGAATACGGTGCTATTTCCGATATAAAAGGAAATATTATTACGGCAGGGAATTCGTCGATTATAAAAAAAGACGTAAACGTTGAAAAAGATTATCACCTAATCGGTCATAGGCAGAGAGGGTTATATAGAGAATTTAATTCCGGTTACTAAGGAGATAAAATGGCTTTTAATATTGTTTTAGTAGAACCTGAAATACCGCAAAACGCAGGTAATATCGCAAGAACTTGCGCCGTCACGGGCAGTAAACTTCATCTGGTAAGACCACTAGGCTTTGAAGTTACGGACAAGCAACTAAAAAGGGCAGGACTAGATTATTGGCACTTTTTAGATATTACCTATTACGATAGTATAGAAGAAGTTATGGACAAGTATTATAACGGAAAGAATTTTTGGTTTTTTTCCACAAAAGCTAAAAATATTCATTCGGACGTTAAGTATTCCGACGGAGATTTTTTAGTGTTTGGAAAAGAAACCAAGGGACTTCCTGAAAGTTTGCTTAAAAAACATTACGACGAGTGTGTAAGACTTCCAATGATGGACGAAACTCGTTCGTTAAACCTTTCGAATTCCGTTTGCGTGGGCGTTTACGAGGGACTAAGACAATTAGGTTATCCCAATCTTAAAACACAAGGTGAGATACCTAAAAGATAATATTATATAAATTACATATACCAAAACTTTTTTACCTTGGCTTGCAATCGTTTGACATATTTAATAAGATTTTTTTATAATTTTAATGACAAAAGATTAAAAAGGGAGAAAATTAATGTCTTTTATATGGAACCTTTTCTTTATGTTCGGTGGCGTTGCAGTAATGATGATGGGCATGAAGATTATGGGTGGTGGACTTGAAAAGTTTGCCGGTGGAAGCATGAAAAAGATGCTTGGCAAAGCGACGACTAATCGTTTTGCAGGCGTTGGCGTTGGTCTTGCAGTTACTAGCATTATTCAAAGTTCGACGGCGACTACGGTTATGCTTGTTGGTTTTGTAAACGTGGGTATAATGAATCTCGTTCAAGCAACCAACGTGATAATGGGCGCAAATATAGGAACTACCGTAACGGCGCATATCGTTTCTTTTTCGGGTGTGGGCGGTGGAGTTGATATTGGTGCTATCGCCGCAATGATAGGTTGTGTAGGCGTTCTTGTTGCAATGCTTGTAAAAAACGAAAAGGCTGTTAATATTGGTAATATTTTGGCTGGTCTTGGCCTTATTTTCGTAGGTTTAGAGTTTATTTCTACCTATGCAAAGGAAATAATGTTTCAAGATAACGGACAACCTTATGAGTTTGTGAAAATCGTATTCCAAGGCGACCACTTTCCGTTACTTTTGGTTGTCATTGGCATAATTATTACTGCGTTAGTGCATAGTTCTTCGACGATTACTTCGCTAATGGTCGTATTAGCAAGCATAAACGTGTTATCCTTTGAAAACGCCTTGTTTTTAGCGTTAGGTTCTAATATCGGAACGTGTATTACTTCATTACTTTCGTCAGTTGGCACTTGCACCAACGCAAAACGCACGGCGGTTGTGCATTTATTGTTTAACTGCATTGGTTGTTTATTGTTTATTGCGCCAATATGGATATGGAGTAGGTACGTAACCAACTTCTTTGCAAGTATGTCTAGTGACGTTGGTCAACAAATAGCAATTTTCCATACGATGTTTAACGTTATAACGACTTTTTTGTTGTTGCCTTTCTCGCATCTTGTTGTTAAACTTGCAGAACTAATTATTCCGGAAAAAACTAGTGAAGAAGACGATCAAATGCGTTTACACTTCCTAGATAATTTATTAATTGAAACTCCTGCGGTTGCAGTTGGTAATATTAGAAAAGAAGTTAATAGGATGTCTGATATTGCACGAGAAAACTTAAACCTTTCTATGCAAATGCTTTTAGAAGCAAAAATGGACAACGACAAAAAAATTCAATCTAACGAAAAAGTTCTAAACTACCTAAACCATGCAATTACGAAGTATATGACAAAGCTTATGTCAAAGGAACTTTCTGTTGAAGACGATAAAAAATTGAGTTCGTATTTCCACGTAGTATCCGACCTAGAAAGGGTAGGCGACTATTCGGAAAATATCATGGAATACGCAGAAAGATTGCATAGTCAGGAAGTAACCTTCTCTCAAGACGCAGTTGCGGAGCTTGAAGAAGTGTTAGGAGCGTTAAACCAATTGTTTGAAAAGACCTTGCTTGCTTTTGATAAAAGGGACGTAAGCATATTAAACCAAGTTGCTGACCTTGAAGAAAGAATCGACCAAATGACTTCTAAACTAGAAGACAAGCATATAGAACGTGTAAAACAAGGTTGTTGTGACGCCCAACTTGGATCGGTTTACTTGCAAACGGTTTCTAACTTAGAAAGAGTGGGTGACCATATAACCAACGTGGCGTTCAGTATTACCAAGTATAGAAAGCTTAGCCAACCGATAGTAGAGAATAAATAAAATATATAACCTTATATCCGCCGTTAAACGTTTGACAAACGGCGGATTTGTTTATATAATTAATCTATAAAACTCGTAAAAATAAACAAATCGTGAAATAATCGATTTGCGGAGGTAGAATATGAACAAGAAATCTATTAAAGACGTAGTTGTAACCGGAAAAAGATGTCTCGTTAGGGTTGACTTTAACGTTCCTATGAAAGACGGAAAGATTACCGACGAAAACCGTATTAACGGAGCACTTCCTACGATTAAATATTTAATCGAAAACGGTGCGAAAGTTATTTTGTGTTCGCACATGGGAAAACCACACAACGTTTTGACCGAAGGTTTTGGTCTTACTAAAAAGGAAAAGAAGGCTGTTGAAGCTCTTCCCGTTGAAGAACAAGCAGTTGCAAAGGCTGAATATCTAAAAAAGGCGCTTAAAGATAAAGAAAAATTCTCTCTCCGCCCCGTTGCTGAAAGATTAAGTGAATTACTTGGCAAACAAGTTGTTTTTGCCACCGACGTTGTTGGTGAAAGCGCAGATAAGGCAGTTGCATCCTTAAATAACGGCGACGTTTGCTTGTTAGAAAACACCAGATTTATGGCTGGTGAAGAAAAACGTGACGAAGCTCTTTGCAAAAAGTTGGCTTCCTATTGCGATATTTACGTAAACGACGCTTTTGGTACTGCACACCGTTCACACGCTACTACTGCGGCTATTGCTGAATACGGATTCGTTGATACTGCAGTGTGTGGTTTCCTTATTGAAAAGGAACTTGCCGTTATGGCAGACGCTTTGGAAAACCCCGTTCGTCCTTTTGTTGCTGTATTAGGTGGTGCAAAGGTTGCTGATAAACTTAAAGTTATTTCTAACCTCTTAGAAAAATGCGATACCTTAATTATTGGTGGCGGTATGGCTTATACCTTCCTTAAAGCAAAGGGTTACGAAGTAGGTAAGTCCTTAGTTGACGATGAACAAATCGATTACTGCAAGCAAATGATGGCAAAAGCTGAAGAACTTGGCAAAAAACTTCTTCTTCCCGTTGATACTGTTGCTGCTGAAAGTTTCCCCAATCCTATAGACGCAGAAATAGAAGTTGCTCAATTCGACGCTGACGCAATACCATCTGACAAAATGGGCTTAGATATTGGCGATAAAACTGCTGAAATTTTTGCAAACGAAGTTAAGAGTGCAAAAACGGTTATTTGGAACGGACCAATGGGCGTGTTTGAAAACCCAATTCTTGCAAAGGGTACTATTGCAGTTGCGAAGGCACTTGCAGAAACTACTGCAACTACCATTATCGGTGGTGGTGACTCTGCTGCAGCCGTTACTACTTTAGGATTTGCTGATAAAATGACGCATATTTCCACTGGTGGTGGCGCTTCATTAGAACTATTCGAAGGCAAAAAACTTCCTGGTATTGAATGCTTAAACAATAAATAATTCGGCGTAGCTGAATAAAATAATAACTAACGGAGATTACTATGAGAAAACCTATTATTGCTGGAAACTGGAAAATGAACAAAACCGCAAAGGAAGCAGTTGAACTTATCAACGACCTTAAACCTTTGGTGGCTAAATCCAAACCCGAAGTTGTAGTTTGCGTGCCTTATACTGATTTGTGGGCAGTTGCAGACGCAATTAAGGGCAGTAAAATCAAACTTGGCGCTGAAAACGTTGCTTGGGCAGATAACGGTGCGTTTACCGGTGAAATTTCGGCAGATATGCTTAAAGAAATCGGTGTTGAATACGTTATTATCGGTCACAGCGAAAGAAGACAATACTTTGGCGAAACCGACGAAAGCGTTAACGCAAGATTAAAACAAGCTTTAAAGAAAGAATTAAAACCCATCGTTTGTGTTGGCGAAACCTTAACTGAAAGAGAAAAGAACAAAACTAAAAGAGTTCTTAAAAAACAAGTATTAGACGGATTTAAGGATATTACTGCACAAGATTTTGAAAATATCGTTATTGCATACGAACCTGTTTGGGCTATCGGCACTGGCAAAACCGCTACTGCCGAAGACGCTAACAAAACTATCGGTTATATCAGAAGTTTGGTTAAGAAGACTTGGGGCGCAGAAGTTGCAAAAGCTCTTCGTATCCAATACGGTGGAAGTATGAAACCCGGCAATGCAAAAGAACTTATGGCTATGCGCAACATCGATGGTGGATTAATCGGTGGTGCAGCGCTAAAAGCAGAAGATTTTGCAGGTATCGTTAACTACAAAAAATAAATAATTTAAGGGCTTTATAAAAAGCCCTTTTATATTTTTAAAAATATATTGCTATTTATAATTTATATATGTAAATGAGTGTAAAAATCTTTGACTTTAAAGTCATAATTTGTTAGAATAAAAAAGTAATTTATTTTTTCTTTCTTGTAGGCGTAATTTTTGTTTCGCCTTGCATCAAAGGTTTGCAAAATATTTGCATTACCGGCGCACTCAGCTTGATAAAAAGTTTCAGTGTGCTTTATGTTTTTTTATAGGAGATTGACGGTGAAAAAAGTTGGCATAATAATGGGAAGCGATAGTGATTTACCCGTAGTTACAAAAGCCATAAACGTGTTGAAGGAGCTAGATATTCCATATCAAGCTCACGTTTTCTCGGCGCATCGTACTCCCGAACAAGTTAGTGAATTTACTAAGAGCGCAAAAGAAAACGGTTATGGTGTAATCATTGCTTTTGCAGGCATGGCGGCTCATCTTGCTGGCGCGGTTGCTGCAAATACCGTTCTTCCCGTAATAGGCGTTCCCTGTAAATCATCAAACTTAGACGGGCTTGACGCGCTTTTATCGACCGTGCAAATGCCAACGGGCATTCCGGTTGCAACCGTTGCGATAGACGGTGGCGCAAACGCAGGGCTTCTTGCCGCTCAAATTATAGCATGCTCGGATGAGGCGTTATACTCTAAACTCAAACAAAAAAGGGAAAACGACGCCCTAAAAGTATTAAAAAAAGACGCAGACTTGCAAGAGAAACTGTAAAAAGTTGCTCTTAAAGACTCTGCGTCTTTATTAGTTAATAAAGAAAATATTTTTTTTAGGAGATATATATATGAATAAACTTGTTTACTCTGGCAAAACCAAAGACGTCTTTGAACTTGAAAACGGAAATTATTTGCTTAAATTTAAAGATGATTGTACCGGTAAAGACGGTGTGTTTGATCCCGGTGAAAACTCAGTTGGACTTACCATCGAAGGCGTTGGCGACGTTAACCTTCGCATGTCTATTTATTTTTTTGAAAAGGTAAATAATGCAGGTATAAAAACCCATTACGTTAGTGCTAATCTTAATGATACTACTATGGAAGTATTGCCTGCAAAAGTTTTCGGTAAAGGACTAGAAGTAATTTGTAGATACAAAGCAGTTGGTAGTTTCTATCGTCGTTATAGTGATTACGTTGAAGAAGGTGCTGACCTTCCTGCATACGTAGAGACCACTTTTAAAAATGACGAAAAGGGCGATCCACTAGTTACAAAAGACGGTTTAGTAGACTTAAAGGTTATGACTAGCGAACAATACGACGCTGTTAAAGACATGACTCAAAAAATCACTAAAATAGTTGCCGACGATTTGAAAGAAAAGGGATTAGACCTTTACGATATTAAATTTGAATTCGGTTACGACAAAGACGGCAAGGTTATGCTTATAGACGAAATTGCTTCTGGCAATATGCGCGTATATAAAGATGGTCAATACGTTGATCCAATGACTCTCTCTAAACTCTTTTTTGCAAAATAATTTCGACACGCTAGGTTAGGAGGTATATCCGTGGGAGGATTTTTTGGGTGCGTTAGTCGCAAAGATGCCGTTCCGCAAGTGTTTTATGGAACGGACTACCATTCCCATTTAGGCACGCATAGAGGCGGTATTGCCGTTTGGAATAATCAAATAGGTTTACAAAGAGAAATTCACAATATTGAGAATTCGCCTTTTAGAACTAAGTTTGAACACGTTTTTGAAAGAATGAAAGGAAGTTCAGGTATCGGTTGTATAAGTGATTTTGATCCACAACCACTTCTTATTCGTTCAAGATTCGGCTCGTACGCTATATGTTTCATAGGCGTTATAAACAACTATCAACAACTTGTCGACGAATATTTATCTACCGGTCACGGGCATTTCGACGCAATGACTGGCGGTGGGGTAAACTCCGCTGAACTTCTATCGGTATTGATAAATTCTAAGGATAACTTCGTAGAGGGTATTAAATACGCTCAGGAAAGAATTGAAGGAACTGCTTCGATATTAATTCTTAAGGAAAACGGAAACATTATTGCAGCAAGAGACAAGGTGGGAAGATTACCCGTGGTTATAGGCAAAAGTGAAGACGGTTATTGCGTTTCCTTTGAAGCCTTTGCGTATCAAAAACTAGGTTACGACAACGAAAGGGAACTAGGCCCCGGTGAAATCGTGGAGATTTCAACCGATGAAATAACTACGCTAGCAAAAGCCGGAGATAAAATGCGCGTGTGTGCATTTTTATGGAGTTATTACGGATTTCCAACTTCAACTTATGAAGGTGTAAGCGTCGAGATGATGAGATATAGAAACGGCGCTATTATGGCAGAAAACGATAAAATCAATGGAATTGCCGAAGACGTTGACTACGTTGGTGGTGTTCCAGATTCGGGTACTTCACACGCAATAGGATATGCTAATAAAAGTGGAAAACCCTTTGCAAGGGCGTTTATAAAATACACGCCTACTTGGGCAAGAAGTTTTATTCCCTCCGAGCAAAAAGATAGAAACAAAGTTGCTAAAATGAAGCAAATTCCCGTTCACGATCTAATTCAAGATAAAAACTTGTTGTTCGTTGACGATTCTATCGTAAGGGGTACGCAAATAGAAAAAACCGTTGATTTTCTTTACGAAAACGGTGCTAAAAGCGTTCACATGCGCTCGGCTTGTCCACCCATAATGTATAGCTGTAAGTTCCTTAATTTTTCAAGGTCGACTAATCAAATGGAACTTATTGCACGTAGAGTAATTATGGAACTAGAAGGTGAAGAAGGGTTTAACCATATAGAAGAATACTCGGACGGAAATACCGAACGTGGTAAGAAATTGAGGGAGTTTATGAGTAAAAAGCTTTCATTAACGTCTCTTGATTTTCAAACGTTAGACGGCGTTATTAAAGCGATAGGAATAGATCCGTGTAAGCTTTGTACTTACTGTTGGAATGGAAAGGAGTAAATTATGAACAAATCTAAATCAGATGCATACGCAGCCGCAGGTGTTGATATTACTGCGGGATATAAATCAGTTGAATTAATGAAAGAACATATTGCAAAAACCAAAACGGCTGGTGTTTGTTCGGGTGTTGGTGGTTTTGGCGGTTTGTTTAGCCTTGATTTAACGGGTATAAAGGAACCAATTTTAGTTAGTGGTACCGACGGCGTTGGAACAAAACTAAAACTTGCATTTTTAATGGATAAGCACGATACGGTTGGTATTGACTGCGTTGCGATGTGCGTTAACGACGTTATTTGTTGTGGCGCAAAACCATTGTTCTTTTTAGACTATATTGCTTGTGGCAAAAACGTTCCCGAACGCATTGCCGATATCGTTAAGGGTGTGTGTGAAGGCTGCGTGCAATCAGGTTGTGCGTTAATCGGTGGTGAAACAGCAGAAATGCCCGGTTTTTATCCTATTGACGAATACGATTTAGCAGGATACTGCACGGGTATCGTTGATAAGAGTAAAGTTATTGATAATACAAAAATGCAAGAAGGCGACGTTATTATTGCGCTTGCATCAAGCGGTGTTCATTCAAACGGCTTTTCGCTTGTTAGAAAGGTGTTTGACGTTGAAAATACCGACTTGAAAGCACCCGTTGCAGAACTTGGTGGCAAATCTTTGGGGGATACTTTACTTGCTCCAACCAAAATCTACGTTAAGTCTGTACTAGCTTTATTGGAAAAGGTACAAGTCAAGGGTATTTCTCATATAACCGGTGGTGGTTTTTATGAAAATATTCCACGTAGTATTCCGGACGGGCTTTGCGCAAGGGTTGAAAGATCTTCTGTTAAAGTATTGCCTATATTTAACTATCTTGCAAAAGTTGGTAACGTTACCGAACGTGATATGTTTAATACCTTTAACATGGGTGTTGGTATGAGTATCGTCGTTCCAAGTCAACAAGTGGACCTTGCGCTTGAAATTTTGAAAGCTAATGGCGAAGATGCTTACGTTATAGGCAAAATCGTTAAAGGCGACGATAAAATAGAAATTATATAGTTGGTTTTATGAAAAACAAAAGCATAATAAAAGACTTTTTAGATGGAATAAGCGCAGGTCTATTGATTATAATTGGTTGTTCGGTTTATCTCGCGTGCGAAAACAAATACGTTGGAGCAGTTCTATTCTCTATTGCGCTTCTTTGCATCTGTATAAAAGGTTATAACTTGTATACTGGCAAAATAGGTTTTATGAAAGAAAATTGCAATAAAAACGGATTTTCAACCTTGTTTTTAGGTCTTTTGGGAAACGCAGTTGCAACAATAATATTTGGTTATTTAGTGAGTGTTGCTTTGCCCGTATTAAAAGAAAGAGCTGTTATTTTATTCCAAAATAAAACGACGCAAGGATTATGGCAAACGTTAATTAGGGGTTTGTTTTGTGGCGTGCTTATGTATCTTGCAGTAAGTATTTATAGGGACGGCAAGAGTATAGTTGGTATTTTATTCGCAATCCCTGTATTTATTTTAAGTGGATTCGAACACTCTATTGCAGATCTTGGATATTTTGCAATATCAAATTGTGTTAGTTTTGAAGCCTTTTTATTTATAATAGTCGTTATACTTGGCAACAGCATAGGCTCTCTTATACTTCCATTATTAAAAATTAATAATTCTCCTAAGGAGAGTGAAAATGCAAAAAGTTAAAATTGCCGTTTTGGTTTCAGGTGGTGGAACAAACCTTCAGGCCCTTATCGATAGCCAAAACAAAGGCGTTATTAAAAACGGCGAAATTTCGCTAGTAATATCTAACGTTCAAAACGCTTACGCGTTAACTAGGGCTCAAAACGTAGGTATTAAAACTGCCGTAGTATTAAAAAAACAGTTAGGTAGTCAACAAGCGTTTGAAGACGCCGTTATAAATATCTTGCAAGAAAATCAAATAGATTTAATCGTTCTTGCTGGTTTTATGAGTATTTTGAGCGAAAGATTTACCTCTACTTTTAGCGATAGAATTATAAACGTTCACCCATCGCTTATACCTTCCTTTTGTGGGAAAGGGTATTATGGACTTAAAGTACATGAAGAAGCGCTTAAATACGGTGTTAAAGTAACGGGTGCAACCGTGCATTTTGTTAATGAAATTCCAGACGGCGGGAAGATAATTATGCAAAAAGCAGTTGCAATAAAAGACGGCGACATGCCCGAAATATTGCAAAAACGCGTTATGGAACAAGCAGAATGGAAAATACTGCCACTTTCAACAGAAAAAATTTGTAAACAAATAATAAAACAAAAATGTATCAAGGAGTAACTATGGATATTTATAAGATAAACAAAATAGACGAACTTATTAAAGACAATTCCTACGTTGGACGTGGTATAGTTATCGGGAAAAGTGCCGATGCAAAAAAAGCATGTCTTGCGTATTTTATTATGGGTAGAAGCGTAAATAGTCGTAATAGAATTTTTACCGAAAAGAACGGTGAAGTTTTTACCGAGCCTTTTGACGCTTCCAAAGTTGAAGATCCAAGTCTTATTATTTATGCAGCTCTTCGTTCTTATCAAAATAATATTATCGTAACTAACGGAGATCAAACGGATACGGTATATCAAGGATTAAAAGAAGGGAAGTCTTTCGATTGCGCACTAGCTAGTCGTGAGTTTGAACCTGATTTTCCCAACTTAACGCCTAGAATTAGTGGTTTGCTTACTTTTATCGACGGTGATTTTGATTATAAAATGAGCATCTTAAAAAGCGCAGACGAAAAGGGAACTGCTTGTAATAGATATGGCTTTCATTATACTTCAATTGCAGGCTTAGGTCACTTTATCCATACTTACGTTTGCGACGGTAATCCAATACCTACTTTCCAAGGAGAACCTGAAAGAGTTTATATTCCTAACGATATCGACGAGTTTACGAATACCCTTTGGGAAGCTTTAGATAAAGATAACAAAATATCTTTATACGTAAGGTATATAGATTTACAAACCAATGAAGTAGAAAATAGATTAATTAACAAGAACAAATAGGAGAATAATTATGAACGAATTTCAATTAAAATACGGCTGTAACCCCAACCAAAAACCATCTAGAATTTTTATGAAAAACGGTAAGGATTTACCTGTTGAAATACTTAACGGTAAACCCGGTTATATCAACTTTTTAGACGCTTTTAATAGTTGGCAATTGGTAAAAGAACTTAAAGAAGCAACCGGCATGCCTTGTGCTACTTCTTTTAAGCACGTTAGCCCAACTTCTGCTGCGGTTGGTAAAAAATTGTCTCCCGTTCTTAAAAAATCTTGTTTTGTTGACGATATTGAAGGTCTTGACGATTCTCCTATTGCATGCGCATATGCGAGAGCTAGGGGAACTGATAGAATGAGTTCTTTTGGCGATTGGATTGCTTTATCCGACGAGTGTGACGAAACTTGCGCAAAGATTATCGTTCGTGAAGTTTCTGACGGCGTAATCGCTCCTTCTTATTCTCCAAAGGCATTAGAAATTCTTAAAAACAAAAGAAAGGGTACTTACAACGTTGTTAAAATTGATCCCAACTACGTACCCGAGGAAAAAGAAACTAAGGACGTTTTCGGTATTACCTTTGAACAAGGAAGAAACAACTTTAAGATTAATAAAGAGCTATTATCTAACGTAGTAACTGCAAACAAAGATATTCCTGAAAGTGCAGTAATCGATATGATAATTGCTTTAATTACCTTAAAATACACCCAATCAAACTCCGTATGCTTTGCATACGACGGACAAGCAATCGGTGTTGGTGCTGGTCAACAAAGCCGTATCCATTGCACTCGTCTTGCAGGTCAAAAAGCCGATTTGTTTATGCTTCGTCAATCTGAAAAGGTTCAAAGCTTACAATTTAATGAAAAACTCGGCAGACCTGATAGAAATAACGTTATCGATATATATCTTTCTGATGATGCGGAAGACGTTATTGGCGATGAAGTATGGCAAAAATATTTTGCAGTTCGTCCTGAACCATTTACTAGAGAAGAAAAGAAGGCTTATTTAGCTAAAAATAGTGGCATTACTCTTGCGAGCGACGCCTTCTTCCCATTTAGCGACAACATTGAAAGAGCAAGAAAGAGTGGGGTAAAATACGTTGTTCAACCCGGTGGATCGGTAAGGGACGACTTAGTTATCAAAGCTTGTGACGATTACGATATGGTAATGGCGTTCACCGGAATGAGACTTTTCCACCACTAATTTTTTAGGAGCTTTATATGAAAGTTATGGTTGTTGGTGGCGGTGGAAGGGAACACGCCATCATAAAAAAACTAAAAGAAAACAAACAGATTACTGAACTTTATGCCCTTCCGGGCAACGGCGGTATGGCAAATGATGCTACGTTAGTTGCTATCGGTGCAAAAGAACTTGATAAAATCTGCGATTTTGCAGTTGAAAACAAAATTGATTTTGCAGTTGTTGCTCCCGACGATCCGCTAGTATTAGGTTTAGTTGATAGACTAAATCAGGTTGGAATAGAGTGTTTTGGCCCAACAAAAAATGCAGCCATTATAGAAGGAAGTAAAAAGTTTAGTAAAGACTTAATGAAAAAATACGGTATTCCTACCGCAAAATATCAAAGTTTTACCGATTTAGATAAAGCTTTGTCCTATTTGGACGAACAACAAGCGCCAATAGTCGTAAAAGCAGACGGGCTTGCGCTAGGTAAGGGTGTTATCATTGCTCAAACCATTGAAGAAGCAAAGCAAGCAGTTGTTGAAATGATGCAAAACGGCAAGTTTGGCGATAGTGGTAACACCGTTGTTATCGAAGAGTTTTTAGAAGGTCCGGAAGTTTCGGTTTTGGCGTTTACCGATGGTAATATCGTTGTGCCAATGGTTTCTTCTATGGACCATAAACGTGCAAAAGACGGCGACCAAGGTCTAAATACTGGTGGTATGGGCACTATTGCGCCTAATCCTTATTACACGCAAGAAATTGCAAAACAATGTGATAAACTTATTTTTAAGCCGACTATAGAAGCAATGAAAAAAGAAGGTAGAACCTTTAAGGGTTGCTTGTATTTTGGTTTAATGATTACTAAAAATGGACCAAAAGTAATTGAATACAACTGCCGTTTTGGTGATCCTGAAACGCAAGTTGTATTACCATTATTAAAAAGTGACTTGTTAACGATTATGCAAAAGACTGCAAGGGGTACGCTTGATTATTCTGACGTTGAATTTTCGTCGGACAGTGCGTGTTGCGTTATAATGGCATCAAACGGATATCCTGAAAGTTATCAAAAAGGATACGTTATTGAGCAAAATGACAATATCGACGGAGAGATTTATTATGCCGGTGCTAAATTAAATCAAGGCAAATTACTTACTGATGGCGGTAGAGTTCTTGGTGTTACTTGCACTGATAAAAATCTTAAATCGGCAATTAAAAAAGCATACGAACAAATTGATAAAGTTACCTTTGACAAGGCTTATTACAGAAAAGATATCGGAGCAAGGGCGTTAAAAGCGTTGGAGGACTAATATGGTTTATAGAGTTTACGTTGAGAAAAAGAAATCGGAAGCGTTAGAGGCAAAATCGCTTTTAAATGAAATTAAAGAGTTTTTGGAAATATCTTCGCTTACCGACCTACGTATTTTTAATAGATACGATGCTGAGAATATAGATAAAGAATTGTTCGACAAGTGTGTTACCACGGTGTTTTCCGAACCACAACTTGATTTAACTTATGAAGAACCCGATTATGCGGGTGGGTTAGTATTTGCAGTTGAATATTTGCCCGGACAGTTTGATCAGCGTGCAGATTCAGCTGCACAATGCATACAAATTATTTCTTGTGGGGAACGTCCTATCGTAAAGACGGCAAAAGTTTACGCTCTATATGGAAATTTGACAGAACAAGAATTTGCACGCATAAAAAGCCACGTAATTAATCCCGTTGAAGCGAGAGAAGCATCACTAGAAAAACCACAAACCTTGGCGACCGACTACGATATCCCTACAACCGTTGAAACGTTAGAAGGATTTATAAATCTTGACAAACATGGTTTGGCTGATTTTGTTAAAAAGTACGGACTTGCAATGGATAACGACGACATTGCTTTTTGCCAAGATTATTTCAAAAAAGAAAACCGTAATCCTACCATTACTGAAATTCGTATGATAGATACTTATTGGTCCGATCACTGCCGTCATACCACCTTTTTAACGGTTATTGATGAAGTTAAGTTTGAAGACCAACTTTTACAATCGGCATACGATGAATATATTGCTGTAAGAAAATCTCTTAATAGAACTAAACCCATTTGTCTTATGGATTTGGCGACGATAGCAGTAAAACAACTTAAAAAACAAGGGAAACTCGATAAGCTTGATGAATCGGAAGAGATTAACGCTTGTACTGTAAAAATTGATATTGAAGTTGACGGCAAACCAGAGAAATGGTTGCTATTATTCAAGAACGAAACACACAATCACCCAACCGAAATAGAACCTTTCGGTGGGGCTGCAACTTGTATTGGTGGTGCAATAAGAGACCCACTTTCCGGTAGGTCTTACGTCTACGGTGCGATGCGTGTGACGGGTGCTGCCGATCCACTAAAACCTATTAGTCAAACTATTAAGGGTAAATTACCACAAAGAAAGATAGTTACTACTGCTGCCGCAGGATATTCTTCTTATGGTAACCAAATTGGTCTTGCGACGGGTATCGTTGACGAGTTATACCACGATGGATATGCAGCAAAACGTATGGAAATTGGCGCAGTCGTTGCAGCAACACCTGCTGAAAACGTTCGTAGAGAACGCCCAGAAGCCGGTGACGTTGTTATTTTGCTAGGTGGAAGCACGGGTAGAGATGGTATTGGTGGCGCAACAGGTTCATCTAAATCTCACGATTTACACTCAGTAGAAACTTGTGGTGCAGAAGTACAAAAGGGTAACGCACCCGAAGAAAGAAAACTTCAAAGATTGTTTAGAAACAAACAAGCTTGCCAAATGATAAAACGTTGTAATGACTTTGGTGCTGGTGGTGTATCAGTTGCTATTGGCGAACTTGCCGACGGTTTAGATATTAACCTTAACGCAGTTCCTAAAAAGTACGAGGGCTTAGATGGTACCGAACTTGCAATAAGCGAATCGCAAGAACGTATGGCCGTAGTTGTTGAAAGCAAGGACGTTGAAAAGTTTATAAGTCTTGCAAAAATGGAAAACTTGCAGGCTTGTCCCGTTGCTACCGTTAAAGCTGATCCGAGACTTACGATGACTTGGAATGGAAATAAAATAGTTGATATTAGTAGGGAATTCTTGAATTCTAACGGTGCAGAAAAGCACGTGTCTATAACTCCTGAAAACTGTAAAGACTATTCTAAAGATATTCCACAAAGTTTTGAAGAAGGCTATTTTGCGCTTGCTAGTGACCTTAACGTTTGTTCTAAACGTGGACTTAGCGAAAGATTTGACTCCACGATTGGCGCTGGTACGGTATTGATGCCATTTGGTGGTAAATACCAATTAACGCCTATTCAAGCTATGGTACAAAAAGTTTCAGTAGAAAAAGGGCATACGGACGATTGTTCGGTAATGTCATGGGGTTATAACCCATTCTTAACTGAAAAAAGTCCTTATCACGGCGCGTATCTTGCAGTAGTTGAAAGCGTAAGTAAACTTATTGCCACAGGTGCAAGTTTTAACGACGTGTACTTGACCTTCCAAGAATATTTTGAACGTCCTGGAAAAGACGGCAAACGTTGGGGTAAACCTTTATCTGCGTTACTCGGTGCGTTTAAGGCACAATTAGATTTAGGTATAGGCTCTATCGGTGGCAAGGACTCTATGAGTGGTTCTTTTGAAAATATAGACGTTCCACCAACGCTAGTATCTTTTGCCGTTACTACAGACAAAACTAAATACGTTTTATCAAACGAATTTAAAAAAGCAGGTCATAAAGTAATTATCGTTGCTCCCGAATACGACAAAAACGGTCTTCCAACGGCTAAATCGCTTGTTGAGAATTTTGCTTTCGTTAGATCGCTAGTTGAATCGGGAAGAGCATTTGCTTGTTGGACTCCAACTTATGGCGGCGTAGCAGAAGGCGTTCTTAAAATGTGTATGGGTAACGGACTTGGCTTTAAGTTTAACGACGAGTTAACGTTAGATAATTTGTTTGGATACCTATACGGTGGATTTATCGTTGAAGTATCTGACGACGTTGAAGGTAAACTTTTAGGTATTGTAACCGATAAAGACGTTATTGAATATAAAAATGATTGCATAAGTCTTGCAAAATTATGCAAATCTTATGAAGACAAGTTGGAAAGTGTATATTCTTGCAACATTGCATTTGCAAACGAAAGTATTCCTTCTTGTGATTATACTGCAACCGAAAGATATACGACGAATATTAAGGTCGCAAAACCAAAAGTATTAATTCCTGCTTTCCCTGGAACTAACTGCGAGTTTGATAGCGCAAAAGCAGTAACTGACGCCGGCGCTCAGGCAGAGATTTTTGTAATAAAAAATCTTTCTGCATCGGATATTTCCGAAAGTGTAGAGAAGTTTGCTAAAAAAGTACGTGAATCGCAAATGATATTCGTTCCGGGTGGTTTCTCAGGTGGTGACGAACCGGACGGAAGTGGTAAATTCATTACTGCATTTTTTAGAAACGACGCTATAAAACAAAGCGTAACCGAACTTCTAGACAAGAGAGACGGTTTGATGTGTGGTATTTGTAACGGTTTCCAAGCTCTAATAAAATTAGGATTAGTTCCGTTTGGAAAAATAATTGATACGGACGAAAATTGTCCTACCTTAACCTTTAATACCATAGGTAGACACCAATCTAAAATCGTTCGTACTAGAATAGCGTCTAACAAGTCGCCATGGCTTGCAAACACAAACGTTGGTGATATATATAACGTTCCAATCTCTCACGGAGAGGGCAGATTCGTTGCGAATAAAGAACTTTTAGAACAGTTAATTAAAAACGGGCAAATAGCAACTCAATACGTTGATCTTGATGGATATCCTACTTATGACGTTGCGTTTAACCCAAATGGTTCTACGTTTGCAATTGAAGGTATTACTTCGCCTGACGGTAGGGTGTTTGGTAAGATGGGACACTCTGAAAGAATAGGAAACGGCTTGTACAAAAACGTTTATGGAGAATACGATATAAAAATGTTTGCCCAAGCAGTTAAATACTTTAAATAATATAAATATAAACAATATTGTGTATTATTTTTAATCGAAAAAAGGCTGACGAATATATTTCGTTAGCCTTTTATTTTGTTTAAAATTTTTATAAAAACTCTGATTTGATATATTTAATCTTTTTATATGAGTTTGTTTAATTGTTGTTTTAATAATTTAAGTGCTTGCTCGGACGTGTAGGCTTGCTTGTTTATAAGCATTAAAGTGCCGTACGTAGCTGATAATACGTTAAACGATAGTGAAACGTCGTCCGAGGAAGTGTTATTCTTTTTTGCTAGATATTGATTTACTGCATTTTCTATCGGGGTGTCAAAATCTTTCATTAATAGGTTGTGGTTTTTATCGTTATTACCTTCGTTTAAAGATAAAACCGACCTAAAATATCCGTTTGCTATCCAAAACTTAACGAATGAAAGACATAGTTCAATTATTAATTGTCTATTATTTTGGTTAAATACTTGTTCGATTTGCTTTGCTAGTAACTGCCATCCGTCCTTAACGTAATCTATAATTCCTGCTATAAGTTGTTCTTTGTCCTTAAAGTGTCTATATGGGGCTGCACAAGACACTTCTGCGTTGATCGCAACCCTTCTTAAAGAAAAATCTTTAACACCGTGATCTTCAAGTTCTTTTAGACCAGCAAGAATAAGTCTATGTCTTAATCCTGAATCAAATTGACTTGTATCCATAACGCTCCTTATCAAGTTAACACTATTAACATTCGATATTTTAACATATATTAATAATATTTGCAAGCAAAATAATAAAGTATATTTACGACTTGTATTATCAAGAAATTTTCTAGTAAAATATCAATTTTTTTACATATATACTTGACAATCACACGTTTATATGTATAATAATAATCAAAAGTATATGTTAACACTGTTAACTAAGGAAGGTTTGAAATGATAAATAAAAAGATGCAAGGACTTGGCGCTAAGAGATCCGTTATAAGAGAACTTTTTGAATATGGAAAGATACGTAAGGCTGAGATTGGGGAAGAAAACGTGTTTGATTTTTCTTTGGGTAATCCTAGTGTCCCTGCACCTGATTGTGTTAATGAGAATCTTGTGAAATTGCTAAATGAAAGCGATCCTATTAGCGTGCACGGATACACTTCGGCACAAGGAGATGCAAACGTTCGTCAATCTATTATAGAATACGTTAACAAAACACATTCCGTTGAATATAGTAAAGATTGCTTGTATATGACCGTGGGGGCAGCTGCTGCGTTAACTTGTTCGCTTACGGCGCTTGTTAATCAAGGTGAAGAAGTTATTGTTTTAGCTCCATATTTCCCTGAATATAAGGTGTTTATTGAAAGATGTGGTGGAGTAGTAAGGGAAGTTTTGTGTGATCAGGTTACCTTTCAACCTGATTTTGATAAACTTGAAAAGGCTATTAATAAAAATACTGCTGCTATTATAATCAATTCCCCGAATAATCCAACTGGTGCAGTTATTTCAAAAGAAAACGTGCAAAAACTTTGTGATATGTTTCAAAATGCGCAAGAACGTTATTCTAAACCCATTTATATTATTTGCGACGAACCGTATAGAGAATTGGTTTACGGGGACGTTAAAGTTGCTTTCGTTCCTAAGTTTTATAATAACACAATCGTTTGTTATTCTTATAGTAAGTCTTTATCCATACCTGGCGAAAGAATCGGTTACGTGTTAGTGTCGCCTAAGGTAGATAGCTTTTTAGAAGTATATCAAGCAATTTGTGGCGCGGGTAGGGCTCTTGGGTTTGTGTGTGCGCCTAGTTTATTGCAAAAAGTATTGCCTTATTGTTTAGGAAAGACTTCCGACGTTGACGTTTACGATACGAACAGAAAACTATTGCTTAAAAAACTAACTGAATATGGGTTTACGGCAGTAAAACCGGATGGAGCGTTTTATTTATTCTTAAAATCTCCCGTAGAGGACGCTTACGAATTTTGCGAAAGAGCAAAACAATTTGAAATAATATTCGTGCCGAGTGATGATTTTGGTTGCAAAGGATACGTTAGAATATCTTATTGCGTTACTACTGAACAAATTGAAAAATCTTTGCCGGCATTTAAAAAACTTGCTGAAAGTTACAATTTAATTTAAGGGTGAAATTATGGACGATAGATTACTTAAAGCTAGAGAAATTATAAACAAAGTTGATAAGCAAATGGCTGACCTTTTCGTTGAAAGAATGGGGGCTGCAAAGTTGGTTGCTGAATATAAAAGCGAACACGGTATGCAAATATTCGATCCTGTTAGAGAACAGGAGGTTATAAAAAGGAATTCCGACTTAGTAGAAGATCCTATATTGCGCGCTTATTACGTTAATTTTATAAAAAACAACATGGAAGTATCAAGAAATTATCAATCTATGTTGATGGAGGGGGTAAGGGTTGCGTACTCCGGCACGGAAGGGGCTTTTGCTCATATTGCAGCTTGTAAACTATTTCCAACTGCAAGAAAGATTTCTTATGGCAATTTTGAAAGTGCTTATAGAGCAGTTGAAAAAGGCGAGTGCGAGTGTGTTGTATTACCCATTGAAAATAGTTACAACGGCGACGTTGGTCAAGTTAGCGACCTTATGTTTTCCGGTTCACTATATATAAACGAGGTAACGGAACTTAACGTATCGCATAACCTTATTTGCCATAAGGATGCTAAATTAGAAGATATTAAACAAGTTATTAGTCATCAACAAGCTCTAGGGCAATGTTCTGAATATATAATAAGTCATGGTTTTTCGCCAATTGAATACACGAATACTGCGCTTGCTGTAAAAAAGGTTGCCGAGCTTAACGATAAATCCGTTGCTGCAATCGGAAGCGTAGAGGCCGCTGAGATTTTTGGATTAAAGGTATTAGAGAAAAATATTAATTCTAGCGCTAGTAACACAACTAGATTCGTTGTACTGTCAAGGTCTGAAAGTAAACATAAGAGAGACGAAATGGGTGTTCATACAATATTGTTGTTTACGGTTAGAAACCAGGCTGGTGCATTGGCAAAGGCAATTGAAGTTATTGGTAGACACGGTTTTAACATGAGGACCTTGCGTTCTCGTCCGATGAAGGAATTGTTGTGGCAGTATTATTTCTACGTGGAAGCCGAGGGAAATATCAATACCGACGAAGGAAAGGCAATGATGGAAGACCTTTCTGATTATTGTGATAAATTAAAGGCTGTTGGAACGTATATAAAAAATATTTAACGGGGTTTTTCGAATGGAAAAATTACATTTAAGTCTACCTAGTGGTGGTTATGATATTTTGATTGGCAACTGCTTAATTGATAAAGCTAGCCAATATCTTAATTTAGAAAGAAAAGTTTTGGTTGTGACAGACAAGGGAGTGCCTAGTGATTATGCAAACTCCGTGCTAAAACAATGCAAACAAGGTAGTCTTGTGTGTGTGGAAGAAGGTGAAAGATCTAAAAGTTTTGCCACCTTACAAGTTTTACTTGATAAAATGTGTGAACTTAAAATGGATAGGGGTGACTGTGTGGTTGCCGTTGGTGGTGGCGTCGTTGGCGATCTTTCGGGTTTTGCCGCTTCGTGTTATATGAGAGGGATTGATTTTTATAATATCCCAACCACCTTGCTTTCTCAGGTGGATTCTTCAATAGGTGGCAAAACGGCAATTAATTTTAACGGTATAAAAAACGTTATAGGTGCTTTTTATCAACCAAAGGCAGTAATCGTTGATATAGATCTTTTAAAAACCTTGCCTAAACGTCAAATATTATGTGGGCTTTCAGAAGCTATAAAAATGTCTATGACGAGCGATGAGCATTTGTTCGAATTTTTTGAAAAATCTAGTTATCAAGAAATTATTGATAATTTTTTATACGTAATTGCATCTTGTTTAAAAATTAAAAGACACGTTGTTCAAACGGATGAAAAAGAAAATGGACTAAGAAAAGTGCTTAACTTTGGTCATACTATTGGGCACGTAATCGAAGCGCAACAAGAAAAGGAAAAGTTGTATCACGGGGAGTGTGTTGCTCTTGGTATGAAAGCAATATCTAACGGAGACGTTAAAAAACGTTTAGTTTCAGTTTTGCAAAAGGTAGGCTTGCCAACCGATTGCGTTATCGATAAAGAAAAAGTTAATAGTTTTCTTGAACATGACAAAAAGATAAAAAACGGTGAAGTTAGCGTAGTTTTAGTTGAAGAAATTGGGAAATTCCGTTTTGCTAAATTTAGCGTTAGCGAACTTGCAAAACTAACTATCGACGAGTTTAAGGGTGTGTAATATGAAAAATACGTTTGGTAATTCAATAACTATAACGTTGTTCGGCGAAAGCCACGGAGAACAAATAGGCGCTGTATTAGACGGCGTGCCTTCCGGAATATTGGTTGATATAGATTATATAAAAAATCAACTTTCAAAAAGAAGACCGTTTGGTTGTATTTCTACCGGTAGAGTGGAAAAGGACGAGTTTTCTATTGTGAGCGGTGTTTTTAACGGCTACACGACGGGAACACCAATTTGCTTATTAATACCCAACTCAAATACTAGTAGTAAGGACTACGATCAACTTAAATACCTGCCACGTCCCTCACATGCCGATTATACTGCAAATATTAAGTATAACGGCTTTCAAGACTATCGTGGTGGCGGGCATTTTTCAGGAAGAATAACGGCTGCGTTAGTTGCCGTTGGTGCTATTTTACAAAGAGCTCTTGAAGAAAAAGGTATTTACGTTGCTTCTCATATATCTTTGCTTCGCGGTATAAAAGACAAGTCTATTGACGGACTGGACGACCTTGTGTCCGTTAATTGTAAAGCTTTCCCCGTAATAGATGATGACGTTGCAGTACAAATGCAAAAGGAAATTGAAAATGCGGGTGAACAAGGCGATAGCGTTGGTGGGGTTTTAGAAACTGTGGTACTTGGTTTGCCGGCTGGTATCGGGGAACCTTGGTTTGATAGTTTGGAAAGTTTAATTTCGCACGCAATGTTTTCTATTCCGGGAATAAAAGGAGTAGAGTTTGGCGCGGGGTTTAGTTTTGCAAATGGTTATGGTAGCCAGATGAACGATGCGTTCGTTCTTGAAGGAGACCAAGTAAGGACAAAAACTAATAACAATGGTGGTATCAATGGTGGAATTTCTAACGGAATGCCAATAGTCTTTCGTTCGGTAGTTAAACCTACCCCTTCCATTTATAAGGAACAACAAACGGTTAACCTTAATACTATGCAAGAACAAGTGCTTGAAATAAAGGGTAGGCATGATCCTGCAATAATCCATAGGGCAAGGGCTGTTGTAAACGCGCTGACGGCGATTACGATTGCAGATGCGCTTGCAGTTAAATTTGGTACGGACTTCTTAAATAAAATTAACGGGTAAAGGTAGTTAAATGAAATATGGCTTAATAGGAGAAAAACTAGGACACAGTTTTTCTAAGGATATACATAAACTTATTTCTGATTACGATTATCAATTAAAAGAATTAACTCCCGAAGACTTTGATAAGTTTATAATCGACAAGGATTTTCTTGGCGTAAACGTGACTATTCCATATAAAAAAAGGGTAATTGAATTACTTGATTTCGTTGACGAAAAGGCCCTTTCAATTGGTGCTGTAAATACAGTAGTTAACAAAAACGGTAAACTATACGGCTATAATACCGATTATTACGGTATGCAAAAACTTATAGAAAATACTGGCATTTCGGTTTGTGGTAAAAACGTTGCTATTTTGGGTACGGGAGGCACTTCGCACACCGCTACGGCCGTGGTAAAGGATTTGGGCGCTAAAACCATTTATAAGGTAAGCCGAGAGGAAAAGCAAGGTTGTATAGACTACTCTCAGTTATATAAACTTAGTGAGAAGATAAACGTAATAATAAACACGACTCCTGTGGGGATGTATCCTAACGTTAAGGGAAAGGTTATTGACCTAAAAGGTTTTAATAATTTAAATGGTGTAATAGACGCGATTTATAATCCTTTAAGAACTCAGCTTGTAATCGACGCCCAAAGAAAAGGCGTTCCCGCTCAGGGCGGACTTTATATGTTGGTTGCGCAAGCGGTTAAGGCGTCAGAGTATTTTTGTCAAACTAGTTATAGTGAAGATTTGCTAGATAAAATATATAAAAAGATTTATCTTGAAAAATGCAACCTTGTTTTGACGGGTATGCCGTCGTGTGGAAAAACGACGGTCGGTGGTATTCTTGCCGAAAAACTTAATCTTGAAGTAATAGATACGGATAAACTTATCGAACAAAATTCAGGAAAGAAAGTTAGTGATATTTTTGCTGAAATGGGTGAGAAGATTTTTAGAGAAATGGAATCTAAAACTATTGAAAGTATTAGCTCGTTGTCAGGAAAAATTATTGCTACGGGCGGCGGAGCAGTATTAAAGGATAGCAACGTTGACGACTTAAAGCGTAACGGAAAAATAATTTTTATCGATAGACCTTTGGAAGATTTAACCCCCACTTCGGATAGACCGCTTGCTCTTAACAGGTCTGAGATAGAAAAACGCTATAACGAAAGGTACGATATATATAAAAGAACTTGTGATAACTTTATCAAAGCAGATTGTTTGCCAGAGATTGTCGCAAATAAAATTATTGGAGAATTGCTATGAAAATAATGGTGATAAACGGGCCAAACCTTAATATGTTAGGTGTTAGAGAACCCGACGTGTATGGAAAGACTGATTATAAAACTTTATGTGACAAAATAAACGAGCATTGTAGTCAATTAAACGTTCAAGTAGAAATATTTCAATCTAATCACGAAGGCGATTTAGTAGATAAAATACAACAAGCATATTTTGATAAATTCGATGGCATAGTGATTAATCCGGGTGCTTATACGCACACAAGCGTTGCGCTTTTAGATGCAGTAAAAGCTACTAACGTTAAATGTGTGGAAGTTCATATTTCCAAGATTGAAGAAAGGGAAGATTTTAGACAGATAAGTTATATTCGTAGGGCTTGCGTTAAAACTATCTCTGGCGAGGGAATAAACGGTTATTTATTGGCAATTGATTATTTAGTAAACGGACAGGAGTAAAAGATGACTGTAAAAATAAAAAAGGGTATTGCAAAGGGAAGTATAGTATGTCCTCCATCTAAAAGCATGGCTCATAGGATGCTTATTTGTTCGGCTTTGTGCGAGGGGGAAAGTATAGTTAACGGTATTTCCGATTGTGTTGACGTGTGGGCAACTTTAGACTGTCTGAAAGCACTTGGAGTTAATGCTAGCGTTGACGGTAGTTCGGTAATGATAATGGGTAAAAACGTTAAACATATGATTCCAAACGACGTATTGTTTTGCAGAGAAAGCGGTAGTACGTTGAGATTTTTAATTCCAATTGCGCTTGCTATTGGAAAAACCGTAATGTTTAAGGGCTCTAAAACTCTTATGCAAAGACCTATGGACGTTTACGCTAACCTTTGTAAAGAAAGAAAACTTGATTTTATAGCCGACGGACAAACTATTACTATAAAAGGGCCGTTAAAGAGCGGAGATTTTACGGTGGTTGGCAACGTGAGTAGTCAATTTATTAGTGGACTGCTATTCGTATTGCCTACGATGTGTAAGGATAGTAGAATAAAGATTATTCCACCGGTTGAAAGTCGTTCTTATATAGAAATGACTAGACAAGCCCAATCACATTTTGGAGTTCAAAGTTATTGGGAGGACGAGCATACGTTATATATCCCTGGGAATCAAAAATATAAGCCGTCCACCGTATTCGTGGAAGGTGATTATTCTGGGGCTGCTTTTCCAGATGCCTTAAACTTGTTTGGTTCGTCGGTAGCCGTTGAAGGGTTAAATCCTGATAGCATACAAGGGGACGCAGTTTATAAGAAGTATTTTAAAATGCTTGAATCGGGCGTGCCAACCATTCATATAGGCAATTGTCCTGACTTAGGACCCGTTTTATTTGCCGTTGCTGCCGCGAAAAACGGTGGCGTTTTTAACGGCACGGCAAGACTTAAAATTAAAGAAAGCGATAGAGCTTCTGCGATGGCGGAAGAACTTAGGAAGTTTGGAACTTCGGTGACCGTATACGACGATAAAGTAGTTGTTTATCCAGCAGATTTTCATGCGCCGATAGAAAGTTTGGACGGGCATAACGACCATAGAATAGCTATGTCGCTATCAATTTTATGTACCTTAACAGGTGGGGAAATTATAGGAGCTGAGTGTGTAGATAAGAGTTATCCAGCATTTTACGAAGATTTAAGAAAACTAGGTTTAGAGGTGGCTGAATATGACGCTTAATAAAGATACTGAAATTCTTATTATTGGTCTTGGTGTAATCGGTGGTGGTTACGCTAAGGCGCTTACTAACGCTGGGTACAAGGTTAACTGTATTACAAAAAATCAAGAAGATATAGACTATGCGTTAAAGAATAAATTTATCTTCTTTGGAACAACCAAATTAGACGCTGAATTAATTGCCAAATGTAAATTGATTATTTTTGCAATATATCCGAAAACATTCGTTGAGTGGATAGAAAAAAATCAAAGCTTGTTCTCTGCTGGTACGCTTATTACCGACGTTACGGGTGTTAAAGCAGGTGTGGTTGATAAAATTCAACCTATTCTCCGAGAGGACGTTGAATACGTTTCGGCTCACCCTATGGCGGGTAGAGAGGCGAGTGGCGTTAGATATAGTGATGCTAACGTTTTTAAAGGGGCTAATTTTATTGTTATAAATACACCAAAAAACACAAAAGAAGGCATTGAAACTTGTAAAAAACTAGGTGAAATACTAGGCTTTTCTAGGATTTCCGAGTTGTCTATTGAAGAACACGATAAGATGATAGCCTTTCTTTCACAGTTAACGCACTGTATTGCGGTTTCGTTAATGACTTGCAATCAAGAGCCGAATTTGGAGAAATACACCGGCGACTCTTTTAGGGATTTAACTAGAATCGCTAAAATAAACGATAGAATGTGGAGCGAGTTGTTTTCGCTTAACAAAGATTGCTTGCTAGAACAAATGGATCTGTTTATCGACGAGTTTAATAAGCTTAGAGCAATGATTGATAAAGGCGACGAAAAGTCTATGCGAGAGATGATGAGAAAAGCTACTGAGAGAAGAATGCTTTTCGACAAACCAACTAAAAAATAAAAAAGGAAGTAACCGTTATGAATATGCATTTTTATAGAAAACTACCTATTCCAAAAGACGTAAAAGAGCAGTTCCCATTAAAACCCGAACTAGCCGTAATTAGAGAAAAACAAATTGAAGAGACTAAGGATATATTAAGTGGAAAGTCCGATAAGTTAATGCTAGTTATAGGACCTTGTTCGGCAGATACCGAAGCTCCTGTTTTGGATTATATTTCAAGGCTTAGAAAACTACAAGACAAAGTGTCTGATAGGATAGTTATTATTCCACGTGTATATACTAATAAGCCTAGAACGACGTGCGAAGGATATAAAGGTATGTTGCATCAACCCGACCCGAATTCTGCGCCCGACTTGCTTAAAGGTATAGTTGCAATAAGATCGTTGCATATGAAGGTTTTAGAAGAAACTGGGTTTGCGTGCGCAGACGAAATGCTTTATCCTGAAAACCATAGATATCTTTCAGACGTTCTTGCATACGTTGCGGTAGGCGCTCGCTCGACGGAGAATCAACAACATAGACTAGTTGCAAGTGGTTTAGACGTTCCCGTTGGCTTGAAGAATCCAACGGGTGGTGATCTTAGTGTTATGATTAATTCCATTAAAGCTGCTCAAAGCTCTCATTTGTTTTTATATAGGGGGTGGGAAGTAAAATCTGAAGGTAACGAATATTCTCACGCAGTATTGCGTGGTTACGTTGATAAACATGGCAAAACTCATCCTAACTATCATTACGAAGACCTTTTAGACGTTTATGATTTATACGCTAAAAACGGGCTAAAAAACCCAGGCGTCGTTATAGACGTGAACCACTCTAACTCAGGAAAACAATTCCTAGAACAACCAAGAATTTCTAAGGAAGTTATTCATAGTTGCAGGGTGAATTCAGATATTCACAAACTCGTCAAGGGCTTAATGATAGAAAGTTATATTCTAGACGGAGCGCAACCAAAAGGAGACTGTGGGGTATACGGACAGTCTATAACCGACCCTTGTTTAGGTTGGGAAAAAACCGAGAAATTAGTTCTTGAACTAGCTGAACTATGGTAAATTACACTCAAACGTTATCCAAAAACGAATTAATTAATAAAATATTCATAAAATCATTCATATAATACTAAAAATATGAATATTTATTAAAAAATTTAGCAAATTTAATCTAAAATTGTTTGACAAATCTTAATGGTCAAAGTATAATTAAACCGTAACGTAAGCGGTGCAAAAACTTTATATAAACAAATTCAATAACCGCAAAGAGAGATATTATGGATAAAAGTAAAATTAAAAAGGTAGTTTTAGCATATTCGGGTGGTCTTGATACTTCAATTATCATCCCTTGGCTTAAAGAGAATTATAACAATTGTGAAGTAGTTGCCGTTGCTGGTAACGTAGGTCAAGCCGATGAGTTGGAAGGATTGGAAGAAAAGGCGTTAAAAACCGGTGCTTCTAAACTTTACGTTTTAGATCTTACCGAAGAATACGTTAATGATTTTATTATTCCTACCATGAAAGCAGGCGCTTTGTACGAAGAATATTTCCTTGGCACTAGCCACGCTCGTCCTTGTATAGCGAAAGGACTTGCTGAAATTGCAATTAAGGAAAATGCAGACGCTATCGTTCACGGTTGTACCGGTAAGGGAAACGACCAAGTTCGTTTCGAGCTTACCTTAAAGTATTTTGCACCAGATATTCCGATTATTGCTCCTTGGCGTGAATGGAATATTAAATCTCGTGAAGAAGAAATTGATTACGCAGAAGCTCATAACGTACCATTAAAGATAAATAGAGAAACCAACTACTCCAAAGATAAAAACTTGTGGCATTTATCCCATGAAGGTTTGGATCTTGAAGATACCGGAAACGAACCTCAATATGAAAAAGAGGGTTTCTTGGAAATGGGCGTTTCTCCAATTCAAGCTCCTGATAAGCCAACTTATGTTGAGTTGGATTTTGAAAAAGGCGTTCCCGTTGCGCTAGACAGAAAAAAACTTTCTGCAAAACAAATTATTTTAGAACTTAATAAACTCGGTGGTGCTAACGGTATCGGCTTACTAGATATCGTTGAAAACCGTTTAGTTGGTATGAAGTGTCGTGGTGTTTATGAAACTCCCGGTGGCGCAATTTTATATAAAGCACACAGCGTTTTAGAAAGCATTTGCTTAGACAAGATGACTATGCACGAAAAACAAAAACTAGCAGTTACTTTCGGCGAGTTGGTTTATAACGGTCAATGGTTTACTCCACTTCGCGAAGCATTGTCTGCTTTCGTTGATAAAACGCAAGAGAAAGTTACCGGTAAGGTTAGATTAAAACTTTACAAGGGCAATATGATAAATGCAGGTGTGTGGAGTGATTATTCGCTTTATAGCGAAGAAATTGCTACTTTTGGTGAAAGTGATTACGACCAAAAGGATTCGGCGGGATTCATTAACCTTTACGGATTGCCGATTAAAGTTCAAGCATTGGTTGATAAGAAAAATAAAAAATAAGAATAATTGTCCCGTAGTTTACGGGACTTTTATCGTGAGGGAATTATATGGCTAAGATGTGGGAAGGCGTAAGTAACGCTGTTACCGATAAATTGGCAGACGATTTTAACTCGTCTATATCATTTGACTGTAAACTTTATAAGCAAGATATAACGGGCAGTATGGCTCATGCTTCTATGCTTGGTGTTACTGGGATTATTACACAAGAAGAAGCCGACAAACTTATACAAGGACTTGAAGGAATTTTAACCGACGTTGAAAGTGGTAAGTTGCCTTTTGATGAAAATTGTGAAGACATACACATGTTTGTTGAACAAGTTCTTACCGAGCGTATTGGTGACGTCGGTAAGAAATTACATACTGCAAGAAGCCGTAACGACCAAGTTGCATTGGATTTGAGAATGTATTTAAAAGATCAAGTTACAACTATCGTTAATCTTCTTAAAGAACTAGTGGAAACCGTTACTAACAAAGCAGAAGAATACAAATGCGATATTATGCCGGGATATACCCATCTTCAACGTGCGCAACCAATAACGTTTGGACATCATTTGATGGCATACGCTATGATGTTTTTGCGGGACGTAGAACGCTTTAACGATTGTTATAAAAGGATGAACGTTTGTCCAATCGGAAGTTGTGCTTTGGCGGGAACTACTTATTTAACCGATAGGGTATACGAAGCTGAAAAACTGGGTTTTGACAAGCCTTGTCTAAATAGTATCGATGGTGTTTCGGATAGAGATTTTTGTGTTGAGTTTCTAGCATGCTGTTCGCTAGTAATGGCACACCTATCAAGATTTAGTGAAGAAATCATTCTTTGGGCAAGTTGGGAGTTTAAGTTTATTACCTTATCTGATGAATATACCACAGGCTCGTCTATTATGCCTCAAAAGAAAAATCCCGACATGGCTGAACTTTGTAGAGGTAAAACGGGTAGGGTTTACGGCGATTTGATGGGAATTCTTACCGTGCTTAAAGGTTTGCCACTTGCATATAACAAGGACATGCAAGAAGATAAAGAATCAGTTTTTGACGGTGCGGAAACGGTAATTAAATGTTTAAGTATTTTTAGCAAAATGATTAAAACTCTAACGGCTAATACTGAAAATATGAAAAACGCAGCAAGTAAAGGGTTTATTAACGCCACCGATATGGCTGACTACTTGGTGAAAAAGGGACTTGCATTTCGTTCCGCATATAAAATATCAGGTCAAATCGTTAAAAAGTGTATAGAAGAAAATAAAACGTTAGAAACGCTTTCTCTTGAAGAATACAAGCAATTTTCAGACGTTTTTGATAGTGACGTTTATCAAGCAATCGACCTTAAAACTTGTGTTTCAAAACGTATAAGTTTAGGTGGAACGTCAGTTTCCTCAGTTGAAATGCAAATAAAAGAAGTTAGAAAAATTTTAGATGATATCAACCTTTAGTATACATTAAGGAGAGAAAAAGTGAATTTAAAAGGCAAAAACTTTTTGAAGATATTAGACTTTACCCCCGAAGAAATTCAAGGACTTTTAGACCTTTCGGCAGATCTTAAAGCCAAGAAAAAAGCAGGAATAAACCATGCAACGTTTCAAGGTAAAAATATTGCTTTATTATTTGAAAAAACAAGCACTAGAACTCGTTGCGCGTTTGAAGTTGCTGCCGCTGATTTAGGTATTCATCCGGTATATTTAGACTCACAATCTTCTCAAATGGGGAAGAAAGAAAGTATTGAAGATACGGCAAGAGTTTTAGGTAGAATGTTCGACGGAATAGAATATCGTGGTTACGGGCAAGAAATAGTTGAAAATCTTGCAAAATATGCGGGAGTACCCGTGTGGAACGGACTTACTAACGAGTCACACCCTACTCAAATTCTTGCGGATTTTTTAACCATAAAAGAGGTTTTTGGCAAACTCAAAGCAATTAAACTCGTATACATGGGAGATGCCCGTTATAATATGGGTAACTCTTTATTGGTTGGTGCTGCAAAGATGGGTATGCACTTTGTAGCGTGTGCACCAAAAGAGTATTTTCCCGATATTAAACTTATTGAAAAATGTCAGGAAATTGCTAAACAAACGGGTGCTGTGTTGGAGTTTATCGAAGACCCGATGATAGCTACTAAAAATGCAAACGTTATTTATACGGACGTTTGGGTATCTATGGGTGAACCTGAAGAAGTATGGGAAGAGCGTATTGAAAACTTATCGCCTTATAGAGTGACGAAAAAACTTATAAATAACGGAGCAAAAGATTGTAAATTTATGCATTGTTTGCCTGCTTTCCACGATCTTAAAACCACAGTCGGCAAACAAGTTTACGATAAATTTGGCATAGATTGTATGGAGGTTGAAGACGAGGTTTTTGAGAGTGATAGTTCGATAGTTTTTGACCAAGCAGAGAACCGTATGCATACTATCAAAGCCGTTATTGCCGCAACTTTATAATAAAACTTTTTAAATTAATTTTAAAAGAATACCTTATTAAATTGACAACCTAAAAAGCAGGTGCTATAATAAATGCATAGTCAATCTTTAAGCTGATACGAGATGTTGGCAAGGTTGTTTACACAAATTTAGTTGTCTTTGGGTAACTAGCTTTATAAATGTATTCAAAACCTTGCTTACGTAAGCAAGGTTTTTTTTAAAAACTATAAGGATAATCGTGGAATACAAAAATAAGATTTTAGACGATTTAGCCGTCAAAAGAGCGTTAATAAGAATTACGCACGAAGTAATCGAACGAAATAAGGGAGTAAAAGGCGTTTGTCTTTTAGGCGTAAAAACCCGTGGCGTGCCTTTGGCTAAAATTCTTCACGACAATATTCTTAACTTTGAGGGAGTTTCGGTTGACGTTGGTGAACTTGATATAACTCTTCATAGAGACGATATTTCTCCCGAGGACAAAAAGTGCGTTGACGTTAAAAGTACCGTTCCTTTTGATTTAACCAACAAAACGGTAATTATAGTAGACGACGTATTATTTACGGGGCGAACGGTTAGGGCTGCAATAGAAACCGTTTTTTCATATGCAAGACCAAAAGCCATTCAACTTGCCGTCTTGATAGATAGAGGGCATAGAGAATTACCAATAAAACCTGATTTCGTTGGTAAAAACGTTCCCACTTCTAACGATGAAAAGATTATCGTACAACTCGATCAAACGGATGGCGAAACAGCCGTTTACATCTCAAATAAATAAATCATTTCGGTATAAAAATATGAATTCTAAAATTAAAAATTACGTTACGGATACACAAGGGAAAGCGCTTGATTTGAGCGTTATTAATGATTTTAAATCATCCGTTTGTAATTGTTCTAATTTGGCTATTTTACCCGGTTTTTGTGACGTGCACGTGCATTTCAGAGAACCGGGTTTTTCTTATAAAGAAACTATAAAAACAGGTAGTTTATCGGCGGCAAGGGGTGGCTTTACGGCTGTTTGCACTATGCCGAATTTAAACCCTGTGCCTGATAGTGTTGAAAACCTTAAAGTTCAAACTGACATTATAAAGAAAAACGCCGTAATCTCCGTTTATCCCTACGCCTCGATAACCGTAGGTCAAAAAGGACAAGAACTATCCGACTTGGATGCTTTAAGTGACAAGGTTATAGGTTTTTCTGACGATGGCAAAGGCGTGCAAGACGAAAAAATGATTTCACTTGCTATGCAAAAGACAAAGGAACTTAACAAGATTTTGGTATGTCATTGTGAGGACGATTCTTTGTTAAACGGTGGGTATATTCATCTTGGTGAGTATGCTAAAACGCATGGTCATAGGGGTATTTGCTCTGAAAGTGAATATAAAATGATTGAAAGGGACGTTGAGTTGTTAAGCAAATACGATTGCGCCTACCACGTGTGCCACGTTTCAACAAAGGAAAGTGTTGAAATTATTAGAAAAGCGAAAGAAAAAGGGCTTAACGTGACTTGCGAAACTGCGCCACATTATTTAATTTTAGACGATTTGGATTTGCAAGAAGACGGTAGATTTAAGATGAATCCACCAATTCGCTCTAAAAGTGATAAACAAGCGCTTATAGAAGGGGTGCTAGACGGCACGATTGATATGATAGCCACCGACCACGCACCACACTCGAAAGAAGAAAAAGGTAGAGGGCTAGAAAAAAGCGTTTTCGGTGTTGTTGGTCTTGAAACTTCCTTCCCAGCGATGTATACCTATTTTGTAAAAACGGGTATTATGAGCATGGAACACCTTGTTATTCTAATGGCGTATAACCCTGCTAAAAGATTTGGTATAGATATTACTGGCGACTATTCTATTTGGGATTTAGACAAAGAGTTTATAGTTGATTCAACTGATTTCCTTTCAATGGGTAAAGCTACGCCCTTTGAAGGTATGAAAATGTTTGGCGAAAATTTATTAACCGTTAAAAACGGTAAAGTTGTATATAAAAAATAATTCTTTTACAATCGGGAGGCAATTATGGCAAAAAGAACAGACATAAAAAAGATTTTAATAATTGGTTCAGGTCCTATCGTTATAGGTCAAGCGGCTGAATTTGACTATGCGGGAACGCAAGCTTGTTTGGCACTTAAAGAAGAGGGATATGAAGTTGTTTTAGTTAACTCTAATCCTGCTACGATAATGACTGATACGACCATAGCAGATAAAGTTTATATGGAGCCTTTGACTCTTGAATACGTTGCTAAAATACTTAGATACGAACGTCCTGACGCGATAGTTCCCGGTATCGGTGGACAAACCGGACTAAACCTTGCAATGCAACTAGAAAAGAAGGGTGTTCTTAAAGAATGTCGTGTTGAACTTTTAGGTACTCCAAGTGAAAGTATAGAAAGGGCTGAAGATAGAGAACTTTTTAAGGAAATGTGTCAATCTATTGGAGAGCCGGTTATTCCTTCGGAAATAACGTATAATATAGAGCAAGCCAAAAAAGCTGCAAAAGAAATTGGCTATCCCGTAGTGTTGCGTCCTGCGTTTACCCTTGGTGGAACGGGCGGTGGTTTTGCAGAAAACGAAGAAGAACTAATTGAAATTGGTCTTAACGCCTTCAAACTTTCACCTGTTAGCCAAGTTCTTGTTGAAAAGAGTGTAAAGGGATATAAAGAAATTGAATTTGAAGTAATGAGAGACGGAACCGACCATGCTATTACTATTTGTGGTATGGAAAACGTTGATCCCGTTGGTGTTCATACTGGTGACTCAATCGTCGTTGCTCCTATACTCTCATTAAACCAAAAAGACCTTAAAATGCTTAACGATAGTGCCTTAAATATTATTAAGGAACTTAAAATCGAAGGTGGTTGTAACGTTCAATATGCGTTAAATCCGTATACAAGCGAATACTATTTAATCGAAGTTAATCCAAGAGTTTCGCGTTCTTCTGCGCTTGCTTCAAAGGCGAGTGGATATCCTATTGCTAGGGTAACTGCAAAAATCGCCGTTGGTATGACTCTTGAAGAGATTGAAATTGCAAACGCAACCGCTGCAGTTGAACCAAGGTTAGATTACGTTGTTGCAAAATTTCCAAGATTCCCATTTGATAAGTTTACTAACGCTTCTAACGTTTTAGGCACTCAAATGAAGGCTACCGGCGAGGTTATGGGTATAGGTTCAAACTTAGAAGAATGTATGCTTAAATCCGTTCGTTCGTTAGAAATTGGCGTAAACCATTTGTATCTTTCTAAATTCGACAAAATGTCTGTTGAAGAATTATACGAATATATTGCTCAGTTTAAGCACGATAACCTTTTTGCAATTGCTGAATTAATTAGCCGTGGTGCAGATTTGGAAAAAATGCATAAGGTAACGAAAATTACGCCTTTATTCCTAAACGCTATTAAGAATATTATTGATATGGAAAACCTTTTGTCTGACAATAAGTTCTGCTTAAAGACCTTGACTGATGCTAAAAAGATGGGTTTTTCCGATGCGTACGTTGCTAGACTATGGAAATGCAAGGAAAATGAAGTTTGTGATTTTAGAAAGACAAATAATTTAAGACCTGTGTTTAAGATGGTTGATACCTTGCATACGGGTGCGTATATACCATATTTTTATTCTACCTATACTGGCGAAAACGACAGCGTTCTTACCAACAAGAAAAAGATTATAGTTTTAGGTGCCGGTCCAATTAGAATAGGTCAAGGCGTAGAGTTTGACTATTCGACCGTTCACTCGGTATCTACTATTAAAAACTCTGGTTACGAAGCTATCATTATAAACAACAACCCCGAAACCGTTTCAACCGATTATACTACTAGTGATAAGTTGTATTTTGAACCTCTAACTCCCGAAGACGTAATGAACATAGTTGAGTTTGAAAATCCACAAGGCGTTATAGCTTCCTTGGGTGGACAAACGGCAATTAATTTAGCCGAACCCTTAAACGAAAGAGGGGTTAATATAATCGGTACCGATTGTGAAGCTATTGAAAGAGCTGAAAATAGAGATGCTTTTGAAAAGATACTAAAAAAACTTAATATTCCACAACCAACTGGTCGCGCCGTTACGAAAATTGAAGACGGTGTTGAAGCGGCAAATTCTATTGGATATCCCGTACTTGTTCGCCCTTCGTTCGTTTTGGGTGGTAGAGCAATGCAAATCGTTGCCGACGAAAAACAATTAAGACATTACCTTAAAACAGCCGTTGAAATTGACGAAGACAAACCTGTTTTAGTAGATAAATACATTAGCGGTAAGGAAGTTGAAGTAGACGCTATTTGCGATGGTAAGGACGTTTTTGTTCCCGGTATTATGGAACTTGTTGAAAGAACGGGTATTCACTCGGGTGACTCCATAAGCGTTTATCCAACGTTTAGCGTTTCTGAAAAGGTTAAAGGCACTATACTTGAATATTCCAAAAAACTTGGTTTGGGAATTGGTATCGTTGGTTTATATAATATTCAATTCATAGTTGATAAGGACGAAAGAGTTTATATTATCGAAGTAAATCCACGTTCTAGTAGAACCGTTCCTTTCCTTTCAAAGGCAACTGGATATTCGCTTGCAGATATTGCTACCGAAGTTATTTTGGGTAAATCCTTAAAAGAACAAGGTATTTTCCAACTATATCCAAAGGAAAAGAATAGATCGTACGTTAAAGTTCCCGTATTCTCTTTTAATAAACTAAAAGGTTTAGACGCATATTTATCGCCCGAAATGAAATCAACGGGCGAAGCAATCGGGTACGACGATAGGCTTAATCGTGCATTATATAAAGCCTTGCAAGCTTCTGGCATGCATCTTCAAAATTATGGTACTGTTTTTGCCTCGGTTGCCGATAAAGACAAGCAAGAACTATTGCCTTTAATAAGACGTTTTTATAACCTTGGATTTAATATTGAGGCAACTATTGGTACTGCTAAAATGCTTAAAGAAAACGGTATTAGAACGCACGTTATGGGCAAAATTAACGAAGGCAGCAACGAAATAGAAGAATCTATCCGTCACGGACATATTGCTTATATTATTAGCACTAGTGACGTTGGAGCTGTAAAAGAACAAAGCGATGGATATCAAATAAGAAAATTCGCAACGGAAAGCAATACTACGATATTTACTTCCTTAGATACGGTTAGAGTATTATTAGACGTGTTAGAAGAAACCACGTTGACGATTTCTACTATCGACGCATAAAGGTGAAAAATGAAACAAGGTTTATTTGAAATTACCAATAACGTTGCTTTAACGAAAGACGTTATGAAAATGACGCTTAAAGGTGACGTTTCGGCAATTACTAACGCAGGACAGTTTATTAATATTAAGATAGACGGACTTTTCTTGCGTCGTCCTATATCCGTTTATGATCTCGATAAGGATACCGTTACCATTATTTATAAAATTGTCGGTAAGGGTACGGAACAATTGTCTAAAATGAAAGATGGCAAGTTAGATATCTTGACTGGTCTTGGCAATGGATACGATTTAAGTTTATCGGGCGAAAAACCCGTTTTAATCGGGGGTGGGGTAGGTGTTCCACCAATGTATTTGCTTGCTAAAAGATTGATTGAAAAAGGTGTTTATCCTACCGTGATTTTGGGTTTTAATACTAAGGAAGAAATATTTTGCGAAAAAGAGTTTAAGGAACTTGGTCTTGACGTTCTAGTTACTACGGTTGACGGCTCTTATGGTGTTAAGGGGTTTGTTACCGACGCCTTAAAAAACGTTGAATATTCATATTTTTATACTTGTGGACCAGAGCCAATGCTAAAAGCCGTTTATAGCGCTAGTTCAACTCAAGGGGAGATGAGTTTTGAAGAACGTATGGGCTGTGGTTTTGGTGCGTGTATGGGATGTTCTTGCAAAACTTTAACGGGTAATAAACGTATTTGCAAGGAAGGTCCGGTAATGAAAAAGGAGGAAATCTTATGGTAGATACAAAGGTAAACCTTCTTGGAATAACTTTGGATAATCCAATAATTCCCGCAAGTGGAACGTTTGGTTTTGGTTATGAATTTAGTGAATTGTATGACATTAATTGTCTAGGTACGTTTTCTTTTAAGGGAACAACGTTAGAGCCTAGATTTGGTAACCCTACACCTAGGATAGCAGAATGTTCTTCGGGACTAATTAACTCCGTTGGTTTGCAAAACCCGGGTGTTGATAAAGTTATTGGCGAAGAACTTCCTAAACTTGCTAAAGTGTTTAATAAAAAAGTTATGGCTAACGTAAGTGGTTTTTCGGTGGAAGAATATCGTGAAACTTGCCGTAGATTAAACGATTGTGAACAAATTGGGTGGTTTGAAGTTAACGTAAGTTGTCCTAACGTTCATGGCGGTGGGTTGAGTTTTGGTACGTCTGAAAAGGCTGTTTCTGAGGTAACGAAAGCAGTTAAAGAAGTTACCACTAAACCTATAATATTAAAGTTGTCGCCAAACGTTACCGACATCGTTTCAATTGCAAAAGCATGTGAAGACGCAGGGGCTGACGGTGTAAGTTTGATTAATACTTTACTTGGTATGAGAATTGATTTAAAAACCAGAAAACCTGTTGTTGCTAATCGTATGGGTGGTTTTTCTGGAGATGCAATATTCCCCGTTGCAGTTAGAATGGTGCATCAAGTTAGTAAGGCGGTCAAAATTCCCGTCATTGGTATGGGTGGTGTAAGTTCTGCCGAAGACGTTATTGAAATTATGCTTGCAGGCGCAACTGCCGTTGGTGTTGGCGCTGCAAACTTAGTTAATCCATACGCTTGTAGAGATATAATAAACGACCTTCCAAGAGTTATGGAAAAGTATAATATTAAATCACTTTCGGAAATAATAGGAGGATGTAAGTAATGGCAAAAGACGTTATAATTGCATGTGATTTTGATAGTAAAGAAAAGGTGCTTAATTTCCTTGATTTGTTTAAGGGGCGTAAACCTTTCGTTAAAATCGGTATGGAACTTTACTATGCCGAAGGACCTGCTATCGTAAAAGAGATTAAGGCTAGAGGACATAAAATATTTCTAGACCTTAAACTTCACGATATACCAAACACCGTAAAGAAATCTATGGCTGTATTAAGTAGATTAGACGTTGATATGTGTAACTTACATGCAGCAGGTGCAACTGCAATGATGAAAGGTGCATTGGAAGGTTTGACTAGACCTGACGGATCTAGACCTATTCTTATAGCCGTTACTCAACTTACTTCTACCGACCAACAAACTATGGAAAGTGATTTACTTATTGAAAAGCCAATCGATCAAGTAGTTATGCACTATGCAAAAGTTGCTTCAAACGCAGGGCTAGATGGAGTTGTTTGTTCGCCGTTAGAAGCAGAAAAAGTTCATCAAGTATGTGGTGAAAACTTCCTAACGATTACTCCCGGTATTAGATTTGCAGACGGCGAAGTTGGTGATCAAAAACGTATTATGACGCCCGAACAAGCAAGAAAAATCGGTTCTGATTACATCGTTGTTGGAAGACCTATTACGGCTGCTGAAAATCCCGTTGAAGCTTACGAAAGATGTGTTAAGGAGTTTTTGGGATAATGGTTGAGTGTGTGATTTTCGATCTTGACGGAACCCTTAGTCGTTCGGGGGAGGGAATCAAAAATTCAGTTAAGTATGCCTTGGAAAAGTTTGGTATTTATACTAACGACGATCAATTGCTTTCTCAGATGATTGGTCCACCTTTAATAGACGGATTCGTTAGATATTTTGGACTTACCGAACAACAAGCAAAGCAAGCAGTTGGTTTTTATAGGGAAACTTATAAGGTAAAAGGGCTATACGAATGTGATACTTACGATGGTGTCGTGCGCATGCTTTCTACCTTAAAAAACAAAGGAAAAAAGATATATATAGCCACTTCTAAGCCATACGATTATACCTTAAAAGTATTAAAACACCTTAAAATATACGAGTATTTTGATAGTGTAGAAGGTGCACAAATGACAACTTCTACATACGATAAAAAAGATATTATAAATCTATGCATAAAATCAAACGACTGCCCATTAGAAAGTATTGTAATGGTGGGGGATAGAAAGTTTGATATCCAAGGAGCAAAAGATTGTAATATTCGTTCGGTAGGTGTGACCTACGGGTATGGTGATAGAAGCGAACTTTTAGAGTATGGTGCTGATTATATCGTTGATACCGTTTCTCAATTAGAAAAATTATTATTAGAAATATAGGAGAACATTATGGAAAAACTTATAGCAAAGGATTTATTGTCTATTAAAGCAGTATTTTTTAGACCCGAAGAACCCTTTACGTGGGCTTCTGGTATCAAAAGCCCAGTTTATTGCGATAACCGTTTAACTTTAACGGCGCCTAAGGTTAGGGACGACGTGGAAAACGGACTTGCAAAGCTTATTAAAGAAAAGTTCCCCCAAGTAGAAGTTCTTATGGGTACTTCGACCGCTGGTATTGCTCACGCGGCAATTACCGGACATATTATGGGCTTGCCTATGGGATACGTTCGTTCTGGTGCAAAAGACCATGGCAGACAAAATCAAATTGAAGGTAAATTAGAAAAAGGTCAAAAAGTCGTTGTTGTGGAAGACCTTATCTCTACCGGTGGTAGCGTTATAGAAGTAGTTAACGTGCTTAGAGAAGCAGGTGCCGAGGTTTTAGGGGTAGTAAGTATTTTTACCTACGGTATGAAAAAAGGTTTGGATAGATTAAAGGAAGCAAACGTTATTAATTATTCGTTAACTAATTTTGACGTTATTGCTCAAACTGCTGCCGATGAAGGCTATATAAAACCAGAGGACGTAGCAAGGCTTATTGCTTTTAGAAATAATCCTTCCGACGAAAGCTGGATAAAAGGTTAATAAAATGCGTAGAAGTTTAATTGATATTTTGGATTTATCCATTGACGAATTAAATGAGTTAATGGACGTTGCCGTTGATATTGCAGATAACCCAAATAAGTATAACGATAGTTGTAAGGGTAAAATACTTGCTACTTTGTTTTTTGAACCTTCTACTAGAACGCGTTTTTCCTTTGAAGCTGCAATGTACGAACTAGGTGGACAAGTTATCGGTTTTTCCGATGCTAAAAACTCGTCCGTATCTAAGGGTGAAAGTATTGCGGATACTGCAAAAACTATAAGTTGTTATGCTGATATTATCGCAATGCGTCATCCACTTGCCGGTGCGCCGTTGGTTGCTGCTCAAAGTGCTTCTGTTCCCGTTATTAACGCGGGCGACGGTGGACATTGTCATCCGACTCAAACTCTTGCTGATCTTTTGACTATACGCAGAGAAAAAGGTGGTTTTGACAATTTGGTCGTTGGTTTTTGTGGGGACCTTAAATACGGAAGAACCGTTCATTCACTTATAACGGCTCTTGCTAGATATAAGGGTATTAAAATAGTTTTAATTTCGCCCGAAGAGTTAAAACTTCCTTTTTACGTTAAAAGGGAACTTGACTTAAAAGGTGTTTCGTATCGTGAAACCAATGATTTAGAAAATGCATTGGGAGAACTCGATATTCTTTACATGACGAGAGTTCAAAAAGAAAGGTTTGCTAGTATTGAAGAATACGAAAGACTAAAAGATTGTTATATTCTTAACGAGCAAAAGATGAAGTTTGCAAAGCCTGATACTTGCATTTTGCATCCGTTGCCTAGGGTAAACGAAATAAGTGTTGCTATTGATAACGATCCACGTGCTTGCTACTTTAAACAAGTATTGAACGGGAAATATATGCGTATGGCACTCATTTTAAAACTGCTTTCAGAAGATAAACCGGTAGACCAATTGGATTACCTTTCTCGTTGTGAAAAGGTGGAAATTAAGGGTGCTGTTTGTTCTAACCCTAAGTGTATTACTCAAACTGAGCAAGAGTTAGGGCAGTCGTTTAAGTTGGTTGACAAGGAATATAATATTCATCGTTGTGTATACTGCGAAAAGAAAGTTAGATAAATTTTTGGTTTAAATTCAAAATAGGGGTTGAAATTTTTTTAGATGTATGTTAAAATTTTGCTAATGGTGAAATTATGGTAAATATACGTCAATGTAAAATTTCATATACTCGTCATTTTGATATAGGGATATTTTCCCCTTTTTTAGGAAAGAGAGTCTTTTAAATGTGTTTTAAAAGACTTTTTTTATACGTTTAGAAAAATTTATTGGAGGTTTTTACAAATGAACAACGTAAATCTTGTTTACGGCGTTAAGGACAAGCCTGGCTTTTGGAAGACAATACTATTTGCTCTTCAACAAGTTCTAGCTATTTTGGCTGCAACTATCGTAGTTCCCGTTATTATCAATGGTAACTCTGCTGAAAACGCAGCCGCTGGCATTGGTGTGGCTTCTAACATGTCGCAGTCTGCTGCGCTTTTCGGAGCTGGTGTAGGTACTATCGTGTATCTATTATTCACCAAATTTAGAAGCCCTGTTTTCCTAGGTTCTTCTTTTGCGTTCTTAGGCTCTATGACTGCTGCCTTTGCAGGTGCTACTTCTGCTTCCGCAGGATATTTAGGAATTATCGTAGGTGCAGTTTTTGCTGGTCTAGTATACGTGATTATTGCATTAGTCGTTAAGTTTGTAGGCGTTAATTGGATTGATAAACTTATGCCCGCCGCAGTAATTGGACCGACCGTTGCCGTTATCGGTTTATCTTTATCCGGTAATGCGGTTGGTGATTTAACTAAGGGCTATGCATCTTGCAGTCCTTGGGTTGCTTTGCTTTGTGGTTTAGTAACCTTAATAACCGTTATTATTTGTTCGGTATATGGCAAAAAGATGCTTAAAATTATACCTTTCATAATTGGTATTTTGGCAGGTTATGCCTTAGGTGCTATCTTCACCATAATCGGTACTGTTGCTGACGTTCCTGAACTTATCGTTATTAATTTTAGTTTATTTAAGGATATGCAATGGCTTCCTGAATTTACTTTTGTAGAAGTAATTGAAGGTTTTGGTGAAATTAAGGATTTTGGTTCTTTATTGGTTACCGTTGCAGTTGCTTATATTCCCGTTGCATTCGTAGTATTTGCTGAACACCTTGCTGACCATAAGAACATTTCTTCTATAATTGGTACCGACTTAACCAAGGATCCTGGTTTGCATAGAACTCTTCTTGGCGACGGTATTGGCTCCATGGCTGGCGCATTCTTTGGCGGTTGCCCAAATACTACTTATGGAGAATCCGTTGGTTGTGTTGCAATTTCTGGAAATGCTTCTGTCGTTACTATTCTTGGCGCTGCTATCATTTGTATTCTTGCTGCGTTCTTTGCACCTTTCGTAACCCTACTCGCAACTATTCCATCTTGCGTAATGGGTGGCGTTTGCTTTGCTTTATATGGATTTATCGCTGTATCTGGATTAAAGATGGTTCAAAAAGTTGATCTTAACGAAAATGGAAATCTCTTTACAGTTTCCACTATCTTAATCGCAGGTGTTGGTGGATTAGTTCTTAATATCGGTAAAGTTACTTTAACCGCAGTTGCGTGTGCACTTATTCTTGGTATTATCGTTAACTTGATTTCTAAGAAGGGAACTAAAAAAGCTGATTGTGCGGAAGGTTGTGACGGTTGCTCTGAAGAGGACGTTTGTGTTAAAGACGTTAATGATAAATAATTATTAGGAAAATAGTATGAAAAATTATAATAACGTTTTTATTTTAGATCACCCTTTAATTAGACATAAACTAGCTATTATTAGAAATAAAAACACGGATACTAAACAGTTTAGGGAAGTAATTAAGGAATTGGCAACGTTGATGGCGTATGAGAGTTTTAAGGACGTTCCAACTCAAGAAATTGAAGTGGAAACTCCTTTGGAAAAAGTTACCCAAACCGTTGTTAAAGAAAATTCTATTGCAATAGTTCCTATTCTTCGTGCTGGTCTTGGTATGGTTGATGGTATTTTAACCCTTTTCCCAGCGGCTAAGGTTGGGCATATAGGTCTATATCGTGATGAGGAAACTTTTGAGCCAAAAGAATATTATTGCAAACTTCCCGTTGGAATTGACGAAAAGGTTGTAATGGTAGTTGATCCAATGCTTGCTACGGGTGGAAGTGCGTGTGACGCAATCGCAATGCTTAAAAAGCGTGGTTGTAAAAAAATTAAGTTGTTATCTATCATAGGAGCACCCGAAGGTGTTTCTAAGGTTGCAGAAACGCATCCTGACGTTGAAATTTACGTTTCTACTTTGGATAGAGAACTTAATGAAAATTGTTATATTCTCCCAGGACTTGGAGATGCCGGAGATAGAATTTTCGGTACGAAATAGTTTTTTAATAAAAAACAAAAAAGGTGGATGTTTATCCACCTTTTTTTATCATTTTTTAGTTTCTTTTCTCTTTTAGTAGTTTAACAAAATAAACGAATATATTACACGAAACAACGATTAGGTTAAATATATAAATATAAAAAACGTAACTAAAATCACCTTTAATTATTTTAGCGCTTGTTCCTGCAATATATCCAAGCGTAATTAAGAGTATAAACCAAATGTTTATGTTTTTATAAGAAGATGCTTTAAGGTTTTTTAATAATGCTACTGGCCAAGATAACCCAAAACAAATCAACATAACTGCTTCTAATGCCGTTGCCATATTCGTCTCTCCGATTTTATAGTTTTTTATAGTATAACAAGGTGACGTTTTTTTGTCAATTTATTGGGTGAAATATAGTTGCTAAAAAAAATAAAAAGATATATAATATTTATATAATTATGAAAAATTTTATGGAGTTAGCTAAATGAAAAAATCTCCCACTTGTTTAATTATAATGGATGGCTACGGCTACAATCCGGATAGATGTGGAAACGCTATATGTAAAGCAGACAGCAAGAACGTTAGAGCTTATATGAAGGATTATCCTTCTTCCTATATTGGTGCTAGTGGTATGGACGTTGGCCTTCCAGAAGGTCAAATGGGCAATTCTGAAGTAGGGCATCTTAACATGGGCGCTGGTAGAATTGTTTATCAAGACCTTACTAAAATTACCAAGTCCATTGCTGACGGAGATTTCTTTACTAATAAGGCATTACTTAAAGCAGTTGACAATGCAGTTAATAACGGAAAAAAATTGCATTTATACGGTTTGCTATCAACTGGTGGCGTGCATTCTCATATAACTCACGTTTACGCCTTATTAAAACTTGCTAAGGAAAAGGGCGTAAAAGAAACTTACGTGCATTGTTTCCTTGACGGTAGAGATACCGATCCGAAATCTGGTGAGGGTTTCGTTGCTGATCTTCAAGCTGAAATTGATAGACTTAACTACGGCGTGATTGCCTCGGTTTGTGGCAGATATTACGTAATGGATAGAGACAATAACTGGGATAGAGTAGAAAAAGCATATGATATGCTTACTATCGGTACGGGTGTTAAGGTGGATAACGCAATTCGTGCCATAGAAGATAGTTATAAAAAGGGTGTTACCGACGAGTTTATGTTACCTACGAACGTTTGTGTGGACGGTAAGCCCGTTGGGCTTATTGAAAAGGGCGACTCAGTTATATTCTTTAACTTCCGTCCCGATAGAGCTAGACAAATTACTAGGGCGGTTTCACAAAGCGAATTTTCGCCACGTTTTGACGAAAAGGCGGGTAAGAACGTTTACTTTGAAAGAAAAAGTGGTTTTCTTGCTCCTGTATATACTGGATTTGCCGTTTACGACTCTTCTTTTAAGGACGTGAACGTTGCGTTCCCTCCGGAAGAACTTAATAACACGTTGCCTCAATATCTTGCAAAAATTGGCAAAACTCAATTGCATATAGCTGAAACCGAAAAATACGCGCACGTTACTTTCTTCTTTAACGCAAAGTTAGAAGCTCCCGTTGAAGGTGAAACTAGAATAGTAATTCCTTCGCCTGCGGTTGCAACTTACGACTTAAAACCTGAAATGAGCGCTTATGAAGTGACGGACAAAGTTCTTGAAGAACTTGACAAGGCTTGTTACGACGTTGTTATATTGAACTATGCTAACTGCGATATGGTTGGTCATACGGGGGTGTTTGAAGCAGCGGTTAAAGCTGTTGAGGCAGTTGACGAATGCGTTAAAAAGGTAGTAGACAAAGTGCTTGATATGGGTGGTACGGCAATTATTACTGCCGACCACGGTAACGCGGATAAAATGATGGAAAAGGACGGTTCTCCTTTTACAGCGCATACTACAAACGTCGTTCCATTTATTCTTGTTGGAGAGAAGTTTAAGAACGTTTCTATCAAAGAAGGTGGTAGACTTTGTGACGTTGCTCCCACGCTTTTAGAAGTTATGGGTGTTGAAATACCTTCTGAAATGACGGGAATTTCCTTAATTAATAAATAAAATTACCCTAAAACAGTTGAAAAAATGTTTTTAATATGATACAATACCTTTGTTTTTAGACGAACAACCTAAATTAAACGGTTAAGGAGAATTTATATGAATTTATTAGACATGCTTTTAGCGCAAAGCAGTGTGTTCAATAATATATGGCACAGTGGATTAAAAATTGCTTTATTGGTAATAATGGCTATTTGTGGTTTGTTTATTATCTTAGTAGTTTTATTTCAACCCGGAAACTCTTCTGGTATTAGTGCTCTCGGTGGAACTACCGAAACTTTTTTAGGCAAGAATAAAAGTAAAACCTTCGAACATAAAATGAAGGTTTTGACTGTTGTAAGTTCTATTATTATGGCAGTTTTATGTATTATTTTTGCTATCATTGCAAGCATTTTTGGTGTTTAATTGATAAAAAGGTTATTTGCGGCGGTTCTTTATAGAATCGCCTTTTTTATTTTATGAAAAGAAAACTTATTGAAGGAACCATTCAAGGGAACGAAAAGGGTTATGGCTTTTTAATTCCTTTCGATACTGAGTTAGAAGATTTTTTTATACCACACGGTGAACTTAGGGGAGCGATGCACAAAGACACCGTTTTATGCGAGGCGACTTCCGAAAAGGGAGAGCGCACTGTTGCGCGCGTTCTTAAAATTATAGAGCGTGGTCTTTATGAAATTGTCGGGACGTATACCTCTTCAAGGAGTGGGGGCTTTGTTAAACCAGACGATAAAAAATATTTTTCGGATATCTTTATTCCATCGGGAAAAGGGGTAAGGGCTAAAACAGGCGATAAAGTCGTGTGTAAAATTTACGCATTTCCTCATGGAAAATGTCCAGAAGGACTAATTAAGGAAATTCTAGGCAAAAGATTCACTCGTTTAGCTGAATTAAAAAGCATAGAAAAAGCGTATGGGCTAGAAAACGTTTATCCCAAAAAAGCACAAACGTATGCTAATGATTTAAAAGCACCAACCGAACAAGACCTTGTAGATAGGTGTGATTATAGAAATCTTTTAACTATGACGATAGATGGAGAAGATTCGCGCGATTTTGACGATGCCGTTTCAATTGAAAAACATAAAGATGGAAGTTATCTTCTTGGTGTGCATATAGCCGACGTTACTCATTACGTAAAAGAGGGGTGTCCTATTGACGTGGAAGCCTATAAACGTGGGACTAGCGTTTATTTTCCTGAATCCGTTATACCTATGCTTCCCGAGAAATTATGTAACGATTTATGTTCGCTTATTAGTGGGGTTGATAGGCTTACTTTATCTTGCATGATTTCGATTGATAAAAAAGGTAGAGTTTACGATTACACCTTAAAAAAATCCGTTATCAATAGTAAAGCAAGGCTTACTTATAATAAGGTTCAGGCTATTATTGACGGCGATAAGAAACTAGTTAAAGAATATTCAAAAGTTGCTAGTTCTATATATTTGATGAACGAACTTACCGACCTTTTAATTAGATGTAGAGAGAAGAACGGATACGTTAATTTAGACGTTAAGGAAAGTTTGGTGTCCGTTGATCAAAAAGGTCAAATTTCCGTATCTGCAACTCCGAGAGATAAGGCGCATAGGATAATAGAGGAGTTTATGATTCTAGCGAACGTATGCATAGCTACGTTTGCTTATGAAAATAAAATTCCATTTATATATAGAGTGCATGAAAGACCAGATCAAGCCAAATATGAATTTTTTTTGTCCTTTTTGGCTGGTCTTGGATTAAACGTGAAGTATAACGAAAATCTTTCATCCGTAGACTATCAAAATATCTTGGATAATACGGTAAATCACCCCGCGTTTAACGTTATAAATCGCGTGATGTTAAGATCTATGCAAAAGGCTAAATATAGTGATTTGTGTAAGCAGCACTTTGGACTTGGCGAAGAATACTATTGTCATTTTACTTCGCCTATAAGAAGATATCCTGACCTTTACGTTCATAGAATATTAAAGGAATTTTTAGCAAACGGTAAAGACTTTGTGTTTAAAAAGTATTCATCGGTTGCTTCGGCAGTAGCTTTAAAAAGTTCTCAAAACGAACGCAACGCCATGGAAGCTGAACGAGCAGTTGACGATTACTATAAAGTACTTTATATAAGCAGTTTTTTGGGAGAACAATTTGAAGGCGTTATCAGTGGCGTTACGTCTTTTGGTATTTTTGTTGAGCTTGCAAACGGTATTGAAGGGTTGGTTAAAATTGAAAGTTTAGAAGGCGGGCAATATTCGTTTGACGATAGAAGATTCGTTTTATCGGATGGAGTTCACAAATATAAACTAGGTGAAAGTGTAACCATAGTGGTTGCTGGGGTGAATATGGCTGAGAAACGCGCTGAATTTACCTTGGTTTGTTAATTTGCTTGCAAAAACACAAAAAAAGATATAAAATTAGATTATGGAAGGAAAAGTTGTCTGTGTCAATAGATCTGCCTCGCATGAGTATTTCATTCTTGATAAGATAGAGGCGGGCATAGTCCTTGAGGGGAGCGAAGTTAAATCTTTAAGACAAAATAGTTGTGGTCTTAAAGAAAGCTTTTGTTTGGTTTTAAATGGAGAGTTGATTCTAAAAAACATGCATATCGCTCTTTACGATAAGGCTGGCGCGTTTAATACTAAGAATTCAAAACGAGATAGAAAACTTTTGCTACATAAAAGTCAAATTATTAAATTGTGTTCGCAAGTGAATCAAAAGGGTTTGACTTTGGTACCGTTAAAAGTTTACTTTAAGCAAGCGCTTGTTAAAGTTGAACTAGGGTTGTGTCAAGGTAAACATACCTATGATAAAAAACGTTCTATTATGGAACGCGACGTGAATAGGGAGAAAGAAAGAGCTTTAAAAAACTATTAATTGGGGACGATTCAGTTTCGATTGGGCGACTGGTACTCGTCGTAAGCATACCGAAGGTCCGACTTCGTTAAAACGGAAACTTAAATTTAAATGCTAACAATAATCAATTAGCATACGCTGCTTAATTTAGCGTACGTCCTATCCGTTCTCTCCCGTTGGGATGGAATAGGGCGTCAGTTAGACGGGAAACGCGTTTTCGTTCGTTCGGTGACGAATTTGCGTAATTTAGCCGAATCGATGCGGTAAAGGTGGCCGACGACCATAACGTATTTAAATTTAACCGACGGATAAGTATGTAGAAGGATTAGTAGAAGCGTTCAAGACCGGAGTGCAACTCTCCGCGTCTCCACCAAAAAAGTAAGCGTAACGCTTACTTTTTATCTTTTAAAATATCGAAATTATTTTATAAGTTCCTAGAAGTATTAACAGTATAGGAGCAATGGCTGATACTTTTTTAATTTTATTACAAATTTTTGACTGTGTTATAGTTACGCTTAAACCTATCATAATTCCATGAGCAATTGCTATCGTTAGTGGAACGTAAAACGCGTTTATACCCATTAAGGAAAGGGATAAGTTGGCAAACGCACCGTCTAGCCCAACTGCAAATCCTGCCGTTATTGATTGAATTATGAATTTTTCATGTTTCACGTTTGAAGGAGTTTCTTTTTTGATTAAATTGTATATCCCTATTGCGATAAGAACTATACCACCTAGACCTACGGTTTTTTCGTTAAGAACATTAGTGAACACGTAGGTTGCGTAATTGGTAACGTTACACATCAAATATACGGTTAAAGTGATAACTAGTACTAGCGGAAATTTTTTTCTGCTGGATAAACTCAAAGAAAATCCACATAAAAACGAATCAACGCTTACGGTAATTGCAGTAATAATTAAATATAATATCATTAGTAAATCCGTTATAGTTTTTATTTTAGTATATTCTTTTGTGATTTAAATGGTTATTTTTATAAATAAGTAATGAAAAAAGACTTATTATTTTAGAAAAATGTTCAAACAGCGTTGACATTTGTTAATAATTAGTGTAAAATTATCTAGGTATATTATGTAAGGTGTAGAAGGAGTATTAGGCTGGACTATGAATATGGCTAAATCCTATAAATTTTTATTATTAATTGCAACTTTTTTTATTTCCTTAATTCTTGCAATTTGTTCTTTAAACTTTGGGGTAGTTAAAGCAGAAACTACTTTAGTTCCCACCAACTATTTTTCCGGTTCCAATCAAGGAATGAAGTATTACGACGATAACGTAGTTGTATCCGTTAAACAAGACGATACTTTCGTTATTTCTAGGGAACTGGTAATAGACGATTTAAGAATCGTTCTTGACGTTCCTACTGAAATTACCGAACTTATCGTTAAACTTACTGTAAAATCTTTTGACGTTAACGGAAACATGCGTCAAGATGGCGAAGAAGTTTATTTTGATAAAAATATTGAATTAGAATATGCTCTTGCGGGTTCTGGCGAAATCAATCTTGATTTTGGCGTTAATGAGGATAATTACGTTGTTATTAACGGAAATGTATTAAACGAAGGAAATCCTTATTACAAAGTTAAACACGTTGATAAAACCCCTGCTAAAATTCAATTTGTAGCTGCTGCCGTTTCAGGTGATCAAGCCGTTGACCTTTCACTTATTAGTGTCGACCAAAAAAGGTCGGATATCTCTGGTAAATATAAACAAACTTTTGAACTAAATGCAGATGGCAACGCGCTTAATACCAGAGCGTATCCAAGAGCTGTTATTGCAGAGAATTTCTTTACTGCTACTGAAAACGGTTACGTATTAAATAAGATCGGTGGTACTGGTTATACTGCAACTATTTCTTCTTATTCGGTTACCAATATGACTCCTAGCGGTAATATGTTTTTAAGTGCGCAAGACACCGCGGAATATCTTGGTGCAAACGGATATAGTATTTACGTTCCTACTTCAACCGCTGCAAATAAGACGGCTACTTTTTATCTAAAACCCGGTGCGTATTCTTCTGAAATGAAGTTTAATATTAGCGCCGACGTTTCTGGGGAAGAAATAATCGTTGAAGAATATCCTGTAACCGTTTACGGCGAAGATTATCAAAATACAGCTCCTAGTTATAGAGACCCTGCTACCGTTGCAAGTGAAATTGAAAGTTTTAAGACTGCGTTATACAATGCAACTAAGACAGAAGGTAAAAATCATTCTATCAATTTAGGTTCTAAAATAACTATTCCTTCGTTAGAAAATTTTGTAATTGACGATATGACTGCTTATAAGGATATGAGTATCGTATATCATTACGTAACTCCTTCTAATCAAGAAAAAACTAGTACTAGTACAAAAAGTATTGCATTAGACGAAGCGGGTGAGTATAAACTATACGTAACCTTTACTGATAAGCATGGCGATTCTATGGACGCTAAGGACTTCTTTGAAATTAACGACGATCAAACTATTACCGAAGGTAAATATTACCCATACGTATTCAGTTTTACCATTAACGATGACGCTCCTTTAAGTATAGAGACTATTGATCAAGACGACGGATATATTGGCGTTCGTTACTATGCGGCTGGTTTTGATATAGTTGCTTCCGGTTATAGTGAAGAATATACTCTTTGGTATAATGCAAACAAGAACGCTGCACCTGATTCTAATGGTTGGGTTCAAATTATTGGATATAAAGATGCTGGTAGTGATGGCGCAAACGGATATTCTTATGAGCAATTAAAATCTATTGATTACAATGGCAAGTTAACCTTTACTCCCGATAGGGAAGGTTTGTATAAAATAGATTGCAAAATCGTTTCCGATAAGTCTTATAGGTACGTTGAGGATAGTATTTTAATTAGAATTGAAAACGAGCCTATAACCGTATCTCCTGCAAACTATTGGTTAAGAGACAATTATTTATCCGTTATTTTCCTTGGCGTTGGTACTCTTTGCTTGATTGGAATCGTAGTTCTTCTCTTTGTTAAACCCAAAGACGCTGACGAAGACTAGTTGATATACTTAAATTATAAAAGGACTTCGTATTCGAAGTCCTTTTTGTAAATAAAGGGAAGATTTATGGAATTTACTGCTAACAAAAAAGGCAAGCTTTCTAAAATAGCATTAGAACAATGCCAAGATTTATCTTACTCTGCGCTTATGAAACTCCTCAGAAATAAAGACGTTAAGATTAACGATAAAAGGGTTTCGCAAGACGTAATCGTTGACCAAGGAGACGAGATAATTATCTACTATACTCCGAAAAAACAAGATAAGTATTCGGTTATTTTTCAAGATGAAAACGTGCTTGTCGTTTATAAAAAGAGTGGATATACTTCTGAAAGCGTTTTTGAAGACGTTAGTTGCAAATTTAAATCTGCTTTTTTTATTCATCGTCTTGATAGAAACACTGCCGGTATTATGGTTTTCGCTCTTAATCAAGTTGCTGAAAAACATCTCTTATTTGGTTTTAAAAACAGGACTTTTAACAAGAAATATTTGGCGACGGTGTATGGCGTTCCAAGTGTAAAACAAGCAGTATTAACGGCGTACTTAATAAAGGACGCAAATGCTTCTTTCGTTAAGATTTTTGACACTCGTGTTAATGATTCGGTAAAGATTGTTACGGAATATAGGGTTTTAGAAGAATACGACGACACTAGTTTATTAGAGGTTACCTTGCACACGGGCAAAACCCATCAAATAAGGGCGCATTTAGCACACGTTGGTCACTTTATTATAGGTGATGGAAAGTATGGGGATAATAGAATTAATAAACAAAAAGGTGTAAAAACACAAAAACTTATTGCTTATTATTTGCAATTACGTTTTGAAAAAGACAGTCCGTTATATTATCTTAACGGAAAATCGTTTATTTACAAGGATTAATATGCCACAAGATGCGTTTACACTTAAATATTTAAGTGCTGAATTGAATAATCTTTTCGCAGGTGGAAAAATTAACAAAATAGTTCAACCTGATAATGATGAAGTGATTTTTACTATTTATAACGGGAAAACCACTTATAAATTATCCTTATGCGTTAATCCGTCTTGTCCGCGAATAGGCGTAGTTGACGAAGAAAAGGAATGTCCGTTAACAGCGCCTAATTTTTGCATGCTTTTACGCAAACACTTGCTTAATGGAACAATTGAATCTATATCATTAATTGGTTATGATAGAATTGTTAAAATTACTATTAAACCTTATGCTGAATATTACGATTCTCTAACAAAAGACTTGTACGTTGAGTTAATGGGAAGATACAGTAACGTTATATTAACCGAAGACAACAAGATACTTGGCGCCAATAGGGGAATTAACGTTTTTGATAATGGGGTAAGACCACTATTTGTTGGTAAATCTTATCAATTCCCACCCGTTGGAAATAAAATGGAGCCAAACGATAAGCGTTTGGTAAATTACTTTTCAAGTTGTGATATAAAAGACCTGCCTAGAAGTATTTGTGAAGCAGTTCAAGGGGTTGCCTTATCTACTGCAACCGAATTAGTAAGTCAATATTATGATAAATATAATGATTATAATTGCCAGAAATTTTACGATTTTTTAAATCAGTTTTTGTACAGTTCAAAACCTTCTCCTTGTGTGAGAAAAGTCGATGGGGAATTGGTTGACGTTAGTGTTTTTCCCTATAATAGTTCAGGTGAAATTATCTCTTTTGATTATTTATATCAAGCAGAAAACTACTATTTTTCACAAAAGGAAATTGTTAAAAAGTTTAATTTAAGTAAGGAAAGATACGTTAACCTTACAAATACGGCATTAAAAAAAGCAAAGAAGAAACTAAACGCTTTAATATCAAGGGAAAAAGATGCTGAGAGTTGTGAGGATAATAAAATTAAAGGTGAATTAATTCTAGCTAATATATACCGAATAAAACAAGGAGATAAGTCTTGTACGGTATACGATTACTATAATGAAAAAGACGTCTGCATAACGCTAAACGAAAACCTTTCGCCTTCTAAAAATGCCGAAAGTTATTTCAAGAAATATGCAAAGCAAAAGCGTACTATTGAAGCTATTATTCCACAAAAAAGTAAGATTTTAGAAGACGTTGAATACTTTGAAAATATTCTAGACGAATTAAAGTTTGCCGAAGATACTAACGAACTTAATATAATTAAAAACGAATTGATAGATCTTGGAATATTACGTGAAAATACTAAGACTAAAAAACGTGATGAAATGGTAAAATTTAGGGAGTATTTAATTGATGGATGTAAGGTTTTAGTAGGAAGAAATAATATTGAAAACGATAGGTTGACTTTTACATCGGCAAGTGACGACTTGTGGCTTCACGTAAAGGATTACCAGTCCTCTCACGTTATAATTCGTTCTGGTAAAAATCAGCTAAAAGAACAAACCATTATGAAGGCTGCAAGTATTTGCGCCTATTATTCTAAGTGTAGAAACGAAATTAAAGTCCAAGTAGATTACACACAGAAAAAGCACGTTAAAAAACCGGCTAAAAGTAAGCCCGGTAAAGTAGTTTATGATAATTTTAAAACAATTGTTGTAAAGCCTAATAAACTGTCGGAATTTTTAAAAAACAACTAAAAGGTAATCAAAAACCTTGCCTTTTATAAGTTATTATGTTAAAATTTATTAAGAATTTTAAAGATTAGGAGAATCTTATGAAGTATACGTTTGAAAAAGCAGAAAAAAGTACTGTAAAGGTAACTATTAAATTAAATGCAGAAGAATGGAAAGCTGCTATTGACACTGCATATCAAAAGACTAAGAATAAATATTCTATTCCTGGTTTCAGAAAGGGCAAAGTTCCACAAAAGGTATTAGTAAATGCTTATGGTGAAGGCATCTTTTACGAAGACGCTATTAACTATGCATTTCCTAAATATTACGGCGAAGTTTTGGATAAAGAAACTTCAATTGAAGCAATTGACGCTCCTGAAATAGACGTTAAAGATTTAAGTGAGAAGGGTATTACCTTAATTGCAATCGTTCCGGTTAAACCCGAAGTTACTCTTGGCGCAACTACCGGTGTTACTTACAAGAAGAACGTTTATACGGTAGAAGATAAAGACGTTGAAGAAGAATTAACTAGACTTCAAGAACGCAATTCTAGAATGGTTGACGTTACTGATAGGGCATGCGAAGCCGGTGATTCGGTTGTTATCGACTATTCTGGTAGTGTTGACGGTGTTAAGTTTGAAGGTGGTACTGCTGAAAAACAAACCCTAGTTTTAGGTAGCAAATCTTTTATCCCTGGTTTTGAAGAACAAGTTGTTGGAATGAAAATCGGCGAAGAAAAGGATATTAACGTTAAATTCCCCGACGAATATCATGCTGAAGAATTAAAAGGCAAGGATGCTGTTTTTGCAATTAAACTTCACGAAATTAAAAAGAAAGAACTTCCCGAAATCAACGACGAATTTATTAAAGAATCTGTTGGCGCTGAAAGCGTAGATGCTTATAAGAAGGAAACCAAAGAAAGATTAGAAAAACAAAATGCTGATAGGGCTGAAAGAGAACTTGAAGACGAAATCGTTAAGAAGATTACCGCTGAAAGCACTATGGAAATTCCTGATGCAATGATTGATAGACAAACTGAAAATATGGTTCAAGAATTTGCTTATCGTCTTTCTTATCAAGGATTAAAGTTTGAAGATTACTTAAAGTATACTGGCAAGACTGTTGAAGATATGAAAAAAGATTACAAGGAACAAGCTGAGGGTATTGTTAAAACTCAACTTGTAATCGATAAAATTATCCAAGACGAAAAAATTGACGCTACCGAAGAAGAAATCGAAGCTAAGGTTGCCGATATGGCTGAAAAACAAGGCAAGAAAGCTCCAGACATTAAAAAGAGCATGGGTTCTCGTCAAGTTGAATATCTTAAGAACGAAATCATTATTAAAAAGCTTTTCGACATGTTAAAGACAAAAAACGTTATTGAATAATTAAATTATTTTAACGTTTAGCGAATAATTATCTATATAAAAGTAATAATTTATACCGAGCGGAGGTCGTTTTATGATTAAGAATACCGTAGTGCCTTACGTAGTTGAACAAACGGGTAAGGGTGAAAGAAGTTACGATATATATTCTCGTCTTTTAGAAGATAGAATTATCTTTTTAACGGGGGAGATTAACGATGCCGTTGCAGACGCTGTGGTTGCTCAACTGATATATCTTGAAGGAAAAGATCCTAGTAAAGATATTTCACTCTATATTAACAGCCCGGGCGGAAGTGTTACAGCGGGTATGGCTATTTACGATACGATGAATTATATTAAGTGTGACGTAAGTACAATTTGTATTGGACTTGCGGCTAGCATGGGTGCGTTTTTGCTATCTAGTGGTGCTAAGGGCAAAAGATATGCACTTGCTAATAGTGAAATTATGATTCATCAACCACTAGGTGGTGCGCAAGGTCAAGCGAGCGATATTAAAATTCAAGCTGACCACATTATTAAAACAAAGCATCGTTTAAATAAGATTTTATCTGAAAATAGTGGAAAACCATACGATGTAGTTGAAAAAGATACCGATAGAGATAATTATTTATCGGCAGAAGAAGCTAAAGAATACGGGCTTATCGACCAAATTTTTGTTAAGCGTCCGTAGATAGCGGAGATGTATGAAAAATAACGAACAAGAACAACTTTTTTGTTCCTTTTGTGGAAAACCTAAGGAACTTGCCAAACGTTTAATTGCAGGCCCTAACGGAGTATACATTTGCGACGAATGCGTTGAGATTTGTAGAGACGTGATGCGCGAAGATCAAATAAAGGAGGAAGTAACTGAAAAGGTTGAACTTCCTAAGCCTGCGGAAATTAAGGCGCGATTAGATGAATATATAGTTGGGCAAGACCAAGCGAAAAGGGTGCTATCCGTAGCAGTTTATAATCACTATAAACGTATAAATGCAACCGTTGATAAAGATGGGGTTGAAATAGATAAAAGTAATATTTTGCTTTTAGGTCCAACGGGTAGTGGTAAAACCTTGCTTGCTAAAACCTTGGCAAAGATTTTAGACGTTCCTTTTGCCGTTGCCGATGCGACCACTTTAACTGAGGCAGGTTACGTTGGTGAAGACGTTGAGAATATTTTGTTGAAACTTATTCAAAACGCTGATTATAACATCGATAAAGCTCAACGAGGAATAGTTTATATAGACGAAATCGATAAGATTGCAAGAAAAAGTGAAAACGTTTCAATTACTAGGGACGTTTCTGGTGAAGGTGTTCAACAAGCATTATTAAAAATAATTGAAAGTACCGTTGCGTCCGTTCCTCCACAAGGTGGTAGAAAACATCCTCAACAAGAGTGTTTGAGAATTGACACTACGAATATTTTATTTATTTGTGGTGGTGCGTTCGTTGGATTAGACGAGATTATTTCGAAAAGAAAGGAAAATGCAAGTCTTGGTTTTGGTGGGAACGTTCAAAAGAGTAGTGTTGATTCCTACGATTTTGTAAGAGACGTTCAACCTCAAGACTTAATTAAGTACGGTCTTATTCCCGAGTTTGTTGGTAGAATTCCGATTTCCGTCGGATTGCACGCCTTAGATGAAAATGCGTTAGTTAATATATTAACCGAACCAAAAAATGCTCTTGTAAAACAATATAAAAAGTTAATTGCGTTAGATAACGTTGAACTTGAAGTAACCGATAATGCAGTTTCGGCGGTTGCAAGAAGAGCGATAGAACTTAAAACCGGTGCTCGTGGGTTAAGGACTATTTTTGAAAATTTAATTATTGATACAATGTATGATTTGCCTTCGCAAAACGATATTGAAAAGGTTGTGGTGGATGAATCGGTTGTATTAGAAGGTAAAAAACCTAAAATTATTAAGAAAAAAATTGCATAAAAAAATTAAAAAATTCTTAGAAAATACGTTAAAATCATTTGACAACTCATAGACTTATGGCTTATAATACTTAGGCTGTGTAATATGGGTTGATACGGGAAGTTACTTAAATCGTAGCGAAACGATAGATAATTTCCGTTGACAAGTGTGGGAGCTAGACTCCTGCGACTAACTTCTTATAGAATTAGTAAAGTCATTCGCAGCGACTTAAAAAATTAAGTATCGGCGAATGATTTTTTTATTTTATTAATTCGACACGCACGGCAAAGTTTACAAAATACACAAAGTTAGGTAAAGGAGAAACAAAAATGGCAAGTCAAAAAATCAGAATTAAGCTTATGTCTTATGACGTTGAAATGTTAGACCAAGCTTCTAACAGAATCATCGAAACGATGAAGAAATCGGGTGCGAAAATCAGTGGTCCTATTCCGCTTCCTACCGAAAAAGAAATAGTTACTATTCTTCGTTCGCCCCATAAATATAAGGATTCTCGTGAACAATTTGAAATTAGAACTCACAAGAGACTTATTGATATCTATTCGCCCAACGTTAAACTTTTGGACAGTATTCAACTTCCTGCAGGCGTTGATATTAGAATTAAATTGTAAAATTATAAAACATTATATAATATAATCGGAGGTGAACTTTATCTATGAATAAAGCAATCATTGGAAGAAAGTTGGGTATGACGCAACTTTTCTCAGCAGAAGGCAAAGTTATCCCTGTTACCGTTATTGAGGCTGGTCCCTGTCCGGTAGTTCAGGTTAAGACTTTGGAAAGAGACGGCTATTGTGCCGTAAAACTCGGTTTTTCCGAAGTGAGTGAAAAGGCTCTTAACAAACCACAAAACGGTTTGTTCAAGAAAGCTGGCGTTGCTCCTCAAAAGGTTTTGAAAGAATTCAGACTTGAGGGTAGTGATACTATGGAAGTGGGTTCGGTTATCAACTGTGACGTTTTCACAGCAGGCGACAAAGTTGACGTTTCCGGCGTTTCTAAAGGTCACGGATTTACCGGTGTTATTAAGAGATGGAACCACCACAGATTAAAGGAAACTCACGGTGTAGGTCCTGTACACAGAGAAGTTGGTTCTATGGGTGCTATCAGTAATCCTTCAAGAGTATTTAAGGGAAAGAAGATGGCTGGTCAATGGGGTGTTGAGAACGTTACCGTTCTTAATCTCGAAGTAGTAAAAGTCGATACTGAAAGAAACGTTATTCTTGTAAAAGGTGCTGTTCCTGGCCCTGTAAAAGGAATCGTTACTTTGAGAAACAGCGTTAAAGCGTAAGGAGAATTATTATGCCAAACGTAAAATTATACAACATGAAAGCTGAAGAAGTAGGCACTATTGAATTACCTGATGCTTTATTCAACGTTGAATATAACCAACCAGTTATTCATCAGGCAGTTGTTGCTAGACTTGCTAACGAAAGACAAGGTACCAAGAGTACTCTTACTCGTAGCGAAGTTCGTGGTGGTGGTGCTAAACCTTGGAGACAAAAGGGCACCGGTAGAGCTAGACAAGGTTCTATTAGAAGTCCTCAATGGGTTAAGGGTGGCGTTGTTTTTGCTCCCAAGTCCAGAGATTTCTCTAAGAAGATTAACGTTAAAACTAAGGAAGTTGCGCTTTTATCCGCTCTTTCTGAAAAACTTAGAAATAACGACATCATTTTTATCGACGAGATAAAGGTTGATGCTCCCAAGACCAAGGAAATGGTTGCTTTCTTAAAAGCGTTCAATCTTGAAAAAACTGTTCTTATGGTTATGGACAATTCTGATCAAAACGTTTTAAGAGCAAGCTCGAATATCAGTGCTTTAACTACTATTCCTGCAAACCAAATCAATACTTACGACGTTGTTAAGAATACTAAAATCGTTATTTCCAAAACCGCTGTTGAACAAATCAAGGAGGTCTACGGAGAATAATGGCTGCACACGATATTATTATTAAACCGCTTCTTTCTGAAAAGAGCTATGCGGGAATTAAAGATAAGAAATATTACTTTATAGTTGCTAAGGATGCTAACAAAACCCAAATCAAACTTGCTATCGAAGAAATCTTCGGTGTAAAAGTCGAAAAGGTTAACACTGCTATCGTTGGCGGAAAGTTGAAGAGACAGGGTAAGTACGAAGGTTATACTTCCGATTACAAAAAGGCTGCAGTTCAACTTAAAAAAGACAGTAAGTCTATAGAATTCTTTGACTCGTTGTCCTAATAGTTTCGGAGGAATGAAAAATGGCTATTAAAAGATATAAACCGACGTCTGCTGCTCGCCGTTTCATGACGGTTAGTGCTTACGACGAAATTACTGCGGTTAAGCCCGAAAGAAGCCTTCTCGAAGATCAGAGAAAAACTGGTGGTAGAAACGCTCAAGGTAAAATAACCGTTCGTCACATTGGTGGCGGTAATAGAAGAAAATACCGTATTATCGATTTTAAGCGTTCTAAAGACGGTATTCCTGCAAAAGTTAAGAGCATTCAATACGATCCAAACCGTAGTGCAAACATCGCACTTTTATACTATGTTGACGGTGCTAAGGCATATATCCTTGCTCCTGTTGGCTTGAAGGTTGGTGACACCGTATTAAGTGGTGAAACTGCTGATATTAAAGTAGGTAACGCACTTGCTCTTAAAGATATCCCTGTAGGTACCATGGTTCATAACATTGAAATGCAACCTGGTAAGGGTGGTCAAATTGCTAGAGCTGCTGGTATGAGTGCTCAAATTATGGCAAGAGACGGTAAATACGTTACTATCAAGATGCCTAGTGGTGAAATGAGATATATTCTCGCTAACTGCAAAGCAACTATCGGTCAAGTAGGCAACCTAGAACACGAAATCATTAGAATTGGTAAGGCTGGTAAAACTAGATATTTAGGTATCCGTCCTTCCGTTCGTGGTGTTGTTATGAACCCATGCGATCACCCACACGGTGGTGGTGAAGGTAAGTCGCCTATCGGTATGCCAGGACCTGTTACTCCATGGGGTAAACCAGCTCTTGGATACAAGACCAGAAAGCATAAGAAGGCTTCTAACAAGCTTATCATTACTAGGATAAATTAAGGAGATAGACATGAGTAGAAGTGTTAAAAAAGGTCCTTACGTAGAACCTAAACTCTTAAAGAGAATAGAAGAATTAAACGAAAAGAACGAAAAGAAAGTTTTGAAAACTTGGTCTAGATCATCCACGATTTTCCCTCAAATGGTAGGTCATACGATTGCTGTTTATGACGGAAGAAAACACGTGCCTGTATATTGTACCGAAGATATGGTTGGTTGCAAACTCGGTGAATTTGCTCCCACCAGAACCTTCAAGGGACACGCAGGTGATAAGACTACGGGTGCTAGATAGGAGGCTTTAAGATGGCTAAGAATATGAGAATTAAAGCTGAAAATATTCAGAAAAAGAAAAGTGAAAGACGTCCTAGAGCTGTTGCTAAGCACGTTAGAATCTCTCCTTACAAGGTAAGAGTTGTGCTCGATATTATTAGAGGCAAGAGCTACGTTCAAGCAGTTGCTATTTTGGAAAACACTCCTAAGGCAGCTTCTGAACCTATTAAAAAGGTGTTAATGTCCGCTGCTGCTAACGCTGAAAACAATCTTGGCATGAGCAAAGAAAGTTTATACGTTGCAGCTTGCTATGCTGATCAAGGTCCCACTCTTAAAAGGGTTATGCCTAGAGCACAAGGTAGAGCGTTTAGAATTTTGAAGCGTACCAGCCACATTACCATTGAGTTGGGTGCAAAGGAATAGGAGGTAGTATATGGGACAGAAAGTTAATCCGCACGGTTTAAGAGTCGGCGTTATTAAAGATTGGGATTCACATTGGTTCGTTGACAAGAAGCATTTTGCTGAAAACGTTAAAGAAGACAACGTAATCCGTAACATGTTAAAGAAAAAATACTATCAAGCTGCAATTTCTAAGATTTTAATTGAAAAAGCAGCGTCTAAGATTGTTATTACTATTTTCACTGCACGTCCCGGTGTTCTTATCGGTAAACAAGGTAGCGAAATAGAAGTAATTAAAAAGTCTGTTGCTAAGGTTTGCAAGGGTAAACAAATTTCCGTTAATATTTCGGAAGTTAGAAAGCCTGATGCGGACGCTCAACTCGTTGCAGAAGGTATCGCTGCTCAATTAGAAAAGCGTGTTTCCTTCAGACGTGCAATGAAGCAAGCAATTTCTAGATCCACCAGAGGTGGCGTAAAGGGTATTAAAGTTACCGTAAGCGGTAGACTTGACGGTGCAGAAATTGCACGTAGTGAAAGTTATCACGAAGGTTCTATCCCTCTACAAACTCTTAGAGCTGATATCGAATACGGCTTTGCAGAAGCACACACCACTTTCGGTGTTATCGGTATTAAGTGCTGGATCTATAAAGGTGAAGTTATTGGCAGCACCAAGAAGAAAGTTAACGGAGGCGAAGTATAATTATGTTGATGCCTAAAAGAGTTAAAAGAAGAAGAGTTCATCGTGGTAGAATGACTGGTAAGTGCAATAAGGGTAACCAAATTGCTTACGGTGATTTCGGTTTAGTTGCAACCGAACCTGGTTGGATTAAATCTAATCAAATCGAAGCAGCCCGTGTTGCTATGACTAGATTCATTAAACGTGGTGGTAAAGTATGGATTGATATCTTCCCCCATAAACCTGTAACTAAGAAACCTGCCGATAGCCGTATGGGTAGTGGTAAAGGTTCTGTAGAATTTTGGGTTGCAGTTGTTAAGCCTGGCAGAGTACTTTTTGAAATGTCGGGCATCCCTGAAGATATTGCTAAGGAAGCTATGAGACTTGCTGGACACAAACTTCCCGTTAAAACGAAGTTTGTTAAGAGAGAGACCGTAGCTGAACAAATAAAAGAAGAAGGCGGTGAAGGTTAATGAAAACGAAAGAGCTTCACGAATTAACGGTAAACGAATTAAATGCAAAACTTAAGGAACTTTCTGAAGAGTTGTTTAACCTTCGTTTCCGTCATGCGATTGGTCAATTAGAAGATACGGCATCCCTTAGAGCTTGCAAGAAAGAAATTGCAAAGGTAAAGACCATTCTGAGAGAAAGAGAACTTGGTGCTAAGGCGTAGGGAGTAGATTATGGAAAGAAATTTAAGAAAAGAAAGAGTAGGAATAGTCGTTTCTGATAAGATGGATAAAACCGTTGTTGTTTCTATCGAAGAAAGATATAAACATCCTTTATACAAGAAGACTGTTAAGAAAACTCACAAGTTTAAAGCACACGATGAAAATAATGCATGTGGTGTTGGCGATAAGGTATTAATCGTTGAAACCAGAAAGCTTTCCAAGGACAAGAATTGGAGAGTTGCTGAAATTATCGAAAAGGCTAAGTAAGGAGGCGCACAATGATACAACCACTATCCAGATTAAAAGCAGCGGACAACTCCGGTGCAAAAGAATTAATGTGTATTAGGGTGTTGGGCGGCTCGTTTAGAAGAACCGGCAACATCGGCGACGTTATCGTTGCAAGTGTAAAGACGGCTACCCCTGGTGGTGCTGTTAAAAAGGGCGACGTTGTTAAGGCTGTTATCGTTAGATCTACCAGCGGTGTTAGAAGAAAAGACGGCACTTACGTTAGATTCGACGAAAACGCAGCGGTTATCATCGATTCCCAAAAGCAACCCAGAGGAACCCGTATTTTTGGACCGATTGCAAGAGAATTAAGAGATAAAGACTATATGCGTATTATCTCCCTTGCACCCGAGGTGTTATAAGGAGACGAATTATGAAAATTAAAAAGAATGATACCGTTTTAGTTATAACCGGAAAAGATAAGAACAATGACCTTGAAAAGGCTTCTAAAGTTATAGCAGTTCTTCCCAAGGAAAACAAAGTTGTTGTTGAAGGCGTTAACTTGCAAAAGAAACATAAGAAGGCTAGAAGCGCACAAGAAGTAAGTTCTATTCAAACTCAACCCGGTCCTATCGATGCATCTAACGTTATGGTAGTTTGTCCTACTTGTAAGAAGGCTACTAGAGTTGGTTACAGAGTAGAAGGCGACAAGAAGGTTAGAATTTGCAAGAAGTGTAATGCTGTTCTCGATGGCGTAAAAGCTAAGGAAGTTAAGAAAACTACCAAGAGAAAGACCAAAAAAGATGCGGCTGAAACGCCTGCTGAAGCATAATAACGGAGGTAAACTGAAATGGCAGTTAAAAAAGCTCAGGTTGCTAACGAAGCTGCAACCGAGAAAACTCCCAATAGAATTAAGGAGTTTTATGATAAGACCGTAGTTCCTGCTTTGGTCAAGAAATTCAACTATAAAAACGTTAACCAAGTACCTAAGCTTGTTAAAATTACTATTAACTCAGGTTTAGGTGACGTTAAAGACAATGCTAAGAGTGTTCAACTTGCTCAGGAAGAATTAAAAATTATTTCTGGACAAAAACCCATTCTTACCATGGCTAAGAAGTCTGTTGCTAACTTCAAAATTAGAGAAGGACAAAGCGTTGGTATGAAAGTTACTTTAAGAGGAACTAGAATGTATGAGTTCTTTGATAAGTTTATTTCTATCGCTCTTCCTAGAGTTAGAGACTTTAGAGGTGTTTCTACTAAGTCTTTTGACGGTAGAGGAAACTATGCTATGGGTGTAAAAGAACAACTTATCTTCCCCGAAATTTCCTACGATCAAGTAGAAAAGATGAGAGGTTTTGATATTTGTTTTACTACCACTGCAAACACGGACGAAGAGGCTAGAGAATTGCTTGCAATGCTCGGCATGCCCTTTGCAACGAAGTAAGGTTAAAGGAGATTAAAGATGGCTAAGAAAGCAATGATAAATAAGCAGCAAAAACCTGCTAAATTTTCCACCAGATCTTATACTAGGTGCAGTATTTGTGGACGTCCTCATGCAGTTCTCCGCAAGTATGGCATTTGCCGTATTTGCTTCAGAAACCTTGCGTACAAGGGACAAATCCCTGGCGTTAAAAAGGCTAGTTGGTAAAGGAGGATATTAAAATGACAGACGTTATTGCAGATATGCTTACAAGAATTAGAAATGCTCTTGCTGCTAAGCATGAAACTGTTGAAATTCCTGCATCTAATACTAAAAAAGCTATTGCTGACATTCTTCTTAAAGAAGGTTACATCAGCGGTGTTGAAATTATTGAAGGTGTTCAAGGAACTATTAAAATCACTCTTAAATATGACGGGAATAACAAAGTTATTACCGGATTAAAGAGAGTTAGTAAACCTGGTCTTCGTGTATACGTTGGTACTGACGAAGTTCCACAAGTATTAGGCGGACTCGGTATCGCTATTCTTTCTACGTCTAAGGGTATTATGACCGGTAAAGACGCAAAGAAAGCACATCAAGGTGGCGAAGTTCTCGCTTACGTATGGTAGGAGGTTAGTGTATTATGTCTAGAATTGGAAATGCACCCGTTGCTATACCTGCCGGTGTTACTATTGAAACTAACAACAATATTTTGACTGTAAAAGGGCCTAAGGGAACTCTTACTCAAAACTATGATCCCATTATTACCATTAAAGTTGAAGGAACTAACGTTGTTCTTACTAGAGCAAACGATTTAGGACCTACCAAGGCAAAACACGGCTTGTATAGAGCACTTTGCTTCAATATGGTTAAGGGTGTTACCGAAGGCTTTAAGAAAACCTTAGTTGTTAACGGTGTAGGTTGGAAAGTTGCTAAACAAGGCAAGAAAGTTGTACTTAACGTAGGCTTCTCTCACCCTGTTGAAATCGAAGAAATCGATGGAATTACCTTAGATTGCCCTTCTATTACTGAAATTGTTGTAAATGGTATCGACAAAGATAAAGTTGGTCAATACGCTGCAATGGTTAGAGGTATTAGAGAACCTGAACCTTATCACGGATATGGTATTCGTTATAGCGACGAAGTTATCGAGAGAAAGGTTGGTAAGGCTGCCGGTGGTAAAGGCTAATATTTAAAGGGCTTTTAGTGGACACACTTATGTCGGTGTGTCTGCTGAGTGCACCTATTGGTGCGAAAAGTTATTAAATGGAGAATTAAAATGATTAACAAGATTAATAAAAACAAAGACAGATTAAAAAGGCATAAGAGAGTTAGGAGAAAAGTTAAAGGCTCTGCCGATACTCCTAGACTTTCCGTATATAGGACTTTAAACCATATATATGCTCAACTTATCGACGACGTAAAAGGCAACACCTTAGTTACGGCGTCTACGCTCGACAAGGAACTTAAAGGTTCTTTTGAAGGCAAGGACAAGAAGGCTCAGGCTTTTGCTGTTGGTGAATTACTCGCTAAAAAAGCAAAGGCTAAGAAGATTAAAACCGTTGTTTTTGACCGCGGTGGATATCTTTATACCGGTCGTGTAGCAAATCTTGCTGACGGCGCTAGAAAGGGCGGACTTGAGTTCTAATAATATAAGGAGAAAACAGAGATATGGCAAGAGAAAATAGAGCGCCTAGAAAGGCTGAAGAAAATGACGGCTTAGTTAAAAAGCTGATTGCTGTTAACCGTGTTACTAAGACGGTTAAGGGTGGTAGAAATATGAGATTTGCTGCCCTCGTTGTTGTAGGTGACGGTGCTGGTAAAATCGGTTGTGCTATGGGTAAAGCTAAAGAAGTTCCAGAAGCAATTGACAAGGCTACTGCACGTGCAAAGAAAAATATGTTCGCTGTTTCCCTTTTAGGAACGAGTATTCCTCACGAAGTATTGGGTAAATTTGGCAGAGGCTTCGTTCTTATGATGCCCGCTGAAGAAGGTACTGGTGTTATCGCTGGTGGTCCCGTTCGTGCGGTTATGGAAGCTGTTGGTATTACCAATATCAGAACTAAGTCCCACGGTACTAATAACCCCATTAACTGCGTTAAAGCAGCTATTGCAGGTTTGAAGTCTTTAAGAACTGCTGAACAAATTGCTGCTATTCGTGGCAAGTCTGTTGAAGAAATTAACGGTTAAGGAGGTAACTTAATATGGCTAAGGCAAAAAAAGCAGAAGTTGCAAAGATTAAGGTTACTCTCGTTAAAAGCACGATAGCATGTCTTCCCAATCACAAAAAGGTGATTGAGGCACTAGGTCTTAAAAAGATTCGTTCTTTTAAAATTCACGATGCTACTCCTTCTATCCTAGGTATGATAGATAAGGTTAAGTATCTTGTTAAAGTCGAAAACGTTTAAGTCTAAGGACAACATTACGTTATTTTTAAGGAGTAATTAACATGAAATTGTATGATTTAAAACCTGCAGAAGGCTCTGTTACGCCTGCTAAAAGACTAGGTCGTGGTATCGGCTCAGGTCTTGGCAAAACCAGTGGTAAAGGTCACAAAGGTCAGTGGGCTAGAAGCGGTGGTGGTGTTCGTCCTGGATTTGAAGGCGGTCAAATGCCTTTAATCAGACGTATTCCTAAGCGTGGCTTCAACAATCACTTCAGCAAGGAATACAGCATCGTTAACCTTTCCGTTTTAGAAGGTTTTGAAGCTGGTTCAGTTGTTGATATGGCTGTTCTTGCAGAAAAAGGACTTATTAAAGTTGTTAAAGATTGCGCTGGATTAAAAGTTCTTGGTAACGGAACTCTTTCCAAAGCATTAACCGTTAAGGCTGAACGCTTCTCTGCATCCGCTAAAGAAGCAATTGAAAAGGCTGGCGGTAAGGCTGAACAAATCTAAACTAACTTTTTAAGGGAGGCAAAATGTTTCAAACCATTATTAATGCGTTTAAGATAAAAGAAGTTAGACGCAAAATTTTGATAACAATTGCATTACTGTTTGTATATAGATTAGGGTGCCATATTCCCGTTCCGGGAGTTAACGTGTTCGATGGGCTTGAAGATTATACTTTTTTGCAAATTATGAGCGCTGTTTCCGGTGGTGCTTTAACCTATGGTACTTTCTTTGCAATGGGTATTGGACCATACATCAACGCATCGATTATCGTTCAACTTTTAACGGTAGGTATCCCTGCGCTTGAAAGATTGTCCAAGCAAGGCGAAGAAGGTAAAAGAAAAATTAATAATATTACCAGAATTGTTACCTTAATACTTGCAATTGCACAAGCAATTGGTATAATTGCAGCTTTTAAGGGATCTATCAATACCAATCAAATTTTTGGTAGCGAAGGCTTTACAAGATTTTTAAGTTATGCGTTCTTAGTTGTAATTTACACTGCGGGCGCTTGTCTTACTATGTGGTTAGGTGAGAGAATTACCGATTATGGTGTAAGTAATGGTATTTCGTTACTCATCTTTGCTGGTATCTTGTCTACTGCTGGTACTGCTATTCTTGGTCTTATTGGTGATTTGTTTGTTGCTGAAACTGCTCAAAAGGCAGCATGGACTTTGATTTCCTTCGTTATTGCCACTATCGTTATTTTTGCTGCGATAGTTGCTGTTGACTCTGCGGAAAGAAAGATTCCAGTGCAGTATGCAAAACAAGTTAAAGGTAGAAAAATGTACGGTGGACAATCCACTCATATCCCGATTAAAGTTAATGCTTCTGGCGTTATGCCTTTAATCTTTGCGTTTGCTATCCTAAGTTTCCCAGACTTAATTATGAATTTAGTAGGGGTAAGTGATAACTGGTGGATTAGAAACATGGGTAGTGGTTCATGGCCTTACATGGTTATTCTTTGTGTATTTATTCTTTTCTTCTCTTACTTCTATAACCAAATTCAGTTTAACCCTGATGATATTAGTAAGAGTATTCAAGGAAACGGTGGTTTTATTCCCGGCACACGTCCCGGTAAGCCTACCGCAGACTATTTAAAGAAGATTTCCAATAGAATTACCTTGTTTGGTGCAATCTTCCTTGCATTAGTAGCATTAATTCCTTCAATTGTGTTTAAGGCTATTGGCGGTGAAGGTTTGATGAACGTATTTAGTGCTACTGGTTTATTGATTATTGTTTCGGTTGCTCTTGAATTTGATCAAGCGCTTCAGTCTCAAATAATGATGAAAAATTACAAAGGATTTTTAAAATAAAACATCATGAGAATTATATTGCTTGGAGCACCGGGATGCGGCAAGGGGACTCAAGCTGCAAAGATTTGCGAAAAGTATGACGTTCCACACATATCAACCGGCGATATATTTAGAGAAAACATTAAAAATCAAACGGAGTTGGGCATAAAGGTAAAAGCTATTATGGATAGTGGTAATTTATGCCCCGATGACGTTACTTGTGAACTCGTTAAGGACAGACTTTCTAAGCCTGATTGTGTTAACGGGTATTTGCTTGATGGATTTCCTAGAAATCTTTTTCAGGCGACTGAGTTAGAGAAATTTGCAGCACCTGACGTAGTTATAGATATTCAAGTAAATCTTGATAAAATTGAAAAGAGGATTACGGGCAGAAGGAGTTGTCCAGTTTGTGGTGGTTCTTTCCATATTGACTTTATTGGTAACACGTCGATTTGTCCAACTTGTGGAGGAGAGCTTGTTATTAGAAAGGACGACACTCCCGAAGTTATTAAAGAACGTTTATCCGTTTATGCAAGTTATACCGAGCCTCTCATTAAGTATTATGCTGACAAGGGCGTTATAAAAGTTGTTGATGGTGATGGTTCTATCGACTACGTTTTTGAGCAAATTTGTAATATTTTAGGTTAATGATTCGAGTTAAGAGCAAATCAGAAATAGATTGTATGCGAGAGAGCGGAAAGATTACTCGCGACGTTTTAGATTATCTTGGTTCTAAGATTAAAGTTGGTATGACCACAAAAGAACTGGATAAACTTGCATACGATTATATAATTTCTTCTGGTGCAACCCCATCGTTTTTAGGATATAACGGTTTTCCTGCTTCCATTTGTTCGTCAATAGATGACGTGGTTGTTCATGGTATTCCTTCTGATAACCAGTTTATTAAAGAAGGACAAATCGTTTCTATTGACGTGGGTGTTATTTATAACGGTTGGCAAGGTGACGCCGCGAGAACTTTTCTCGTGGGTAAGGTAAGTGAAGAAAAGCAAAACCTTGTTAAAGTTACCGAAGAATGTTTTTTTAACGCTATTCGTAATCTTCGTGATGGTTCTCCAATAGGAGATATTGGATATTACGTTCAAACTCATGCCGAAAGTCATGGTTACGGAGTTGTAAGGGCTTTGACAGGGCACGGTATCGGTCGTGATATGCACGAAGATCCTTCTGTTCCCAATTATGGTAAGAAGGGTACGGGTATTCGATTAAGAGAAGGTGTTGCTTTGGCTATAGAGCCAATGATTAACGCTGGATCCTATAAGGTTACGTTTATGCCTGATGGTTGGACGGTTAAAACTATTGATGGGAAACCATCTGCGCATTACGAAAATACCGTTGTTATTACTGAAAACGGTGTTGAAATCTTAACTTTATAAAAAAATATTTAAAAAGTGCTGAAAATCTCTAACATTTTTTAGTAAAATATGTTATAATAAAGCTAATTGTGGTATTAAACGAGTTAACCACGTTGCAAATCAGTCCTATTTAATTTAGCTGATAAAAAGGAGGAAAAGTTTGTGTCTAAGGAAGACGTAATAGAAACCGAAGGTACTATCGTTGAAACCTTGCCTAACGCAATGTTCAAAGTTAAGTTATCCAACGGACATATCATTACAGCGCATATTTCTGGTAAGCTTCGCCAACATTACATTAAAATCATTATCGGCGACAACGTTAAGTTGGAAATGAGCCCATACGATTTGACTAAAGGCAGAATTACCTGGCGTAGTAAAAACTAAGCATAAACAAAATTTCCAAAGGAGATATTAAAATGAAAGTTAGACCTTCTGTAAAACCTATGTGTGATAAGTGTAAAGTTATCAAAAGAAACGGTAAAGTTATGGTTATTTGTTCCAAAAACAAGAGCCACAAACAAAGACAAGGTTAATCCAATTTATTGCCCGAGAGGGTAAATAAGAAAATACTAGTCAAAAAGCAAAACGCCTTCCATTCCAAAGGTATAAGGCTTTTTGGCATTTATATATAAAAAATAAAATTATACAAATAAATACGGAGGTATTTGACAAGAATGGCACGTATAGCCGGCGTTGATTTGCCTAACAACAAAAGAGTTGAAATCGGCCTTACCTACATTTATGGTATTGGTCTTGCAACGGCAAAGAAAATTATAAGCGAAACGGGCGTTAATCCCGATGTTAGAGTTAAGGATTTGAGTGAAGCAGACGTTGCTAAACTCAGAGAATATATCGAACACAATATTCACGTTGAAGGTGACTTGCGTTCCGAAGTAAGCCTTTCTATTAAAAGACTTATTGAAATCGGATGCTACAGAGGTGTTCGTCACAGAAAGAACCTTCCCGTAAGAGGACAGAGTTCCAAGAGAAATGCGAGAACCAGAAAAGGTCCTCGTCGTACCGTTGCTAAAAAGAAAACGGCAACTAGATAAGGGGAGGTAATTTACTATGGCAGTAGCAAATAAAGCAACTAAAAAACGTAAAGACGCCAGAAAGGTTGACAAAGGTCAAGTTCATATTCAGGCTTCTTTCAACAACACGTTAGTTACTATCACCGATATGCAGGGTAATACCGTTTCTTGGTCCAGTGCAGGTAGCTTAGGATTCAGAGGCTCTAGAAAAAGCACTCCTTTCGCTGCTCAAATGGCTGCTGAAACAGCTGGTAAAGCTGCAAGAGAACAAGGTATGCGTTCTGTAGAAGTTTACGTTAAAGGTCCTGGTGCTGGTAGAGAATCTGCTATCAGAGCACTTACCAACTGCGATATGGAAGTTACTCTTATTCAAGACGTTTCTCCTATCCCTCACAATGGTTGCAGACCACCCAAAAAACGTAGAGTATAACGGAGGATTTGAAAAATGGCTAAATATACTGAATCTAAATGTCGTTTATGCAGACGTGAAGGTGCTAAACTTTTCTTAAAGGGTGAAAGATGTTTCAAAGGTGTTTGCGCTTTTGAAAAAAGACCCGTTGCTCCTGGTCAACACGGTATGAGCAGAAAGAAAGTTTCTGAATATGGTTTACAACTTCGTGAAAAGCAAAAATGCAAGAGAATTTACGGCGTTCTTGAAGGTCAATTCAGAAAGTATTATGAAAAGGCTGATAGAATGAAGGGTATTACTGGTGAAAACATGCTTTCACTTTTAGAAAGAAGACTTGACAACGTTATTTTTAGAATGGGTGTTGGTGCTTCTAGAAGTCAAGCTCGTCAACTTGTTACCCACGCACACTTTACCGTTAATGGTAAGAACGTAAACATCGCTTCTTACTGCGTAAAAGTTGGTGACGTAATCGCTGTTAAGGAAAACAAGAAAGACAACAAGTATTTTGCAGAAATCAAAACTATGAAGGTTGGCACTATGCCTAAGTGGTTAGAATTTAACCCTGAAACCTTAGAAGGTAAAATTCTTGCTCTTCCAACTAGAGAAGACATTGATATTACCATTGCAGAACACATGATCGTCGAATTATATTCGAAATAATTAATTTTTATAATGTTTTATCGATGGGTTTTTATAAGGGGAAAGTAAGAGTTTTCCACGCTTTTACAAGAATTCTTATAAAAACCTATATCGAAACTATTTTTTAAGGAGGTAATTTTCATTATGTTGAAAATTGAAATGCCAAAAATAGCTGTGGAAGAAAACGAAGAAAGAAGTTATGCAAAAGTTACCGTTGAACCATTGGAAAAAGGCTTTGGTTTAACTATTGGTAACGCATTGCGTAGAATTTTGTTGTCGGCTCTTCCCGGTGTTGCTATTCAGAACATTAAGTTCGCGGAAGAATTAGGTATCAAGCACGAATTCTCGGCTGTCCCACTAGTTAAAGAAGACGTTACCGAAATTATTCTTAACCTTAAACTAGTAGCTATTAAAAGCACCTGTTTAGACGACGACTTTATTAAGACGGTTAGACTATATAAGGAAGGTCCGGCAGTTGTTAAAGCTGGCGATATTATGTGTGATTCTGAACTCACCATATTAAACCCTGATCTTTATATTTGCACCGTTGACGAAGGTGGCAAGATTGATATTGAACTTACCGTAGGTAAGGGACGTGGATATCAAGGCGCTGACGAACACAAAACTGATATTATTGACAATATTTCAATTGATAGTATCTATACTCCCGTTAAGAAAGTTAGCTATAACGTAGCTGCAACTCGTGTTGGTCAAAGTGTTGACTTTGATAAACTAACTTTAGAAGTTTGGACTAATGGTACTTTTTCTGGTAGAGATATCGTAAGCTTAGCCGCTAAGATTATGCAAGAACATATTAACATGTTCGTTTCTTTATCTGAAATTGGTAACGTTGAAGTTCTCGTTCCCGGTCCCGGTGACGGCAGACAGAAGATTCTTGAAATGACGATTGAAGAACTTGATCTTTCCGTTCGTTCTTACAATTGCTTAAAGAGAGCTGGTATTCATACTGTTGAAGACCTAACTAAAAAGACGGAAGACGATATGCTTAAAGTCCGCAATTTAGGTAAAAAGTCTCTTGACGAAGTTATTTTCAAACTTAAGAGCTTAGACTTGAATTTGCAGGAAGAGGAGGATTAAACCAATGGCTAGAAAATTAGGAGTGAACGCTACTCAAAGAATAGCGCTTTTGAAAAATCAAGCATCTGCTCTTTTGTGGCACGGTAAAATCGAAACTACCGAAGCTAGAGCAAAAGAAGTAGCTTCTTACGTTGCTAAGATTTTAACTCTTGCAGTTAATACTTACGACGATATCGTTGAAAGTGAAGTTACCGTAACGGACGCTAAGGGTAAGGAAGCAAAGAAAACCTTAGTTAAAGACGGCTTAAAGAAACTCAACGCTAGAAGAAAGATTATGACTTTAGTTAACGATCTTCAAGAAGTTAAGGGCTTTAAGGAAAGCAAGCCTGATTTCAAAAAGAGAACTAAAGCAATCAAATATCCATTAATTGAAAAAATCTTCGACGAATATGCGCCTAAATACGCTGCTCGTAAAGAAGAAAAAGGTCAAGGTGGTGGATATACTAGAATGTTTAAGCTAGGATCACGTAAAGGCGACGCAGCCGAAATGGTTATCATTGAATTAGTTGACTAGTTACTTAAAAACACTTGCTATTTGCAAGTGTTTTTTATTTTGTATTCATAAGTATTAAATTATTTAAATAATATTAAATATGTTATTATCTCAACTAAAATTAAATTACCAAGCGACCATAATTAATATTAATTGCCAAGAAGCACTAAAAAATAGATTAAAAGATATAGGTGTTGAAATAGGAACTTCTATTAAATTAGTTAGGACTGCACCATTTAACGATCCTTTAGAATTTTGTTGTAATGGGATATACTTTGCGATAAGAAAGTCTGACTGTGATAAAATAGAGGTGAAATAAATTGCTAGAAGTTTGTTTAGTAGGTAATCCTAATTGTGGAAAAACGTCATTATTTAACGCCCTTACAGGAACTTATCAAAAGGTTGGGAATTGGAATGGTGTAACGACGGAAGTAAAAAAAGCTTTCCTTAAAAATGATAAAAGTATATTAGTAGTGGACTTGCCGGGAATATATTCTTTTAACGCAATTTCACAAGATGAAAAAATCGTCGTAGAATACTTAAAAAGCAACAAACCGTCTGTAATTATTAACGTGGTTGATCCGTTAAATCTCAAGCGAAGTTTTGCGTTGACTAGTGAATTATGTAAATTGAACGTTCCTATTATTATCGCCGTTAATTTTTATGATGAAATTGTCAAAAACAATTTAAAATTTCATGGTGAAAAGATAGAAGAAATTTTTGGATGCAGACACGTGTTAGTTTCGGCTAAAAAGAAGGTGAACATTGGTCAACTATTAAAAATTATTAAAACATCAAAAACACCAGATAAATCAGCAGAATTATTTAACATTAACAGTCAAGAAAACTTAAAAATTTTTTTAGATAAAAAAAGTGTTGAAATATTAAAAATCAACGTGACAAGAGGTGAGCTGTTTACACAAAAAGCAGATAGAATATTGCTTAACAAATATTTTGGTATACCAATATTCGTGCTTGTAATTTTTATTAACTATTATTTAAGTTTTGTTTTAAGCAAAGGATTAATTGATAAAATAGATTTATATTTTAATAACTTTTGCAACAACACGGCGACAAATATGTTAAAAGTTGGACTAAAACCATGGATTGTATCTTTGGTGGTTGATTCGGTAATGAAGGGTTTTGCAACGGTTTTATCTTTTGTTCCACAGATATTATTACTCTTTTTGTTTATGACGATAATTGAAGAGAGTGGTTATGCTTCAAGAATTTCTTTTTTGTTAGATAGGTTTTTTAGGGCGTTCGGTCTAGGTGGAAAGTCAGTAATACCTTTGGTTTTATCGTGTGGTTGCACTGTAACTGGTTTAACTGCAACAAGAACTATTGACGGGGTGTATGAAAGAAGAAGAACTGCTATTTTATCTCCGTTTTTGCCATGTGGTGCTAAAACCATTGTTTTTGCATGGTTCTCAAACGTTTTCTTTAATGGCAATCCATTGATTACAACCTCTATGTATTTTATGGGAATTTTATTCGTGGCGTTTTTTGGGAAACTACTAACCCTATTTGAACGAAAGTCTTATAATTACAATTATTTTTTAGTAGAGTTGCCTACTTTGAGAATGCCTTCGGTTAGCAACGTTATGAAAGTGCTTTACGAAAAATTTAAGGATTTTATATATAAGACAGGAACGATAATTTTTGGTGTTTCAGTAGTATTATGGATGCTTACTAATTTTGGTGTGAAAGGTTACTCAACAAACATTGAAAATAGCTTTTTATATAATATTGGAAATATAATTAAATACATATTCGTGCCTCTTGGTTTTGGTAATTGGCAGTCATCCGTTGCTATAATTAGTGGAATTTTTGCGAAAGAAGCAGTTATTGAAACGTTTGAATTAATTGCGGGTGGCAACGTTAACGTTCTATTTTCCAACGTTTTTAGCGTGTATTCGTTTATGTGTTTTATTTTGCTTTCGCCACCATGCTTAACTGCTATTTTGACTATGAAAAAAGAGCTAAAAAGCAAAAAATGGTTTGTTTTTTCAATTGTTTTTCAGTTTGTAGTAGGATACGTGGTTGCTTTGATAATAAATTTGATTGGAAAATTATTTTGTCTTCAAATAAACTTGATAATTTCTATTCTAGTTGCTATAATAATCATAATAGTAGGAATAATTTCAATTAAATATACTTTTGTTAATAAGTGTTTAAATTGTTCTTTATGTAGTAAAGGGGATAAACCATGTCGGAAAAATTTAGAACGCAATACGACTTTATGAGAGAAGCTGATAACTTAGAAGAAGATGCTTTTGATCCCGACGAATGGGAAAGAGACTATCAAAAAACAGATAAAGAAAAATATTTCGAGTTTTACGATGATATTAAAACAACGCCTAAGGACGATTGGTAAAAAATAAAACCTGTTTAATTACAGGTTTTTTTTATTTGTCTTTATATCTAATCGTTGCAATTGTTAAAGAAATTAGAACTAACACTTCAGTTATTATACCTGAAAGTGAAAAGCTTATTACGTTATAAACCAGCCATAGCGAACTTGAAGGGTAGTTTAATGCGCGAATTGTTTTGGGATCTTCCTTTCCGTAACCTATTGTGCTTAGTATTTTTGCTACGATACTCATAACGCTTATTATTATTGTCATGGAGAGCATAACGTTATAGTTGTTTGTCCAAAAAGATAGTGAGTTTACTGTTTTTTCCCAAGATAGTAATAAAGTTAGTATACCTGCTATCACCGTAACGATACAAGCAAGTATAATTGGAATTTTTGTAGATTTTTTTTGAGCGACTAGTTGGGTGAAAATAACGTTTCTTATAACGCCAATTACGCCCATTACCATGCCGACGTAGGCGTGTAGGAAATAATATTGAACAATAAACAATATTTCCATCACTGTTTTCCACAAAACAATAGTTTTATGTTTATTAAATTGTACGGCTATAATTCCTGCGAGAAGTCCTAAAAAACCTATGCCTTGTATTATTATAAATTCCAACGTTTTCACCTAAGAAGTTTTATTTATTATATCACATCTAAAAATTATTCAAAAGTAAATATCGTGTTTTGTTAAATATTATCTAGAAAATTTGTGTGTAGATTATTTACTTATTTTAAAAAGATGTTATAATTAAGAGTAATAAAAAGTTTGCACGAAGGACGTTTTTATGAAAGTTTTGCCTGAGCATGCTAAATACAAAAAATTTTATATTTTACTGATTGTTTCGGCATATTTTATGTATTTAATGAGTATAGCCATCAAGATGATATATTCAGCACAATTGGTTGAAATTGGTCCGTTTTTTGGCGTTGAAAAATCAAAGCTTTCTTTAGGATTAACTTTCTATTACGTTGTATATGCAGTTGCTCAAATAGTTGTTTCGCCCTTCTTGAAAAAAATAAACTTAAAAAAGTTTTTAGCCGTAACCGTTTTTCTTTCTTCGATATCGTTTGGGTTGGTTAAATTTTGCACGGAATTGTGGCAAATATATATAATTTTATCGTTAAACGGCATTTTTCAGTTAGGAATTTATGGCGGATGCATGGGCGTTTTTTCAAAATATTTGCCTGATTACATGTCTGCAACCGTTACTAATATTTTAAGTACGGGCATGGCCTTTGGGACAGCCTTGGCATATGGCTTTTCTTTTGTATTTGTTGAATTTTTTACTTGGCAGGATACTTTTGTATTTTTTGCGATTTTGTCGTTTGTTTCAATCGTTTTCTTTTATATCGTTTTGTCAAGAGTTGAAAAGAACGTTCCTGAAGTTTCCACTACGTTAAAGCGTGCCGTTAAAACAAAAACTTATAAAAGGGCAAATGCGTTTATATTGATATCATTTCTTTGCGCAGCGGCGTTGCTTTCTTGCGTTTCATATTATGGATTGACTAATTGGTTTCCAAGTCTATTAAAAGAAGTTTTTGGTGTTCCATCTCAATATTCTATTTTGATAACTTTGCTTGTTCCGTTCGGCGTGTTTTACGGGCCTTTTTTATCAAGTGGATTGTGTAGAAAGTTTAACAATTATTTTGTAGTTGCATCGATTTTCTCCCTTGTTGGTTTATTGTTATCCATAGCCTTAGTGTTCTTGTATAGTTCTAATATTGTTATTGTTATAATCATTAACGTCTTGTTAATGTTCTTTGCAAGGGGTTATATTAATTTGATTAGTTCTTATATTCCATTAAGAATTAGGGGAATGTTTGACACTGGGTCTGCATGTATGGTTATTAATGCAGTTGCATGTGTTTCGGCTGCTTTTACACCACTAATAACGGCTGTAATTGCAGATAATTTTGGTTGGAAATATTTGTTTATATTTATATTTTTTGCTTGTTTGGTTTGGTTTATTACTACCTTAATTGGTACTATTTGGGCTGATAGAAATAAAGTGTTTAACATGCCACAAGTTTAGGAGAAAAAATTATGAAAAATTGTATGGGTATTGATATTGGCACTACAAGCCTTAAAGGCTGTGTTTTTGATGAAAACGGTGTTGAACTTGCATCTGTTTCTAAAGCATATACCTTAATTACTGAAGGAGATTTTGTTGAATTTCCAGCAGAAAAATATTTTGAATTGTTTTCTGAAGCTTATGACGAGCTTTCCAAAAAAGCTAGAATAGATTGCTTTTCTATTGACACCCAAGGTGAAACTATAATCTTTTTAGATAAAATGGGTAATCCTTTGATGAACGCAATCGTTTGGCTTGATAATAGAGCAGATAAGCAAGCGAAGGCAATAGAGGATAAGTTTGGACTTGAAAAAATTTATAAAGTTACTGGACAAACAGAAGTTCCTGCCGGTTATCCTGCGCCCAAGATTATGTGGCTAAAAGAGAATAAACCGGAACTATTTGATAAACTAGATAAAATAGTTTTGCTTGAAGATTACTTATTGTATAGGATTACTGGAAAATTCGTTTGCGAACGTTCTCTTTATTCTTCTACCTTGTATTTAGATGTGAATTCGGGTAAATATTGGCAAGAAATGCTTGATTTTATTGGTATTGACCAGACAAAACTTCCTCTTTTGCAAGAAAGTGGTGTTAAGGTTGGTGAATATAAGGGTGCAATCGTTTCAACTGGTGCTTTAGATCAAATCTCTGGCTTTATCGGTTCTGGGATAATAGAACGTGGAATGGTTAGTGAAATGACGGGTACGGCACTTGCAGTATGTGCTTTATCTTATGAAGTTCCACCTTATTTTGAAGGAATTAAGGTGCCTGCATATTACGTTTCTAAGGGTAAATACTGCCTTCTTATGTGGGCGCCCACTGCGGGAATGGTAATGGAATGGTATAAAAAGAATTTTTGTTTTGATTGTGATTACGCTAAAATTAATGAACTTGCCGAACAAGTACCTTTTGGATCTGAAGGATTAGTAATTGCGCCAAACATGTGTGGTAGCGTAATGCCAAATAACGATTCGTTGTTAAGGGGCGGTGTTTATGGTATTGATCTTAAACACACTCGTGGTCATTTTATTAGGGCTATTATGGAATCGGTGAGTTGTTTGTTAAGACAGTATTTAGAATACTTAAATATACCCGTCGATAGAATTATTTCTATTGGTGGTGGTGCAAAAAGTAATCTTTGGAGACAAATAAAAGCAGACATCACGGGTAAAAAGATTTTAACAATAACGAATAAAGAAACGGGCTGCTTGGGAACTGCAATTTTGGCAGGTGTTGGTGCTAAAGTATATAAGGACGTGGTTTCAGCCGTTCAAAATATTGTAAGTATTGATACTGAGAATATGCCAAAAACGGATAAATCTGTTGCAGATGAGGTTTATAATAGATTTATCTCGTTGGATAATCTATTAACTAAAAGAGAGTCAAATCTTAATTAAGGGTGAAATTATAATGGGTAAGTATTATTCAGAAGAACTTAATCCAAAATCTCAGTTTAGAAGTGAATATGAACAATCGCTATCAAAATACGTTGACGAACAATTATATGAACGCAAAAAGCAACGTTCGTTATTAATAACTCCTAAATCATATAAAGAAGATCAGGAATTTTATAGACAAGAGTTTGTTAAAATGTTAGGTTTTCCACTTAACTTAAAATCAAAAACACCCAAACTTTTGTCAAAAACCAAAGTAGTCATCGATAAAAACGTTAATATTTATCGCATGCAATTTGAAGTTCTTGATGGGGTAAAATTTTACGGAATGTATTTTGAACAGGTTAAAAATCCTGAGTTAGCCCCTTTTATTATAGGTCAGCACGGAAAAGAGGGGACGCCTGAACTTTGTTCTAGCATTTATATGGATTCCTCTAATTATAACCATATGATACGACGTGCTACTGATATGGGAGCAAACGTTTTTGTTCCGCAAACGCTATTGTGGAGTGAAAACTTTTATGAAGAACCTTACGATAGGGGAGCGTTAGACGCAAAACTTCGTCAACTTGGTGGATGTATTACTGCGTTAGAAGTTTATATTCAGTCTTGCTTAATTACGTATTTTATTGAAAAAGAAGGCGTAAATGCATCTAAAATTGGTGCGCTAGGGCTTTCGTATGGTGGAATGTATACTATTCATCTAGCCGCTTATGATAAGAGAATTAAAAGTGCGTATGCATGCAGTTGGTTTAACTGTACGGAAATTCTAAGTCGTATGAATGATTGGTGCTATAAAGATGCTGCGAATTCTTTTGGTGTTGCTGAAACGGCTGCTTTGATATGTCCACGCGCATTAGTTGTTTCCATGGGTGATAAGGATCAAATCTTTGATGCTAAAAACACCTTGATAGAATCTGAACGTTTATCTGAATTTTATAAAGAATTTAATGCCGAAGATAAGTTTTTATCATATGTTTTTGATGGGTATCACGAATTTGATTTGGGGGATAAAGGGTTAAAGTTTTTCTTTAATAACCTTTAATATCTTATATGGAAGTTAAACAAATAATTTGGAATGGGTTTGATGCCGTCGAGTTTGAGTTTATGGGGTTGCCTGCTAAGGTTGTTAAACCAAAATGTAAACCAAATGGTAATTGGGTTCTTAAAACAGAATATTTAGACTATTTTTTCGATGCGGATATCGAAATGCTTAATAGAGGTTACTATTTAGCGTATAACACAAATTATAATAGATGGGCTGAACCACTTGATCTTGAAAGAAAGGTAAAGTTCGTTGATTACGTTTCAAAAACCTTTGATTTAAATCAAAAATGCATTCTTTCCGGTATGAGTTGTGGTGGGCTATACGCAGTTAAAATTGCATCTATTATTCCTGAAAAAATTATTGGGATGTATATTGATGCCCCAGTAATGAATTTGCTAAGTTGCCCATTTGCAGTGGGGGATAAACTCCATTCACAAGACATTATCGATGAGTATGTTAGAGCAACGGGAAGAACGCTTTCTCAAATTATTTCGTATAGGGAACACCCAATCGATAAAATGCCAATTTTATTGGAAAATAATATTCCAATTTTACTTATTTCGGGTGATAGTGACCGTACTGTCCCTTACCACGAAAATGGTAAACTATTAGAAGATTTTTATAGAAATAATGGTGGCAAAATAAAGGTTATTATCAAAAAAGGATGTGATCACCATCCTCATGGATTGGAAAACCCCGTTGAACTTGTTGATGAATTAGAAAATATAATTAATATATAATAGGAGAGAAAAAATGAAAACGATTAAAGACAAATATTTAGTAGTTGGTGCAGACTTTGCAGGATATCCCTTAAAAGAAGCGGTTGTTGCTCATTTAAAGGAAAAGGGATGGAAGATTACCGACCTTGGCGTTACAGCCGATAGTGACCCAAACGATACGGAAAATATGTTCCACAGAGTAGGGTTAAGGGTTGGCGCGCAAATTTCGGAAGGTAATTTTGAAAGAGCGCTTTTGTTCTGTGGCACTGGTATGGGTATTCATATTGCTGCAAGCAAGTGCCCACACGTTCACGCAGGTGTCGTTGAAAGTGTTCCTGCGGCTCTTCGTGCAATTACTGGTAACGGTGTAAACGTTTTAGCGATGGGTGCTTTCTACGTTGCGCCTGCAATGGGCTGTGATATTGCTGATGCATATCTTAACGCGGAATTGGGTTCTGGCTATGAATGGTGGAAAAACTTTTATGAATTCCACAAACTTGCTATAGATGAACTTGAAGCGTTTGACTACGATAAGTTTAAGGCAAATGGTTACAAAGTAGAACATATTGCTGATTATCCTTTAAAATTAGAAAAAGATCCTAACAAATAATATTTACGGTGGCATAAAATGTTTAAGAAAGAATACGGGTTTTATATTGACGAAACTTACTCAAATAACATAACCGTTGAACATATTCCCTTTACCGAGGGAATTAACGCTTATAAACTAAACTTGCATTTTAACGAACCTACTGTTGTTAAAAATATCAAAATATGTTATTTCAAGCCAATGAGGGGATTGCTTTCTGTTTGGCACTCTTCTGCGCCTAGAAACAGGGCACTTAGACAATGGTTTGATAAAAATGCAGTGAAATCTAATTTTTATTTGGGTGCGCCTTTAATATCCGTTATTGATGGAGAAAATAATTATTGCACTATTGCTTTGTCGGATGCGCAAACTCCTTGTGAATTAAACGCGTTTGTTGATGATTTTTCTGATAACGATGAGATTTGTTTTGATATCATTTTGTTTAGTGGTGTAGAAAAACTAGTAAGTGATTATTCTATTTTCGTTAGAATAGACGATCAAAACAAGCCGTATTACAAATCTATTTCAGACGTTAAAAATTGGTGGAATTATTTTTATCCTGCCGTTATTGATAACTGTGAAAGTGCAGAAGATGCGCTTTATTCGTCTTGGTATAATTTCCATCAACATCCAAATGAACAAACTCTTAAAGAAGAATTATTAATTGCTTCTAAAATGGGTTTTAAAACTTTTATTTTGGATGATGGCTGGCAATACGATGGAAATGGAACAGCTGACTATTTTGATTGTGGAGATTGGGAGTTTTCTAAAGAAAAGTTTCCTAATCCTAGGGAATTTATTGATTATGTTCATTCCTTGGGTATGAAAATTTTGGTATGGTTTCCCGTGCCGTTCGTTGGTTATAATACTCAAAAGTATAAAGAGTTTAGTGATAAACTTTTATGTAATAACGATTTTTTCCGTGCGGGGATTCTTGACCCAAGATATAAAGAAGTTAGAGAATTTTTGGTTGATACTTATAGGGGTTTTGTTCAAAAATACGATTTAGACGGTCTTAAACTTGATTTTATAGATAGTTTTAAGTTGTTGCCTACTTCTCCCTCATACGATGCTAAAAAAATGGATTTTGACGACGTTGAGAAAGCTGTGGATTGCTTGTTAAAAGACGTTATTCAAATGCTTAAAGAGTGTAAAGATAAACCTTTGTTCGAATTTAGGCAAAATTACGTTGGCCCTGCAATTACAAAATATTGTAATATGCTTAGAGTGGCGGACTGTGCGTTTGATTCGGTTACGAATAAAATTGCAGTTGTTGATTTGAGATTGCTAAACTACGACCTTGCAGTTCATTCTGATATGCTATATTGGTCGAAATACGAGTCGCCTACTAACGTAAAAAAACAACTTATTAATGTAATATTTTCTGTGCCACAGATATCCGTTTTGTTGGCGAATTCTTCAAAAGAACATTTGGAAGTAATTAAAAATCATATTGAATATTTTAACGATAACAAGACGTTGCTATTGCATGGAGAAATTCAACCAGTTGGAAACGATTTGTTGTATCCTTGCGTATCTTCTTCGTTAGGGGATAAAACCGTATCCGTTATAAGTTGTCCGTATGCTATTGAGTATAATGGTAAAAAGCACGATATATTTAATAATTCGGACGTTGAATGGGTTAGTGTTGTTTCTACTGTAAATTGTTTTTGCAAAGTCGTTGATATTTATGGCAAAGTTATTAAAAACTTTGAAGTAGTTAAGGGTGCAAACCTAATTAAAGTTCCTGTAGGTGGAATGATTGCTTTTTAGTAAAAGAGGTTTTTTATGATATTTGATTTGCATTGTGATACTATATGGAAAATTAGCGAGAGAGAAGAAAAAGGCGAATACGTAAGCCTTGTTTCTAACGATCTTTGTGTGGATCAAGAAAAACTCTTAAACGGTAATTTTTTTGCAATGTGTTTTGCCATTTATATACCTAATAAGTATGAAAATCCCTTTGAAAGATGTGTGCATGGTATAGACGTGTATTACGATAGGTTGGCTAAATGTGATAAGATTGCGCCAGTTTTAAGTTTTTCTGATTTTGAGAAAAATAGAGAATTAGGCAAAATTTCTTCCGTGTTAACTATGGAAGATGGTTGCCCAATAGGTAAAGATTTAAGCAAGCTTGATTATCTTTATGATCGTGGCGTGAGAATGATTTGTTTGTTGCATAATTTGGTTAACGAGATTGGTTATCCTAATTATGGGAAATATAATGAAAAGGGTGTGCCTGATTACGTTACTCCTAACCCAAATCAAGGGCTTACTGATTTCGGCGTTCAATTGGTTCAGGCTATGAACGAAAAGGGTATAGTTATCGACGTATCGCATTTATCTGACGGTGGGTTTTACGACGTTATAAAATATTCTAAAAAACCTATTATGGCTTCTCATTCGAATGCAAGGGCTGTATGTGGCAGTATAAGAAATTTAACCGACGATATGCTTTATAAACTAGCCGATAATGGTGGCGCAACTGGAATGAACTATGCAAAAGGGTTTATGAGTTCAAAAGGCGATGGCGATCAAACGGTAAAGTGGGTTATAGAACACGTTAAATATATTAAAAACCTTATTGGAATTGATCACGTGGCATTGGGCAGTGATTTTGACGGAGTGTCACCGGACATTGAGTTATCAGACGCGTCTAAGATGGGGCTACTTGTTAAAGGTCTGGATAGGGCAGGGTTTACAACTACCGAAATAGAAAAAGTCTGCTATAAAAACGCACTAAGAGTTTTTAAAGCAAATTTGAAATAATATCTATAAAAACAAAAACCACCTAAAAGGGTGGTTTTACTTTTGAAAAAAAGTGTACAATATAAACATAAAAAAATCAACCTTAGCAAAACAATTATTGTTATACTAAGGCTGATTTGGTGCCGGGGACCGGACTTGAACCGGTACGGTGTTTCCACCGAGGGATTTTAAGTCCCTTGCGTCTGCCAATTTCGCCACCTCGGCAGTTGTTTGGAGGCGCCACCCAGATTCGGACTGGGGGTAAAGGTTTTGCAGACCCGTGCCTTACCACTTGGCTATGGCGCCATCTATGGAAAAAACTCCATAATAAAAAAAATGGAGCGGGAAACGAGATTCGAACTCGCGACATTTGCCTTGGCAAGGCAACGCTCTACCACTGAGCCATTCCCGCAAACGAGTGACGCTGGTTATGGTGGGAACAATAGGGCTCGAACCTATGACCCTCTGCTTGTAAGGCAGATGCTCTCCCAGCTGAGCTATGCTCCCGTGTCGCGTCACTGCTGATATAATATAACAAATTTCTAAAATTAATGCAACTATTTTTTAATAATTTTTTAATTTTTTTTAAAAAAATTTATTTAGACAATAAAATTGAGCAATAATTATGAAAAATGAGCAATAAAGCTTGATTTTATCAAACAATTCTATAATTTGCTTGACTGACCATTTTTAATATAGTATAATTTTATTAATAAAATTAAGGTGATCTTTTTATGTTAGAAGTTATTTCTTCAATTTTAGATGCTGAAAAAAAAGCCGACGCCATTATTAAGCAAGCCGATGATAAATCAAAGTCGTTGATTTTATCGGCTGAATCACAGTCGGAAGGTATTAAGTCTGACACTATAAATAAATTTAAGGCAGAGCGTACGGCTAAAATTACCGATGCTGAAGTTTTGGCTTGTACTGAATATAATAGCATAATTGAACAAGGTAATTTGCAAGCAAACGAATTAAAGGATGGCGTTACTGATAAAGTTGCGTCCGTGGTAGATTTTGTTGTAGATAGCATTATTAAATAAATGGCAATATTAAAGATGACTAAAATGCGTCTTGTAGTAATAGATTACTATAAAGACCAAATATTTAATGCGCTTCATAAAACGGGTGCGTTTGAACTGTCGGGGACGGAACAGTTTGCCGACACTTTTAGCGCGTTTGATAATCTAACCGTTGAAGAGTTGAATAAAAAGTTTTCAAGAGTATCTAAGTCTGTTGAATTTATAACCGATTCCGTTGCTTTGTGCAAGGGGAAAGATTATTATCCTGCAAACACCGACCAACTCTTTGAGAACTTTTTTGTTTCTTACCAAGATTTTAGTGATATATCTAAAAGAGAACAAAAACTTTTTGAAATAGTTGAATTTTGCGAGAAATCCGAACAAACGCTTTCTGCTAATAAAAGTTTAAGAATAAAACTAAATAATTTAATAAACCAAATTGCGCCTTATTCAGTGATTACTGATAAGTTTTCTGATTATAAAGATACTGAAAAGACTTGTGTGCTTTTAGGTACGGTTAAAAAAGACGTTGTTAATGCGCTTAGTCAAGAGCTTTCTCAAATAAGTAACGTGCATTACTCTTTAACCGACTCTGGTAGTGTATACGTGTTAAGTGCCGTTGCCTTAAAGGAATTTAGTGAACAATTGTTAACTAAACTTAATGAATTTGGTTTTGTTAGATGCCCATTTGATTTCGAACTTTGTGCACAAGAAAAGATTTTAGATATTAAAAAAGAAATTAAAGAATCTTATAAAATTGACGAGCAAGTTCTTAGAGACGTTTGTGTAAAGGCAAACGACGTAAAAGAACTTAAAATACTTGCAGATAATTTGAATTTTAGTTTAGAAAAAGCTTCATCGTCCGATAAATTCCGTAAGACCGGAAAAACGGTGATTTTGGAAGGTTTTGTTCCTGAATGTAAAAAGGACGAAGTTAGTCAAGCAATTAATCAAGTTACTAATGCAAACTTTATTGAGTTTATCGAGCCTTCTGATGACGACGACGTTCCTACCTTAACCAAAAACGGTTATTTAGTAAGGCAAACGGAATTCGTTACTGATTTATACTCAGTTCCTAATTATAAAGAAATGGACCCCAACAAGGTAACCTTTTTCTTCTTTATGTTGTTTATGGGTATAATCATGGCAGATGTTGGCTATGGCGTTCTAATGGTTGTTTTAGGCTTTTTCTTGGCGTCTAGAATTAAAGTTGATAACGGGACTAAACGTCTTTGGAACGTGATTGCGCTCGGTGGTGTATTTACAATCATATTTGGGTTGCTGTTCAACTCATTCTTCGGCGTTGCCGTGTTGCCTGTAACGTTAATCCCTAGTCCTACTCCCGACCTTAATACCGGTGAGATTAATCTTGAAACGATTATGATTCTACTACTTGCAAGTTTAGGTCTTGGCGTAGTTCAGATTGCAGTTGGCTATTTTTGTAAAGCTATTAACTGCTTTATGCAAAAAGATATTGCCGGTGGTATATTCGACGGACTTATTTGGGTAATCTTTTTTATAAGTTTTGTTTTGGCTGCGTTTAATTTCCTTTGTGATTACTTAGGTGTTGGTTTATCGACTGGAATAAGGAACTTTTTTGCTAGCGTACAAACTCCTGCCCTTTACACGTTAATTGGTAGTGTAGTGGTTGCTGCGGTTGCGGCAGGTAGGGAAGAAAAGGGGTTTGGTAAATTTTCCAAAGGTTTTGGAACTGTTTACGGGCTTATTAATATAATGAGTGACGTTCTTTCTTATGCAAGACTTTTTGGTCTTATGTTGTCGGGTATGATTATTGCGCAAACCTTTAACTACAAGCTTGGTTTACCCCTAATTCAAGGTGGTGGCGTTGGTGTTGTGTTTGGTAGCGTTGTAATTGTGATTGGTCACGTGTTCAATATTGCAATGAACGTTTTAGGTGCTTATATTCACGATAGTAGATTGCAATATATTGAATTCTTCTCGAAATTCTATACTGGCGAGGGTAGGAAATTTACGCCTATCGGCTCGCAAATGAAATACGTATATTTAAAGAAAAATTAATTATTTGATATTAAAACGGAGGTTTTGATTTATGGAAGGACAAGCATTGGCGACTTTAGGCTTAGCTATTTGTGCAGGTCTTTGTGGTTGTGGTTCTGCAATCGGTTTATATTATACCGGTTCTGCTGCTGCGGGTGTACTTGCTGAGGACGCTAAAAAGTTTAGTAAAGTACTTATTTTAGTAGTTTTACCTGCTACCCAAGGTATTTACGGTTTCGTTTTCGGAATTATAGGTATGGGTTCTATAACCGCTTCAATGACTGCTATCGAAGGTGCAAAACTTTTTGCTGCTGCAATGCCTTTGGCGTTAGCTGGTTTAATTTCTGGTATTTTCCAAGGAAGGACTGCAGTTGGTGGTATTAATGCGATTGCAAGAAACGAATCTCTTTCGGGTAAATTGATTTTATTCCCTGCAATGGTTGAAACCTATGCAATCTTAGGCTTAGTTGTTTCTATTCTATTAATGTAAGGTTAGGTTATGGAAGGAAAAGAAGCTATAATTAATAAAATTTTAGAAGACGCAAAGGTAAAAGCTGACGAAAAAGTTCAAAAAGCTCAGTCTATTGCCCATTCTAAAATACAATCTGCTAACGATTGGGCGTCTAATTACCTTGATGCTCAGAGGGAAATCTTAGAAAAAGATTGTGCTGATTTAATTGAGCGTAGAAAGACGGTTGCTAATTTAGACGTTAGAAAACATATGCTTGAAACTAAACAAGAAGTAATTTCGCAAGTGTTTGCAAAGGCGCTTGCGACGCTTCGTGCGTTAAAAAAGGAAGACTATTTGAATTTAGTTTTAAGATTGATTAGTGAAAACGTTGATAAAGACGATCAATTGGTGCTTTCAAAAGACGGAGTTTTATCTGTTGAAGATTTTGCCGGCGCAGATTTTATTAAAGAGAATAACGTAACGATAAGCGAAACTCCCGGTGATTTTTTTGGAGGAGTAATGCTTATTGGCAAATCGTGTGATAAAGACTTGACTTTTGAAGCGGTTGTAGAATCCAAAAAGGATTTACTTGCTTCCGAAGTTGCTAAGAGGTTGTTTTAGTAGATGATTAACCCTATTTACGCTAACGCACGCGCTAAATCACTTGAAAAATTTCTTTTAGGCAAAGAAAAATATCAAAGAATGATTGATTGTGATAGTGCTGACGAGGCAATTAAAATTTTATCGGAAGTCAATTTTGGTGGTGGAGTATTAATTTCTTCTCCTGCTGAATTTGAGAACCTTATTGATGCCGAAGAAGATAAACTATTTGAGTTTATTAAAACAGGGTGTCCTTTTGACGATTTAAAAAATTTTATTTTGCTAAAAAACGATTTTCGCAACGCAGAAGCTTACGTTAGGGCAAAGTATCTAAAAATTGACGGCGATACTATGACTGTTAAAGACGGTCTTTTTGCTAAAAACGATCTTAAAGACAAAATTTTTGCCGACGATTATGGTGGCTTGCCAGATTCCTTATCTAAGGCGTTATTGCAAGCTGACGTTGAGTTTGTTGAAAAAAGAGCTAGTGGCGAGAGTATCAATAATCTTTTTTCAAAAGCGCTTTTTGCTGAATTAAAGCAAGTAACCTTAAAGGATAAATACTTAAAAGATATATTTAGTACTAACGCAGATTGTATTAACGTAAGCATTGCTTTTAGGACTAGGGATTATTCGGTTGCTAAAACTGCTTTCGTGGACGGTGGTACGCTCTCTGATAGTCAGTTAAGAATTTTGTGCGAAGAACCTTTTGAATCTTTAAAAGAAAAAATAAAGGGTTTTAAACACTCAGATTATCTTAACGTTGCTATTGAAAGTGCTTGTAAGCACGCGCCTTTATCTGAGTTTGAAAGGTTATATCAAAGCTATCAAGTATCGCTTCTGAAAAAAGATAGATTTATAAACGAAGGGGTTGCTCCCTTTGCGCTTTATTGTTTTTATAAGTTGGCTGACCTTGCGAACGTGAGGATAATTATGACTGGACTTATAAATAAACTTGATAAAGCACAAATAAAAGACAGGTTAAGGGACGGTTATGAAGGGTAAAATGGCAATCGTCGGCAACGGCGACAGTATTGTAGCTTTTTCGGCTGGTGGTATTGTTCCTTATTCGGTTGAAAATGCTGTTGAGGCAGAAGAAGTTATTTCTAAATTGGCAAAAGATTATCAAATTATATTCGTTACTGAGAATCTTGCTGTTCAAATAGAAGAAACAATAAAAAAATATCTTTCCTCGGCTTATCCGATTATATTAAGCGTGCCTTCTGGGGACGGAAATAACGGATATGGAATGAAATCGCTCAAAAAAGCTATGGAAAAAGCTCTTGGAGTAGATATTTTGTTCAATGAAAATAACGATTAACAGGAAGGTTAAATGGTTATGCAAGGTAGAGTAATAAAAGTTTCAGGACCACTTATCGTTGCTGAAAACATGGCGGACTGCAAAATGTTCGACGTTGTTCGCGTTAGTGAAAATAAACTAATTGGTGAAATTATTGAATTAAGAGGCGACAAGGCTTCTATTCAAGTATATGAAGAAACTAGTGGATTGGGCGTTGGTGACCAAGTCGAGTCAACCTATTCACCTTTATCGGTGGAGCTTGCGCCCGGCCTTTTAGAAGGTATTTTTGACGGTATTCAAAGACCTTTACAAGAGGTTTATAAAAACTATGGCGATAGAATAGGTAGAGGTATTAAAATTACTAACCTAGATCACGAAAAATTATGGGATTTTAAACCTGTTGTAAAAGTTGGTGATAAGGTTTCTGCCGGCGATATTATCGGTGAAGTTCAAGAAACTTCTATTATTTCTCATAAAATAATGGTTCCCTTTGGTGTTGAAGGTCAAATAAAATCAATTAACGAAGGTGCTTATAATATTACTCAAACAATCGCCGTTATTTCTACGGATAATGGTGACAAAGAAGTATGTATGTTGCAAAAATGGCCTGTTCGTAAGGGTAGACCGTATAAAACTAAAATGAGTCCTGATATGCCTATGGTTACGGGACAAAGAGTTATTGATACCTTGTTCCCAATAGCTAGGGGTGGTGTTGCAGCTGTTCCCGGTCCTTTTGGTAGTGGTAAAACGGTAGTTCAACATCAATTGGCTAAATGGGCAGACGCAGATATTATCGTTTATATCGGTTGTGGTGAGCGTGGTAACGAAATGACGGACGTTTTAAACGAATTCCCTGAACTTAAAGACCCAAAATCGGGCGAGCCTTTAATGAAGAGAACCGTTCTTATTGCAAACACTTCTGACATGCCCGTTGCTGCTCGTGAAGCATCAATTTATACAGGTATAACTATTGCTGAATATTTCCGCGATATGGGATATAACGTAGCAATTATGGCTGACTCAACTTCTCGTTGGGCTGAAGCTTTAAGAGAAATGAGTGGTCGTTTAGAAGAAATGCCCGGTGAAGAAGGCTATCCTGCTTATCTTTCTTCGAGATTAGCTGAGTTCTATGAGAGAGCAGGTATTGTGCAAACACTTTGTAGTGGGGATAGAGTTGGCTCTGTTTCTGCTATCGGTGCTGTTTCTCCACAAGGTGGCGACCTTTCCGAACCGGTTGCGCAAGCAACTTTGAGAATCGTTAAGGTTTTCTGGGGATTATCTTCTTCATTAGCATATAAGAGACATTTCCCCGCGATCGACTGGATTGCAAGTTATTCTCTTTACGCTGATAGACTTGCTTCTTGGTACAATAAAAATATTTCGGCTGATTTTATTAAATTGCGTGCATTTGCGATGAGTGTTCTTCAAGAAGAAGCTGAATTAGACGAAATAGTTCGTTTAGTTGGTGCTGATGCGCTTTCTTCAAAGGATAGACTTACTATGGAAACGGCTAAATCTATTCGTGAAGACTATTTACACCAAAACGCTTTCCATGAAGTAGATACCTACGCTTCTATGTTAAAACAATACAAAATGTTAAAACTTGTCTATGATTTCCATAGATTATCAAACGAAGCGTTAAATAACGACGTTGAATACGTTGATATCATCAATCTTCCTGTTAGAGAAAAGATTGGTCGTGCTAAGTACGTTCCTGAAAGTGAAATAGAAAAACTTGACCAAATTAATACTGAAATAATCGACACCTTAAAGGCGATGATTAACGGAGGCGAAAATGCATAAGGAATATAAGACTATAAAGGAAATAGTCGGACCTATTATGCTCGTTGAGGGCGTTGAGGGTGTTAAGTATAACGAACTTGTTGAAATTAAACAAAACGACGGTAATATCCGTCACGGTAAAGTTTTAGAAGTGAATAACGATAAGGCGTTAGTTCAGTTATTCGAAAGCGCACAAGGCTTGCAAATGTCTACTTCTAAAGCAAAATTCTTAGGACATAGCCAAAGACTAGCCGTTTCTGAAGACATGCTTGGCAGAGTATTTGACGGTATGGGTAACCCCAGAGACGGAGGTGCGCCTATAATTGCTGAAAAATACATGGATATTAACGGCGAGCCTATTAACCCCGCGGCAAGAGATTATCCTAACGAATTTATTCAAACGGGTATTTCTGCTATCGACGGTCTTAATACCTTGGTTAGAGGTCAAAAATTACCCGTATTTAGTATGAGTGGTTTGCCTCACGCAGAACTTGCTGCACAAATTGCAAGACAAGCTAAGGTATTAAATAGTGACGAAAAGTTTGCCGTTGTTTTCGCCGCTGTTGGTATTACTTACGAGGAAGCCGAATATTTCGTTCAAGACTTCAAAAAGACGGGCGCTATTGAAAGGACCGTATTATTTACCAACCTTGCGAACGACCCTGCTATCGAGCGTATTTCTACTCCTCGTATGGCGCTTACGGCAGCTGAATATCTCGCTTATGATTTAGGTATGCACGTATTGGTTATTATCACCGATATTACTAACTATTGTGAAGCGCTTCGCGAAGTGTCTGCTGCAAGAAAAGAAGTTCCCGGAAGAAGAGGATATCCCGGTTATTTATATACCGACCTTGCTTCTATGTATGAAAGAGCGGGTAGAATTAAGGGAAATAAGGGTTCTATTACTCAAATCCCTATATTAACCATGCCTGAAGACGATAAAACTCACCCAATTCCCGACCTTACTGGTTATATTACCGAAGGACAAATTATTCTTTCTCGTGAGTTGTATAAAAAGGGTGTTAATCCACCTATCGACGTTCTCCCGTCCTTGTCAAGACTTAAAGATAAGGGTATAGGGGCTGAAAAAACCAGAGATGACCACGCTGATACCATGAACCAATTGTTCGCTGCTTATGCGCGTGGTAAAGAAGCTAAGGAACTTGCGGCGATATTAGGTGACGCAGCGCTTACCGATATCGATAAGATGTATGCTAAATTTGCAGAAGGTTTTGAAGAACAGTACGTTTCTCAAGGGTTCGAAACTAATAGAGATATTACGGAAACTCTTGATATTGGTTGGGATTTACTTGCGGTACTTCCTAAATCTGAACTTAAACGTATCAAAGAATCATTAATCGAAAAATATCTTAAACAATAAGGCTTTAAAGGCAGGAAATTATCTTGGCTAGAATTAACGTTAATCCCACTAGAATGGAGCTTAATAAGCTTAAAGGCAGACTAAAAACTGCTACGCGTGGGCATAAGTTATTAAAAGATAAAACTGACGAAATGGTTCGTCGTTTTACCGTTATAATTAGAGAAAACAAGGCTCTTCGTGACGAAGTCGAAAAAGACGTTGCAAACTTGCTTTCTCAATTTTCCGTTGCTAGAAGTTTGATGAGTAAATCAGACGTTGCTCTTGCTTTTTCTATGCCGTCGGTTTCAGTTCAATTAGAATGCGATAAAGCCAATATAATGAGCGTGAAAGTCCCTAGTTTACAGTTGGTTGAAAATCGTTCGGAATCTAAATTTCCTTACGGATTCGCATCGGTTACTAGTGAGGCTGACTATTCGGTTGAACTTGTTGGTAAAGTTCTTTTTAAACTAGTTAAATTAGCCGAGATTGAAAAGATTACCGCAATGCTTGCCGACGAAATTGAAAAGGGTAAGAGAAGGGTTAACGCTTTGGAGCACGTTATGATTCCTAACCTACAAGAAACCATTAAATATATTTCTATGAAATTAGAAGAAAACGATAGAAGTAGTCGTACTAGACTTATGAAAGTAAAATCTATGATGGAGAACAAAGTCTAATGCGTTATTCTATTGGCGTTGACGTTGGCGGAATGAGTATTAAAGTTGGTATAGTTGATGAAAACGGTGTGATTATAGCTCAAAACCGTGTTAAAACAGCAAAAACTGCCACTCAATGTATTAATAATCTAGTTGACCAAATTAATCAACTACTTGATGAAAACAACGTTTCTATAAGCGAGGTAAATGGTATAGGGATTGGTTGCCCAGGTGCTGTTTCTCCTGAAATTGGGCTAGTTAACTTTTTGCCAAATTTAGGATGGGAAAACGTTGAGTTGGTTAAAGAATTAAAAAAATATTTCAACCTTGAAATTAAAATTGCCAACGATGCTAGCGTTGCTGTTTTAGCAGAAGCTAGATACGGAGTTGCTAGGGAATATAACAGTTGTTTAATGTTTACGCTAGGTACCGGAGTCGGCGGTGGTATGGTAATTGATAAAAAACTTTACGACGGTGGCTATGGTAGGGGTGGAGAACTTGGACATATAACCCTAGATTTAAATGGCGAACCATGTACGTGTGGTAGACGTGGTTGTGTGGAAACTTACGTTTCGGCTACTGCACTAATTAAACAAACTAAAAACGCTATGCTCTTAGATAAAACCACTAAAATGTGGGATTTTGTTGGTGGAGATATTGAAAAGGTTGATGGAAGAACGGCTTTCGAGTGTTCTAAAATGGGAGACAAAACGGCAACGGCAGTCGTTGATAAGTACGTTTATTATCTATCCGAATCTATATTAAGTTTTCTTAACGTATTTCGTCCAGACGCCTTTATTTTAGGTGGAGGAATAAGCTTGCAAGGTGATTATTTAACCGATAAAGTAACTGCCTATTGTGAAAAATCTAGTTATGGATATAAAGATGCGCCAAAAACGAAAATCGTTACTGCAAAACTAGGCAATGATGCTGGAATTATTGGCGCTGCCTGTTTAATTTAAGTTTAATAAAAAAGTAAAAATCCCGAAAAAATTCGGGATTTTTTTATAGTAGATTATCTGCTTTGATTGAGTTTGCATATTCGGTGGGTGTCATGCCTGTCCGTTGCTTAAAAACTCTACAAAAATACTGAACGGAATTAAATTTTAGTGATTCGGAAATTTCGTTAATGGTAATATTGCCGTAGCTTAGTAACTTTTTTGCTTTTTCTACTTTCATTGCGAGAAAATATTGTATTATACTTTTTCCTGTTTCGGCTTTGAATTTGGATTTTAAATAACTTTTGCTATATCCAATTTTGTAAGATATTTGTTCTAATGAAACGTGGTCTGATACGTCGATATTGTAATTCAAAATATCTAGTATTTGTCTTACTAGAAGGGAGTTGAGTCCTTGAACGTTAGACGTGTTTGTTTTAGAAGTTTCACCTTCTTGTCTTAGCAATGATATAAGTAATAATTCAATACAGTTTTTTATAATTTGGTCGCAACCTAGCGGAGGATTTTCAGACTTGTTCATTTTATTTAAGGAAAGGTCGTCTAAACGGTCGCAATAACCTTGTTTCGCCTCGCTTATTACCTGATTTAATAATTGTTTATGTAACACGTTTAAGTGAATTATTTTGCCTGATAAATTTAATAATATCTTATTGTTACATTCAAACGATAGTATTACAGAGTTTGCAAATTCTTCCATTGTTGAAATGGTGTGTAAATCGTTTGGTTTGTGTATAAAGCATTCTCCCTGATTAAGCGTAAAGGATTGTTGGTTTGACTTTATCGTCGCGCTTCCGCTATCAATATACACTAATTCATAAAAATTGTGTGATTCTTCCTTATATTTGAACTTTTTGCCATATTTAAAATAGTGAACGGTATATATTCCGGAAATTTCTAATTGGCTTTTTAGTGGTTGTTTATGATAATAACTACTATTTTTTCTCATATTTCTATTATATAACTTTTAGTAAATAAAAACAAGTTTTTTGTGTCCTTTTGTGCAAATACTTTTATACTTATTACAATTGAAATTAATAGTTTGTTAGTTTATAATATAATATAAGAAAAATAATTAGATGAGGATAGTTATGAAATTTACCCCCGTTTACGACAAACAATTTTTACCAATGAGTGTTAAACTTGCTCAATTTAAGGACGAAGTAGCGCAATCTGAAAACAAATTATTAAAAATTTGTGTTGAAAGAAACGATGGCTACAATTATATTTACGAACTTCCTATTTTTGCCTGCGAAAGCAAAAAAGAAGAAAACTATCGTATTGTTGAACGCATTATTAAATCAATTTTATGGGTAGTTGGAGGATATAAGATTTATATTTGCGGTGACGATTATATTTTTCAAAAAATTTACGATGACTATACCGACAAGGGGGCAAGGGCGTTTGACGTTGACTTTATGCAAACCGTTTATGAAACTGCTTTTGAAGTTGTTAAGGTTGATGAAAACAATTTCCCACAACCTAAAAAGTGTAGCCTTAAAATCGGTGGCCATTTAGACGGTTGTAGAATTGGTTTTGACGCTGGTGGAAGTGACAGAAAGGTTAGTGCCGTTATTGATGGTAAAGTAGTGTATAGTGAAGAAGTAGTTTGGTTCCCAAAAACTAATTCTGATTATCATTATCACTACGAGGGTATTAAGGCGGCAATGCAAACTGCTGCTTCAAAAATGCCTAGGGTAGACGCAATCGGCGTTTCTAGTGCCGGCGTTTACGTTAACAATAAAATCATGGTTGCATCTCTTTTCTTAAAAGTTCCAAAAGAAGACTATAAGGAACACGTTCAACCTATGTATATTGATATTGCAAAGGAATTTAACGCACCGCTAGAAGTTGCTAACGACGGTGACGTAACTGCGCTTGCCGGTGCAATTGATCTAAAAGATAATTGTGTTTTAGGTATTGCTATGGGTACTTCTGAAGCAGTAGGCTATATTAATAGTGAAGGTCTTCTTAATGGGTGGTTATCTGAAGTTGCTTTCGTTCCGGTTGATTATAACAAAGACGCAATGGTTGACGAGTGGAGTGGCGACTATGGTTGTGGTGTTAAATATTTCTCCCAAGACGGCGTTATTAAATTAGCGGAAAACGCTGGATTTAAGTTCCCAGAAGGGTCTTCTCCTGCTGAAAAGTTAAAAGTTATACAAAAACTTATGGAAGAAAACCATCCGATGGCAAGACAAATATATGAAGATATTGGCACTTATCTTGGATACGCTATCCCTTACTATTCTGAGTTCTATCAAATTAAGCATTTATTGCTTTTAGGTAGAGTAACCAGTGGTGAAGGTGGAAGTATTATTCTTGAAAGAGCAAAACAAGTATTAAAGGAAGAATTCCCACAATTTGCAGATATTAATATTTGCATGCCTGACGAATCTAATAAAAGGGTTGGTCAAAGTATTGCGGCTGCTTCTCTTCCTGAAATTAAATAGCTATTGACAAATTCAAATCAAAGTGTGATAATAGACGTAAGAGGTTAAAAAGATATGAATTTTAATGAATCTATAATGTGGAAGGAAATTAATGAAACCCCAAGAATTTTCAGCGAAATTCTAACTGAAAACAAGGAAGTTATGTCTAAAGTAGTTGCTCAAATTAAAAAAGGCAAGGCAACTAACTTTGTTGCTGCCGCTCGCGGTACTAGTGATCACGCTTTGATCTTTTTTAAATATGTTTTAGAGGTTAACTCTAACTATACCGTTGGCTTGTCGGCTCCTAGTGTCGTAACCCTTTATAATGGTAAGATTAATTATTCGAACAGTGTAGTTATTGGGTGTAGTCAAAGCGGTAAGGCGGCCGACGTTTTAGAAATTATAAAAAAGGGTAACGAACAAGGTGCGATTACTATTGCCGTAACAAACGACAGGAATAGTCCTATGGCAAAGGAGGCTAAGTTCCATCTATATTGTTCTGCGGGTTTAGAAACGAGCGTTGCTGCAACCAAGACTTTTAGTTCACAACTTTTCTTGTTGTTATGGCTTGCTAGTGAACTTTCTAACCACAAGGAAAACATATTACACTTAAAGCATTTAGATTCGGAAATCACCAAGATAATGCCTCAAATCGACGAACTTACAACTAAGTATGCGAATAAGTTTAAGAACATGCAAAGTGGTTTCGTTATTTCTAGAGGACTTACTTATGCGATTGCGCTAGAAGCAAGCTTAAAGTTGCAAGAAACTTGTTATATTCAAATGAAAGGTTACGCAGGTTCTGATTTTTATCACGGGCCAATGGCTATGGTGAATGAAAACACTCCTGTAATTATTTTTGCAGCTAAAAACAATTGTGACGTTGAAATGCAACAAGCGATTCGTACCGACCAAATTAAGTGTATTAAACAAATGCTCAGCCTAAAAGCACCCGTTTTGTTAGTCACAAACGACGATTTGTTGGTTGGTAAGTTTGCTAAGTGTAACGATGCCTTTATTAGATTTGGCGTTCCCGAAGAGATTACGATGTTTAGTTTTGCATTGTTTGCTCAAATGCTAGCTTGTAAGATTTCTTGTGCGATTGGTAATAATCCCGATAGTCCTCGAGCTCTTAATAAAGTTACTATAACAAAATAAAAGTATTTATTTAACCACCTTGCTTTTTGCAGGGTGGTTTTATTTTGTGTATATCTTTCATATAATCTCATGGAGGTTTATATGGAAAATATTCAATTAGAAACCCTTAGTTTAGAAAATCAAAAAAAACTTAATATGACGCACGTTGAGTCTGTAGACGGGTTTAGCGAACAATCTCTTAAACTTACCGTGGTTGGAAAAAAGGTAACTATAATAGGTGAGAGAATAAAAATTGTTGCTTATAATAAATCAAACGGTGTGTTAGTTGCAGAAGGGCTTTTTAACGAGGTTAAGTATCAATACAAAAAACAACCGTTAATAAAAAGGCTTCTTAAATAATGTTTGTTTCTAGTGGGCAATTTTACGTTTTGTTATCTTGCATAGCGTTTGGTGTTTGTTGTGGAGTGGTGCGTTCAATATTTACTTTTTTTGGCGCAATATTGAACAATAAACCTATCAAAATAATCCTAGATATTTTATTTTTTGTTATTATAGGTTTTCTATTCGTATTATATTCGTTTAGGTTTAGTTTTCCTAACGTAAGGGCATATATGATTTTAGGAGTGTTTGTGGGTATATTATTATATATGGAAAGTTTTCATATAATACTTGCAAAATTCTTAGAAAGGCTTTATAATAAAAAGGTAAAATCAAAAAAATAAAGGATTATTCTTAATGACTGAAGAAAAAGCTAAAAAGATTGTAGTTGCATCGACTGTTGGAGCTGTGCTTCTAGTTGTAATTCTTGTTGCAGTTATGGTGTATCAACTTATTGCTATTGGTGTTGAAAATAAAAGAAAAAACGAATATGAAAACGCTATTGCTGAGTATAATCGCCTCATCGAAGAAGGGGAGGATTTGTTAGTCCTTCGTTCGAAAAAAGCTTGGATAGTTAGACGTGCAAGAGAACTAGGCTATATAAGTGAAGACCAAAAAGTTTTAGATTGATTATGTTGTATGGTGTAATTGACGTTGGTTCTAATTCCGTTAGATTGATGATAAGTGATGGAATAGATACCTTATACAAAAAACCGATTGTGACCGCGCTTGCGTCTAAGGTTGACGAGAACAATAATTTATCTCAACAAGCAATTAAAAGAACGGTTGAAGCCGTTTCTTTTTTTGTTTCATATGCAAGAGAGCAAAAAGTTGACGAAATTTATATTTTTGCAACGGCTGCAGTTAGAAATGCTCCAAATAAAAAAACCTTTATCGACTTGGTTAAAGATTCAACTGGAATTGACGTTGATGTTGTTGATGGTATTTCCGAATCTTATTTAGGCGCGCTGGGGGCGTTAAACGGTAAGGATGGAGCAATTATTGATATAGGCGGTGCTAGCGCTGAAATCGCCGTTTTTGAGGGCGGAAAACAAATTTATGGTAAAAGCTTAGACGCTGGCATTGTTGTTTTGCTTAATAAATTTGATCAAAACAAGGAATACGCCTTAAAATTTTTGAAAGAGATGGTTCAAAATTATAAAAACGTTCCCAAAACCAAGTTTTACGGAATAGGTGGGACGGCAACCTCTATTGCGGCAATTCTTCAACAACTTGAAGTATATGATTCAAAAAAGGTTGATGGTTTTATAATACTTAAAGATCAGCTTGATGTTTTGACAAATAAATTGTATTCCATGTCTATTGAAGAACGAAAACAATTAAAAGGTTTGCAGCCCGAACGGGCTTTGGTTATTGCCGGTGGGTGCTTGTTCTTGTCTATAATAATGGATTATTTGGAAATCGATAGAGTAGTCGTTAGCGAGAAAGATAATTTAGAAGGTTATCTTACTGCTAGACTTGGGGGGATAAATGGAGAAAAATAACGTTTTTAAGAATATAATTATTTACGCTATTACTTTGGTATTGTTTTTCGTTGTTGCTGGTGTTGCTGATAGATACGACGGAAGCTTTGTCAACGTTATTTTGTTACTAGTTGTTGGTGCTTTTGTTGGGTTATTTGTATCTACCTTGTTTCACGAACTAGGTCATTTGCTTGGTGCGAAATCAAAAAAATTTGCTTTTTCTTCTATTACGATATGGTTTTTTAAGTGGTATAAGAAAGGCAATAAAATTAAGTTTTGTTTTACTATTCCTTTTGGGGAGGCAGGGTATACGGAAGTTATTCCGACTAAGTCGGAAAACGTAAGCAAAGACTATTCGCACGTTGTAAAAAGTGGATTAATTTGTTCGTTAATCCCCGTTGTTTTAGGGGTTATTCCTTTATTTTTAACAATGCTTCCACAATGGGTTTATTGTATGTGGGTAATGTGCTTGCCCATAGGTGTATATTCCTTTTTGGATAACGCTATCCCAATGATTTACGAAGGGGAAAGAAACGACGGGTGCTTGTTAAAAATGTTAAAAAACGACGACGATTCTGCCAAGGTTTTTGTGAATTTGCTTAAAATACAAGCAGAGATTTTTAACGGAAAAACCCCCTCTGAAATAGACGAAGATTATTATTTTAATTTACCTCAACTAAGAGAAGACGATTTGTTGTTTGCTAGGTTGCTTAATGCGCGTTATAACTATTATCTTGATAAGGGTGATTATGAAAACGCTAAGAACGTTACCGAAAGGCTTTTGTCGTTAGAAGAATACCTTCCTTCGCATTATATGACCGAAATTAAATCCGACGCGTTGTATAATGCTTGCACGTTTGATTTTAACGAAGAAAAAGCAGATGATTTAACTTATGAACTTGAAAAATATCTAAACAAGGTAAACACTCCTACTACGATACGTATAAAATTATCCTATATATTGTTTGTAAAGGGAGAAAGAGATATGTTTGAGCCCTTTTACAATAAGGGTGTTAAAATGGCTTCTAAGTGTCAAATTAAAGGTTTGGGAAGATTTGAAATTAAACTTCTAGACGATATAAAATCAAAATTTTATAATAATTAATAAAAACGCTTGCAAGTTGCAAGCGTTTTTTATATGTTGTCTATTTCTAGGTCGTCGTAACAGTTTGGACATATCATTTTTGTGGAGTTTGCACAACTTTCGCAAAGCGTCGTTCCACAGCTTTTACATCTATATGCGTAAATGAGTTTCGGACATTTACAATCGTTTTTTTTAGTCATTGTTTCTCCCTTGGTGTTCTACCTTATAGGTTGTGCGAATTTTGTAAAAAAATACATTGTAAAAATATCCCCTTAAAACTATTTATAGTTTTAAAAGGCTTGAAATTGTATTTTTTTTATGGTATAATAATAAAGTAAAAAAATATATAGTTTACAGGTGTAAAATGGAAGAAAGAAATCAGGTTACTGCTAACTATGGTGAAGGTCAAATTCAGGTGCTTGAAGGGTTAGATCCCGTTAGAAAAAGACCTGGTATGTATATTGGTTCAACTGACGTTAAGGGTTTGCATCATCTCGTTCAAGAAATAGTTGACAACTCTATTGACGAAGCCCTTTCAGGACATTGTGATACCATTACCGTTCAAATAAATATTGACGGTTCTTGTACGGTAAAAGATAACGGTAGAGGTATTCCTACTGCTATTCACCATACCGAAAAAATTTCAGCCGTTGAAGTAGTGTTAACCAAACTTCATGCTGGTGGTAAATTTGGTGGTGGTGGATATAAAATTTCCGGTGGATTACACGGTGTTGGTCTTTCAGTAGTTAATGCGTTATCCGAATGGCTTGACGTTGAAGTCTTTCAAAATGGTAGCCACTATAAGCAAACTTATAATCGTGGTATACCTCAAGCGCCTTTAAAAGTAATTGGTTCTACCGAAATCTCTGGTACGTGGGTAACCTTTATGCCTGACGACGAGATTTTCGAAACCACTATTTTTAATTATGATTCTATAAAAACAAGACTTCGTGAACTTGCTTATCTAAACAAGGGTGTTAGAATTATCTTAATAGACGAAAGAGAAGGAATGTCCCAAAAAGACGAATTTTATTATGAAGGTGGTATCGCGCACTTTGTTGAAGATTTAAGCAAGAATAAAACTCCTATGTTTCAGAAACCCGTTTATTTTGACGTGTTTTATGGAGATACCGAAGTTGAAGTTGCTCTTCAATACACCGAAACGTATAACGAAGTATTGTACGCCTTTGCAAATAACATTAATACCGAGGAAGGCGGTACCCATCTAGAAGGGTTTAAGAACTCGCTCACGAAGATTATAAATGAGGCAGGCAAAAGACTTAACGTTTTTAAAGGAGATGAAAAAGTTTCTTCAGACGACGTTAGGGAAGGTTTAGTGGCAGTTGTTTCTGTAAAACTTACCGATCCACAGTTTGAAGGTCAAACCAAAACCAAACTTGGAAACTCGGAAATGCGTAACCTTGTTAGTAAGGCTATGAACGAATACTTCGGAACCTTCCTTGAAGAAAACCCTGCAATTACCAAAGAAGTTTTAATGAAATGTATTACTGCGCAACGCGCAAGGGAAGCTGCAAGAGTTGCAAGGGAAAATACGAGAAGAAAGGGTGCGTTAGAATCTACAACGTTACCTGGTAAATTAGCTGATTGCTCAGACAAAAATCCCGAGTTTTGTGAAATATTTATCGTCGAAGGTGATTCGGCAGGCGGTAGTGCAAAACAAGGTAGAGATAGAAGATTCCAAGCGATATTACCACTTCGCGGTAAAATTCTTAACGTTGAAAAGGCAAGGCTAAATAGAATTTTAGAAAACGAAGAAATTAAAGCTATGATAACGGCGTTTGGCGGGGGGATTCAAGATGATTTCGACGAATCTAAATTACGTTACGATAGAATAATTTGCATGACCGACGCGGACGTTGACGGTAGTCATATTAGAATATTATTATTAACCTTCTTCTTTAGATTTATGAAACCTTTGATTGAAAAAGGTCACGTATATATTGCTCAACCACCCCTTTATAAAGCAAGCAAGAACAAGGTTGATAAATATTTGTATTCGGACAAGGAATTGCAAGATTATTTAACCGAAGTGGGCAAGTGTGATATTCAACGTTATAAAGGTCTTGGCGAAATGGATCCTGAACAATTATGGGAAACTACAATGAATCCTGAAACTAGAACCATGTTAAAAGTTACTATGGAGGACGCGGTAGAAGCAAACGAAACTTTTGCAACCCTTATGGGTGACGATCCCGAATTAAGGCGTGCTTTTATAGAACAAAATGCAAAACTAGTTACTGATCTTGATATATAATATCTAGGAGAATAAGATGGCAAAGAAGGATATAAGTGCAGAACTTTCTGCTGAATTTAAATCTACCTTAGAAAAAACTAAACTTATCAACATAGAAGTTAATAATGAAGTTAAAAAATCTTTTATAGCATATGCAATGGCTGTAAACGTTTCTCGTGCAATTCCTGACGTTAGGGATGGTATGAAACCTGTTCATAGACGTATTTTATACGCAATGCACGATATGGGTTTAACTTACGATAAAGGTTATAAAAAATGTGCTAAAATCGTCGGTGAAGTTTTGGGTAAATATCACCCACACGGAGACTCGTCCGTATACGATGCGTTAGTTAGACTTGCTCAAAACTTTTCCATTAATTTTCCGTTAGTTGACGGCCACGGAAATTTTGGTTCGGTGGACGGGGACCCTGCGGCAGCTTATAGATATACCGAAGCAAAACTATCTAAACTTGCTAATGAAATGCTACGTGAAATCGATAAAGATACCGTAGATTTTTATCCTAACTTCGACGACACTGAAATGCAACCAGTCGTGTTGCCTTCTAGAATACCTAATATTTTAGTTAATGGATCGGATGGTATTGCCGTTGGTATGGCAACGAATATTCCACCACACAACCTCGCAGAATGTCTTAACGGATGTATTGCTTTAATGGATAATCCTGATATTACCATTGATGAACTAATGGAATATATCCCAGCGCCTGATTATCCAACTGGTGGTGTTTTAATGGGCAGAGCCGGTATTAAGCAAGCGTATAAGACTGGTAAGGGCGGTTTCGTTCTTCGTGCGAAATGCGATATAGAAGAGTTTAATAACGGCACTCGTGAAAGAATTGTCGTTACCGAATTACCATATCAAGTTAATAAAGCTAATTTGGTTAAAAACATTGCTGATTTAGTTAAGGATAAACGCGTTGAGGGAATTAGTGATATTCGTGACGAGTCTGATAGACACGGCATGCGTATGGTTATCGACCTTAAAAAAGATGCTAACGCGCAAGTTGTTCTAAATACCTTGTACAAACACACTAATTTGCAAGTTAAAGACGGAATTATCCTACTTGCGCTTGTAGATGGAGAACCAAAGGTTTTAGGATTAAAAGAAATTTTAGAGAACTATATTGCCCATCAAGAATCGGTTATCGTTCGTAGAACTAAATACGAACTAGTTAAAGCTGAAGAAAGAGAACATCTAGTTAAAGGTTTAGTAATTGCGCAAGCTAATATTGACGAAGTAATAGAAATCGTTAAAAAATCAGCCGATAAAAACCAAGCGATTCAATCTTTAATATCAAAATTTGAACTTTCCGAAAAACAAGCTAATGCAATTATGGAAATGCGTATTCAAAGACTTACTGGTATGGAGGTTACGAAACTTAAAGAAGAACTTGCTGAACTTGGTGAAACCATTATTGATCTTAAAGATATTCTTAATAATGAAAGTAGGGTAAAGGCCATTATTAGAAGCGATATGGAAGAAATTAAGGAAAAATATCCTTCTCCTAGAAAAACTGAGCTTTCATACGATTATGGTGATATTGATATAGCTGATATGATTCCCGTTGAAGACGTTGTTGTAAGCTTAACTCATATGGGATACGTTAAAAGAGTTCCCGTTGCTGAGTATAAAGCGCAACACCGTGGTGGCAAAGGTGTTACCGCACATAAACCTAAGGAAGAAGATTTTGTTGACAATATGTTTGTTACTAGCACGCATGACGACATTTTATTCTTCACCAACTTTGGTAAAGTTTATAGCATGAAGGGATTCTTTATACCGGAAGCGCAAAGAACGGCAAGAGGAAGGGCGATTGTAAATCTATTGCAACTATCCGATGGCGAAAAAGTTAAGGCTATGTTACCTTTAAAGACAGGATTTGAAGGGTATATTATGATGGCTACTAGAAACGGTTTGATTAAGAAGACTTCGATTTCTGAGTTTGCATCTATTCGTAAGGTTGGTAAGATTGCAATAAGTATTGTTGATGGTGACGAACTAATTTCAGTTGCTTTAACCAACGGTAACGACCAGATTATCACTGCTTCTAGAGAAGGTAAATGTATTAGATTCCATGAGAACGACGTACGTGCTATGGGTAGAGATACTCAAGGCGTAAGAAGTATGACTCTAAATAAGGGTGATTACGTTGTTGATATGGCTATAATCGATGAAAGTTGCGAAGTTCTTACGATGACCGAAAACGGTTATGGAAAACGTTCTTCACTAGACGATTATAGATTGCAGTCACGTTCTGGTAAGGGCGTAAAAGCCGGCGTATTTAATGAAAAGACAGGTAAACTTGTTAGTCTAAAACTTGTTTCTGAGGAAAATGATATAATGGTTATCACTTCTGGTGGTACGATTATTAGAATTGCTGTTGACGAAATCAGTAGATTTGGTAGAGATACTCAAGGTGTTAGACTAATGAGAATAGACGATTCAAAAGTTTCAACCATAGCTCTTTCTCCAAAAGGAGAAGAAGACGAGCAAGAAATCGTTCAAGAATAAAAATAATTTAATAATTTAGGGAGCGTAAAAAACTACGCTCCCTTTTATTTATAAAATTTTGAAATATCTTTGTAAAAAAACGCTTTTTTCCGTTGACAAATACTTTTTAATTAAGTATAATAAATAAGCATTTTAGGAATTGCTGCTATGGCTCAGATGGTAGAGCACATCCTTGGTAAGGATGAGGTCACCGGTTCGATTCCGGTTAGCAGCTCCATACCCTTACTTGTCAGTAAGGGTTTTTATTTTTTAAAAATTATTGTTATATATTCTATATTTTTTTAATTTGTTTGACAAATATAAATGATGGTGTTATGATTGTCTAAATTATTATAGTGTTGAGATTATAATGGATAAGAAAAAGTTGTTTTTAAGCATATTCAAACGTTACGTCTTAATGATTATTGGGTGTCTTTCATATTCGCTTAGTTTGCAGATGTTTTTGATTCCTTGTGAAATCGTTGGCGGAGGTGTTAGTGGTGCGGCTTCTTTAATTCAATTAGTAACGGGACTTCCTGCTGGGTTGTTTATATTCTTAATAAATCTGCCAATTTTAATATTTGGTTTTAAACTAATGGGTTGGCAGTTTATAATAAGATGTTTTATAACTACCACTATGCTGAGTTTTACTACTGAAATGTTGTCTTGGTTTATCGTACCAATAACGGATAATCCAATACTAGCGGCTGCGTATGGTGGTATTTTACAAGGTATTGGTATAGGTTTGTTTATTAAAACCGAAATGAGTAGTGGTGGTACTGAACTTCTTGGTAGAATAACTAATCACGTAATTCCGCTTGGTTCAATAGCTTCTCACGTTGCTATTTTTGATGCGTTAGTCGTTTTGGTGGGTGCGTTTATGCTTTCTAATCCGGAAAACGTTTTGTACGCATTAATATTAATTTTTATTAGTGCAAAAATTAGTGACGTGGTAGTTCTTGGTCTTAATAAAGCAAAATTGTGCTACGTTATAACTACAAAACCTGAAGACGTGTCAGATTTTCTTATTTCGCATAGTCCTAGGGGAGTCACTCTTATAAACGGTGAGGGTATGTACTCAAAAACTCCTAAGGGTGTGTTGCTAACGTGTGTAAAAAGTTCACAAATAGCCTTTTTAAAGTCTTCAATTAAATCTATTGATCAAGACGCCTTCGTTATTGTTACAGAAGCAAACGAGGTGTATGGCAAAGGATTTTCAAGAATATAAAAAAACCTGCGCAAGCAGGTTTTTGTTTTTATTAAATATTATAATTGTTGGATTATCTCGTTTACTATTTTAGGTATTTCCAAACAAACCGATTCTAGATTTTGCTTGAACTGTTGTGCATTAGAACCTTGACCATGTACGTCGCTAATTCCTTTTATACATATGAACGGTACGTTGTTAGAAAAACAAGTTTGAGCGATGGCTCCGCCTTCCATATCTCTTACGTTACACTCACAATTGCTTACAGTTAAAATATCTTGTTCCTTACTTGAAAATCTATCAGCTGTTGCGAGAGTAGCCGTTTGCAGTGAACTTTTAAGATTGGTGTACGCAGGGAAATATCTCATATCATATTCTTGTATGTAACCGATTTCAACGTTGTCGATTTCGGTAACGTCGAAGTCAAATTGAATACATTTATCTATTAGATAAAACTCTTTTACTTTTACTGAATTGTTTGTGCCTCCGCAAGAACCAACGTTGATTATATATTGTGGGGAGTAGGTGTCTATTACTTTTTGAGTTGCAATAGCGGAACTTACCTTTCCAATCCCACAAACAACAATAACGACTTTTTTTCCGTTAAGTTTGCCAACAAACGCTGGTTTGTTGGTAATTTTTGTTTGTGTTACGTCTTGAAGTTTATCTATTAAATGTTTTGCTTCTGAATGTAGCGCAATAATTATTCCAATCATAATATCACCTTTATTAATCTATTAAATTATACCACTAGCTACGTTTGCTGTCAAATATAAATTAAAATGCAATGAGTTATATAATAAAACTTTTATTGACAAAAAATTTTTTATGTAAATATATTTTATATTTACAAAAATTTTTTATTATGTTATACTTAATAAAACGAAGGAGGTTAAATATGAAATTATCAAAAAATGGTATTATTGTCAGTGTTGTATCAATTGTAATTTTGCTTGTGTCGTTAGCCTTGACTCTCTTGGATGTGTTTGTGCCTCTGGATTTATGGACGCATCCTATCTTAACGTTTTTGTTTTGTATTTTTGCTGGTTTTGGATTGTTGTGTCTTGTTTTGGGTTATTCTAAAAAGACTGCTTGGTATGTATTTTTAGGCGCAATTTTATTCTCTTTGGCTGTTTTATACGTTTTATTGCATTACGTATTCGTTTGGTTGGCTATACTGATTTGTGTAGTTATGGTTGCAATATTATCAGTTTGTAATTTGATTAGATCGGGTAGTAAAACTGAATTTGCACTTAACGAAAGTGAATCTTATAAAGATTATAAACAACGTAAGGCAGAAAAGAAAGCTTTACAAGAACAGGAAGCAAAAGAAGAACTTCCAGAGATTAAATCATTTAAATAATTATGGACGAAAGAAATTTAACTTTATTAACCGATTTATATCAACTTACCATGATGAACGGCTACTTACAAAAAGGTAGAAAGGATGAAATTGCTGTTTTTGACGTGTTTTTTCGTCAAAACGGAATGATTACTTATTCATTGGCTTGTGGTTTAGAACAAGTTGTAGAATACGTTCTAGGGCTTAAATTTAACGAAGATGACGTTGAATATTTGAGATCGTTAAATATTTTTAACGAAGAATTTCTTGAATATTTAAAAGGCTTTTCGTTTACTGGTGATATTTATGCCGTTCCCGAGGGCACGGTTGTTTTTCCTGGTGAACCTATTTTGACGGTTAAAGCACCTGTAATGCAAGCTCAATTAATTGAAACGGCTATCTTAAACATGATGAATTTTCAAACGCTTATTGCGACTAAGGCCGCTAAGATTTGTTACTCGGCGCAAGGCGATAACGTTATGGAATTTGGTTTAAGAAGGGCTCAAGCGCCAGATGCCGGTATTTACGGAGCTAGAGCTGCTGTAATTGGAGGATGTTCTTCTACTTCTAACGTTCTTGCTGGAAAAATGTTTGATATACCTATTTCGGGTACCCACGCACATAGTTGGGTGATGAATTTTAAGGACGAATATACTGCTTTTCTTGCTTATGCAGACGTTTATCCAGATAGTACGATGCTTTTGGTCGATACGTACGACACGTTAAAGCAAGGCGTACCAAACGCCATAAAGGTCTTTGATTATCTTAAAGAAAAAGGACATAAACCCGTTGGTATTAGATTAGACTCGGGTGACCTTGCCTACTTATCAAAAGAAGCTAGAAAGCAACTCGACGAAGCAGGATATCCTGATACAAAGATTTGTGCGTCAGGTGATTTAGATGAATATTCGATTAATTCTCTCAAGAATCAAGGTGCAAAAATCTCAGTTTGGGGTGTTGGAACAAAGTTAATTACAAGTGCGGACATGCCTGCGCTTGGTGGAGTTTATAAGCTTGCTGCAATTGTTGACGAAGACGGGAAGATGATTCCTAAAATTAAACTTTCTGAAACTACGGAAAAGATTACTAATCCAGGTTTTAAGAATATCGTTAGAATATATGATAAAAAGACGGGAAGAGCAGAAGCTGATGTGATTTTGCTTCGCGATGAGAAAGAAATTGATTGCGAAAAACCTATGGTTATTACTCACCCTACTGAAAGATGGAAAAAGACCGTGTTTAATGATTATAACGTTCGATATTTGCACGTTGACGTAATTAAAGACGGAAAATTAGTGTATAAACTACCTTCATTAAAAGAGATTAAGGAGTATGCTTCGCGTGAACTGTCTTCCTTTTGGGACGAGTACAAAAGGCTTGATAAACCACACGTGTATAAAGTTGACTTATCAGAATCGTTATATCAATTAAAAAATCAAATGTTAGATGAAATTAGGCAAAGAAGTATAAAATAACGGGGTTTTTATTGGAACTTACAAAAAGAAAGTATAATCGTGCCGAAGTGCAGGAGATTATTAATAAAATTTCGGAGCAATACGAGCAAGGAAACAACGAACTTAAAGAGAAAGTCGTTGAACTTTTTGATGCTAATAAAAGACTTTTATCGGAAAACGATTTGTTAAAAAGTCAATCTGATTCAGTCGTTAAGGCGCTTTCCGATGCAAGAGATCGCGCAAGTCAAATTGAAAATTCAGCAGTTGAAAAATACAATGCTACGCTTTTGTCTCTTAAAAATTTTTTAATTAAATGGAAGGTTTATTTTGACTATTTATCTGAAAAATATCCCTATTATCAAACCTCAACTCAATCTTTACGTCTAATCAATAATTTAAGAGTAGTGCTGGACGGAAATTCACTTGATCAATCTTCGATTTCTAGTCTTGACAATGAACTTTCTAAAAACATGATTAAGGTTGGACTTAAAGTGCCGGATAAATCTATTCAAGATTATATTGCTTCTACAGGGGATAACGGTTTTAATCTCGATGAAGTGTTAAATCCGGGTGAACTTAAATTGGAGGACCTATGCAAAGAACTAGGACTGCTAGAAGAAAACGATTAGTTTCTCTTATAGTTTCGCTTTCATTGCTTGTTTTATTGGTTGTTTTTGACCAATTTTCTAAGAATTATTTTGAAAAGTTATATAGAAGTAATGGAAATACCAGTGTTATAGATGGTTTCTTTTCCTTTACCTACGTTGTTAATAAAGGTGCGGCGTGGAGCTTTTTGGCTGATAAATCGTGGGGGCAAACTTTTTTTAAGATATTAACGATAATTGCACTCGTTTTATTCGTATTTTTCTATATAGTTTCTTATAAAAAGTGTTATAGATTTTTACTGTATGGAATATCTGTCGCTTGTGCTGGGACTATTGGTAATTTTATTGATAGGCTATTCTATGGTGGAGTGACGGATTTCATTTCTTTTCAGTTTGGTAGTTATAATTTCCCCGTTTTTAACCTTGCTGATATTTGTTTAACCGTTGGAGTTATTATAATTATTGTTCATTTATTGTTTTTAGACGAAAATTCGGTTTTTGGGAGCAATGGAAAAAGAGATTAGTATTACTTGTCAATCGCAGGACTCGCCCCGTGTTGACGCTTATTTAGCGTGCAATACGGATTTTTCTCGTTCTAGAATAAAAAAATTATGCGATGAAAAATGTGTTCTAGTAAACGACCATGTTGTTAAATGTAATAAAATCCTTAAATATGGAGATATAGTTTTAATAAAGATTAACCAAGTGGAAGAATCTTTATTAAAAGCTGAAAATATTCCGATTGATATTGTATATCAAGATTCGTACGTTGCAGTAATTAATAAGCCACAAGGAATGACCGTGCATGCTGGAAATGGTGTTAAAGGTAGCACGTTAGTAAACGCATTGTTGTACCATTTGGATAGTTTATCGGGCATTAATGGGGTTGTTAGACCTGGTATAGTTCATAGGATAGATAAAAACACCTCTGGACTATTAGTTGTTGCAAAAAACGATAAAGCACATTTAGCTTTAAGTTCTCAGTTGGAAAATAAAACTTGTAAAAGAGTTTATTGGGCGTTATGTGAAGGTGTTTTAAAGGACGATTCGGGGACTATCGAAACTTTTATTTCTAGAAGCGAAAAGGATAGAACTAAAATGATGGTTTCGGTGACCGGCAGAAATGCTATAACCGATTATAAGGTAATTAAACGTTTTAAAGATTATACCCTTTGTGAGTTTTCTTTAAAGACAGGTCGCACCCATCAAATAAGAGTTCATGCAAAACATATAGGGCATCCCATTGTCGGCGATAAAGAATATGGATATAAAAACCAAAAATTTAATTTAGAAGGGCAATTATTGCATGCAAAAACTTTGCAATTTGTTCATCCTTCTACTAAGGAATTGGTTTGCTTTTCTGCTCCACTTCCTGATTATTTTGAAAATATATTAAAGAAACTTAAATAAAGGAGATTGTTTATGAGTTCTAATAAAAATAATTTTGTTAACGTTCTTGCTTTTGCTGCGTTAATTATAATCGCTGTTCTAGAAATACTTTCAGGTCTAAATCATTTGGGTATTAGTATTTTAGGCGCTACTTTGCTCGTTTTATTAAATACGGTAAAAAATATTTGTGTAATTATAGTAATATCCGTTGCTGCGTATGATTACGTTTCTAGCAAGAAAAAGGGCTATAAAATAGCATTTTTCATTGCTATTGTAGTTTTTTTGCTTGGAACGGTATTTGCTTGGTTTTAAAGGTGAGTGATAATGGCGAAACCCTTAGTTGCTATCGTTGGTCGTCCTAACGTAGGTAAATCAACGTTTTTTAATAAAGTAGTAGGAAAAAAGATTTCAATAGTGGATGATTTTCCTGGAGTTACGAGAGATAGGTTGTATGCTGACGCTGAATGGTGTGGTCGGTATTTTACTTTGTGCGATACTGGTGGATTGGAATTAAAATCTACCGACGTGATGTGGAAACATATCCAAAAGCAAGCTGAAATTGCTATTGAAACCGCGGACGTTATTATTTTATTTGCTGATGCGAAAACCGGACTTAACGCTTCTGATGAAGACGTTGCTATGAAACTGAGAAAGTCAGGAAAGCCCGTAGTTCTTGCAGTTAATAAACTAGACAATTACAACCCTGAAAAACTATACGAATTTTACAACCTTGGATTAGGGGAACCGTTCGGTATTTCTGCTGAACACGGCACGGGGATAGGCGATCTTTTAGACGAAGTCGTTACCTATCTTGATAACTTTAATAAAGAGGACGAAGAAGAATCTATAAAACTCGCCGTTGTTGGCAAACCTAATGCGGGCAAGTCTAGTATGTGTAATAAATTACTAGGGTTTGACCGAACGATTGTGTCTGACATAGCAGGTACTACGAGAGATGCTATAGACACTTCCTTTGATTATAATGGTCAAAAATTTACGCTTATAGATACTGCTGGAATTAGAAAGAAAAAAAGCGTGGAAGAAGACCTAGAATATTATAGTGTATTGCGTGCTTTTGGCGCCGTTAGAAGAAGTGACGTTTGTATAGTTGTTATTGATGCAACACAAGGTGTTACTGAACAAGACGTTAAGATTTGTGGCTATATACATGAGCAAGGTAAGCCGTGTATAGTTGCAATGAATAAATGGGATTTAGTAGAAAAAGATACGCATACAATTAATAAATTCAACTCTGATTTAGCAGAAGCCTTAAAATTTATGGACTATTACGTTCCTATTTACGTTTCGGCTTTGACTGGGCAACGCTCGGAAAAAATATTATCTCTTAGCCAAAAAGTTTTAGAAAATGCAAAGAGAAGAGTGTCTACAGGACAATTAAACGACTTGGTGTTAGACTGTGTTCGTGCTAGTGAACCTCCTTCGGTTAATGGTAAACGTTTGAAAATTAGATACGTTACGCAAACTGATATAGAACCACCAACTTTTGTTTTGTTTGTAAACGAAGCTAATTTAATGCATTTTTCATATAAAAGATATTTAGAAAATTGTTTAAGAAAGGCATATGATTTTTCTGGTACGCCTATAAAGCTGTTGATTAGAGAAAGTGAGGAAGATGGTTAGTTTATTAATTGTTATGGCGATTTGCAGTTATTTTGTTGGAAACGTTAACTGGGCGCTTATAATTTCAAAACTTAAAAAGAAAGATATTAGAGAGATGGGTAGTGGTAATCCCGGCACTCTTAATATGAGTAGAAATTTTGGTTTGGGCATAGGCTTATTAACCTTTTTTCTTGATATTTTTAAAGGTGCTATATGTAGTTTAGTTGCATATTTCGTGTTTAAGGATAAGGTTTTGTTTAACTTTCCCATTGTTGAATTTGCAATATACTTATGTGGTTTTTGTGTGGTTTTAGGTCATATTTATCCGGTATTATTAAAATTCAAAGGTGGAAAAGGAATAGCTTCAACCATTGGCGTGTTTTTAGTTTGCGAATCGGTTAACGGTTGGTATGGTGCGGTAGTATCGGTTATGGCGCTAGTGGCTGCCGGAGTGTTTATTTATTTTACCGAATTTGGTGCTATGGGATCTTTTATAGCTATTACGCCACCTGCTATTTGTGGTTGTATAAGGCTTTTTTATAACGAAGTAGCTTCACTTAATATTACCTTGCATATCCTTACTAATATGTTAATATTTTTAATATGCTTTTTTACTTGGTTTGCTCATAGAAAAAACATTGAAAGAATGTTAGCAGGTGAAGAGCATCCGACGTCCATAAAACAGATGGTGGTAAAGTTAAAAGCCAAAAAACTTAAAGAAAAAGGACAAATCGTGTCCTCTTCTGAGGACGTTTCCGACGTGCAAAAAATTATAAAAGAAGATTAATTCTATTCTGGTTATCATATTTGGTTTTAGCCTCTCATATATTACAAACGTAATGTGTGGGAGGTTTTTTATGGATAAGTTTGATATTTATAACGATATTTCTAAACGAACTGGTGGAGATATATATTTAGGAGTTGTAGGGCCTGTAAGGACTGGTAAATCAACTTTTATTACAAAGTTTTTAGAAAAAATGGTAATCCCTAATATAAATAATAAGTTTCAAAAACAAATTGCTACCGACGAAATGCCTCAATCAGCTGATGGAAAAATAATAATGACTACTCAACCAAAGTTTGTGCCCGCGAACGCAGTTAAGGTGCAATTTAAAAATAAAGTATCAGCAAAGATAAGATTGGTCGATTGTGTGGGATACTTGATCGAAGGGGTATCCGGTCATATTGAAGACGATAAAGAAAGGCTTGTAAAAACTCCTTGGGATGAAAGGGAGTTGCCTTTTAGTAAGGCAGCTGAAATTGGCACTAAAAAGGTTATTAACGAATATTCTACCATAGGCGTATTAGTTACTACCGATGGTAGTATTGGTGATATTCCAAGGAAAAACTACGTTGATGCTGAAGAAAGAGTAGTAGACGAATTAAGGCAAATCAAAAAACCTTTTGTGGTTATTTTAAATTCTGCAAATCCTTTTGATCAAGACGTTCAAAAATTAGCTTCTGAATTAGAAGAAAAGTATGGCGCGCCTGTAATTACGGTTAATATTAAAGAACTAAGCGTTGAGGACGTTAACGTAATAATGGAAAAGATACTCTATGAATTTCCTATGTGTAAAATTAACGTTAATATTCCCAAATGGATGGGGGTTTTGCCAAGTGATTCTGAGATAATTTCTCAACTAATTGAAAAAGTTAAAACTTGTACTAACTCAGTATGCAAGATGAAGGATTATCACTTGTTTAATCAAATATTTGAAGAGAGTGAAAATTTTAGTGAACTAGTATTGCAAGAAAATAAAATGGGCGAAGGTGAACTTGTTTTCGACTTAAAAATTAAAGATGGGTTGTATTATAAAGTATTATCCGAACAAAGTGGCGAAAAAATTGAGAACGACTATGAATTGATGGCATTTATAAAGGAATTTTCTGAAAATAAGAAAAAGTTTGCTAAAATTAAGGACGCATTACAAAAAGCTGAAGCAGAAGGATATGGGGTGGTAATGCCTTCTTTTGACGAAATGAGTTTGCAACAACCAACTCTAGTAAAACAAGGTGGGAGATATGGGGTAAAGTTAAAAGCTACAGCTCCTAGTTTGCATATAATGAAGGTTGACGTTTCTGCCGAAATTTCTCCTTCTGTTGGAACTGAAAAGCAGGGGGAAGATATGGTTGCATATATGGCGGAAAAAATAGAGGAGAGCCCAGATAAGATATGGCAAACAAATATGTTTGGTAAAACTTTACACGATTTAGTTCGTGAGGGGCTTAACGATAAAATTACTGCCATGCCACAGGATGCTAGAAATAAATTAAGGAGAACCCTTTCTAGAATGGTAAACGAGAATAAAGGGGGTATGATTTGTATATTGTTATAAAAGAAAAAAGAACTGATTTAATCAGTTCTTTCTTTTATTTAAATCTTATAATTTTCTTTTCAAGAAATGTAATGGATGCGTACATTAAGGTTGCCAATAAGCATAATACTATCGTAGACGCCATTACAAGATCTAACTTAAACACCTGGCCTCCATATACGATTAAGTATCCTAGACCTGCTCTTGATACGAGGTATTCGCCCATAATTGAACCTATCCAAGCCATCCCAACACTTATTTTTAACATACTAATTAAGGTCGGTAGGCTACCAGGTATTACGAGTTTAAATAAGATTTGAATTTTTGATGCACCCATTGATTGTAGTAAAAGAATTTTATTTTCATCGGTTTCCAAAAATCCATTCAACATTGTGATTACGGCAACGATAATACTAATTAAAACTGCCATAAAAATTATAGCTTTGCTTCCACTTCCACACCAAACAATTATAATAGGTCCTAATGCTATTTTAGGTAGACTATTAAGCACGACAACGTATGGCTCTAATATTCTTCTAATTTTACTAGACCACCACATTACGAGCGCGATAATAAAACCAAAAGCAACTGCAATTAAAAAGCCTAGTATAGTTTCGTATAGGGTAATGCCTACGTGGTACAATAGATTATCGTTAATAAACAAATCTATAATGGTAGTAAATATTTTAGATGGAGAACTCGTTATAAAAGAATCTATTATTCCAGTATATGCAAGTAACTCCCATATTCCTAAGAGAAAAAAGAGCAGTGCAAATCTACTTATAGAAACTATTCGATTTTCTTTTTTAATCCTTTTTACGTATTTAATATGGTTAGCCGAAAATTGATTATTGTTCTTCATGTGTGTAATTCCTTCCATATTTTTTCAAACCAAACTCCGAAGTCTTTACTTTCTCTTTTGCGAATAGGCGTGTCGCCGTAAATGTTTGGTGTATGAACCGATTTTATCTTGGCTGGCCTTTCTGAAAGCACTATGATTATGTCTGACATAGATATAGCTTCGGATATATCGTGAGTAACCAAAACCGTAGTTTTTTGCTCTGTTTTTATAATTTTATACACGTCGTCGCATACTGTTAGTCTAGTTTGAGAATCTAATGCCGAAAAGGGTTCGTCTAAGAGTAATATTTTTGGGTTTGAAACAAGCGTTCTTATTAAGGCGGCACGTTGACGCATGCCTCCGGATAATTGTCTTGGGTATTTATCCTTAAATTTTTCCAAGCCGTATTTTGCTAGCAGTTCATCTGCGTATTTATAGTCTAATTGGTTTTTGCATTTTTTAATTTCTATTGGAAGACATACGTTTTTTCTTATCGTTCTCCATGGGAATAGTTGGTCTTTTTGCAGCATATAACCAATATTTCCTGTTTTAGGGTCAGGAGATTTTTGATCTATTTCTACAGTGCCTGAGGTAGGTTTTAATAATCCTGCAATAAGTGATAATACGGTTGTTTTTCCGCATCCTGATGGGCCGATTATTGATAAGAAATCACCTTCGTTACAGTAAAAAGAAAGGTTTTCTATTGCGTAAATTTCATCTTCTATTGTTTGATAAGTTAATGATACGTCTTTTAACTGTAATATTTTTTTCATATGTTTGTTTTTATTGTTTAACCAAAAATTTCTTTAGTTAGCGTATTATTTACAAGTTTGTTAAAACTAATTCTCTTGTCTAGTTCTCCTGCATTTTCCATTACGTCTTGTAATCTATTAAAACTTGATTCAGTGGCTTGCATATTTGTTTTCCACGCATCAATATTCTTATAGCTTTTTATAGAAGTTTCTATTGACTCAATAGTAGTTGAAGGGAACTGTTTTACAATGCTTTCTGCAACATCTTTTTCGCTGTGCGTGTTTAAGTATTCAAAAGCTTTTTTAAGTGCTTTTATGAAACTTTTTAAGGTGTCTGGTTGTTTGTCTAAGAAGCTGTTTAGAGTTATAAACGAAGTATATGGTATTTCACCGGATTTTTCACCAACGGAGGCTACAACGTGCCATTTTCCTTGTTTTTGATATTCGGAAGCAGTCGGTTCAAAAACAGTGCAATAATCAGCAGTTCCACCAATAAAAGCGCTTGTCATTAGGTTAAACTGCACGTCATAATTTAATTTGAAATCCACACCGTCAGTCATGCCTAGTTGATTTAATACGTACTCAAAGGTCATTGCGGGAACGCCACCTCGTCTTCCTGCTAAAATCTCTTTTCCTTGTAGATTTTCCCATTTGAAATCGGGTTCTGCATTTCTAGATACTAAAAACGAACCGTCTTTTTGGGTAAGTTGAGCAAAAACAATTGGAGCGTCTTTTTTGCCTTGATTTTGAACGTAAATAACAGTTTCTGGTCCCATTAAAGCAATGTCTGCCGTTTTGGAGAGTAAGGCTGTCATAGATGCATCGGCACCACCACCATTTGTTAGTTCTATTTCAATTCCTTCTTCTCTAAAATAACCATTTTCAATGGCTATATATAATGGTGCATAAAAAACTGAATGAGTAACCTCGTTTAATCTTATTGTTTTTAATCCTTCGTCTTTGCATCCCGTTAACGGCGTAAGTAAAGTTAGTATGGATAGGAATATGACGAAAAATTTCTTAAAGATTGTTGTTTTATTCATTTTGGGTAATTCTCCGTATTTTTTATACTTTATTCTATGAATTGAAAAGATAAATTGACATTGATTTACATATATTGATTGACTTTATATTTTTTTTAGGTATAATTAAATGTGTTTACAAGGAGAGAATACGCATGGATATGTCAAAAACGTACAATCCCTCTGAATTTGAAAGGGAAATTTATCAAGAATGGGAGAAAGAAGGCTATTTTAAGGCGAAAGTAGATGCCGATAAATTGCCTTTTACTATAGTTATACCGCCACCAAATATTACCGGTCAGTTACATATGGGGCACGCGCTAGACGAAACTTTGCAAGATACTTTAATTAGGTTTAAGAGAATGCAAGGGTATAGTGCTTTGTGGCTTCCGGGAACCGACCATGCTTCTATTGCTACCGAAGTTAAAATCGTTGAACAAATGGCAAAAGAAGGTCTTACTAAAAACGACGTCGGTAGAGATGGTTTTTTAGAACGTGCTTGGGCTTGGAAAGAAAAGTATGGCGGAAGAATTATTGAACAATTAAAGTTGTTGGGTTCTTCTTGCGACTGGTCTCGTCTTGCGTTTACTATGGACGAAAGATGCTCTAAGGCGGTGAAAGAGGTTTTTGTAAATCTTTATGAAAAAGGTTTAATTTATAGAGGAGACAGAATTATTAACTGGTGTCCTGAATGTAAAACTGCCTTATCTGATGCTGAAGTAGATTACGTAGAAGAAGATAGTAATCTTTGGTATATAAAGTATCCTGTAAAAGATTCTGATCAGTTCGTTACCGTTGCTACTTCTAGACCTGAAACCATGTTTGGTGATACTGCTGTTGCGGTTAATCCAAAGGATAAGCGCTATAAATCCTTAGAAGGGAAAACGCTTATTTTACCGATAGTTAATAAAGAAATACCCGTTGTTTTTGACGATTACGTTGAACTTGAATTTGGTACGGGTGTTGTTAAGATTACTCCTGCGCACGATCCAAACGACTTTGAAGTTGGGTTAAGACATAATCTACCGGTAGTAAAAGTTCTAAACGACGATGGAACGATGAATGAGTATGCAGGTCAGTTTAATGGATTAGACGCGTTAGAGTGTAGAGAAAAGGTTGTTGAACTCCTTAAAGAATTAGGTTTGCTTGAAAAGATAGAACCATTACATCATAACGTAGGGCATTGTTATAGATGTAAAAAGACTGTTGAACCAATCGTTTCCAAACAATGGTTCGTTAAGATGGAACCACTTGCTAAACCTGCTATTGAAGTTGTAAGAAGTAAAAAAGTTAAATTTACGCCAGATAGATTTTCTAAAATTTATTTTAATTGGATGGAAAACGTTAGAGACTGGTGTATTTCTCGTCAATTATGGTGGGGACATAGAATTCCTGCTTACTATTGCCAAGATTGTGGCGAGATGATGATTAGTAAACAAGACGTTCACGTTTGCTCAAAATGTGGTGGAACTAACATTAAACAAGACGAAGACGTTTTAGATACGTGGTTTTCATCGGCGTTATGGCCTTTCTCTACGTTAGGTTATCCTGAAATTACCGAGGACTTGAAATATTTTTATCCAACCGACGTTTTAGTTACAGGTTACGATATAATTTTCTTCTGGGTAGCTAGAATGATTTTCTCCGGATTAGAACATATGAAAAGGATTCCTTTTAAGAACGTTTTAATTCATGGATTAGTTAGGGATGCTCAAGGAAGAAAAATGAGTAAATCTTTGGGCAACGGTATTGATCCAACTGAAATAATCGATAAATTCGGTGCTGATACTTTAAGGTTTTCGTTAATTAACGGTGTTGCTGCTGGAAGCGATATGAGATTCTCGGACGAAAAGATAGAAGGCGCAAGAAACTTTATGAACAAGGTTTGGAACGCATCTCGTTTCGTGTTGCTAAACACCGAAGGTAAACAAGTCAAGAATATTTCCGACTGTAAGCTAAACGTAGCTGACAAATGGATAATTACTCGTTTTAATAAAACCGTTAAAGAAGTTACCGTTAACATGGAAAAGTATGAAATGGGTGTTGCTCTTTCCAAACTCTACGACTTTGTATGGGACGATTTCTGCGATTGGTATATCGAACTTACCAAACCCGTTCTTTACGGAGAAGATGCAGACAAAATTAGCGATACCGTAAGTGTGCTTGTATTCGTCCTTGAAGGTATTTTGAAGTTGCTTCATCCTTTCGTACCTTTTATGACTGAAAAGATATATAAGAGCATACCAAACTCTCAAGGACCTTTGATGCTTGCTGAATTCCCAAGGTACAATGCTAAATTTAATTTTTCGTCTGCTGTCAAAGATTTTGAGCCTATTAGAGAGATTATTAAAAACGTTCGTAATATCAAGGCAAAAGTAGGTGCTGCCCCTTCTAAAAAAGTTAAACTATTCGTTATTACCGAGAACAAAAAACAAATTAAAAACGGCGCTGTTTACGTGGAAAAACTTTCAGGTGTGTCTGACATATGTTTTATTGAAAACAAGTCGGCTCTTACTGAAAAATTTGTTTCTCAAGTTATTGATGGTGCGGAATTATTTATTCCTCTTGGAGATTTAGTTGACTTGCAAAGTGAATTAACTAGACTTAAAGGCGAACTCAACACTGTTGAAAAGGAAATTGCAAGAGCAAATGGAAAACTCTCTAACAACGGATTCCTTGAAAAAGCTCCCAAAGCATTAGTTGATAATGAAAGGGCGAAAAGGGATAAGTATTTAGACATGAGAGAAAAATTAATGGCTCAAATTAAAGATTTAAACGGTTAAATTCAAAAACCCTGATTTTTCAGGGTTTTTTTCTTATTATTATATAAAAAAATAATTGTTTAATATTGACAAAAATACGTTGCTGTATTATTATATATATTATATTAATATAACAAAATAGGAGTAATGTGAAAATGAAATCCGAATGGTCTAAAAGTATGCAAATTAAACTAGATTATAATAATATGATGGCTGATTTTATTGGTGAAGATCAAGGCTTTACCAATAAGGATTTTGTTATTAATAAAAAATTAGTTGAAAAAGCTTTTAACGAGGTTAAAAATAATCGTGGCACGGGAATGATGGGGTGGACTGAACTACCGTATAATCAAAAGGAAATCGTTGCAGATATTATTGCTACTGCAAAACAAATAAAGAAAAAATTTGATAACTTTGTTGTGTTAGGTATTGGTGGATCAGCGCTTGGTCCTATTGCCGTTTTTCAAGCTCTTTGTCATTTAAGACATAACGAACTTCCCAAATCTAAGCGTAAATTTCCAAAGCTATACGTTGAAGATAACGTGGATCCTGAAAGAATGGCCGCCTTATTAGACGTATTGGATTTAAACAAGACCTGCTTTAACGTGGTAACTAAGAGTGGCGCTACTAGCGAAACTATGGCTCAATATCTTATCATTATGGATATTCTTAAAAAGAAATTTGGCGATAAGGCAAAAGAACATATGATTGCAACCACCTCTGAGCATAAGGGTAATCTAATTAAAATTGCAAAGGATGAAGGTCTTAAAACTTTCTATATTCCAGATGGGGTTGGTGGAAGATTCTCTGAATTATGTCCCGTTGGTTTATTACCCGCAGCGGTTGTTGGCGTGGATATTAAAGCGTTGCTTAAAGGTGCAGCTTACATGGACAAACTTTGCAAATCAAAAGATTTAAAGAAGAATCCTGCACTTATGTGTGCGTTGCTTGAAGTTCTTGCAATGAACAAGGGTAAAAATATTTCGGTTATGATGCCATATAGTGACGGACTAAAATATATTGCCGATTGGTATTGCCAATTATGGGGCGAAAGTTTAGGTAAATCCGTTGATAACGACGGTAACTTAGTATATGCTGGTCAAACCCCTGTAAAAGCCTTGGGTGTAACCGATCAACACTCTCAAGTTCAATTATATAGAGAAGGTCCTTTCGATAAAGTCGTTACGATTATCGGAGTAGAAAACTTCCGTTCTACCGTTGAAATTAGCGCAGGCTGTGATTCAATACCGGACGTTAATTTCCTTTGTGGGCATTCCATGAACGAATTGATTAATGCTGAAAGAAAGGCAACTGAATATGCGCTTACTACTGCAAAAAGAATGAATTATACTTTATTGTTGCCTGAGATAAACGCGTTTACTATCGGTCAATTATTATTCTTATTTGAAATGGAAACTGCATACGCGGGTGCTATGCTTAATATCGATACCTATAATCAACCCGGCGTTGAAGGTGGTAAAAACGCTACCTACGCGTTGTTTGGAAGAAAGGGTTACGAACAAACTAAAAAAGAAATGGATAACGCTCCTAAAAAAAGACAGGAATATTGTATTTAATTTAGTATGAAAAAAAATATCGACTTAAACAACGACAATAGTTTACCATTGTATCTTTTTCATCAAGGTACAAACTTTAATGCGTACGACCTTATGGGTGCGCACGTTTGTGTTTGCGATGGTAAAAAAGGCGTTATGTTTAGGACGTGGGCTCCAAAAGCATCTTGTGTATCCGTAGTAGGAGATTTTAATTGTTGGAATAAAAACTCTAACGTTATGAATAAAATAACCGATCAAGGTGTTTACGAACTATTTGTTGAAGGTTTGGAGCAGTATGATGCTTATAAATATGCCGTTACAAGAAGAAATAAAACAGTTTTAAAAGCTGATCCATATGCTTTTCATGCGGAAACGCCTTCCGCAACAGCATCTAAAATTTACGAGTTAGACGGTTACGTTTGGAAGGATGATGAATATCAAAATAATTTATCTTTATCTTACGATAAGGCGATAAATATTTATGAAGTAAATCTAGCATCTTGGAAAAAACACGAAAACGGCAAATATTACACCTATAACGAGTATGCTGGTGAACTTGTTGAATACGTTTATAACGCTGGTTATACGCACGTTGAATTTATGCCACTTTCAGAGTATCCTTTCGACGGTTCGTGGGGTTATCAAGTAACCGGTTACTATGCAATTACCTCTCGTTTTGGCACTCCAAAAGATTTTATGGCCTTAGTTGACGCTTTTCACCAAAAAGGCATAGGCGTTATTATGGATTGGGTGCCGGCACATTTTGCTACTGACGAGCACGGTTTGTTTGAATTTGACGGTACTCCCACTTACGAATATTCCCATTGGGCGAAAAAAGAACATAAAGGTTGGGGAACAAGGGTTTTTGATTGGGGGAAAACAGAAGTCCAAAGTTTTTTGATTTCCAACGCAATATTCTTGTTTGAAAAATTTCATATTGACGGATTAAGAGTAGATGCAGTTGCCTCTATGTTATACTTAGATTATGGTAGAGAAGACGGTGAATGGGAGCCAAATAAGTTTGGTGGAAACTATAATTTAGAAGCAATTGCTTTTTTCAAAAAGCTTAACAAGGCTGTTTTTGAAAGATTTCCTAAGGCGCTGATGATTGCTGAAGAGTCTACTTCTTATCCAATGATTACAAAACCCGTTCACGATGGTGGTTTAGGTTTTAATTATAAGTGGAATATGGGGTGGATGAACGACGTTTTGGCGTATATGGAATGCGATCCTTATTTTAGGTCGGGCTGTCACGATAAATTAACCTTTTCAATGTGTTATGCTTTTAGTGAGAACTATATTTTGCCTATCTCACACGACGAAGTAGTTCATGGAAAAAAATCTTTACTTGATAAAATGCCGGGAGATATAGACTGTAAATTCGCTAATTTAAGAGTGTTTAATGCGTATATGTATTCTCACCCAGGGAAGAAATTGACGTTTATGGGTAACGAGTACGGTCAGTTTAAGGAATGGGCTTATAAAGAAGGGTTAGAGTTTTTTATGACAAAATTTACTCGTCATAAACAACTACAAAAATATAACTTTGAATTAAATAATATTTATAAAAATAATCCTGCCTTATTTGAAAACGATTGTTCTTGGGATGGGTTTAATTGGATTTCCGTTGATGAGCGAAATAATAACGTCATTGCTTATGAACGAATTAGCAACGACGGACAAAAAGTAGTCGTTCTATTAAATTTTTCTGGTAATGATTATTATGATTATCGACTTGGTGTAGAAAAAGGAAAATATAAATTAATACTAAATACTGACAAAAAATCGTTTGGTGGAAAAGGTTTAATAAAAAAATATATTTATAGTACTAAAAAAATAAGCGCTCATAATAAGGATTTTTCAATTAGTGTAACCTTACCTGCTTTTACAGGTTTATATTTATTAAAAACGGATAAAACTTAAGGAGTTTTTATATATGATAAGGAAGAAAAAATGTGTTGCTATGTTGTTAGCAGGTGGACAAGGTAGTAGGCTTTATGCCTTAACTAATAATATTGCCAAACCTGCTGTTTCGTTTGGCGGGAAGTATAGAATTATTGACTTTCCTTTGTCAAACTGTGTAAATTCCGGTATAGATACCGTTGGCGTATTAACTCAATATCAGCCACTAGTATTAAACGATTATATCGGTAATGGTCAACCATGGGACCTTGATAGATCTTATGGTGGTGTGCATATTTTGTCCCCGTATCAAGGGAAAACGTCTTCTGACTGGTATAAGGGTACCGCAAACGCTATTTACCAAAATATTCATTTTATTAAACAATTTAATCCTGATTACGTGCTTATTCTTTCAGGTGACCATATATATAAAATGAACTACGCGAAGATGATTAACTATCATATTTTAAGCAATTCTGATTGTACGATTGCAGCAATAAAAGTACCAATAGAGGAAGCATCGCGTTTTGGTATACTTAACACCAAAGAAGACGGAACAATTTACGAATTTGAAGAAAAACCAAAAAAACCTAAATCAACTCTTGCTTCTATGGGGATTTACGTTTTTTCGGCACAAAAATTATATAAATATCTTGAAGAAGATAGTGTCGCTCCTAACTCTTCAAACGATTTTGGAAAGGACATATTGCCAAAAATGTTAAATTCTGGCGAAAAGATGATGGCTTATCAATTTGAAGGTTATTGGAAAGACGTTGGTACTATAACATCTTTATTTGAAGCTAATATGGATCTTCTTGGAAATAAACCTGTGTTTGACGTAGCTGATAATTCTTGGAAAATTCAATCAAGAAGCCCGCTTGCTCCTCCTCAATATATAGGTGACAGTGCTAAAACCGATAACAGCATTATTATGTCTGGTTGCGAAATATTTGGTTCGGTTGAGAATTCCGTGCTTGCTAGTGACGTTAAGGTTGGTAAGGGTTCTTTAATTAAAAACAGTATAATTATGTCAGACGTAACAATAGGTGAAAATTCAGTTGTTGAATACGCCATAATTGATGAAAACACTATTATTGGTGATAACGTGGTTATAGGGGCCCCTAAAGAAACAGATAAAGGTATTACTGTTGTAGGTAGAGGTCTTGCAATTTCCAATAACGCAAAAATTGATGGCGGTCAGATGATTGAAAGTAACGTAAAGGGGGATAATTAATATGAGAGCAGTCGGTATAATTTTTTCTAATATTCACGACAACAATATTCCCGAACTAGTAAGAGTTAGAAGTTTTGGTTCTATTCCTTTTGGTGGAAGATATCGTTTAATTGATTTTCCGTTATCTAACATGGTTAATTCAGGTATGGATACGGTTGGTATTATAACAAAAAGCAACTATCAATCCTTGATGGACCACGTAGGTAGTGGTAAGGACTGGGATTTAGCTCGTAAAGACGGTGGTGTTATTATACTTCCTCCTTTTGGAGACGTTGAAAGTAATACGTTATACAACACACGTCTTGAAGCATTAAAAGGTATTACAAGTTTTTTATTTAGAGCTGATGAAGAGTACGTTGTTATGACTGACTGTGATTCTGTTTGTAGAATTAACTATAACGAAGTGTTAGATTATCATATTAAATCACAAGCTGATATTACTTTGGTTTATAAAAAACGTGTTCCTATTTCAAATTCAATCGATTATGGCACTACGTTTGAAATTCAAGACGGAAGAATTGTTAATTTAAGTTACAACTCTCCATTAGAAAACAAGCAAGCAAACGTATTTATAAACGTTTTTGTAATGAAAAGATCCTTGCTTCAAAATATCGTTATGGACAGTATTTCGCACAATAAAAAAAGCTTTACTAACGATATTATTGCTGAGAACTTAAAAAGCATGAAGATTATGGGCTTTGAACATAAAGGTTTTTATGCGGGCATTTCTTCTTTACAAGCTTATTATGAAAGTAATATGGCAATGCTTGATAGTTCAAATAGAAACGAAATCTTCGGTGATAGAAGTGTATTTACAAAGATTAGGGACTCTGCGCCTACAAAATACGGCAATACTGCTGTCGTAAAAAACTCTATGATAGCAGATGGTTGCGTAATTGAAGGAGAAGTTGAAAACAGTATAATTTTTAGAAACGTTAAAGTAGGGCGTGGTGCAAAAATTAAAAATAGTATTATAATGCAGAACTCTGTTTTAGGCGAAAACTGCACCTTGAATTGTATTATCACTGATAAAAACGTTACTGTTAAGGATAGAGTTTGTCTTTCCGGTAACGATAACCATCCTTTCTACGTTGGAAAGGGTATAATGATATAAGAGGAGTTATATGGAAACTAAGAAACAAACCACTACTAAAACTACCAAGAAAGAATCTACTGCTAAGAAAACCGATACTAAAAGTGAAGTTAAGGTAACTAATAAAACTTCCAAACTTCCAAAAATAACCGTTAGCAAAAAGAAAAAAATAGTATTTTTAGGTTCGGAAGCGGCACCTTTTATTGCGACGGGCGGTTTAGCCGACGTTTTAGGTTCTTTACCAAAGGCGTTAGCTAAAGATAAAAAACTTGATATTAGCGTAATTTTACCTTTATACAGCAACATTAATCAGTCTTTTAGAGAAAAGATGGAATTTATTACTAATTTTAACGTTTCTGTATCGTGGCGTTTACAATACGCCGGCGTTTTTAAGTGTGTTCATGAAAACGTTACCTTTTATTTTATAGATAACGAGTATTATTTTAAGCGTGAAGGCAATATTTACGGTTTTTATGATGATGCTGAACGTTATGCTTTTTATTCAAGAGCTGCGCTAGATACTATTGCGAGACTTGATATTTTCCCAGACGTTTTACATTGTAACGATTGGCAATCTGCCGCCGCAATCGTATACCTTAAAGGAATGTATTATGGAGACGAAAGGTTTAGAAATATAAAGTCTGTATTTACCATACATAACATAGAGTACCAAGGTGCTTTTGGTATGGAAACTTATGGAGATTTATTTGGGTTCCCCGAATCAGTTAAAAATTTCGTTGAACATAACGGTATGGTTAATCTTATGAAGGCTGCTGTTGAAATGACCGATCTAGTAACAACAGTTAGTCCTACTTATTCCCAAGAAATTAAACACGAGTTTTTTGCTCATGGACTAGACAGCGTTATTAGGCGTAACGAACATAAACTAACGGGTATACTTAATGGAATAGACCTAGATTATTACAATCCTGAAACTGATAAATGTTTGTTTAAGAATTATTCTGCAAAAGATTTATCTGGAAAAGCTGTTTGCAAAGCAGAATTGCAAAAAATGTTGGGATTGCCTGAAAGGGCGGACGTTCCTGTAATTTCTGTTATTTCTAGACTTGTTTCCCATAAGGGGCTTGACCTAGTTAAAGGAGTTATAGAGCAAATATTAGCGCAAGACGTTCAATTAATTATTCTTGGTAAAGGCGAAGTAGGTTATGAGAATTTCTTCACAAACGTTGCTAAAAATTATCCTACTAAATGTATTGCTATAATTGCCTATAATCAAGATTTATCAAGGAAAATATATTCGGGTAGTGATTTGTTCTTAATGCCTTCTAAGATGGAACCTTGTGGCCTATCACAAATGATTGCCGGTAGATATGGCACTGTTTCTATTGTTAGAGAAACCGGTGGGTTAAACGATAGTATTCACTTCTATGACGGGCAAAACGGAAATGGATTTACCTTCCACGATTATAATGCGCACGATATGTTGCACGTGATTAATATAGCTTGTAACGTTTTCAGAGATAAAAATGCTTGGAAAGACGTTCAAAATAGAATTTTAAATAGTGACTTTTCTTGGAACAATCTTGCAGGAAAATACTTAGAATTATACAATAAATAGAATTTAACCGGAGAGAATATATGAACTTAATGACTGAAAAAGACGCTGCTAAACTTATTAAAAGCAAGTTATCCAAATATTTTGGCGTAAGCCCTAAAGATGCTGAAAAAGAGCAAATTTACAAGGCTGTTGTTATGTGTATAAGGGATATTCTTTTAGAAAAGAGAAATGCCTTCAATAGCAAATATCGTCAAAAAAACGGCAAGAGAGTTTATTATCTATGCATGGAATTTTTGCTTGGACAATCACTTAAAAATAACGCATATAATCTAAGCGTTCAAGATGCCTTCAATAATGCGTTAAAAAAGGAATTTAATTGTGATTTAGAAGCAATGTACGAACTTGAACCAGATGCTGGTTTAGGTAACGGTGGACTTGGTAGACTTGCTGCTTGTTTTATGGATGCACTTGCTAGCAGCAACTATCCAGCTGTTGGTTATTCTATTAGGTACGAATACGGTCTATTTAAACAAAAAATCGTTGACGGTTGGCAAATGGAACTTCCTGATATTTGGTTGCCGGGTGGCGAAGTGTGGCTTACCCAAAGAATGGATAGAACTTACAGGGTTAAGTTTGATGGATATATTAAAGAAAAATGGACGGATAAAGGTTGTGAAATAGAACACGTTGATGCAAGAGAAGTTGAAGCCGTTGCATACGATATGATGATTTCTGGTAAGGACAGTGAAGCCGTTTCTATACTAAGATTGTGGAAAGCGCAAAACATTCATCATAACTTTGATATGAAAACCTTTTCCCAAGGCGATTATATGAGAAGTATGCAAGAAGATAACGAAGCTGAACTTATTTCTAAGGTATTATATCCCTCCGACAATCACTTTGAAGGTAAGTCTTTAAGGTTAAAACAACAATATCTATTAGTTTCTGCCGCTCTTCAAGATATTTTGCACGATCATAAGAAAAAATACGGAACTTTTGATTCTTTGCCCGATAAAGTTGCTATTCATATTAACGATACTCACCCAGCGTTGTGTATTCCTGAACTTATGAGGTTGTTAATTGATGAAAACGGATATTCTTGGGATGATGCGTGGAGTATCGTTACTAGAACGGTTGCTTATACCAATCATACCGTTATGAGCGAGGCTTTGGAAAAGTGGAGTGAAGACCTTATTGCAAGACGTTTACCCAGAATACAAATGATTTTAAAAGAAATCAACCAACGTTTTTGTGCTGATATGTGGAATAGATTCCCCGGCGATTGGGACAAGATTAACCGAATGAGTATATTTTCACATAATCAAATTAAGATGGCTAATTTATGCGTTGTTGCATCTCATACCGTCAATGGTGTGTCGGGGTTGCATAGTGAAATTATTAAAAATAGTATTTTTAAGGATTTTTATGAAATATATCCTGACAAATTTACTAACGTTACGAACGGTATTGCACATAGAAGATGGCTTTGTCAATCTAACCCAGAACTATCTGCGTTGATTACAGACTGTATTGGTGATGGTTTTGTTAAAGATGCATCTCAATTAATAGGCTTTAAAAAGTTTGAAAATGATCAAAGCGTATTAAAGAGAATTAATGAAATTAAACAAATCAAGAAAAATCAATTTTGTGAATATATAAAGAAAAAACAAGGGGTGGATATTAATCCGGAGTCGTTGTTTGACGTGCAAGCAAAACGTATGCACGAATATAAAAGACAATTAATGAACGCGCTATACGTGATTTCTATTTATAATGACTTAAAAGAAAATCCTGATTTAGAAATGACGCCAAAGACCTTTATTTTTGGTGCAAAGGCAGCGCCTGGATATTATTTTGCAAAACAAATTATTAAACTTATTTGCGCGCTTAGTGAAGATATTAAAAAGAATCCGAAAATTAATAAAAAGCTTAACGTTGTATATTTAGAAGATTATTGCGTTTCTATGGCTGAAAAACTTATGCCTGCAACTGAAATTAGTGAACAAATTTCACAAGCTGGTAAAGAAGCTAGTGGAACAGGTAATATGAAGTTTATGATTAACGGTGCTCTTACTATTGGTACACTTGACGGCGCTAACGTTGAAATGAGTGAGGTTGTTGGTAAAGACAATATATTCATCTTCGGTCTAAATGCAAAAGAAGTAGAAGATTTATGGAGAATCGGGTATAACTCTTCTGAATTTTATCATAACAACAAAAAATTAGAAAAAGTTATTGACGTTCTCAACAAAGGTCTTAACGGTCAAACTTTCTCAGATATTGCACATTATTTATTAACGGGAAGTCCCGTTGCTGATCCATATATGTGTATGGCTGACTTTGGCTCTTTCTGCGACGTTCATGCAAAAGTTGACAAGATTTATAAAGATAAAATGCTTTGGGCTAAAAAGTCACTTAATAACGTTGCAAGTTCTGGTATTTTTGCAAGTGATAGAAGTATCAAAGAATACGCTGAGAGAATTTGGCATTTAAAACAAATTAACTAACATATGATTTATAACTCACTTGACTGTAATTATAAAAGTATAATTGGCGCCGTTAATGAAAATGAAGAACTTACTATTAGCGTTAAAGGTGAATTTGATAGCCTTTCGCTTTTAGTAAGAAAAGACGGCTCTACAACGCCTCGTGTTCTGCCTATGGTAAAAGACGGGGCTTATTTTCGTGTTACTTTTACTATGCCTAGTGGATTATATTTTTATATGTTTAGTTTAGGTGATGGGAAATATATTGGCAAAAACAGCCAATTTTGCGGTGTGATTACACGTTGTCCGGAAGAATTTCAACTGACTTTTTATGATAAAAATTACAGCGTTCCATCTTGGCTTAATGGCGGAATAATATATCAAATATTCCCTGATAGATTTTGTAGGGCAATAAAAGAAAAACAAGCAGATGATAACAAAATATTAAGAGATGATTGGGGTGGAATTCCAATATTTAAACCCGATAAAAAAGGAGAAATATTAAACAACGATTTTTTTGGAGGGGATTTTAAGGGGATAATAAGTAAACTTGACTATCTATCTTCTCTTGGGGTAACGGCTATCTATCTTAACCCTATTTTTAAAGCTTATTCTAACCATAGATACGATACTGGTAATTATATGGAAATAGATCCTTTATTGGGGACCGAAGAAGATTTTAAGCAATTAATTTCGTCTGCCGATATTAAAGGTATAAAGATTATATTAGACGGTGTTTTTAATCACACGGGGGACGATAGCATATATTTTAATAAGAAAGGGAATTACCCCTCCCTAGGCGCTTATCAAAGCAAGAATTCGCCCTATTATTCATGGTTTAAGTTTATAGATTATCCGCACGTTTATGAGTCTTGGTGGGGAATTAAAACCCTTCCAGCGACTGATAAGACTAATACCGATTATATTAACTATATATCAGGTAAAGACGGGGTTATTGAGCACTATACAAAAATGGGTATAGGTGGATGGAGACTAGACGTTGTTGATGAATTACCGTCTGCTTTTGTTAAAGAAATTAGAAAAGCTAGTAAAGGCATAAACAAGCAATCAATTATTATTGGCGAAGTTTGGGAAAATGCTTCAAATAAAGTCTCCTATGGTGAAAGAAGAGAGTATTTTCAAGGTAAAGAACTTGATTCGGTTATGAATTACCCCTTAAAAAATGCCATAATTGATTTTGTTAAATATCATGACGCTGATAAATTAGTTTATACGATAAGAGAGCAAGTCGATAATTATCCAAAAGAAGTGCTTCACTCTTTGATGAACATATTGTCAACTCACGACACGTATAGGTTGTTATCTGCCGTTGCAGACGTTAACGTTAATGGCAAAACAAAAAATGAACTTGCAAACATGCTTCTTGAAAGTGATGAGTTGAATAAAGCCGTTAATTTACTAAAAGTATCTTCCTTGCTTCAATATACGTTGTGTGGTGTTCCAACCATATACTATGGTGATGAAGTTGGTATGCAAGGTTATACCGATCCATTAAATAGAAGATGTTTTCCTTGGGGCGCTGAGAATCTTGACGTATTAGATTGGTATAAAAAGATTGGTAATATAAGAAAAGAGTATTCTTGCTTTAAACAAGGTGATATCTCTATTATTTACTATTGTGATGGAGTTATTATATTCAAAAGAAAAGACGATTGTTCTGAATTATTAGTTGCTATTAACTTGTCTAATTCTGATATTTTGCTCGAATATGAAGGGCAATTAATTGATTTACTCTCAAACCTTATATATAAAGATTTGATTGAACTTGGCTCTAATAGTTTTATGATTCTTAAAAATGTTATTAATGTCGATTAATTAAAGTAATTTTTATATATGACTTGATTTTTTGATTCAAGTGTTATATAATATTATAAATAAATATTGGAGGACAATAATATGAATACTGCCGATAAGGTTAAGGAAGTTATTGCTAAACAATTAGGCAAATCTGTTGATGAAATTACCGATGATAAGGAAGTGGTTAAAGATTTAGGTGCTGATTCCTTAGACGTTGTTGAAATGCTTATGAATTTAGAAGAAGAATATGGAATTACCGTTCCTGAAGAAGATGCTGTAAATATTAAGACGGTAGGCGATATCGTTAAAATTATTGATGAAAAAAAATAATATAATTTATAATAAAAAACATCAGCTTAAAGCTGATGTTTTTTTATTTGAAGATTTTTGTACATATTCGTTTTAACGATAGTAGTACGGGTATCTCTATAAGTATTGAAATCAATAAGGTGATAAAGTGAGGCCAATATCTTTCTAATGGATACAGTCTAATTAATTCTAAAATGGGAATTTCTACTAATATGGAGCAAGTTAGTACTGCAAAAACAACGATTAGGCTACTAAGAAAGATAATTGTTCTAAATTTATTAAATGGTCTACAAATAAAGAATAGACTCAAAAGTCCTGCAAAAGTTAATGCAAACACGCTTAGGGTAGTTATTGATTGTTCGTTTGTGGGGATTATAAAGTTTAATGAATGTGCAATTGCAACGCTTAACGCCATTATTATAGCGCTTGGTAAAGAATTTTTGAGCACGTATGATATAAATTTCCCCTCAACACGTGAATCGTTGGGTTGTAACGATAAGAAAAATGCAGGAGTTCCAATAACGACTATTTCAAGCATAATTAATTGTGGTAATTGGAAGGGGTAGGTTTCAACGTTTGGTAAAAACAATACTATAATACTTATAATCATTGTAAACAAGGTTTTCATAAAAAACAGTGAAGAAGAAGATTGAACGTTATTAATAACGCGTCTACCTTCGCTTACAATTTTGGGCATTGAATTAAAATTGTTGTCTAGCAAAACCAAATGAGAAACGTTTCTAGCTGCATCACTGCCTGCGGCAACCGAAATAGCGCAGTCTGCTTCCTTTAAGGCAAGTATATCGTTAACTCCGTCTCCAGTCATTGCAGTAACGTGACCAGAATCTTTCATTGCTTTAACAAGTATTGCTTTTTGTTCTGGGGAAACTCTTCCAAAAACAGTATATTCATTTGCTAGTTCATAAACTTCTTTATCAGTTTTTCCTTCTAAACTAACGTATTTGTCTGCGTTTAGAATTCCAACTCTACTACTTACCTCGGACACCGTAACGGGATTGTCGCCTGAAATAACCTTAACCGTTACGTCGTTATCTTTAAACCATTGAACGGTTTTTACAGCTTCTTCACGAACGTTATCAGCAAGTAATATTAATGCAATTGGCGTGAAATCTTTTGGTAGTTGTTCTTCTATGATGGTTTGATTCGATTTTGCATAGAGTAAAACTCTAAGTCCCTTTTGCGCGTGAGAGTCTATTAAACTTTTGATTGTACTAAATTTTTCTTTGCTTAAAATAAATTCAGGAGCGCCAAAAGCGTAAGTGCCATAATCAGTGTAAGAAACTGCCGTAAGTTTCCTTTTTGAGTTGAAAGGAATAAAAAGGTCGGAATTGTATATAACCTTATTTCCGAAATAACTAGTTAAAGCGTTAGCAGTTTGGTTTTCATCTTTTACTGTGCCAAGCATAGACGACATCACGTCTTTTATATCTAAATTATCTTCGTTTAATGAGATAACTTGTGTTACCGTCATTTTTCCGTCTGTGATAGTTCCTGTTTTGTCGAAACAAATGGTATCAACTCTTGCAAGCATTTCAAGAGAATATAAATCTTGTACTAGCGTGTTATGTCTTGCAAGTTTTACTATACCTATTGCAAGAGCAACGCTAGTAAGTAAGAACATACCGGCAGGTATTACTCCTATAACGATAGGGGAAGTGTGCAATATGGCTTGTGATAAAGTTTCTTTAAACATTAAAGTAGAACGCAACATATGTGCTGTGGCTAGTGGAACAATTATAAAACTAATTACCTTAATCATTGCTTTTAAGGTGTTCATAATTTCTGATTTAGGCTTTTTATATTCCTTTGCTTTTGCCGACAAGGTTTCTACGTAATTATCAGCACCAACTTTATCAGCCTTTAACGTGCATTTTCCGCTTATGACAAAACTACCTGCGAGTAGTGTGTCTCCAACGGTTTTTTTAATAGGGACTGATTCGCCGGTTAGTAAAGATTCGTTAACTTCTACGTCTCCGTTTAGTATTAGTCCGTCGGTTGGAACTTGGTTTCCTAAGCCTAATACTACAACGTCGTCTAAAACTATATCTTCTGGTAAAATATCGATAATTTGCGAATTTCTTAGAACTTTTGTAGTTTTGCTTGTTAATAACGACAGTTTATCAATACATTTTTTTGCTCTAATTTCTTGTATGACGCCAATTAAACTATTTGAAACGTAGAAAAAGACAAAGAAAAAATTGCCTATCGATGCTTTAATAGACAAAAGGGCTATAAAAACGATTAATCCAAGCAAATTAAAAAAAGTAAAAACGTTGTTTACTAAAATACTCCAATATGACTTGGAGTATTTTTTAGTAACTTTATTTTTTAGACCTTGGTTAACCCTTTCTATAACTTGTTGGTCGTTTAGTCCAACGTCGTAGTCGGGCTCGTATCTAACTATTTGTTGTTGAGTATTTGATTTAGACATATAAATTAAATTATAACGTTAATTAATCTTTGTGGAACGATAATAAGTTTTTTAATTGTCTTGCCTTCGAGTTCAGGCTTTAATTTATCGTTACTTAATACGATTTGCTTAATTTCATCTTGAGATAGACCTTGCGCAAGCATTATTCTTGTTTTTAGTTTGCTGTTAATTTGAACTGCAACCTCAATTTCGTCCTTAACTAAGGTTGATTCGTCGCAAATAGGGTATTTTGATTTGAAAATAGAAGACTTGTTACCTAAATATTCCCAAATTTCTTCTGCAAAGTGTGGGGCGCATGGTGCTAATAAAAGAATAAGCTTCTTAAAGCAATCCTTGTAAATGCTAACGTTTTTGGGCTCTATGGTATCGTATTTTGATAATGCGTTAAGAAGTTCCATAAGTCTAGCAACGGCAGTGTTAAAAGAGAACGTTTCCATGTCCTTATCAACTTGTTTAATTGCGTAGTTGGTTGCGTATAAAAGTTCTTTTTCGTTAGAAGTTATTTCTTTATTTTTACTCTTTAATACCTTGATTTTATTTGCAAGTCTTTCAATTCTTTCAAAGAATTTAATGATAGCCTTAAATCCGTCTTCGCTCCAAGGGCCACCTTCCGTATAGGAGAAGCCAAACATTAAGTATAGTCTTAAAACGTCTGAGCCGTATTTTTCTACGTATGGGTCAGGGGAGATTACGTTGCCCTTTGATTTGCTCATTCTAAGACCGTCAGGACCTAGAATAACACCTTGGTGAACAAGGGATTTAAATGGTTCATCAAAGTTTAAGTAACCCATATCGCGTAATGCTTTGGTTATAAATCTAGAGTAAAGTAGATGCATGCATGCGTGTTCAGCACCACCAACGTACTTGTCTACGGGTAGCATTTGATTAATAATTTCAGGCGAGAAAGGTTCTTTTGAGTTTTTTGAATCGGGGTATCTTAAGAAATACCAACTAGAACATACGAAAGTATCCAACGTGTCGGGATCTCTTCTTGCGGGAGCTCCACATACGGGACATACGGTGTTCATAAATCCTTCGTGTTTAGCGAGTGGAGATTCTCCGTCGGGTGTAAATTCAACGTCGTATGGTAATTTAACGGGTAAATCTTGATAAGGAACTGGAACTGCGCCACATTTATCGCAGTGAATAACGGGTATTGGTGCACCCCAGTAACGTTGACGGGAAACTAACCAGTCTCTTAGTCTATAATTTGTTTTATGTTCTCCACAACCTGATTTTACTAGTTGGTTGATAATAGCCTTTCTAGCTTGTTCGCTAGTCATTCCGTCAAAACCAGGGCTGTTAACTACGATTCCGTCGTCGGTAAAGGGTAGTTGATCGTCAATATCGGCAGATGCTCCCTTAATAACCCTAGTTATTGGTAAATTATATTTTTTTGCAAATGCAAAGTCTCTATCGTCATGTGATGGAACGCCCATAACGGCACCAGTTCCATAAGAATATAAAACGTAATCGGCAACGTAGATAGGTACGGTTTTACCGTTTATTGGGTTAATTGCATCATGACCGATATAAACACCGGTTTTTTCTTTTGCGGTAGAAAGTCTTTCGATTTCATTTATCTTTGAGGTTGCTTCTACGTAATCTTCAACTGCTTTGAGTTGTTTTTTAGAAGTTAATTTTTTAACTAGTGGATGTTCGGGTGCTAAAACAACGTATGATACACCGAATAGCGTATCTGCTCTAGTAGTGAAAACCTTAAACTTATCTCCACTTACAGCTGTAAATTCAATTTCGCCACCGGTTGATTTGCCAATCCAATTTTTTTGCATTAATTTGGTCTTTTCGGGCCAATCAAGAGCGTCAAGTCCTTGTAATAATTCTTCTGCATATTCGGTAATCTTGAAAAACCATTGGGTTAGGTCTTTTTTAACAACGGTAGAACCACAACGATCACAGGCGCCGTTAACAACTTGTTCGTTAGCCAAAACGGTCTTACAGTCGGGACACCAGTTAACAGGTGCTTCTTTTCTATATGCAAGTCCTTTCTCGTATAATTTTAAAAACAACCACTGTGTCCATTTATAATAATCCTCGTTGCAAGTAATGATTTCTGCGTTCCAATCAAACATGGCGCCCATTTCGCTAAGAGTTTGTTCCATGTTAACGATGTTTTTCTCTGTAGAATCCTTAGGATGAACACCTGTTTTTATAGCGTAATTTTCAGCAGGTAAACCAAAAGCGTCGAAGCCCATTGGTTGGAAAACTTCGAAACCTTTCATTTTTTTATATCTAGCAAAACTGTCGGTTGGTGCATAATTATACCAGTGACCTAAGTGTAATTTTGCTGCTGATGGATATGAAAACATTTCTAAACAATAATATTTTTTAGAAAGATTTTTGCTATTGAAGGTAGAAGCTTTGTCCTTTTCCCAAATTTCTTGCCACTTCTTTTCGATTTTTTTGAAGTCCATGTAAAATATCCTCCGTAAGATATCTAAAAATCTTTTTTATTATATAATAA
>JAFQAQ010000006.1 GCA_017399945.1 Clostridia bacterium
AACGGTAAGCTCGTTCCCTTTGTGGTTTGCGTCTTATACGCTTTCACCACGTTAATCGGCCACGAAAGACCAAAACACACCAACATAACTGTTTCAAAAATAGCGCCCATAAATTAAGCCTCCTTGTTTTCTACGCTTTCATTATACAGCTTTATTTTTGAAATGAACCCACAGAAAAATTTTATAAATGAATTTTTTATTTTTTCATTTATTTTACTTACGAAAGTATTTATGAAAGGAAAATAAATTGAATTTTTACTTATAAAATGCTATAATATTGTCAGTCGAACAAAGGAGTAAATTGCAATGATGCAAAAATCGTCTAATTCATTAAGCCGAATACAAAGAAAAATTTCTGCAACGCAGATTATATTAGTTGTATCTCTGACAATTATTCTTGCAATTATCGGCATTGTAACAAACATTAAGTTTGAAAAAGATAAAACCGATAGAAACCTTCAAAACATTTCTGAAACCATTGCGACTTCCCCTTCTTTTATGGAAAACGATATCCAAAACGGGACAGCCCAAGATCAGGTAAATTTGATGCGTTATCTCGATTCCTTAAAAAAGTCCTTATATGACGTTGACGTTATTTCCATAGTAAATAAAAACAATCAACGTTTTTATCACACGAACCACTCTTTAATAGGTACGCAATACAACGGTGAACAACCTGACTTTTCCCCTGTAGAAAAAACGTTTTATATTGTCAACACAAATGGTCCTTCTGGGGCGCAACGAAGAGCATACAGTGCACTCTATTCCGAAACCGGAGAATATCTCGGTTTTATTATGGTTATCATCCTAACGGAACACGTTAATGAAAACATCACGCAAATTATTACAACTTACGCAATCCTTGCCTTTGTCGCTATTGTTATAGAATTATTTATCACATCTCGTATATCTAAAAGCATAAAAAATAGCTTGTTAGGTTATGAGCCCGATACCATCTCAGCAATGTATCTCGTTCGCGATAACATACTTGAATCGTTAAAAGAAGGCGTTATCGCCGTGGATAAAAACGGCACAATTCTCTTCACCAACAATTCCGCTGTGAAAATGTTAGATAAAAGCAGTACTGCTACGGAATTCATCGGGAAAAACATAGAACAAATTAAAAATGGTAACGTCATTAAAACCGTCTTAAACGGCACGGAAAAGGAATTCGGTATTCAAGGTCAAAGAATGGACGGAACTGACGTTATAATAGACAGAATCCCCATTAAACACGAAGAAGACCCCATTGATACAATCTGCATTTTGCACGACCGTGCGGAATATACCAAGCTTATGGAAGACTTAGCCGGTACTCGTTATCTCGTCGATTCCATGCGTGCAAATAACCACGATTTCACTAATAAGCTACACGTAATACTTGGACTCATCCAAATGGAGATGTACGACCAAGCAACTTCTTATATTGAAAACATTACGATGGTTCAACGTGCGTCTATCAGCAAAATCATGAATTGCATCAGCGAACCCGCTTTGGCTGCGCTGCTCATCGGTAAGACCGCTCGAGCTGCGGAGTTAAACGTAAAATTCACGTTACGCGATGGTTCTCACTTCTCAAATACCGATATGCATATCCCTACCGAAGTACTTATTACGGTTATTGGGAACTTAATTGAAAATGCATTTGAATCTATGAACGCAAAAGAACCTAACCCGTCTAATCCTAACGAACTCATTATAGGACTTTTCTCTAAAGAGGATTCTATCTTAATAACAGTTGACGATACTGGCTTAGGTATATCGGAAGAAAATAAACAACGTATATTTGAAAACGGATTCTCTACAAAAGGCGAAAACCGTGGCACTGGTCTCTACCAAGTAAAAACAATGGTTGAAAATTTGGGTGGGCTGATTACCGTTGACTCACAAGAAAACGTCGGCACGTCCTTCTTCGTGTATTTTTCAAAAGGAAAAAAGGAAAATTGATTTATGTATAAAGTTTTAATTGTTGAAGACGACCCTATGGTTGCGATGATTAACGAACAATACGTTCGTAGGCATAAGGATTTCTCCGTCGCTGGAAAATGTAAAGACGGAGAAGCCGCATTAAAGTTCATCAGCGAAAACGACGTTGATTTAATTATATTAGACGTATTCATGCCCCACATGAACGGCTTTGAGACGTTACGAGAACTTCGCAAAGATAAACAAGCCATAGACGTCATTATGGTCACTGCTGCAAACGATAGAGACTCCCTCGAAGAAGCTTTGCACCTTGGGGTTGTGGATTATTTAGTGAAACCTTTTTCCTTTGACCGTTTTAAGCTCGCGTTAGATAAATTCATTTCTCAAAAACGTGTCTTAAGCGACTTTGATACTCTCAATCAATCCAACATCGATTTTATTATAGACAAGAAAAGAAAACAACCCCAGGAACTTTTTCCAAAAGGTATTCAAGACAAGACACTGCAAGCCATTCTCTCTTGCTTAAGAAAAAATCAACCCGAACCTATTACAAGCGATATTATTTCGGAGCAAACCGGTTTAACGGCCGTCACCGTTAGACGATATATGAGTTATTTAGAAGAAAATAGTCTTGTCGTTGGAGAATTAAACTACGAAACGGGCGGTCGGCCTTGTATGTACTATTATCTTAAAGAAGACGAATAAAAGAAAACTCCTTGTGCGTTCAACACAGGGAGTTTTTGATTTATTCAATTGTCCATTTTACTCAATTCTCAAATTTAATGCCTTAATTCGCAAAACGATGGGAACAATCACAAACAGTAACGCGTAATTTACCAAGCTGTTCCAAATCTGACCTTGAATAAACAAACGGGACGCCAAGTACGTAAAATATGGTACGCCTTTTGCATAAAGCAACCAGAATGCGGTTGTATTTATCCCAACGGTAGAAATCAAGAAAGTAAGTACGCACACGATTGCTATTTTAACGTAGATACCCCACTTATATTTGATTTTAATACCGTTCACTACAAAACCCGTTACGAGAGCCACCATACCCATTGCAATGCCTATCCAAGGCATATAGGCAAATCCGGCAGAGTGATACAAATACCCCACTAAATCGCCTAAAAAACAGGCTGCAAAGCCAAATAACGGACCGATTATGAGCCCACAAAGTGCTGATACAACAATTGTTAAAGAAAACTGTGTATCGGCAAATTTGAACTCAAAAAACATGTTCGCTACCACTACAATAGCCGTCATCACAGATATATAGGCAATCTTGTGGCTTGCATTCTTTTCCGCAAGTGTTGCTGAAAAGAGTAAACGTTTGATCGGGCTGACGCCCTTCTTTTGTTGCGCTAATTCTTGCATAAAAAAAACCTCCTTGCAAAAAAGAGGTCCGCAGGTGTGTGGAATAAATATTTACGCGCGCTATACCTATTCCATATTCGAAGCGGACGCGCCCAGATACCGCAGAAACTCGTTAAAAATTCCGGTTTCTTTCGTCCACCGACAACGTCCCGTTCGGTGGCACTTTACGCATCAAGGCTACTCAACTTTTGTTGCAAGTATTATACTGCTTTTCTCCAAAAAAGGCAAGCGTTTGAACGTACTGCATCATAAAAAAAGAAAAAATTTTTGATATATAAACGGCAGCGAAATAAAATCCGCTGCCGACATTATATAATATTATTTTACGTTTACCGTAAGTTCGCCATTTACAACGTCAAGCAAAAGCACGTCGTTAGGTTTTAAGCTTCCAGCCACTATCTTTTTAGCAATAAGCGTTTCAACGTTAGATTGAATAAATCTCTTGAGCGGACGAGCACCAAATACTGGATCATACCCAGCAGATACTATCTGTTCAATTGCCTCATCGCTTACTTCAAGATGAAGTTCTTTTTCTTCCAAACGAGATTTTAAACCTTTCAGTAACAACCCTACTATTTTCTTGGTTTCGGTTTGTGTGAGTGGCTTATAAAATACGATTTCGTCAAGACGATTCAAAAATTCCGGGCGGAACTGCGTCTTCAAGAGCCTATTCACTTCGTTTTTAGCTTCCTCAGTAATTTCTCCCGTATTTTCGTTTATTCCCTCCAAGATATACGAAGAGCCAAGATTAGACGTCAATATAATAATAGTATTTTTGAAGTCTACCGTTCGTCCTTGAGAATCAGTAATACGGCCATCATCCAAGACTTGAAGTAAAATATTGAAAACGTCGGGATGCGCTTTTTCAATTTCATCGAAAAGCACAACGGAATACGGCTTACGTCTAACAGCTTCCGTTAATTGTCCACCTTCATCATACCCTACATATCCCGGAGGCGCGCCAATTAAACGAGAAACACTAAACTTTTCCATATATTCGGTCATATCAATTCGAATAATGTTCTTTTCATCGTCAAAAAGCGTCTTAGCCAAAGTTTTGGCAAGTTCCGTCTTACCAACACCCGTAGGACCTAAAAACATAAACGATCCAATCGGACGGTTAGGATCTTGAATCCCCGCTCTTGAACGTAAAATAGCTTCGCTTACTTTCTTTACAGCCTCATCTTGACCAATCACTCTCTCGTGTAGAATGTCTTCCAAATTAAGCAACTTACTTTGTTCGCTTTCTACCAATTTTGATACGGGAATCCCTGTCCATTTTGATACGATTTTTGAAATCTCTTCCTCCGTTACTTTATCGTGAAGCATCGTATTAGCTTTAACGCTTGTAGACGCTTTTTCCGCTTCCTCTAATTTTTTCTTTAATTCAGGCAGTTTCCCATATTTTAATTCAGCCAACAAATTGAGATTATATTCTCTTTCTGCACGTTCAATATCACTATTAACCTTCTGGATTTCTTCACGAAGAGTTTGAACTTGAGATATCGTCGATTTTTCTTGATTAAGTTTCTCTTTCATTTCGTCGTAATTTTTACGAAGCACGGAAAGCTCATCCTGCAACGTTCTTAAACGATTTTGCGATAAAGAATCCATTTCCTTTTTAAGCGCCGCTTCTTCAATCTCAAGTTGCATAATTTTACGTGCAACGTCATCCATTTCCGCCGGCATACTGTCTATTTCCGTTTTGATCATAGCGCACGCTTCATCAATAAGGTCAATAGCTTTATCCGGCAAGAATCTATCACTTATATAACGATTTGAAAGGGTTGCTGCGGCGATTATAGCGTTATCTTGAATTTTAACACCGTGATATACCTCATAACGTTCTTTAAGTCCACGAAGAATAGAAATGGTATCCTCTACCGTAGGCTCGTTAACCATTACCGGCTGGAAACGACGCTCTAACGCAGGGTCTTTTTCAATATACTTTCTATATTCGTCCAACGTAGTCGCCCCGACACAGTGCAATTCGCCTCTTGCTAACATAGGCTTTAATAAATTACCCGCATCCATTGCGCCGTCCGTTTTACCCGCACCGACTATTGTATGAAGTTCGTCTATGAAGAGTATAATATTCCCTTCCGATTTTTTAACCTCAGAAAGAACGGCTTTCAAACGTTCTTCGAACTCGCCCCTGTATTTCGCACCGGCAATCAAGGCGCCGATATCAAGTGAGAACAGTTTACGATTTTTTAAACTATCCGGTACGTCGCCCTTCATTATACGAATAGCCAATCCTTCGGCGATTGCCGTTTTACCAACGCCCGCCTCACCGATTAGAACAGGATTATTCTTGGTCTTACGAGAAAGAATCCTTACTACGTTTCTTATTTCTTCATCTCTACCGATAACAGGGTCTATTTTGTGCTGTTTTGCTCTCTCTACAAGGTCCGTTCCGTATTTATTCAAAACGTCGTATGTGGATTCTGGATTATCGCTGGTAACTCTTGCATTGCCACGAATTTGCATAAGAGCCGACAAAAAATTATCCTTCGTGATCCCGTTATCTTTTAAGATAAGCGAAACTTCTTTGGAAGGT
>JAFQAQ010000015.1 GCA_017399945.1 Clostridia bacterium
GTTATGAGCCGACCGCTCTGACCAACTGAGCTAAAGGCCCTTTAATGGCTTTTTATTCGTAAATTAGGATACACCTAAAGTTGACTGGTCGGGGTGAAGAGACTCGAACTCCCGACCCCATGCTCCCAAAGCACGTGCGCTACCAACTGCGCTACACCCCGTTCATTCACAGTGCTTGAATATCTTATAATAATTTTTGAAAAATGTCAACAGTTTTTCAAAGGTTTTTTAATTTTTTTTAATAAATATAAAAAAATATTTTTTTTGATATTTTTGATAAAATTTCCTTGCTTTTTTTATTATACTACATTTTTTTTCTAAAAGTGTGAGTTAAAATTAAATCAATTGACTAGCGAGGTTATTTATGAACGTAAAATTTAAAAAAAGTGATGGAGTTCTTACTCTTTATATATATGGAGAACTTGACGAATATACAGCGATATCCGTTAAAAACACGGTTGACAACGTTATTATGAGCAATCTCAACGTGGAAAAAGTAATATTTGATTTGTCAGGTGTTACTTTTATGGATAGTACGGGGATTGGACTTTTAATAGGAAGATATAAAAAAATAAAGCAATTTAATATTTCGTCTTACATATCTGGTGCTTCCGTTGCTTCGGAAAGAGTGCTTGAACTTGCTGGGATATATCAAATTATGCCAAGAGTATAACGGAGTTTAATATGAAAAATAATTATATGTCATTAAAATTTAAATCAATATCTGAAAACGAAAGTTTTGCGAGAAACGTCGTTGGTTGTTTTGCACTTCAACTAAATCCTACTTTAATGGACGTGTCCGACATCAAAACGGCGGTAAGCGAAGCGGTAACTAATTGCATAGTTCACGGATATCCTGAAAAACCTGGAGATATTACTATTGACGCATACATAGAAAACAACGTTATACATATAAACGTATTTGATAATGGAATCGGAATATCAAATATAAGTCAAGCGTTAGAACCTTTTTATACTACAAAGACAGACGAGGAAAGGTCTGGGATGGGATTTACGATTATGCAGAATTTTATGGACTCTATAAAGGTAGAATCAAATATTAATGCCGGTACTAAAGTTTATATGTCAAAAACAATTAAAGCCGATGCATAAAAATCATGCTAAATTTTGAACAAACAATTTATTACGTTAGAAGAGCGAAAGAAGGAGATGAAAAAGCAAAAAGTGTTTTGTTTGAGAATAATTCACCCTTATTAAAAAGTATTGTAAATAGATTTAAAAACAAAGGGATTGAGTACGAAGATTTATATCAAATCGCTTGCATTGGTTTTATAAAAGCCTTAAATAACTTTGACGAAAGTTTTGGTGTGAAATTTTCCACTTATATCGTACCAATGGTTATTGGCGAAATTAAAAGATATATGCGTGATAACGGTGCTATTAAGGTTTCTAGAAGCATTAAAATATTAGCCAACAAAATGAATAGATATATAGATTTTTATCAAACTCAAACTAACGAACAACCTACGATTGAGCATTTGGCAGAAAAGTTTTGTTTGTCTAAGGATGAAGTCGTTATTGCACTTGATTCTAGTAGAAAACCGTTATCCATATACGATAGGGTTGATGGTGACGAGGAAGGGCAAGAGTTAATTGATAAAATCCCGTATAGTGATGACGAAGATAAAAGACTTGACTTAATTCATTTATCTTCGGTTATTGATTCTTTATCTGATAGAGAACAAAAATTAGTGTCATTAAGGTTTTTTAGAGATAGAACGCAAAGTGAAGTTGCAAGATTTTTAGGAGTTTCTCAAGTGCAAGTATCAAGACTAGAAAATAAAATATTAGATAAAATCCGACTAAAATTTTAGTCGGTTTTTTGGTATATTAAAATAAACAAAACGGCATAATAAACGTATGAGAAAACTTCCAAAATATGAATATTTAGTAACTTCTGATCAACGAGAAATTTTTGTAAAGATTGATAAAAAGAAGGAGTTTGTAAATGAAAAGTAACTGTTTTATTAACGATGATTATTTGAATTATGTAAAATCTATTTCGCCTAAAACAAATGAAAAAAGAACTCTGTTTAGGGCTTTTTGGGTTGGTGGTTTTATTTGTTGTATAGGTCAGGTTTTTAGGATTATTCTACAAAAATTTTGTAATTTAGAAGGCGATGAATTATCTGCATTCGTATCATTGATAATGATATTTCTTGGATCGTTTTTAACAGGTCTTGGAGTCTATGATAGAATAGGTAAATATGCTGGGGGAGGTTCAATCGTTCCAATTACAGGGTTTGCTAACTCCGTCGTTTCGCCTTCGATTGAATTTAAGACGGAAGGTTACGTTTATGGTACAGCAGCTAAAATGTTTACCGTCGCTGGTCCAATTATTGTTTTTGGTATCGCGTCTTCTGTATTGGTTGGTCTTGTTTATTACGTATATTATGCAATATTTGGTATATAAAGTACCTTAAAATATTTATTGACAAAAATATTTAATAAGAGTATTATATAAGTAGACTGTAAGTCTACTTTATTTTTTTATTTTAGGAGAAATTTGTGGAGATTATTCAAAAAATTATTTCATTAATTCCGTTAATATTCACCTTGTTGTTCGTTTTGGTCCTTGTTCTAGGATTTTTAGGTGGAATTATTAAAGGTTTTAGAAAAAGTAAAATTAAGCTACTACATATTCTTATTGCAACGGTGTTAACCTTAATCGTTTATTTTATTCTATGTAATAGTGAAAAGGTTGACGCTTTATTATTTCACGTTGTTGATTCTCTATCAGGTGGTTTGCAAGATAGAATGGGTGTAACTATTACTTCTTACACTCTAAAAGGAGCACTTATCGAGTTAATTCCTGCGTTTGTAACAGACGTGGGGCTTTCTACTGCGCTAGTAGAGAACAGCGCTTATCTTTTAACACTTGTAAGTTTTGTTTATCACTTAATATTTGGTATTGTTGCTTTAGTTTTGTATTACGTTTTAAGGTTTATTCTTTATTTACTTTATCTTTTCTTCTATTCGGAAAGAAAGTATAAAAAGAAACTAAAAAAGAAAGCGGAACAAGAAAAGAAACCTTTTGAATACAAAAAGCGTAGATTACTAGGTGGCGTCACTATGGTTTGCGTTTCTTTGTTGACCGCAATATTTGGTTTTTCTATTTTAGGTAACTTATTGTTTGCTTTCTTAGGAACGGGCGAAGATCAAATGCCCGAAGTTACAGTTTCTAACGAACAATTTAACGATGTGTATTCAATTTACGACGGCGTGCAAGCATACGGCGATTCGGGTATATTCAAATTATTTAATTCTGCCAAGAGTAAATCGGGAGTTCCGTTATATTTATATATTTCTGGATTTGTTTTTTCTGGTAACTATGATAACACTTTTACGGGAGAGTCTGAAAACGTATATTTCACTCATGAACTTGGTAAGTATATGACTTCCTTTAAACAAGTTGCAGGTCTAGTCTTGGAAGAAGAAGAGTATGCTGAAAAAATCGTTTCAGGTCAATTTACTCAAGAAGATATTTCAAAACTGCTTAAAAAACAAACCTTCCGAGATGATTTAAGGAACGTAATAGGTGATATAGCGAACGATTCTTCATTTATGATTAATTTTATGTTCTCTATGATTGACTCGTATGCGAAAAACATTGATTCTTCTGGAATAGTTCCTGCTGATTCGCCTGTTTCGGATATAATGAATATTTTATTCGTTGAGGGATATACCTCATCAAAAATTCCTTCGGAAGATACATACGTCGGCAGTGAACCTTTGGCTTGCATTAAACCTTCGTATTTAATCAATCAAAAGGATTTATTAGTTGTTTATGATTTATTCTGTGAGTTGGTTGATATGGATGTGCTTTCAACTCAAGAGGGAACTCAATTAGATACTGAAAAAGTAGTAAACGCTGTTTTGCCGCATCTTGATAAACTTACTTTATTAAGTTCTTCTAATCCGCATAGAAAAGATATAAATAAAGTATTTAATAGACTTTATTCTTACGTAGAATGTACTATGTTGCAAGTTGAAGGGCATGACGTGGTGCAAAGTTTTGATGCTTCACAAGATATTGATTGGGTTAAAGAAATAACCAATTTAGTTAACGTAGCGGCAGATGGTCTAAATATTTATAACCATATTAACGATACTGGTTTAGATAACGTTGACGTAGGCGCAATATTATCATTATTTGATAATCAAGATTTTGTTGAATCTTACGACAATCTAATAAAATACGTAAGTGAAAACAAAATTATTTCCGTTGCGCTTACTTCTCCTATCGTTACCTATTTAGCTGAAAGTACTATAGGAGGATATACTAACGGATATAAACTTCCCGAAGAAATTTCATTCGTTAACAAATATAACGATAAGGGAGAGTTAGTTGCTTACGGAGAGATTTATAACCTATTAAATTTTGTTAAGGATTTTTCTGCTAATCAAGAAATTCGTGATTTTGCTACTAACGTTAATTTTGATACTAACGATTACGTTTCGGATATTTTCCTTATTAAAGACCAATTGTTTGTTAAAAATTCCAAAGGTCAATCTATCGTAGATTTTATATCTGATTCCGTTCTAGTTCGTTCAATTGCTTCTGCTTTCGTTATTAATATGGCGGAGGGGGAAAACGCAGTATTAGTTATTCCTGAACAATGTCTAGAACATGACGGAGATGGTAGTCCGTTGGATATGATTTCTAAAAATGAATTTGATAACGTTTTTAGACTTTTAGAAGCTGTTCCCAACGATATGGTAGTTTCTTACGACACCTTGTTTGACGATATACTAAACGGTTTAGGTAACGTTTTTGAAAATCAAAAGTTAGAAGACGTTCTTGTCGATAGTGTATTGCTACAAGCAAATGCCGGAAAATATATTATAGATTATTGTGAATCGGGTAGTGTTCCCTTCCTTACCATACCTGATGCTTTATTAAACGTATCGGCTTGGTACAATAATGACAGCGAGCAAGGAGAATTTGTTCGGTTGTATTCGGCTATTAAAGATTTATTCTTAGATTCTTCAACGATAGATTTTGAAAACTTGCAAACCCAAGTATATGATCAATTTTATAATTTAAACGATCAATCTTCTTTCGTCCAAGGATCAACGAGATTAGAAAGTATGTATAATTCGCTGCTAATCAAGTCCTCGTTTACTAAGATTTGTCTTGATATGATTGATGGAATGGTCCTAAATCAATCTACGCACGACTCGATTAAAGACAGTGATGGATACTTTACAATCAACGAACTTTCTGCTTTAATTGACGTTTGTAATTTATTAGATCTTGACGTTGAAAACGTTGATTTTTCTCACGTCTACGATATGATTAACGATATTGAAGGACTTATCACCGTGCATACTGATGGGAAGTTTGCTGGAAGATCGGATTTAGACGTTTTATATTCTTCTATGATTTGTGCTGATTTGTTTACCGGTGAGTTAGACGACCAAATTCAATCTAACGATTTGTGTCCTATTAGTAAGCTAGATCAATACAAGGTAAACGGTGTTTATCCTAAACAAGAGATATTTAACTTGTGTGACGCTATAGTTTGTACTGGATTAGAGGATCAGATTTTTGAATCTTCTCAATCTGCAGACGCATTGATGGATGCGCTTAATAATATTAATAGAGCAAGAGACGGTTCGGTTATTAAACGTTATCAAATAGCTGAAAGTAGATTAGATATTGCTTATAAATCAAATATTGCAAAAACTATTTTCACGGAATTCGTATGGGATAATCTCAGTTCTTACCATAATCCTATCAATAAATATTCAATTTGTGATAGTAATGGAATCATTAAAAAGAGTGAAATTAAAGCAATCGTAAGAATTGGAAATATGTCTAATTTTGATTTCCACGACGATATTAGTGTTTTAGAAAATACTCTTAAACAACAATTTGCAACCTTTAATCACGTAATTACAGAAGGCGAGTATTCAGGTGAGTTTACGGGATATACTGAATTAGATTTAATTTATGATTCAGTTGTAATCACGCATTATTTCAGTCTTACTGTTGACACCGAGATAAATGCTTCGGACGTTTTATATTCTCATCCAGATGCTTACGATTCGAAAGGATATTATAAGAAATCGGAAATTAAGAGTTTGGTTGATTTCTTAGATGGTGTATCCATTGAAGATTTTGATTTTGATGCTATTTCAGTTTCTTATATTATAGATCACGTGTTTGTTGATAAGGTTTGCCAATCTAAGATCTTGTTGTCTTCTTTATCATACGATTTTAGAAAAATATCTAGTATTATAATGCCGTATGAAGCTCATAGTGTTTATGACTCTACAAACAAGTTCTTAACAGATATAGAACTATTTGAAATGCTTGATTTCTCCAAAACGTTAGGTATTGATTACTTAGCAGACGTTAAGACTTCGTTTAATAGTTTAATTTTGAATCTTGATCTTAATAAAGTTCCTGAATATATAGATTTAAGTTTAGTTATAACGGCAACCGTCTCCAACGAAATATTTAATTCTTCGGATTTAATTATTCCAGCAAAAGACGTTATTATTGATGAAATTGGAGTTAAGTATATTGATAGGGAGCAATTAAAAGATTTTGTGCTTTCAATGGTGTTATTAGGTGTAGATGACGTAGATCACGCAAAGCATATAAGCGTTGACGATCTTTTAATTGAAAACGCAACTGATCAAAATTATCAACTAATTGCTTCAAGTGATATTTTAAGGGCTATAGTTTCTAAAAATTTACATTTTGGTAATGATGTTGATACTACCGTAATTTCTACAGAAATTGATTTTGGTTCTGACGTTAAAGATCATTTGGGTAACAATATTACTATTATTCATGAAAATGAATTTATAGCTTTACTTAAAGGTATAAACGAGTATAATAATGAGCACGCAGTTGGTAGTTTAGTTGACGTTAACATTTCGTTAACTGATATTCTTGATACTAGTGTTGATACTCTTAATATTATGCTTGAATCTTCTACTATTAGATTAGCTATTTCTCAATTGCTTATTGATAATTCAATAGCATCTGCATCCTTGGGGGAAACGGTAACCGTTTATGATTTAAATAACAATAATCAAACCACAGCGGTGCTGTTTAGTAAAGATTTAATTCTAGATAAACTAGATAAGTAACCATAAAAAGGGCTTGCATTACAAGCCCTTTTTTGTATATTGTTTTAAAGTTTTGTTCATAATTATTTTATGAGCAGAACTTTTTTTTATAATAATAAACCAATAGTAATTGCTACGTCTTCAATTTGTGGACCTAAAGAATCTAAGGGTGCTATTGCTGATTTTGTAGAATGCAAATTGCAGTCAGATACGTTTGGAGAAAAAACTTTTGAAAAAGCAGAAATAAGAATGCTTAATACCGTGATTACTAATTGTATAAATAACGCTGGATTGAAAAATGGTGATGTAGATGCGGTTTTGGCGGGGGATTTGCTTGATCAAATTATTTGCTCGACGTTTGCCGTAAGAGGGCTTAATTGTGGATATTTGGGTGTTTATACTGCATGCGCTAGCTTTGTAGAAAGTTTAATTTTAGGTGGTGCCTTGATAGACGGGAAGTATATGAACAGAGTTGTTTGTGGCACGAGCAGTCATTTTTCTACTGCAGAAAGACAATATAGATATCCTTTAGAACTAGGTTGTACGCGACCACCTCAATCTCAATGGACGGTTACTGGTGGTGGTGCTTGTTTGTTATGTCTAGAAGGATTTGGTCCTAAATTGTCGTGTGGGACCGTTGGTAAAATTGTTGACTTTGGCGTAACAGATACAAATAATATGGGCGCAGCTATGGCGCCTTCTGCTTGTGACACTATTTACACTCATTTTCAAGATACTAATCGTTCGCCAGAGTATTATGATTTAATTATTACTGGTGACTTGGGTACGTTAGGGACAAGATTGCTTAAACATTTACTATTAGAAAAAGGTATTGATATATCAAAACAACACGTTGATTGTGGGGAGATGGTTTATAATATTTGTGAAAAGGAATACCAAGGTGGAAGCGGTGCTGGGTGTAGTTCGCTTGTATTTTGTTCGTATATTTATAATCTAATGTGTCAAAATAAGATTAAAAAGGTTTTATTAGTTGCAACTGGTGCGTTACTATCGTCTTTGTCGTGTCAGCAGGGTGAAAGTATTCCAGGAGTATCGCATGCAGTTGCTTTGGAGATATAGATATGTTTGTTGAATATTTAATAACGTTTGTAAAAGTTTTTGTTGTTGGTGGTGCAATATGTACAATTGCACAACTTCTTATAAATTACACTAAAATTACTGCTGGTAAAATATTAGTATTATTTTTATTATCAGGAGTTTTTTTAAGGGCGATAGGCGTTTATAATCATATCGTTGATTTTGCTCAAGCAGGCGCAACCGTTCCAATATCAGGGTTTGGACACTTACTTGCCGAAGGAGCTATAAAAGGAGCAAAGGAAGGTTTGTTTGGTGCGCTAACAGGAGGAATTACAGCTGCTGGTATGGGAATTACCGCAGCAATTGTTTTTGGATATTTGTTTTCAATAATATTCAAGGCAAAGTCTAAAATTAATTAAACGTTAATATCATAATTATATGATAGAATGTTCACTTGAAAACGTTTGGTATAAAAGAAAAAACAAATCGGTAAAAAGAAAAGGTCTTTTTGCCGTTTTATTTATAATAATATTATTCTTTTCTTTTTATAAATTCGTTATAATAAAGAACGTTAATGATTATTGTAATAACTATCTAACCAAGTATTATAACGATACGGTAAATAAGGTTATTGGAGAAGGAGATTCTTTTAAGGAAGAATATGAAAACATTATTAAAATAGAAAAAGATGCGAATGGAGACGTTTCTTTAATAACAACTAACTCTCTTAACGTCAATAGGCTATCTAGAACTGTTTGTTTAATAACGAGCGAGTATTTGTCTAAACAACTTAAAAAGGGTGTACCGGTGCCATTTTTTGCCTTTATTGGCCTCGACGTATTGTCTGGAATCGGTTTTAACGTTAATATAAAAAATTTGCAAGTTTCATCGGTCAATTGTCAATTAGAAAGTGAATTTATTAGTGTGGGAATTAACCAAACTTTACACTCGGTTTACGTAAACGTGATTTCAAAAATTGACGTTAATTTGCCTTTTTCTAACTATTCTCAAACTTGTAATAGTAGATTTATGTTATGTGAGTCTATTATCGTTGGAAAAGTCCCAAACGTATATTTAAATAAAAATATATGATATTATATTGCCTATGATAGGGATAAAAATTCTTGACATTTTGTTTTATTATAGATATAATTATTAAAAACAGTGACGAAGATAGATGCGTATAATAAAGTGTCAGAGATAAAAACCCCAAGGCTGAAAGGTTTTTTCACGTATAAAGCCGTATTATTCACTTCCGAGTTGCGTACCGAATTTAGTAGGCTACGACGAATATTCCACGTTATAGGAATTTAAAGGCTTATTCCATAAGCGAATTAGGTGGTACCGCGTTTTAAACGCCCTATTTGGGGCGTTTTTTATTTTTTTAGGAGAATAGTTATGCAAGAAAAGTTTTCACAAATTTTATTAAACGCAAAGCAAGACGTTGAAAAGATTGATAATAGTAAAGACTTATACGATCTTAAAACACGTTATCTGGGCAAAAACGGCGAAATTACGGCACTTTTACGTGGTATGAAGGACGTTGCCCCCGAACAAAGATCGGCCTTTGGTAAAATGATTAACGATCTTAAAGTAGAGGTTGAAAAAACGTTTGATGATAAAGATCAAATGCTTAAACAAAACGAGCTTAATCAAAGGTTGCAAAACGAAGCCGTTGACGTTACTTTACCTGGTAATGCACCAGCTATGGGCAGTATTCATCCTCTTAACATAGTAAAGAATAAGATTATTAATGCTTTTTGTGGTATGGGTTTTGAAGTGTTCGAAGGTCCCGAAATCGATTCTGATTACTATTGTTTTCAAGCATTAAATATTCCAAAAGACCATCCTGCAAGAGATATGCAAGACACCTTTTATATTACAGAAAATTTCTTGCTTCGTCCTCATACGTCTCCTGGACAAGTTAGAACGATGGAAAATAAAAAACCTCCAATTAAGATTTTAAGTCCAGGTAGAGTTTATAGAGCGGACGACGATGCTTCTCACTCACCAATGTTCCATCAAATTGAAGGGTTGGTTGTTGATAAGGGCGTTTCGCTTTGTGATTTAAAAGGTTTGTTAGACGAATTTGTTCGTATAATTTTTGATAAGGATACGAAAACTAGATTCCGTCCGTCATATTTTCCATTTACCGAACCAAGTGTTGAAGTAGACGTTTCTTGTTGCAAATGTCACGGAAAAGGTTGCAATTTATGTAAGGGTACTGGCTGGATTGAAATTTTGGGCGCTGGCGTAGTAAACAAAAAGGTGCTTGAAATGAGTGGTATAGACTCTAACGAATATTCTGGTCTAGCTTTTGGATTGGGTATCGAAAGAATTACTATGATAAAATACGGTATTTCAAATATTAAAACTTTATTTGAAAGTAATATTAATTTTCTTAATCAATTTAATAGGAGATAATTATGAAAGTTCCATTTTCTTGGCTTAAAGAATACGTAGATATAGATTGTTCCGTTCAAAAACTCGAAGAAAAATTATTTTCCTGTGGATTTGAGGTAGAAGAAAGTATCTACGTTGGTAAAAATATAGACAAAATTGTTAGTTGTAAAATTTTATCTATCGACAAACACCCAAATGCTGATAAATTATCCGTAACGAAAGTAGACGCGGGTGAGTTTGGTATTAAACAGATTATTACTAGCGCTAAAAATATTTTTGAAGGCGCTATCGTTCCGGTTGCTCTTGATGGGGCGACTTTGGCTAATGGTGAAAGAATTTTTAACGGTGAGTTAAGGGGAGTTCCTTCCGAAGGAATGTTTTGTAGTGGAGAAGAATTAGGCATAAACGACGACTGGTATCCCGGCGCTTCTGTTAATGGTATTTTAATCTTAAACGAAGACTATCCCTTGGGTGTTGAAGTTAAAAAATTACTTGAAATTGAGGACGTTGTGTTTGACATAAACGTAACTGCAAATCGCTCTGATTGTCAATCGATTTTAGGTATTGCTAGGGAAGTTGCTGCTGCACTTAATAAACCGTTCAAAATGCCTGATTTAGATTTTGACGTTGATAAGAATATTTCAACGAAAGATACTGTTAGCGTTAACGTTCTTGATCAAGATTTGTGTCAAAGATATATATCTTGGCTTGTTAAAGATATTAAAATTGAACAATCTCCTTTATGGTTGAAACGTAGATTGTTTTCTATGGGTATACGTTCTATAAATAATATCGTTGACATTACTAACTACGTATTAATGGAAATAGGTCAACCTATGCATGCGTTCGATTTGAACGATATTTGTGGGAATTCATTGATAATTAGACGTGCTAATAATGGTGAAAAAATTATTACGTTGGACGATAAGGAATTTTCTTTAATAAACGATAATCTAGTTATTTGTGATGCTAATAAACCCGTAGCACTTGCAGGCGTTATGGGAGGTCTTAATAGCGAGATTAAACAAACTACTTCAAACGTTTTATTTGAATCGGCAACCTTTGCTAGGGATAACGTAAGAAAAACTTCTAAGGCGTTAGGACAAAGAAGTGATTCTTCGGCTAGATTTGAAAAGGGTGTTGATCTTTATTCGGTTGAAGTAGGTATTAAAAGAGCGCTTAACCTAATTTGTAGACTTAATTGTGGTAAAATTGCATGTAATGGTTATGATATTTGTGCTCATGAAATTCAAAATAAGGTTATCAATACCACGGTGGAAAAGGTTAACGGTGTTTTGGGTATCGACGTTCCAGAAGACGTTATTAAAGACATTTTAACAAGACTTAATTTTGAGGTTGAACTTAATGATGGAAATCTTTCTTTAACCGTTCCTTTGTATAGAGAAGATATGGAAGATTATCCTGATATTGCCGAAGAAATTATTAGAGAATACGGTTATGATAATATAGTTCCTACCTTGCTTAAAACAGGTGCTGTTACTAACGGTGGATTAACTAATGAACAACAAAAAGAAGCCCAAATTAAAGAAGTATTAGTTGGGTATGGTTTTAATGAAATAATAACCTATTCATTTGTCTCGGAAAAAGAATACGATCAATTTGGATTTGATAAAACTGCAAAAGAACATGAATTTATTAAGTTAATTAATCCATTAGGTGAAGACCTTGCCGTAATGAGAACTACGTTGCTTCCTTCGATAGTAAGGGCGGTTGCTTATAATCTTAAAAGAAAGAATTTTAATGGAAGACTTTTTGAACTTGCAAAGGTATACAATCCCGTTGATAAAGAATTAACGAAATTTCCGGTAGAAAGACAAAAATTATCTATTGCTGTATTTGGCGATAAAGAAGATTTCTTTACTATTAAGGGCTATGTTGATGGAATGTTAAACGCATTTTGTAGTGGATTAGAGATTAGATACGTGCGTAGTAACGTTTCTTGCATGCACCCAACTAGAAGCGCAGACGTTTATGTTGATGGTGTTAATATTGGTTATTTTGGTCAATTGCACCCATCAGTTTCGCAAAAACTTGATATTGATAAACCTGTTTATTGTTGTGAAATTGATTATAGCGTTCTTAAAGAGTTGTTTCAAGACAAACTTACCGTTTCTGCTATTTCTAAATTCCCACCCGTTGAAAGAGACCTTGCTATTTTGGTTGATGAAAACGTTTGCTGGCAAGATATTGTTGATGCCGTTAACCTTTCTGGTGGGGAATTCTTGTCTAAGGTAAAACTGTTTGATATATATCGCGGTGATCAAGTAGAAAAAGGTAAGAAGAGCGTTGCTTTTAATTTGATATTCGTTTCATCTGAAAAAACGCTTGTTGTTGAGGAAGTTGAAGGGTTTATTTCTAGTATTTTGAAATGTTTAAGAGAAAAATTGGGCGCAGAACTTAGATAATGATTTCAAATAAAACTTTAAAGGCAATTGAATATGATAAGATTGTTTTAGAAGTTGCGAAATATGCAACTTTAAAAAGGACGAAAGAATTCTTGATTAATTTTTCGCCCGTCTGTGATATCGTCTCGGCAAAGTTTATTTTAGATAAAACTAGTCAAGCCTATGATTTAATTTATAAATATAACGTAGGCGGCGTCTATTATTTTGATGACGTTTCCGACGAGTTGGATAGAGCTGAAAAAGGTGGAACTCTAAATAACGTAGAACTTTTAAGGGTGTGTTCTAACCTAAAAAGCGCAAGACTTATAAAAAACTCAATACTTTCAGTAAACGAGCAAAACCTTGAACTTATTAAGAATATTGCTTTAAGATTGTTTGATAACTTGGATTTAGAAGACGAAATATCAAGTAAAATTCTTTCTGAAGACAAAATAAGTGATAGCGCTTCTTCCAAACTGTATTCTATCAGAAAGGAAATTAGTAATCTAAATGCAAAGATTAGAGAAAGACTTAATCATTATATACACGGTGGATTAAACGCTTATCTGCAAGATGCTGTCATAACTATTCGCCAAGATAGATACGTTGTTCCTGTTAAAAGCGAGTATAGGAGTTTTGTAAAGGGGTTTATTCACGACCAATCATCATCTGGTGCTACCGTATTTATAGAGCCAGAACAAATCGTTGAGTTAAATAATGAACTTAAAAGGGCAACTCTTAACGAACAAGCTGAAATTTATAGAATATTAAGTGAATTATCAGCTAAGGTAGGTGCTGTTTCTTCTACTATTAAATTCAATGCCGAAAATATTCAAGAAATAGACGAAAGTTTTGCAAGGGCGCAATACTCTTATAAAAACGATTGTTATAAACCAATATTGTCTGACGACGGCGTTACTGATATAGTTTGCGGAAGGCATCCTTTAATTGATAAAGAAAAGGTTGTTCCCGTATCTATATGTTTTGGTAGGGATTATAATTTTTTACTTATTACAGGTCCTAATACAGGTGGTAAAACGGTTACGTTAAAACTTGTTGGTTTATTAACTTGTATGGCTATGAGTGGGTTATTCTTGCCAGCATCCGAAAACAGTAAAATTGCCGTTTTTAACGAAATTTATTGTGATATTGGTGATGAACAGAGCATTGAACAAAATTTATCCACGTTTTCTTCGCACGTTAAAAACTTGATTAATATAATTAATAACGTAAATGAGAAAAGTCTTGTATTAATTGACGAAATTGGTGCGGGTACTGATCCTGACGAGGGTACTGCTTTATCTCTTGCCGTTGTAAAAAAACTATTATCTTTAAATTGTTTTGGTATAGTAACTACTCACTATTCAAGACTAAAAGAATTTGCAATGGAAACGGGAAAAATTGAAAACGCATCCATGGAATTTGACTCTAAGTCCTTAAAACCATTGTACAAATTAAACATTGGCATACCAGGTAGTTCTAACGCAATTGATATTGCAAAAACGCTAGGTTTAGACGAATCTATTGTTAAAGACGCTATAAGTTATTTATCTGAAGAGAAGATTGTTTTTGAAAGAACTCTAAAAAGAGCAGAAGAAAGCCGTAGACAAAACGAAATCCTTTCTGCCGAATTAGAAAGTATTAAAAGGCAAAAACTTTTAGAGCTAGACGAGATTAAGCTTGAAAAGGAAAAAATTACTAAAGAGCGCGAAAGAATATATAATACGTCTAAACAAGAGACTAAACGCATTGTTGCTGACAAATTGGTTGAAGCTGAGGAAATTATTGCTAGTTTAAAAAAATTACTTAAACAATCTAATTTAGAAAGTAAAGACGTTTTTAAGGCGAGTGAATTAAGAAATAGACTTGCTAATTCCAAATATTTATCAATTGAAACTGATAACGCTCCTTTAACGATGTTAAAGCCTAAAAAGGAAGAGTTAGAAGTAGGAAGAAAGGTTTACGTTAAATCATTAGATTCTTATGCTATAATTTCGCAAGTAAAACAATCAAAGAAAGAAATAGAAGTGCTAGTTGGGAATATTAAAACCTTGGTTAAGATTGACGACGTGTTTAATAGTGAAATAGTTAAAGAACCTAATAAAAAAGTAAATATATACAAAAACACCAATCGAGTTGACGTGGCGCTTTCAATAAACGTTATTGGTAAAACTAGTTTAGAAGCTGTTGATGAAGTTCAAGACTTTATTGATAGAAGTGTAGTTAATGGTCTTTCGGAAGTAAAGATTATCCATGGAGTTGGTGAGGGTGTGTTATTAAAAAGCATTAGAGATTATCTTAAAACTGATAAGAACGTGCTTGAGTATCGCAAAGGAAAATATGGAGAAGGGGAAAACGGTGTAACGATCGTAACCTTAAAGTAATTTTTTGTATGAAAGAGAATTATTTAGAAGAAACTGCAATATGTAAAAATTATAAAAGCGAAAACTTTAAATATAATATGTTAAACGTTTTTGCTATTATATCATTTTCATTAGTTTTGATTTGGTTTGTTTTATGTTTTAACACGTTGATTTATCCTGAGGGGCATATAATATCAGCAATTATCACCATTATAATTCCTTGTGGGATATTTTACCTTATCGGTTACTTGTTAATGAAATTTAAATACAGGTTTTGCGTCGATTATGACTATGCTTTAATAGAAGGATCTGTAAGAATCTCGAAAGTAATTAAAAATCGTAGAAGGTTTAGTTTGATTAATTTTGAAGCTAAAAACGTGACGAAACTTGGTTTAGTTAATAGTGACGACTTTATTAAAGTATGTTCGGACAAAGATATAAAAGTATTGTTTGCAACTTCTAATAACGATCCGTGCGAAGGAAAGGAATTTTATTATTTAATTACCATTTCTAACGGTATAAAATATATTGTTGTTTTGGAATGTACGAAAAAATTTCTTATAAACTTATTGGCGTATTGCAATAAGGGTGTTAAGGACGCTAGTATAAAATGATATATTTAGACAATGCAGCAACAACAAAGCCTTATTTAGAGGCCTTGGAATATGCTAATAAATTTAATATTGAATACTTTTTTAACCCATCTGCGTTATATAGACAAGGTTTAGACGTTTCGAAAGAACTTAAGGTTACTAAGGATAAAATTCTTAAATTTCTAGGTGTAACCAGTTCGGATTATGACGTTATTTTTACTTCGTGTGGTTCTGAAAGTAATAATACAGCTATCTTTTGTTCGGTTAAAAGAGGTGTTTTTGTAACCGATATGGGCGAACATGCTGCCGTATATAAATGTTTTCAAGAACTTAAAAATCGTGGAGCAATAGTTGATTTTATAAGCTTAAATAATGACGGTAAAGTAAACGAGGAAGAACTTTACGATTACTTAAAATATAATAAAACAGACTTTGTGTCTATAATGCACGTCAACAACGAAACGGGAGCTATTAACGACGTAAATAAAATAGCACAAACGGTCAAAAGTATTAATCCATCAACAATATTTCACTGTGATGGTGTGCAAGCTTTTGGAAAATTACCGTATAGACTAAGTAGGTTTATTGACTTTTATTCTATTAGTGCCCATAAAATAAATGCGATTAAAGGTGTTGGTGTTTTAGTAAGAAACAAGAAGGCAAAACTTTCTCCATTAATTTATGGAGGTGGGCAGGAAAGCGGTTATAGAAGTGGAACGGAAAACGTTTTCGGTATAAAAGTTTTTGAAAAAGCGATGGATTTACATTATGCGAGTATAAAAGAAAATTTTGATAAAGTTTTGGCTATTAAAAATTATGTTATTGATAATTTAGACAAAAACTTATTTAAAATTATTTCTTCTAGCGATTCAAGTCCGTATATTTTATCAATTTCCGCAGTGGGATTAAAAGGCGAGATTATGATGCACTTGTTAGAAGATAAAGGTATTATAGTTGGAAATGGTTCTGCTTGTTCTTCTAAAAATCCGTTTAGCAGAGTTATTTCTTCTTGTGGTTATAAAAAAGACGTTCTTGATGGTGTAATTAGGGTTAGTTTTTCTGCTGAAAACACGTTAAGCGAAGCTGAATTTGTGGTTAATGAACTAAACGAAAATGCTTCTAGATTAAAAGGATTAATGAAATAATGAAAAAAGCTATAATTATAAGATATTGTGAAATACATTTAAAAGGTAAGAACAGAGGTTTTTTTGAAAAATTACTTAGAGAAAATATAAAAAAATCCTTAAAAGGAATTCAATTTAACTTTACTTCGATGCACAGTAGATATCTAATTGAAGATTTTGACGACTGTGATTTGGAAATCATTGAAAATAAACTTAGAAAGATTGCAGGTATTCACACATACTCAATTGCAAACGTTGTTGATAATGACCTTGGTCAAATTATTGATTGTGTTTTAGCATTATGCGAAGAAAAGTGTGGTACTTTTAAGGTTGAAACTAACCGTGCCGATAAAACGTTTAGTCCCAACTCAATGGAAACATCTAGACTTTTAGGTGGCAAAATATTAGAAAAGTACGCGGGTAAATTAAAGGTAGAGGTTAAAAACCCTGATTTTTACGTTTACGTAGATATAAGAGAAGATGGTAAAACCTTTGTTTATTCTGACGTTGTTCATACTTTAAGTGGTATGCCGGTTGGTTCTGCAGGTAAAGGTCTTTTGCTTATATCAGGTGGTATTGATAGCCCTGTTGCAGGTTATATGACTTGTAAACGTGGTATGAAAATTGAATCTTTACACTTCCATAGTTATCCTTATACAGGCATTGCTGCCAAAGAAAAAGTTATTGATTTGGCTAAAATTGTTGGTGAATATAATGGTGGTATGAGATTACACGTTGTATCATTCACAAAAATACAAGAAGAAATACATAAAAATTGTCCTGCAGAGTTTATGATTACTATCATGCGTAGATTTATGATGCGTATTGCTGAAAAATTTTGTTATAATAATGGCCTTCAAGCTATTATTACAGGGGAGAGTCTTGGACAAGTTGCTAGCCAAACAATAGAAAGTATAACTTCTTCTAATTCAGTTGTTAGTATTCCTGTTTTAAGACCATTAATTATGTTTGATAAAAACGACATTATTGACATTTCTCGAAAAATTAATGCTTATGAAACTTCTATCTTGCCATACGAAGATTGTTGCACGGTTTTCTTGCCTGAGTTTCCTGCAATTAAGCCAATTCTTCAAAAGGTTATTGATGCTGAATCAAAACTAGACGTAGACGGCTTAATTGAAGAAGCTATGAGCAATATTGAAACAATAGTGGTATAAATTTTAATCAAAGTTTACCCACCAATCACCGACGTTATTTGACGTCGGTATTTTTATTTTATTTAAAAAAATCTCTTCTTCATATACTCTTTTTCCACTTTCATAATGGTAGGGTATTATATAATAAGAATAGGTAACTTCTTTTTTTAGGTTGAAATCTTTTATAATCTTTTCATTACTAACGGAGTCATAAATTATCTGTTTGGTGTCGTTCCATTTTTTAACTATTATAAAATTGGTATTATATGTCTGACATAATCTTATATAAAAACAATTGTTATCTAAATATGAATTAGGTAATTGAATATTTTCAATATTATATCTAGTCGATTGTATTTTTGGAACTCTATTTTTTTTGAATAATGCATAATATTTATATCTTTCAGGGGTATTCTTATTAGCAATTTCTATCTTGTTATTTTCATAACTAATTCCATCTAGTGCAATTTTTACTGCGTTTTTAACTTGTGGGAAGTGTGGCGCTTCTTGATTTTTATAAACTTCCTTCCATATGCTATTACTAATTGCACTCGGTTGATTTCCGCCTGTTAAACTATTATCAATAGTGTTATTTGTATATCCACACCAACAACCAAGAATATAGTCGGCATTTAGGGATATACAATAGGCATCAGAGTTTCCTTTTATATTTCCAACGGTACCTGTTTTTGCAATAACTTCAATTTCTTTTTCTTTAAGTTTTTTGGCTGTTCCATTATTAACACATTCTTCTAGCATTTCTCTGCTTATTTCTATGGTATCTTCACTAAATATCCTTCTTTTTGTTAAATTTGTTTTATATATTACGTTATTATTTTCGTTCACTATTTTATCAATTACTTTAATCGGTTGTATATTTCCATCGTTATTATAGACAGAGTAAGCGTTGCAAATATCAATAAGACTTATTCCTTTTTCGGTTGAGCCTAATGCTAATGACAGATTGCTATCGTTTTCCGTAATGGGTAAGTTTAGATTTTTAGCGTATTTTATTGCTTTTTTTACTCCTAAAGAATTTAACAATTTTACAGAACAAGTATTTAAGCTTTTTGATATGGACTCTTTTACTGAAACGTATCCGTAATATTTATCACCATAGTTATTTGGAGAATATCCGTTAAAATCTGTTTTTTCGTCTAGTATAGGTGTACAAGAATCGACTATGTTTTCTTCTATGCAAGGAGTGTAAACGAGCAATGGTTTTATTGTTGAACCAACTTGTCTTTTTTGTATCCCGCATGAAGAATAAAATGCTTTAAGTTGGTTGTTTTTGTCTATAATTGTTGCTGATTTTTCGATATTTTTATAATTTGATTTGCAGTTATTTTCAATGATGTTTTGTAAATTCTTATCTAGATAAGTGTGTACGTAAAAAACGTTACTAGAATAAGGGAACTTATCAATAATGGGTTTTGAATATTCTTTAATTAGAGTTATAAAAGAATTTTCCTTAGTTTTGTCTTGTTTGTTAAATTCCACGTTAATTAATGCGTATTTTTGATACTCTTCGTTTGAGATTAATTTTTGTTCTTTCATCTTTTTTAATACTATATTTTTTCTTGTGTTTAATTTTTCTGCGTTATCTATGCTTGAATAATATGACGGCGCTTTTACTAGTGCTGCTAAACACGCTGATTGGTTAACGTTTAGATTATTAGGAGTAGTATTAAAATAGTGCATAGATGCGTTGGTAATTCCATAACAGCCGTCACCAAAATATATTGTGTTTAGATATTTTTCTAATATTTCATCCTTGTTAAACTTTCTTTCTAGTTTTAGTGCAAGGGCGATTTCTTTAATTTTTCTTGATAAATTTTTTTCATTTGATAAATGAGTGTTTTTTATAAGTTGTTGAGTAATCGTCGATGCTCCTTCTTTGTAGGATAAGCTGGACACATTTTTAATAGTTGCTCTTAAAAGCCCCTTTACGTCAATACCGTTGTGTTGATAAAACCTTTTATCTTCAATTGAAATAAAAGCGTTTTTTAAGTGTGTTGGAATATTTTTTGATGGCGTTATAGAAGTGCCGTTAGATTGAGATAATATTTCGTTATTGTAACAATCTAGATATACTATCTTTCGGTCTACGTTAATAATTTTGTTTACGTCCAATTTTGTGGAAAAGCTAATCGCTAGACTCCAAATAGTAAAACATAACCCTATTATTAGAATAATTAGCAATATGGCTTTTAGAATCTTTATAGTTTTTTTCATTACACTTAGTATTTTTTATTGTTAATAAAATATTCTCAACTAAAATTACAAAATAAAATTTATATTATATTTACTCTTTTTATTTATTAAAAATTGACAAATATTTACTTATAAGTTATTATATAAATATGAAAAATTTTAATGGGAATTTTTGCATTATTACATATGGTTGTCAAATGAATTTGCATGAGTCTGAAAAGATTGCGGGCATTTTATCAGATCTTGGATATAATCAAACTTTTGACCAGAATAATAGTGACGTGATTGTTTTTAATACGTGTTGCATTAGAGAAAATGCTGAACAAAGAGCAGAAGGTAATATTGGAGCACTAAAAAAACTTAAAAAGTCTAATAAAAATCTAATAATTGCCGTAGGTGGATGTATGACTCAGCAAAAAGAATACGCTAAGTCACTTCACGAGAAGTTTCCTTTTGTAGATATAATTTTCGGTACGCATAATCTAGAAGATTTTAAGGAATTGTTCCTAAAAAAACTTCAATCAAAAAAACCTGTTATATCAATTGAAGATAAAGAAGGGGACGTTAGAGAAGGTACGCCAAATTTAAGGAATAGTTTTCCTAACGCTTGGGTTAATATTACATATGGTTGTAACAATTTTTGTACTTATTGCATAGTACCTTACGTTAGGGGCAGAGAAAGAAGTAGAGCACCACAAGATATCATTAACGAATGCAAATCTTTAATTAAAGATGGATATAAAGAGATTACGCTTTTAGGTCAAAACGTTAACTCGTACGGTAATGATTTGCAAGGTGTTAATTTTGCCTATTTGATTGATGAGATTTCTAAAATTGAAGGTGATTTTAGGCTTAGATTTATGACTAATCACCCAAAAGATTTTAATGAGCAATTAATTAAGGCAATAGCAAATAGTACCAAAACTTGCAAGTCCGTTCATTTGCCCGTACAGGCTGGTTCTAATAGAATATTAAAATTGATGAATAGGCGTTATACGAGGGAAGATTATCTTGACAAAGTTGATTTGCTAAGAAAGTATATTCCGGACGTTTCTATTACTACTGACATTATGGTAGGATTTCCAACCGAAACCGAAGAAGATTTTTTAGATACGGTTGATTTAGTTGAAACGGTAAAATTTGCCGGTGCGTTTACTTTTATTTATTCTAAACGCAAAGGTACGCCTGCTGCAACTATGGATGGTCAAATACCGATAGAAGTTGCGACTAAAAGAATAGTTAAATTAATCGATATTCAAAATAGTATTAATAGAGAGCAATCAAAGGGCTATAAAGGAAAAACAGTTGAGATTTTATGCGAGGGCTTTGACGATAAAAAGAAAATGTATCTTGGAAGAGATACTTATGGGCGTATGGCATATTTTTCAAGTGACGTTGATTTGATTGGTCAATTCGTTAACGTAAAGATTACTAAAACCGGTGGTATTTCACTAATAGGAGAGGTTGTTAAATAGTATATGGGTAAACTTTCACCAATGATGGAACAATATATGAAAACCAAGGATAAGTATAAAGACTGCATAGTTTTTTATAGACTTGGTGATTTTTATGAAATGTTCTTTGATGACGCTATTAAGGCTTCTTCTTTGCTTGAATTAACCTTAACGGGAAGAGATTGTGGGTTAGAAGAAAGAGCACCAATGTGCGGGATTCCACATCATGCGGCTGAGGAATACATAGCAAAATTAGTTAATTTAGGCGAAAAGGTTGCTATATGCGAACAACTTACCGATCCCAAAGAAACAAAAGGTATTGTTGAACGTGATATAGTTCGAATTGTTACTGCTGGTACCTTAACCAATTCTGAACTTATTGATAATAAAATAAATAATTTTATAGCTTGTGTTTATCTGTGCGATAAAAAGGCGTCTATTTCTTGGACTGATATAACTACGGGAGAGTTTTTTGCAAAAGATTTAAGTTGTGACAAAGTTATTAATGAAATTACTAATGAATTAGTAAAGATTTCTCCGGCTGAAATTATTGCAAACGACGAGGTTAAAAGTATTTTTGATCAATCTCCGTTAGTTTTACACGGTGTTCTTCCTAAATTTTCTAGTCATTTAGAAAGTGACTTTAATTATAATATTGCTAAGGCAAATATATTATCAAAATTCAACGTTCACTCGGTAACTGCATTTAAAATTGACGATAATTCACCAATCGTTAATAGTTCAGGCGCATTGCTTTCATATCTAAAAGAAACTCAAAAACATGCGTTAATAAATATTAGTAATATTTTAGTAGAGAACACTGCTGATTACGTGATGCTCGATGCAAACGCAATTAGAAATCTTGAAATAACAAAAACAATTCATGATGGAAAAAAATTTGGGTCTTTACTATGGCTTATGGATAAAACGAAAACGTCTATGGGCGCTAGAAAACTACAAAATTGGTTGCTTTTTCCACTTAATTCAAAGGATAAAATCAATAGTCGATTAGACGCTGTTGATGCTTTTTTTAAAAGTACTATTATAAGACAAAGTCTTTACGACGTTTTAGGCGGTGTAAAAGACGTGGGTAGGTTAGCTGGTAAGATTTCTAATGGTAATCTAACCCCGAAAGATTGTTTGTTGCTCAAAAAATCATTAGAAGTAATTCCATCAATCAAGTTTCAACTATCAGGCGTTGACACGCAACTAATAAATGACATAGTTGATAATCTTGGTGATTTTTCAGATGTTGTTAAACTTATTAGCGATTCTATTGATGAAGAACCTCCGGCGCTAACTAAGAACGGTGGTTACATTAAAAAAGGATTTAATAATGAATTGGACGAGTTGCGTTCAATAGCTTCTAACGGCAAGATACTCTTGGCTCAATTAGAAAATAAAGAACGTGAATTTACTGGTATAAAAACCCTTAAAATAGCCTATAATCGCGTTTTTGGTTATTATATTGAAGTAACCAACTCCTTTAAGGATAAAGTACCTGACTATTATATAAGACGTCAAACTATATCTAATGCGGAAAGATACGTTACTGACGAACTAAAAGATTTGGAATCGAAAATTATAAATAGTGACGGGCAGTCAATAACCTTAGAGTTAAAACTTTACAACGAAATTAAAACTTATCTATCCAATAGAATTGACGATCTTATTAAATGTGCCGACGCTTTGGCTCGGCTAGACGTTTTAGTTAGTTTATCCGTTGTTGCGCGTGAAAATGGTTTTGTTAGGCCTAAGATTTGCGACTGCTCAAAACCCTTAAATATCGTTGATGGAAGACACCCTGTCGTTGAAAAGATTTCAAAGAATAAGTTTGTTCCTAACGACGTATACATCGACTCTGATGAAAATAACACGTTGATAATTACCGGCCCAAATATGGCTGGTAAAAGTACTTATATGCGTCAGGTTGCTATTATTACGTTAATGGCGCACGTAGGTTCTTTCGTTCCTGCAAAATCTGCTGAAATACCATTGACGGATAGAATTTTTACTAGAATTGGCGCAAGTGATAATTTAATATCCGATCAAAGTACTTTTATGGTAGAAATGTCTGAAATAGCAGATATTTTATCAAACGCTACGAGCAATAGTTTGGTTATCTTAGATGAGATTGGAAGGGGGACTAGTACGTTTGACGGGCTTAGTATCGCATGGGCGGTATTGGAATATTTTGCAACTAAAATACGTTCTAGAACGATGTTTGCAACCCACTATCATGAACTTACTGAATTAGAAGGCATATTGCCTGGTGTAAAAAACTATAAAATTACAGTTAAAGAAGTAATGAATTCTATCATTTTCTTGCGTAAAATTATGCGTGGTGGCGCAAATAGAAGTTTTGGTATTGAAGTTGCGCAATTAGCTGGTGTTGATAAGACTATTACGGAAAGAGCTAAGCAAATATTAAAAACGCTTGAAAAGCAAGACGTAACTAAGGTTAAAAATACCGACGTATTAGATTACCAACCAAAAGAAAATTATTCTCAAATAGAAAATATTATTAAAGAACTAGATTTAGATAATCTATCGCCAATGCAAGCATTTAACGTGTTGGTTGACTTAAAAGAAAAACTAAAGGATTAATTAAATGGCTGATATAAATCAATTGTCAAGCACAATTTACAATAGAATAGCTGCTGGGGAAGTTGTTGATAGACCTTGTTCAGTTGTTAAGGAATTAGTTGAAAATGCAATAGATGCATTGGCATCTAAAGTATTCGTTGACGTTTGTGACGGAGGTATTTCTTCTATTACCGTATTTGACGATGGTGACGGAATGGATAAAGAAAACCTAGAAAAATGTATTTTGCCACATGCTACTAGTAAAATAGCCAAAGTAGAAGACCTAGACGATATTAAATCCTATGGGTTTCGTGGCGAAGCGCTTGCAAGTATTGCTTCGGTATCTAAATTAAGAATTTGTTCATGTACCGAAGACGACGAAATAGGTAACGCAATATACGTTAATGGCGGAAATATTATTGCGAGAAAACCCTTTGCTATGAATAGAGGGACTATTGTTACTGTAAATAATTTATTCTTCAATACTCCTGCAAGGGCAAAATTTTTAAAATCACCCAAGGCTGAAGCAAATGAAGTTTCAGCAATGATGGCTAGGTTTATTTTAAGTAATCCTTACGTTGCTTTTGAATATTCTATAAACGGTGATAACGTTTTTCAATCGTACGGTGATGGTTTAGAATCGGCGTTTATTAGTGTGTATGGTGTTCAAGTTCAAAAAGATTGTTTCTTTATAAATTCTGAAGTTAACGGAATTAAAATAGTTGGTTATGCTGGTAAACACTATCTTGCTAAAAGCAATCGATCTTTTCAAACTGTTTTTATTAACGGAAGATACGTTATTAATCAAACTATTTCCTCAGCAATAAACAACGCTTATCAACCATATATGATGAAACGTAAATATCCTTTTTGCGTTCTTAATATACAGATGCCTGCGGGAACATTTGACGTTAACGTTTCTCCAAATAAAACAGAAGTTAGGTTTGTTAATAATCAAATGGTATATTCTGCGGTATATTCAATATTAACAAAGGTTTTAGATGGTAGTAGTGAAGCGCTTAATATTGTAAAGGGTGATGGAAGTTATTCTGAAAAGGCTTCTAAAAATATTCCTAACACTTTTTTAACTGATTTACAAAAGTTTGATAAGGAAAACGAAAAAAATAAAAAGAATTCAATATTATTTGAGCCTATTTCTTTTTGTGATGGTTCAGCAAAATGGTATAGAGACAAAAACAGTACGAAAACTGATGAGGAAATATACGAAGAAAATAGATTGTTTGTTGAAAGATACGAACAACAATTAGCTATAAGTAACGCTATTGCTAAAACAAAAGAAGAGGAAGAGAGAAAAAAGAAATTAGAGCAAAGAAAGAACGTTTCTCAAGATTCCTTTAATAATCAATCTGAATTTATCGTGATTGGTCAAGCATTAAATACCTATCTAATAATGCAAAAAGACCAAGATTTATTTTTTGTGGATCAACACGCGGCGCATGAAAGGTTGATTTATGATGATTTAATTAAATCAATTAAAAGTAACAAGGTGGTTAAACAACCACTTCTTGTTCCTTACGTTTTAAATCTAAGTTATGAAGAATGTGAGTTTATAAATTCCAAAATCGATAACTTGGCTGAAATGGGTATCGAGATAGAGTATTTTGGTAAAACCTCATTTAAAATTAATGCAGTTCCTGCATGCTTAGAGAATCTTAATTTTGAAGAATTTTTCAGCAATCTCTTTATTGATTTAAGAGATATGCGAGGTTTAATTTTATCTGACGTTCTAACAGAAAAGATTGCAAGGGAAGCATGTAGATCGGCTATTAAAGCAGGGCACGTTTTATCAAGTAGCGAAATTGATTATTTAATAGAAAAACTTAAAGATAATCTAGGATTAAAATGTCCTCACGGAAGACCGGTTTGTATAAAAATTACTAAAACCGAGATAGAAAAATGGTTTAAGAGAATTCCATAATGAAAAAAGTTTTAGTAATATGCGGACCAACGGCAAGTGGAAAAAGTGACCTTGCTATCGAATGTGCAAAACTCTTGAATTCCGAGATAATATCTGCTGATTCTATGAATGTTTATGCCAGATTGAATATCGGAACGGCGAAGCCTACTATAGAAGATCAACGCCTTATAAAACATCATATGATAGACGTTGTTCAACCAACCGATAGCTTTTCGGTTGGTGATTATAGAGATTTAGCATTGCCCATAGTTAATAACCTTGTAGAATCTGGTAAAATACCTGTAATCTGTGGCGGAACGGGTTTTTATATTAATTCCTTGCTATACAAGATGTCCTACGGTAATGGTTGTGCCAATTACGAGCTTCGAGAAGAACTAAAAAAACTTGTGCAAGAAAAAGGAAATCAAGAAGTATATAAGATCTTGCAAGAAAAAGATCCTGAAAGCGCAAAGGTTTTACATCCTAACGATTTAAAAAGGGTAATTCGAGCGTTAGAAATTTTTTATAACGGTACCAAGAAATCTGAAATTAAAGATGATAAAACGCCTATTTTTGATTATTCGGCTTATTCTTTCGATTACTCAACTGAAGCATTGTATGATAGAATTAATCTTCGTGTTGATAAAATGGTTAATTATGGACTTATTGATGAAGTTAAGTCGCTATTATCGGAAGGCGTTTTGCCATCGTATCAATGTATGCAAGGAATTGGTTATAAGGAAGTTATACCATATTTAGAAAATATAATTGATTTACAAACTTGTATTGATACTATAAAACTTAATACGAGACATTACGCTAAACGACAAAAAACTTTTTTCAAAAAATTACCAAACTTACAATATTTAATTCCAAACGATAATAAATTACTAGCTAAATTAGTGGTGGACAAATTATGATTGACTATAAAGTTATTAAAACGGCAGAAGAATTTTTAACTAAATCTTTTAAGGAACTAGAAGATATTGCACTTTTTAATCAAGAAAAAGTATTAAACGCTTTTAAGAAAAATCAAGTAGCATTAAGGCATTTTTCAGGAACTACCGGCTATGGTTATGGCGACGAAGGTAGAGAATGTCTTAATAAAATTTTAGCCGATATATTTAAGGCTGAAAGCGCAATTTGTTCTCCAACGATTGCTTCTGGTACGCACGCGCTTTCGCTGTGTCTTTTTGGTATTTTAAGACCAGGGGATAGAATGCTTGCGATAACGGGCGAACCATACGATACTTTAACAGACGTGATTAAGGGTGAAAACATCGGTTCTCTTAAAGATTTTGGCGTATTATACGATTGTATTCCATTAAAGAATAATAAAATTGATCTTGATTCGGTTAATAACTATATCTCTAAAAACGGCACGCCAAAAATGATTTATATGCAACGTTCAAGAGGATATGATTGGCGATCGGCATTAACTATATCGGATATTGAAGATGCTGTTAAATCAATACGTTCGTTCGGATTTGACGGTTGTATTATGCTTGATAATTGTTATGGTGAATTTATTGAAGAAAGAGAAGCAATAGAGGTTGGTGTTAACATTTTAGCAGGCTCTATGATAAAGAATCTAGGTGGAGGGATAGCGCCTACCGGAGGTTACGTAGTTGGTGATAGTAAATACGTTGAATTAGTAGCAAATCGCCTTACTGCACCTTCAATTGGTAGCGAGGTTGGTTCATATGCATTTGGTTATCAAAACTTTTTCCAAGGTCTATTTTTAGCTCCACACGTTGTTATGCAAGCTGTTAAGGGGAGTATGCTTATGGGAAAAGTACTATCCGATATGGGCTACGACGTATCTCCTGAACCTCTTAAAAAACCAGGAGACATTATTTTAGCAATAAAATTTAATAATAGAGATAAACTTATTTCATTTATTCAAAACATTCAAGCAAACTCTCCCGTGGATAGTTTTGTTCAAGTTCTTCCTTGGGAAATGCCGGGATATAACGACCCTGTAATTATGGCAGCGGGCTGTTTTGTTCAAGGCTCATCAATTGAACTTTCTGCCGACGCCCCTGTAAGGCCTCCTTATATTGCATACGTTCAAGGTGGAATTACCTATGAACATTGTAAAATTGCGTTAAAGAATTTATCTCTTTAAAATTAAAAAAGCTTCCAAAACGGAAGCTTTAATATATAACGATTTGGATTAGAATTTCCTTATCAAACCTTTAACTAAACCTAAAATAACAACGTTATCGAACAACATATCTTCCATGTTGTCATTTTCGGGATGTAGGCAAATTTTATCCTCATGTTTAAAAAATCTTTTAACAGTGGCGCTATCGTCAACTAGCGCAACAACGATATCTCCGTTTTTGGCGCTTTCAGTTTTTTGTACAATAATGACGTCATTATTGCAAATGCCTGCATTAATCATGCTGTCGCCACGTACTTTAAGTGCGAATTTATCTTCAGAATCATTAAATTCAGAAGGTAAGGGAATATACCCATCTAAATTTTCCACGGCAAAAATAGGCGTTCCTGCCGTAATTGTGCCTATCAAGGGAATAGACGTGTAATCTTTTTTAAGTGAATTCACTATTAACGCGCGCTTTTTTGATGGTGACTGTGATAATAGTCCTTTCTTTTTTAGCTTATTTATATAAGAATAAGCAGTTGCCGTAGATTTTATGTTGCATTTAGCGCAAATTTCCCTAACTGAGGGAGGGAACCCGTTATCTTCAACGTAATTTACAGTAAAATTGTATATCAAATCTAGTTTTTCATTTAAATTTTCGTTTTTCATACGATTATTATAATATATATAATTAAGATTGTCAAACATTTGTTTGTATTATTTTGTATTTTTGTAGGTGATATAATGGAAGAAATTAAATGTGTTTACAATAAAGAAAAAGTTTGTAATGATTGTGGTATGTGTGATGAGTTTTGTGAACTCGATCCAAACAAAAAGTGCGATAACTGCGAAAAGTGTCTAAACTTTGATATGGATTATAAAGCTATTCAAATTACAAAAATAATTAAAGAATAAAAAAACTCGTCTTATTGACGAGTTTTTTAGTTATCTATTTTATTTCCTATAGAAAGACCAAGAGTTGCTTTTTTACGGGCGTCTTCAGATAGGGCGGCATAGTGTTTCTTCGTGGTATTTACGTCTTTATGACCAAGACAATCAGCCACTACGTAAATATCTCCAGTTTGTCTATATAAATTAGTGCCAAACGTGCTCCTTAGCTTATGTGGAGTGATTTTTTTAAGAGGAGATACAATTTTTGCATATTTTTTAACGAGTTCTTGTACAGTTCTTGTTGAAATACGTTTTTTTTGTAACGATAAAAACAGTGCGCGTTCATTTTGTGGGGCGTCTTTATCGTTTGTTCTAGAAGTTAAATAATCGTCTAATGCCACGGCAACTTGGTCGTTAAAATATAAAACGGCTCTGTTTCCACCTTTACGTGTAACTATAAAACTTCTATTTTTAAAATCAAAATCATCTATATTAAGCCCAACCATTTCGCTAATACGAATACCAGTACCTAAAAATAAAGTAATAAGGGCAGTATCTCTAAGCTTAGTAGCTTCATGAAATTCCTTTTGTCTCTTGGTCAATCCCGTTCCTGACGACACAACGTGAAGCATGTCGCCAATTTCATCTACTTTATCATTAGTTTCAAGACGTATAATTTCTTTTTCGTGAATTTTAGGCATCATTACCTTAGTGGGGACGTTGGATGATAAAAGATTTCTATTAAAAAAATACTTAAAGAAAGCTCTTAAAGTAGACAATTTACGCGCTTTTCCGCATTCTGTACATCTTTCATATTTTCCGTTAAATTCATAATAATTTAAATAACTCAAAAAATATTCAAAATCACTTGAAGTTAAAAGATCTAAATCTTTAAGTTCTATAAACTCAATTTTTTTATCACGAAAAATCTTTTTAGAAAGAAAGTTAAAGAAAATTCTTAAATCGTAACCATAATTAAGCCTAGTCAAAGGGGACGTTCTTCCTTCAACTCCAACAAAAAAATCTTCAACGTAATAGGGAAGAGTTTTAACTATTTCGTTAAGCTTGTTAATGCAAGATATTTCTCTTTTTTCAAAATACGATTTTTCCTTCATAATTAAATTATAGCATAAATAACGATTAAGTAAAGTATTTTGCGCAAAGTTTAATAATTTATTTTATACGTCGCGACAAAGATATTAATAGAGCAATTCACTTATTAGACATTAAAAATCTCTTGATTTTTACTTGCGTTTTTATTTATTTGTTGTATAGGGCACATATTTATCTATGCGTAAAATACGGCTTTTGCGCATAGATACCATGTGGAAAAAGAGAAGGCGTTGAAATTAATGTTTTTTTATAAATCTACATAAATTTTTAATATTTATGGACATTCATTTAAAAATTTAGTTTTTACGTCATTTGCGTTTTTATAATTATTTATATTATGATTTATTTAGTTTTGGTTTAATTATTTTCAAATTATATAAACTCAATTTCGAATGGAAAACACTAATGAAAATGCGTTTAATTATGGCACGCAATAAGATTATTTAATAATTTTTTGTTGACGAATTATTATAAAAATAGTATAATTATGTAAATAATTAATTTATTGGAGAAAATTATGTCACAACCTGCCATTAGTAGCGATTTAATACGTGGTCATATTGATACTATCATATTATATACGCTTATTAACGAAGATAAATATGCGCAACAAATAAGTGATTCTATTGAAGAAAAAAGCAACGGACAATATAAAATTAATCAAGCTACCCTATACAGTTCGTTAAAACGATTAGAATCATTAAAATACGTTTCGTCGTATTGGAATGAGGCGGACGGCGCTGGAAGGAGAAAATATTTTAAATTATCTGAATCTGGCAAAACTACCGTTAACGATAATTTAGCTAGTTGGTCTTATTCTAAAGGAGTTATTGACACGCTAATGGATATGCCGTCTGACAACGTTCAAACAAAGGTTGTTTACGTTGAAAAACCGGTTGTACAAACTGTTTTCGTTCAAAAGGATAATGATAAAGAAAATGACACTGTAGAAAATAAGAAAGATAACGAGCAAGAGTTATCACCTCAAAATTCAGCAATATTAATATCAGAAGAAGTTAAAGAGATTAATTATAAAGAGATTCTAAATTCTCTTATACAAAAAAATGCCGCCAAACCCAAGGAAGTTATTGAACCTTTAATTAAGGAAAAGGATGATAATTTAGGTGAAAACAAACAAAAATTAAATGAAAAAATAGACGAAAAATCAGTTTCTAACGATAAACTAGACGATGCAACGCCCTCTCTTAAAGAGTTAATGAAAAAAGCCGTTGCAGAAGGATACAAAATTCGTGTTTCGTCTAAAAACGCCATTAAACCTAAACAAGGTATTAGGATTAATCTATTAGCGTTATTTAGTGCTTTAATATATTTTTTATTATGTTTGGCTGAATTTATCCCATTAATACTATTAACCAAAAGCACGATACAATATAACACCTTATATTTGGTTATTCTATCAATTTTTGCTTTAACACTCCCCGTTATAACGTTAATTAAGTATTTTATCAATCCTAATAAAGTCTATCAAAAAAAATATACGGGCGACATGATTGTTTCTAGTACTTTAATTATATTTAACGTTATATTAGTATTATTTGCCATTATTTTTATCGTAGATATCAATCTTTCAGTTACGGGAAATTTAGTAAAATATCTAATTATTCCATTAGTTTTAATGATAGACGTTGTTATTTATTTTATTGCAAAATTTTTATTGTCTAAATCAAAGAAATTACATTCAATAAATAAAAAATAAATAATTTAATTCTTAAAAAAAATATTAATACTCTAAAAAAACACTTTATCAATTTAGATAAAGTGTTTTTTATTGTTTTAATTAAAAATACAAAAATTACCTTTATATATTTAATAAATAATCTATTTCTGCTGGTGATAATTTTCTTACTTCGCCTCTATTTAATCCAGAAAGCGCTAAATCACCAATTTTAATTCTTTTAAGAAAATCGACTGAATTTCCAACGGCTTCAAACATTTTTCTTACTTGTCTATTCTTACCTTCTGAAATAGTAACGTGTAATTTTGACCCTGTTTTAGTATTTTCAATAAGTCTAATTTTACATTTAGAAGTTTTAACCCCGTCTATGTACACGCCCGAACGTAATTTCGCTAAATCTTGTTCGGCTACGGGTTTTTCAGTTTTTACTAAATAAGTTTTAGTAACTTCATTTTTCGGATGAGTAAGCTTAAACGTCAAATCTCCGTCGTTTGTCAATATAAGTAAACCTTCGGTATCGTAATCTAATCTACCAACGGGAAAAAGCCTTTCAACGTTCTTTGGCAGAAGGTCCATTACGGTTTTTCTGCCTTTGTCATCTTTAACCGTACAAACGTATCCTTTGGGTTTATTCATTATATAATAATCGTATTTTTTTACTTTTTTTACAGGTTTTCCGTGAACGGTAACAGTATCGTCATTATTAACTTCGTCGCCTAAATCACATACTTTCCCATTAATTTTAACAACACCATCTAAAATTAATTGATCAGAAGCCCTTCTAGAAGCTACTCCACATTCAGCTAAAAATTTATTAATTCTCATAACTAACCTTAAATATTTATATATCTATTATATTATAGATTTTTTCTTCAAAAATCAAGTTATTTTCAATATAAATTTTAGCTAATCCTATTTCACTATCTTTTTTTATACTTTTATTATTTATATTTGGACATATCTCTAAATGAATTTTTTTGATTTCATTTTCAATAACAGGTATTAACACGTCGTTTTTTACGTATATACCAACTTTTTTATTATTTACGTCTATAAAATCTATGATATGATCACTTTCAATTACTTTATATTGTGTATAATTATTAAATGCATTATTAATAAGATATTCTGATCTATCCCACATATCATAGCAGTTTAATACTACGCTAACAATTTCCATATTGTTTCTTTTACAACTTGTTACAAGACATCTACCGGCTTTTTTAGTATACCCCGTTTTAATTCCCGTTGCGCCATCTAATCTTGATAACATTTTGTTTTTATTAATTAAATGACGACAGTAGTTTCTTGTCGACCAAGGAATATCGATAGACTTTGTTGATACGATTTCTCTAAAAACATTATTTTTTAATGCGTAACATGATATTAAGGCTAAATCATACGCAGTTGTATAATGATTATCATCGTGTAATCCATGTGGGTTTACAAAGTTGCTATTAGTTGCTCCAATTCTTATTGCAGTTTGGTTCATTAATTTAGCAAATTCTTCTATACTTCCACTAGTTTCTATTGCCAAAGTTTCAGCGCAATCGTTGCCCGATCTAAGCATTAGTCCGTATAATAGATCTTTTATGGATAATATTTCACCCTCTTCTAAATATATACTTGATCCTTCAATACCCACAGTATCTTTGTTGACTTTTACAAGTTTATTTATATCGGTATTCTCAATGACGCAAATCGATGTTAATATTTTTGTCGTTGAAGCCATATAAGCCCTTTTACACTCGTTAGATGCATGCAATATTCTTCCTGTTTGCAATTCCATTACAACTTCACACGAGCTATTATTTTGCCCTTTGGCGAATAATTTTACGTTGTCTTTATTAAATAAAGTTGTTGATAGTATTATTAAAAGTACCAATAGTATTATTTTAACATTTTTATATATACTCTTTATCATTTTTATTACCCAAATTATTTATAATATCACTAACGTTTTCAATAATTTTTTCATAAGGTCCATCGGCAACACTTAATATTCTATAATCATTTAATTGCTTTTCTTTAACCAAAAAACCGCAAGGTTTAATTGATATTACTGCGCCGTTCCCAACACCTAGTGGAGAATTTCCCTTATTAAATAGGTTTAATTTTCCAAATTCGCCACCTCCTGACAAGGTAACGAAAGTAATTTTAGAAAATGGCATAATTATATCTCCACTCCCATTTTCTATTGGTTTTCCAATAGCGGTATCTACGTCAATTACAGAAACGATTTCTTCTAAAGTTTTTTTTAATACTTCACTAATTCTATTATCTTTTTTTGAACACATTAACGATTTTCTCCAATAATTTTTTTATACCATACTCTAATAAAGCAAAAACATTTAAATATGCCTCTAACAATAAATAGCTATTTAAGTCAAAGGAATCATTATTTGTGCAAATTATATCTATATTGTTATTTAGATTAAGAAAAGGTTTTTTGGATACAATTAACGAGGATATAGTATTAATTAGCGTGTTATATCCTAAACAAATTACATAATTAGAAAAATAATTTGACGATAATAAATTAGTAATTGAGTTTATTTTAACTACGTTAACACCGTTTATAGGTCGTAAGCTAATCTTCTTTTTTACAAGTTTTTTATATGGAAGTATAATTGCTTTATTACTTTTTATATGAAATACAATTCCTTCTTTGCACAAACTTGCATATCCACCGACTAATTTAATAAATCTAAATAATTCCGTTTTAAAATACATTCTTCCGTCTTTTATTTTTAATATTGCCCATATTGAAATTTTTATGGGAAAAACCAACAAGACAAATATTAGAATTGACGTTAGTAACATATATATTACTTACCTTTTGCACAAAAAAAATTTTTATACAAAAAAGCACGGAAGTTATCCGTGCTTCTATTAATATAATTAAAAATTAAAACTTTTCTATCTCTTCCCCTTTGAGAAAATCTGGAATTTCTTCTTCATCTAGAGAAGGCAAGTCAAAATCTTCATTGATTTCCACTTTGTCGTTGTCCTTAACTTCGGTAACAGCAATTTCTTCAACGTATTCGTCCTTTTTATAGAGATATTCGTCTTGTTCGTCGTTTCCGTGCAACAACCCAATTTTATTTATTAATTCTTCATAATCAGGCAATTCATCCAAGGATGAAATTTGGAATCTTTTTAAGAAATTATCCGTCGTTCCAAATAATACTGGACGACCAACAGCGTCTTTTCTTCCAACAGGTTCAATCATGCCTAATTCAAGCAGTTTTTGTATAGCGTATTCACTATTTCCGCGCAGTTCTTCTAAATCAATTCTTGTAACAGGTTGTTTATACGCAATTATTGCCGCAACTTCAAGCATGCTCCTAGAAAGTTCGCGTTCTTTAATTGGATTTAAAACTGACATAACTTGATCTGCATAGGCAGGATTCGAACAAAACTGAATCTTTTTGTTAAATTTTAATAAGTGGACTCCACTATCTCCAGAATATTTTTCAGATAGTTTTTTTATAGCGTCGTCTAATTCCTTATCTGTAATTTCAAGTTTATCTTTAATATCTACTAGCGCAACTTGCGTTCCGGAAACGAAAAGTATTGATTCAATTATATTCGTCAATTTCTCCAAGTTCTTCATTTCTATCATCCCTTAAAGTTATAGTTATATCGTCAAAAACACCGTTTTGTTCAACAGTAATGTATTGAAGTTTTAATAGTTCAAGCATAGCTTGAAAGGTTGTAATTAGTTCGTTTTTAGAATAAATACCATCAAAAGTTTCAAAAAAACTAACTTGCTTTTTATCAAGAAGTATATTTCTTATTATATCAACTTTATCCTTTACGGTAAATACTTCTTTTGGTATTTCTTTCAAGACGTTTTCTTGTCTAGTTTTATTGTCAACACGCATTAAAAGCTTAGAAAATGCGTTTATAAGACCGTCAAGGTTAAAATCAGTATAAACTACTTTAACGTCTCCTACTGATTTATCAGGTTCTTTATAAAACCTTAAAACGTTTTGTTGTTCTTTTAATTTTTCACTAGCTTCCTTAAATAACTTGTATTCTTCAAGTTTTTGAATAAGTAAGTTTTCTTCGTCATACATCTCACCTTCAAGCTCTTCATCTCTTGGAAGTATGGATTTTGACTTGATTTCAAGAAGTGTAGCTGCCATACTTAAATACTCGCTTGCTTTATCCACGTCTAGTATAGACAACCCTTCCATATATTTAAGGAATTGTTCGGTTACTTGCGAAACAAACACGTCCTTAATCTCTATCTTAGCTTCTTTGATAAGATGAAGCAAAAGGTCTAACGGCCCTTCGAAAATATCTAGTTTAGTAGAATAATCAACAACTGATTCAAATTCTGCCATTAAAAAATTAACCCCCAAAACCAAGTAATAGGAATTTGCAAGTAAGAAGCAACAAATCCAATAAAATTCCCTAAAATATCTAATTGATAAATATCAAGCACGTCGGCAATTACGCTTAATCCAATAAGCGCATAAAGTATATAAACGCCTTTGTCTCTCAAAAAGCAAAAAACCGGACCTCGTTTTTTGTTAAATACGTCTACTACTCTAAACCCATCTAACGGATATATTGGTAACAAATTAAAAATAGCAAACGTAATGCCAAAACTAAAAATATAAAACAATGAATAAGTTATAACTTCATCAAAATATCCAATGTCAGGCATAAACATTATTGCTAGTATAAACAATGGATATGCAATAAAAGAAGTAACGTAATTCATTACTACGCCGGCAATTGAGACAAAAAAACACCCTTTTTTATAATTAGTAAAATTGTTAGGGTTAATAGGAACGGGTTTTGCCCAACCGAATCCTGCAAATAAGAAACATAACAGCCCCGGCAAGTCAAAGTGCGCGAAAGGATTTAACGTGTATCTATTTTGTAATTTTGGTGTTAAATCCCCGCTTTTAACGGCAGCAAACCCATGTGCAAACTCATGAAATGGAAGCACGATTAATAATGCTAAAAAAATTGAAATATAATCTAAAATATCATATATCATAATAAACTATACTAAATTATATACTAAAAAAATGAAAAATGCAATAAAAAACGCTTATTTGGAATAAGCGTTTAATAATATAAGGGTTAAACGTCGTTTTTGATTAAATCTTCTAACGTTTGTTTTTTAACAACTATTCTAGAAACACCATTTTTTACCGAAACCACGGCAGGTATAAGATTTCTATTATAGTTGCTAGCCATCGAATAGTTATAGGCGCCGGTAGATAAAACGGCAACTAAATCTCCTGATTGCATATTGGGTAACTCTACATTTTCGGCAATTAAATCTCCACTTTCACAACATTTACCGGCTATTGAATACTTCGTGGTGCATACGTCGTTCATTTTTGTTGCAGCAACCACGCTATATTTTGCTTGATAAAGCGCAAAACGTGGATTGTCAAACATGCCACCATCTATTGCGATATAATTCTTTACGTCCTTAATAGATTTAACACTTCCAACCTTGTATAAAGTAATACCTGCCTCGCCTATTATAGACCTTCCGGGTTCTAAAATCAAATAAGGCATCTGAATATTTAATTGTTGTACTTTTCTCTTTAAGGTATTGCAAATAACGTCAACGTAATTTGTATAGTCATTATAGGTCATTTTAGGATCGGGATGCGAATAATAAATGCCAAACCCACCACCGACGTCTAAAACTGAAAATTTAACGTTAAACTCGTCGTTACATTTTTTATAATAATCAGTCATCTTATCTACGGCAATTTCAAAGGATTTGCTTTCAAAAATTTGTGAACCAATATGGCAATGCAAACCAACTAGATTAACGTTTTTACAGTCTTTAACTCGTTTAATAAACAAATCGCAATCACCGTTATCTAGTGAGAATCCAAATTTTGAATCAGTCTTTGCTGTTTGTATATAATGATGCGTATGCGCTTCAACACCAGGATTTACCCTTATTAAAACGTCTTGCACGTATTCTTTTTCTTGGCATAATTTATCTAATAATTCTAGTTCATAATAAGAATCTATTACAAAATATTTAATCTTATTATCAAGCGCGAAGTTAATTTCTTCTTCGAGTTTATTATTTCCATGAAAAATTAGTTTATTAGCAGGAAAATTGGCTTTTAACGCCGTGTAAAGCTCTCCTATCGAAACCACGTCGGCACCAAGATTATATTTGTTTATAACTTCATAAATATACTTATTACAAAATGCTTTTGACGCATAACAAATCATTCCGTTTATTTGATTGTTGTTAAGTGCATCAACAAACGTTTTACACATGTTTTCTACGTGTGTTTGATCTATAACGTAAAGTGGTGTGCCATAATCTTTTACTAAAACGTCGGCAGGAATTCCACCTATTTCTAATATGCCTTCGTTATTTACTTTTAATGTATCTCTTTGGTTCATAATATCACCTTATAGTAATATTAACAAAAAGATAAAATAAAGTCAAATAAATTATATCCTACTTACACCCAATTCTCAACAACGTCAACAAGGTTTCTAATATATCCTTTGGTAGACACGTCTTTGCCAGCTAAAATATTTATGTTTGATACTTCTTTTCCTTTTTCGAATATCGATAAATATCCTACTTGTTGATTTTTTACTACGGGTGCTTTTATAGTAGATAAAACATATTCAAATTCATATGCCTTTTGCTCGTTATTTTTTAATAAAACAAAAAAATCTTTTTCTGGATATAGGTCAATAGTTTTGTCCATTCCACCTACTACTAATCCTTTATTAGAAATAGGCTGAGTACTATCTACGACTTTCTTTAATTTATAATTATCAAATCCAAAATTTAATAGGTCGGCACATTTTTTAAATCTAGCCTTGCTATTTTGCCCTTTAATAACAACTGCAATTAAGTCCATATCGTTTCGATTGGCTAATACAGTTACGCAATGCCCAGCTTCGTTTGTATATCCCGTTTTACCAGCAATACAGCCTTTATAATGTTTAATTAGTTTATTTGTATTAGAAATTTCGGTAAATTTCCCATCATTATGGTATATTTTATCCATCCAAACGTTAGAATAATCAAAGTATTTTGAATATTTAATTAACTCAGAAAACATTATAGCTACGTCCTTTGCGCATGAAAATTGACCTGGTCTAGGTAATCCCGTACAATTAACAAATACAGTATTATCCATTCCTAATTCTATACACTTTTTGTTCATTAAATTAACAAATTCTTGTTCGTTACCCGCAATTTTTTCGGCTATTGCAACGCTTGCATCATTAGCAGAAGCTACTACGATACTTTTTATCAAATCAGAAATAAGATACTCCTCATTAGACCTCAAAAAGACTTGTGAACCACCCATATTTGATGCGTTTTCACTAACGATTATTGTATCGTTAAAATTTAAATTTCCATTAGATTCTTGTTCAAATGCTAAAAGCAAAGTCATAATTTTACACATACTTGCAATAGGTAATTTCTTATCTTCGTTATAAGAAAGAATCACTTCACTAGTGTTAGGCTGTAATAAATAATAGGATTCACACGTAGCATCGCTTTCATTTAACGTTTCTGCAAAACCCTTTCTATACGGCTTAAATGAATATAGCGTAAAAGAAGTTATTGTTATTAATAATAAAAAAAATACAGATATAATCTTTTTCATATAAGGCTCTCCTTATTAATTATAATCTGTATTTTTTAAGTGATATATACATTATGTCTGACATAAATATGCATTATAACATTATATATTTACTAATTAGAAATCATTTTTGAAATATTTATTCCAAAACCCATCGTTGGGTCGTTAATAAACACGTGAGTAACAGCTCCTACCAGTTGACCGTCTTGCACTATTGGACTTCCACTCATTCCTTGAACTATACCCCCTGTTATTTCAAGTAGTTTTTCGTCGGTAATTTTTATTACCATATCTTTTGATTCGTCGTCATTAATAGCTTTAATAATGTAAATCGAATAACAAGAAGGTTTATCTCCAAACACAGTCGTATAAATAAAAGCTTCACCTGGTTTTGCGTTGCCTAAACTGATTTTTTTAGACTTATAACAATTATTCTCTTTTACAGCAAATACCCCACTATTATTGTTATTAATTATTTTTCCGCAAATCTCTGACTTTTCAATAACTCCTCTTAGTTCTCCCGGTCGTCCTTTCACACTTTTTATACACGAACTTATAGAACACTTAGAGATTATACCAGACGATAATTGTAAAATACTGCCGTTTTCATCTAGCACTGGATGCCCTAAGCAACCAATTTTATTGTCTGTAATATAAGTTATCGTACCTATCCCCGTCACGCAGTCTTTTATAAATAGACCTAATTTATAAGCGTTAGACATGTCTTTTGCAGGTTTAACTAACAAACTGATTTCTTTATCCATTCTTTTTATACGTAAAGATACAAGCTCTTGTCCGTTTATTATACGCATTACGTCGGAAGAACTATTTACTTCCTTCCCATCTATTTGCAGAATTAGATCACCAACGTCAACACCTGCATCTTTAGATGGAGATTTTACTCCATCGCTTGTTACTACGTCGCACAAACCTACCACTCTTGCACCTTTTTCATAAATGGAAAAGCCTGCTGGATAACCACCAAGGTAGTATTCAGCAGACTGTGCACTTACTTTTATTGAATTTAATAGACTAAAACTTAATACAAAAATTAGAATAAAACAAAATCTTGTTAAAAAATTTCTTTTCATCCATAATATGTTGTGTTAAAAAAATTGCTTTTATTCAGTTTTTATAAACTCAATTTATAATCTTCGGCTTGTCTAATTAAATCAATCGCAAGTTCCTTTGCCGATTGACTTTGAGTATTTCCACCAACTAATCTAATAATTTCGTCAATTTTTTGTTCTTTGGATAATTTAGTAACTTTGGTAATTGTTTTGTCGTCTGATTCTGATTTTGAAATTAGTATATTAACGTCACCCATTGAAGAAATTTGTGGTAAATGAGTAATTGCTATAATTTGCACGTTTTTAGCGATTTTTGCAAACTTTTGTGCAACAATCTTGGCTACGTTTCCACTAATACCTGCATCAATTTCATCAAATATATATGTAGAAACTTGATTTTTGTTTGCAGATTGCGCTTTAATAGATAGCATGAAACGGCTCATTTCCCCACCGCTTATAACGAATGAAAGAGGTTTTAACGGCTCACCTAAGTTTGCGGAAAATAAAAATTCAATCTCGTCAAAACCGTTATCCGAAGTAAACTTACAATCGTTTAAAGAAGGAATCTCATTAAACTTAATAACAAACTGAGACTTACTCATGCCTAGTTCGAGCAATTCTTTCAATACTTTATTTGAGAATGAATTGGAAACGTTACGCCTTGCAGTAGAAAGAGCGCTATACGACTTATATAAAGTATTTTCAAGCAATGTTTTCTTTGTTAACAATTCTTTAGCGTTTTTATTAAAGTTTTCAAGTTTATCTTTTTCTATAATAGCATTAGATAAAAACGAATCTAATGATACAAAATCCCCACCATATTTCCTAAACAACCCTTTTATTAGGTCTAATCTTGCTTCTATTTTATCAACGTCAATTTCATCAGCGTCAATTCTAGCTAAGCAATCTGAACAAATAGACGAAATATCGTCAATTTCTGAATATATCGCCCCTAATCTATCAGTCAAGACGTTATAGTCTGAACTTATATTAGAAAGATTAGAAATTGCTTTATAGCAAGAGGAAAGGTTATCGCTAACACCACCTTCCCTATCCAACGTGCTCTTAACCAAATTTAAGGAGTTGAGAATTTTTTCGCGATGTTTAATTGTGTTTTTTAACTCAACAAGTTTTTCAAATTCGCCTTCCTTTACGTCAGCATTTTCAATTTCGTTAATTTGATAGTTTAATACGTCTAATCTTATAATTCTAGAATTTTCGTCACTACCCAATTCATTAAGGCTGGAACAAATTTGTTTGTATTCACCAAAAAGGCCTTTAATTTGTTCTTTAATCGGCAAAATTTCTTTTTCGCCTACGTTGTCAATAAGTTTAAGTTGATTTGAAGTGCTTAAAAGTTCATAGTGTTCACTTTGTCCGTGAACGTCAACTAGTTTACTGGTTAGTTTCTTTAACATTGATACAGTAACAGAGATACCGTTAATTTTAATAGTACTTTTACCATCTATACTAAACTTTCGAGTAATTATACACTCATCGTCATATTCAACGTCTAATTCTTCAAATATTTCTTTAACGTTTTTAATAGAAGCAACGTTAAAAGTAGCCGATACTGAACACGATTCTTCACCACTACGAATCATATTTCTATCAGCCTTTGCACCTAAAACAAAATTGAGCGATTCTATAATAACCGATTTGCCTGAACCTGTTTCGCCTGACAAAACGTTTAGACCTTCAGAAAAAACGAGTTCAGCGCTATCAATTAAAGCAACGTTTTTTATAACTAAACTTTCTAACATTAAAGCATCCTTAAACTTTTTATAATAAGATTAGCATCGGCCTCGCTTTTCGTAATAATAAGCAAGGTATCGTCACCAGCAATCGAGCCAATTACTTGTGGAAATCCCATTTGGTCTAACGCCATACCGGCTGAACCAGCGTTTCCCGTCAACGTTTTAACTATTATTAGATTATTAACACCTGAAATAGAAACGGTAACGTGTTTAAAAAGCTCTATTATCTTTGGCGAAACCGATTCAGTCGTGTATAACTTCACGTATTTACTTTTAAGTTTTTTTCCTTCCGCCTTAACTAAATTAAGTTCTTTTACGTCTCTAGAAATGGTTGCTTGAGAAACGTTATGTCCTCTTTGATTTAAAATTTCAGTAAGCTCTTCTTGAGTACCGACTTCAACTTCTTCAATCAAATTCAATATTAATTGTAATCTTTCTTTTTTAGTCATATTACTTATCCACCGTTCTATCTTTTAGTTTGAGAGATAACCTTCTATAAAAATTGAAACCTTTTTTTCTTAAAAATATAGTTGGATATTCCGATTTGTTTATTATTAATTTATCACCCTTATTAACTTGTTGCGCAAATATACCGTCTATAAACAAACCGGTCGCACAAGAACCAATTACCGTTACTATGCTCGTAGATTTAGATGAATACACAATAGATCGTTGATTAAATGAATGCGCAGCAATTGGCGTTATAGAAAAAACGTTAAGACTAGGCGACAAAATTGCACCACCAGCTGATAACGAATAAGCTGTTGACCCGGTAGGCGTAGACAATATAACACCGTCCCCTATGATTTTTTCAACTTGTATATCGTCAATCTCAACGGAAAAGGATGCAACGTTATTTCCCCTTTCTTCAACCTTGATTCTTTGAAGCACGGCGTCGTTCAGGGTATAATATTCTTTATCGTTAACCTTACATAACATTGTCACTCTTTTGTCCTTAACAAGTTTGCCTGCGACCAATAAATCTATAGCCTCGTTCATATCGTATATTTCAAACTCAGTCAAAAAACCTAGTTTACCTGCATTTATTCCAATGATTGGAATTTGGTTTGTTGATGCAAATTCAGTGAGATTAAGAATGGTTCCATCTCCACCCAAAACAAATAGTGCGTCAGCAAACGATTTTGTTTTAAGGTCCTCGTCATGAATAACTTTATAGTTTACACCTTTGTTAATTAATATTTCAATACAGTTTTTTAGCCATGAACCAGAAGGATCTTTAGCTTTATTTACATAAATTAAAACTTTCATAATGCTCACCTTTTCATAGAATATCATAATAAACGAATAAAATCAATGATTATTCGAAAAATTATTAATATTTTAGTTGTTTATACAAATCTTCAAAAGAATTTGAGATATCGTTAGTCTTTTTTAACAACATTAAATATTCAATATTTTTATCCTTTTTTAACGGCGCAATTGTAATATTATCAACACTAAATCCTACACTGATAGCCGAGTCATAAATATCATTTAAGGCTTTTTTTCTATATTTTTCATCCTTTATTATGCCATTTTTAAATTTGATTTTTTCTTTCATTTCAAATTGTGGTTTGCATAGAATTATAGCATAATTCCCCTCTTCTAATAACGAATAAAAGACGCCTAGAACAGTAGTTGCCGAAATAAAACTTAAATCAGCGCATATGAAATCAAGATTACTATCAAAATCGTTTTTTGATAATAATTTCGCATTTTTTATAATTAGTTTTACTCTTTTATCATTTTTAAGTTTATCGCACAACAATTCATCGTTTAAATCAATCGCAAATACTTGCTTTGCTCCATTTTGAAGCAAGCAGTCCGTAAAGCCCCCAGTACTACAACCAATGTCACAACACGTAAGTGAATTTACTTCAAAATTAAAATCTTTTAATGCTTTTTCTAGTTTGTATCCACCTAACGAAACAAAACTAGAATTAAATTTTCTTTCAACGTTATATTGCTTGGATTGATCAATAAAAAAAGAAGATTTATCGACTAATCTACCGTCAATATAAATCTCCTTCCGTTTAATCGCTTGTTGCGCCTTGGTGGTAGATTCAAAAAGTTTAATACTAAACAAATATTTATCTAACCGCATTAATATTTTCTCTCTAAAAATTTTTTTGCAAATTGCAATAAGAAATCACAATTTTCTATCCCGTCAAGAGCTTGAATAGTTAAATCGTAATGTTCTTTTGCTAGTTTTTTCGCACCATCTAAACCAAATAATTTTACCGACGTGCATTTGTTTGTTTGCTCATCTTTATTAGGTGTTTTACCTAGGGTTTGAAGTGAGCTAGTAACGTCAAGAATATCGTCGATAATCTGAAAGGTGTAACCAAAATTTTCACCGAATGATTTTAGTTTATCGTAATATTTTCCCCCTGAAATAATCGATGGTATTAACAACGGCGCAGTTAATAGCTTACAAGTTTTGTTTAGATATACAGAATATAAAAATTCTTTGCCTGCTTGTGTGTTGTTTGAATTATTGTTTAGGTCTAAAACTTGACCACCTATCATTCCCGAAAATCCAGCATATTCAAATAAAAGTTTTGTTGCTTTTACGTCATTTAAGCCAAAATCTTGTTTAGATAGACAAATTTCCATTGCAAGATTAAGTAATGCATCCCCCGCCAATATTCCAATATCTTCTCCAAACTTCTTGTGGGTTGATAGTTGACCTCTACGAAAATCGTCGTTATCCATAGCAGGAAGATCGTCATGCACCAACGAATATGAATGAATAAATTCAATTGCTAGCGCATAATTAATTAGTTTTATAGGTTCAACGCCACAAATTTCAGCAGAAGCAAACAAAAGAGTTGGTCTTACTCTTTTTCCACCGTTTTTAACTGAATATTTAATAGAATCTACTAATAATTGTGGAGCCTCTTTATCGAGCGTTGTTAAAAAATTATCTAAATACAAATTAAACGACTCAACGTAATTATTAAATTTGTTATCAAAATTCATTTTGACGCCTCAATGCGCAGTTATAGGTATTATACATTAACATTGCTATAGTCATCGGACCTACTCCACCTGGAACGGGAGTGATATATGAAGCAATTTCTTTAACGTTATCAAAATCAACGTCTCCTACAAGACCATTTTCCGTACGATTAATACCAACGTCAATTACTATAGCCCCTTCCTTAACCATATCGGCAGTAATAAATTTTGGTTTACCAATAGCAGCTACTAATATATCGGCATTTTTACAAATGGTTTTAAGATCATTTGTTTTGCTATGGCAAACCGTAACCGTGCAGTCAGCATTAAGTAAAAGCATTGACATAGGTTTTCCAACTATATTACTCCTACCAACAACAACAGCATTTTTGCCTTTAATAGAAACACCCGTTTCTTCAAGCATTTTCATAACACCAAACGGAGTGCAAGCAACCGTAGAAGGTTTATTCATCGAAAGATTACCTAAATTTTCGGCTAAAAATCCGTCTACGTCTTTATTTGCAGGTATTAACCTAAGTATTGCTTCTTCATCTATACCCTTTGGTAATGGCAATTGAACCAATATTCCGTCAACGGAAGTGTCAACGGCAAGTGCTTTAACACAGTCTGAAACTTGTTCAAAGCTTGATTCTTTTGGTAATGAAAAAGATAGAGATTGGATTCCAACGAATTCACAAGCTTTTATTTTGTTTTTTACGTAAACTTGCGACGCGGGATCATCTCCAACTAACACAACTGCTAACTTAATCTGTCTATTATATTTATTATAAAATTCAGCAACTTTGTCTTTAATTTGATTTTTAATTTTAGAAGAAATTATTTTTCCATCGATAATATTAGCCATTTTATTCTCCAATATATTTAGCAAGAACCCCATTAACAAAATCTGGGCTGTTTTCAGTAGAATACTTTGCAGAAAGTTTAACCGCTTCGTCAATAATTACAATTTTTGGAGTATCTTTAAAATTATCAAATTCAGCCATGCCTATAAGCAAAGCGCATCTATCCGCCTTATAAACCCTATCAAATTTATAGCCTATTGATAAATTAGAAATAGTTAGATAGTACTTATCTTGTTCCTTTTCTACAAAATCTTTTAATTGAGTAGCAAAAATCTTATCTTCGGTATTTAAATCTTTTATTAAGACGTCAAAAAGCCCTTCATCGTCAGGATTGAAGAGCTTTGAATATATAAACTTAAAAACAGCTTCCCTAGCAAGAGATCTCATAGTACACCCAACAGTTAAATTTTATCATCAGTTTCTTCAAAGGAATCGTCTTGGTCCAATTTTTCTTCATGTTTGTCTTCCATGTCTTCAAAGATAACACCTAAAACTAATACGTTAACGCTTTGAATATGGTATTCGGTCATAGATTCAACGCTGTGTCTAACCGCTTCTTGAATTCTAAATACCGTTTCGGATACACGTTGCGAAAAATGAACTTTTACACAAATATCCACGTCAATACCCTTTTTATCAAAGAAAACAGTTACTGCCGCATTAGTGTTTTCTGAGTTGGACTTATGATAAAGTTCTACGTAAGGTAATTCCGACACTGCTAAGGTGACGATATTATGAACTATAGCATCACCAAAAACAATTTTACCTTCGTTTTTTTCTCTTAGCATCTTTTTGAAACGAGCCATACAAATCCTCTTGAAACTTTTTTCTTTATTGTATCACAATTTCAAAGATTTGCATAGTCTTTTTTAAGAAATAGGAATAATTTTTACGTTTTCAGGTGACGCAACGTTTTCTTCTTGTATAATCGAATAAATTTTGATTGCATCTTCCGTTGTGAGGTTTGCTGATTTTGTTATTACGTTAACGTTTCCCGAGTCTAAACCAATCACAACTACCGCATCTTCAAAACCATATGCTTTAATTAGGCTTTCTAGCAATAATTCTGTTTCGGTAATTTTTGTTAATTCGGTTTTCATTGATAGTGCTTGATTTCTTTCAACGCTTCCTTCACTAGAACTAGCAATTATATTATCTAATTGTAATAGTTCTTCGTTTCTTGTATTTAGCCTTTCCGACCTGTATTGTGCAAAATAATTTGCCGAGGTAACGGTTGCAACTGCATCTTGATCGTATACGTTAGACGTAAATACAAAGTTAAATACAGCAGTTACAGCCAGTAATGCTATCATACACGATAATACTATTATTTTTTTCTTGTTACCCATTTTAGTCCCCCTTTACATAGATAATATTTCTATTTGATTTATATCAATATCCAATAAGGATATAGTTGCTTGTTGAATTTTGCTCATAGTAAAAATATTTTCAGCACCTTCTGCAACGATTAAAACACCTTTTATCTTAGGAAATAGTTCCTTAACGACCACAGTTTTACCATTAACAGTAATTGGTGTTTCAATTGTTTCTTTTCCTGATTGAGTTTCGTTAATCGTAATTTTTGAAGCTAAAACAGTTTCCATGCCAGAGTCTATTGTAATAACAACAGAAACTTTACCTACTCCCTTAACTTTTGACAACGTTTTCTCTAATTTTGCTTGCAAATTATTAACGTAAGTATTCACAACGTCAACATTCTCTTGATTTGTTTCAACATCCCTAAAGCTTGTCAGTGTAAGAGATAAACATATAATAATAGCTATTACAATAAATATAATTTTTAGTCTTTTACTATTCTTAATTTTATCGAATATATTATTTTCTTTTTGTTTTTCAGCCACAACTATATTATCCATTGATATCCACCAAATTTTTTGACAAGTTATAATTGCTAGAAAGAAAACTTTTAATCTCTTCAATAACTACTATATGTTCATTGTCTTTATAAAATCCGTCAAAATTAATATTTATTTTAATATTTTTTATCAAATATTGAAGATTATCGCTTACGTCGTATATAACGGTTGCTTTCGAAACAAACCCATATTTACTCAAAATAAAATCTTCAATATCTTTTTCAATTAATCTAGATTTTTTATCAAAAGTATAATCTAAATAATCGTAATTATAATCATTGAATACTTGGCTATTAAAAGTGTCATATTCATAATCTATAAATAAATTATTCAAACTTAAAAACGGATTTAAAAAGGTAACCACGATTATAATCGAAAAGATTCCTTTAACTAACTTACCCGTTTGTTTATCTGGAAAAATTAAAGATATTATAGTAACCACGATTACTAACGCAATAATTTGCTTTAACCAAACGTTCATTTTTATAAAAAAGCATTTGCCGATAATATCATAAGTAAAAACGTAGTAAAACTCATCACACAAACAAGAATCGTAACTACGTTTAATAGACTTATACCGTTTGCCGTCATCGTACATAAATCTGAAATTTTATCACACTTAATCGTTTGGGATATTCCAGCTATAAGTTTTAAAACAAGCGTATAAATTACACAAGAAATTATTGGAGAAATAGCAATAATAAACATTATAATAATTGCACAATACCCTAATGAGTTTTTAATTAGAACGCTTCCAGCAATAAAAAAATCAAAACCGTTTTTTAAGAATCCTCCAACAATAGGAATAGAATTAGATATTAATTTTGCAGCTTTTAAACTTATTCCATCGTGAACTGAGCTTGCTATTCCTTGGGTTGTCATAAAAATGCCGTATATAGAAATTACTAACCCAACTATCCATTTAAAAATAGACTTAGCAAAATCAATAATCTTATTGAATTTCATAGAATAAGAAATTGAAGAAATAACACTTAAAACAACTATAAATATAACTATGGGAAACAAGATATTAATGGATGTATTTACTACTAAGTTTGAAAACATTAATACCGTTGGTTTATATACAGAAGCCGACACAGTACTACCAGATGCAATCATTAACGATAGTATTATGGGTGACATAATCATATTTAGTTTAGATAGGTTTTCTATGGTATTTTTTGAGTTTTCATATAGAATAGATAATTGAACTGTTAATATAAGAACAACTACCAATAAACAACTAAAATCTACAACGGCACTAACCGATTCGTTTGTTAGTTTTCCCTTCATATTTTGTAACAATACGCACAACAACGATACGGCAATAATACTTAATAATGAAGGGATAACTGTTTTTAAGTTATCAATTACTTTATTTAATATAAATTCCATAATATAGTTATCATTAGCCTTAAAATCCCCTGACAAAACAGATGTTATAAAATTTTTAACGTCAAAATCTATATCATTATTTTTTAAACTATCATAAAACTCTTCAAGTTCGCTTATATCGATTCGTTCTAATTGCTCGTTAACACTCTCCTCTAAACTTTCCGCCCTAACCTTATAGGTATTAGGACATAGAGCAAGGACTGTTATTATGATAATAAAAATTATTAAAACTCTATTTGTTTTCACGTCAATAATCCATATAATGTTGATAATACCGAATAAAAAATTGGCAATGAAACAGATATTATTATGGCCTTTCCTACAAATACCATTTTATCAGATAGATTTTTAAGCCCCATATCTTCAACAGTTCCTGCTCCAAACTCCACTAGATAACCAATTGCGGTAATTTTTAATAAGATTCCGTATGTATTTTTATCAATCCCCGATAATTCTACGAGTTCATTTAATAGTTCAAAAGTATTATATAGATATTCTAATCCAATTGAAACTATTATTATACCACTTGCAATAAGCGCAAGTGAATACATGTCAGAATTAATTGATTTTAAGTAGATTATCAATAATGAACAAATTAATGCAACAGATACTAGCTTGACCATTAATACAAATAAAACATGTTTTTAATAGATTCAAACAAATCGCTTATCATACCAATTACAATAGTTAAAACTATTATAAGACCTGCAATAGAAACCATAGTTGCTATATCGTCTCTGTCGGTTTTCTTTAATACTTGCGTAATAATAGCCACTAACAAACCAATTGCCGCTATTTTAAATATAACTTCTACGTTCATAACAATAATACTAAGACCACTAATCCAAATAAAAAACCTAATTTTACGTATAATTGCTTATACTTTTTTTCATCTTCTTCACTTTTTTTAAGTTTTTGAGAAATTTCTCCTTCTACGTATATAAGATAATTAAGTTGAGACTCCCTATCGGTTTTACCAATTGAATTAACGTAGTTATACATAAACTCGTTTTCATCATTATTAAGATACTTTATTACGTAACCAACGTGTTTTTTATCATTAATAATTAGTAAAAATAATCTAATAAAGTCGCCCTTATTTAAGAAAGATTCAATAGTTTTGTTTATAGAATCCAATGTGAATCTTACGTTATTTTTTAATGACGAATTAAATTGAAAAAAATCTTTATAATATTTCTTTCTAAGCGTATACTTTAAAGAAGCCCTGTATCCTACGTAAGTACTAATTATTAAGAAAAGTATACCTATAAATATTTTCATATTCTATTAAAATTTTTATCGTATACGTGTTTTAATTTGCCCGGAACGCCATTACTATTTAACAAAAAATACAAATCAAAAACTCCACCATGTTTACTGCACGAATTTTTAACGTCTTCAATACAACCACCATGACACGTTGCTATTACTTTCACGCCTGTTTTACAAGCGGTTTCAATATACTTCCAATCGTCTTCTCCAACCAATTCATCAGTAATAACAACGTCTGGTCGCATACTTCTAATGCAATTATTAAACGAATAATTTTTCGAGCCATTTTTTATAACGTCAACGTTTATGCCAAATACGTCTAATTCCGACCTTTCATCAATTACTAAAATAGAATATTTGTTATCGTTATTAAAATTACGAATTAAATCCTTTAATATCGTTGTCTTTCCATATCCAGGAGGAGAAATTATCAGTGAATTTTTTATAATTCCGTTATTAATTTTAGAATAGATATAATTAGAACACCCTACAATATTACGAGGAATTCTTACGTTTAATGAAGATATATTTTTAATTGTAATAACTCTTCCGTTTTCTTCTACACATTCACCGCACAAGCCAATTCTTACACCATTTTTCCAAGTTAAATAACCATTTTTTAGTTTATCATTATAAGCATATAATGAGTTTTCGGTTAAATTACATATAATATCAGCTATATCGTTTTCAGTAACAGTAAATTTATTTCCATCTAAATCTTTTAGTACTATTCTAATATTATCCCCTAGAAGAATAATTGGATAATTAACCCTAACTCGAATTTCAAATATCTTGTCCAAACTTATATTATTGAAAATTTCAATTATTCTTTTTGGAAAAAATTCTAAATTCATACTATAATATATTAACTAAATGTATTAATTAGAACGTTAATAAAAAATTATAAATAAAAAAGGCTTTATCGATTGATAAAGCCTTTAATTATTATTAAATATTAGTTTTCAGAGTTGCCAAGCATCTCAGCAATGGATACACCACTTTGGTTGTCGTCTTTCCATTCGCGAAGTTCGTTTTCAGCACTATCGTCATCTTTGGGTGCGCGTTTTTTGCCTTTGCCTTTTCCTTCTTCTGCCTCGTCTTTAGGTTGTTCAATTTCAGGAAGCAAAGCCTTTATAGAAAGAGTCATCTTTTCTTTTTCAAGATTAATATCTAAAATTTTAGCTTCAACTTCTTGACCTACTTGTAAAGCAGAAATAGGATTTTCCAACCATTGATTTGAAATTTGTGAAACGTGAACTAGACCATCAACACCTTTTTCAACCTCAACAAAGGCACCAAAATCAACCAATCTTACAACTTTGCCCTTAACTACGTCGCCAACAGCATATTTTTCAGGAACAGATTCCCAAGGTTTGGGTTGTAATTGTTTATATCCTAATGAAACTCTTTTATTTTCTTGATCGATTTTTAGAATAACGAATTGATCTTGCTTACCAATTTCAAGAACCTCAGCACAATCACGGCAATTGGTCCAAGACAAATCGGAAATATGTGCTAAACAGTCAAAGCCGTTAACGTCAATAAACGCACCGAAATTAACAAATCTAACGGGAGTACCTATTACAACGTCTCCTTCTTGAATAGCACCAAAGAATTCAGCCTCTTTTTGAGCCTTTATAGCATCTCTTTCAGCTTTTTCTGCTTCAAGAATTACTTTTTGAGATCCAATAATTTGTTTACGGAAACTTCTAGATTCAATCTTTTCAGCTTTTAATCTTAAAGTTTTACCAACGTATTTGTCTAAATCCTTAACAAAACCAATTTTAATTTGAGATGCAGGAACAAAAACTTCATATCTGCCAAATTTACCAGTTAAACCACCTTTATTAGTAGCAACGATTTCAGCTTCAAAAATCTTTCCGTTTCTAATTTCTTCGATTTCAGCTTCTTCAGCTAAAACTTTTTCCATTGCCTTTTCAGAGAATCTAACTGGTTGCTTACCAACAACCATAACGCGAATGTCTTGACCTATCTTATCGTTATAGTTTTCTTTTTTATACTCTCCTAAAATTTCAGAAGCAGGAAGTTCAAAATCCTTTTTAGCATTCTTAATAGAAATAGTTAAACCCGCATCAGTCGCCGACGATATCTTTGCAACTATTACTTGATTTAATTTAAAATCTTTGTTAGGTTTAATGCTGTCAAAAGCAGCTTCCATTTCAGATTTAGGTGACTTTTTGGTTTCGCCAACACTAACCTTTTCTGCAACGGTTTGTACTGCTTCCTGTTTTTCATCACTAATGGTTTGAGTGGTGATGATTTCTTCTGTAACTTTCTCCATGTTTGAGACTACCTCCTGGAATTGTTCTATAGGTGTTGATGCACCCAACACAACTCCTATCCTTTTATAATTTTTTATTAACTTATAATCAAACTCAACGGGATTAGTAATTCTAAACACAGAACTGCAATTAAGTTTACATAATTCATATAGTTCGGTAGTGTTATTACTGTTAGCGCCACCTATAACAAGCATTGCATCACAAGTACGTGAAAGAATAGCCGTTTCCCTCTGACGTTCGGTAGTAGTATAACAAATTGTTTTGAAAATATCAACTGTTTTTCGGTCGGTAAAGGTAATTTTATTAATTATTTTATTAAATTTATCCTGAGAAAAGGTTGTTTGAACAACAACGCAAACTTTATTAGAGTTTATAGCATTAATAACGTCGGGATCTTCGGTAATAATTGCCTTATTATCGCACCACCCGTTAATCCCAACAACTTCAGGATGATTTGGTGTTCCAATAATCACTATAACGTAACCTTGTTTAGATTTTTCAGAAACAATTTTTTGAATATTGCGAACAAACGGACACGTGCAATCAATTATATTAAACCCAAAATCATTTGCTTTATCATAAGTAGCTTTTGGTTCACCGTGTGTTCTAATAATTAAATTCCCTTTAGGTAAACTTTCTAATTCTTCGTTTTTTACTATTTTTAAACCATTGTTAATTAACGCCTGATTAACCGACTGATTGTGTATAATTTCACCTAAAAGAAAATTATTACCTTCCTTAAAAGATAACGCAGTATCGACAGCACGTTTTACACCAAAACAAAAACCACTATGTTTGCCTTTGTATATTATCATTTGTTACTACCATGATTTTTAGATTTTTTCTTTTTTGATTGACTTATAATATTGGGCAACTCGTTTTGCATGTTTTTCATTACTTGAAAAACAACTTCTTCCATCTGCAAAATAACTTCGTCCGTCATTTTTTTATCATAAAATTCGGTAAGTTCAAAAGGTTTTCCAATAAGAATATAAGTTTTTTTAAATACTTTTGCTTTGTTAGAAATAATAACGGGTACTATAGGACATTTTGCTTTAGTAGCAAAAACCATAGAGCCAGCTTTAAAAGGCAAAAGATTTGTCGTTCCGGTTTTATTTCTAGTCCCTTCCGGAAAAATAACTAATTTATTATCGTTTTTCAATACTTTAATAGCGTTTATAATAGCCTTAAAGTCAAGATTATCCCTATCTATTGGTATCGCTCCGTAAGAAGACAAAAGTCTGGCAGTAAATTTTTTTTCAAACAACTCTTTTTTTGCTAGAAAATACATATCTTCTTTAAAAATAGTCGGAAAAAAGGTAACGTCAATAGCGCTAAGATGATTTGAGCATATAACAGCCTTGCCGTTGGGAATATTTTCCACTCCAAAAGCCTTAAAAGGATATATTAAGTTACTTATCTTAACTAAAAGTCTATTAAAAAAATTCATTTATTAACGTATCCCAAAACCGTATTGCAAACTTCTTCTATGCTCATATCAGAAGTGTCTATAAGAACAGCATCTTCAGCTTGAGTTAAAGGCGCAAAATCGCGATGTTTGTCGTTATAATCTCTTTGCTCAATTTCTTTTTTAAGTTCTTCAAAATCAACTTGATGACCTTTTTCTAAAAGTTCTTTATAACGTCTATTAGCCCTAACCTCAACACTTGCAGTTATATAAAACTTATAATCAGCATTAGGAAGAACGTATGAGCCAATATCTCTACCATCTAGCACGCAAGAAGTAGATTTTGCAATTTCCCTTTGCATATCCACCATTTTAAGCCTAACGGCTTTAAGCGAAGAAATATTTGATGCCATCATTGAAACGTGAGGCTCTCTAATTTTAGAGGAAACGTCTTCTCCATCCAAAAAAGTATGTTGCGTGCCATCTATGTACTTTATTTTAAGATCAATATCGTTAATAAAAGTATTAACACCTTTCTCGTCAAAAGAATCAACGTTGCACTTTATAGCTTTAAGAGCAGTTGCCCTATACATCGCGCCCGTATCTAGATATAAAATATTAAGTTTCGATGATAAAGCTTTTGCAATGGTGCTTTTTCCACTCCCAGACGGACCATCCAAAGCAATTCTAATTAATTTTTCCATAGTAATCCCCTTTAAATTAAATTTATATGCTAGGCATTAAGACCTGCTAAATATCCCGTTGAAAATGCAATCTGCAAATTAAAACCACCAGTAAACGCATCAACGTCTATAACCTCACCAGCGAAGTATAATCCTTTTACCAACTTACTTTCCATAGTTTTTGGATTAATCTCTTTAACGTTAACGCCACCAGAAGTAACGATTGCTTCATTTATTGGGCGTAATCCTTTTATATTAAAATCAAGATTTTTTAACGTGCTTACTAATTTTTTTCTTTGTTCTTTAGATACGTTTCCACATATAGTATCATTAGAAATTTCAGCGCGTTTTAGCACTAAATTTATAAGAGATTGTGGTAAAAGTGAACGAATAACGGTAAAAATCTTTTTAGAAGGAGAATAAGAAAATTCTCTAATCAATCTTTGATCTAGCTGTTCGTAAGTAAGTGCTGGTTTAAGATCAATTTTAATACAAGAATTATTGAAATCATATTTATTAAGAATACAAGAAGCCGATAAAACGATAGGACCTGAAACGCCAAAATGGGTAAACAGCATCTCCCCAAAATCATTATAAACTACTTTTCCACATGATTCACACGTAATAGCTACGTTTTTTAAGGATAAACCTTGTAATTGAACGTACTCATCACCATTAAGTTCTAACCCGACCAAAGAAGGTTTTGGCTTTATAATAGTATGCCCAAGAGACTTTGCAAAAGTGTATCCATCACCTGTACTACCCGTCGTTGAATAGGACAATCCTCCTGTACATACGATTATAGAATCACAATTTATAACTCCATTATTAGTAGTAAGAGAAAAAATTTTTCCATCGTCAACATTAATATGACTAACAACAGTATTTAGTCTAATATCAACACCAAGCATAATTAATTGTTTTTCCAAACATTTAGTTACGTCACTAGCCTTATCGGAGATAGGAAACACCCTATTACCACGTTCTACCTTAGTTTTAAGACCACAATTATTAAAAAAATCAACAGTATTAAACGGTGACAAACTATTTAACGATGCATATAAAAATTTTGGGTTTGTAACTACGTTTTTAATAAACGTTTCATTATCAACGTAATTGGACAAATTACACCGACCTTTACCCGTTATGTAAATCTTTTTACCTAGTTTTTCGTTCTTTTCAACAAGTATAACTTCGTTTCCAGAATATGCGGAGGCATAACTAGCAAACAAACCAGCGGCACCACCGCCAATAACCACAAACCTGCCCATATATCCTCTATTTTATAATTATGCGTGACATAATTACTGTAAATTTATCAATTATTTTCTTGCAATTTTATTTTTTATCCATTGTTCAATTTTATTGCCATGTTTATACACCAAAATAGTTAACAATATAGTAACACAAGCAAAAATAACCCATAGCAATATACCCCACCACGTATTGTATGGTATAATATTTCCGTTAATTGAATACGACGACGCAAAGACGCAAACAGTCCTCACGATTAACATCATAACAATAAAGTATCTTATCGACATAGTTGATAAGCCAGCAACAAAACACAGAAGGTCATCGGGAAAAAGCGGAAATAAAAACATAAAAGTTAAAACTATTTTATCTTTACCCTTAACAAGCTTTAAGGTTTTATCAAGATTATCCTCACCGATAACCCATCTAACAACTTTTACACCAAGATACCTGCCAATAAAAAAGGCTAAGTATGACCCCAATATAATCCCTAAAACACTTAATAAAGCGCCTTTTAATGGCCCGTAAAGCAATACCCCAGCCCCAACGGTTATAAAGGACGGTACAGGTAAAACCACAACTTGAAGAAATTGTATTATTACAAACAATACTTCCGTCCACGTTCCAAAGGAATCTACGTACTGCCTAAACTCTTCAACACTGTCAAATTTATCTAACAATCCAAATTTTGCAAAACAATATAGAACAATACTCGCAAAAGCAATCACAATAAGAGAAACAAAAAGTATTTTATATACTATTTTTATATTCTTTCTAAAAAATGAAAGTGTTAAAGTTGTTATTAGAGAAACTACAACAGTTCCAAGAGAAACAAGAAACGTTTTATTAACTTGTTGATCACCAGTCAGAATAGTTTCTACAAACAAAGTAATAAATACGATGGATACAATTCCTATAGAACATATCAATAAAATCGTAAATACTTCATTTAAATATTTATTTTTTACCATATTTTATATTATATTTAAATATGGCGTTTCATATACTTACGTGCTTTGTATTTTTTTATATTCTTCTACGGCTATTTTGTCACACTTATTATTAAAATCGTTATCAGAATGACCTTTAACCTTAATAAAATTAACCTTGTGATTATTGGTCAACGCTATAAGCTCTTTCCATAAATCAACGTTTTTCACGTCTTTTTTGTTAGAGTTCTTCCAATTGTTATTCTGCCAAGAAATTATCCAATCTTTATTAAAGGCGTCTACAACGTACTGAGAATCACTATATAAATCTACTTCACACTTTTCTTTTAGCGCAGACAACCCTTTGATAACTGCAAGCAACTCCATACGGTTGTTAGTAGTATTCAATTCACTACCGCTAACAATTTTTTCCGCGCCATTATACATCAAAATAGCGCAATATCCACCAGTACCTGGATTACCGCTACAAGCACCGTCAGTGTATATCGTCACTTTACGCATTATAGTTTTTCCAACTCCTCTGCACGTTTTATACAAGCATCTACCGCCTTAATAGATATATTGGATAAATTCATATCATTATAAACTTTTATAGCTTCCAAAGTTGTACCACCTTTACTACAAACGGAATCAATTAAAGAATCTATTGTTTGTTTAGAATTTTCAAAAAGCATTTTCCCACTTCCTATCATTGTGTTAACGACAAGCAATTTCGCATCTTCATACGACAAGCCATTTTTAACACCCGCCTCTATAATACCTTTTGCAAACAAATAAAAATATGCAGGAGCGCTTCCACTAATTCCAGTAACGACGTTTAATAACGATTCATCTAACTCCACAACCGAGGCTACGGCAGAGAACAAACTTTTTACAAAGTAAACGTCATTTTTATCAATCAACAAACTAGAATCAAGACCAATAGCGCCATTTTTAACCGCACAAGGAGCGTTAGGCATACACCTAACAACTTGTTCAACGCCAAGAAGTTGTCGAATTTTATCCTTTGTTACGCCTGCCATTATTGAAATTATTATATTATCCTTATTAACACGAACTTTCTCAGCTACCTGTGTAAAATTTTGAGGTTTTACCGAAAGTAAAATAAATTTGCAATTATCAAAAATTAGTTGCGTATCGTTAGTAACACAAAAACCTTTATCGTAATAGGTTTTTAAAGTCGTTTCATTTAAATCGTTAATAAAAATATCGTCGACTGATAAAAAATTATCATCAACAGCTCCGTTTATAATAGAAGAAGCCATATATCCGGCGCCAACAACACCTAATTTAAATTTCTTTTCCATTTTTACCTCATTTTAATTGACTAAAATAATCAAATGTATTATAATCAAAATGCTCTTAGGGGAGTGGCTCAATTGGTAGAGCAGCGGTCTCCAAAACCGCCGGTTGCGTGTTCGAGTCGCGTCTCCCCTGCCAAACGCTTTCGTTTATTTGAAAGCGTTTTTTTTATTTTAAAATTGTTTATTTCCTAAATCGACCAAATACTTCGTTTACCTTAGAAAAACTAGCAAAAGAATTTGGATATGATTTTAAAACTTTCATCATCTCACCTATTTGCTTTTTTCTAATGATACAAACAATCATATACTTATCTTGGTGAGAATACATACCTACTACCCTTATTTCAGTTACTCCATGGTGCAATTTTTCAACTAACTCTTTGGATAGTTCGTCTGGTTTATCAGTAACGATCTCAAATTTATATCCATTTTTTAATCCAGACAAGAAATAATCAACAACAACGTTTGCTAAAAATAGGTTTATTAACGTACAAATGGCAGGCGTAACGTTAAAATGGCTTATCAAAAAGAAAAGAATGACAACACTACCATCTAGAAAAAAAGCAAGATAAGAAACGCTTGAGGCGGGTTTTGCTTTTTTAATTAACGCAGCAATAGCATACGTTCCACCACTAGCGCCAAATCTCCTAAGCATTATAGAAAATCCTAGCCCCGATATAACACCGGTTGCTATACAAGCAAATATAACCTCATAAGTGTCGGGATTATTTGCGTAAGAATAAGGTTTACATCCTAAAACAGCAAGTAATTCAGTGCCAAAGGACTGCACTACCATATAAATTATAAGAAAAAAACCTAATTTTTTATCAACAAAAATGGTAACTAAAATGAAAATTGGTATATTAAATACAATCATTAAATACGCCCAAGGAATGGCCTTATCGAGCACATTATAGGTTATAGTCGCCAAACCACCAACGCCACCTGGAGCAAACCCGTTACTATTTTGAAAGAAAAAATACGCAACGGAAACAATAAAACCTGCAACAATAGATATTAACAAATCAACAATAAAGGTTTTAATGGAATAGTTTTTCATAATAAATTATAAATTTAATCCTCTATTCTCGTCAATATAAGTAGCCTCTAGGTCTGAAACGTGCATTAAAACGGCAAGCGGAAATTTAGAATAAGCCTCACCAATGCTATTATCCCCGCCTTTTGCCCTTGCATCATATCCTCCCATGTGCCAATTAATACAAATAGCCTCTTCTCTAGTAAGTTTAATAAATCCACAAATTATATAAACGGATTTTTCACCATGTCCATACGAAAGAGCTTCTTCTTTTGCATAATATGGTTTTTTAATCCATTCCCCATTTTCTTTATCGTTTCTATAATCAACTTTATAAAAATCAATTTTACAAAGGTCGTGCAAAAGCCCACATATAGCAATAGTTTCTTCCGATACTACGTCTTGCCATTTTTCTCCATATTCCATTTGAACGTTTTTAAGCAAGCGATAATACGTATTTACACTATGTTCACACAAACCACCAATATATGCGCAATGGAATTTACTACTAGCAGGAGCAGTAAAAAAGTCGGATGACAACAAATACTCGCGAAGTTTGTTCGCACCTTCTCTTTTAATGCATCTATCGAATATTTCTAAAAAATCATTTTGATTATACATAATCGCTCCTATTTGGATTTATAATAGAGTTTACAATGACAAAAACCTTCAAATTCAGGATCATCGATTTGTTCCTTAAATTCTTTACAAATGCATTTAAACTCTTCTTTTTTACCTAGTCTACAAGGACAATAACCATCCTTTTTTTTAAGTCCTTCTTTAATAAGTTTTACAACTTCTTTATCAGGATTAAGAGTAATTTTCAAACTAAACCCCTCCATTATATAAACTAAATAAATTATATAATATTTAAATAAAAAAATCAATAGAATTTTATTTATTGAATTTTTTTGTTACAACAATTGAATATAAGATTTATTTTTATTAAATCCTTGAAAATTAAATATTTCCGTGATATAATAAATACGTTTGATTTTAACTACGGAGAAGAATATGAAAAATTACGACGTAATCATTATCGGCGCAGGCCCTGGTGGAATTTTTACTGCATACGAACTTACAAAAATTAACAGCAATCTAACAGTCGCAGTTATAGATATGGGACATTCTCTAGAAAAAAGAAAATGTCCAATAGACGGAAAAAAAGTTAAAAGTTGTATAAAATGCTCTTCTTGCTCTATCATGTCTGGTTTTGGTGGCGCAGGTGCTTTTTCTGATGGAAAATATAATATTACGAACGATTTTGGAGGTAGTTTACACGAATATATTGGCAAGAACCAAGCCATTGAATTAATGAACTACGTAGACGAAATTAACATGAAGTATGGTGGAGAAGGAACTAAAATGTACTCCACCGCCGGAACTTACCTTAAAAAACTATGTTTACAAAACAAATTAAATCTTCTAGAAGCTAAGGTTAGACACTTGGGTACTGATAAAAACTACGTTGTTTTAGAAAATATTTATAATATTTTAAAGGATAAATGTACTTTCTATTTCGATACGGCAGTAACTGATATAAAATCATTAGACGGCGAGTACGTAATAACCACAGCCAGCCAAACCTTTACTTGTAAAAAATGCGTTATTTCAGTAGGTAGAAGTGGCAGTGCTTGGATGGAAAAAACGTGTAAAAAACTTAAAATTCCGACCAAATCGAACCGAGTTGACATTGGCGTAAGAGTTGAACTCCCCGCCGAGATATTCTCAAAATTAACCGATGAACTTTACGAAAGCAAAATTGTTTACAGAACAGAAAAATTTGAAGATAGCGTTAGAACCTTCTGTATGAACCCTAACGGGATAGTTGTAAACGAAAATACCAACGGAATAGTTACCGTAAACGGACATAGTTATGACGACGATTCCTTAAAAACAAATAATACAAATTTCGCACTTCTTGTAGCAAAACATTTTTCTGAACCATTTAAAGATAGCAACGGATACGCAGAAAGCATAGCAAGACTTTCTAACATGCTTGGTGGTGGCGTAATAGTTCAAAGGTTCGGCGATTTAATTAGAGGTAGACGTAGCACTGAAAAACGCATCCAAGAAGGCATAGTTACCCCAACCCTTTCAGCAACCCCCGGCGATTTAAGTTTAGTATTACCTAAACGAATAATGGACGGCATTATCGAAATGATTTATGCATTAGACAAGGTTGCACCCGGCACTGCAAACGACGATACGTTGTTATACGGTGTAGAAGTAAAATTCTATAATATGGAAGTATCTATAGACAACAACCTTGAAACCAAACTTAAAGGTCTATACGTTATTGGTGACGGAAGTGGTGTCACCCACTCGTTATCACATGCCTCGGCAAGTGGTATATACGTAGCTAGAAATATTGCTAATACTCTTTAATAAATATCAAAAAAGGTCTCTTCATTGAGACCTTTTTTTATTTTAAATTTCTAAAAGTTTTAGTGCGTTCATATAAAGAATCTTATCCATAATAGTTTTATCAAGTTTATAGCCATTTAAAATGTCTAAATCTTGTTTCATATCTCGCCAAGGACAGTCGGTTGCAAATAAAATTTTATCTTCGCCATGACGATAAAGGATATCCTTAAACAATCTTTCGTCAATTTCATGAAAGGTAAACGCCGTATCAAAATAAACGTCTTTTTCACAAAGAATTTCAAGAACTTTATCCCATTGTTTATGTGCGCCATAATGCCCTAAAACTAATTTTTTATGCCCAACTTTATCAATAACTTTTGCACATAACTCAGGTGGACATCTTACGGGTTGATTTTTATAGCCATCATCAACTCCTGAATGGGTTACAACTATCAAATCAAGATCTTTTGCGCAGTTTAATATCTTTATATATCCATCATGATCAATAAAACAACCTTGATAATCTGGGTGAATCTTTACACCCTTAAAGCCACTTTCTTTTATAAATTTCATTTTGCTTGGGATATCTTCACATAAAGGATGAATCCCCGCAAAAGAAATAACACCACCCTCTACACCAAATTCTTGATTAACTGTAAACGCAAATCTATTAAGGCTATCAAACTGCGTGGGTTTTGTCATAACCGGAAGACCAATAGAGAGATTAACGCCTGCCTTTAACATATTTTGTTTAAGGCCCTCAATCGTCCCATCAGTCCATGCCTTGCCAGAAGAATTCTTTTCAAGTCCTTCTATGGTAGTTTTAGCAATTTTTAATGGAAAAAAATGCGTATGAAAATCAATTATCATTTGCAAATACCAAACAATTGCTCGTCAGACAAGGTGTCAATACCATTATCAACCAAAATTTTTGCAACCTTGTCTAAGTTAGATGCTTTTAATACGACGTATGCATCATCCCCATCTACAGACAAACCGTACATATACTCAATACTAATAGAATTTTGGCTTAGCAAATCTAAAAAGACTTGTAAACTACCTACTTTATGCGCAATTTTAACAACCAATACATCAGTTAACATAGTGGAAAAGCCATCTTCAGCCAGTTTTTCCTTCCCTTTTTCAGGGTTGTTAACGATAAGTCTTAATAAGCCGTATTCAGTAGTATCTGCAAGGCTTAAAGATAAGATATTTACGTCATTTTTCTTTAATACGCTTAATACTTCGTGAAGTCTACCCTGTCTGTTTTCAATAAATACAGATAATTGTTTTGCCATCATATTCATATCCTCCTTAATTAAACTTTCTGTTATCAATTACGTGAACGGCTTTGCCTTCACTTCTTTTTATAGAATTAGGTTCTACAATCTTTATTTTAGCACTGATTCCTAACGCTTGATTAATAACGTGAGTAACCTTTTTATTTATTGCCTCTAATCCTTTTATCTCGTCAGTTAAATATTCGGTATTTAATTCTACCTGAATTTCTAAAGTATCAAGGTTGTTCACCCTATCAACTATCATCATATAGTGAGGAGAAACTTCCTTAACGTTAATTAAAGCAGCCTCAACCTGACTTGGGAAAATGTTAACACCACGAATAATAAGCATGTCGTCTACTCTTCCTTTAAACCTACCAAGCCTAGCACTAGTTCTACCACAATCACATTTACCATATGAAATGGTAGTTAAATCCTTAGTTCTATATCTAATAAGTGGAAGAGCTTTTTTTGTTAAGGTTGTAAACGCCAACTCACCAACTTCCCCTTCTTTTTGGGCAGTTAATGTTGCCGAATCTAAAATTTCAGGAAAGAAATGATCTTCACAGACGTGTAAACCTTTATGGAATTCGCAATCACAAGCCACACCCGGTCCCATTACTTCCGAAAGACCATATATATCAAAGGCTTTAATATTGAGTTTTTTCTCAATATCGAGTCTCATTTTCTCAGTCCAAGGCTCAGCACCGCAAATTGCGCTTTTTAGTTTTATAGAACCAAGTAACCCCTCTTGTTCTAACACTTCGGAAAGATATAAGAGATAAGAAGGAGTACACGCAATTGCCGTAGCACCAAAGTCAGCCATCATAGTAGTTAATTTTTTAGAGTTTCCAGTACTCATTGGAACTACCATAGCACCTATCTTAGTTGCACCATCGTGCGCACCTAAACCACCAGTAAACAACCCGTATCCGTATGCAATTTGAATAATGTCGTCCTTTGTTACACCAGCCATAGTAAAACATCTAGCAACACATTCAGACCAAACGTCCAAATCTTCTCTACTATATCCTACAACGGTCGCTTTTCCAGTAGTACCACTTGACGCGTGGATTCTAACGATATCACTATGAGGAATTGCGAATAATCCAAATGGATAGTTATCTCTGAGATCATCTTTTGTAGTAAATGGAAGTTTGTTTAGATCTTCAATTCCTTTAATATCCCCGGGCAATAGACCTATCTTTTCCATTTTATTGCGATAAAAAGGCACGTTATTGTATACGTGGTTAACGGTTTCAACAAGTCTTTTGCTTTGAAGCTCAGTCATCTCGTCACGAGACATCGTTTCAATTTTTTGATTCCAAATCATAAAAATTCTCCTTAATCGTTTGTAATATCATAACCCGCGTTAAAGGCTTGAATATTAAGTTCAATTGTCTTTTGCGGAACCGTTTCTTTTATAACGTCTATCCAACTTTGCTTGTCAAAATCAAAATGCTTAGACGCAAAACCTAAAACTACGGTATTTACAACCTTTGGATTATTAAGTGTTTTTGCAACTTCTAACGCGTCGATAACGCATACTTTATGTTCTTGTCTTAAAGTACTTAAAACGTCGTTAGGATACTCGCTCGCACCCGTTAAAACGGACATAGGCTTTATACGACAATTATTTACGATTAATACACCGTCCTTTTTAAGGTAATGAGCATATCTTAATGCTTCAAGTTGCTCAAATGAAATAATAACGTCCGCCTCGCCAATTTCAACAACGGGTTCTATTACGTAGTCACCAAATCTAACGAAAGTAACAACGCTTCCACCACGTTGAGCCATACCGTGAACTTCGCTCATCTTAACGTCCAAGCCGTTATTTAAGGCTGTTTTACCTATAATTCTACTAGTTAATAGCGTTCCTTGACCACCTACGCCAACAATCAAAACGTTAAATGTTTTCATTATCTTTCCACCTTATTTATAGCGTTAAATTTACAGTAATTTAAACATAAACCACATCCGTTACAAGCCGTAACATCAATGGTTGCAAAACCGTTTTCATCCTTAGAAACAGCAGGACAACCAATTTTAAAACACATTCCACATTTTTTACATTTGGAATCGTCAACCTTGCATACAAACGGGAATTTTTGTCCCTTCAAAAGAGCGCAAGGTGCTTTTGCAATAATAACGGTAAGTTGATCGCCATTAACGCTTTCTTTAATAGTTTTTTCTAAATTATCCACGTCAAAAGCATCAATCTCAATAACGTTAGGCACACCAATAGCTCTACACAAATCAGCTAAATTAATAGCATAAGTAGATTCGCCTTTAAGTGTTTTGCCGGTAGCAGCATGTTCTTGATGTCCGGTCATACCAGTAGTTCTATTATCAAGAATTAATACAGTACACGTTGACTTGTTGTACACCATATTAATTAATGAATTAACACCGGTATGTAAGAAAGTAGAATCACCAATAACGGCAACCCAATTTTTTACAAAATCTTTCCCCTTTGCTTTTTCCATACCGTGCAAAGTGGAAATACTTGCCCCCATACAAACCGTAGTATCAATTACGCCTAGTGGCGCTACAGCACCTAGAGTGTAGCATCCAATATCACCGGCAGCATGTAATTTTAGTTTATTAAGCACTGAAAAGACGCTTCTATGTGGACATCCTGGACACAAAACCGGTGGGCGCATTGCAACTTGCTTAGGCGCAAAAGTATCATCCAATTTTTCTCCAAAAACGTTTTTAAGCATTTTTGAATTGTATTCACCTTGTCTTGTCAAAAGCTCTTTACCAACAACTTTTATACCCCAACTTTGAATTTGTTCTTGTATAACGGGTTCAAGTTCTTCTATAACTACTAATTTTTCTACTTTGCTTGCAAAATCAAGTATTTTTTGTTTGGGTAACGGATTAACCATCCCAAGTTTTAATATGCTTGCATTTGGAAAAGCTTCTTTAACGTATTGATAACAAATACCAGACGTAATAAATCCGATTTTATTATCAGCAAGTTCTATCCTGTTTACGTCAAAACAAGAACAATCCTCGGCAAGACGATTTTCCCTATCTTCAACGTACAAATGTCTACCAATAGCCGAAGCAGGCATCATAACGTATTTTTTAACGTTTCTTTGATATTCCTTATCAGGAATTTCCTTCCTATCACAAAGTTCAACGATGCTTTGCGAGTGAGAAAGTTTAGTAGTAGTTCTTAAAATAACGGGAGTATCGTATTTTTCACTAATTTCGTAAGCAAATTTAGTAAAATCTTTCGCTTCTTGACTATCGGACGGCTCTAAAACAGGTACGTGTGAAGAACGAGCTATCATTCTTGTATCTTGTTCGTTTTGTGAGCTTGCTAGACCAGGATCGTCAGCAACAACGATTACTGAACCACCGCCAACACCAGTATAAGAGAAAGTATACAAAGGGTCGCTTGCAACGTTAAGCCCTACGTGTTTCATACAAGAAAGACTTCTAACACCCGACACAGACGCACCAAAAGCAACCTCCAAAGCAACTTTTTCGTTTGGCGCCCATTCAGTGTAAACGTCATTATAAACGGATAAAAACTCGCTAATTTCAGTACTAGGCGTGCCGGGATAAGCACTAGAAACCTTTACGCCGGCTTCATATGCGCCTCTAGCAATAGCTTCGTTTCCAAGCATTATTTTTTTCATTATTTACTACTCCTTAGATCTTTAATTCTTTTTGCCTTACCTTCAAATCTTTGTAACGTGTTAGGAGATTCCAACTTAATTTTTGCATCTAATCCTAAAACGGTTCTTATTTTTGCACGAATATTTTTGGATAATTGTTCCAATTCTCCAAATGAATCGGTTGACTTAGCAAGTTCAACTCTAATCGTTAACAAATCAGAATAACCTTCTCTTTCAACAATAATCTCATAATGCGGTCCAAGTTCGTTAAAGCTTAAAACAACCTCTTCAATTTGACTTGGGAAAACGTTAACTCCCCTAATTTTTAACATATCGTCGCTTCTACCGGATAAATTTTCCATACGACAGAAAGTTCTTCCACATTTACATGGCTGATAATTTAATCTTGTTATATCTTTCGTTCTATAACGAATCAAAGGCAACGCGTCTTTTTTAATGCAAGTAACTACAAGTTCACCTTTTTCACCCTCTGGTAAAACCTCGCCGGTTTCTGGATTAATAATTTCTGGAATAAAATAATCTTCGTTTATATGAAGACCATCCATATACAAACATTCACCAGAAACACCGGGACCCATAAGTTCACTCATGCCGTAGTTAGAAGTAACTTTTAGGTCGTTACCCCAATACTTATACATTTCCTCGCGCATTGCATCAGTAAGCATTTCACTTCCAACTAACGCAATTTTAACTTTTAAATCTTTAATTGGATCATAGCCCATTTCTCTTGCAACTTCAGCTAATCTTAACGCATAGGAAGGCGTTGCAACTAAAAGCGTTGTTCCAAAATCCTTCATAAACATAATTTGCTTTTCAGAATTACCCGTGGAAGAAGGAACGATAGTAGCACCAATATTTTCAAGACCATAATGTAAACCTAAAGCACCTGTAAACATGCCATATCCGAAACATATCTGAGCAATATCATCTTTTTGAGCACCACCCATACAAGCAATACGAGAAACGCATTCAGTCCAAACTTCTAAATCTTTTTGAGTATAACCAACAACCGTAGGTTTTCCCGTAGTGCCACTAGAAGCATGAATTCTTACTAAATCATCCTTAGGCACTGCAAAAAGACCAAAAGGATAATTATCCCTTAAATCCTGTTTGGTAACGAATGGCAATTTAGACAAATCACTCAAACTTTTGATATCGTCAGGTTTAATACCCGCCGCATCCATTTTTTCTCTATAAGGTTTTACCTTTTCATATACCCTATTAACAGTTTCGATTAATCTAGACAACTGAATTTCTTCAATCTCTTTTCTAGATAAGGTTTCTTCCTTAGACCAAATCATCAATAAGCTCCTAAATTAAATAATTTCATTTTCAATCTTTTTATCGAACGCATTCCCCAAAACTTCTTGGCTAGGCTTTCTAGTAAAAACACTAACAATAGGCGTAACGATAAGCGAATAAATCATACAAATAACACCAATCATTGGCGAACAACCTACACCATTTTGAATCGCTTGGGAAAACGTACAGTTCCAACCAACACTATCATAACCAAAGAAGATAATCAAAAATATAGTTAATACTAACGTACCAATAATAGACCACCAACAAGAAGTCTTGGTAACTTTTCTAGAATACAAACTATATACGAATGGACCAATAAAGCAACCGGCAAGAACACCCCAGCTAAGCCCCATCATGTATGCAATCGCAGCAAGCTTATAATACTCGTTTAATACTGCTAAAATTAAAGAAATAGCAACGAATACAAGGCACAATATACGCATTCTAACGTTGACTTGTTTATCTGATGCTTTTTTATTAAGTTTCCCCTTATATAAATCAACGGCAATTACAGAAGCGCTAGTCAGTGAAACTGAAGATAAAGTTGACATGCTAGCCGAAAGAATTAGAACGGCAATTATACCAATAAGTCCGGTAGGAATAATTTTAGCTAGTAAATTTGGAATAACGTAATCATAACCACCAAGTTGTTGTACTTGATCAGCAGATAAAAACAAAGGAGATAACGCACCAACAAAATAAGCACCAAAACCAATTATTAGCGCAAAAACCGTACTTACGATTATGCCTTGATTAATTGATTTTTTATCTCGTACTGCATAGTATTTATGAACTGTTTGTGGCAATCCGTAAACACCAAGGGAGGTTAATAATATCAACGAAAGCAACGAAGCCGTTGCTCCGTATAACCCTTTGTTAGAGTTATTAAAGGTAAACCAAGCAAGATTATCATTAGACGTTAAATCTGATATATCCCAGTTTACTTCAGGTGATTTAAGGAAGAAAACAACCATAAGAACAACGCCAATAATCATTATTATACCTTGAATAAAATCGGAGAGCGCAGTCGCAAAATATCCACCAAAGAATAAATATAAAGCAGTTAAGACAGCAAGTGCTAACATCACTATCCAACCGTCTATATTAAATACCGTTTCAAACAAACTACTAAGACCGTTATAAACGGACGCTGAATAAGGGATTAAAAATATAAAGATAATGATGGCGGAAACTATTTTTAAACTTGAACTATCAAACCTTTTTTCAAAAAACTCAGGCATGGTTTTAGCTTGAAGACGTGAAGTCATGTTTTTTGTTTTTTTCGCCAGTAATTTCCAAGCAACAAGCGAACCAAGAATAGCATTTCCTATACCAATCCAAACAGCTGCTAGACCAAAAGTAAAACCAAACTTACCTGCGTAACCAATAAAAATTACTGCCGAAAAATAAGTAGTACCATAGGCAAAAGCACTCATCCAACCGTTAAGACCTTTTTTACCAGCTAATAAAAAATCATTAACAGACTTTGAGCGATTATGAGTCACAATTGCAATAGCAACCATACCTAAAGCATAAAGTAAAATGATTATATAATCAAGCAACATAAAACACTCCTAAATAAAAAACCGCCGTAAACGGCGGTAATTATGTATTAATCCAAAATCGAAAATAACCGCAAATTACTAAAATTTATAACCATGGTAATAATCGAAATAATAAAACATACAATTCTCCTAGCAAAATCTAGGATAATTATAAAACTCTTGCAATATTTTGTCAATTAAATTTAACGACATATATTAATATTTATATTATAAAAACATACTATTTCTTAATATTTCGTTAACAAAAACAAACAAAAAACAATTATGTCACACATAATTAATCAAAATTTCGCTAGATTATAGCACGCAAACTCCTTTTTTTCTAACCTTTAAAGGTAAAACCATTTGCTCGCCAAAAATTTCTTTCATTTTAGATATAAATTGTTCAGAAAAACGATTATCTATAATATTTAATATCGTACCTGCAAAACCACCACCGTGCACCCTATTTGCGCCGTTAATTAAATATTTAGAAGAAATTGCTAGCGCCCTTGGTATTAGTTGATCATTAGAAGAAGGAACCATACAATTTTGTAATTTCCACATAGAACTAAGACCAGATTGTTTTATCAAATCTAAAAATGAAACATAATCAGAATTTTCCAAGGCTAATACCAATCCGTCTACTCTTGAATTTTCTTCATAGAAGTGAATAGCTCTAAGCAATGCTCTATCCGATACTTTATCTTTGATTTTCGTTATATTATCAAAGAATTCATAATCTTCAATCTCAATCAATCTTTCCTTACCAAAAAGACTTGCAACTTGCTTCATTTCTCTTGGGATCGCCGCATATTCTTCGGTTAAATCAGCATGACTACCGCCAGTGTTTATTAAAACCAAGGTGTAACCAGACAAGTCACAATTAACGTCACTTACTTCTATTTCCCCCTTGTTTTTAAAATCCAACTTTTTTAATCCACCAAAAGCTATTGCCGTTTGGTCCAATAAACCACATGGTTTACCAAAATAAACGTTCTCGGCATATTGAGAAATTATTGCGTTTTCTTTTTTTGACACTTTGTTGTCGTTATATAGAAAGCTTAAAATCTCACATACTAAGGTTTCAAATGAAGCTGAACTCGAAATACCCGCGCCACCTACCACGTTACTAGTCAAATAAGCATCAAAACCCCCTGTCTTGAAACCGTAGTTGACCAAACCAACAGCAACACCTTTTATTAAAGAAGCTGAACTGCCCACCTCTATTTCAGTATTGGAAGATAAATCAACGCAAATTTCTCCATATCCTTGACTATACACACGGATAACGTTAGTGTTATTAGGCATAAAGAAAGCTAGGCTATCCAAACTTATTGCACAAGAAACAACCTTACCACCATTATGATCTGTATGGTTACCACAAACTTCCACTCTTCCACTTGAAGAAGCAACGTATGCTTCGTTATAATTAAATCTCTTTTTAAATTCAACAAAAGCTTGATTATACCTATCAATTTGTGCTTGACTTTTTTCTCCATACAAGTCAAAAAATTTATCAAAAACAGGTGTAATATCACTATAAGGGTTCTTTTGAATTAACATAAATAGTCTCCTTAACTTGCTTAATAAAAATTATAACACTTTTAGTCTTATTTGTAAACAATATTTGTAATTTCCTTTGTATTTTCAAGGTTTAATAAAATCTCACCTATCCTAATAAATACTTGACTTAAATTTTTTATTATTATATAATAAAA
>JAFQAQ010000016.1 GCA_017399945.1 Clostridia bacterium
AAAAAAAACAAAAAAAAGAACTTAGGCATACCTAAGTTCTTTTACTTTTAGTTTTAAGTTAGTTCTATACGGGGGAGAAAATACCCAAAAGAATAATACCAACCATTGCAAGTGCAATTGTTATATAGTGTTTAACCGAAAGTTTTTCCTTTAAGAAAATTCTGCTCCATAAAACCGAAACTACGCAATAAGCTGAAATAATTGGCATACCAACTTCGTAATTGGCAAACATAACCGCCATATAGAAAACTTGACCGATAGTTTCGCAAAGACCACCAAGATAAATTGCGTTTCCGCTTTCACCGCGTTTTGCAAACAATCTATCCTTTTTAACAAACTTAACCCAAATGAAAGCAAATATTGCAAGGAAAGCAAAGGTAAGTTCAAAAGCAGAGTTAGCAGCGTAATCGGAAATATCAACGTAATGGAACAACACTTCGTCGCCAACCGTGCCCAACGCGTCTATAATAAGGTAAGCGATAGGGAGTAAGAAAGCTAAAATACTTTTGGTGTATTTACGGTTAGAATCTTTTCTTCTAAGTTCTTTAAGCTCTTGATTTTCCTTATTGTCAACGATGCCTAAACCAACGATACCCAAAGTAATAGCCACAACGCCGATAATACTCATAACGTTAAGTTGGACTGCCTCTGCGCCGATAAGTGGGAAAATAATAACGCAAAGCAACAAAGCCAAAGAGCCCGAACAGTTGCATATAGGCGAAGAAATAGATAGTTCGATATATCTAAGACCAACGTACCCGATAACCATTGCGAAAATATAAAGGAAAGCAACGGGAAGGTAAGTGATAAAGTCCATAAACTTAAAGTCGGTATAGAAAAGACTAGCAACGAACTTTGGAACAGCGTCCGGACCACCGTTAGCGTCGATAATAGCGCCACCGATAAGGGTAATTAAAAAGTGAATACCCATAATTAGACCAACTGCGAAAGAAACTTTCCAGTGGCTGTTTTTATCTTTTTCGTCCGTTCCTTTTTTAGAAAAGAAATCAGAACCACTCCAACAAAGCAGAGCGATTATAGCAAATAAAAAATACATATTAAATTATCTCCTGTGAATAAAAAACGTTAGAGGTCGTAACCCCTTAAAAAAGTGTTTGGAACGCAACTAGAAAGCGCGTCCTTAAACTCTAAAACGGTTTTTTCATCCACGGGGGAAAGATGTGACTGGATACAGTTTTCGCTGTCCTTGAACTTCTGTAAAAAATACTTGTCTGCTCCTTTTATCCATTCGCCTATAAGACGAATATTTTCTATTGTATGAAACTCTTTTATTAAAGTGGTGCGAAACTCGTAAGGAATAGCGTCACTAAGCAAAAAGTCAACCGATTGCTCAACTTTTTTGGTGTCGTAATTGGGTATTCCGATAATTTCGCCATAGGCCTTTTTATCGTTTTTAACGTCCATAGCAACGTAATCGATAAGCCCGTTCTCCACAAGGCTTTTAAGTTTATAAGGGTTAGTGCCGTTGGTGTCTAACTTAATTGGATATCCCAAATTTTTAATATCTTTTAAAAGAAGGTCTAAATCGGGATTAAGGGTAGGCTCGCCACCTGAAACGCAAACGCCCTCTAAAATACCTTTGCGTTTTTCAAGGTAATCAAAAACTTCTTTTAACGAATATTCGGGCAGTTTGTCGACGTGCAAAACCAAAGGGGAATTGTGGCAAAAACCGCACCTAAAATTACACCCACCCGTAAAAATGGTGGCTGCAATCTTACCGTCAAAATCGACGAGAGATAGTTTTTCCATACCGAATAGTTGCATTTTTAACCTCTTAATTGTCTATAATTTTATCATAAAAAAGATTATTAAATCAATCGTTTTAAAAAAGTAATACTAGTCTTTTTTATTATTTTTTATTAAGTTTGCCGAACTGCCGAAATGTTGTTTAAAACTTCTAGAAAAAGTGTGAACGGAAGAGTAATTGAGTTTTTCACTAACTTCCGTAACCGTAAGTCCCTCTTCGCTAAGCATTTTATACGCCGTTTTCATTTTTGCTTGAATAAAATAATCGTTGATAGAAATGTTCATGATTTTTTTAAAAACGGCAGACATATAGTTATAAGAATAATTAAATTCATCTTCGAGTTGATAAAGATTTTTTATTTCCAAAAGATTGTTGTCTATATAGTTAGCGATATGAAAAACTAAAATATTATCGCCGTTAATCTTAACGGGATATTTTTTTTGCGTTTTCTTTTCCATAGCCCTAATGATATCGATTAATATACAAGAAATCTCCATTGCGATAGCCTGATCGGCAAAAACGTGTCCGTTTTCAAGCTCGTTAAAAATACGTATAAACCTTTTATCAAGTTCGGGAACGTTAACCTTTCTTTGGCTGTCCGTTAGATATTGGTTTATGTGTCTAACGTAATCTTGCGTCTCGTCCGAAGTGGTGGAAAAAGCCAAAAACTTAAAACGCAAGGGCATATCCTTATCCGAACTTAACGAGTGCACGTCCCCCGAAATAGAAAGGTAGCAATCGTTTTTTTCTAAATCGCGAAAAACACCGTTAGCAGAAGCCTTGCCTTTTCCGTCCACCACGTAAGAAATCTCAAAACAATTTTGCTCGTGCGGGTGAATTACGGTGCTTTGGTCACAGTACATTTCGCCTGCTTGCATAAGCAAATATCCACCGCAAGGCATAGGATTTTTAAAAAAGGCGTTATTATAATGGTACTTAGGATTAGCCATTTTTCGTCCCCGTTTAGCATTTTTATTAATCGTATCATAAAAAATGCTAAAAAACAAGAGTTTTTTTGTTAAAGACTTGAAAAAGAAAAAGTATTATTATATAAGCGTAAGGTAAAAACTATAAAAAACCTTACGGAGGTAATTATGAAAAAGACAGTTGCAGTTATCGGTTGCGGAACTATCGCAAACAACGCGCATTTCCCTGCGCTCACTTCTTTAGAAAACGTTCGTATTAAATATGCGTGTGACTTAATTATAGAAAGGGCTAACGCAGTAAAAGAAAAATGGCCTACTATCGAACAAGTAATAACCGATTATAAGGTTGCTCTTGCCGATCCCGAAGTAGACGCAGTTTACGTTTTAACTCCAAACTATTCTCACTATACCATTACCATGGATGCTTTACAGGCAGGTAAACACGTATTCTGTGAAAAGCCTATCACCGTAAATTACAAGCTTTCCAAGGAAATGAAAGATCAAGCAGACAAGAGTGGTAAGATACTAAATATCGGTGTATGTAACCGTTATCACAAATCGGTTGAACTCTTAGAAGAATATAACAGACAAGGCAAATTCGGAAAGATTTACCATGCGTATTGCTCGTTCAGAGCCTTCCGTTCGATTCCAGGTTTAGGCGGTGCTTTCACAACCAAATCTCAATCGGGTGGTGGTGTGTTAATCGACTGGGGCGTTCACTTCCTTGATCTAGTATTATACATTTTAGGTGGCGCAAAACTAAAAACGGTTACTTGCGACGCTTATAACGAAATGGCAAAAGATATGAAGGCTTATAAGTATAAATCTATGTGGGCGGAGGCATCTTCTGATAAAGAAAACGGCACCAACGACGTAGACGACTTTATTTCCGGTTACGTAAGAACGGATAAAGCAAGCATTGCTTTTAACGGCGCGTGGGCACAAAATATTGAACAAGGCGAAATGTACATTGATATCTTAGGAGATAAAGGTGGCGCAAGACTTACTTACGGTGGACAATTTAAGTTTACCGACGCTGAGACTTTGGAAACCGTTACTAGCGAACACGAAATTCCAAACATGTACACTTGCGAAGACAAGGCGTTTATCGAATCTATCACTACTGGCGTTAAAGATAAGAACAATATCGACAACATTTTAGAAAGTGCAAAACTTTTAGATGCACTCTACACTTCTTCGGACGAGAAAAAGGAGCTTAGTTTCTAATATGAAAAAGATAGGTTTTATTGATTATTATATAAGTGAATGGCATGCAAACAACTATCCCGCATGGATGAAAGCAGTTAGCGAACAAAAAGGTCTTGACTACAAAGTTTGCTACGCTTGGGCAGAAGAAAACGTTTCTAAGGTAGACGGAAAGACCACTGCTGAATGGTGCGAACAAATGGGCATTGAACAATGCGCTTCGGTAGAAGAACTTTGCAAAAAGAGTGATTTTATCGTAATTTTAGCGCCTAGCGATCCCGAAACCCATCTTAGACTAGCTGAAAAAGCGTTTAAGTATGCCGACGGAAAGAGAATTTATATAGACAAAACCTTTGCCCCCGACTATGCAACTGCAAAAGCAATTTTTGATAGTGCAAAAGAAAACGGCGTGGAATTTTTCTCAACTTCTGCACTTCGTTACGCAACTGAAATTGCAAACGATATAAATGCTAACTCAACCGTAACGTACGGTGGTGGTTCTAACTACGAAGAATATATAATTCACCAAGTTGAAATGATAGTTAAGACCATGGGTGTTGGCGCTAAGGCTGTAAAGGTAAGTGAAGACGGCGAAAACTTGGTTACCGATATAGAGTTTAAGGACGGCAGAAAAGCCCAAATGAACTTTGGTAAATATGGATTTAAGGCAATCGTTGACGGCGTGGAAAAAACAATAGAATCCGATTTCTTTATGGTTCTTATGGAAAAAATACTTAACTTCTTTGAAGGCAACCCCTCCGATTTTGAAGGCGAACAAACCCTAGAAGTTATGAAAATTAGAGAAAATGCTATAAAAGCAAAAGGCGACTTAAATAAATGGATAGCAATAGACTAAGAATAGGCGTTATAGGTTGTGGAAGAATTTCCGTAATGCATTTTTCAGCAACCCAATCGCTAAAAGATAAAGCAACGTTAATTTGTTGTTGCGATATAAAAAAGGATAGGGCGGACGCTTTTGCGAAAAAATACGACGTTAAAGCGTACTACGACTATAAGCAAATGTTGGACGAAGAACAACTAGACGCAGTTCACGTTTTATTACCACACTATTTACACGTTCCAGTTGCTTTATACGCGTTTGAAAAAGGCGTGGCAGTTCTTTCGGAAAAACCAATGTCGGTTGACTATGAATCAGCAAAAAAAACAGTTGACTTGGCAAAAGAAAAGGGTGTGTTATACGGCGTAATTTTACAATGCAGATACAACAACTCTGCTCAACTAGTTAAAAAAGCTTATCAAAATGGAAAACTAGGCAAAATTATATCGGCACGTTCAACTTTAACTTGGGCAAGACCTGATTCTTATTATCTTGAAAGCGACTGGAAAGGCACTTGGGATAAAGAAGGTGGCGGTGTAGTAATCGACCAAGCAATACACTCTATCGACCTTGTTAATTGGATAGTAGATAGTCCCGTAAAAAGCGTAAGTTGCTCAATGGCAAATCGTGGTCACGATATCGTTAAAGTAGAAGATAGCGCAGAAGGTTTAATCGTATACGAAAACGGCGTAAAATACGGTTTTTATTGTATGAATAACTACGGTTGTGACGAACCGATAGAAATTAAACTTTATTGTGAAAACGCAAAAGTGGTATTCGATTACGACGACGCGTATATTTACTATAACGACGGAACGAAGGAAGAAGCGCATCAATCTTCTAACGTAGAAACCGTTGAAGGTGGTAAAGATTATTGGGGTTTCCAACACGTTCGTCAAATAGAGCAATTCTACAACGCGTGTCTTAAAAAAGAACCACTCGATATAAGTGGTGAAGAAGCCTTAAAAACCCACAAATTAGTTTGCGATATCTATAAATGTGGCAAACCTACTATGAACAATAAATAAGTTCCAATTATATTAAGTTAAAAGGAGCAACTATGAAAATAGGCGTAATTACCGATTGCTTTAAAAAATCGGCAAAAGAAGGAATATTAAAAGCAAGCGACTTAAAACTAGACGGCGTGCAAATATATGCAACCAGTGGCGAATTTTCGCCCGAAGTTTTAACCGAAAAGGATATTGCAGAATATAATGCGCTACTTAAAGAAAAGGGCTTGTCCATTTCTGCGTTATGTGGCGATATGGGTGGACACGGCTTTGAAATTGCCCAAGATAACCCCGAAAGAGTGGTTAAAACCAAAGCAATTATAGACCTTGCGGAAAAGTTCGGCACTAAGGTTATTACCACGCATATCGGCGTAATTCCGGACGACGTGGACCATCCAAGGTTTAAGGCTATGCTAGACGCCTTAACTCAATGTGGCGAATACGCAAAATCAAAAGGCATTACCTTGGCGATAGAAACGGGCCCCGAAACTGCGCCCACTTTATACAACTTCGTTAGCAGAACTAACGGTGGTGTTGGCGTTAACCTAGACCCAGCAAACTTCGTTATGGTAACCGGTCAAAATCCAGCAGAGGCTGTGTATTTATTAAAAGATTATATCGTTCACACCCACTTAAAGGACGGCAAAATGCTTAAAAAGACCGATCCCAAAATCATTTACGATCACTTTGCCGAAGGTGGTATAGAAGCCCTTAACGTAGCAGACTTCTTTTTAGAAACTCCCTTAGGTCAAGGCGAAGTAGATTGGACTGCGTATATAAAAGCGCTTAAAGATATCGGATACGACGGTTATCTTACCATAGAAAGAGAAACTGGCGCTGATCCCGAAGCCGACATTATCCACGCAGTAAACTTTATAAAAAAATATTTATAAACAAAAAATATGCTAAACAAAAAACTCAACCGACGCAGGTTGAGTTTTTTAAATTAAAAAATACTTGATAAAAAAGCGCTTTTATGATAAACTAAACTAGTCACACAAATTTAATAGTCAAATTAAGGGATAACTCTTTAAATTTTTAAAGGGATATTTTTGTTTGCTGTTGTAAATCATTGAATTTGATAAAATGCAAATTCCACTTGATTTACAGCGGTAGGTTATCCTATATGGCTATGTTAAGATTTGTGTGACAACAACGGAGTTTGCGTTTTAGTGCGTTAACTTCGGTTGGCGCACTTTTTTTTATACCAGAGGAGAAAGTTAAATGAAAACCCCATACGTCTTTATAAGTTACTCAACGAAAGACCAAGAACACGCAGACAAGGTATATGAAACGTTAACCCAACAGGGAATAAACTGTTGGATAGCAACCCACGATATTCACGGAGGCGAAAGTTTTGCAGAAGAAATCACAAGCGCAGTAAACGGTTGTAAAGCGTTTGTGTTTATCGTATCCCAAAACTCGGATAATTCTCCACACGTAGGCAACGAACTATCACTTGCGTTTAGCGCAAGAAAAAAGATAATACCTTTTAGACTACACGAATTTGAACTATCAAAATCGAACACCTACTTTTTACAACAAGCCCAATGGATAGACTTGTTTGAAGACGAAGACCTAGCGTATAGCGAATTAATAAAGGCGGTAAACCAAGCGTTAGAGTCAAAGGACGCTGATTTTAGCACGGTAAAAATAAAAACGGGTGGCAACAAAAAGATAGAAAACCAAATAAAAAGGGCGTATCTATCCCTAGAAGACGGTGATTTTTTAGAAGCCAAAAAACACGCAAACGAAGCCTTAGACGTTAGTGCCGAATGTGCCGAAGCCTATTTAATCTATACTTTAAGTGATTTTAAGGTAACTAACAAACAGTCTTTAATAAAACACAAAAACGACCTTTTATCGGATAAAAACTTTGCAAAAGCAATAAGATTTGCACAAGGGGAATTAAAAACTCAACTAGAAGAAATTAAACGCACATGGGCATATAACACTGCACTCCCTTTGTTAAAAGATTTAACGGACGAGAGCAACTATAAAAAAGCAAAAAGTTTGTTAGAAATAGCAGGCGAGTATAACGGCGCGGAAAAAGCCGTTGACTCACTTGATAACGAAAGGGAACTACAATTAAAAGAATATAACTATAACGCCGCAATAAAACTACTAGACAAACTAACCGACGAAAGAAACTATTCTCTTGCAAAAGATTTGCTAACTCGCGCGTCTAACTATAAAGACGCTAATTATTTATTAAAGAAAATTGAAAGTGATAGAAAAATACAAATTAAAGAATTTTATTATAATGAAGCGAAAAAGTTTTTAGAGAATGGAGCTTATAGTGCTGCCAAAAGTTCTTTTACTTGGGCTTCTGGTTATAAAGATGCGGATGAAATTTTATCAAATTTTGATAAAATTCAGAAAGAAAAAGAAACAAAAAACGACCTTCAAAACTTAATAAAACAAGTAGACTTTTTAAAGAGTGAAATTTTGTTATGGACTATTGTTAGTAGCGTTTTTATTTTTATAGGATTAATTTTATCTATTATTTTCTTGACTACGAGCGGTGCGGGCGTTATACCATTTGGTGGAATATATTTATTTGTTTCGCTTATATATTTTCTCTTTTTTGTTATTAAACTTCTTCTTATCCCAACAATAGAAGCGACGAAAAAGAGTGTAAAAATAAAAAAAATTACAAAAAAAACCTACAAGAAATTTAATTGCAGAATTCTTCTTGGATGGGTGGTTTTAATCTTGTTAGTAGCAATAATCGTTGCGGTAGCAATCTTGTTTGCAGTTAGATTATCTTTTTTGATGAAGCATTGATATTATAAACCGATAAATGGTAATATCCCCTAAACAATAAGGGGATATTTTTCTTTTTTGGTAGAGTAATGTTTATAAACTATTAAACTTTATACCTGAGTGTGGTGTGTTTATGTTATACGAATTTTAGAGTAGCATTGTACAATTTTAAAACCTAAAAATATTTTGATTCGCTTGTAAAGTGAGAAAACATTACTAGTGTAGATTGTCTTGTAAAAGCACTGTATTTAAATTTGTATGATTGTCATAAAAAACTTGAAATAAAGCCTAAAAAGTGCTATTATAAACCCGAGAAGCAAAGGAGCGATAAATTATGAAAGCAGTTGTTCAAAGGGTTTTAAGGGCAGATTTAAAGGTCGATGGCCAACTTGTATCCGAAATAGGCAAAGGCTACGTTATATTTTTGGGCGTAGGAAAGGGTGATACCGAAAAAGACGGCGATTATTTTATAAAAAAAATTCCGTCGCTCAGAATTTGTGAGGACGAAAACGGAAAGATTAACAAAAATATATTAGACGACGGGGGAGAAATCTTGTTAGTTTCTCAATTTACCTTGTTTGCAGACACTTCGCACGGCAATCGCCCGTCTTTTATAGAGGCTGAGATTCCCGAAAAGGCAAACCAACTTTACGAATACGTTGTAGATGGAATTGCAAAAACGGGCATAACCGTTAAAAAGGGTGTTTTTGGTGCTGATATGAAGATAAATCAAGTAAACGACGGACCTTTTACGGTTATTATGGAAAGCCCTAAAAAGTAAATAACAAAACAAAAAAGCCAAGCGTTTCGCTTGGCTTTTAATTTTATAGTCCGTGTTTTTGTTTGTATTTAATAAGGGCAGTTGCAAGCTGGTCGGAACAAGATGTGTTGCTTCTGCATTTAATACCTTTAAGTTTTTCAATAACTTGGTCGATATGCATACCTTCAACGAGTTTAGCGAGCGCTTGAAGGTTACCGCTACATCCACCGATAAACTTAACTCCGGTTAAGGTTTTGTCTTCGGTAACTTCAAAAAAGATTTGTCTAGAACAAGTTCCATAGGTGTTATAAATTTCCATAAATCAGGTCTCCTTAAAAAAGCAAATAATTAGTCAACTAAATTTTCGTATAAATTACGATAAACGTCCACGGCTTTTTCGCCCCATTTTTTATAAATATCCTTAGCCGTTTGTCTATTTGGAACTACAAGTTTAAGTTCCAAAATAGGCTGTGCCGGCTCGATAATTTTAAGATACACGGTATAAGTGCCGTCCTTATTCATGTAATAATCGGCAACGCACTCTTGTTTTCTGCGATATTTAGCGCGATTATTTTTAACGAATAGGGAAATTTCTTCTCTGGTAGAAGCGGGGATATTGATAAAAAAGTTAGCAAGACAAATTCTGCCGTCGGTAGTAATAGTGTAAAGTGGTTCGCCGTTTCCACCTATATCGTAAATCCAACCGCAATCTAAAAGTTGTTTTAAGATAGGTTGGCAGTCCATATAAGCAAGCCAGTTGTTAGAAGAACAGCACATATCAAGCACCGTATTTTCAGATAACGGCACTTCCATTTTGTCAAACACGAAAAGTAGTGTTAACTTATTTAGAGACGAATCCCCTTTAACTTGCATGATTTTCTCCTAAAAAACCGATTAAACGGCAAATACAAACGAAAAGTTGGCTAATGATAGATTAACACTAAAAACCCTTTTTGTAAAGAACTTTGATAAAATTTGCAAATTTTTGACTAAAAAAGTTTATAAATTATAAAGTATGTGTTATAATTAGATAGTTAAAAGACAAAAGCCTAAGGAGGAAATGTTTTGAACAAAAGTAAAGAACTTTGCGCTTTTATTGAAGCGTCTGAGGAGTTGATTAACGGTAAATATATCCTTGCCGACGTAAAAGTGGCAGGTCTACTTAAAACCATTGCTCAGTCGGAAACTCTTCTTGCATTGTTTGAAAACGCGCTTATGGGCTTTGATTACGAACAAGCGAAAACTCGTTACTATATTAAAAGTAGTTTTTCGGCTGATAAAAAAGAATTCGTTTTACCACAAACGTCAAAACTTATACTTGCGTTCGTGCTAAACGTACTTATGGACGTAGATTCAAAAAAAATTGTGTTTGGCGAATACCTAAACAAATACTTTTTTGAAGACGGAAGCTTTTCGGCAGGATACCAAAACTTCGTGCAAAAGATGATAAAACCTTTCGTTGAACAGGTAAAAACTCTTATGAACGGCATAATTGACGGTAAGTTGCAAGACCCAAAGGAAGCGCTTGTTGAAGAAGAACAAAAACGAGAACGCGCTTTTATCGACGAGCAAGAGCGTATTAAAAAAGAAGAAGAACTTTCCAAAAAATCTTATGGAGAAAGTCTTAAAGCGTTAAAGGAACTGCTTATAGACGACAAGGCAAGAATAAAGCAATCCAAACTATCCCAACAAGAAATTAACTCGCTTAACCTTATCGTAGATACCTTTGCAAACGCGCTTGATATCGCCGATAAAGAAGCAATTACCTACGCGTTCGTGTCATACGGATACGCGTCCAAGGTGCACAGGTCGGTTTTGGGCAAAAAAGAAAAAAAGGTCGAGATTTTAGTAAAGGAAATCATAAATGGACTTTAAGGAGCAAACGGTTAATAAAAACTACGTTTACAAAGGTAAAATAATCAACGTTAGAAAAGACGATATTTTGCTACCCGACGGCAATCCAGCCGTAAGGGAAATCGTTGAACATAGCGGTGGAAGTTCGATTCTTTGTATAAAAGACGACCAAGTGTATTTAGTTAAACAATTTAGATACGCATACGGCGAAGAATTATGGGAAATCCCCGCGGGCAAATTAAACGAAGGGGAGCATCCTAAAACTACGGCAATTAGGGAACTAGAAGAAGAAACTGGGCTTATTGCCGACAAAATAGAACTTATTTTTAAGGTATATCCCACCCCAGGTTATACGAACGAAATCATTTGGATTTATCGTGCAGAAGGGTTTACTAAAACTAGTATGCATTTGGATAAGGACGAGTTTTTGACGGGTGAATGGATAAAACTCGACAAGGCCAAACAAATGATAGAAAGTGGAGAAATTAAAGACGGAAAAACGCTTATTGCACTGCAAAGCGTGCTAAACGGTTAATATAGGAGAGACTTACTGTGAAAAGAACGGACATCAGAAACGTTGCGATAATAGCGCACGTAGACCACGGCAAAACGACACTCGTAAACGAACTTTTAAAGCAGGGTGGAATTTTTCGCGACAATCAAGAAGTAATGGATAGAGTTATGGACTCTGGCGATCTTGAAAGGGAACGTGGAATAACTATACTTGCAAAAAACACGGCGGTTAATTATAACGGCATAAAAATTAATATAATCGACACCCCAGGTCACGCCGATTTCGGTGGCGAAGTAGAACGCGTACTGAAAATGGTAAACGGCGTATTAGTATTGGTCGACGCGTGCGAAGGACCTATGCCACAAACCCGTTTCGTAGTTCAAAAAGCACTTGAACTAAACCAAAAATTAATTATAGTAGTAAACAAAATAGACCGTCCGGACGCAAGGCTTACCGAAGTTCAGGACGAAATATTAGAACTACTTTTCGACCTTAACGCAAACGACGATCAAATAGAAAGTCCCATCGTTTTCTGTTCTGGAAGGACAGGAACTGCAACCTTAGATTTTAATAAACCGGGCAGTGACTTAACCCCGCTTTTCGATGCGATTATAAACCATTTCGAGCCACAAGAAGTGGACGAACAAGGTCCTTTCCAAATGCTCGTTTCGTCAATAGATTACAACGAATACGTGGGAAGAATTGGTATCGGAAGAATTGAACGTGGTGTTGCTAAGGTTAATATGGACGTTCAAACTTGCAACTATAATATTACGGGCAAAGAAGCAAGGGGAAAACTAGTAAGCATTTATCAAATAGAAGGCTTAAATAGGGTTGCCGTTGAAGATGCAAAAGCAGGCGACATAGTTTGTATAAGTGGTTTAGAAAACCTTTCAATCGGCGATACCGTTTGTGCGCCCGATTGCCTTGAACCCGTGCCTTTCGTCAAGATAAGCGAACCAACCGTAGAAATGACCTTTTCGGTAAATGATAGCCCGTTTGCCGGCAAGGAAGGCAAGTTCGTTACCACTAGACATTTAAGGGATAGATTGTTTAAGGAAATGCTTAAAGACGTTTCTTTAAGAGTAGAAGAAACTGACTCGGCAGACTCTTACCGTGTGTGTGGTAGAGGGGAAATGCATCTTTCAATCTTAATTGAAACGATGCGTCGTGGTGGCTACGAATTTCAAGTAGGCGCGCCAAAAGTAATGTATAAGGAAATAGACGGCGTTTTATGCGAACCTATCGAAAGATTGGTAGTAGACGTTCCCGAAGATAAGACGGGTACCGTGTTTTCTAGTATGGGCGTAAGAAAGGGCGAACTAATCCATATGGAATCTATCGGCAGTAGAATTCGTTTAGAATTTAAAGTTCCTGCAAGGGGCTTGTTTGGATACAAAAGCCAATTCTTAACCGAAACTCGTGGCGAAGGCGTGTTCAACACTTTGTTCTACGGCTACGAAGAATTTAAGGGAGATATCGAACGCCGAACGACTGGTAGTTTAGTTGCCTTCGAAACGGGCGAAGCAGTGACTTACGGACTGTTTAACGCGCAAGGTAGAGGACAACTATTTATAGGCGCAGGCACCAAGGTTTACGAAGGTATGGTCGTTGGCGTATCGCCTAAATCGGAAGATATAAGCGTAAACGTTTGCAAGAAAAAACACCTTACGAACACTCGTGCTTCGGGTTCTGACGACGCGCTTAGATTGGAAACTCCAAAACTTATGAGTTTGGAAGAAGCAATGGAATTTATTAACGACGACGAAATGCTTGAAGTAACACCCAAAAACGTTCGTATTAGAAAGAAAACTCTCGATACTGAAATGAGATTAAAAAGAAAAGCAAAAGGCTTAGAATAAGACAAAGCAAAAACCACTCGAAAGAGTGGTTTTTTTATTTTCTGTGCGCACTTGGCGTAACGCCAAAACGTTTTTTATATTCTTTAATAAAAAAGGAAGTGGTTTTATACCCGCAATGAATTGCTATTTGCTCAATAGTTGCCGTTGTACTTAAAACCAAGTCTCTTGCTTTTTCAAGTCGCAAATCAATAATTAATTCAAACGGCGTTTTGTTTAACGCCTTTTTAAACGCCCTTATAAGATAACTCTTGTCAACGTGACAATGGCTAGCAATATCTTCTAAACGAATATTTTCGTGGAACTTACTTTTAATAAATTTCACTGCTAAATCCACAATTGAGTTTTTAGTTTCTAAAGAATGATATGCAATTTTTCTACTTCTTGCAAGAGCAGTGTAAAGAAGTTCCTCAACGAGAATTTTAACGTTTTTGTCGTTTTTGTCGGCGTAACTTATTATTTCCTCATAAACGTTTTTTAGAGTTACGATTTCGTCAAAACTAATCACGTTTGGCAAAGTATTTAAAAAATCGTATGGTATCGGCTGTTGAATTTGCCCTTTAATATTTCTCGTATAACCCTCGGGATTGGTTTTTTGGCTAAAATCCAAGGTTAAAATATAAGAATCTTGCCACCCCCTTGCGCTAAGAACTTGACCGGGGAATCTAATGCACATATCTCCACGTTTTATATGATAACTTTTATCGGCAATTGAATATTCTCTCCCGTTGGAAAGTTCGATGTCTATTTCAAAGTCCTTAACTAAACGCGTGCAGTAATTGTAATTTAAACTTTTTGGCGCAGTAAAGCGTTTACATTCTAACACCTTAAATTGCATGTTCTATCTCCTATTACGATTATTTTAACTCAAAAATATCAAAAAGTCAATATAGTTGTATAATATAGCCAATTTTGTTGCTTGTTAGAGTGCTTTTGTGATGATATAATTATAAAAAACGCATAGAGGTTTAGTATGAAAACTGTTTTAATTACGGGTGGAAATAGAAACACTGGTTACGGCATTGCGAAACTTTTTGCCGAGCGTGGTTGGGCTGTGATTATTACTTCAAGAAATCAAGAAAGTATTGACCAAGCCGTAAAACAACTTAAAGAGCAAACTAACGGCGTGGTTTTTGGTTTTGCGCACGACGTTCGCCAAACGAACAAGGTTGATGAACTTTTGCAAAAGGTTATGCAAACGGGATATATTCCAGACAGTATAATCTTAAACGGTGCAATGCTTGGCATTGGGGTTGACCCATTGACCGTTCCTATTGAAGAATGGGAAGAAGTTTTGCATTGTAACGTGGTTGGTAATTTTGCCGTTGCAAGAACGTTTGCAAAAGTTATGGTTGAAAAGGGCGTGCAAGGAACTCTCGTTTTTCTAGGCTCTGTTAACTATCAAGATTGTAACGAAGGAAGAAGTTCTTACAACGCATCAAAAGGTGCGATATTATCATTAACTAAATCACTTGCAGTTGACTTAGGAAAATTCGGAATTAGGTCGAATTGTCTTATGCCGGGTCCTATTCGCACGGATAGATATGATAAACTAACCGAAAAAGAAAGAGAATATCGTGATAAGTCCTTGCCTATCGGCAGGGTGTCTACCATTGAAGAAGTTGCAAAAGGCGTTTACTTTTTAGCCTCTGACGAATCGGGAAATATGACTGGTTCAGGCGTTATATTAGACGGTGGAATGGACTGCTTAAACTCAGGCAGATATTAATATGAAATGTAGCAAATTTATAAACTTAAACTTAACGGTTGGCGAAAACCCGTTATATAACCCTTTAGATAAAAACTTGTATTTTGTAGATATCAGGGGCAAGTGTTTTTATAGTGCTGACGTTAAAGGAAAAGTGTTAAAAAAAGTTGACCTACCCGAACAAATAGGTTGCATGGCAATTTGTGAAGACGGAGATTTTCTTTTGGGTATGGAAACGGGCGTATATCTTCTAGATAAAAAGGGTGATATAAAATTATCACACGCCCCGCAAAAAATCCTAGGAAGGCGTTTTAACGATGGAAAGGTGGGCAAAGACGGCGCTTACTATTTAGGCACTACGGACGCTAATAGCAAAGGTGCTTTTTATCGCCTTAAAAAGGGCAAATTAACCAAACTTTTAGATGGCGTAAACTGTTCAAACGGCTTAGATTGGTCGCTTGACGGAAGAAAAATGTACTACGTTGATTCTCCCCTTAAAAAAGTGGACGTTTTTGATTTTGACGGCAGTTTAGAAAACCCACTTTCCAACAGAAGAACGTGTTGCGACTTAAAAGACATTATTCCCGAAAACGCAGTGCCGGACGGAATGTGTATTGACCAAGAAGGCAATTTATGGGTGGCGATATGGAAGGGTGGCAAAGTATTAAAAATAGACGCTGAAAAATCACTCGTAGTAGACCAAATAGACGTGGAAGTTAACAAGCCGTCTTCGTGCGCTTTCGTGGGGGAAGGATACGATAAATTATTGATAACTTCGGCAAGTTTTAACGAGCAAGATGAAAACGCAGGTTCTCTTTATATAGCCGACGTGAAGGCCAAAGGCTTAAAGATAAACCTTTACAAAAAAGGAGAATAAAAATGAAAATAATCTTAGGTGCTATAAAAGAATTTAACGACGATGCTCTTTTGATGGCAAGGCAGTTGGGGAGTGAAGGGTTTCATTTTAACACACCGCCAATAGCGACTAACGACGAAGACTTTTGGACGGTAAGGGCGTTAAAATGGCTAAAAGAATACACGGAAAAGTTCGAACTAAAATTAGAAATGATTGAAAACGTCCCCATACGCTTTTTTGAAAGCATTATGCTAGGTGGAAAGGACCGTGACCAAAAGATAGATAACTACGTAAAAACTATCAAAAATATGGGTGAAGTCGGCATACCGATTTTAGGGCATCACTTTTGTCCCACTTGGGCTTGGAGAACTAGTATAAACGAGCCTACTAGGGGTGGAGCAAAAGCATCTTCTTACAATGCAGAACTTGCAAAATCGGGCGTTAACGCATACGCAGTAAGCGCCCAACACATGGCAAAATTTGGAAGGGAAGTTCCTTTACCTACGGCAAAGGATTTATGGGAAAATTACGAATATTTTATTAAAGCAGTTATTCCAGAAGCCGAAAAGGCAGGGGTAAAACTTATAATCCACCCGTCCGATCCCCCAGTAAAAAATATTGCCGGAGTAGATAGGATTTTTATCTCGGTAGAAGATTTTGAAAAGGCGGAAAAAATAGCCGATAGCGACGCTTGGGGTATCAACTTCTGTATGGGTTCTTTTTCTCAACTAGGTGGGGAAGAAAAGGTGGTTGAAATGATAGAAAAATTCGTTTCAAGGGGCAAGGTCTATATGACGCATTTTAGGGACGTTCAAGGCAATATAGACGACTTTAAGGAATGCTTTTTAGGTGACGGAAGATACAACCCTGCAAAGATAATGTGTTTATTGCATAAATACGGATATAAAGGACTTATTTTAGACGACCACGTGCCCTTTATCAACAACGATACGAGGTGGGGGCATACTGCAAGGGCAAACGCTTTCGGGTATCTAAACGGCTTAAAGAAAATGCTAGAATATAACGGTGAAAATAGGTAGGTTTATTATTATGAAAAAAGTATTGTTAATTGGCGATTCAATTCGTGGTGGATACCAACAAAAAGTTCAAGAAAAATTAGGCGAAAACTACCAAGTATTCGGCCCTAAAGAAAACTGCAGGTTCTCGGCGTATACGCTAAATAGCGTTCGTTTTTGGATTGGCTTACAACCCTTGCCCGAAGTAAAGGAATTTATGACCGAACCCGATATAATTCATTGGAATAACGGCTTGTGGGATACTGCAAGACTGTTTGGTGAAAACAGATGTTTTTGCGATATAGAAGAATACCTTTCCAACATGGAAAGAACGTATGAATTTTTACGCAAACACACCAATGCAAAAATAATTTTAGCGACCACCACGCCCACTAGAAAGGAAAAGGAATTAGACGAAAAAGCAGGGCATTTCGTATCGGATATTGAAGAATATAATCGCAGGTTAATCGAAAGGCTTGGCGAGAAGGTGGATTTGGTTAACGACCTGTTTTCCGTGGTTATAAATGAACGTGAAAAGATTATCAAAGAAGAAGATTTGATACACCTTACCGAATATGGTAAAGAAGTGTGTTCAGATCAAGTAGTAAAAGCAATTTTAAGAGTGGATAAATAGGGGAATTTATGGCAAATATTAAAATAACTAAACCGGCGCATAGATGGTTGTTTGGTGGTATAGGGTTTCATAATAGTGAAGCAACCATGTCCGGAATTATGAGTGACGATTTCAAAAATCAAGTAGTGTTAAAATGTTTTAGGGAAATATCTCCTACTTACGCAAGGGTATTTACAGGATACGCCGATTGGTCAAAGGAAGATATGGACAGATTTGCAGATTATTACGACCAAACTTTTAGAAAGGCGAACACTACTTTATATCTTGTTCCGGGAAGAATGCCTTATATGGACAAGGATTTTAACATGGAAGAATACGCCGAAAAAGTTGCTTGCAATTTAGAATATCTAATCAACCAAAGAAAATGCACCAAGATACGCCATTATTGTTTAACTAACGAACTTGCCGTAGGCAAAGATAGGACGGTTCTAACTTACAATTTACCGTTGTTTAAGGAATTGCAGGAAATATTATACTCGGCATTTCGTCGCCATAAACTAAACGTTGGTTTGCTAGCGCTAGACTCGTCGGGTTTTGGTGATCCTTGGCCACAATTCGATTGGGCAGTCAACAATTTGGCAGACACAACCGAGTGTTTTTGCCATCACCTATATTTTTGGGACGTAAAGACGGGAGATTCTGCCTTTTACGAGAGATTGAAATCAATGCTAGAAACTATGGTAAGTCGCAGTTTCTCCAAAGAAAAACGATTCGTGCTAGGCGAATTTGGTTTTAAGCAAAGTGGCAGAGTTCATAAAGCAATGTTTGAAGACAGCGCAAGCTACGTAAACTTCCCTGAAATAGAAGGCGACGTTGCCTTGCAATATCCTGAAGTGTGTTGTGCGACTATAAATAGTGGTTGCCTTTCGGGTTGTGCTTGGACGTTGTTTGATTATCCGGACCCAATGTTATCCGAAGACGGTGACACCCAAGAAGAAAAGGCGTTGTTCGACGCAACGAGATTCTCTGGGCACGGAGTAAGCACGAGATACAACAAAAATGGAATGATACGTTGGTGTGACGAAGAAAAAGATTATCGTGCATACGCACCGTATTACACCATGGGGCTTATGGCAAAGTATTTTAGAAAAGGTTCAAGAGTGCTTGTTCCCGAGTTTGACGATAAAGACCTACGTGTTACGGCAGTAACCAACTCAGACGGAAGTATGTCGCTTGCAATCGTCAACTGGAAAGAACAAGACCAACAAATAACTTTAACTTGCGAACATAAAAACTCAAAACCTTTTAGAAAATATTCGTATAACGCCAAAAATCCACCTTACAACGCCTTTAACGACTTGCAAGGGCATGACGGGCTAGTGGGCCAAAAAGACGGCGTGTACACCTTTATCGTTTCTGCTCGTTCAATGATTCTTTTAACAACTGATTATCAAGATAGAAAACCTTCTCAAATTGAGAAGGTGGTTGTCAAGGACGGAAAACTAAGGTGGAAAGCGTGCGACGATTTAGAACACGTTTATTATAGGGTTTATAAAAAGGACGTGCAAATTGCGTCAACCGTTGCCGAATATTTAACGGTAACCGACCAAACGGCTGATTACGAGGTGTATTCGGTTGATAAATACGGCAACTGCCTAAAAAAATAAAACACTGCCGACGAAGAAGTCTTCGTCGGCTTTTTGTTAGGCTTGTTGCGAAAATATTTCGTTAAAAAGTTTACTTTTTACGATTGACTAATCACGTATGAAAGTGTTATACTAACCAAGTAGTTCGTAATAGATATTACGACGTGTAAAAATTAAGGACGGATAATATGAAAGAACAAACTTTACAAGCTGTTAAACAAGCCTATAAAATAGAAGCGGAATGCATTTCACAAATGCTTGATTACTTAGATGAAGAAAGTTTTGCAAAAGCAGTAGAGCTTTTGAAAAACGCAGTAAGAATCGGCACTTGTGGGTGTGGGCATTCGGGCATAATTTGTCAACATATGGCGCATTTAATGTGTTGTATTGAACGTCCTGCAAGATTTATTTCTCCTGCCGAAGCAGTTCACGGCGCGTCTGGATATTTACAACAAGGGGACGTAATGATATTTGCTTCTCGTGGTGGAAAAACCAAAGAACTTTTACCTATTATGGACATTTGTAAAAAGAAGGGCGTAAAAATAATAAGCGTTACCGAAAATATGCAATCCCCCTTAGCAGAGGGCGCAGACGTAGTATTAAAGCAGTTTGTTAATAGGGAAACGGATAAATGGAACTCGCAAGGCACTACTTCTACTACGGCGCTTTGTATGATATTCCATGCGTTACAAACTGCGCTTATTGAAGAAACAAACTTTCAAAATGAACAATTTGCCTTAATTCATCCAGGTGGAGCAGTTGGCGAAAGATTAAATAACAAATAATTTTAAGGAGATTAAACGATGTTTAAGGATTATAAAATCAGCGAACCATTTTTTGAATACGGCCCAAAATGTTATATGTACGGCGAAACTCTACTAGAAATTGCAAAAGGTTTAGACGCACTTGCAGAAAAGTACGGCGTAGACGTAATTTTAGACGTTCCTGATACCGAAATTTATAATATAGCAAAAAACACCAAAAGAATACACGTTTACTCTCAACATATGGACAGTATTCCCGTTGGTAAGGGCATGGGAAGAACTCTTCCGGAAGCGTTAAAAGCTGCTGGTGCGGTAGGGGTTATGCTTAACCACGCCGAACACAAACTTACCCTAGAAGAAATTGAAAAAGCAATTAAACGTGCAGACGAGTTAGGTCTTGCAACTATGGTATGTGCAGACTCTGTTGAAGAAGTTAAAGCAATTGCAAAACTCGGCCCAAACATTTTAGTTGCCGAGCCAAGCGAACTTATTGGAACGGGCAAGCCAGCTGATAAGGAATACGTTGACGAAGTTATTAAGGTTATAAGGGAAGTTAACCCACAAATCAAACCTTTCCCATCTGCAGGCGTAAGTAAACCCGAAGATTGTTATAATATAGTAAAAGCAGGCGCTGCGGCATCCGGTTGTTCGTCGGCTATCGCTAAATCGGCAAACCCCTTAGGCTTAGCCGAAGAAATGATTAAAGCAGTAAGAAAAGCATACGACGAAAGAAACGGCAAATAATGGAAAAACGGTATTGTAAAAGTTTATCTAACAGGCTGATAATAGCAAGTTTTTTAGTGATAACTTTCATGATGGCGTCAAAATTAGTTTACATAGCGCAAAGAACTGAGTTGATGCAAGTTTTTGCAATGGACGACGTTTCGGTGAATTTGGGAATGACCTTTTACTTCGTGGTCTACGCAATTACCCAACTAGTGCTTTCCCTGTTTATGTCAAAACTAAACGTCAAAAAGTATTTAGTTTCGTCCATCTTAATTTCATGCGTGCTCACGGCGTCGCTAGCCTTTGCTAATGGGAAGTTATATTTTTGGATAACTTTATCCTTAATAGGCATATTCCAAGCAGGCGTATGGGCAGGGTGTATGTATTTCGTAATAAAACACCTTCCATCAACCATGTTGCCAAAAGCTAATACCATGATGACTTGCGGATTCCCCGCGGGAACGATAGTCTCTTACGCGATAGCGTCTATATGTGTTGGGCTAAAAGCGTGGTGGTTGTCTTTTATTATCGTATCAGTGCTATTTTGTGCCGTATTGATTTTTTTCGTAATAACTCTTACGGCAATAGAAAAAATACCAAAATATTTAACTTTACAAATAGACGAAGAGTATTACCAGTCTAAAAACGGATTTTCCACTGCAACCGTAAGAAAACAAACCAAGATAATTACTATTGACTCAAAGGCGTCGAAAGTGTTATACTACGTAATAGTAGGTGTGATTTGTTTTTTGGTATACGCTATATACAGTTCTATAATAGACTTTATACCGTCTATGCTAAAAACCGTATATCAACTAGACGATTCTCTATCTATTTTATTTTCAGTAATAGTTCCGATAGGCGTAATCTTTGGTCCGATTGCAATGATACTCCTTTGCGAAAAGTTTAACAACTACTATTTAGTTGGTCTAATCGGCTCGATTGTGTTGACGGTTATCGGATTAGTCGTGTATTTTGCGTATTCCATAAACGTAGTGCTAGCAATAGTATTGCTACTAGTATACGCGTTAGTTTCAAGGGCGGTATGTTCAGTATTTGAAACGGTAATCGTTGCAAGAATGAAAGACCAGATAAATGCAGGTGGATTTGCGGCGTACACTAACGCAACGGCGTCAATAGGCGCGGCGGCGGCGCCTGCAATAATGGGTGTAACCATAAGCGCAGGATGGGGAATTACTTACGGCGTAATTTTAGTTGAGATAATAGTACAAACCTTGCTTATTGGATTACTAATCGCGTTATTTACAAAAAAACAAAACCGAAAGGTTAAATAAAAATGAAACTATTTTAAGGAGAAAAAACCATGGAATTTAAAGTATTTCAAAAAGAACTCAACGTACAATCAAAAGGTTGGAGACCTACCTTCCACGACGTATCGGCAGAAATCATCGATATCGTTAAAGAATCTGGTATTAAAAACGGTACGGTAACCATCGCGTCTCACCACACCACTTGTTCGGTAATGATTCAAGAATGTTCTCACGACATTGACGTGTACGATTTAGAATATTTACAACACGACCTATTAAAGATTATGCAAAAGTTTATTCCCGACTACTCGGAAACTAACGCATATATGCACCCAGGTCCAATTCACTCTCAATTTGGCAGATACGTAAATGAACCAGGTGACTACACTTCGTTAAATACCGACGGTCACTTACGTTCGGTATTCTTTGGAAGAAGCGAAGTTATGACCATTAAAGACGGCGTGTTAGACGGTGGCGAATTTGCTCACATCTATTTCGTTGACTGGGACCAAGTACGTGCAAGAAAACGTCAAATCAACGTAACCGTTATGGGTACTGCAGAATCTGTTAACGACAGAACTTATAACGAAGGTAAGCCAATCGATACTTGGAGAAAATTCACCGACGAAGAAAAGGCGGACGACGTACACTACACCTTACAACAAACCAGAAGAAAATAATTATAAAAACGCGCGCTTTTGTCTTTTTAGGCAAAAGCGCTGTTTTTTAAAGGAAAAAACATGTCTAAAAAAACCTTGACGGTAACGGGCACGGGCGACGCGCTTTTCGTTGCTCCTTTCCCCGAATACTATTCGCAAGAAAAAAAGAAAGTTACTGATTTTATTAATGCGCATCAAGTAAAAATAACTAATTTAGAAACCAATTTAAGTGATTTTGGAAGTTTTGCAAACGCATATTCGGGTGGCACTTGGATAAACACCAAAAAAGAACATTTTTCTCACTTAGCAAGTATGGGTTTTAACTTTTACGGCACGGCAAACAATCATTGCATGGACTATTCGTTTAAGGGTTTGTTGTCTACCATTGAACACCTAGACCAAATGAATTTAGCCCATGCGGGCACGGGCGCGACCTTAGACCAAGCCGAAGCCCCCGCAATTTTAACCGTTGACGATAAAAAGATAGCTATTTTTGCAGTCGATTGTATATATCAACCACCGTCAAAGGCTGGAAGGGCAACCAAAACGTTTGAAGGAAGACCGGGAGTAAACTTTTTAAGACACGAAAAATCTTATTTAGTATCTAAGGAACAACAAGAAACGTTACGACAAATAGCAAAAGATACGGGCATAAACTTCACTCGCGAACAACTTATAGCAACCGGCTATGCAACGCCCGATCCGGACGGGGTGTTTAAGTTTGGCGAAGTAACTTTTACTACTAATAAAGACCAACCTAAAACTATTTGTAACAAAAAGGATAAGAGGCGTTTACTCGACCTTCTAAAAAAGTCAAAAGAAGAAAACGATTACGTGTTTTTACAAATACATTGCCACGATAACGACGACGTAAGTCATCGCAATCCCCCTGCCTACCTAACGGAATTTTGCAGAAGTTGTATAGACAACGGCGTATCGGCAATTTTTGGTGGTGGAGCGCACGAACTACGTCCAATAGAAATCTACAAAGGAAAGCCTATTTTCTATTCGCTAGGGGATTTTATATATCAAGGCCCACAAGTAGAATATCTACCGGCAGATTTTATGGAGCAGTATGGCGTGGATATAAACGCCACGGCAAAAGAAGCGTTAAACGTTCGTTCAAGAAACGGGAAAGTTGGACTTCATCTAGAAAAGAAAAACTATCAAACGGTATTGCCAAGTTTAAAATTTGAAGGCGAAAAAATGACCTCGTTTAAGTTATTGCCGTTAGAACTTAACTTTACAAAAACCGACCTAACCAACGGGTTGCCTTCCGTGGCAAATCGAGAAGAATCTCAACAAATAGTTGATTTATTCAACCAGATAAGCGCGCCCTTTGGCAGTCAATTTATGCTTGACGAACAAGGATTTATCCTGCTAAAAGACTAAAAATTTAAAAAATTTTTTAAATTTAAGCAAAAGTAGTCAATATTTTTATATATTTTACCCCATTTGATGGAATACAATTGGAGTATAAGATTATAATGGGGGACTTTGAAGTGCAAGGACTTCACGCTTCAAAAAAGACCTTACCACAAAAGGCGGTAAAACAGGTTTCTGAATATATTAGAAAGAACTTTCGCAAGGACATAAAACTTGACGATATAGCCGAGGCTGTAAAGTACAACAAGTTTTATATTTGCAGAGTTTTTAAAGCAACTACTGGACAGACCGTTCAGAACTTTATACTTGAATTAAGAATCAATAACGCAAAGGCACTGTTAAAAAGAACGGCTATGCCACTTACCGAAATAGTGTATGGATGTGGGTTTTCTTCTCAAGCTTATTTTTGTCATATATTCAAAAGAAAAACGGGAAAAACACCATTGCAGTATAGGCACTCTGCCGACGAATAAAAAGCCCAAGCATATTGACCAATCAATATGCTTTTTTAATCTAAACGGAAAGGTATCGTATGAAGAAACTAAAAGGACTAACCTTAATAACGTTATTATTAACGCTGATTTTTCAAGTCGGCTGTTTTAGCGTGAATAATAATTACGTAGTAAGGGAATATCCTTCGGTGGTTTATTTGCAAGTTTCTTCTGATAACGGCACCGATTTTTCGTGGTTAAGGACGTTGATAAGCGACTTTGAACAACTCCATCAAGAAGACCGTTATCACGACGGAAATAAAGGGGTGGATTTGAGATTAGAGATGGTTGATAAGATAAATTTAGAAAGAGTTCCGTTTTTTGACGTTCATATGTATATGGACGATAGCGGAAGGTACCAAGACCTATCTAGACTAATTTCACAAAAATCTTTGGTAAAAATATCCGACGTGGTAAACGCTCCTGCGGGTGATGAATCTACCGTAAAAATCTCCGATATGATACTAGACGAATATAAACCTTTATTAACCGACCAAAAAGGCGATTATTACGCCTTGCCGTGCGCAAGCGAACGTCAAGGAGTTATTTACGATAGTAAGGTTTTTCAAAAATACGGATTATATCTAGCCGACCCACAAAAAGCAACCGACCAAAACAGCGTTTTTTACTCTTGCAAATACGGAAAGGCAATTTTTATAAAAGAATACGATAGTCAAGCTCCCGTGACCACCTACAAAGCGTGTGGAAACGACGGAGTTTTCGGTACGATGGACGACGGTCTGCCAACTTCTTTAGAAGAACTTTTCGTGTTGTGTGATTATATGCGCAGTCAAGGCGTAAATCCATTCACGTATACGGCGCAAAGCCCAAGAGATAAGGAGTATTTATACAACGCATTGTACGCAAGCCTATCGGGTAGGGAAGGTTATCAAACCCAATACACTTTTAACGGGGAAATAGACGTGGTGACGGGATTTTCCCAAACCCAAAACGCTTTTGACGGAATAGACTACGTAAAACAACCTATTACCGAAAAAACAACTATCACGGAAGATAACGGATACCTAGCCAATTCCAACGTAAACAGATATTGGGGAATGTCCTTGTTAAAAATAATTAACGACGAAGGCTGGTATTCTCCCTTATGTAAAGATACAAGCCTAACTGAAACGCAAACTGTAGAAAGGTTTTTGCTCAACGGCATGAATATTGACGGTCTGCTTAACCCGACCTGTGGAATGCTTATTACTACCGATAGGTGGTATAACAAAAGCGTGCACTCGGGCAGTATAAAAAGATACCACTTATACACTAATCGTATAGGGACGGGTGAATTAACCGTTCGTTGGATGCCACTTCCCACCAAGGTTAAAGGTACGGTAACGCCCAACGCTGACGGCGAGCCAAACGCAACTTTTACCCATTGTGGTCTTGCAGGGAATATGTTCTTAAACGAAAGAATGTCTCACGATATAGGTGGTATGCAAATTTGCAAAGAATTTATAAAATATATCTTTACTGAACGTGGACTTTCTACGTATACTGCAAAACAAGGGTTTACGAGAACTGCAATGAAATATACCGTTCAAGAACACTATTTAATGGAACTAAACCCCTATCAAATATCAGCAATGCAATGCTTTTTAGGGGAAGATAGGGTTATAAGCCCAATAATAACTAATTTATACAATACCGACGTCGACTATTACTACGATTACGACAAGGGTGTAGACGGATATCTAGGACAAATAATAAATAGCAATTCGTCAATGAGTTTATACCAATTATTCGACTATTCAACTACCACGCTAAAAGAATGGGAAATCTTTAAGTCGGGCGGAAAATTAGAATACGACCGTCCCGAACAAGACCAAGAACCAGAACAGGGTGGAGTATCGTCGCTTCCGTCAGTGTCGTAACCATCTTAACTTAATAATTACAAAACGCCCGTGTTTGTCACGGGCGTATTTTGTTGCCAATTATACCAAAAAATACCTATTGAACCAAAGACGAGCGTATGATATAATATAAAGGGAGAAAGATTACCCCAAAAACGTTAAAAACCAAAACAAAAACCCTTGTCTTTCAAAAATAATCAAAAACAAGCGTTTTTACCCCAAAAAACGCTAAAAATCACCACTTTTTAATAGGTTGATTCAAAATAATCATATACTGACGAAAAAGCAATGATAAAGCCGACGTAAGCAATAAAAATCAAAAACCAAAAAATGCCAAAATAACCAATAAAAGACTATTTTTTTGAAATATTGACCTTAAAAAAATAAACTTTTGCAAAATAATAACAAAATTTAAAAACATTTTTCAAAAATGTCAATATTTTGATATATTTTACAGCCGATATGTAGTAAAATTTTCAAAGTAAATATTCTATTGTGGGATTATTATACATTTTAGGAGGTACACAATGAAGAAACTCAAAAAACTTTTATCAGTTGCGCTTTGCGGATTGATGGCGTTCTCTGCAGTTGGTTGCGGTGGCGGTGGCGGTGGTGAAGAAATTCCCGACGGCTACACCGGCAAGGAAACTGTTATCGACGTTACGATTTACGACGCAGGCGTTAACAAAAACTGGCTTGTAGACTTAGCTAAAGATTATGAACAACTTCACTTGGAAGACTCTTATGCTGATGGTCAAACAGGTCTTAGATTCAAAATAGACGGTGTTTACAGTACTTCTATCACTGCAAACTCGTCCACTCACTTCTACGTAGCACACGGTGATATGGGTCACGAAACTGCAAGATCTTTAGCAAACTTAGGTTTAGTTGTTGATATTACCGACGTTGTTGAAGAAAAAATCGACGATAGAGACAGAGACGGTATTAACGAAACTTCTATTAAGGACAAAATTATTCCTTCTTACTACGAAAGAGTATTATGCGGTCCTGACGGAAAGTGCTACGGCTTACCTAGCTATGGTATCAAAACCGGTTTAACTATCGACGCATACCACTTTAAGAGCAAGGGTTTATATTTTGCGCATCCTGACACTTGGGGTACTTTTGACAGTGAATTATACGAATCCAAGTTTGGCAACGCATACTTCATCCCAGGTTCTGGTGGTGCTGAAATCGTTGATGGCGCAAAACTTGCAGTTGGTAACGACGGAATCGAAGGCACTGCCGACGACGGACAACCAACTTCCTTGCAAGAACTTCTTATTCTTTGCGACTATATGAAGAGTAAGGGTATTTCTCCTTTAACGGCATACGGCAACTCCGAATCTAAGAGGACTGAAATGCTCAGCAACCTTTGGGCTTCTATTGCTGGTTACGATGCTTATCAAGCGCGTTGGGACTACAATGGTAAAGAAGGTAAGGATATGGAAATCGTTACCGGTGTTACTGCTGAAAAGTTCTTAGGATACGACACTATTTTCAATCCTAAAGTAGAAACCGTAAAGGTTAACCTTGAAAACGGTTATCTTGCAAACGATTCTATTGGTAGATATTGGGGAACTGCATTCCTTCATATTGCTCATAAAGAAGGTTGGTACTCCAAGATTTCTGCGGACGACCAATGTTCTCACTTAGAAGGTGAAGAAAGATTCGTTCTTAACGGCGTAAAAATCGGTAAGGAAACCAACGAGCTTTGCGGTATGTTAATCGAAGGTGACTATTGGTATAACGAATCTAAAAAGAACGGCGCTATGGATAAATTTAAGAACTACGTTACCAACAAAACCGGCAGACAACTCGACCTTCAATGGATGAGCATGCCTACCTTAGTTACTGGCTACGTAACCGGCGTTGGTACTGCTGCTGATCTTGGTTCTAAAACGAATAGAACTACCGATCTTCCAATTATGAACAGCACTCAAACTGCAAACGAACACGTTGACCCTATTTCTCAAGGTGCATCTATCTATATTAATAGCAGATATAAGAACAACACTTTAATCGTAAACATGCTTAAAGACTTTATGAAGTTCTTACATACCGACGACGCGCTTTCTTACTACACTGGAAGCCAAGGTGTATATCGTTGTGCAATGTCTTACGACGTTAAAGACGAACACGTAGCAAATCTTTCTGCTTTCCAAAAAACAACTCTTGCGTTAGTTTCAACTTCTGAAAGGCCTTTTGCTCCTGCAAATATTCCAGATTTATTCGATTACGATACCTTTAATGCAAAAAATGCAGACGGTTCTAAGAACGGCTGGTTGGTTTCTCCAAAGAATATCGGCTTAGATAACTATGGCAACAATTTCTATACGTTATTTACTTACAGTTCACAAAAGCAAGCTTCTTGGAAAGGCGCTCAATATATGGGTGATTAATTAACGATAACTGATTAATAGTCGTAACGCGCGTGTATTTATACATTATATATAATACGCGTGCGTGTACGACTTAAAAACTTTTGGTGAAAAAATGGAAAAAACAGTAAAAAGTAACATTATTAACAATCCTAGATTGCGCAACAAACTGATTTTTTACGTTTTGATGCTAGCACTTCCCTTTATACAATTGTGCTTGTTCTACGTTTACGTAAATTTCAGCACCATCTACATGTCCTTCTTCAAAATGGTTGAACGTGTTGGTGTTCTTGGATTTGACATGCAGTTTGCTTTTCCCGATAACTTCGTTCACGTATGGAACGAAATTATCGTTGAACACGCGTGGAAAATAGGGAACTCTGCAAAAATGTATGCGATTGACTTCCCAATTGCTTTAACCTTGCAATTGATTTTCTCTTACTACATTTACAAAAAGTATCCTATGTCGGGCTTCTTTAAGGTTATACTTTATATGCCCGCCTTAATATCCAGTCTTGTTTTTGCAATCTTGTTTAACAGACTTATGTACGATGGATATATGGAACTTCGTTCTATAATCGATTTTGGCGATACGTCTCACGCAGGCGACTACGAAGGATTCTTATATGACGACAATACGGTATTCCTGGGAGTTATGGTGTTTAACATTTGGTGTCAATTCGGTGTTAACATACTTATGTATTCGGGTGCAATGTCTGGTATAGACGAATCTATTGTAGAATCTTGTCATTTGGACGGATGTAACTTAATACAAGAATTCTGGTATATTTCAGTTCCTTTGATATTCCCAACGCTTATAGCTTTAACCATAACCTCTATTACTGGTATCTTTAACAACCAATTTGGTTTGCTAAGCTTGTACGGAGAACAACTCAGTGGTTTAAGTCAAGAAGCGGTAAGAAAGGTAAATACTATGGGATTCTATATGTATTTACAAACCAAACGTATTACCGACCTTAGAGAACAATTGTACGGTATCGAGCACACCGCGTCTGAACTTTGCGCATACGGTTTGTGTGTAACCTTAGTTGTTATTCCTATCGTATTCGGTGTAAGACACTTGTTGTATAAGTACGGTCCAAGCGTAGATTAATAGGAGGGCAATGATATGAAATCTAAAAGTAAAATTGACTTGATATTTAAAATATGCGTTGCTAGCTTCTTGGTTTTCTATGCGTTAACTATATTTATCCTACTCGGTTGGGGTTTAATTCAATCGTTTAGATATATAGACGACTATACCTATAACGGTGCGCTTTCCTTGCCTACCAAAATAGAAGGTTTTGAAGCTGAATTCTATAATGCTTTAAAGTTTGGTAACTATAAAACCATTATGGAACACTTCTATTGCGAAAGTAAGGTATCATACTTTACCATGTTCGACTCGGTTAACGCCGTAAGCATTAACCACGGCGACGTTGGTGTAGGTGGATTATTATTTAACACCTTATACATGGCAGTAATTTGTAGCTTTGCGCAAGTGTTTATTACTTATTTAGTAGCATTCCTTTGTGCGAAATACAAATTTAAGTTTAGCGCCTTTATATACGGCTTAGTTATCTTTATGATGACGGTTCCAACCGTTGGTACGCAACCTGCAACCGTAAAGCTATTGCAAGACCTTAACTTGTTCGGTAGATACGGTGGTATGTTACTAATGAGATGTTGTTTCGGTGGTATGTACTTCTTGGTATTCTACGGATTCTTTGAAGGTTTACCTGATTCCTACGTTGAAGCTGCTGAAATTGACGGTGCTTCACAACTTAACATCTTATTAACCATAATAATTCCTCTTGGAATTAAAACCATACTTACTATAACCCTTATCCTTTTCGTTGCTAACTGGAACGACTACTCCATGTCGTATATCTACATGCCATCTATTCCTACCTTGGCATTAGCAGTTTATGAATTGGCACACATTGGTTATAAACACTCGTCGCTCACCGGTGACGTTTACAAAATTGCCGGCACCATGATGCTTGCTATCCCGATAACTCTTATCTTCGTATTATTCAGAGATAAGATTATGGGTGATATCTCTGCGGGTGGTCTAAAAGGCTAATTAACTCCTAAAACACAAAAAATTGAACCTAAAGCCGATTTGACGTTTTTTGTCAAACCGACTTTAGGTGTCTTAAAAAGAAAATCTCTTACTGAAAGGAGAAATAAAGATGTTGTTAAAATTAAAGAACAAATTAGTAGTTGTTCTAGCAATTATTGCATCTGCGCTCTTTTTAGCTGGCTCGATATTTCTGTTCTCAAATAGGGCAGGGGCAGAGCTCGGCTCGTTAGATAGCGCCACGATAGCTTCGTTGCTAGACAATTACTTGGTTGGCGAAAGACTAGTTGTTCCGCAGACTGCAAAAATCTCTGTTGGTAGCAACGAGTACGACGCAACCGAAGTGTATCTTTACACTGCAAGCGGAAACGCTTTGAACGTGCAAGAATACGTATTTACTGGCGAAGGCGTATACAAATTAGTATACTCGGCAGTTACTCCCGAAGGAGAAGTTGTTACTGCTGAAAAATCCTTCACCGTTAGCAAGAAGATTTACGACGGCTCGCTAACCAAGGTTGAAAACGTATCTTTCCTTAAAACTATCTCCCAAAATATAGAATCTGAGAACAAAACTTCTGGTTTATCAGTTTCTGTTCCCGTGGACGATATGTTTAAATGGAATAACGTAATTGACTTAAAGGAAACCGGTCTTAATATTCCTTTCCTTTCTTTCTTGCCTTATCAATTTTCACCGGCTAACAAGGTTGACGGTGTTATTCAAGAGCAAGCAAGATTCATTTACGTTAGATTAACCGACGTTTACGACGCTAATAAATACGTTGATATAGAAGTAGAATACCTAATGGCTGGTAGAAACTATAACATTCCTAACCAAATGCCTAGTTTCCAAGCAGCCGCTGTAGGTCAATCTATGTCTTCGCTTACCACTGAATTAGGTGGAACGAAAGCAAACGGTAGAATTCTTACCTTTACTGAACCCGATTTGATGATTAACGGTTCTACCAGCTATAAATATTATGCAAGCTATTCCGAACACCCAGGTAATCCTAGCGTAGGTGACGTTACGGAAAACGGTCAGTTAATAGATTTGTTCTATGACGTTGCTACTAACCAAGTTAGAGTATCCGAAGCAACTGCTGCAGGTGCTGTTGAAAAGGTTTTAGTTAACGACCTAGACGCAAAAACTCTTTATACCAATAACGCTTTCGAAGGCTTCACCAACGGCGAAGTATACCTTTCCATTTTCTGTCAAAAATATGCGGACGTTAACGTAAACATGGAAATTGCTTCTATCGGTACTTTGTCTGGCGATGAACTTCATGATCCCTATTCCGTAGACGATAAAGCCCCCGTTATTGAACTTGACGTTTCCGAAGATCAAATTAAAAACGGTATCTTCGTTCCCATGGGACAAAGGGTAGACGTTATTGACGCTAGATTCTTAGATCCTAACCTTGCTTATTCTAACGTTTCAGTTAGTTATCAAGGTGCGCCTTATACTATCAACGGAAAGTCATTCCTTCCTTTATCTACGGGCGATTATCTAATTACTTATTATGCGAAAGACGCGTTTAATAACGAAAGTAAAGTTGAAATTACTTATAAGTCTATAGATTGTTCTGCGAACGGCAACAAACTTATCTCATACGATTTAGGCGAGGATAATATTTCGACCGTATACGCTGGCAAAGAATTTACTCTTCCTGAATATCAAGTTGTTTCTAACAATAAGTATATAGACGTTAAAATCTTTGCTTATTTCGACGGTGATTTATCTGACAAGATAGAAATCAATCCAGAGACTCGCAAATTATTCGTTGAAAACGTTGGCAAATACCACGTTGTATTCGAAATGTCCGACTTTATTGAAAGCGTAACCGCAGAGTACACCTTCAATTCGCAAGCGGGCAGTGATATTTCTTGGACTGACGTAGCGCTTCCTAAATACGTTATTAAGGGCGCTAAATATTCTTTCGATCCGGTATACGCAAACGTTTATACTAAAACTAGACCTTCTCAAGTAGAAGCTAAATACTTCATTAGTAAAGACGGTGGTTCATTTGAATCGGTTGCTAACTACGCAGACCTTCAAATTACTGCATCTAATACCGTACAATTTAAATACGTTTACGGCACCGAAGAAATCACTTCTAACGTGTTAGACGTCGTTGACGTTAACTTTACTCAAACCGCTCTATCCACTCCTTCCTACTTCGTAGGTAACGGTATGGTTTCAGAAGCATACGGCAGCACCGGTTTTGCTCTTGTTTCCGAAAAAGATACGGGCGTTGTTTCTGCTGATTTCGTTAACGTTTTATCCTTATCAACTTTCTCGATAAACTTTAATATTCCAGAAACAATGAGAAACGTTGGCTACGTTAAGTTTATTATTACCGATTATTTAGATGCGTCTAACTCCTTAACCATTACTTATTCTCAACAAGGTTCTGGTTATTTAGTTGAACTTTCTAACGGTAGATCAACTTCCGCTAAGGCAGCTTTCTACGGTACGAACTTCGTTCTTTCGTTCAAGGCAAACTCCAACGAATTTAACGACCAAACCGCAGGTAGCGTTGGCTGGGACAACAACTTTAAGAGTGATAGAATTTTATTCTCCTTTGAATTAGGTGGCATGGTTGCTTCTGGAAACGAAGGCGTTACCAAAGCAGGTATCGTTATATCCAACATGCTTGGAACTCCTATGAATATGCAAAATCGTGATAACCAAGCACCTTTCGTTGGTTACGACACCACTTACATGGGTACCCAAGTTAAAAACGCAAAGGTAACTATTTCTGCGCTAGAAGGCTCCGACCTTTTCTCTCCTACCTATTATGGTAACGATGCGGCGCTATTAAGTGTTACCGACGTTGACAACAACCCAATCAAGACCGTTGACGGTTTAATTGCCGAAGATTTGGACGCAACTAGATCGTACGACTTTATTCTTTCAGAACTTGGCGAAGTTGTTGTAACTTATTCCTATAAAGACCAAAAGAACGCTAACAACGTTATTTACGGTTCGTACTCAATTTACGTTGCCGACAACGTAAAACCGTCTATCGCAATCGCTGACGGATATAACGAATTAACCGTTGTTAAAGCGCAACTTGGTGATCTTATCACTGCTAAGAATTTTACTTACAGTGATAACAACGACGAGAAAAAGGACCTTGTTGCATACGTTTACGTTATCGACCCCTTCTATCATATGTACGATTTAATTGATAATGGTATTGAAATAGACGACATGAAGTTCGAATGTGAATACTGTGGCGTTTACACCGTACTCTATTACGTAGAAGACGTTTCCGGTAACTTCATCACTGCAAGCTACAAGGTATTTGTACAATAAGGAGATATGAATATGAAAAAGTTATTAAAGTTTCTTAGTAAATCTCTTTGTTTAGTATTGTCATTAATTATGTGTGTTGCAGTCGTTGGCTGTGACAAGGGTAACGAAGACACGGGCTCAAATGCTCCTGTTGAATTTATCAATACCGAAGATTACGTTAACAACCCCGAAGATATGGGTTTAATTCAATTTGGTACTCATAAATATCTCGTATCCGAAACCGAAGATAAATGGCTTGTTAAAAACGGTGTAACCGAATACAAATTGGTAGTTCAGGGTTCTACTGTTGAAGCTAACGATACCTATTATCGTTATGCTATTAACGAAATGGTTTATTTCTTCGAAATGGCTACTAACATTACCTTAGAGGTTGTTATTGATACCACTCTTCCTTTGGAAGATCAAGCACACAATCCAAACCAACATTATATTTCTTTGGATACTACCACGTTGTTCCAATCTAGTGGCATTACTAACACCGTAGATGAATTACAAATGTACGGTGGCAAAATCGTAACCAAAGATAACAATATCTATATCGTTGGTAATACCGATATCGGAACTCTAAACGCAGTTTATACCTTCTTGGATTTAACGTTTAACTGGGAAGTTTACTCTGCAAACACTATCGTTATCGATAAAAACGTAAAAGACTTAAAGTTGTATAACTACAACGTTATCGATATTCCAGACGTTCCTTATCAACCCACCAGTTCATACGAACATTATTCTTGGGGTGAAGCACCTGACTATGGTGTAAAACTTTACCACGCTACCGAAGATTCTAGAATGTATGGTACTCGTGTTAAAGCTTTCCAAGCTGCTAGTCTTCCTGCGGTAGAAATTCTTAAAGATAACCCTGAGTATATTCCTACTTCTACTGATCCAGAACAAATTGCTAAAAACGAAGCGTATATTAGAAAGTATGCCGATTCTAACGACCCAGAAGGCTATGCATTATATAACGCTTTGTCTAAGCCGGGTGGACACAACTCCGTTCTCTTAGTTCCAGAAGAATTATGGGGACACAAGGCTAACTGGTATGGTGGCGTTCAACTTTGTTATACTGCTCACGGCAATGAAGCTGATTTAGACGAAATTACTTCTCGTTTTGCAGATATGATTAAAATGCAACTTATCAGATTGCCCGCTGCAATTTATCCTTATAGCCGTTCGGTAGATATTACCATTACCGACGACCCCGGTATGTGTGGCTGTGATGAGTGTACGAGACAAAAGCAAGTTTATAAAGATTCTGGTCTTGTTGTTAAATACATGAACATCATTGCTGAAAAAGTTAAAAAGTGGATGGAATTACCAGGTAACGAACCTTATAGAAGAGACAACCTAGAAATCCGTCACTATGCATACTTAGGTACCGAAGATCCGCCCGCAAAAATCGATCCTGAAACAGGTGAGTGGGTTGCTATCGACGAAACGGTTATGATGCATAAAAATACTTGTATTAAGTACGCTAACATTAACACCGACTTCCAACAAAGTCTTTTTGCTGAGGACAACGCTTGGGCGAGAGATATATTTGATGGTTGGGCAGCTGTTTCCGGTGGTAGAATTGGTTACTTTATGTATAACTATAACATAAATCACAACTACTTCTACGATGGTTTTGATCACTACGATACCAAGGGTATTAACTATTACCTTGCTGGTGGTAGATCTTATTACTACTCAGAAAATATACACGGTGCATCTCCAACGGAATTTGGTGGACTAATTAGCTATCTAAACGCAAAACTTTGCTACAACTCTTTACTAGATTCTGGTAAGTTAATGCAAAAATGGTTTGACGCTTGTTATGGTCCTGCTTCGGGTATCATGATGGATTTACTTAACAGTATCAGAGCATTCAACCACAACGAAACGGTTAGAAACGATCTTTACAAGAGATTCTCTATCTATAACCAAGTTTATTTTAGATTCAATTGGAAACCCGTAGTATTAAAGGGCTGGATTGCTAAGGCAGACGAAGCACACGCGGCTATCGAACACTTAAAGCAAACCAACTACGATGAATGGTATAGAATTGCTTACAACATTGAACTTGAAGCATTTGATCCTATTCTACTTATGTTCAAACATAACAGTTCTTCTATGTCTGCGGAAGAATATAATTCTTATAAAGCACGTATCCTTTCCAACATTGCAACGTGGCCTGATTATTCAATGGTACACATTGTTAGTTCTGGATACGTTAAGACCTGGATTCAAACCATATAATTAAAGGAGGAACAATTAAATGAAAAGTGTATTAAGAAAAATATCTTTTGTTTTATTAGCTATCGTTGCTGCGTTCTCCTTTAGTTTCCTTGTTGCAACCTCCACGGGTTGCAACAAAGGTTCAAGTAGTTCCGGCAGTGGAAATACTGGTTTACCTTCAATTCAGTTAATAAAATTTGAACAAACAGACGTTAGCATGATAGTCGGCGACGAGAAATACGTTGTTGCTGTTGCTAACGATACTTCAAACGAAGTAAAAATTACCTATAAGTCCTCTGATGAAAGTGTTCTTTCAGTTGACCAATTTGGTAAATTTACCGCAAATAAAAAGGGTACTGCAGTAGTAACTGCTTCATATAGCTACTATTCAGCAACCTGTAACGTAACCGTTGGACACGGTAATTTCGTGCCTGTTCTTAATATCGACAACGTAACGGATAACACCATTTCCGTTCCTAAGGGCACTGATTACGAGCTTAACCCTTACGTTATATTCAACGGCAAAAAGTTTACTAACGCAACTTATAACTTTAAATACTCTGGCAACAAGATTAGCGTTAATAACTTAGGCAAGATTACTGCTAACGAAAAGGGCGAAGTTAAACTTACCGTTACCGCTTCTTGGGACGGATTTAACGGTATAAGTTCTTTAAGCAAGACTTTAACCGTAAAAGTTACTAACTTTATCTCTATTTTCGTTAACGAAGGTAACGGCGTTGAAACCCTTTATAACATGTCTCTTCCCACTTTAACCGGTTCTACTGCTGCAACCGTACCTTTCGTTGTTGGTGCTATCGACAACCAAGGTCAAGTTAACGCAAGCAATATTCAGGTTGAAGTAGTTGAAGGATCAGACGTTGTATCCTATGCTGACGGAAAGTTATCTTCTTTAGGTTTAGGCGACGCTAAAATTAAAATTACCGTATCCGACTTCGAAAACGAAATTCACGTTAAATACGTAGACGTTTCCGTTGAAAGAGCAATGGGTGACTATTCTCAAAACGGCGAATACATCGTTGTTGATATGGATACCTTAACGGGTGACGGCATCAATCTTTCTGAAATTTTTGGTGAAGACGTTATCCTTACCGATGCATATCTTGGCAAAACCGAATTAGAAATTGATAACAACAAGATAGTTGGTGGTGTAGAAGGTTTTGCATTCGGTACTCCCGCTCCCGTAGTTTTAACTCTTTACACTGCTGATCGTGGTTACAACGTTAAAGTTCTTCCATACGTTTATAAAAACGCTCAAACTCACGCAGAAAGAGTGGAATTCTCTTCTTACGACGGCGTGCTTCCTTTGGAAACCATTTTTGGTAACGACGTAACCGTTAAAGAAGCATATCTTAAAACTGAGGACGGCGAAAGAAAATTAAATATCAGTGAAGACGGCAAAGGCATTCTTGGTGTTGATAGTGGCGCTAAACCCACTGAATTTACCATTGCAGTTGCTACCGATACTGAAATGAAATACGTTGACGTAACTGCTTATACTCTTATAATCGACGAAATGAGCGACTTTGATTATTTCGCTGTTAAACCAGGTACTTGGTCTTGGACTCCTAATAAGTACACCATTTACTCTGGTTTAGATTGGAATGGCTATTACGTATTAGCAAACGATATCGACGCTTCTGAATATGCTTACTCTATGCACTCAATTCAAACTCTTCCCAACAACGATCCCGGTAAAGAAGGTGAATTCGTTACCGGTCGTGGTTATTACTATCAATATTGGGGAAGCCTAAATTGGGGTTGGGCAAGATTTGGTATGATGCATGGTAACTTCTGGGAAAGTCAAGGTCCAGAAAAAATGGGCCTTACGAACAAAGGTTTCCAAGGCACGTTCGACGGACGTGGACATACCATTTTCAACTATAATGCTAATATAGACGGTTTGTTTGGACCAATTAACGGTGGTGTAATCAAAAACGTAGCATTCAAAAATTCGGCTGTTCCTAGCGATGGTATGCTAGGCGGTGTCGCATTTAACGGCGCTATTTTCGAAAACATTTACGTTGAAACTAACCCAGATTATAATATTTCAAGATTATGGAGTGGTTCTTGCGTTGTAACAAGTGCTTCCAACACTTGTACTTGGAAAAACGTCGTTGTATACGTTACCAGTAAAGGTAAGACTCCTGTTGGTCCTAACTATGGTATATTAGCAGGTACCTCTGGTTCTTCGTATAGTTCTTCTAACTCTGGTGTTTTTATTATCGCGGATAACCCGTTAGCAGCTTCGTATAATGCTGGCTCAATTACTTCCGTTACCTTTGAAGCTGAATACGTAGACGGTGTTAAACAAGAGGGTGGTAATACGGCAAGCGGTATTCGTCGTTATAACTCCTTAGATGCAGTTGCTGCGGATAAAGAAGCAAATGCTGCGGCTTTAGCTAAGTTTAATCCTGATTTTTGGACTATTCTTGGCGACGCTATTCCTGTATTCACAACTTGTCTTTCTGCTGACGAGTTGGAAATTTACATTGGTGACGAACTAGCTGACGGCGCAAATGCTCGTGTATTCCAAAATACAAGCAATTCAGTTAACGTAAGATACCAAGGCTTAGAAGTTAAAAAGGTTGACAGTGTAGAAATTATCTCTGGTGACACTGTCGTAGAAACCGTTGACAATTGTACTTTAAGTGGCTTAACCACTGGTAAAGCTACTATTAAAGTAACTTACTCCTTAAACGGCGTAACTCTTTCTAGAGAAATCGTTATCAACTCCGTTCCAGAAGTTAAACCTTATGTAAACGTTTTAGAATTCTCTGCTAGACAAGGTTTATTTATGGACGATGAGTTCGACGTGGTTTCCTTAGAAGATATCTTTGGAAAAGAAGTTGAAATCTTCGCTGCTTACGATAAGGATAACAATCCTCTTACCATAGACAACGAAAACGGCTTAATCTTAGATCTTATAACCGATGCTAAGGAAATTACTCACACCACTATCGATCTATATACTGATACTGAAGCGTATAGAGTTACCGTTAACGCATACGCAAGCGTTATCAAGGAAGCCGAAGATTTAGAAATATTCAAGATTACCGTTCCATGGAGCTTCCCACAAAAGGATGAAAACGGCAACGTTGTTACTTGGTCATATAACTTCGCTGACGGTGATTTCTGCTTCGACGGCTATTACTTATTAGCCAACGATATTGATGCTACTGGTTACGTTCACAACGTAATTAACGGTACTGCTCTTGCTGGTTCTATCAATAGTGAACGTGCATGGCAAAACGAAATCTTCTCAACCGGTTTAGGTTCTGAAGCTTATCCTACGCACGGCTTTATCGGTACTTTTGACGGTAACGGTCACTTAATTAGTAATTTAACTACTAGATACGGCGGTTTATTCGGAATTATCAACAAGGGTACTATTAAGAATATCGGTATAGTTAACCATACTTCTCCAGATAGTTATTCTGGTATCTTTGCTGACCAAGCAATCCGCAACGCAACCTTTGATAACGTTTATATTAGCAGTGAAATCAATTACACTTCTAGCGAAACTTACTTAGGTATGCTTGTAAACGACCCATCTTCCGTTATCAACGTTTCTAACGTGGTTATTGAAGACTACAACACCTATACCGAAAGTAGTGCAGTTGGTTCTATGTTCGGCTACTTCGCAAGAAGTAACGGAAACACCAATCCCTACATTAAGACTTACGGCAACTTCCAAGACGGTGCATTTAAGGACGTATACGTTATTTCTAAAAACGCTCTCTTCCAATCTGGTTGGTCAAAGAACAACCCCGTTTACACTGCAACGTGGGACGGCGAATACGTTGACGGCGTTAAAACTGAAAGCACTTATACTAGAACTCCTAGCAAAGATCTTGGCGAAGTAACCTTCGACGTTGGTATTCCAGGCGTAAGACGTTATACCTCATCTGAAAAGATGATGGCAGACGTTGCAAACGTTAATACCAGTGGATTTAACACTGAATATTGGAATATCGTTAACGGCTTACCTAAGTTTAAGGCAATTTCTATGTCTAACTACATTAAGGTATACTTAGGTGATCAAGCTGCTGAAGAAGGCTTAGTTACTATTAATAATGATACTTCTTATGAAGTTAACCTCAGAATCGACGGTATTATATACGACCAAGCAGACTTTACCGTAACTCTCACTAGTGGTAATTCCATCAGTGTAGATGGTAAAACGGTAACTTCTGGAAAAACTGCTTCTTCTGCATTATCTGTTCTTACCATTACCGATAAGAACTTAGGCACGTTCGTGGTTAGTGTAGACGTAGTTGCACCTACCACCGAATACGGTGAAGAATTAGTATATTCTGCTAGAACCGGCGAATTCTTCAAGGGTGATACCCCAATTGAAATCTCTGACATCTTTGGTAAAGACGTAACTTTAATTAAAGCTTACGACAAAGATAACAATTTACTTTCTGTTGATAACAACGTAATTTCAGGAGTTGCAACTTCTAATATTGCTATCTTATCAGACGAATTAACTCTCGTTGCTGAAAGTGAATCTATAAAAGTTAAAGTAAAAGCAGTTGCTCTCGTAATTGACGAAGCAGAAGACCTATATTGCTTCCAAGCCGATTCTAACGCAATAGTTAATACCTCTACTTGGACTATCGACTTTGCTAGTGCAGACGCTCTAAAAGTAGAAGGTTACTACATGCTCGTTAAGAACATTGACGCAAGTGTTCTTGGAACTTATAGTTACTCTAACGGATATACCGTAAACCTTGACTCCTTTAACGGATTCCCAAGAATGGATTATCTTGCTGCAGGTGGTGGTTGGCATTCTATGGGTGTTGGTAAACACGGCTTTATCGGTACTTTAGATGGTAATGGATACACCATTTCTAACCTAACTACTGATCCTTGGGGTGGTTTACTTGGTGCTATTTATAGTGGTACCGTTAAGAACATTGCTTTCGTAAACTGTGGTACTACTAACGGTAGTAATGGTGCTATTGCTCTCGGTGCTGCCGCTAACGCTAAGTTCGAAAACGTTTACGTTTCTACTCCCGTTGGCGTTGCAGGTTCTAATTCTGCACCTCTAGTTGCAAGTTACGGTCACAAGACCACCTTCAAGAACGTTGTAATCGTTGATAATACTTCTCTTAACATTACTTCGAGAACAGTTGACGTAAATTACGGTTCTTTAACTCACGACGCTAGAAGATGGAGTGACAGAGACGTCCCGATAGCTCCTGCAACTTTCTATGATGCAAACGTATCTAATTTATACGTAATCTCTGAAAAGCCTTTCGCAGGTACCGTTGCTAAGGGAACTACCGTTCTCACTACTATGATGGACGCTAGATACGTTGACGGTCAATTAGTTGACGATTTATTGTTCACCGGTACTTATGGTACGGGCGGAACTGCGTTTGAGGAAAATGCAGACCTAACCGTTGCAAATTCTAAGCGTTATACTTCTGCGGCTAACATGCTTGCAGACGTTGACAATAACGATTTCACCGCGTTTGATACTTCAATTTGGGAAGTTGTTAACGGCGTTCCTAGATTTAAGTCTATAGATGCAAGCAACTTCGTAAAGGTTGCTGTTAACGGCGTTGAAATCGGTGGTAACTACAAAGCGTTGCTTGGCGACGAAATTACTTTATCTCTCGTACTAGACGGTGAAGCTTATGACCAAGCGTTTACCATTTCTGCAGTAGATACTTCTCTCGTTACTATCGATGGAACTAAGATTACTGCAAGCAACGTAACCATTGGTTCTACCGTAATTAACGTAACCGTAGGCACTCAAGTAATTCCTTTCATTCTTGAAATTTGCGAACCTACTATTGTTGCCGATGGCGAAGAAATTATTGGTTCAATCACTCTCCGTCTTGCAAAACAAGCTGAAATCGACTTCGTATATAACGGAAGCTCCGTTCAAGGAACGGTTACCGTACAAAGCGATTCATCAGTAATTAGCATTAACGGAACTACTATCGTAGCTAGCACGTATGAAACGGGTAAGGCTGAAGTAACTGCAACTATTGTAACTGCTAACTATACAGTTACTAAGACCTTCAGCGTTATTGTAAACGCTCCCGTAGTTCTAGCAGACGGCGTAGAAATCACTGATATCAATCTTGATATGAGTGAAGAAACAACTATTACTTTATATTATGACAATACGGAAATTACCGACGGCATTACAATCGCTATTTCAAGCGAAATCGCAACTGCTTCTGGTAACGTAATTACCGCAAGCGCTACAAACGGTGGTTTTGCTGAAGTAACTATTACTTATGACGGCTTGTCAATTACCTTAGGTCTTTCCGTTCTAGCATCTGACGTTGAAGACGTGCTTGTTAACCCATACTTCTCGGCTGTTGACGGCGTATTCTTTAACGAATCACTAACCGAAGAAACTACCGTTGAAGACCTACTCGGCACTAGCGACCCAGTTATCGCCGCTGTTGCTGAAGACGGCACCAACCTAACTGTTTCTAACGGTAAGATTTTAGGTGTAGAAACTGTAAACACCGGTATCACTGATACCATCATTACGTTATATACCGCAAATAAGGGTTATAACGTAAGCATTAAGGCTTATACCTTAATTATCGACCAAGCTTCTGATATGAGCTACTTTACCGTAAAAGACGTTGAAAACTATGGTAAAGGTCATACTACCGGTACTGCAGGTAACTATAAATACATCGACTTTGCTAAGGGTGACGTTGAATGGGACGGCTACTATATCATGATTAACGATATAGACTTCTTAGAAGAAGGTTATTCTCATAAGTTTGACGTTAATAATGTAGGCGTAAACTTTGGTTCTCACGGCTTTGCTGCATCTAACAAGACGACCTTAGGTGGATTGTTAGGCAAGAAAGGTTTAATGGGTACCTTTGACGGTAACGGCTACACTATGAACAACGTAACCGTAGCGAAATCAGGTTTCTTTGGTGTAATTTCCGGTACTGTAAAGAACGTTAGAATGACTCTAGTTCAAAAATCTGGTCAAACTTCAAACCTCAACCCACAAGGCGACTCCTACTATGGTAAGTATGATAGCGAGGGTATTCTTTGTGCATACGTTCTTGACGGTGGCTTAATTTCCGACGTTTATATTGACATCGTAAGTGGTTCTATGAACAGTGGCTATGGTACGTACATTCTTGCTAGTGAAGTTTCTGCTAACGCTACCTTAAGGAATATGATTATTAACTATTCCGATAACGGTTCGCAAGCCGACCTTACGGCTGCAGGTGGTCCTGCGTTCTATGACCGTGGTGCAACTATCGAAAACGTTTACTACATTTCACCATATCACATGAACCTTAATTACTATCAAGCTGAAGAAAAGAAATATTACGGCGTAGACGTAAACGGAACCACTAACAACCTTCAACTTATTACTCAAGACGCTAGATACGTAGACGGCGTAGATATGGGTGAAGGTAGCGTAGTTACTAAGACCGTATATCAGACCTATTTCCAAAATATTAGTTTTAATCTTGACAACGACGTTGTTACCTTAAAAGACGGAACTAGATTTACCTCTTATGAATATACGACCATTAACGGTATCAAACGTTATTCTAACTATGCTAAGATGACTGCAGACTATGCTGCAAACGCAGAAGCATTCAAAAACTTTAACAAAGACGTGTGGGAAATCGTTAACGGCGTACCCAAATTTGCAAAATCGCTCGGGGACAGCTACAAGCTGTTCCTCGGCAATGCAGAATTCGAAGGCGAATTAATTGAAACTTCGATTAACAAGTCCTTTGATTTATCCGTAAGGGTAGATGGTTCTGCGTTAGAAGGTGCAACCTTAGTTGAAAACGGTGATACCAAACTTCTCACCATCAACGGCACTACTGCGACTGCAAACGTTAAGGGTGAAACATCCGTAACTATTACTTATAAGAACTTTACTAAAACTATTAACGTTAAAGTATATCCCGAAACCGTAGAAAGTCTAAACACCTACAAGTTCTCAGCAGTAGACGGTTTGTTCTTCGATGGGGAAACCGAAGTTAAGTTAAACGATATCTTCGATCTTTCTGAAACTTCTATCGTTTCAGTATTAGATGCAGAAGGCAACGCGTTAACTTACGATGCTGAAAATGATTTAATCAAGGGCGTTTCTTCAAGCAAAGACGGTTACGTGGACGGGTCAATTACCGTATATACTGCCGACGATAAAGCTTATAAAGTAAACGTTCAAATCGCAACTTTAATTATCAACGAAGTATCTGATTTAGAATACTTCAAAGCAAATGGTAAAGCAGACTATCCTAGAGACGGTAATGGTGCCGTAACCGCGTGGAACGTTGTGTTTGATAACGCCGAAACTAATATGGTTTGGGACGGTTACTACGTATTGGCTAACGATATCGATGCAACCGGTTATACTCACGACTTACGTAACGGTTACACCGTAAACGCTAGTGCTTTCTTACCTTCTCGTATGGATTACCTTGCAAACTCTGGTTGGTACCTTAATGCTCCAATGCACGGTTTAATGGGTACGTTCGATGGTCAAGGACATACCATTTCTAACTTAACTACTATTAGTGGAACTGGTTTATTTGCAGTCGTTAACGGCGCAACCATTAAAAACGTTGGTTTCGTTAACTGTAATACTCAAAACTCTGCTGGTGGCTTCTTGGCATACGGCGCTATTGCAGGTACTAAGTTACACGACGTATACGTATCTACGGCATCCGTAACACCCTCAAGCGATTGGGCTCCTATCTTTACCGGTATTGGTCATAAACAATTCGGTTGGAGCAACGTTGTTATTATCGATAACACTACCGACACGTATACTAACGGTAGATCTGCAAGCTCGTTTACCGACGATATCGTAAGACATAGTGCAACTAGCCCAGCAACTTTCGGTCATACTAATATCAATATTCAACCATACAAGGGTGTATATATCGTTTCTAACAAACCTTTACAAGGTGAAGGAAACGGCACGTCTTACGTAGCAGGCTTAGAAGCAAGATACGTTGACGGTCAAGTTGCAACCTTAGTAGCAGGTGCTGGAATTGCAAACGTAGCAGAAGGTTCTGACCTTACCGTAGAAGGAATTTATCGTTACACCACGTACGCAAAATTCGTTGCTGACGCAGCAAATCGCGATTTCAGTGGATTTAGCGACACTATGTGGACCATGATTGGTGGCGTACCTTCCTTCAACTCGGCAGTAAGCATTTCAAACGCACAAGTATATTTAGGTAATAGCCTTGTTGACGAAAACGGCGCAATGCTACAAATTGATTCAAGTGCAGACGTAACCTTCCGTGTTAACGGCTATGCAATTGACGGTCAAGTAACCCTACAAGTAGTAGAAGGTACTTCCGTAACCGTAAGTGGGGCAACCGTAACGGCAGGAAATGTTGTTGGTGACACCGTTATTAGTGCAACCTTTGAAGGCGTAACCAAACAATTCACCGTATCAGTGGTAAATCCCGTAGAAACTCTTGATATCGATCCAATAACCTTCTCGGCTATGGACGGCGTAATCGATTATGAAGAAGTTCTCGGAACTGCAAACCCAACAATATTAAAAGCAACCGATAAGGACGGCAACGTCCTTACGGTTGGTGCAAACAACCAAATTCTTGGTTTAGCAACTTCTGGCGACGCTGTAACTGAAACTCAAATCGTTCTTTACATGTCCGATCGTACCGTTGCTATTCCAGTAAACGCATACAGCCTAATCATTGACGAAGTATCAGACTTTACTACCTATACTACGTCAAACGGCAATGGATATTATTTACTTGCAAAAGATTTAGACTTTACCGATTACACCATCGAATACCAAGCAGATTGTGCTTTACTAGTAGATGGTTTATCTGGTACCTTTGATGGAAACGGTTATACTATTTCTAACGTAACCTTAACTTCAAACTCCGTATTCCCCAAAGTAAACGCTGGTATCGTTAAAAATCTTGCTGTAACTAATCTTAAACACTCTGTTGAAACTGGTGGGTCTCTCAACGGTGGCAACAACGCACTTTTCGTTGGTGTTTTATCTAACGGTGCGACCGTTACCGACTGTTCGATTGATATCACCCAAAAGAAATTCAACTCTGCATGGAACGGTAAATGGGTAGTATTCTCAGCAACCGAAGATTCCAAGATTTCTAACTCCGTAGTATATTGGGACGTATACTATGACAATACTGGTTCTCAACTTACTTATGGCTCCGGTACTGGTGCAGGTATGTTCGTTGATAACATAAAATTAGAAAACGTTATACTTGTATCTCCATTTGAATTAAACTTTGGTGGTTACCAAGGTGCAACTATCAGAACGACTGAAACTGCTTCTGAAAAACTAGTTAAGCCAGTTACTCACGATGCGGCTTACGTTGATGGTGTTGTACCCAGTACTACAACTTCCGTTTACTACGATCCTTGGAACATGCAAAATGGATATAAATACGATTTGGATAAATATCCGGAAATGCAAAGAAAATTAGGCGAAGAATGGGGCACTGCTGAATATACTATTACCTTAATTCAAGGTATCAAACGTTATAGTTCAGTTGACACCTTGATTAGCGATGCCGCTAACAACACCACCACGTTTGCAAACTTCAATCGTGACGTATGGGAAATTGTAAGTGGCGTACCTATGTTCGTAAAAGGCCTTGAAAACAGCTACAAGTTGTTCTATGGCAATGCAGAATTTGAGGACGAACTAATTGAAACTTCGGTAAACAAATCCTTTGACTTAACGGTTAGAGTAGACGGTGCAGCTATTTCAGGCGCTACCTTAGTTGAAAATGGCGAGACCAAACTTCTTACCATCAACGGCACTACTGCAACTGCAAACGCAAAGGGTGAAACTTCGGTAACTATTACTTACAGAAACTTCACCAAGACCATTAACGTTAAAGTATATCCCGAAGAAATAGTAGAAGAAAAGACCTACAAATTCTCAGCAGAAGACGGCTTGTTCTTCGATGGCTCTGACGAAGTTAAGTTAAACCAAATCTTCGATCTTTCTGAAACCACTATCGTTTCAGTAGTAGATGCTGAAGGTAACGCATTAACTTACGACGCAGAAAACGATTTAATCAAAGGCGTTTCTTCAAACAAAGACGGCTACGTGGACGGTTCAATTACCGTATATACTGCCGACAAATCGTATAAAGTAAACGTTCAAATCGCAACGTTAATTATCAACGAAGTATCCGACCTTGCTTACTTTAAGGCAAGCGCTAACTCCGCTTCTTATGGTAAACAATGTTTCGGTGTAGGCGGTTCTGCTGATAACGACTTGTGTGATTGTATCTATGCAGGTGCATCTTGTCCTGAGTGTGGTCACTCTGGTGCTGCAAACGAAGCATGGACTTACTATTGGTCAGCATGGTTTGATTCTGCCGACGATATGAAATGGCAAGGCTACTACGTGTTAGCAAACAACATCGATGCAACTGGTTATACTCACGACTTGCGTAACGGATTCACCGTAGGTACCGAAGCGTTCGTACCTTCTAGATACGACTACTTGGCAAACACCGGTTGGTATAATAACGGATACGTTCACGGATTTGGCGGTACCTTCGATGGTCAAGGCTACACAATTTCTAACTTACAAACTATTGCTAGCTACGGCTTGTTTGGTATAATTAACGGTGGTACCGTACAAAACGTAGGTTTTGTTAACTGTAACACCACTAGTAGCTCCAAGGGCTTCTTAGCACAAGCAGCTACTCAGTACTCTGTATTTAAGGACGTATACGTATCTACTCCTGCAATCACTCCACAATCTCAATACACTCCATTAGTAACCGGTATTGGTCACTTTGGCTGGAACTGGGAAAGAGTAGTTATTATTGATAACACTACGTTAGAAGTTGCAAATGGCAGATACTACGGCTCTATCACTGCCGACGCAGAAAGACACGTAAACAACAAACCTGCAACCTTCGGTTATTCTTTAGAGAACGTTCAACCCTTCAAAGGCACCTACGTTGTATCTAACAAACCTATGAGTGCTCAGGGTAACGGAACTAGCCTAGTTGCAAGCTTAG
>JAFQAQ010000017.1 GCA_017399945.1 Clostridia bacterium
AAAGACCCGTTTACGGGTAGCAAGTAAAAGGTGCAGGACTGGCAGGTCGTTTAAATACGCACTTGTGCGTAAGCCAGAATAGTTTAGGGCTAATTGCCCGAAAATGAAAAACCACCAGCTAGGCTGGTGGATATTTATTTTCTTACCCCTTCTATATGTAAGCATCTTGCTCTTTCAAAATAATAACTATATAACGGTATATCAAAAACGTCTTTGGTGTGTGCGCTAACGTTAATGCGTTCTCCGACGATAGACGTTATTATTAAGGAATGAAAAAATTCACCCTTTTTATATAATTGTATAACGTCACCCACGCGTGCGTCCGATAGAGGAATAGTTCTAGCAAACGGACCTACGTTGTTATTAGAAAGCAAAAAGCGAGCAAAGGGCAAAACACCCGTCCATGCAGGAGCCCTATCGTTCAGTGAATTATAATACCAACCGTAATCTTTTTGATAATTCATTACCTGCGCGCCCGCGTATACGCATTGTGATATAAAGTTAGTGCAGTCTCCACCTAACTTGTCAAAATTATAATAGTTTGGGTTTCTATCGAAAGCCCATTCTTTTGCGTAATTAACTGCTAAAACTCGGTCGTATTCAAAAACTTTCACAAAATATTTATATGAAAAAGGTCAAAAGGATGTTAAAATGAATATTTAACAATTATTATTCATAAAATTATTCAAAAACAAGAATAAAATTAAAAAAATATCAAAAATTTTTAAAAAATATGCAAAAATTAGTTGACATAATTTTTTATCGTAGATATAATACAGGCATAGTCAAATCAAAAATTATTCAAGGAGACAAAAAAATGAAAAAGATTTTAACCTTACTTTTAACAGTAATCCTCGGCGTTGCATGTTGCTTTGGCTTTGCAGGCTGTGGTGAAAACGCAACCGTAAAGATTGGTAGCCAATCGGGAACTACCGGCGCAATGTACGCTGATTGTTTGAAGGGCTGTGAAGTTTCTTATTACGATACTTTTGCTCTTGCTGCACAAGATTTGAAAAACGGTAAAGTTGAATACGTTGTAGTAGACGGCGCAACTGCACAAAGTTTGAAAAACGATATTTCAGGCTTAAAAGTTATCGATATCGAACTCAGCTCCGAATACTATGGTATCGCAGTAGATAAGGCTCAACCTGAATTGTTATCTAGTATCAACACTATTTTAGAAAGCAAGAAGGCTGAAATCGACGCTATTATTGAAAAATACATGAATGACGATGAAGAAAACTTCGTTCCTGTTGCTTCTGCTGTTAAAGACGAAAGCAAGGCAGCAACTCAATTAGTAGTTGCAACCAACGCAGAATTCCCTCCATTCGAATCTATTTCAGGTGACAAATACGTTGGTATAGATATTGAAATTGCAAAGATTATTGCAGACGAATTAGGTTTAGAACTCGTTATTGACAACATGCAATTCGACGCAGTAGTTCAATCAATCGGCACTCACTCGGTTGATATTGGTATGTCCGGTTTAACCATTACTGCAGAAAGAAAGAAATCCGTAAACTTTGCTAACCCATACTATATTGAATCTCAATACATTTTAACCTTGGAATCTAACACCAAGTTAGATGATTGCATGACCGTTATCGACGTTCTTAACGTATTAACTGCAAACAAGTAATTTTAACGACAAATAAAAAAATAAACTATTAGGTTTGGCGTTTTTACGCCAGACCTAATGTGAATTTAAAGGAAGAATGCAATGATAAATTGGGCAGAAGAGTGGAGTTCGTTTTACAAGCAGTTCGTAACTCTCGGTGGATACAAAAGATTATTCGACGGTTTAATAGCAACCGTTGAAATTGCCGTATTCGGTTTGGCAATAGGTATAATAATTGGTATTCTTATAGCAATCGTAGCCGTTATGCCACGATACAAACTATTGCCGAAGATTTTAGACAAAATATGTAAAGTATACGTAGCGATATTCCGTGGCACGCCTATGGTAGTTCAACTACTCGTAGGGCATTATTTGTTATTACCACTATTGGGTGTAAACGTGTCGGGCGTGTTTGAAGCCGTAATCATATTCGGCTTAAATTCGGGTGCTTACGTATCGGAAATTATGCGTTCGGGAATACAATCGGTAGATGCTGGGCAGTTAGAAGCAGGCAGAGCGCTAGGCTTATCCTTTTGGTCTGCAATGGGTAAAATAGTTATTCCACAATCCATAAAGAACATTTTACCAACTCTTGGCAACGAATTTATTTCGTTGATTAAAGAGACCTCGGTAGTTTCCTTTATTGCGATAACCGACTTAACGAAGGCGTTAAAATTAATAGGTGACGCAACCTATCATTATTTCATGCCGTATATTATGCTAGCGCTTATATACTTGGTAATCGTGTTACTCATAACTTGGGGTATAAAAGTAATGGAAAGGAGGCTTGCAAGAAGTGATAGAAAATAATATTTTAGACGTTCAAAACGAAAAGGAAGTCGTAGTTAAAGTAAGGGGACTTTGCAAGTCTTTTGATAGCCTTCAAGTGTTAAAAGGAATTGATATCGACGTGTATAAAGGAGACGTTGTTGCAATCATAGGTCCGTCCGGTTGTGGTAAATCAACCTTTTTAAGATGTTTAAATTGTTTGGAAGACCCCACTAGTGGTAATATCTTTTTTGAAGGGGAAGACCTAGCAGACATGAAAGTTGACATCAACGTTCATCGTCAAAAAATGGGTATGGTATTTCAAAATTTCAACCTGTTTAACAACCTAACGGTACTTGAAAATATCACCTTAGCACCCGTTCTCATCGCTAAGAAAAACATAGCTAAAACCAAAAGAAAAAACTTCTTTATCAAAATTGGCAACTTGTTTAGAAAAAACAAAAAACCGTTGATAAAGATAGAACAAACTTTAAAAGAAGTTAAGGAAAACGCTAAACAAAAAGCACTCGACCTACTAGCTAAGATTGGCTTGGAAGAAAAAGCTAACGTTTATCCCTCAACCCTTTCTGGTGGCCAAAAACAACGTATTGCAATCGTTAGGGCGTTTGCAATGGACCCAAAGGTTATGTTATTTGACGAACCTACTTCGGCGCTTGATCCTGAAATGGTAGGTGAGGTTCTAGACCTTATGAAAGAACTTGCCGAAGGTGGCATGACCATGCTTGTAGTAACTCACGAAATGGGTTTTGCAAAAGAAGTTGCAAACAGGGTAATCTTTATCGATGACGGCGTTATAAAGGAGGAGAACAATCCAAAGGAATTCTTTGGTAATCCCCAAGACGAAAGACTTAAAGATTTCCTTGCGAAAGTACTTATTTAAACTAAAAAAGGTGGAGCGAACGCTACCACCTTTATTTTTTTTATAAATACTTTTTTAACCTTCTTTGATAATCTTCTTCTAAATGCAAAAGTTTTTCAATCAACCTTTTAACGTCTTCATTAAGGTTTTCCCCCTCGTTAATCATTGCTTGTAGTTCAATGATACCCATATCCGTCCCTTTAAGCATCATCTCGGCAATTTGATTTTTGCTGTTATTGAAAAGGGTTTTAACTTTAATACTACTCCAAAGCATAGCCTTTTTGAATGGGTTTATATCCTTTGGTAAGGATTGGTTTTCCTTCATGAATTCGGTAATATCCCTAATAACCCTTTCGTAACCTTCGTACTGTTCTTTAAGTTCTTTTTTTAGACTGTCGTCGTTTACAACGGGCAGTAAATCAGAAATACTTTGCAGGGCGATATGCGCGTTTTTATAAGTGTCGTTAACGGCTTTTAAATTATATTCGTTCATAAAAATCTCCTATAAAATAAGGTATAAAATGATTTTTGGCAATAGACGAAAAAATATACCGAAAACTGGCAAAAAACGTTTGACAATTACAACTAAATATAATAAAATAACGTGGTAACCGCTCGAAAGGGGTTTTTATAAGCGCGCAAGCCACCCCAAAAAACAAGTATTCGGCGAGTCAGGTAAGAGGAGGTAAACATGTACGCAATCGTAGATAACGGTAACAAGCAGTACAAGGTAGAAGTTGGTTCAATCGTAAGTTTTGAAAAACTTTCTGCAAACGTAGGCGACAAAGTGGAATTTGCAGTTTTGATGGTAGCAGACGAAAACGGCATCAAAGTAGCAGAAGAAGCAAACGGCTTTAAGTGTGTGGGCGAGGTTATTAAGCAAGGACGTGCTGATAAAATCGTAGTATACAAATATAAAGCAAAGAAGAACGAAAGGAAGAAACAAGGACACAGACAACCTTTCACCGCAGTTAAGATTTTAGAAATCGTTGCGAAGTAATTGACGGAGGGTATAGATATTATGATGTTTTTATTCAGATTATTTGCACACCACAAAGGTGGCGGTAGTACCAAAAACGGCAGAGACAGCAACGCTAAAAGATTAGGCGTAAAGAGAAACGACGGTCAAGAAGTTCTTGCAGGTAGCATAATCGTACGTCAACGTGGCACTGCTATCCACCCAGGTAACAACGTTGGTATGGGTAGTGATAGAACTTTATTCGCTCTTATCGATGGCGTTGTAAAGTTCGAAAGAATGGGCAGAAAAGACAAGAAAGTTAGCGTATACGCTAAAGAAAACTAATTTTAAAAATTAAGGGCTGACGTTCAGCCCTTTTTTTATATGGAAAATACAATTTTAACTTTTAACGACCAATATTTTAACCTAAAAGATACCCTAGAATGTGGACAAATATTTAGATTTTTGCCAAAAGACGAGGGATATCTAGTTTTTTCTATGGACAAATGCGCCTATTGTTATAACAAAGACGGCAATGCGTATATTGAATGTAAAAAACAAGACCAAAGTTATTTTATAAACTTTTTTGATACTGAAAGGGACTATTCGAAAATAGTTCAATCGGCGATTGAGAGTGAATATGAAATATTAAGCAAGTCGGCTATTTTAGGTAAGGGCATAAGAATATTAAACCAAAACCCCGTGGAAACTTTATTTTCCTTTATAATATCTCAAAACAACAATATTCCAAGAATTAAAAATATAATAGAACGTCTATGTACCGCGCTAGGCAAAAAGCACGTCTTTATGGGTATAGAATATCACGCCTTTCCCACGGTAAAAGAAATGGCTAGTGCAAGCCTTGATTTTTATAAACAAATTGGCTTAGGTTATAGAGCGGAATATATAAAATCTCTTGCAAATTCAATGGATAACGGCTTTGACGTAATTAGTTTAGGTAACTTACAAACGCAAGCGTTAAAAGGCGCGTTGCAAACTATTTTAGGCGTAGGTCCAAAAGTTGCCGATTGCGTAAGTTTGTTTGGTTTTCATCGTGTGGATAGTTTTCCGGTAGATACTTGGATAGAAAAGGTCTATTTGCAGGACTTTAACGGAAAACTTTTAGATAGAAACAAAATTTCCAAATGGTTCGTGGAAAAATTTGGTCAAAACGCAGGGTTTTTTCAACAATATTTGTTCTATTATAAACGAAGTCTAGCCCAATAAGTTAAAAAATATATAAAGTAAATAAATAATTGGAATAAAAGTTAAAAAAATAATTGTCAAAAAAACAAATATTTGGTATACTTTAAAAAATTAATTGTAAAAAAATTTGGAGGGCATATATTAATGCAGTATTCAACTGAAGTTAAAGAAATGACCTGCGTTTGCAAAGGACCTAAACACGGTCCTGCTCCCATTCCTGAAGAAGGCAGATGGGTAGAAGTAAAGGAAATTAAAGACGTTTCCGCATATACGCACGGTGTAGGCTGGTGTGCACCACAACAAGGCGCATGCAAACTCTCGTTAAACGTTAAAAACGGTATTATCGAAGAAGCGCTCGTAGAAACCATTGGTTGCTCTGGTATGACTCACTCTGCGGCAATGGCAGCAGAAATTCTTCCAGGCAAAACTCTTTTAGAAGCGCTTAATACCGACCTTGTTTGCGATGCAATCAACACCGCTATGAGAGAATTGTTCTTACAAATCGTATACGGACGTTCGCAATCGGCTTTCTCTGAAGACGGTTTAGTAATCGGTGCAGGTATGGAAGACCTTGGCAAGGGCGCACGTTCAATGGTAGGTACCATGTACGGCACTAAGGCAAAGGGCGTAAGATACTTGGAAATGACCGAAGGTTATTGTACTAGAATGGCGCTTGACGAAAACGACGAAGTAATCGGCTACGAATTCGTATCTCTCGGCAAGATGACTGACTTTATTAAAAAGGGTATGGAACCCAACGAAGCGTACGAAAAGTCCAAAGGTACTTATGGTCGCTTTAAGGCAGAAGACGGTGTGGTTAAGTATATTGACCCACGTAAAGAGTAATAAGGAGGTAAGCGAATCATGGCACAGTTTGAAGGATATGAAAGACGTGAAGCCAAAATATTGGCTACCTTAAAAGAATACGGCATTAAGTCTATCGACGAATGTAAAGAAATTTGTGATAAATACGGCATTGACCCATATACTATCACTCAAGAAACTCAACCAATTTGCTTTGAAAACGCAAAATGGGCATACACCGTAGGTTCGGCGATTGCATTAAAAGCAGCTGAAAAGACCGGTGACAAGAGCGCAGCTACCGCAGCAGCAAACATCGGTGTTGGTTTACAAGCATTCTGTATTCCAGGCTCAGTTGCAGAAAATAGAAAGGTTGGCTTAGGTCACGGTAACCTCGGCAAAATGCTTCTTTCCGAAGAAACCGAATGTTTCTGCTTCTTAGCAGGTCACGAATCATTTGCAGCAGCAGAAGGCGCAATCAAAATTGCACTTAACGCAAACAAAGTTCGTGTTAAACCTTTAAGAGTTATCCTTAACGGTTTAGGTAAAGACGCTGCTTATATCATCAGTAGAATCAATGGTTTTACCTATGTTGAAACCAAGTTCGATCCTGCTACTGAAGAAGTTAAAGTATTAGAACAAAAACCCTTCAGCAAGGGCGCAAGAGCAAACGTAAAATGTTACGGTTCTGACAGCGTTCCAGAAGGCGTTGCTATTATGAGACTTGAAAACGTTGGCGTTTCCATCACTGGTAACTCCACCAACCCAACTCGTTTCCAACACCCCGTTGCAGGTACCTATAAGAAATGGGCTATTGAAAACGGCAAAAGCTACTTCTCAGTTGCATCCGGTGGTGGTACGGGTAGAACTCTTCACCCAGACAACATGGCAGCAGGCCCTGCTTCTTACGGCATGACCGATACCATGGGTAGAATGCACTCAGACGCACAATTCGCTGGTTCAAGTTCCGTTCCTGCACACGTAGAAATGATGGGCTTAATCGGCGCTGGTAACAACCCAATGGTTGGTATGACCGTTGCCTGCGCAGTTGCAGTTCAAGAAGCATTAAATAAATAATAATGTAAAACAAAAAGCTGCAACGGAGATTTTCTCCGTTGCAGTTTTTTTTATAAAACTTTGCTTTACAACCCTAGTTTATCTAAAAAGTATGCACGTGTATTAGCGTGTTTGCCGTGCTCGTCAATTATATCAAATAAGAAAAACTTTTGCCCTTTAGGTAAGTCAAATACAGCTTCGGTTAAATACTCGTTTGTCATTGCTAAACGTATTCCACCAAAAGGACGGCGTTCGGTATTCATTGCAATAGATTTCACAGGCGAAGTTTTTATATGTATCTTACCGTCTTCTACGTATAGCTCTTCTATCAACGGTCCGCAAGAAGAATAAAAATCGCCTTGTTCAAGGGCGCGCATAACTTCTTCGTAGGCAAGTGCTTTTGCTTTTATCATTACGAAACCACCGTATCTGTCGCACTCAATCTCGTTGTCTAGCGCACCACCGTGGCAATCGTCCGTGGCAAGGCAGAAAAGTCTTTTTCCACGCCTTAACATATCGCTATACATAGCTGGGTTATAATCAAAAATCCCTGACACGGCAAAAGATAGATGGTTATATATTTCCATGGCGAAAAGACCGTTAAGATTGCCAAAAAATTCGGGTGTTTCCATTGAATACCCGGGATGGTTAAGGCTAACCAAAAAGCCGTTCTCGTTTGCTTTATCAATAACTTCTTGAATACAGTCTAAAGTGTATTCTCTTTCAAAAGGAGCACCCACGCTTTTTACGTTCTTTGCATTATCCTTTCCGTGAATAACGTATTTTGGGTTGTAGCAAACCTGGGTGGTATTATGTTGGTTCTTAGCGAACAAGTTAAGTTCAATCGTTCGGCTTTCGTTGTAGTTATCCTTTTCAATAAAAGCGTATTCCATACCCGTAATCATTAAAAAGTCTTTGTCGTCAAGGGTAGAGTGGTCTACTAAAAGTTCGTGGTCGGTCAAAGCCAAAATACTGTATCCGTTCGCCTTGTAAAACTCTTTTAAGTGTTTTGGCGACCAAAGCCCATCTGAAACTGTGCTGTGTGCGTGTAGGTTAGCCTTGTAGAAAGTGCCTTCTTGTGGAATTAAAAAAAGTTTCATATTCTTATTTCCTTTTTTTAGATGCAGTAAACAACGCGAATCCGTAAGGTGGAATATCTTGGTCTAAAATAACTTTGTCCCCGTCTAACTTGCCACCTTTAAGGTATACGTCAAGGTTATCGTATGGTTCGTCAAGTTGAATTACGGGGTTTATAACTTCGTCGGCAAAGAAGTTCCAAAGCCCAACGGATATACTGTCTTCGTCTTTTTTTGCAATTATGTATAAGAAAGGATTTCCTGTGCAAACGGCAGGCAAGGGTTTTTTAGCAACGTAGTTAAATCCTTCTACTAACTGGCGTTGGCGGTAATAGCATTTAAAGTTGCCCTTAATATAAGAAGCACCCCAAGTCGTTTCTGCAACGAATGGGAAAACAACGAAACGCTGGCCCAATTTGTTTTCGTATCGATAAGTGCCACACGTTTTGGGCGCAGTCTTCAACGCCTCAGGGGACACCCCACCCAAAGGCGTGCCGTTGATAGCAGGATATTCGCTCAAAACTTGCGCACCTTGTTTTAATTTAAAATCGTAAACCTTTGCGTCAGTACCAAGGTTGGTTACGGTGTAGTCTTGGTAATCTAAATAATGTTCTACGTTTAAGGCAGGTTTAATTTGGTAAGAATTAAAGCCAACGTCAACACCACGTTCAAAAAGTATTCGTGCGGCAGTGCCGTCTAAAATAGCGCCTGCGTTAAGTGCGTCAAGGTCGAAAAGTCTAGCCTCGTCGCCAAAAATCAGAGATGGGGTTTTGCCTATTTGCCCATAAGTTATTGGGATAGAGTTGTCCGTTAAGAACCATTGACTTGTCAAAGGCAAAAATCCGCAACTGTGAACTGAATTGGAAGTTACGTCTACTGAATAATCTTGAAAACGGAATAGAGAGGGATACGCCACAACGTTAAGTCCCACTGAATTTTTAGCATTGAAGCGTTTTTCAATCTCTAGATAGTGTTGTTGGTTTTTTATATGACGGTCGATATATCCCGTTTCGTAAGAAGGTCGAGAAAAGTAATCTATCATATATTTCAAAATGCCGTCGCTTCCACCCGAAGCACGTAGCGCCATATCGTATCCTTCAAGATAATTCGCAGGGACAATATGGCGTGGGCGAGGGTAAACGTCCCCCTCGGTAATGAGTTCAGCACCCGTTTCTTCTAACCAATGGCATTGCAAACGAATAGCTTCAATATTAGCAGCAAGCGATGGGCCAGAATTCCAATATGGTGCGCCAGTCATCCTTGCAAACGGTTTTGTGTTGCCAGCCGTTGCTTTTACAAGTTCTGCAAAGGTTGCGCCTTCTATTTGATAGGAAGAAGCATTTGCGCTAAGTCCTAAACGAATAGATGGGTTAATTTCGTGAACGGCTTTTTCTATGCGTTTCACAAAGTCGAGTAGAGTATGTCTTTGTAGGTCTAAAAAACGGGAGCGATATTCGTTTGGTTTACCACCGTGCAAGCGTTGTTTAATTTCTTCAAGCGAAAGGTCTTCGCCAGTATATTCAACAAGTTTTTTTCTGTGAAGTTCGCATAAACAACCTACGTTGTATACCGAAAATTTTCCACCGCCAAGGGTAAAATCGTCTTCAAACATAATTTGTTGCACGCCAGTTTTAGCAAGCGCACAAAGTGTGCGAAGGAAATCGTCAACAAAGTTTTTATCCAATGGGCAGTATGCACCAGGGCATTCATATCCGTCGTCAGCAACAATGTGCGTGTATACGTTGGGTGCGTTTCCGTCACAAGGAGAAAATCCCCCATATCCAATAGTGGGAACTAACCACGCACCAACGTTAAAGCCGTTCTGTTCAAAAAAACGTTTGTTATCTATAAAAACTTCTATTCCACGGTTTAACGCATCCTCGTCGGTAAGATAGCGGTCGAAAATCAAAAAAACCGTATCAGAGTTTGCTCTTTTTAATTGGTCTAAAAGAGCATTTCTTTGAACGACGTCTTTGGTAGGTTTTGCGGGAATATAAAGTCTATAAGCCATAAATTACCTCTCGTTATTTAACTATTTAATAATACAACAATATATTAGGTCCGTCAAGATTATTTCGAAATCTTATTTGGCAACTGGTTTTCAAAAGCTCTCTAATGCACAGAAATGATGGGACTTATCGGTGCTGGTAACAACCCAAGGCTAAAATGACCGAAGCCTAAAGCAGTTGCAGTTCAAGAAGCACTCAATAAATAATTAAAAAAAATAAAATAAAAAAACCTTTTGCTTTTTGCAAAAGGTTTTTTGCTTTAAAAAAATTTAGTAGTCGGTAATGCCGACTAAATAGTCAAGTGTAACCTTAAAATATTTAGCTATTGCTACTAGCGTTGCAAGGTCAGGCTCAATTTTACCTGATTCTAAATGTGAGATTCGTCTTTGAGTGGTGTTTAATATTTTTGCTAAATCAATTTGTTTTAAGTTTGCTTCTTTTCTTAACAGTTGAAGCCTTTTTGAAAACCTTATCATAGTTAAATTATAGACAAAAATAGTCTAAATTATTTGACATAGACAAAAATTGTCTATATAATTATAATATCAAATATAGGGGGACTTATTGTGCGTGAAAATGAATTACAAGATTTAATGCCTATACTTTTAGAACTCCAACAATTAAAACAACAGGAATATGATTTGACAGCTGAAAAAGAGTATTGGCAAGAAGCACTTGATACAAAAGATGAATGGCGAGAAAATGTAGATTATGAGAGATGGTGTTGGCAAGAGGAAGCGTTTGAATCATCTAAATTAAAAAAAGCCTTAAAAGAAAGGGAAGAGGCTTGCGAGAAAGTGTATGACTTTGAGGAAAATTACTGCACTTTTAAGGATGAATTAAAGAAGTTACCAATTCCAAAATTAGGCATAATAAGGTACATTGTATTTGTTTTGCTAATGATTTTTACTGTAAGGTTTTATCAAGAAGCAAATACTGACGCGATTAACCCAGAATTTTTTAGGACGCTGGCGATAATATTTACCGTCATAACCTCGTTAGTTTTTATTTTTTGTTTAAAAAATATTTTAGGTATATTAAGAGCTTTGGGGAAACAGCAACAAGAAAACGAGAGATTTGAGTTGGTTAAAAAAGAAAACGATATTCAAATAGCGAAAAATTCAAAGCAATTAGAAAAGCTAAATAACGACTATCAACAAAAAAGAGAACAAGTATTAATTGTTTTTGACGAATTTATAGAAGAAATAAAAATTAAAATTAAAAAAATAAATGGAGATATTACAAAAATAAGAAAACAGCTTGTCAATGAAAAATTTTATACAAATGGAATAAAGGATTATGATTTAGAAGATATAAACAACATCATAGACGTAATTTTACATGGACGAGCAGATACTTTTAAGGAAGCAGTTAATATAGCATTATCTGAACGGGCAGAAAGAGAACATAGAGAAGAAGTTCTAAGGATAGAACAAGAAAAGCTTTCTATTGAAGAAGATAGACAAAAACAAGAAAATGAAGCTAGGGAAAGACGCGAAAAAGAGCAAAAACGTCATAATAAGGAGATGGAGCGATTGGCAAAAATCAATCCTGCAAGATGCATGACTTGCAAAAAAAGAAATACGTGTAGTAAAGAATATTGCTATGGATATTGGCATGATTTTAATGCAAAAATTTAAAGGGGAATGAATATGAATTTTATAAAAAAACTATTAGGAATTAAAAGTAAGACGCAACAAATATTGAGCAGTAATATAGATAATATTGAAAAAAGAAATAAATTACATAGATTAACCGAGAAGGAATCAATAAATGCATGGTATGAGTTTTGCGAGTTTTATCCGAAAGACAATATAGGGTCTAGTGATATAGAAATAGAAAGAGCAATTGACTTGCACTTTAAATTTGCTATTTGTTTTGACTATTCGAAAGTTAGCGAGCAAGAAGTCAAGGAATTTTTAGCATACGTTTTACCAAATATAGATTATTCTAAAAAAGGTTTTGATAGTAAAGACAAACTTCTAGAAGATTTGTACGAAGGCTTTTTAATATCAAAAGGATTAATGTTAAGAGAAACTTCTGTTAATTATTCTTATAGCGATATTAGACTATTATGTTCTCCATTTTGTTCACCGCAATATCATAAACTTATGAATATTGACTCTAAAAATTTCTTAAAAGAAATTACTATGAGAAAAAATTTATATTTGCAATATATAAAATATTAAACATAATGGGCTTAATCGGTGCTGGTAACAACCCAAGGCTAAAATGACCGTTGCATGCACAGTTGCAGTTCAAGAAGCACTTAATAAATAATTAAAAAAATAAAATAAAAAACCTTTTGCTTTTTGCAAAAGGTTTTTTGTTTTAAAGTATTTAGCCTAAAATAGTTTAGGATAATACGGCTTGTTTTTATAAAACACTTGAAATTAACGATTAAAAATATTATAATAAATATATTAATATTAAAAGAGAGTATATATGAGAAAATCTTTCGTGGTTTATAAAAAATATCTAAAAATTCCTTCCGACTATTCGGCAGAGTCGGTGGTAGCCGTTTTGACCGACCAAGAAGAAATGCTAGATTTTATTATTTCCTATTCAGAAAAGGGTAAGGACTATGCTTATATAGACGTAAAAGATTTTATAGGCAAGGCAATAAGTGTGGATTGTGAAAAGGATTTGATTATAAAACAAACCAACTACTGTCCTTTTTACAAGCAATATAAAAATCGACCAATGGTGCATTACACCACGCCTTACGGTCACATGAACGATCCAAACGGATTGTTTTATAAGGACGGGGAATACCATATTTATTACCAATGTCATCCATATTCGCCGTCTAGTAAAGGTAACGATTTTTGGTCAAGGCAAAATTGGGCGCATGCAACAACAAAAGATTTTGTAAAATTTACATACCACGGCATGCCTATTAGATACGATAGTAATGGTGCGGCGTGGTCGGGTAGCGCAATCGTCGATCGCCAAAACGTTAGCGGATACGGCAGTAAAGACAATCCCGCCGTTTTATATTATTGGACGTTAGCGCCAAGGCAAACTTTTGTGTGTGAGCAATCTCCTTACGTGCAAATTCTTTCGGTGTCTAACGATAACGGCAAAACCATTGAACATAAAGGCGTTTGTTTACCTAACGTAAAACCGGAAAATCGTGATCCTAAGGTGGTTTTTTGCCAAGAACTAGGTTGCTACGTAATGGCTTTATTTATAGAAGAACCCAACGTTTTCGGGCTTTTTAGGAGCAACAATTTAATTAATTGGGAACTCGTGCAACAAATCAAAATGGAAGATGATAGAGAATGCCCGAACTTCTTTCCCTTAACGGCGGACGACGGAAAGGTGAAATGGGTGTTTTTAACTGCCGGTGGCAAGTATTTAGTAGGTGATTTCAAAAAAGGCAAATATTCTGCCGGTCAACCGATAAAAACTACCAACTATTCAAACTTTACTACGGCAACCCAAGTATTTGACGGGGAAGAAAACCTTTCGATATCTTGGTTACACGTTCCCTATACGGAAGGTCAAAATTTTGCCGGTGCGTTAACTTTCCCCGTAAAGTATTTCCTTAAAAAAATTGGTCAGGAATACCTTATTCACCAAAAACCTTACGGCATAGAAAAACTAATGAAAAAGCCAAAGGTTTTACCTGACGGGGAACAAACGATAGACCTTAAAGATAAAGCTTATTTATTAGACCTAAAACTTACTGCAAACGGCGTTCAACATATAAAAATAAACAACCACGTTTGCACGGTTGATTTTGATAAAAAGATACTATATTTAAATCAAAGTCAAATGTCTTTTGAATGTGATAAAACCTTGTCGTTGCAAATCTTAATCGATAGACATTGCGTTGAGTTATACGCCCAAAACGGACTGTATAATTTATCCGAATGTAAACCGCACGATAAAAAACAAACGCTTTTAGTTTTACCACAAACTGCTTGTTCGGTACAACTTACCGGCTTAAAACACTTAAAGTACAAAAAAGGAGAATAAAATGAACTACACGCTAAAAAACCAAATATTAACCGTTGAAATAAGTGATTACGGCGCAGAAATACAATCAATAAAAAGTAATAAAACGGGCATAGAATACTTGTGGCAGGGAAGCGACGTTTATTGGAAAAATCGCGCAACGGTAATTTTTCCTATATGTGGAAGACTTCATCAAGGCAAGTATACCTATAACGGAAAGGAATATCAAATGATAATCCACGGATTTGCTAAAAAAAGCACCTTTACCGTAGTAGAACAATCGGACGAAAAAATCGTTTTTCAATTAAAAGCAAACGATTTTACTCGCGAACAATATCCTTTTGAATTTATACTTAATTTAGAATACCAATTAGATAATAACGAGTTAAAACAAACTTATAGGGTATTTAATCCGGACGATAAAACGCTTATCTTCTCGATTGGTGGACACCCAGGGTTTAACGTTCCCTTTATCGAGGGCGAAAGGTTTGAAGATTATTATATAGAATTCGATAGCGTAGGCGAAAAACTAAACAGCTTTTTTTCGGACGACGGCTTAACGTTACCTAAGAGTGAATACTATCCAATGGTAGACGGAAAGATAATCAATTTAACCCACGGACTTTTTGATAACGACGCAATCTTTTTAGACGATAAAGACGACGCCGTAACGTTAAAGAGTAAAACGAATAATTATAGCGTAAGGGTGGAATTTAAGGATATGACTAAAATCGGTTTTTGGCAAGACGAACGTACGGAGGCTCCTTTCCTTTGTATAGAACCTTGGCACGGAATTCCCGCAGATGACGGAGTAACCGACGATTTAAGTACTAAAAAGCAAATGATTCATTTGCAACCAAACCAAGAGTATTCCACTTATTTCAAGATTATAATTCAAGAATAATAACTAACGAATAAAACAAAAAAAGCCTTGGCGACGCCAAAGGCTTTTTTTGTTGTGGGTATATTATAATGAAGATCTTTTTCTGTATTGAAGGGGAGTCATTCCCGTTTTTTTCTTAAACGTCTTACTGAAATAGTTAGGGGTGTCAAAAGCAAGTTTATCGGCGATTTCCTTTACCGAAAGTTCCCTTTCTCTAATAAGTCGCTTAGCTTCGGTCATTTTAAGATTAATAAAATATTCCATAACGGTCTTGCCGGTAGTCTTTTTAAATTTTTTGAATAAATAAGCCCTGCTATAAATAGTGGAGTTGCAAATATCTTGAATGCTAACCCTACCATACACGTTATCTTTAAGCATCTCAACCGTCTTTTTAACAAGTTGCCCACCAAGTTCGATAGTGTTGACGAAAAGGGAATTTTCCCCGTCGTTTTCGGTGGTAGAGCGCATTAAGTTAATAAGCAAAATTTCAAGATAATTCTTAATCATTTGCACTCCGCCTAGAATAGGAGAAGACAAAATTTCCATCTTTTTTAATTCTGGATCGGAAAAGGGAATATTAAAAGACCTTTTAGCTTCGTCTATAATAGTGTAAATATACTTTTTTTGAAGGTCGCTAAGAGTAATTTTCTTGCCCTCAAAAAACCTCATTGCCTCCGAGTGACAAACGAAAGAAATGATAAAAACGTTAGGGGCAGTTTTACCGTTAGCCGAAAGCGAGTGAAATTCGTTAGGTTTATGAAAAAACGCCTGTCCTTCTTTAAGGTGAATTTGTTTACCGTCGGCATAACAAAATACGTCTTGCTTATCACAATAAACAAGCTCCCAAAAGTCGTGCGATTCACCTTCGTTACGATAATTTTTATCAAATTCGAAATAATGAACGGTAACTATCCCGTTGATTATAAGCAAATTGTTTATCTTGTGCTTAAAATATTTCTTCACACAAAAAGTATAACATAAAACAATAAAATAGTCAAGTAGATTTTTTTACTCTTTTTGTATATTTTTATGGCTTGAAATTATTTAAGTTATTCTATAGAATAAAAGTATGTAAAGTAGAACGCTATAAAATTTGCGTTCATAAGGAGAGCCAAATGAGAATTTTAGCAATAGGCGCGCATCCGGACGATATTGAAATTGCATGTTCGGGTACGCTTGCAAAATGCGTTAAAAGGGGGGATACCGTTATCGTATGCCACCTTTCTAGCGGAAACCTAGGGCACGTTATAATTCCCCCCGAGGAATTAAAAGTAATTCGTGCAAACGAAGCAAAAACTGCGGGCAAGCTTGCGGGTATTGAAGTAATACACGGTGGTTTTGACGATTTAGAGATTTACGACAATAACCAGCTTGCAAGGGATAAGGTGGTAGACGTAATTAGATACGCTAATCCAGATCTTATTATTACCCACAACCCAGACGATTATATGCCCGACCACACGGCGACGAGTAGACTTGTTTTCGATGCAAGCTTTACGGCAACCTTGCCAAACTACGTTACCGTTACCGATAATAAGGACAAGGTAAACGCACCTGCAAAACTAGTTCCAATTTTTTATATGGATACTTTGGCGGGTGTGGAGTTTAATCCAACGATATACGTAGATATAAGCGAATTTATCGATCTAAAAATCCAAATGCTAAACTGCCACGAATCGCAGGTGGTTTGGATGAAAGATCACGACGGCATAGACTTTGCCGACATGGTAAAAACCTGTTCTAGATACAGGGGATATCAATGTGGTGCGGACTACGCCGAAGGATTTAGACAATGTAACGTGTACTTAAAAGGCACGACGAAAAGATTATTACCATAAAGGAGAACGATTATGAACTTTAATTCAACCGTAAAAGGCAGTTTACTAGAAGGCTTTTATCCAGAAGGATGGGATTTTGACAAAATAGACGCGTGTATAGACGCGCCCGAAAAGATAACCGAAAGACAATCGTTTTGGAACGACGGATTTACCCCCGTTCAATGCGAAAGTCTTGCTGAATTTGAAACGTATATGGGACACGAAATTGCAATGCAAATTCGTCTTGCAAAAGAACGCAAGGAAAAAATCGCATTTATTCTTCCAGTAGGTCCTATGGGAATGTATAAATGGGTAGTGTACTTTTTGAAAGAATGGAAGGTATCTTGCGAACACGTTTATACTTTTAATATGGACGAATGGGCAGACGGCGAAGGTAATACCTTGTCGCCCGATAACAGTGGTTCTTTCCAATACGCTATGGAACAAGCCTTGTTCAATCCGTTGGGCGAACTAACCGTTCCAAAAGACCAAAGAAACTTTGCAACTAAAACAAATCTTCCAACCTATCCTGAAAAAATTGCAAAACTTAAATCAGAAGGCGCAAAACTCGTTTTAGTTTATGGTATTGGAAGAATGTGCCACATAGCATTCTGGGAACCCCATTTTGCAAAAGATTATGAAAACGCAACCGAATGGGAAAAAGCGCCGTATAGAATAGGTGCAAAAATCCATCCGTTAACAGTAGAACAAAACGCGCTAACTAGCTTTAAGAGTAGAACGACGCTAGTTCCTTGTAGAGCAAACACTATCGGCCCAGGTTTATTCTTACAAGCCGACTACGCAATCGGCGGTGCCGACGGGACGTTAGGTCGTGGAATGCAATGGCAAGGAATGTCTTTATGGATGACCTTGCGTCACGGCAAGACTCCATGGATAACTTCTTCGTATATTCCCACGTTAGCAGGTAGATTATTCTTCCTTAAAGAACTTGCTGGTCCGCTCGTTGCTGAATGTAACTAAGGTGAATTTATGAAAAAATTTATAATGTACGGCGCAGGCAATATCGGCCGTGGATTTATAGGACCGACCTTTGCCTTTTCCGGATATTCGGTAGGTTTTATCGATATAAACATGAAGGTAATTTCCCGTCTTAACCAAGACGGGAAGTATCCCGTTGAAGTGGTTAGTAACGACGGCGTGGAAACCTTAAACGTAACCGACGTATACGGCATAGACGGAAACGATTTAGAAAAAGTTTCAGAAGAAATCGCCTCTTGCGATATAATGGCTACGGCTATTGGTGTAAACGTTTTAAAATTCATTGCAAAACCAATCGCAATGGGAATTAAAAAACGTTTGGACCGTAACGGAAAACCACTTAATATAATCATATGCGAAAACTTAATTGGTGCAGACGAGTTTTTAAAAGGACTTATCAAATCACAAATTCCAGAGTATAGCGACAGGATAGAAAACGAAGTTGGCTTTGTAGAAGCAAGTATTGGTAGAATGGTGCCGGCGCTCAGTAAAGAAGAAGCCGAGAAAAATCCGCTTCGCATTTGCGTAGAGCCTTATAATATTTTACCGGTGGATAAAAACGCTTTTAAGGGAGAAATTCCAAACGTAAAAAATCTCTATCCATACGCGCCTTTTAATCTCTTTATTCAAAGAAAACTTTTCTTGCATAACATGAGCCATGCGTTAACTGCCTACTTAGGTAATTTTAGAAATTATCAATATATTTACCAAGCAGTAGCAGACTTTGATATTAAATACGCGGCGTTTAAGGCTTTAACCCAATCGGCACAAGCCGTTGCCAAAGAAAACGGAGCAGAGGTAGATTTTTTACTCTCTCACGGTGAAAATCTATTATATAGATTTGCTAATAAAGCCCTTGGTGACACCGTGGAAAGAGTGGGTAAGGACACCATAAGAAAACTAGGCAAAAACGATAGATTAATCGGCGCGATAAACTTATGCGAAAAACATAACGTCGATTGTAGTTTCTTGTGCATAGGCGTTGCAGCAGGAATGTTCTTTGCTCCTAAGGAAGACCTTGCGAGCGTGGAACTAAGCAACTACGCAAAGGAAAACGGTGTTATAAAAACTCTTGAAAAATACTGTGAATATCATGGCGAAAACGTAAAACTAATCGAAAAACTATATCAAATGTTTAACGACGGCGCAAGTATATCCGAGGTAATCGATTACTGCGACGTGCTTTCGGGTAAAACAATAAGGGTGTAAAATGTATAATAAAGGAATTGCCGTAGCAGGCGTTATTTTAGTAGATAAAATAAACGAAATACGTGCCTATCCAAACATCGGCGAGCTAACACAAATCCAAAGCGTAACCTTGGCAACGGGTGGTTGCGTGCCAAACGTAGCTATGGACCTAAAACGACTTCAACCTAGTTTAACCGTTAAAGCGGTGGGTAAGGTTGGTTTTGATTCGGAGGGCGACTATGCTATCGACCAACTAAAAAACGACGGGGTGGACGTATCAAACGTCGTACGTTGTGAAAATAAGACGAGTTTTACCGAAGTAATGAGTGTGGTCGGTGGTCAAAGAACTTTCTTTACCTATGCCGGTGCGAACGCGGTTTTTGGCGCTAACGACGTCGATTTAGAAAAATTAGACGTTGATGTGTTGCACCTAGGCTACTTGCTTTTAATGGACAAAATGGATAACGGAGATGCCGTTGTATTACTACAAAAGGCTAAACGTAAAGGCATAAAAACTTCTATTGATTTAGTAAGTGAAAATTCGGATAGATACTCGTTAGTTTTACCCTGCTTAAAATATACGGACAATCTTATTATTAACGAAGTAGAAGCTTGCAATTTAACTGGCATTCCAATAAGCAAACAAAACCTTAAACTTATGGCGGAAAAACTAAAATCTAACGGGGTAATGGAAAGGGTAGTTATCCACACGCCCGAACTTAGTGTTTGTCTGTCGAACGACGGATACGTTGAAAGTCCGTCCTATCAAATCTCTCCCGAACTAATAAAAGGAACAACGGGCGCGGGAGACGCCTTTTGCGCAGGAACGCTATTAGGAATTTATCTAGGTTTATCCGACCAAGAAATTTTAACCCTAGCTTCTGGCGTTGCTGCAACGTCCTTGTTTAGTAAAGACGCTGTAAGTGGAATAAAAAGCCTATCCCAAACCCAAGCCTTTTGCAAAACTTTAAAACTTAGAAAATAAGTGAAATAAAAGAGAGTTTTTTCTAACTCTCTTTTTTGTTGCTTTTTGGGTGTGTTTTGGGTATAATTATAAAAAAATGATAAACGGAGCGACAAATGTCAAAATTTAAACGTGCGCTAGGGCTATTTTGGGCATTTTTCAAAATAGGTTTATTCACCTTTGGTGGTGGTTATGCAATGATAGCCGTTATTGAAAGGGAGATAGTTGAACGTAAAAAATGGATAGAACATGAGGAATTTACCGACCTAATTGCCATTGCGGAATCTACGCCAGGTCCACTAGCAATAAATTCGGCAACTTACGTGGGGTATAAATATGCAGGCGTGCTTGGTTCGGTGCTTGCAACTTTTGGGGTTGTGTTGCCATCCTTTTGCATAATATTTGCAATATCCTTTTTCTTTGATGCGTTTTTAAGTTTGACGTGGGTGGGGTACGCTTTCCGTGGAATCCAAGCTTGCGTGGCTTTTTTGATTGTAAACGCAGGTATAAAAATGGCAAAACACCTTAAACTAAATTGGTTTAACGGCATACTATTCGGCGTGACGATAACGGCAATGGTAGTTTTAGATTTGCTTGCTATAAACGTGTCGTCAATATTATATATATTAGCAGGTGGAGTATTAGGCGTTGCCTTTTTTCTCGGCAAGTTTATGAAAGAAAAAAAGGCTGAAAACAAGGAGGAAAAAGATAAATGATTTTTCTTCAATTGCTTTTAACCTTTATGAAAATTGGCGTCGTTTCGTTTGGTGGTGGCTATGCAATGATACCACTACTAACCGACGAAGTGTTGGCGCACGGTTGGTTAACCCAAGACCAAATAATGAATTTTATTGCCGTTGCCGAGTCTACGCCGGGGCCAATTGCTATAAATATGGCAACCTTTATCGGTGCGTCGCAAGCAGGTTTTTTTGGCTCTGTATGTGCAACGCTTGGTATAGTTTTGCCCTCTTTTATAATCATACTTTTAATTGCTACCATAATCAAAAACCTAATGCATTTTTCGGGTGTAAAAGCCTTTTTGACAGGGCTTAGACCGGTAATTTGTGGACTTATCGTTGCAACAGGACTTTTGATGGTGTTATCGGTTATAGTTGGCCTAGAAAAAATTGGTCAATCGGTGCATATTGATTATAAATCACTTATAATATTCGGTGTCGTAGCCACTACGCATATAGTATATAAAAAGATAAAAAAGAAGACTATTTCGCCAATATTACTGATACTATTATCGGCAGTTTTGGGCGTGCTATTATTTGGCGTGTTAGGATAAAAAATTTAAAATTAAAACGCCACGGTTTTTGTCGTGGCGTTAATTTTTTATCTATTAAAGTTTAGTTCCACACTCAGGGCAGAATTTACTTGCGTCAGTACATTCCTTTCCACATTCGGGACAAAATCTCTTTGACGCTAATTTAGTTCCACATTCGGGGCAAAACTTAGCGTTTGGGCTAACGTTTGCGCCACAATTAGAACAAGTTTTTCCCGTTTGGGTGGGTTTTGGTTGTTCTTGGGTTTGACTAGAAGATTTCATTGCGTCGCCAAATATAGAGCCCATACCCATACCAGCGCCCATGCCCATACCAGCGCCCATAAACGCACCGCCCATGCCTTCGTTTTTGGCTGCGTCTTTCATTGCTTCTGCGGCGGCAATCTTCATCATAACGTCCGTCTTGTCACCTAAAATACCTAACTTACTGCGTTCGTCGATAGCCTTTTCAACTTCTTCGGGAACGGACATGTTTTCAATAAATAGGTTAGTGAGTTTAAGACCGTATTCGCTAAACTTGCTTTGTATAGAAGCAGATACTATTTGGTTAAATTCAATGGTATTACCTGCAAGGTCTAAAACTGAAACTCTGCTTTCGCCAAGCGCGTCGGTAAGAGCGGAGACGAGCATAGTTTTTAGCCAATCGGTAATATCGTTAGTTTCAAATGAAGAATTTGTTCCAAAAAGTTCTTTTAAGAAAACGTCGGGTTCTTCAACCTTAAATGCGTACGAACCGTAACCCTTAACTCTAACCATACCGAACTCAGGATCACGCATGGTGATTGGGTTAGCCGTTCCCCATTTGCATCCGGTAAATTGTTTTACGTTAACGAAATAAACGTCAACAGAAATTGGTGTTTGAAAACCGTATTTCCAACCTGCAAGTTTGCTTAAAATAGGGAATATGTCGGTATTAAGGTTATATGTACCGGCGGGGAAAATGTCGCAAATTTGTCCTTTATGAACGAAGATAGCTTGCTGAGATTCTCTTACGATAAGTTTACTCTTATGGTTAATCTCTCTACCACCTTTTTCTAGTGGATATTTATAAACCAAAGTATTTTTAGAATCGTCAGCCCATTCAATAATTCTTAAAAATAAAGCCATAAAAAATCTCCTTGTCGTTATTTATCAAATTATAACACAATTTTTTAACGAATACAACACAAAACGTTAAAATTGCGTTTGCGTTTTTATAAAAAATGTGTTATATTAACAATACAAAATAAAAGCGAATGTAGTTTAACGGCAAAATAGAAGCTTCCCAAGCTTCGGTCGAGGGTTCGACTCCCTTCATTCGCTCCAAACAAAAAAGGCTTTTGCAACTAGCAAAAGCCTTTTTAATTCAAAAAAACCGTGCATCTTTTCTCGAAATTGATTGCCGAAACGTTAACCTTACAGGTAACTCCTTCAAAGCTACCTTATGGCACACGAACCTTTCCGCTTAGTGCTGCTGTATTCCTACTCTGACACGGTTCACGGGGACTCGTTGCATAAGACCTTAATATCAACGTCCCTTATAGGGCACTGCTTTCCACAAACAAGGCCTAAAAAAGCATTCTGCTCCGCTAAGCGAATTGCGGACGACAGGGCATCGCTAACTCCCCGCATAGCACGGTGAACTTATTTTAACCTAAAATCTTGTTAAAAGCAAGTTATTTTAATTAAAATTTTCAAATCCGGTCAAAATTAACTTTACAAAACCGACAAATATCTTTATACTATAATAGAGTAATTATTAATATAATGGCGTAACTATGTTCATGGCTACGTCGGGAGACAACAATGTATAAGAAAGTCGATACCTCACTTAATTTTTTAGACAGAGAAAAGGAAATTTTGCAATTCTGGAAAGAAAACAAAATTTTTGAAGCCAACCAAGAACTTAATTCTGGTAATAGAGAATTCACCTTTTACGATGGTCCGCCAACGGCAAACGGCAAACCACACATTGGTCATATTCTTACCAGAGTAATTAAAGATATAATTCCACGTTACCACGTAATGAAAGGCGACCACTGTTTAAGAAAGGCTGGTTGGGATACCCACGGTCTTCCCGTTGAACTAGAAGTAGAAAAACTTTTAGGTTTAGACGGTAAACAAGAAATTGAAAAATACGGCATAGAGCCTTTTATCAAACAATGTAAAGAAAGCGTTTGGAAATACAAAGCCGAATGGGAAAAGATGAGTGACCGTGTAGGTTATTGGGCGGATATGGAAAACCCATACGTTACCTACGACGATAACTTTATCGAATCGGTATGGTGGGCGGTAAAGACCATTGCTGATAAGGGACTATTATACAAAGGCTATAAAATCGTGCCTTATTGTCCACGTTGTGGAACGGCTCTTTCTTCGCACGAAGTTGCGCAAGGCTATAAGGACGTAAAGGACGTTTCCGTATTCGTTAAGTTTGCTATTAAAAATAGAGAAAACGCATACTTCTTAGCATGGACGACTACTCCTTGGACCTTGCCTTCAAACGTATGTCTATGTATGAACGCTTCCGAAGACTATTCTGAAATTCAGTTAGAAGACGGCACTATATACGTTCTTGCAACTGCTTTAGTAGACAAGTTCTTTGAAAACTACAAAACCCTTTCGGTTAAAAAGGGTAGCGAGTACGAATGGGTGGAATACGAGCCTCTATTCGACTTTACCGTAGATGCAATCGAAAAGAATAAAAAAGCTTTCGTAGTAGTAACCGACGATTACGTAACTATGCAAGACGGTACGGGTATCGTACACAACGCGCCTGCGTTTGGTGAAGACGACGCTAGGGTGTGTCAAAAATACGATATTGCTTTCGTAAGCATGGTAGATACTGCTGGAAAGATGACTGCGCAAGCAGGCTCTTATGCAGGACTTTTCGTTAAGGATGCCGATAAAGAAATTATAAAAGACCTTAAAGCAAACGGAAAGTTATTTGCCGACCTTCCTTTCGAACACAGTTATCCTTTCTGTTGGAGATGTGATACTCCTTTGATTTACTATGCAAGACAAAGCTGGTTTATCAAGATGACTGCCGTAAAGGACAGGCTTATTGCTGCAAATAACTCGGTTAACTGGATTCCAGAAACCATTAAAAACGGCAGAATGGGTAACTTCTTAGAAAACGTTATCGACTGGGGTATTTCTCGTGAACGTTATTGGGGTACTCCGTTGCCTGTATGGGTATGTAATAAATGTGGCAAAGTTCACGTTATTGGAAGTAAACAAGAACTTAAAGACCTTTGCAAGATAGAAGGGGATATCGAACTTCATAGACCTTATATCGACGAATGTAAATTCGATTGTGAATGTGGTGGAACTTTCGTTCGCGAACCCGAAGTTATGGACTGTTGGTTTGACTCTGGCTCAATGCCTTTTGCTCAATATCACTATCCATTTGAAAACAAGGAATTATTCGAGAGTCATTTCCCCGCAGACTTTATCAGTGAAGCAATCGACCAAACGAGGGGCTGGTTCTATACGTTACTTGCAATATCCACCTTGTTATTTGATAAAGCGCCTTTCAAAAACTGCATAGTTTTAGGCCACGTAAACGATAAAAACGGCATTAAAATGAGTAAGCACAAGGGTAACGTAGTAGATCCTTGGAGCATTTTGGATAAACAAGGCGCAGACGCAGTAAGATGGTACTTCTACACTGGTTCTGCACCATGGCTACCTTCACGTTTTTATGAAGAAGCAGTATCCGAAGCGCAAAGAAAGTTTATGGGTACTCTTTGGAATACTTACGCTTTCTTCGTGTTATACGCAGATATCGATAAATATAACCCTGCAAACTATTCGCTTAAAGACTGCAAACTTACCCTTATGGATAAGTGGGTGCTTTCTAAACTAAACACCTTAATAAAAACGGTAGACGACGGTCTTAACAAATACGACATCTTTGATAGCGCAAGGGCGTTATCGGCGTTTACCGACGACTTGTCTAACTGGTACGTTCGTCGTGGCAGAGAAAGGTATTGGGGACACGATATGACCGAAGATAAGATTGCCGCATACACCACGCTTTATACCGTGCTTGTAACTATGGCAAAAATCTCAGCGCCCTTCACACCGTTTATGGCAGAAAGCATTTATCAAAACCTAGTTCCAAACTTTTATAAGGACGCGCCCAAATCAGTTCACCTTTGCGCTTTCCCACAGGTAGACGAAAGTGCAATCGACGTTGATCTTGAAAAGGGTATGCAAAACGTTTTAGACATCGTTGTTTTAGGTCGTGCTTGTAGAAACGCTTCAAATATCAAAAATCGTCAACCCTTATCGAAAGTTTTCGTATGTTCTGAAAGAACTACGCCACTCACCGAAGGCTTGCTAAATATTGCAAAAGAAGAGCTTAACGTCAAAGACGTTGAATACTTAAAAGACGCGTCCAACTTCGTGTCTTACAAGTTAAAACCTCAACTCAAAACGTTAGGACCAAAATACGGCGCAAAACTCGGTAAGATTAAAGCCTTCTTAGAAACTTGCGATGCAACGGCAGTAGTAACCACCGTTAAAAACGGCGAAATCTATAAGGCTGATTTACAGGGCGATATCATAGAATTTGCACTAGAAGACCTTCAAATTTTTACCGAAAGTGCAGAAGGATTTACTTCGGCTAGCGATAACGGTTTGACAATCGTTTTAGACACTAGGGTAACCGAAGAACTTAAAGCCGAAGGTAACGAAAGAGAACTTATTTCTAAGATTCAGTCTATGAGAAAAGAAGCTAACTTTGAAGTAACCGACAGAATAGAAGTTTACTATCAAACCAACAGTCAAAACGTCATCGACGCAATGAATAGTAGCGCGTTAAAGTCGGTTGTTTTAGCCAACTCAGTAATTCAAGGTAACGCACAAGGCTTCACCAAAGAACTCGACGTAAACGGTGAAACGTGCGTAGTAACCGTAGTAAAGGCGTAATAAATGAGAACGGCTGATTGGAAAAGTTACCAAGTAATCGCCACGGGCGACGGCTACAAACTAGAAAAATGGTCGAACGTGGTATTGCTACGTCCCGACCCCCAAGTAATATGGAAAAGTTCAATCGATATGAACTCTTATAAAGGCTTGGTTGCAAAATACGTTCGTAGCGAATCGGGTGGTGGTAGATGGATATTCAAAGGCGCGATGCCTGAGGAATGGACGGTAAACTATAAAGACCTTACTTTTAAGATAAAACCCATGGGTTTTAAACATACGGGACTATTTCCCGAGCAAGCGGTTAATTGGGATTTAATGCGTAAACTGATTGAAGAGTCAGGAAGGGAAATAACCGTACTAAATTTATTTGCCTACACGGGTGGCGCTACGGTAGCGTGCGCAAAATCGGGCGCGAAAGTAACCCACGTTGACTCGGCAAAAGGCATGGTAGAGCGTGCAGGCGAGAACGTTAGATTATCAGGCGTTCAAAACGACAGAGTGCGTTATATCATAGACGACTGCAAAAAATTCGTTGAAAGAGAAATTCGTCGCGGTAGAAAGTACGACGCGGTAATTATGGACCCGCCAAGTTACGGCAGAGGACCTAACGGCGAAATGTGGAAATTGGAAAGTGAACTGTATCCACTAGTTGAGTTGTGTGAAAAGGTGCTCTCCGACCATCCGTTGTTCTTTTTAATAAATAGTTATACCACGGGGCTTCAACCCCAAGTAATAAAAAACATTTTGTCAAAAACCATTGCAAAAGGTAGAAACGGAAGGGTGGAAGCATACGAAGTAGGTCTTAACACCCAAGAAGACGGCGTAATTTTACCTTGTGGAAACAGTGGGATTTGGATAAAAGAGTAAAAGAGAGTTTGTATGGAAGATTTAGTTATACTTCACGAAGATAATCACATAATCGTAGTTCTAAAACCTCAAAACGTTCCTACTTGTGAAGACGAGAGTAAAGATCCCGACCTTCTAAACGCTATTAAGGAATACATTAGGGTTACCTACTCAAAACAAGGCAACGTTTATCTAGGGTTAGTTCATCGTTTAGACAGACCTACCGGCGGAATAATGGTTTTTGCAAAAAGCAGTAAGGCGGCGGCTAGACTAAGCGAACAAATGAAGGAAGGCGATTTTGAAAAAAGATACTACGCGGTAGTAGTAGGGGAGCCTAGGGAAGAAAAGGCAGTGCTTACCCACTATATGAAAAAGAACGTAGTAAACAATATGGTTTACGTTTGCGAACCAACCGTGCAAGGAGCAAAATTTGCCGAACTTGACTACAAGACGTTGGAAGTAGTCGACGGCAATTCTTTGGTGGACGTAAGATTACACACGGGCAGAAGTCACCAAATTCGCGTGCAAATGAACGCAATAGGCTGTCCTGTATACGGAGATATGCGATACGGTGGTCCAAAGGCAAAAAAAGGAAACCTAGCGCTATGGGCGTATTATCTATCGTTTACCCATCCGGTAAGCAAGGAAAGGCTTGTGTTTAGAGTACAACCACCAAAAGATAACAATCCTTGGAACGCGTTTAACACGGAAAAATCGGTTACCGTTATGAAACCGAGCTTATAATTAAAAACATATTTAGGAGATATAAACATGGCAAAAATTACTGAAAACACTACTATTTTCGATGCAATTCAAATCAATCCAAAAGCAGGTGAAATTTTAATGGCACACGGCATGCATTGCTTAGGTTGTGCGCTTGCTCACGGTGAAACCGTTGGCGAAGCAGCTGAAGTACACGGCGCTGACCTTGCGCAAATGCTTGAAGAATTAAACGATATCGAAGAATAATAAAACGATTATCAAAGGAAAGGGCGTAAGAGAGTGACAGAAGAAAAGCTAAACGAGTTTGGCGGAAAACAAAACTCCGTAGAAACCGAACACGTCAAGTGTAGTGGCTGTGGCGCAAATATGGAGTTTAATCCCGAAAATCAAGTTTTGATATGTCCGCATTGTGGAAACAAGGTGGAATTTAACACCCAAACACAAGCGCAAGAAATTGATATCACTGCGGGATTTAATTCGGATAATAATTGGCAAAAAGACGAGGCTACGGTTTTTAAGTGTGATAACTGTGGCGCGCAAGTCGTTTTAAACAACGGGCAAACGGCTTCATCTTGTCCGTTTTGCGGAACACCACACGTTCAGCGTGCAGAAGAACTAGCTGGGCTAAAACCCAATGCAGTGCTTCCGTTTACTTTTGGTGTGGACAAGGCTATAGAATTCACCAAAAAGTGGGTGAAAAGACTTTTCTATGCAAAAAAAGCCTTCAAAAAAAGGGTGGATACCGACCACGTGAAAGGTGTTTACGCGCCTTGTTTTACCTTTGATAGTTATACGACTTCTTCATACGTTGGAAGGATAGGAAAAACGTATACTAGAACCGTCGGTTCCGGTAAAAATCGTCGAACGGAAACTTATACCGTTTGGCGTGATATTGCAGGCACTTATTACGATAGTTTTGACGACGTTTTAATAACGGCAGGCAGTAAATTCGACCAAAAAAAGATGGATAAACTTTCGCCTTTTGATACCAATTCAAGCAAAAGTTACGAAGGTAAATATCTTTTAGGTTACATGGCGTATCGCTACGACTACGAACTTGAAGATTGTTGGAGTAACGCTAAAAATATTATGGATAGGCGAATCGAACGTGGTATTTTAAGCCAATATTCATACGATAAGGTTGCCTACTTAAACGTTTCAACTTCTCACGAGCGCGTTACATATAAATACGTTATGCTCCCCGTATACGTGGGAAGTATTCCTTTTAACAAAAAAAGTTATAACTTCTACATAAACGGCAATACGGGAAAAGTGTGGGGGCAGTATCCCAAGTCTTTTTGGAAAATATTGTTTACCGTTCTTTTGGGTTTGGGTATAATTGCGGGGATAGTACTGCTAGTCAATTTGTCATAGCGAAAACTGCTTTTAGCCATCAAAAACTCAAAAAACTCAATCATAATTTACTTTTTATTTCAAAAACTTATTGACCTTTCGGCAGTTTTTATATATAATTGTTAGGATAGGCTACAAATTAATGGGGAGTATACCCCCATAGGAGGCAAAAATGAAAAAAGGAACGTCAATAGTGTTATTGTCGATCATATCCATTTTAATGGCTTTTATGCTCGTAATGACCTTTGCTCGCTTCCCCATCGGGACGAATAAAAATTACAACTCCGTTCTCGGTGCAATTGAACTGGACCATGGAATGTCCGACAGTGTAGTATACACTTATAAAATGGACCCCAACAGTGAAATTCCCGAAGATATCGAACAGGTTATTGATACCGTAAGTTATAGACTTACCGCCTTAGGTTACGATAACCATACCTTAAAGGCAGTTAAAAGCGTAGACGCAGACGTTTACGATATTAGAGTAGAAGTAAATCCTAGTATTGACGAATATTATCAACCAGACCAAGATACCGTTACCAACGTTATTCAAACGGCGTTTGCATATGGTGAAGTAACCTTCTTCGGTGGTTCTCAATCTGGTCCTACTTCGGAAATTTTTACCGACGTACAAGCTATTGAAAAGGCTGAATATACCGGTTACGATTCCTATTCTAAAAAGTACATTTGCGCTATAACCTTTACTAGCCAAGCTTTTAGCGAAATAACCGAAATTATGGAAGAAGGCGATTTTTATCTAAAAGTTACTTTGGGTGACCAAACTCTTTCTCCATTCGACGGTAATTCGGCAATTAGCGAAGGTTTCTTCCTTCAAAGAAGTATTTCTATTCAATGTGATAGTGAAGACACTGCAAAACAAATGGCTTTACAAATTACTTCTGGTGGTCTTGCATACAAGTACACCTTAAAGGATACCAACTCTGCGCTAATCAGTTCGCCATACGGCAATAACGTTGCAAGCGTAAGCTTAATTGTACTTGGTGCAATTACTCTTGCTTTTGCAATCGCTTTAATCGTTAAAGATAAAGGTCTTGGCGTAATTTCTTGCTTGTCGATAGTATTGTTCTTCTTGGTAACTGCAAGCATGCTTATTGCAGTACCGGGTGTAAAACTTTCTCTCGGTGGCGTAATCGGATTGCTTGTTTCGGCAATTATGATTATAGACGCAATGTTTACCCTTAATAAAAACGTTAAAAACCAATTTGCTTCTGGCAAAACGGTTAAGTCGGCTATCAGAGCAGGCTTTAAGGACGCATTACTTCCCACTCTTAACGGTGGCGTAATCGCAGTGGTTATCGGCTTGTTGTTATATTTTATTACCCAAGCTGAAATCAAAGCATTCGCACTTACCCTTATTATTGGCGTAGTAATAGCACAAATTATCGCTCTTGCGGTTAGCAGGTTGTTCGTTGCAGTTATCCTTCCCTTAGTAAAGGATAAAGAAAAATTCTTAAATCTTAAAAGGGAGGATGCGTAATTATGAAATGCAGTATCACTAAAAAATTCAAATTATGGATTACTCTCGTAATATCAATTTTAGTCGTAGGTCTTGCAATGTTCGGTGTGTTTGGATTAAACCAAACTAACGATTATAAAACTTCTTACGAAGCAGTTGTTTCTATGGACACGCAAAGTTCTATAACAACCGAACAATTTAAGTATATTACTAGCGATTATCTAGAAAGCAAAGGCATAGAAACGTGCAGTGCTACTCAACAAATCGACGGACCTATCGGCAGATATTCAATCATTTATAAGTTTAGTAAAGACGTAAACTTAAACAAAACCGAAATGGTAGATTACGTAAAGTCAAAGATTTCCGACAACCAATTGGTAATTACCGTAAACTACAATGAAGTTACCGGTTACGATGCGCAAAAGACGGGCAGTGTTATCTTAGCGTTAGGTATTGCCGCAGTAGTAATAACCCTTTATTTGTTTATTATGGAAGGTGTTAAGTCGGGTGTATCCGTGCTAATTTCTTCGGTGCTTTCGGCATTATTATTCCTTGCGTTAATGGGAATTACTAGAATTCCAGCAGCACCTTTCGTAACTATTTTTGGTTGTGTTGCTTTCTTGCTAAACGCAGTGTTATCGGCAGGTATCGTAAATTCAGCAAAAGCACAAAAAAGACTTAACGATGCAAGCGTAACCAACGCGGAAAAACTTACGTCAAAGCAACTTGCAGACAAGGCAGCTTGTATAAATTTTGCAAAAATAGCATTTGTTTTTGTTGGTTTGCTTGTTGCAGGTATTCTCTTTATAGCGCTTGGCAACGTCTACGTTAAGTTCTTAGGCTTGCAGTTAATCGTTTCAGCCGTTTGCTCGGCGTTCTCTTCCTTAGTTGGGACGACGGTTGCTTGGTCACTACTTAACTAACAAAAAAATCAAGTTCAGGCGGAAAGGTTCTTTCCGCCTGTTTATTTTTAATTATGAAAATTGTCTACGGAAAAGTTCCTTCAAAAGAACAATCTATTGAAATAAATAATCTTTCAAATCAATGTGGTATTACTTTTGATACTGCACGTCTTTTGTATTTCCGTGGAATTGACACCGTAGATAAAATAACTCGTTTTTTAAATCCTACCTTAAAAAACCTTCATAACCCAATGCTTTTTAAGGATATGAAAGGGGTAATTAATAAAATACAAAAAGCAAAAGAAAACGAACAAATCGTTTTAGTATTCGGCGATTACGACGCTGACGGCGTTTGCGCAACTACCATACTATACAATTGCTTAAAAGAATATGGCATAAAGGTTTTTTGCGCTATCCCAGAAAGAGAAGATGGATACGGTCTTAACGTTGAGAAAATACTCCAAATGAAAAAAGATTTAGGCGTATCTTTGGTTATAACCGTTGACTGTGGAATATCGGATAAAGATAAGATTTTATCACTTAAAGAACAGTCGATAGACGTTATTGTAACCGACCATCACGAGCCACCGGAGGAACTTCCGGATTGTCTAATTATTAATCCCAAAGTAACAGATTCAGGCTATCCTTTCGACGGGCTTTGCGGGGCTGGTGTCGCCTATAAAGTAGGCTTTGCTTTAATTAGCAAAAACGCCAATAAATATCTAGACTTTGTGGCTCTTGCAACAGTTGCCGATAGCATGAACTTAATTGATGAAAATAGAGATCTTGTATACCAAGGACTTAAACTATTTGAATCAAGTAAAATAAGGGAATGTTTTAAACAACTTTTAGGTGATTCCGATAAAACTATAACGGCAAGTTCGCTTGCTTATACGCTTGCTCCTAGAATAAACGCAGGTGGAAGAATGGGCGATGCCCTTTCTGCGCTAAAATTATTTATTTCCGACAACAGCGAGGAGATTTATAATCTAGCAGTACTTCTTAATAAATACAACGTTCAACGCCAAACCGAGTGTGATCAGGTTTACAGACAAACTAAAAACGTTATAATTACACAAAAATTATATAATGATAACGTAATTTGTGTTAAGGGCGAAGATTGGAGCGCGGGAGTAATAGGTATAGTTGCTGCAAAACTAGTGGAAGACTACAATCGTCCCGTAATAGTTTTTGCTCATCACGAAGGGTTTTATAAAGGCTCTGCAAGAAGCGTTCAAGGAGTTAACATACTAAACTTAATAGCGTCTGCAAAACATTTGCTTTTGGGTTTCGGCGGGCACTCGCAAGCGGCAGGCGTATCCGTTGAATACGATAAGTTTGAGGATTTTTCCGAGTATATTTCAAACAAAATGCAACAAATATACGACTGCGAAAAACCAGAACCTATTATTAGAGTAGAATGGGAAACGGATAAACCAATTAGCGTGCAATTTGCAAAAGAATTAGATGCCTTAGAACCGTTTGGTACGGGCAACCAAAAACCGTGTTTTGTAACCACCGTTAAAAACGCAAAACCCAATCCTATTAAATTGGGTTCTCCACACTATAATTTGCAATCTAACGCCCTTCCGTTGCTTTATTTTAATGCGGTAAAAGACCTTTTACCTCTTTCTATCGACGTGGAAAAAAAGATTGTATACGAAATCAATTATTCTATTTATCGTGGGAGAGAACAAATAAAAGGTTTTGTTAAAAAAGTGCTTCCCATATACACTGATTTTAACGAAGCAAACGAATTTTTATATAAAAACCAACTAAATTCTTTGATGTTGCCTAGTGGAAAGGCTGAGATGATATCGTATGAAAAAGATATCGTAAAACAAGGTTTCGGTACTCTTTACGTTATTTCAGACGCGAAAAACCTTAATAAATATCACGTTCCACGTGGAATAGAAATTTATCCTATGTCGATAGAGGGGCGCTCGGGAAGAAATTGCATAGTTTTGTCACCGGTAAGTGTACCCGACGAATATTCTACCGTTGTATACTTAGATAAACCCCTTCAAATTATAAACACTTGCGTGGCAAGTTATTTCGTTGACATTGACGGATGCTCGTGGATAAACGACGTTAGAACGGATAGAGAGTATTTCGCTAGCGTTTATAACTTACTAGTAAGTTTAGAAGGCAAGCAATTTAACGATAGCGTGTACGCACACCAAAACTATGCAAAAGATTTTGACTGGAAAAGTTTTATCTTTGCAACGGAAGTTTTTCTAGAATTAGGTCTTTTTGATATTAACAACGGATTATTAACTAGAAATATTCAAGTAAAAAACGCATTGACAAACTCGCTACAATATAGTAAAATTTGCAGTATAAAGGAAAAATTATGCTGAGTATCTATCAACATTTAGAAAAGGTCTATACGGGTGAAGATTTAATACTCGTGCAAAAAGCATACGAGTTTTCTAAGCAAGCCCATAAAAACCAAAAACGCGCTTCGGGTGAAGAATATTTTATTCACCCATGTTTCGTTGCGGGTATTTTGGTTGATTTAGGTCTTGACGCATCTACCGTTGCCGCTGCATTTTTACACGACGTAATAGAAGATACTCCCGTATCTGAAAACCACATAAAATCAGAGTTTGGTGAAGAAGTATTAGCGCTAGTTCAAGGGGTAACCAAACTAGAAAAGATTCAATTTACTTCTACCGAGCAAGAACAAGCTGAAAATTTCCGCAAGCTATTCGTTGCAATGGCAAAGGATATAAGGGTAATCATAATAAAACTTGCCGATAGATTACACAATATGCGTTCACTAAACTTTTTATCAAAAGAACGCCAACAAAAAATTGCAAAAGAAACTATTGATATTTACGCGCCGTTAGCCGGAAGACTAGGTATTTCGCAAGTAAAATGCGAATTAGAAGACCTTTGCTTAAAATATTTAGAACCCGATTTTTACGAGTTTTTATCTACCAATATTGAAGAAAGGGTAAAGGAATCGGGTAATTTAGTTGAACAAGTTATCGCCCAAGTAAAAGACATTATGCAAGAGTCTAATATAAACGGCGAAGTTTTCGGCAGAAAAAAACACTTGTATAGTATATATCGCAAAATGAAAGAACGTGGCAAAACGTTCGACCAAATTTACGATTTAGTTGCAATAAGAATAATCGTAAATAACGTGGACGAATGCTACGAGATTTTTGGAAAAATTCACCATATATGGAAACCTGTTCCAGGGAGAATTAAGGACTATATAGCAACACCAAAACCAAACATGTACCGTTCGTTACACACGACGGTCGTAACCAATTTTGGAAGGTTTTTTGAAATACAAATAAGAACTTACGAAATGAACCATGCAGCCGAATACGGTATCGCCGCCCATTGGAAATACAAGGAAAAGCGTATGGGCGACGATTTAGATACCAGACTTTCTTGGATAAGGGAAGTAATGGAATGGCAAGGTGGCCTAAAAGATAGTAAAGAGTTTTTAGACTCGCTTAAAGGTGACGTGTACAGTTCGGAAGTACTTGTTTTTACTCCAAAAGGGGACGTTATTAGTTTGCCAAAAGGCGCAACTCCGTTAGATTTTGCCTATCATATTCACTCGGCGGTAGGTAATCGTTGCGTAGGCGCTAAGGTAAACACCAAAATGGTGCCCTTAAACACCGAACTTCATATTGGTGATATAGTAGAAATCATCACTTCTCAAAACTCCAAAGGCCCTTCATGGGACTGGCTAAAAATTGTTCGTAGCCCAAGCGCAAGGGTAAAGATAAAACAATTCTTCAAAAAAGAAATGAAGGAAGAAAACGGCAAAACCGGCAAGGTTATGCTTGAAGAAGAAGCCAAAAAACGCGGATATAAACTATCCGAGCTTTTGACCGAAGAATCCTTCCTTATTTTATCAACGAAAATGTCCTTTAACGGTCAAGACGAAATGTTTTCGTCTGTTGGCTATGGCGCTGTTTCGCCCACCCAAGTTATCGTTAAATTAATTGATTATTACAAGAAAAAACAGCCGGTTGAAAATATAGTAAAAAGTTCAAGCGTAAACACCAAAGCGTGTGGCGTAACCGTAAAGGGTATGGAAGGCATACTCGTGCGTTTTGCCGGTTGCTGTAACCCCGTTCCGGGCGACCAAATCATAGGCTTTATATCTCGTGGTAGGGGTGTTACCGTACACAGAAAGGACTGTCCTAACCTTAAACACGTAGAAACGGATAGACTTATTGAAGTATCTTGGACGGGGGATTATAAAACAAGCTTTAACGTAGGAATAGAGGTGGTTGGAAACAACCAAACTGATTTGCTTACGGCAGTAGCCGCACAGTGCGCAGTGTCTAAACTAGAAATCATTTCAACTAATGGTAGAATAGACGCGAAAACGCGCAGAGTAATAGTTGATTTTCATATTCGCCTTAACGATAAGGACGAATTAGATAAACTTATTTCCAAACTAAAACAAGAACCCAAAATCGTTGAAGTATTTAGGACGACTAACTAATGAAACTTTATTCTTTGCAAACGGGTTTGCTTGGCGTAAATTCCTATTTTTTAGTAAATGAAAAAAATAACCAAGCCATACTAATCGACGGTGGTGAAAGTTATAAATCAATAAAAAAAGCAGAGAGCGATTTAGGCGTTAAAATAACTGCTTTATTGCTTACGCACGCGCATTTTGATCATGCGGGAAATGCCGCTAAATTACAAAATGAAGGAGTGAAAGTTTATATTGGCGAAAAGGACGCCGAAAAACTATCTAATTCCTTGAATTTAGCAGGCGATTTTGGTCGTAAGTTTGAGTGCCTTACGCCAGATTTTACACTATTTGACGGACAAGTTTTGGATATAAACGACGTTAAAATCAAGGTCATTTCAACACCTGGTCACACGGACGGAAGCGTAAGCTATTTAGTAGAAGATATGCTTTTTACGGGAGATACGTTGTTTAATCTTTCGGTAGGAAGAACGGACTTTCCAACGGGCGATAAAACCCAACTTTTTAACTCTATAAAAAAACTCTTTGCGTTTGATGGGGATTATAGAGTATTCCCTGGACACGGAGAGTTTACTAGTTTAGATTTTGAACGCAAGAACAATCCCTTGGTAGATTATGATTAATACGGATTTAGAAAATTTTTTACCCGACTTAAAAGAAGTTGAAAACCTATTCGGTGACGGATACAATATCCGTCACCGCTTTAAACGTGCCGAAAACAAAATGGTAAACACCGTAACCGTAAACGGAAGCACATATGCGTACGGCAATTTCGTGGGAGAAAATCTAGATGAAATTACCGAAAAAAGACTAACTAAACGCTATGCAAAACTCTCATTATATAAAGCGCTTGCAAAGTTTACAGGTAAAGATATGCCGTGGGGTGCGCTCACGGGCATAAGACCAACTAAACTTGCCTATCAACAACTTGAAAAGCAAGGCGAATTTACAGAATTTTTTACCGACGTTATGAAGGTAAGTAAGCAAAAAACAACGCTAACCCAATCGGTCATTGACAGTCAAAAAGGTATTTATAAAAAAGACGATGAAAACGTAGACTTTTTCGTGTTTATCCCATTTTGTCCGTCAAGATGTAGATACTGTTCGTTTATAAGTGCCGATATGAAATCGGCAAGCAAATATTTAGACCAATACGTAGATGCGTTGGTAGACGAAATACTCCATGCAAAACAGTTTATAAAAAATCTACGGAGTATATATATCGGTGGTGGAACTCCAGTTTGCCTTCCGGACGATAAACTAGAAAAAGTTCTTTGTGCTATCGACCAAATAAATAGCGGTGTAGAATACACCGTAGAGGCGGGCAGACCGGACACTATAACTCCAACCAACCTTGCTATTTTGAAAAAACATAAGGTTACAAGAATTTGCGTTAATCCACAAACCTTTTCGGATAAAACCCTTAAACTACTTGGAAGAAATCATACTTCAACCCAAATTGAACAAGCGTACGAACTAGCAAAAAACGATTTTTCAATAAACATGGATTTAATTGCGGGGTTAGAAGGGGAAAGTTTGGAAGACTTTAAACAAACCTTAGAAAAAACTATAAACTTAAATCCAGACAATATAACCGTTCATACTCTTTGTGTAAAACGTGGTTCTAAACTAGCGGACGATACGGATAGACTTACCGAAGGACAAGTTAATGATATGGTTGAATATGCCCACGGAAGACTAAACGATGCAGGTTATAAACCCTATTATATGTACAGACAAAAATATATGGCGGGAAACCTTGAAAACACGGGGTATACAAAAGAAGGTAAAGCTTGTGTTTATAACGTAGACGTTATGGAAGAAATATCTCAAAACGTTGCGTGTGGAGCAAACGCAGTAAGTAAAAGGGTGTTTAACGGTGGGGAAAGGATAGAGCGACTTGCAAGTCCAAAAGATATAGCAACCTATCTATCAAAAATAGAAAAAATCAAAAAAGATAAAGAAAAGTTCTTTAATTAACCTAAAACGCCCCAAAAAAAGCAAATTCAATGCAAAAAATAGTTTACAAAAAATAATATTTTTGTTATAATCATAAGGCTTAATACTTTGCGCAAGGTTTTGTGGATTCTCCACCCATTGCTTTGTACAAAGCGAATTAATCCATAAAATATAGGAGGTAAAAACAAATGGATAAAGCAAAAAAGGCAGAAATAATTAAAAAGTTTGGTCAACACGAAGGTGATACCGGTTCAGCAGAAGTGCAAATCGCACTTTTAACCGAAAGAATCAATCACTTAAACCAACACCTATCAAAAAACATTCACGACAATCACTCTCGTCGTGGTTTGTTAAAAATGGTTGGTGAACGCCGTGGCCTTTTGAAATATTTACAAGAAGTAGATATTGAAAGATACAGAAAGGTTATTGCAGCGTTAGAACTCAGAAAGTAATAAAAATAGGGCGGCATAAATTTTTTGTCGCCCAATTTTTGTACGTATAGCTAAATTGAAATTGTGCGCAGTCGCGGGGTGCGAATGCGTTTCAAAATACAGAGTTTAGAATATAGGAGAAAACAAAATGACAGCTAATTACAGAGAATTCAAAACTACCTTAGGTGGCAGAGAACTTATCGTTGAAACGGGCAAATATGCCGAACAAACCAACGGTTCTTGCGTAGTAAGGTGTGGCGAAACCGCAGTTATGGTAAACGTAACCATGGCTGAAAAACCAAGAGACGGAATGGATTACTTTCCTTTGGGCGTAGACTTTGAAGAAAAAATGTATTCCATCGGTTCTATCCCAGGTGGATTCAAAAAGAGAGAAGGCAGAGCTTCTGATAAAGCTATTTTAACTAGCCGACTTATCGATAGACCTATCCGTCCATTATTCCCCAAGGGATTATTTAACGACGTAATCGTTATTGCAACTGCACTTTCAGTTGAACCCGATATCCAACCCGAAGTGTTGGCAATGATCGGTAGTTCGATTGCAATCAGCATTTCGGATATTCCTTTTGCAGGTCCTACCGGAAGCGTAGTAGTAGGTATCGTTGACGGCGAATACGTAATCAACCCAAATGCTGAACAAAGAGAAAAAAGCACCCTTAACTTAAACCTTGCTGGTACGAAAGACGCTATCATGATGGTTGAAGCAGGTGCAAAAGAAATTTCAGACGACGAAATGGTTGGCGCAATTCTTTTCGGTCACGAAGAAATCAAAAAACTTTGTGATTTCCAAGAAGCAATCGTTAAAGAAATCGGCAAACCCAAAAGAGAAATGGAACTTTACCATATTCCCGAAGAAATTGACGCTGCCGTAAGAGAATTTGCTAGCGATATGCTCGATAAGGCTTTGGACACTTTTGATAGAAAAGTTCGTCAAGACGGTCAAGACGCAGTTGAAAAGGCAACCTTAGAACATTTTGCTGAAATTTATCCCGATAAAGAAAGAGAAATTAAGGATTCCTTGTATTACTTAACCAAAGAAAAAGTAAGAGCAAAAATTACCCACAAGGGTATCCGTCCCGACGGAAGAACTCTTACCGAAGTTAGACCTATTTGGTGTGAAGCAGGCGTTCTTCCTAGAGTACACGGCTCGGGCGTATTTACCAGAGGACAAACTCAGGTTATGAGTACTTGTACCTTAGGTATGTTATCTGAAGCACAAAAACTTGAAGGACTAGACGGCGAATCCGAAAAGAGATATATGCACCAATACAATATGCCTGGATACGCTTCCGGCGAGGCTAAGCCTTTAAGAAGCCCAGGTAGACGTGAAATTGGTCACGGCGCACTCGCTGAAAGAGCGTTAGAACCAGTTATTCCATCTCCCGATGAATTCCCATACGCTATAAGAATCGTATCAGAAGTTCTTTCTTCTAACGGTTCTACTTCGCAAGGTAGCGTTTGTGGTTCTACCTTAGCGCTTATGGACGCAGGCGTTCCGATTAAAGCGCCCGTTGCAGGTATTGCTATGGGACTTATCAAGGACGTTGAAAGTGGCAAGGTTTCCGTTCTTACCGATATTCAAGGTTTGGAAGACTTCCTTGGCGATATGGACTTTAAGGTAGCGGGTACCGAAAAGGGTATCACGGCAATCCAAATGGATATTAAAATTAAGGGTATTGACGAAGCTATTTTAAGACAAGCAATTGCACAAGCAAACGTTGGCAGACAACATATCTTAGGCAAAATGCTTGAAGTAATAAGCGAGCCTAGGGAAGAACTTTCTAAATATGCTCCTAGAATAATTACCTTTACTATTGACCCCGAAAAGATTGGCGACGTAGTTGGTAAGCAAGGCAAGGTAATCAACAAGATTATCGAAGAAACGGGCGTTAAGATTGATATAGAAGACGACGGAAGAGTTAACGTTGCTTGCGTGGGTAACCCCGAACAAGCAGAAAGGGCAAAAGCGATTATCCTTTCTATTGCTAAGGATCCCGAAGTTGGTGATATGTTTATTTCCGAAGTTGTAAGAATTCTTCCAAAGGTTGGTGCGTTCTGCGAACTAGCTCCCGGAAAAGACGGTTTAATTCACATTTCCAAGATGAGCGAAAAGAGAATTAACACCGTTGAAGAAGTTTTGCATATAGGCGATAAAGTTAAGGTAGAAATCATCAAAATTGGTGACAAGGGTATCGACCTTAAACTTCTAGAAATTATCAACGACTAATTAAACTATCGGGTATGCAAGGCAAATTGCCTTGCATACTTTTTATAAAGTAATTTATTACCACCTTTCGTCATAAAATATGGCAGTGAGGTTGGTATGAAAAACAGATTGCCGTATAAAACTCTTATAACAAACGTTGCGCTTATATTGATAGTCGTCGTTGTGTCGGCTGTTACTTTTATACCACAACCGACGTTGCCAAGTTACGGTAACGGAACGTTAAAAGCTGTTTATAACGGGGATAGAAGCAAACCGAACGTGTCGTTAATGTTTAACGTGTACGAAAATGCGGATATTGTAGATAAAATTGCCACTTTGCTAGAAAACAGAAAACTTACGGCAACCTTTTTCGTGGGTGGTTGTTGGGCTGACGATAATGAACTAACCTTAAAAAGACTAGTTAACGGTGGTCACGAGATAGCGAATCACGGGTATTTTCATAAAGACCACAAAAAACTATCTTATAAACAAAACGAACAAGAAATATCCCTTACGGGCAAAATTATAACGGCGCTATGTGGTGCAAAACCAAACTTGTTTGCGCCTCCTTCGGGAAGTTATGGCGACAACACGCTTTTATCTGCAAACGACCTTGGGTATACCGTAGTTATGTGGTCGAAAGACACTATCGATTGGCGTGATAAAAACGTTGAAACAATAATAAAACGGGCAACAAACGGAACTTCTAACGGTGATTTAATTTTAATGCACCCCAAAGAACATACCTTAAAAGCTTTGCCACAAATTTTAGATTATTTTGAAAAAACGGGATTAAAACAAGTTCCAGTAAGCCAAAATATAAATTATCAGGAGATACAATGACGTTTGTAAAAAAATTTGACAACGGCCTTAGGCTGATTATAGAAAAGATAGATGGACTGCTTTCGGTAAGTACGGGCGTGCTAGTTAAAACGGGTAGCGTTAACGAAAGTAAAAACATAAACGGAATTTCACACTTTATCGAACACGTGTTATTTAAAGGTACGGATAAGCGTTCTGCGTTTGAAATTTCTGATTATATAGACACGATTGGTGCTTCTATAAATGCTTTTACTTCAAAAGAAGTGACCTGTTATTATACAAAATCTACCTATGAGCACACTGAAGAAACCATGGAAGTTCTTTCCGACTTGTTTTTTAATTCTAAATTAGACAGTGCAGAATTAGAAAAAGAAAAGGGTGTTATAATAGAAGAAATCAATATGTCAGAAGATACTCCGGAAGACCTTTTGTTTAATCTCTTAGCCGAAAACTATTACGGGAAAAAAGGTTTTGGGCAAAGTATCTTAGGGCCCGAAAAGAACATTAAAAAATTCACCAAAGAAGACGCTCTTGCTTATATGGACAAGTATTATACGGCAGATAACGTGGTAATTTCCGTTGCTGGAAACGTAGACGTGGATAGCGTTACTAAATACGTGGAAAAGTATTTTGTAAACAACTTTAAACGTAAAAAGAGCGCAAAGCAGTTTACGACCAAACAAACGTACACGGCAAATACCTACAAGTATAAAAAGATAGAACAATGCCACGTCGGATTGGCAATCCCAGGTATCGACGCGCTTGATGATCGTTACGAAGCAGTAAGTGCCGCAAACATAGTTTTAGGTGGCGGTATGAGTAGTAGGTTGTTCCAAAAAATCCGTGAGGAAATGGGACTTGCATACAGCGTATACTCATATTCTTCTGCTTATAAGGATCAAGGCGTTATCGAGTTTTATGCAGGGGTTAACCCAACTTCTCGCGATAAGACGGTTGAAGAGATGATAAAAGTTATCAATACTTTTACAAAGGACGGCGTGACAGAAAAAGAACTGCTTCGTGGAAAAGAACAAATGAAAAGTTCGTTAATTATGGGTAGGGAAAGCACGTCTAGCCAAATGCTTACGTTTGGTAAATATTTGTTACTTTACGATCAAGTGTTTAATATTGAAGAACGCATGCAAAAGATTAACGAGCTAAAAGTTGATTACGTAAACAAAGTTATAAAAGAAGTGTTTAAACTAGATAAAGTTTGCGCCGCTACGGTAGGTCCTAAACGTAAACCCGTTGAATTATCAATATAATATAAAAAGACTTCCACTGTGAAGTCTTTTTTTTGTTTAAATAAAATATATTATTATTATGAAATTCGTTCGGCCGTTAATATGCGTGTTTTTAGCATTTTGCATATGTTTTACGCTTTTATATGGAAATAAAAAAATTAATAACGATTACTTAGAAAAAACTCCTGAATATAAATGCCTTATAAACCTATGGCAAGTGGACACTTTCGAAGGGGGGACGGGGTCAAGAAAACAATTTCTACTTAAAGTTTGCAGAGAGTTTGAAAGACAATATCAGGGAGTTTTAATAGCCGTTTCTTCCTTTACGATAGAAGGCGTTAAACAAGCTTTAAAAAAAGGAAATAATCCGGATATGATATCCTACGGGCTTGGCGTTGACCTTTCCCAAGTTAACGTTCTAAAAGAAAAGGCGAATTATATCGGTGGGATAATAAACGGCAAAACCTACGCGCAAGCATGGTGTAGGGGTGGTTATTGTTTGGTTAAAAATGCCGAGAGCGATATTGATATTAACTCAAACCAATTTGACGATATAATCGTTTCTAAATCTGAATTCACTCAACCGTTATTAGCACTAGCGCTTGAAGGGGTAACAGTTAACAATTTCACTATAAAAAAACCATTAGACGCTTACGTTGATTTTATAAACCAAAAACAAAAGGTTTTTTTATGCACGCAACGTGATTTAGTGAGGCTTTCGAATAGAGGGGTATCGATTGAAGTGCGACCGATGACTAGGTATAACGATATAATACAATACGTAAGTTTAACGACAAGCGATAACTTAAAATCCGTTTATTCAGAAAGGTTTATTGAATACTTGTTATCTAGTAAAGTTCAAACCCAATTACAGCAAATAAATATGTTAAGCGTAAGTCAAAATTTAAATTGGCAAAACCAAGGATACTTGAAATTACAAGGGGTAAAAACAACCGAGTTTTGTACGTTGCCAATAACTACGTCGTCGGATATATTAAGACAAATTGATGCTGAATCTCAAAGGGCAGTGATTGGAGAAAAAACGTTGGTTGATAAAATTAAAAATTTACTCGTTCAATCTTGAAAAAAAAGGTAAAATATAGTAGAATAAAAAAGGAGAGAAATGAACCTTCAAAAAGAGTTGTCACTATCCCACGGCGTAGCCGTGTTTACCGATTATCCTGCAAGATTACACACTGCCTACGGTACGGGTGGAAATTGCGATTATTTTATAAAGGTAAGTTCGATAAAAGGCTTAAACGACGTAGTTGAAAGTTGTAAAGAACACGGCGTTCCTTATAAATTTCTGGCTAACGGAACTAACGTTTTGCTCGCAGATAAAGGTTATCGGGGTGCGTTAATAAGTACGTTAGGTTTAAATTGGATAAAGTATGAGAGTGATAAGATAAGGGCGGGTTCAGGCGCATTATTAAAAAAGGTTATATGTCTTGCTTTAAGCTATGATTTATACGGTGGTGAATATTTAATAGGCATACCTGCCTCCGTGGGTGGCGCTTTGTGTATGAACGCAGGCGCATACGGAAAGACCGTTTCAGATATTATCGAAAGCGTTACTATATTAAAACAAGGCGCTTTATATAAACTTAGTAAAAACGAGTGCGAGTTTGGGTATAGAAAAAGCATTTTCTTAACAAACGAATATCCCATAGTCGAAGCATTGTTTTCTTTTGATAAAAGCGTTGGGTACGACGATAGGTTTGGCGATAGGATAGACCTTTGTACAAAACTTAGAAATCAAACCCAACCACAAGGCAAAAGTTGTGGTTCAGTATTTAAAAACCCCGCGGGCGATTACGCTGGTAGAATAATAGAAAGTTGTGGGTTAAAAGGATATGGTATCGGCAACGTTTCGGTATCGCAAAAACACGCAAACTTTATTATTGCAAAAAACGGCGCTAGTTCAAAGGAAATTTACGCCTTGATGCAGTATATTAAAAATAGAGTATATCAACTAACGGGAATTACGTTAGAAAGAGAAGTACAGTTACTTGGAGAATTTGAATGAAACTTACAGCCGATTATCACACGCATACTCGTTATAGCCACGGGAAATCTAGCGTGCTTGAAAACGCTATATGGGCAAAAGACCAAGGGTTAAAGGAAATAGCAATTACCGACCATGGTTTTTCTCATCCTGCGTTTGGGCTGAGAAAGGGTAAAATTAACCCATTAAAACAAGATTGTAAAAAAGCAAGTTTAATAACTGGCGTAAAGGTTTATACGGGTATAGAATCAAACCTAACGTCAATAAATGGTGACGTTGACCTTAAACCCAAGTATTACGACGATTTTGAAGTGTTTTTAGTAGGTATCCATAAACTAATCGTTTATAAACTAGGCAGTTACTTTAATTTTTCATTTCCAACCTTATTTTGTTCAACCTTTAACGTAAAGCCTTCAAACGCGTTAGTAAAACGCACCACCAAAGCGTTAATAAATGCCATTAAGAAAAATCCAATAGATATGATAACCCACGTAAATTTTTGTTCTTTTTGTGATCCGGTTGAAGTTGTAAAGGCGGCGGCGGATTACGGTACGTATATAGAAATTAGCGCAAAAAAGGAACACGTTACGGACGAGCAGTTGTATTTGATGGGACAAACTGGCGCTAGATTTTTGCTTAGTTCAGATGCTCACAAGTTTTCAAAAGTAGGGGACGTATCCCTTGCTGTAAACAAGTTATCAAAAATAGATTTTCCTTTGGAAAAAATTGATAATATAGACGGAAGATTGCCGGACTTTAGGTTTAAGAACTTTAAGGAGAAATCGTTATGAGTTTCGCGCAAAAAGTAAAAACCGAAATAATATCAAAACCAATAAAGGACGACCATTGTAAAATTGCTTTTTTGTCCGGCGTAATGCGTGGTTCCGGCGTGCTTTTTGAAAGGGACGGAGAACTCGGCGTTGATTTTAGAATTGGTACCGAACAAGGCGCCGAATTCGTTTCCTTACTTCTAAAAAGTCTTTTTAACTACGACGTAAGGGAAATTTCCGTTTCGGAAAACAATCTTTCTAAAAACGACAGGTTTGAAATAAGTGTTACGGGAAAAGAAGCAATAACCATATTAAAAACGCTTGGAATACTAACGGGCGACGACGATCAGTTAACGGTAGATTTTGATTTTTACGGTAAGATATGCAAAAAAGATTGTTGTTTAAGAAGTTTTTTTAAGGGGCTTTTTTACGCGTCGGGTAATTGTACCGTGCCAACGCAAGGCAAAAGTTCTTCTAATACGGGGTATCACTTGGAATTTACCTTTTCGCACGTGGCGTCGGCGCAAGCCACTGCCGATAAACTTTCGCAAATAGGTTTATCGCCTAAGGTGACTTCAAGAAAAGGTAAATACGTCGTATATATAAAAAGTGCCGAAGAAATAAAAGATTTTATTGCCTTTTTACCGGCGCCGGTATCCGTTTTAAGTATAATCGATTTGATGATAAATAAAGAAATTGCCAATAACTCCAATAGACAAAAGAATTGTGATTTAGGCAACCTTAATCGTCAAGTAACTGCGTCGATAAATCAAATAAACGCAATTAATAAAATTGAAAAATCCGTCGGCTTAAAAACGTTAAAAGACGACCTTAAAACGGTTGCTATTGCTAGAAAAAACAATCCCGACCAAACGCTTGTTGAACTAGCCGATGAACTAGGTATAAGCAAAAGTTGTCTCAATCACAGACTTAGAAAAATAGTAGAAATTGCAAATGATATAAAGGGGTAATTCATGCCTGATTTCGTTCACTTACACGTACATACAGAATACAGTTTATTAGACGGTGCAACCCGTATAGATAAAGTTTTTTCAGCATGCCGAAGAAAAGGTATGCACGCGCTTGCAATAACCGACCACGGCAACATGTTCGGCAGTTTGTATTTTGCTGAATGTGCAAAACAAGAGTATCTAAACGCATTAAAAGAGGGCGCTAGCGAAGAGCAAGCGAAAATGCTTCCAATAATCGGTTGCGAACTTTACGCTGCCGAAGACTATACTAAACAAGAACGTGATTACGATCACATAATTTTACTATGTAAGAATAAAAAAGGCTATAAAAACCTTATTAAACTAGATTCCATTGCCTTTGTAGACGGATTTTATTATAAACCTAGAATAGACTATAAGTTGCTCAAAGAACACTCCGAAGGTTTGGTGTGTCTTTCTGCATGTTTGCAAGGAAGGGTTTCTAAGCGGCTAGTTCAAAACGACTACGAAGGCGCAAAACAAGCGGCAATGATGCTAAAAGATATCTTTGGTGAAGACTTTTATATTGAGCTCCAAGACCATGGAATAGAAGACCAAAGAAGAATCAATCCGTTACTTATAAAACTAGCAAAAGAACTCGACATCGAGGTTGTTGCTACCAACGACGTGCATTATGTTGAACGTGAAGATTGTGAAGTTCAAGACGTAATCGCTTGTATTAGTACCAAGTCCACCATTGACGATCCCACGAGATTTAAGATGGATACCGACCAAGCGTATCTTAAAACTCCCGAAGAAATGGCAGAACTTTTCTCCTATATTCCATCAGCAATTACAAACACCGTGGTTATTGCAAATAAGTGTAGCGAAGAGCCTATATTCGACTTAAATAACAAATGCGAGCCTATAAGAGATAACTCGCTTATTCCAGGCTACGTGCCGGATAATGGACAAACTGCCTTTGACTTTTTTAAAGATTTAGCGTTAAAGGGCTTGGCAGAACGTTATCCTACTATCACTCCCGAAATTAACGAAAGATTTGAATACGAACTAAACACCATTCACTCTATGGGTTACGTTGAGTACTACCTTATCGTATGGGATTTTATCAACAAAGCAAAAGAAATGGGAATTTCAGTAGGTGCAGGAAGAGGTAGTGGCGTATCGTCAATTATAGCTTATTCGCTAGGTATAACCGACGTTGATCCATTAAAATATGATTTAGTATTTGAAAGATTTTTGAATAAAGAACGCGTAAGTATGCCAGACTTTGATATAGACTTTCAGGACGATAGACGTGGCGAAGTCGTTGAATACGTTCGTAACAAATACGGCGCGGATAGAGTAGCCCAAATAGTAACCTTTGGTACGCTTGCGGGTAGAGTTGCTATAAAAGACGTTGGTAGGGTTTATCGTGTCCCTTATGCTGAAACCGATAAAATAACTAAGCTTATGGACGGAAAAAGTAGCATAAGCGAGTGTTTTGGCTTTAAGAAAAATAAGGACGGTGAAGACGTAAGCGTAAAAGAACTTCGCGAAATGTACGATCAAGACGAAACGGTAAGAAAGGTCGTTGATATGGCTATAAGGGTTGAAGATATGCCAAGGCAAACGGGTATGCACGCTGCCGGCGTAGTAATTTGCGCAAAACCTATTGCCGATAACGTTCCACTTCAAAGAAGTGGTGACGACGTTACCACGCAATTCGACATGAAGGAAGTAGAACAACTAGGCATGCTTAAAATGGACTTCCTTGGACTGAGAACTCTTACTGATATTTCAAAGGCCAAACAGTACATAAGGGAGGATTTTGGCGTTGAACTTGATTTCCATAAACTAGGCTATGAAGATCCCGAAGTATATAAACTAATAGGCGACGGTGAAACGGACGCAGTGTTCCAACTTGAAAGTCCGGGTATGAAGCGTTTTATGCGTGATTTACGTCCATCTACGTTTGAAGATATTATCGCAGGTATTTCTATGTATAGACCGGGACCTATGGATTCCATACCAACTTACGTAAAGTATAAACATAATCCCGAAACTATAAGATATAAACACCCACTTTTAGAACCGTTGTTAAAGGCTACGTACGGGGTGCTTATTTACCAAGAACAAGTTATGCAAGTATGCCAAAAACTCGGTGGATTCTCACTTGGTCAGTCAGATATCGTGCGTCGTGCAATGGGTAAGAAAAACGTTGCCGAAATGGACAGGCAAAAGAAGATATTTATCGAAGGTGGTATAAGTGAAAAAGGCGATCCAATATGCGGTGCGGTTGCAAACGGAGTTCCCGTGGAAATCGCAACTGAAATATTCGACGAAATGGCTGGTTTTGCTAAATACGCCTTTAACAAATCACACGCAGCCGCATACGCAGTTTTAGCTTACCAAACCGCCTACTTAAAACGTTATTATTTTGTAGAGTTTTTTGCATCTATCTTAAATAACCGTTTAGAAAAAATAGAAGAAACTTCTAAATACCTAACTTATATAAAATCAAAAGGATACGTTGTTTATCCGCCTGATATCAACAAAAGTACCGCGTATTTTGCTTGCGAAAACGGTGGGCTTAGGTTTGGTCTTGTAGGACTTAAAAACGTAGGACTAGGCGTTATTAACGATATAGTAAAAGAACGCAAGACAAACGGAGATTTTACTTCTTTTGAAGACTTTGTAAATAGAACGGTATCGCTTGGTATAAACAAACGATTGGTAGAAAGTTTGATTTTAGCGGGAGTATTCGATTGCTTTAACATTACTCGTCGTTCGTTAATTGCCGTATATGCAGATTATATCGATAGAGTTGCAACTGCAAACAAAAAGAAAAACGAGTTCCAAATAAGTCTTTTCGGCACGTTGCTTGAAGAGGATGAAGGATTAAAACTTGAATATCCAGATCTTCCGGAATATTCCTCTAAGGAAAAATTAGTAAACGAAAAATCGGTGGTAGGTATTTACCTTTCAGGGCATCCACTAAACGATTATAAAGAGCAGTTTGATAAATTCTCGTTTAATACTAGCGTTCTCGATTTTTATGAGGAGGACGAGCATCAAAACCGTCATTATACCGAAATAAAGGAAAACGAAAGGGTTGTAATGGGTGGTATAATAAGCGAGTTCAAACGTCTCGCAACGAGAAGTGGAACCAATATGGCATTCTTAAAAGTGGAAGACGTTTACGGGCAAATTGAGGTTATAGTTTTCCCCAAGGTCTTTGAAAGCGCAAGGGCGCTTCTTAAAGAAGAACAAATTGTTAAAATTACCGGTAAGATTCAAATTAAGGATAACCAACCCCAAATTATTGCAGAGGAAATAACCGAACTAGTGGTTAAAGAACAAGAAAAAGAGCAAGACGTTAAAAAAGAGTTTATGGGACTTATTATAAGTGACGATAAGGACGAAACGCTTGATAAAGTGTTAGAGGTTTGTCAAGACTATCCGGGAGATATAGCCGTTATAGTTGCTATAAAAGGAAAAAAATATAACGCGCATCTTTCGGTAAGACGCTGTGAAGGTCTGCTTGCTGAACTTTCAGGGTATATAAAAAGTGAAGATATAATTTTTTTCACGAAAAAATAGTAAAAAAGAACAAAAATAAGTAGATAATTTTTAAAGTATATGCTAAAATATTTTTGTTAAGTTTACAAACGAAATAAAGGGGAACTTATTATGGAAAGAATAGCCGTTTTAACAAGTGGTGGCGACGCTCCTGGCATGAATGCGTGCATAAGGGCTGTTGTTCGTACGGCACTTAACAACAAAATGGATATCTATGGTGTAGAAAGGGGATACGCTGGTCTTGTAGAAGGCAAAATAACCCGTATGAATCACCGTTCGGTTTCCGACATGATACACAAGGGCGGTACCTTCTTAAAGACTGCTAGATGTCCTGAATTTAAGGATATTGAAGTTCAACGCAAAGCAGTTGAAGCTCTTTCCGCTTTCGGTATTGACGGATTAGTAGTAATCGGTGGCGACGGCACTTTTAGGGGTGCTAAGGATTTATACGATAATTTTGGAATTAAAGTTGTTGGTATTCCCGGTACTATTGATAACGATTTAGCTTATACCGACTATACGGTTGGTTTTGATACTGCAGTAAACAGCGTTTTATGGGCAATTAATAATTTAAGAGACACTATGCACTCACACGATAGAGTAAGTTTACTCGAAGTAATGGGACGTCATTGCGGTGATATTGCTTTATACGCTGGCGTAGCAGGTGGTGCTGAATACGTTTTAGTACCTGAGATTCCTTATGATTTAGACGCCATTGCATCTTCTATTAAAAAGAGTTATCTAAGGGGTAAAACTTCTAATATGATTATTCTTGCCGAAGGCGCAGGTAATAGAGAAGAAATTATAAAAACTATACAAGAAAAGAGTGGTATTAGCGTAAAGGTAACTAATTTTGGTTATATCCAACGTGGTGGCTCACCAAATATGATGGACCGTATTTTGGCGGCAAGGTTTGGATATAAAGCGGTTGAACTTTTAATGAACGGTTGCGAAAGCTGTGCTATCGGTATTAAGGATAACAAAGTTATAACCGTACCCTTTGAACAAGTTAAAAAGGCAAAGAAAGAATTTGACACGGAATTGTACAATATTGCTCACACGTTGAGTTTGTAATAAAAACAAAAGGAGAACTATAATGAAAGATTTGAAAGGTGCGTTAATTTTCGCGCAATCAGGTGGTCCCACTTCCGTTATTAACGCAAGTGCAGCAGGCGTATTTTTGGAGGGTTTGCACTCCGAACAAGTTACCGCAGTATACGGTGCGGCTCACGGTATTAGAGGTATCTTGAACGAAGAAATGTACGATATTAGCAAGGAAGACGAAAAAGAACTTCTTTTGCTTAAACAAACTCCATCTTCTGCAATGGGATCTGTAAGATATAAACTTAAAGATGCAGACGTGGACGATACCGATTATAAGAGATTGTTAGAAGTATTCAAAAAGTACGACGTTCGTTACTTCTTCTATAATGGTGGTAACGACTCTATGGATACCTGTAACAAAATTAGTAAGTATATGGCTAAGTCGGGTTACGATATGAACGTTATCGGCGTTCCAAAGACCATTGATAACGACCTTTACGGAACCGACCACTGCCCAGGTTTTGCAAGTGCCGCTAAGTATATTGCAACTACTATTATGGAAATTAACCTTGATGCAAAAGTTTACGATACCCCGATGGTATGCGTAATCGAAGCAATGGGTAGAAACGCAGGTTGGCTTACTGCATCTGCAGCTCTTGCTAACGCGCAAGGCTATGGTGCAGACCTTATTTATCTTCCCGAAGTAGCGTTTGACGTTGATAAATTCGTTGAAGACGTTAAGAACGTTTGTGCTAAGAACAACAACAAGTGTATTGCAGTCGTAAGTGAAGGTATTCACGATAAAGACGGCGTACTTATTTGTGAAAAGCTTGGTGAAACCGCTGCAAGAGACAGTTTTGGTCACGCACAACTCGGTGGTGTAGCTTCTATGCTTGCTGGTTTAATTAAGGAAAAGACTGGTTTTAAGACCAGAGGCATTGAACTTTCCTTAATGCAAAGATGTGGCGCACACTGTGCAAGCAAAACTGATATCGAAGAAACCTTCCAAGCTGGTAAAGAAGCTGTTAAGGCTGCTGTTAGAGGCGAAACCGACAAGATGGTTTGCTACGCTAGAAAAGAAGGCGATAAATATGAATGCGAATACAAGCTTCTTCCATTAGAACTTGCTGCTAATACCGAAAAGACCGTTCCTGTTGAATGGATTATCAACGACGGTACTGGTATTTCCGAAGAATTCGTTAAGTATGCAATGCCTCTAATTCAAGGCGAAGCAGATATGGTTAAAGAAAACGGTCTTCCCAGATTTGCAAAACTTAAAAAAGTTCTCGTAGAAAAGAGATAATAAACTATAAATTTTACTAAAAACACCCACTAAAAATTAGTGGGTGTTTTTTTATTTAATCAAGCGGTAAAAATTTTTGTAAAACCCATTAAAATTAATTGACAGCATAATGTATATATGATATAACTATACCATTAAAAAGTTTACATTTATTAAACTTTGGGTTAAAAATCTCTAAACTTTAAGGAGAGCAAATGGTACTAGGCGAAAGGATAAAAGATTTGAGACTCTCTTGTGAACTTACGCAAGAAGAACTTGCCGATAGATGCGAGCTTACGAAAGGCTATATTTCGCAGATTGAAAACGATTTGACTAGCCCTTCTATTGCCACGCTTATTGACATTCTTTCTGCGCTTGGTACTGACCTTAAAGAGTTTTTTGCAGGAGAAGAAACCGAAGAAAAACTAACTTTTAACAAAAACGAATTTATTGAAAAAATAACTGAAGAATACACGCTTAATTGGCTTGTTCCAAACGCGCAGAAAAACTCAATGGAGCCAACGTTAGTAAAACTTAATCCCAACGGGAGTACGGACGAAGATTTTCCGCACGAAGGCGAGGAGTTTGGATACGTTCTTAAAGGCGAAATTATTCTCGTTATAGGGAAAAGGCGAGTCCGAGTCAAAAAAGGGGAGTCTTTTTATTTTACGGCTAACAAGGTGCATCAAATAATTAATCGTTCTACTACGTACGCAGAGTTTATTTGGGTATCTTCCCCGCCTTCATTTTGATTTTAAGTTGAGAGGATAAGAATATGGCAAACCAAAGAATACGTCGCGACGCGGTTATGTCCGACGAAAAGATAATACAATTAGTAGATTTATGTCGTTGTTTTGATGGTGGTGTGTATGCCGTTGACAACGTAAATTTATACGTTAGAAAAGGGGAATTTATCACCTTTTTAGGACCTTCCGGCTGTGGCAAAACCACTACGCTTCGTATGATTGCGGGCTTTGATAAACCAACGTCCGGAAAAATTTTATTAAACGGAAAGGATATTAGTAATCTTCCGCCTAACAAGCGTCCTATTAACACGGTATTCCAAAGATACGCATTATTTCCACATCTAAATATTTACGACAACATCGCATTTGGTCTTAAACTCAAAAAATTTAAAGTAACCTATGAAAACGACCAAGGGCATCGTATAGAAAAAATAGAAAAACTTAAAAAGAGCGAGATTGCTGCAAAAGTAGAAAAAGTACTTAAAATGGTTGACCTTGAAGGTTTTGAAAAAAGAAGCGTTTCAACCTTATCGGGTGGTCAACAACAAAGAGTTGCAATTGCAAGGGCGTTAGTTAACGAGCCTGAAATTTTGTTGCTTGACGAACCTTTGGGCGCGCTAGACCTTAAAATGCGTAAGGACATGCAACTAGAATTAAAGGAAATGCATAGAAAACTGGGCATAACCTTTATATACGTTACGCACGACCAAGAAGAAGCGCTTACCATGAGCGATACGATAGTTGTAATGAAAGACGGCGTAATTCAACAAATAGGCACGCCGACTGACATATATAACGAGCCTAAAAACGCCTTTGTAGCCGACTTTATCGGGGAGAGCAACATCTTCTCTGGGACGTATATCGGTGGTGGTAAGGTGCGCTTTTTAGGGCATGCTTTCGAATGCGTTGATAACTTTGAAGTAAACGAAAAGGTCGACGTAGTAGTTCGTCCTGAAGACGTAGTTATAAAAGACCGTGACGAGGGACAAGTTAACGGTAAAATAATTAGTTCTATTTTTAAGGGCGTGCATTACGAAATGGTTATGCAGACAGGAAAGTCTGAGATAGTTATTCAAAGCACGGTAGAAAGAAAGGTTGGCGAAGAAGTTAGCGTTTATATCGCACCGGACAGCATTCACTTAATGCATAAAGAATTCGTGTCAAATAAATATGAAGGGTATATTACTAAGCACAATACAGTTTGTTTTGGCGACGGTGAGTTTGAATGTGACGTAACCAAACTTTATCCTAATTCAATTTTAGATGAGGAAGGGTATATTATTACACAAGAGGGCGAAAGAATTGACCTTACCGACGTAGACGTTAACGTTGAAGTAGGGTTAAAGGATATTGAAATTAGCGACCACGAAGTAGAATATGGTGCCGTTGGTAACATAGTTTCCATTATTTATAAAGGTGACCACTATCAAATTATAGTTCGTACCGACGAAAATGAAGAAGATTTCGTATTCGATACCGAAGATACTTGGAACGAAAACGATAGGGTATACGTAATTATTCCCAAGGAAAAAATTAAACTTTCCTTAAAAGAGGAGGTTAAAAGATAATGCAGAACGCAAACAGCAAACGCGTTTCCTGTGAGCCTTTGGGAATAGGTGGTCAAAAAGCCAAATTTTCTCCTTTTTCAAGGAAACAGTTATGTATTCCGTACGGTGTGTTTTTAGCCTGTTTCGTAGTGATTCCATTGTTATTGATAGTTTTTTATTCGTTTACCGATAAAAATGGAAATATATCTTTGGATAACTTCATAAGGTTTTTTTCTAGCGCTACCACACTTTCAACGGTAATAATAAGTATATTAATTGCACTGGCAACTACCATAATATGCATACTTCTTGCATATCCCGTCGCTTACGTTTTGGCTAATAGCAAGCTAAATAAAGGTGGCACTTTACTTATGCTTTTCATTATGCCGATGTGGATAAACTTCGTTTTAAGGGCTATGGCAATGAAAGACCTTTTAACCTTGACGGGTATATTTGGTGTAAACAATTATCTAAACGTAATTATTGGTATGGTATACGATTACTTGCCCTTTATGATTTTGCCTATTTATACCGTATTGATAAAAATGGATAAAAGCCTAATTGAAGCAAGTCAAGACTTAGGTGCAAGTCCGTTAAAGACTTTTACCAAGGTAACCTTGCCACTTTCTCTTTCGGGAATTGCAAGTGGGGTAACCATGGTGTTTATGCCTACGATGACTTGTTACGTAATATCCGATACCTTCGGTAACGGTCTTATAACCATTATAGGTAAACTTATCGACGAACAATTTACAACCTTCCAAAATTGGAACTTAGGCTCGGCAATGGCAATGGTGCTATTGGTAATAATGCTTGTTTCAATGTGGGTAACGGGTGGATTTAAGAATCAAGACGAAAAGGAGGGTAGCCTCTAATGAAAAAGTTCTTGCAAATCTTTTACGTCGCCCTAATGCTATTGTTTATATACGCGCCAATTTTTACCTTGGTTTTATATAGTTTCGTTGATACTCCCGTAGTAAATATAAAAGACGCGTTAGAAATAGGTTTTTCCTTTAATCTATACCAAAAACTTTTTAACGACGCAGCTTTAATGAAAATTGTTTGGGATACTTTATTACTTGCGCTTATCGTTGCAATTTTAGCAACTTTACTTGGAACTTTGGGCGCGATAGGAATTTATTATAGCAAAGGAAAACTCGGTAAAAGCGTTTCGGTTGCTTCAAGAATCCCCGTTATAAACGCGGAAATAGTAACGGCTGTTGCTTTGGTGCTATTATTTGCTTTTATATTTACTGAAAGCAGATCTTATTTTGCAATGATTGTAGGACATACTGTAATAACGACACCTTTCGTAGTGCTCTCGGTCATGCCTAAATTAAAGCAAATGGATTCCAATCTATACGAAGCGGCGCTAGACCTTGGCGCAACTCCTTTTAAGGCGTTGTTTAAGGTGGTGATTCCAGAAATTTTACCGGGTATACTAAGTGGTTTTATGATGGCGATAACCTTGTCGTTAGACGATTATATTATATCGGCATACACCAAACCTGCTGGTTTTGATACCATATCTACTTACGTATACGGCGCAATGGCAAAATCAAACGCCAATTCTTCTTTACCGGCATTAAGGGCGTTATCCGCAATAATTTTCGTTGTGATAATACTAGTGGTAGTTATTAAAAACCTCGTTGCTAGAAAAAAGGAGGTTAACTAATGAAAAAAGTTTTTTCCATTACGCTTGCTCTCCTTATGATACTTTCATGCTTTTCTTTTGTGGGGTGTGGAAATAAAGAACAAGGCACCGTTTTAAGAATTTGTAACTGCGAAGATTATATTGATGAAACGTTACTAGAAGATTTTGAAAAAGAGTATCCCTATATTACGGTTGAATATTCTACGTACGGCACTAACGAAAACCTTTATAACGAACTAGTTATAAATCCCGAAAGTTACGATTTAGTCGTTCCTTCGGAATATATGATAGAAAAGTTAGCGGCAGAAGGAAGAATACAAAAACTTGATTTTAACAAGCTTTCTTCATATCAGAAAAACCTTTCTCCTTTTATAAAAGAAAGGTTAAACGGCATGATTATGTCCAACGGCAACTCTATCTACGATTATATGGTAGGGTATATGTGGGGCACTATGGGTTGGGTGTATAATACCGACTACGTTGACTTAGAAGAAGTAAAAAGTTGGGAAGGAGTGTTTTCTAATAAAGACCTTCAAAAGAAAATTACTATAAAGGATGCCGTTAGAGACTCATATTTAGTTGGTCTTGCAATGGTTTATAAAGACCAAATTTCAGGCGCTAGCAATCAAGAAATTACCAACTATCTAAACAGAACGGATAAAGAGGCCATTTCAAAAGTAGAACAAAAACTCAACTCTTTAAAACCAATGCTCTACGGATTTGAGGTAGATAGTGGTAAAAACGATATAATATTGGGTAATATTTACGCTTACGTTGCTTGGAGTGGTGATGCGGCTTATGCAATAGACGTTGCATCGGGTGACGCTGAAGACGAAGACGGCACCACGTTAGAAGAAAGCAAGCGCAGGAGTTTAAGTTACAGTATTCCCGAAGAGGGTAGTAACATTTGGTTTGACGGATTCGTAATGCCTAGCGCAAGCACTAATCAAGACGCTGCTTATAAGTTTTTAGAATTCATAACTCGCCCTGAAAGCGTTTATAGAAACATGGATTATACTGGATATACCGGTATGGTAAGTGGTGGGGAATTTGAACTTGACGTTTACGATGATGACGACGTTTATCAAGAAACCATTACTACCAACTTATTTGAACAAGTTGTATTAAATTGGTTTGACGAATCTGAAGACCCCGATCTTGTAGACGGAATAGAGGTTGATTTATCATACTTTTTCGGTAATGATAAAGAATACGTAGTAACCGTTTCACCTGAATCGTATGGTAGACTGATTGCCCAATACCCTGAAGAAAACATTGTAGAGCGTTGCGCTGTAATGAGCTATTTTAAGGACGACGCGTTAATGGATATCAACGATATGTGGGAGAAAGTAAAGGGCGAAACGTTTGATACTTGGTTAATTCTTTTAGTTGTGGGATTAGTTGTTCTACTTGCAGTTTTAATCGTTTTAATTCGTCATAAAGACAAAATATTTAGGATAAATATTCCCGTAAAAGAAAAAAATCGTCTTGAAAAGAGTGGATATAGAATTATAAAGATTGAAGAAATAAAATAATAAAAAGGATAGCAAATTTGCTATCCTTTTTCGTTTGTGCTAAAAATCCCATTTTGGGATATAAACGTCGCTAGCGCTTTCAATTTGTTGATAAAAAGCGTTTTTGATATTAAGCGAAATTAAATAATCAATGACGATTTTATATTCTCTTTTGGTGATTTTTCTTTTTAGTTCAGGGAAGTCGTCTATCTCTCCAAAAGGAGTATATTGACTCATAACGGTTATATAAGCGTTATCTTTGATAGTGCTAAACCAATCGAGAATTTTTTTACTATCCGACGTGCATTGGGGAAGTACTAAATGTCTAACTAACGTACCACTTTTCATTTGTCTGTTACTATCAAAAACGAGTGGTTTCTTTACCATAAATTCTATGGCTTTGCTTGCTATTTCAAAATAATTTTCTTTTCCCGAATATCTTTTGCTAAGGGTTGGGGAAAAGTATTTTAAGTCGGGTAGATAAACGTCTATATACCTATCAATTTTTTGCAAAACGTCAAGATTTTCATATCCGTGTGTGTTATAAACTATTGGGATATTTGGTTTATAAATATCAAGCGCTCTAATAATTTGATCTGAATAATGGGTGGGGTTTACTAAGTTAATATTCGCAGCGCCCATATCTTCTAGTTGTTTAAATATATCTACTAGTTGCTCAACGCTGATAATTTTGCCGGTAATATTTCTTGATACGGGATAGTTTTGACAAAAAACGCATCTGAGTGAACAACCGCAAAAGAATATCGTGCCGGATCCTTTATCGCCCGTTAAACAAGGTTCTTCAAATGCGTGAAGATAGTATTTTGCGATACGAAGGTTATTGTCCGTTCCGCAAAGACCTTTTTGCGATTTTTTATCAATTTTACACCCGTTAGGGCAAAGATTACAATAAGTTTTATTCAAGTTCAAATGCACCTGTGTATAGTTGGTAATAATTACCTTTTTTATTGATTAATTCGTTGTGTGAACCACGTTCGATGATATAGCCGTGGTCTAATACCATAATAACGTCTGAATTTTGAACGGTAGAAAGTCTGTGTGCAATAACGAAAACCGTCCTACCTTCCATAAGTCTGTCAGTGCCTTTTTGTACTAACGCTTCGGTACGAGTATCGATAGAACTAGTTGCTTCGTCCAAAATCATAACGGGTGCGTTTTTAACGGCAGCTCTCGCGATAGACAAGAGTTGGCGTTGACCTTGTGAAAGATTTGCGCCGTCAGAAGTTAACACGGTGTTATATCCGTTTGGAAGACGTGTGATAAAATCGTCGGCATAGGCAAGTTTTGCCGCTGCGATACATTCTTCGTCGGTTGCGTCAAGTTTGCCGTAACGTATGTTTTCCATAATCGTTCCGCTAAATAGGTTAGTGTCTTGCAAAACGATACCCAAAGAGCGTCTTAAATCGCTCTTTTTTATTTTGTTGATATTTATACCGTCATACCTAATTTTACCGTCTGCAATATCGTAAAAACGGTTAATAAGGTTTGTTATAGTAGTTTTTCCAGCGCCCGTCGCCCCTACGAAAGCAATTTTTTGACCGGGGTATGCGTAAAGCGTAACGTTGTGGAGAACTACTTTTTCGGGTAGATATCCAAAGTCTACGTCAAACATTTGAATATCACCTTTAAGTTGGGTATAGGTTATGGTTCCGTCAGCTTTGTGTGGGTGTTTCCATGCCCAATAACCGGTATATTCGGGGGTTTCTTGTATGTTACCGTTTTCGTCTATACGGCAACGAACTAAACTAACGTATCCTTCGTCTGCTTCGGGTTGTTCGTCTATAAGATCAAAGATTCTAGATGCGCCCGCAAGTCCCATTACGATAGAGTTAATTTGTTGAGAACATTGGGATACTTGACCGGTAAACTGTTTGCTTATAGGTAAAAATGCCATAATGGCTGCAACTATTGATAAAAATCCTTTTTCGTTATACAAAGGTTGAAGTCCGGTAATTGAGAGGTTGGGAATTTCTAGTGCCGCTAAAATACCTCCTACAAAAGCTATCATAACGTAAAGTATGTTGCCTATATTGTTCATTATGGGCATCAGAATGTTTGCAAAAGTGTGAGCTTTGGTTGCGTCGTCGCATAGTTTATCATTCTTTTTGTCGAAACCTTTTTTGGATTCTTCTTCGTGACAAAAAACTTTAATGACCTTCTGACCGTTCATCATTTCTTGAACGTAACCTTCTTCATCACCCAAGGCAATTTGTTGCGCCATAAAATATTTTGCGCTTTTGCCACCGATTTTTTTGGTGACGAAAAACATTAGTATTACGCCTAAAAACATAACTAACGCAAGCCAAATACTAAAAGAGAACATCAGGCAAACGAGGGTAGTGATACTTATAATTGCCGAACACAACGAAGGAATGCTTTGCGATACTAACTGTCTTAAAGAGTCGGTATCGTTAGTGTAAACGCTCATTAAGTCGCCCGTTTTATGGGTGTCGAAAAACCTTATTGGAAGAGACTGCATTTTGTTAAAAATTGCCGTTCTCGTTTGGTGTAAAAATCTTTGGGTAACTATTGCCATTAATCTATTAGAAATAAAGATAGAAAGTACGCTTATAAGATAAATTACACCCATGGTAACAAAGATAGTAATAAGCGTGGGTAAAATGGCTTGCCATGCTTGTGACGACGTATAGGCGGTTGCTGATGGATCGATAGGATTCATAAGGCGAAGTCCGTCTTGAATGGTGTTTATAAGCCAAGTCAAAAAGAAGGATGAAGAAACGCCCGTGATAGCCGAAACTACAAGACAGCAAATAACAACAAACAACAACTTTTTATTGTTTTTAATAAGCATGCTAAGCAATCTTTTTAGGGTGCCTTTTTTAGCCTTTTGATGCGCAACGGAACCTTTCATTGCGCGTGGTGCTCTGGGGGGCATACTATTTCACCTCCTTTTTATCTTGTTCGATTTTGTTTTGAGAGTAATATAATTCTTGATAAATGCTACTACTTTGCATAAGTTCGTCATGATTACCGATATTAACGATTTTGCCGTTATTTAAAACGATAATTTTATCGGCGTCTTGTACCGAAGCGATTCGTTGCGCGATAATAATTTTAGTCGTTTGGGAAATATAGTTTTTAAAACCTTGTCTAATAAGAGCATCGGTTTTGGTGTCGACTGCGCTAGTGGAATCGTCTAAAATAAGAATTTTTGGTTTTTTAAGCAAAGCTCTTGCAATACAAAGTCTTTGTTTTTGTCCACCGGAAACGTTTACGCCTCCTTGCTCGATATAAGTGTCGTATTTTTGTGGGAAAGATTGAATAAACTCGTCTGCTTGTGCAAGTTTACAAGCTTCGACTATTTGCTCGTCGGTAGCGTTTTTATCGCCCCAACGCATGTTTTCTTTAATAGTACCGGAGAAGAGAACGTTTTTTTGTAAAACCATTGCCACCGAGTTTCTTAAAACTTCAAGGTCGTATTCCTTAACGTTAACTCCACCGACTAGCACGTCGCCACAAGAAACGTCGTATAATCTTGGAATAAGACCGACAAGCGAAGTCTTACCCGAGCCGGTTGAACCTATTATTCCGACCGTTTCACCGGAATTGATTTTTATATTGATTTCTGAAAGTGCGTCTTTTTCAGCAGTTTTCGAGTATCTAAAACAAACGTTGCTAAACTCGATGCTACCGTCTTTAACTTGTGTTACGGGATTTTCAGGGGAGGTAATGGTGCTTTCTTCCGAAAGAACTTCTCCAATACGTTTTGCAGAAGCCGCGCTCATAGTAAGCGTTACCATAATCATTGAAACCATCATCAAACTCATTAGAATTTGGAAGGAATACGACATAAAAGTATTTAGTTGAGTATATTGAAAAAGCGTGTTGTTAGAATTAATTATAAGTATGGACCCAACTACGTAAATACAAATTAAACCAGTGTATATACAAAAGTTCATTAAAGGCCCGTTAAGAGCAACAAGTTTTTCAGCCTTTGTAAAATTATCTCTAACGCTAGCTGAAGCTTTGTCGAACTTTTCCTTTTCATAATCTTCTCTAACGTATGATTTAACAACTCTCATACCACGAATATTTTCTTCAACCGATTCGTTGAGCGCGTCGTATTTGGGGAAGATTTTGTTAAATAACGGAACTGCCTTAGTTAAGATAAGAATAAGGCCGGTCACTAGTAATGGGGTGGTTAAAAGGAATATAAGCGCCATTTTTGAATTGATACTAAACGCCATGGTTAAGGAAAAAATCAACATTAAAGGCGCTCTTATAGCAGTTCTTATAATCATCATATAAGACATTTCAATATTAGTAACGTCGGTAGTAAGACGCGTTACTAAACTAGAAGTAGAAAACTTGTCTATATTAGCAAAGGAAAAACCTTGGATTTTGTAATACAAATCCTTTCTTAAATTCTTTGCAAAACCACTAGAAGCCTTTGCGCAATATCTTCCGGCAATAGCTCCGCAAGTAAGGGATATTACTGCAAGAAGAATAAAAACAAGTCCAAATTGCAATATGATTAAAAGCATGTTGGGTTGATTACCGTGTGATAAAAAATCAACTATTTTAACAACTAATGGATCGGCGTTAACCCCACTACCTGAAACGTAATCGATAACGCCTACAAGCAAACTCATTATCCAAGGAATAAGACATTCTACGATAACTTCTAGCAATACGAAGATAGGACATAATATAGAGGGCTTTTTGTACTCACGAATAGCGCCGACTATGCGTTTGAAGTTAGAAGGTTTTTTTATACTAGCAGTTTTATTATTCATTATCGGCTCCTTTGAAAAATATATCGGCAACGAAATCTGCGTTTGGCAGTTTCATTTTGTTTTGTATGTGTTTTGGTGCGATGGCGTAGCCTAATGAAGCGCCTTGTATAATAGATACGAACATTTCGGCACACTCAACGGCAGAGTAGTTGGTGGTTATTTGACCTGCGTCAATACCAGATTGAAAGAAATCAACTATATAAGAAAAAAACGGTTTTTTTGCTTTACAATCTTGATTTTTTGGCAGTGTAGAACTATTTTCCTTTCTATGAAAACATTGTGTTACGAAAAAATAAAAATAATAACTTGCATTCTCGTCGTGTTTAATATCGTGAAAAATCTGTTCTGTAATAATCTTAATTTTATTTCTAAAACAAGGTTCGCTATCAACTTTTGCCTTGGTTTCTTCTTGAAGTAAGGCTTTTTTTGCGTTCATAACTTCTTCAAAAAGCTTCTTTTTGGTGGGGAAGTAATGGTAGAATAACCCGTGACTACATTTTGCCTTTTTGGTTATATCGTCAACCTTAGTGCCTTCGTATCCTTTTTCGCAAAAAGTGGTAAGAGCACAATGTATAATACGTTGTTTTCGACTTTGTTTTATAGAGTCTAATTGTTGTTTTGTTTTAGGCATAAAACTCCTTTTTGATTGACAAAAAAGTCAATACTACATTATTATAAAATAACCTAATAATATTGTCAAATATTTTGTCCCGATTTTTCAACTAATATCAAGGTTTTTTAAAGACAATTAAAAGGGTTGTTCTTCTTCAAAATACGACATGGAATATATAAATATGCGTTTGACAATAACTAATTATTGTTGTATAATAACTTAGAATGCGAAATTATGTTTACAAAGGAAACGAAAATGAAGTATTTTTTTACTAGTGAAAGTGTTACCTGTGGTCATCCAGATAAAGTAAGCGATCAAATTTCAGATGCTATATTAGACGCTTATTTAAGTCAAGATGCTTTTTCGAGAGTTGCTTGCGAAGTCAGTGTTTGTAAGGACTTCGTTTTAGTTATGGGCGAAATAACCTCAAAAGCAAACGTTGACGTAAAGGCTATCGTTCGCAAAGTAATTAGTGATATAGGATATACCGAAAAGGGTATTGGTTTCGATAGTGAAACGGTTAATATAGACGTAAGGTTAAATACTCAAAGTCCCGATATAGCAATGGGTGTTGACAATTCTATGGAGTCAAAAATAGGTGGTGACGTTTTTGATAAGACGGGTGCTGGCGACCAAGGTATTATGTTTGGTTATGCTTGTACTGAAACCGAGGAACTTATGCCACTTCCCATAATGCTTTCGCACAAGATGTGTCAAAAACTTGAACAAGTGCGCAAGGATGGCAAACTCTCCTATCTTCGTCCGGACGGAAAAGGGCAAGTTACCGTTGAATATTGTGATGGAAAACCCTGTCGTATAGACGCAGTGGTGCTTTCTTCTCAACACGATGATAAGGTTACTACCGAACAACTTAGAAAAGACTTAAAAGAATTAGTTATCAACGAAGTTATGCCTAAAGAGTACTTAGACGAAAACACTAAGTTTTATATTAACCCTACCGGAAGATTTGAAGTAGGTGGACCTTGTGGTGACTCTGGTTTAACCGGTAGAAAGATTATAGTTGATACGTACGGTGGAAAATGCCCCCATGGTGGTGGTGCGTTTAGTGGAAAAGACCCAACGAAAGTGGATAGGTCGGCAACTTATATGGCAAGATACGTTTGCAAAAACGTTGTTGCTTCTGGACTAGCCGAACAATGCCAAGTGCAAGTTTCTTATGCGATAGGCGTTGCTAAACCCCTTTCGGTAAACGTGAATACTTTTGGAACGGGCAAACTTTCCGACGATAAAATTGCCGATATTATAGTTAAGGAATTCGACTTGCGTCCCGCAGCGATAATCGAAAAACTTAAATTAAGAGCACCCGTATATTCAAAGACGGCGTCCTACGGGCATTTTGGTAAAAAAGAATTTGCTTGGGAACAAACCGATAGGGTAGACGACTTAAAAAAATATCTAAATTAATATGTACGAAAATAGCAAGTTCGTAAAGGCGCTTAGGGAATACTTTTTTCATCCTTCTTGGCGATGCAACGATTGTGGGATAGAAATATTCGAAGACGAATACTTTTGCGAAGATTGTAAAAGTAAACTGCCGTATAACAACAAAAAGATATGCAAGCATTGTGGAAGGAAAGTTGAAGTTTCTTGCGAATATTGTTCAACTTGTAAAGGAAGACTTACGCAAGTTGACCTTGCGAGGAGTGTGTTCGTATACGAAAGACCTATCAACAGTCTTATAAAACAAGCAAAGTACGAAAACAAGATATATTTAATTGAACTTTTTGCAAAATATATGGCTCCTATATACTTTAAGAGTTATATAAACGCAGACTGTTTGTGTTTCGTTCCTATGACGGACAAATCTCTTAATGATAGAGGGTATAACCAATCGCAAATACTTGCGCAAAAATTGTCTGAAATTATACAAGTACCCGTAATCGATTGTCTTATTAAAACCAAGGACACCACTCGTCAAGCAAAGCTCGACAGGGCGGGTAGAATGAAGAATTTGCAAGGGGTTTTCAAAGTAAATAATAAAAGTGCCGTAAATGGCAAAACGGTACTGATAATAGACGACGTTGCAACTACGGGCGCAACTTCGGAAAATATTGCAAAAGCACTTAAAGACGCAGGCGCGGAAAGGGTGTGTTTACTTACCGTAGCAAGCGTTCCTTCAAAAGAAGGTTATTAAAATATAAAAATAAATTCATATAAATTTATGGAGTAAAAGATGGGATTATTTAAATACATTCTCGGTGGTGAAGCAAGACGTAGCCTTAAAAAACTTTCCTCAATGGCTGATAAGGTTATCTCTCTTGAAAGCAAGTATCTAAGCATGAGTGATCAAGAACTTTCTTCTCAAACGCAAGTTCTTAAAGAAAGATTGCAAAAAGGCGAAACGTTAGACGACATTTTATTCGATGCGTTTGCGGTGGCAAGAGAGGCTGCTTTTAGAGTTCTTAATATGCGCCATTATAAAGTGCAAATCATCGGTGGTATATGTTTACACCAAGGCCGTGTTGCCGAAATGAAAACTGGTGAAGGTAAAACCTTGGTTGCAACGCTACCTGCATACCTTAACGCGCTAACGGGAAAGGGCGTTCATATCGTAACGGTGAACGATTACCTAGCATCTCGTGACGCAGAGTGGATGGGTAAGGTATACAAGTTCTTAGGACTTACTGTCGGCGTTACTATTTCCGGTATGCAAGATGAAGACAAACAAAAGGCATACGCTTGCGATATTACTTACGGAACTAATAATGAAATGGGCTTTGATTATTTAAGAGATAATCTTAAAACCAAGCTCGAACAAATGGTGCAACGTGAACTTACCTTTGCAATCGTCGATGAAGTTGACTCTATTTTAATTGACGAAGCGAGAACTCCTTTAATTATATCTGGTAAAGGTCAGGAATCTAGTGATAAATATATTTCAGCAAACAAATTCGTTAAGACCTTAAAAATCGACAAGGATTTTACTATTGATATAAAAGAAAAATCCGTTCAAATAACCGAAATGGGCGCTAAAAAAGCCGAAAGTTTCTTTGGCCTTAACAGTTTTTCGGATATTGAAAACGCAACCCTTTCACACCACATACAACAAGCCTTAAAAGCCAACCATATTTTCAAAAGGGACAACGATTACGTAGTTCACGACGGTGAAATTTTAATCGTTGACGAATTTACCGGTCGTCTTATGATAGGTAGAAGATACTCGGACGGCTTACACCAAGCAATCGAAGCAAAAGAAGGCGTTAAAATTCGTAACGAAAACAAAACCTACGCTACTATTACCTTCCAAAACTATTTTAGGTTGTATAAAAAACTTTCCGGTATGACGGGTACTGCAAAGAGCGAGGAAGAAGAATTTAGATCTATCTACGGCTTAGACGTATTAGAAATTCCTACCAACAAACCCGTTGCGAGGGAAGACCTTCCAGACGTTATTTTTAAGACCGAAAAGGGCAAAAATACTGCCATTATAGAACAAATCGTTCAAGCGCACCAAAAGGGGCAGCCAATACTAGTTGGTACGGTTACCGTTGAAAAATCCGAAGAAATTAGTAAGCTTTTGATACGCCGTGGGATTAAACACAACGTGTTAAACGCTAAAAATCACGCAAAGGAAGCCGATATCGTAGCGCAAGCGGGAAGATTTGGTGCAGTTACCATTGCAACCAACATGGCAGGTCGTGGTACGGACATCTTGCTCGGTGGTAACCCCGAGTTTATGGCAAAGAGAAAACTTCGTGACGAAGGTGTTGAAGAAAGCGTTATAGAACTTGCAACTTCCTTTATCGCAGACGTTCCGGAAGAAGTTCAACAAGTAAGACAACGTTATAGAGAAATATACGCTAACTTCAAAAAGCAAACGGACGCTGAAAAAGAAAAGGTATTAGAAGTAGGTGGCTTATTTATATTTGGTACCGAACGTCACGAATCAAGACGTATTGATAACCAGTTAAGAGGTCGTAGTGGACGTCAAGGCGATCCCGGACGTTCGGTTTTCTATATCTCGTTAGAAGATGATTTAGCTAAACGTTTCGGTGGCGATAGAATGCAAAGGGTTTATGAATTCTTTAATATAGAAGAAGATCAACCCATACAATCTAAAATGCTCACTAGAAGCATAGAAAACGCACAAAGAACTATCGAGGGCAAGAACTTTGGTATAAGAAAACACGTTCTTCAATACGACGACGTTATGAACAAACAACGTGAAGTAATGTATTCTGAAAGAATGAAGGTTATCAAAGATGAAAACGTTCACCAAGATATCCTAAAACTTATTCCCGATTTCGTAAGATACGTAGTTGCATCGACCGTTCCTAGTGAAAACAAACCTGAAACGTGGGATTTAACGGCGTTAAATAATGCGATTGAACTAAAATTATTGCCAAAGGATACCGCCTTTGTTACTTCTGAAAAGGCTGAGAATTGGGATTTTGATTATTTGATTGAAAAACTTACTAAGGAAACTATCGACGTTTACGAAGCGAAGATTGAAAGATATAAACAAGAAGGTATCAACTTCTCAGAAATCGAAAGAATGGTTCTTTTAAGAAATATCGATACCAAATGGATTGACCATATCGACGCTATGGACCAATTGAGAAAGGGGATCTCCTTGCGTGGTTACGGCAACGTCGATCCCGTTCTTGAATATAAAAAGGAAGGTTTCGAAATGTTCGAAGACCTTACCGAATCAATTCAAGACGACACCGTTACTATTTTATTAAAAGCAGAACTTCAAAGAGTGCCCGTGGTAAATAAGGACCAAACGGAAAACCTTTCTTCTAATCGTGGCGACGGCTCTACCGTAAGACCTACTAGACAACCAAAGCAAGATATAGGTAGAAACGATCCTTGTCCTTGTGGTAGTGGAAAAAAATATAAGAACTGTTGTGGAGCTAAAAACTAATAATGGTTAACTTTGAAGATTACAGAATAAAACTTAAAGAATTAAAAGGTATCCTAACGGAAACGGGACACTCTCTTTGACATTGAAGTTTTAAGAACTCAATTGCAAGAAAAAACCTTATTATCACAACAACCGGAAGTTTTTCTTGACCTTAAAAAAGCCCAACAAATTTCAAAGGAAATTGCTTTTTTAGAAAACAAGGTAACGGCGTTTGACAAAACCGAAAAATCGGTAAACGAAACTATGGAAATGCTTGACCTTGCGCAAGAGGAAAACGACGAAGAATTGCTTGAAATAATCGCCGGTGAAATAAGGGGGCTTTATAAGACGGTCGAAGAAATGCGTCTTGCTGCACTTCTTAAAGGTAAATACGATAAATTAAACGCCATTTTGACTTTGCACTCAGGGGCAGGTGGCACGGAAGCTTGCGATTGGACGGAAATGCTTTATCGTATGTACATTTGCTACTGCGAAAAGAACGGCTATAAAATAACCGAATTAGACAGACTAGAAGGCGACGAAGCGGGTATTAAGTCTGTTTCCTTTAAGGTGGAAGGCGATTGTGCTTACGGATATTTAAAATGCGAAAAGGGCGTTCATCGTTTAGTTAGAATATCTCCTTTTGATGCAAACAAAAAAAGGCATACTTCCTTTGCTTCTTTAGAAGTTACTCCGGAAATAGAAGAAGACAACACAATCGTAATTAAAGACGAAGAAATTAAAATAGACACCTTCCGTTCTAGTGGTGCAGGTGGTCAACACGTAAATAAAACAGAATCTGCAATTAGAATAACTCACTTGCCAACGGGGATAGTGGTTGCTTGTCAAAACGAAAGGAGCCAAACTCAAAACAGAGAAATGGCTATGAAAATGCTTATAAGTAAACTGCTTGAAAAGCGTGAAGCCGAAAGAATGGAAAGAGATAACGACATTAAAGGCGAAATCAAAAAAATCGAGTGGGGCAGTCAAATTAGAAGTTACGTTTTTTGCCCGTATACTATGGTTAAAGACCATAGAACGGGTTATGAAACGGGTGACGTAAACTCGGTAATGGACGGAAATATACAAGGATTTATTAACGATTATCTGAAAAAATCTCAATGACGTATTTTGAAAAAATAAAAACACTGCCAATAAAGGAAAAGGCAGTTATAATGGGTATAGAGACCTCTTGCGATGAAACGGCAGTTGCTATAATCAAAGACGGGAGAGAAATTCTTGCAGACGAGATTATAAGTTCAGCAACCGAACACGTTAAGTTTGGTGGCGTTGTTCCAGAAATTGCTTCAAGAATGCATACTACTGCTATATTAAAGGCAACTAAAACTGCTTTGGAAAAGGCAAATCTTACTCTTGACGATATAGACGCTTTCGCTGTAACCGAAGGTTCAGGGCTTTTAGGTGCTTTGCTAGTTGGCGTTTCGTTTGCTAAATCGCTTGCGTTTTCTTGCAATAAACCCCTAGTTCCAGTAAGCCATATTCGTGGGCATATCGCGGCATCTTATTTGGCTGATAAAGGGCTTAAACCACCGTTTGTAACTATACTTTGTAGTGGTGGGCACACGGCTATTATCGCTGTTAAAGACTATTATGATTTTAAGGTTTACGGCAGTACTATTGACGACGCAGTTGGCGAGGCTTTCGATAAAGTTGCAAGGGTGCTTAAACTTAGTTATCCAGGTGGTCCTAACGTAGAAAGGCTTGCTAAAGAAGGGCAAAACGTCGTTCCACTTCCCAAAATGTTAAAAAACTATCAGGGGAGTGAGTTTGATTTTTCTTATAGTGGTCTTAAAACTGCCGTTATAAATTACGTTCATAACAAACAAGAAAAAGGAGAACAAATTAATCCTGCGGACGTTGCTTGCAGTTTTCAACACGCCGCAATAGACGTGCTTATAGAAAAAGCGTTAAAGGTGGTAAATTTAACGGGATATAAAACGCTTACCTTGTCGGGTGGTGTTGGTGCTAACGGATATTTAAGGGAAGCTTTGCAAAAAGCAGTAAAAGATAAGGATATAAAACTAGTTATACCTGAAAAACGCTATTGTACGGATAACGCTGCAATGATAGGCGCAGAAGGATATCTTCAATATCTAAAAGGCAATTTTGCCGATTTGGATTTAAATGCAAAAGCAGTAATTCCTTTAAGTCAAAAGTAATATAATAAGTTAGCGCGAGTATGGCGGAATTGGCAGACGCGCTAGATTCAGGTTCTAGTGGTTAACAGCCATACAGGTTCAAGTCCTGCTACTCGCACCAAATCGGTCCGAACCGAACCTTTATGGTTTAGTTGGGCCGATTTTTTGTTATTAGAAATTGTTGCCGGACTTGAATTAGGTGAAAATTTGCTTGCAAATTTCCCTTTAGGGTAAACAGTCCAGTGGACTGTTTATCGGGAGGCTCGAGAGAAGCAAGTCCTGCTACTCGCACCAAATCATTATAATCCGAACCAAATCCTTGTAACAAGTGAATGGTTCGGATTTGCTTTTACTCTTTAATCATTATAACGGTAGGAATTTATGTTCCTGCCGTTTTTCATTTTAGCCGTCATAAGATATTGATTTTAATAAAAAAGTATAGCACACTATACTTCGCAAAGCGAAGAAGTGTGCTTTTAAATTACTTAATAAGGAGATATTATGAAATATAAAAATTGGTTAAACGAGTGGCTTGCTTTGTACGTCAAGCCCACTACGAAAATAAGAACGTACAAGAAATATAGTAGGCAAATAGAACTACATTTACTCCCCGCGCTTGGCGAGTTTGAACTTAACGATTTAACGGCAACCGTTTTGCAACGCTTTACCGTGGATTTATCGGGTAAAGGCTTATCCGCAAACACAGTAAACGGTATTATATCCGTGCTTAAATCTTCTTTGCGTCGAGCAGTATTACTTGGCGTAACGGACAAAGAGTTTACTAATTCAATCGTGCGCCCTAAACAGCGTGAAAAGCAAGTAGATTGCTTTTCTAAAGAAGAACAACGAAAAATCGAACAATATATCTTTGAAAGGAAGAAAAACAAGTTATTCGGCGTGGTGCTTTGTCTTTACACGGGCTTGCGTATTGGAGAACTTCTATCCCTTACGTGGGACGACGTGGATTTACAAAAAGGCATTATAACCATTTCTAAATCTTGTCACGATAGTTGGGAAAACGGTAAATACGTTAAGGTTATAGACACGCCGAAAACGGACTTTTCAGAGCGTGTTATTCCTTTACCAAAAAAACTGCTTACAAGGTTAAGAGAATGCAAAAAATCGTCAAGCGGAAACTACGTTGTTTGTGGTGAACGCGTACACGGTGCGCAGGTGCGCTCTTATCAAAAGAGTTTCGAACTATTATTAAAACGTTTAAAATTACCACATAAAGGTTTTCACTCTCTTCGTCATACGTTTGCAACGCGCGCTTTAGAGTGTGGTATGGATATAAAAACGCTATCGGAAATTTTAGGGCATAAAAACCCTACTATAACGTTAAAACGCTATGCTCACTCTATGCTTGAACACAAAACGGAAATGATGAATAGGCTTGGTAAACTCCTATTATAAATGCGCTAAAAACACAAGAAAACGGCGAGATACTCTCTCGCCGTTTTCTACATAGAATATTCTAATCTATGTAAATATTCTAAAGGTTTTATATGAAAAAGTCAATCATATTTATATTTGCATACGAAAATTTATAATATAAACTACTTTTAATTAAAATTTCATGAACTTTTTTAGGAGTATGTTCACGGATTAGAATAATCTATGGTAAAAAGCACAATCAAAAATACATTATACACTTGGAGGTTTTATCAATGAAGAGAAGGCGCTTTTTATTAAGTTTTGTATGCTTAATGATGTTTGCACTAAGTATGCTTTCACTTGCAGCTTGCGGTGGAAAGGTAAATAATTTTAAGCTTTCTTTCAAAGTTGATAGTGAAGTATATCAAACAATTACGACTACTGGTAACGAGAATATAACGATACCAGAAAATCCAACAAAAACTGGATATGAGTTTGACGGTTGGTTTTGGGATAAGGACGTATGGAGTAAGCCCTTTACTGCGAATTCTTTATTAGACGCACCAATTTCAAGCGATATGTCTGTATATGCAAAGTTTAATGCTATTAAATACGACATTACATATAACCTTGATGGTGGAACGCACGACAATCCTTTATCTTATACTATAGAGGATAATATCACGTTGTCCGATGCTGAAAAGACAGGCTATTCTTTTGTTGGTTGGTATAAGGAAAGTGATTTTCAAACAGAAATTACAAATATTGTAGAGGGCACAATAGGGGATTTAGAACTTTATGCCTCATTTAGTATTAATCAATACTCAATTACTTTTGATAGTGATGGTGGAAGTGCTGTTTCAACTATTTCGCAAAACTATAATACAGTAGTTTCTAAACCACAAGAACCTATCAAGGCTGGTTGTGAGTTTTTAGGTTGGTTTGAAGAAAATAGTCAAACGGAATATATCTTCGACAAAATTGAGGCAAGAAATGTTGAGTTAAAAGCGAAATGGCAAACTCAATCTTATAATATTGTCTATAATTTAGATGATGGAACTAATGGTAATAATCCAACTACATACACCGTTGAAGATGAAATAACGTTATTAACCGCAAGTAAAACAGGCTATGAATTTATAGGTTGGTTTACTGACAGTGCATATAATAATGAAGTTTCAACAATTGCTATTGGAACAACGGGCGATATAGAACTTTGGGCAAAATTTGAAATAGAAAATTATGCAATAAATTATCATTTTGATAATGAAAAAGGTCAAATGCCAGCCCCTGCAAACGCAACATCTTATACAATCTTTGATGAGGTCGTTTTAGCGGAATTAACAAATATTAAAACTGGTTATATGTTTAATGGTTGGTTTGATGCTGAAACAGGAGGCAATGAAATTAGTAAAATAGCAGTTGGAACAACGGGCGTAAAAGAAATTTACGCAAGATTTTCATTGATTGATTATAAAATTATATTAAATAACACAAAAAATGTTTCTGCAAATATTCCAACAACTTATACAGTAGAAGATGCAAATATTGCATTAGGGAATATATCAAAAGATGGATATACGTTTAATGGTTGGTTTACACAAGAAGATGGAGGCGAACAACTTACCCAAATAGTAACTACTAACGCACAAGATATAGACCTATATGCAGAGTGGTCAATAATAGACTATACTGCAACATTTAAGGCCGATGGAAACCAGGTTGGAGAAGTTTTAACCTTTAACATTGAAAATATGAATGTTATAGAACCAAGTGTTCCAGAAAAAACTGGCTATACAGGTGCGTGGGAAGAATATACACTTACATTAAATGATATAATAATAAATGCTGAATATGACGCAATAGTTTATAAAATCACGTATAACGTAGTTGGCGAATATGGTATTGAAGAAGTAGTAAACAATAATGTAACAACATACACAGTAGAAAGTGAAGACATTGTATTATTAAATCCGACAACGAAAGGATTTAAATTTATAAAGTGGACATATAACAGTAGTGACATTAGTGTTATAGAGAAAGGTTCTGTCGGAGACATGCTTATAAATGCAGTGTGGGAAGAAGAGCTTTACACTATCACTTTTAACTCTAATGGAGGAAATGCAATTTCATCAATTACAAAAAAATATGGCGAAGAAATTAGTGAACCATTGAGTCCGACGAAAGATGAGTATTGTTTTATGGGTTGGTTTACGGAGGTTGCATTAATAAATAAATTTGAATTTATAACAATGCCGGCTGAAGACTTGACGTTATATGCGAAATGGGAAAAATATTCATTAACAATTAGTTATAATGAAAATATTCAAGGTGTATCTTCATTAGAAGAGATAAATGCCGAATATTTAGATGCTAAATGTTTTGATAATTTTAATAATTGCTTTGAAATAAATATTCAAATTTATGGCAGTGTAGTTGCAGGAAATTCTGTTTCAATAAAAATGACAGCAGAGAATAATGGCTATAGTGCAACAAAAACGATAACAAACATTAAAGTATATGGAGAGCCTTCATTAAACTATAATGATGATGTAACATACTTTAATATTGCAGACGGTTTAACCCCTGAATGGTTCAATGCTTCTGGAATAGATACATATGAGCAGCCAACGGAGATAGAATTAACAATTGAAGGGGAATATGAGGCTGGAGATATAGTTGACGTAATAATAACTTCGATTGATAAAGCTGGCAATAGAAAGGCTGGTGTTGTTTCTAATGTTAAAGTGTATGGACAACCAATAATAGAATACAATAAGGAAAAAGTAAACATTTCAATAAATGATGAAATTAATGCAGGTTTGTTTAATGCAACGGCAGAGGATTCCTTTGGAAACAATCTGGAAGTAATTGTGAAAAGGGAATACTCTGATAAGGATTTTATTTTTGGAAATGAATATTCTTATACAACATCTACAGCATACAATTATATGAACTTTTCTCCATTAAAATCGGGTGAAGTTAAACTACATTTTAAGAATCATTCAGCTAATAAAAGAACATATATTATGGTGTATTGTAACTCGACATCGAAGGTTGTTAAAACAAACACTTATTATACAAATAACAGTTATTCAAGTTTGTCGTTTAATGTTGAAGAAGGATATGATTATTATGTTAGAACATATGCTTATTCAAATTCTTATGTAACTTTATTTTCAATGTATTTAGAATCAGGAAGTTCTTTTAGTGATGTTGAAGGATATAAGGAAGGTTGTACAGATGTAATTTCTTTATCAGCTCAAGATAGTTTTTCTAATTCTTCAAAAATACTTTTACCTGTTACCACGTATGAGATTCCACAAATATTTGAAGCGAGTAGAAACGAGTTTTCAGAAGAAGATAAAGATGATATCACACCATTAACTATGGGTGTTGTCGCTCAAGATTGTTTTGGAAATTATTTGGTTGTAAGTATGTTTATTGAAGAGGGCAATTACTCTATTGGTGAAATTACTAAGATATTAGTCTCAGCAACAGACGCAGCGGGAAATAATGTTCAAAAAATAGTTGAAGTAAAAATATTTGGGATGCCTATTGTTACGTATAAGATTGATGGCTTGAAATCTACAGATGATTTTAGTAACATCAGAGAACTTATTAATGCCAATGCAAGGGATAGTTTTGGAAAGGAACTGATCGTCACAGCAAAAGTAGCAGAAGGATATGAAAATGTAGAAATGGTTGCAGGGTCAAAGATAAAATTTGAGTTGACAGCCAAAGATCATTTGGGTAATATTGCAACAATATTAACTGAGGAAATTCCTATATATAGCGTTAATGATATTACACTAGATTATGAAACAAATGTTGATTTAATAAAATTAAACAGCAAGGGAGAGGAATTTAATGCAAGAGCTAAAGACACCTTTGGTGAAGATTGTGATATTGTTATAGAAGCAGCAGAAGGCTTTGAATTAAAGGCTGGCGAAA
>JAFQAQ010000018.1 GCA_017399945.1 Clostridia bacterium
ACATTAAGAAATATGCAAGAGTCATTGAAAATCGTTTGGATGATGAATGGTGCACAATGGAGAGTGTGTTAGCAGACAATTTAGAAAGGTTAGCCCTTGCACAAGAGCATAATGTGAACTATATACTCATTGACGATAAGTACGAAATCAATATTGAGTTATAACGATAAATTCCAATTTATCGATTTGATATTCTTTGTGGAAAAATTTTCAAAAGTGTAGCACGGTAGTCTATCATTATGGACAAATGATAAACTACCGTGCCTTTTTATTTTCTATTCAATTTACACTAAATCGACTTTATAAACGATTTGTATTTTTCTTGGTGTATTCTTGTCTTTTGGCGTTGCACCGATTATAACTCGTTCAATAAGTTCAACACTCATTGCTCTCGTTAATTCGTTTACGTTTAAGTAGCGTTTTATCTTCGCTATAAACTCGTCCACGTCGGCAACAACTTGATTGCTTTTTGCAAGACTTTCGTTAAGCGTTTCTATCTCCGCCGTTAAGGTTTTCTTTTCTTCGGTATATCTCGTTATTAGCATAACGCAAATATCTTCGGGAATTTTACCTTTAACTTTGTCAACATAAGCGTTTTCAAGAAGCCCATCTAAATCAGCAAGTCGTTTGCTTTTCTTTTTTAACTCATTTTGACTCGACTTAATTTTCTCTTGAGAAAGTTTTTCGCTTCTTTCAAGGAAAGCGTTTCTAACGGCTGTTTCATCGGCTATTACCATATCAATCTTACTTCGGATATCTGCTAAAATAACGTCTTCAATATCCTTTGCGTTAATATGGTGACTAAAACAATAAGCCTTACCAAGCCTGTTATGGTCGCCACACTCAAACGAGCAATAAACTTTGCCTTTTGTTACCGAACGACTCATTCGCATTTTACCGCCACAATCTTCGCAGAACATTAAACCCGAAAGAGCGTGAACGAATCCGCTTCGTTTTGTTTTCCGTCCTTGACTGACCGAGCGTAACATTTCTTGTATTCGCTCAAAAGTTTCTCGGTCAATAATCGGCTCGTGCGTATTCTTAATCACAAGAAAATCGCTTTCATCTCGATAAATACGCTTATGGTTTTTATACGATACGGTTGTTACGCGTTGTTGAACTAAGTCGCCCGTGTAGATAGGATTTTTTAATATCCATTTTACCGATTGCATCGACCAATACTTTAAGCCACGACTATCGCCTTTCTTGCCAAACTTCTCCTGCATATACCGTTGCGGGCAAGGAACACCTTCAAGATTAAGAACGTCTTTTATCTTGCTCATAGAGTAGCCGTTTAATCTCATTTGAAATATTCGCCTAACGACACTTGCGGCAGGCTCGTCAATTACGGGTAATCGCTTGTCCTTATCCACGATAACGTATCCAAACGGAGCTTTTGGCGAGTGATATTTTCCGTCTTTCGCTTGAGCGCGAATAACCGATTTTACCTTTTTGCTCGTATTAGCGGCGTGCCATTCGTTAAACACGTTCATTATCGGCATCATTTCCATTGCACTGTTATCTCGGTTAGCCGTATCCACGTTGTCTTGAATAGCGATAAACCTTATCCCAAACGTTGGAAAGACGTAATCGAGATATTGTCCGACTTGAATATAGTTTCTTCCAAAACGGGAAAGGTCTTTTACGATTATCGTATTGATTATCCCGTTTTTTGCATCGTCTAATAACTTTTGTACGCCCGGTCTTTCAAACGTAGTTCCCGATATTCCGTCGTCAATGTAAACGTCGTGCAAAGCCCAACCTTTTTCGTTAACGTACTTGGTTAAAATCAAGCGTTGGTTTTCTATACTCGTTGACTCCGAGTCTTGTCCGTCGTCACGTGACAGTCTTGCATAAATTCCTACTATGTAATTTTTATTTTGCTTAGGTTTCATTTTTACCTCCCAAACCCAAGCGAGCAATATTCACTTGGCAGTAGTATATCATAATTCCTCCTTATTTTCAAGCGTTTCTGCATAGGCTTTATCCATTGCTACACGCTGTATTACTGTATTTATATCTTTTCCTCCAAGATAAAAACTCTGCACGAGATATTTTTTATCTTTCACCTTTCTTACTGCGGTAGTGGAAGGTGCGGAAAGATAAGTATTGGTGTTGTGTTCTTGTTTAATAATTATTTACCCCCTGTAATTAGTTTTTTAATGATATTTAGTTTTCATAATTTTTTCTCCTTTTAATGCTTTTTGCATTCACGGACCGCTTTATTACGGTTTTTCTTTTTACAAGCAATGAATCTTTTTCAATCCTTATCTAATATATTTTCATCTTTATAGGACGCACGTTCATTCGCTTTTTTTCTTAGTATTGAGTTGTTGTTTGTTCGAAATAGGCATAGGCAAAATTCGGGTTTCCCGATTGTTTGAAAAGGTCAAAAGCGCCATTTTGGCAATTCTCTTTACCTGCTTTGAAAAAGCGGTAGAATTGCAACAAAATAATTTTTTAAGCGGTTTTCTTAACCTGCTTAGGATTTTGATATTTTCCGCTTTAATTTTTAGTCATTATTTTGCCTCTCAGAGCCCACCACTTTCAAAGGAAAGTGTAGTGAGCTACACTTATGCCGCCTATAAGTTTTTGCTTGCCGTTATGGTGGTCGTATTCTCATTATGTTGTCCTCCTTGTGAGTATGATAAAAGCCCGCAACGTTTCCGTTACAGGCTTTCTCATTTCTCTATTTAGTTGAGAGTTTTGCCCTCTCACTTATATAAGGACACACCTTGCCGTAAATTATGCAAGGATTTTTGAAAAGTTAAAAATTATTTTCTTTTTAAGGTTTCTAATCTTTCTCGTTCTTTCTTTGGCAAACTCTTAATTGCCTTTTCAAGTTGTTCAGATATAGGGGTTGTATTATCTTCCTTAACCACGAAGAAGCCCAACTCTTTTTTAGCATAGGCTAAATTTTGCTTTGAGCATTTGCTTTCCAAATAAGGTAAAAAGGTGTTATTAAAGTATTCCATAGGCGTTGTGTTTGCCTTCTTTGCGATTGCTTTAAGTTCTTTGATAAAGCGATTGTGTTTGCGTGGTTTCGGTTTTTTGAATAACTCTTGCCGTCTTTCTATTTCTTTTTGTAGGTGTAAATACAACCATTGATATTCCAATGGCAAGTCTGTCATAAACTGCATAAAATATCCACGTGCAGTCAGGTCTTGTAAAGAAAACATTTCCGTATAGATATTTCTGTTTGAATAATCTTCCAACTTATATCTTACCAAAAACTTTATACCGTAACGATAAAGCTCGCTTTCAGTATAAAACCATAAACGGATTCTTTCATCTTCTTCGGGTAATAAGTTAGAAAGAAAATCTTGCATAGCAACGTTTTCTAAATGTTCTAATTTACCCGTTCTTCGATAGTAGTCGTATGTATAATCTACCTTTAACGTAATCTCATCACGAGTGCCGTCGTCTAACTTTGCCGTATAGATAATTTCGTCAAGTTCCTTTAATATACGGCTTACTTGGTACTGTTCTAAGTTTAGTACTTTAGCGATTTCTTCTTGCGTAAAGTCTTGAATATACGAAAGCGTATAAATATCTTGTTGTTCTTCGGTTAATCCCATTAAAATATTTTGCAAGTCCAATCTTTCGCAAGTGTTTGCTTCGGTATAAAAACTCTCCGTATCGGCTTGATATTCCATCGGGTCGGCTTCATCGCCATCTTCGTCTTGATAGATAGGGAAACGTGCAAAATATCTATCGTCGTAATGTTTTAGGTTGCTTCTATATAACCGCTTGTTAAATAGGTATAATTCTTTCCATTGTTCAACGGTTATTTCCGTTTCGATAACCACGCCGTCTATCTTTTGAAAATAGTAAACCATTCCTTCCGTTTTTGCTCGTTTCGGAAAGCGGTTTAAGTAATATTCTTCATTTTCTTGATAGCACATCACGTCTTTTGCGTGGATTTGAACGCGTTTCTTCATCCTATTACACCTTGACGTTATTATATCATAGTAAATATGACAATTTATGTCATAATTATATAAATTTTCGCTAAAAATAGCAATTGCCAATTGTCCAAATATTGGGACACCTTGCTATAAATTGCAAAAAAATATACGCTGGAACAAAAAACACGGCGTATTTTATAAAATTAGGGTTGAGAGTAAAGTTGAAACAATCAAAATTTTAATGATAACAAGTAAAAAAGTTTCTTAGATTTTCTTTATTTTGATATAAAAAAACTAAAGGACCACTATATATTGTAGTATTAGATTGACTTTACAATATAAAATGAGTATAATTATTGTAATACCATTTACGGAGAAATATAAAATGAAAAACACAAAAGATAATGTTTCTACATATCTTAAGAAACTTTACGCAAGCACTACTTGGACACATAAAATACAAGAGAAGGAAAGCGATCGCTTAAGAAATATAGATATTTTCTTAAAAGCGTGTAGCATTATCACTTTAGCATTATCTGCTTCAGGTCTTTTTTCAATAATTTTTGTTGCCAATACTTCCCTTACTATTGCAACAACTATTATTTCGTTTGTTAGTCTAATTGTTAATCTTATCACAATGAGTTGTGATTTCAAAAGTTTAAGCAATGAACATAAACAATCAGCGTTAACTTTTTTATCATTAAGAAACAAGTTGGAAGCAACCTTGACCGATATTGATTATGGTAGATTTTCCGAAGAAGAAATTATAGAAAGAAAAGACTTTTTTGAACAAGAATATACAAAATGTTGTCAATCATCTCTAAGCGCATCAAAAACGGCAGTTAAACGAGCCAAAAAAGCTCTTTACGATGATAAGGATAACACCTACACTACAGAAGAATTAAATGCTCTACTGCCAACACATTTAAGGAGTACTGATGAAGATTGAAGAATCATTTAGTAATTTTTACAATGAAATACATTTGGAAAATACTTCCACGTTTGATAGTGCAATAAAATCAATCACAAAAAAATTAAACGAAAAATATTACTCAGCAGACGATATTGACTTTGAAACAGCAAATAGCGTTATAGTTGGCTCAATAGGACGTGGTACAGCAATTAAGAATACAAGTGACGTTGATATGTTGTTTGTTCTTCCGTGGAGTGTATATTATCGTTTTGATAATTATACGTCCAATGGGCAATCTGCCCTATTGCAAGAAATAAAGTCAGAAATCTGCGAAAGATATCCAAGAACAGACATTAAAGGCGATGGACAAGCTGTCGTAATTGAATTTGAAAAATTTTCTATAGATTTAGTCCCTGCTTTTGAAAATTTTGACGGCTCATTTGAGTATCCAGATAGTAATAATGGTGGGAGTTGGAGAAACACCAATCCTATACCTGAACAAAATAAAAGCTCAAGTATTAATGCTTCTACCAATAATAATTTTGTGCGTCTTGCAAATATGATGCGTTGTTGGAAGGATAATGAAGGTTTTATATTTGGTGGGTTGTTAATAGATACTTTAACGTGTGAGTTTTTAGAAAATAACGGGAAATATTGGGAATCTGATTTTGATGAATATATAGATATACTTAAAGATTTTCTTAAATTTTTAAGCGAAAAAAGTGAAGATTCTACAATCTACGCATTAGGCAGTGGTCAAACTGTTTATGATAAAGGAAATGGTAAATATATTAAGAAAGCAAAAACTTATTATGACAAATTAAACAAAAACAATTCGATAACAGAATTAGAAAATATTTTCATTTCAATGTTTGGAAATAGATTTAAGAAAAATATGGTTGAAAGTGTTTCTAATTACGTTATTAAAAGTTTTATGCAACAATACAATTGTGATAATACGGAAGAGTTTATTGAAGATATCTTCCCAATAAATAAACTTTACACAAACCACGTTGTTCTCTATTCCATAGGAAATAACAAACACCGCCTTCGATTGCTACACCAGGGAAACAGTCGTTGGCGTTCCCAAAATCGTGGATTTCTCTAATTCTATCGTCGTGTAACATTTCATCTCTGAAATCATCTAACCCTTTACCGCCTGAAAACCAACGAGAAGGTATAATCATAGTTATAAATCTTGGATTTAATTTTTTTGATTGTTGTATAAACTTATGATAGATAGGCATAGCGCTTGAACCTGTGCCGCCACCGTCACTTAATTGATATGGGGGATTGCCTATAATAACGTCAAATTTCATATTAAATAACTTCTCCAAATTATCGGTATGTATAAATTCGTATGCGTGTGTTTCTAAATCAGGTGAACGGTCGTATTCAGACTTACTTGCGCCACAATATTTACATTTCCCATTAACCCAAGGTAAATAGCCTTGGGGATTTATAATAAATAGTAGATTCGTCAAAATTGTTAGTTCAAGTCCCGTCACATAGACCATGATTGCAGACGAAAAGGCTGCAAGACAAAAAAACCATGAAAAACGTACTGTTTTTCATGGTTTTTTGCTATTTATGCGGCAAAAACGAGTATTTATGAAAAGTGAAGTAAAGATAATATTTTAGGGCTGCTTTTTCGTTAATTTTCAGGAAAACAGGATTTGAACTATCGACATCTGTGCGACAATTTGGATATATAGCGGCAAACGACTAATGTAGAGACGTTGGTTCTTTTGTCCCACAAAGAACCAGACAGTCGTATCAGCGTAAAAGTTGAGTTTGGCGAGAAAGAAGGGCAAATTTCTTTGGCTGAAACACAAAAGCAAGTAGAAGATTCAAAACCGAAAGCAAAAACGACTTATAAACAAATACAGAAATATGTCGAAGAGAATTATGGCTTCAAAGTGCATACGGCATATATCGCGGAGGTCAAGCGTAATTTGGGGTTGCCAATGTATGATGCTCCTAACGCAGTCGAAGAGTTAAAACGTCCGAGATCGCATCCGACTGAAAAAATGGTTTTGGCTATCAAAGAGACTCTGGCACATTTTGAAATAATATAAAAAGAAAAGGCGCAAGAAAATCTTGCGCTTTTTTAGAATAAAAACTTACTAAATTTCTGATTAATCTTTAATCTGTCGCCGATTTCTGTATCGCTCATGCCTAAGAAGAAGTACATCAACAAGATTTCTCTGTCCTTTTCAGACAGATACTTAATCGCTTCTGCTAAATCATCATCAAGGACACGAACCTCAATACCGCATACATCAAAGGCGGTATAATCGCTTTCATATTCGTCCCAGACAGCCAGCTTTTCCACGACGATTTCTGGAAGTTCACAATAGGAAATTTCCTTATTTCTTCGTCGCTTTAATTCTTTGCGGTAATTACGGACAATGCCCTTTACTACACGTTTGAGCTTGCAATCGAATTGACATTGTATCGTTCTTTGGAAGTTCGACGGTTTCATATCATCACACCCCCTTTCCGTTATGACGTGAAAAGTGTTTATCCCTCTTTCCGCACCATATCTGTACGGCAAGGTGTGATTTGTTGCAGGAATTTGAAAAAAATTGAAAAAATTTTTTCGGGTACAAAAAAAGCCCGCACAAAACATATAGTTTTATACGAGCTATTAAAGCTGTAAAATATTCAGTTTTTAATAAAATGCTATTAGGTAGTGTATGATTGTATAGAATTTCGCTTAAAATGTTCCATAATACAATCCCCCTTACAGCACTTGTTTTGTATTACACTTTTGTCTTTTGGGTAATCTTGTAAATATATTCTTCTGATGTAGGGCGTTTATTTCCAAAATACTTTTTAAAATTTGCCTGCACCTCTGGGTCGGTGCTGTTCATAGCTTCATCAATCGTTGCTTCAATATCCGCCCGAACATCAGACAATGATACACCGCCAGCTTTTGCCCCAGCTTTCAATGCTTTTTTCGGCTCTGCGTCTGTGCGTCTGGCTCTTTGATAATAGATATATGAAATTGTTTGACACAGATAAGCATTTCACTTTTGCATTTGGGACAAAAGAGTGGGAAATTGTCAAGTATCGTGTCCTTTCGGATTTTAAGTCGTGTTTTGCTCTTGCACACAGGACACAAGAGCCATTCAAAAGACTGTTCTTGTATAGCGGACATTGTTCTCTCTCCTTGTTTTTGATCGTCACGGTAGGCCCCCGCCAACTGGCCACAAGCAGCGTTAATATCGGAGCCAAATTGCGTTCGGATATTGACGCTAATTCCTGCATTATGAATGATACGGCAAAA
>JAFQAQ010000019.1 GCA_017399945.1 Clostridia bacterium
AAAGACCCGTTTACGGGTAGCAAGTAAAAGGTGCAGGACTGGCAGGTCGTTTAAATACGCACTTGTGCGTAAGCCAGAATAGTTTAGGGCTAATTGCCCGAAAATGAAAAACCACCAGCTAGGCTGGTGGATATTTATTTTTTGTGTTAAATAAGTTCAAAAATTACGTTGTCTGCAAGGGTTTTTGCTTTGCCTAGTTTTTGCTCATCATCAATCGTCCAAGCAAGCACGGTTTTGTTTTTTATCTTACTTTTCTTAATAGGAAAACTTTGTATATCATAACTAATAAAATCGGGTTTTGCAAGGAAGTTTAGCGCCATATTTTTAACTATGAATCTTTTTATAGGTGGAAGAAAATTTAGGCGTTTAGTGCTTAAAATACCACGAATAACGTAAGGGGCAATCTTTTTAACTTTGATTATATGAAAGGGGTTAAAAGATTGAATTGCAAACTCGCCTTGATATTCGTCTAGTTCACATAAAACTCTTTCAACTATTTGTTTGTCGGGTTGGTCTTTAATTTCAATCAAGATTGGAACTTTGCCGTTTACGATAAACAACAAATCTCTAAAAGTAGGAATTCTTTCTTTGGAGTCTTTTAGAAAAAGTGATTTTATAAAAGCGCTATCTTTATCAAAAATATAACCCTCTTCACCCGTCATGCGTTCAAGAGATACGTCGTGAAAACAAAACAATTCCCCGTCGGTAGAGGCGTAAAGGTCAACTTCGATAGCAAACCCGTTTTGCACTGCGTTTTTATACGCAGTGATAGAGTTTTCCTTAATATCCTCTCCCCAAAGACCACGGTGGGCGATAGGGGTATTTTTAAGCCAATGATTATCATTAATTCTCATAAACACACCTTTTTAAATACTTGCAAAAAAACGAGTATTAGTATATACTAAATATATCTTTTTAGATTATATATAAAAAAGGAATTTATGTCAACGGTAAAAGAAAATATAAGGAACTTTTGTATAGTAGCGCACATTGACCACGGCAAATCCACATTGGCAGACAGGCTAATGGAAAAGACGGGACAGGTGAGCGAAAGGGATATGGAAGAACAACTTTTGGACTCCATGGATTTGGAGCGTGAAAGGGGAATAACCATAAAACTTACGCCCGTAAGAATGTTTTACACTGCAAAAGACGGAAAAGAATACGTATTCAATTTAATAGACACCCCCGGTCACGTGGACTTTACTTACGAAGTTTCTCGTTCGCTAAAAGCGTGCGAAGGGGCGATACTAATCGTAGACGCAACACAAGGCGTGCAAGCGCAAACGCTTGCCAACGCATACCTTGCCATTGATAACGACTTGGAGATTATGCCCGTTATCAACAAAATGGACTTAGCGTCTGCTCGTCCCGACCAAGCCGTAGAAGAAATAGAAAACATTCTCGGTGTCGAAGCGCACGACGCACCAAGAATTTCGGCTAAAAGCGGACTTAATATAGAAGAAGTTTTAGAAAAGATAGTGGAAAAAATTCCTGCGCCAAAAGGGGATGACGACGCGCCCTTAAAAGCGCTTATTTTCGATAGTTATTACGATAACTTTAAAGGCGTTATATGTTTCGTCAGGATAGTGGACGGCAAGGTTAGTGCAGGCACTAAAATAAAAACCTTTATGAGCGACAAGGAGTTCGTCGTTACCGAAGTTGGTGTGTTCTCCCCAAAAATGACGGCAAAATCTCAACTTAGTTCGGGCGAAGTAGGTTATATTGCCGCAAGCATAAAAAGTATAGAAGATACGGCAGTTGGCGATACCATAACCGAAGTAAATAACCCTGCAAAAGAGCCCTTGCCGGGATATAAAAAAGCATTACCTATGGTGTTCTCCGGCGTATTCCCACTAGACGGAAGCAAGTTTAACGATCTTAAAGATGCGTTATTAAAACTCAAACTAAACGACGCGGCGTTATCAATTGAACCGGATAATTCGGCAGCGCTCGGTTTTGGGTTTAGGTGTGGCTTTTTAGGATTACTTCATATGGACGTAATTCAAGAGAGAATTGAAAGGGAATTTGATTTGCAAATCATAACCACTGCTCCGTCGGTTTCTTACAAGGTATATAAAACGGACGGAACGCAAATGGTTGTGGAAAACCCAACTCACTTGCCACCCGTAACCGAAATTGATTATATGGAAGAGCCAATAATTAAGGCAAGCATATTCACCCCACCAGAATACGTTGGACCTATTATGGAACTATGTCAATTCAAACGTGGCGTGTATAAGGATATGGTGTATTTAGATAAAACTCGTGTAGAACTTAAATACGACCTTCCGCTTAACGAAATTATATACGACTTTTTTGATAGCCTTAAATCAAGAACAAAAGGTTATGCGTCCTTTGACTATGAAGTAAGTGGCTATCAAAAAAGCGAGTTAGTAAAACTTGATATGCTACTAAACGGCGAAATGTGCGACGCGCTTTCTATTATCGTCCATAAAGACAAAGCGTACGAGCGTGGCAGACAAATAGCCGAAAAACTTAAAGAAGTAATTCCCCGTCAAATGTTTGAAATACCAATTCAAGCAGCAATTGGTGGCAAGATAATTGCAAGGGAAACGGTTAAAGCGTTTAGAAAAGACGTTTTGGCAAAATGTTACGGTGGTGACGTAACTAGAAAGAAAAAACTTTTAGAAAAGCAAAAAGAAGGTAAAAAGAAAATGCGTTCTATCGGCTCGGTAGAAATTCCGTCTGAAGCCTTTATAGAAATCTTAAAAACCGACAACGAAAAATAACAAGGAATTTTATGAAAGGAATTTACGTTCACGTTCCGTTTTGTAAAAGCAAATGTACCTACTGTGATTTTGCCTCTTTTCCAAAGGAAATAGGCAAAACCGAAAGTTATTTTGCTTGTTTATACAGAGAAATGGAAGGGCGTGGCAAACAACTAAAAAACAAAACCTTTGATACCGTTTATATTGGTGGTGGCACGCCGTCGGTTGTAGAGTCAAAGTTTATCGTAGGCGCAATTCGCCAAATTAAAAAGCAGTTTAACCTATCGAAAAACCCAGAAATCACCATAGAAATCAACCCAGGCACGGTTACCGAACAAAAAATAAAGGATTATAAAAGCGTTGGTATAAACAGGTTTTCAATTGGACTTCAAACGGGATACGACGACCAACTAAAACGCCTTAATCGTATACATACTGCAAAAGACTTTTTAATTTGTTGCAATATGCTAAAAGGCGAAAACAAGTCGGCTGATATTTTAATTGGACTTGCAGACCAAACGGCAGAACAAGTTAAAAAGAGCATTGACCTTGCAATAGCAGGCGAAGTAAACCATATTTCTATGTATGCGCTAACCCCAGAAGTTGGCACGCCTATATACACCGATTATCTAAACGGGTTGTTGCCGTCTGGCGACGAGATTGCAGAGCTTTACGATATAGCAAGGGAATATTTAAGCCAAAAAGGGTTTGAAAGATACGAAGTATCAAACTTTTGCAAAAAAGGGTTTGAAAGCAAACACAACCTTAACTATTGGCAACGTGGCGAATATATAGGTTTGGGCGTTTCGGCATCTTCTTTTATAGACGATAGAAGGTTTACTAACACGTTTAGTATAGACGAGTATATGAACGCAATAATTTATAACAAAGCGCCCGAAATATCTTCTGATATAATTGAATTAGAAGACGCTAAGTTTGAGTGTATTATGCTTGGTCTAAGAACCGAAAAGGGCGTTGATAAAAAGCAGTTTAACCAAGAGTTTAATTGTGATTTTGACAAGGAATATAAAAACGCAATCGATAAAAAAGGGGAGTATTTAATAAACACCCCAACCAAAATTAGCATTAACCCAGAGTATTTATACGTTCAAAACGATATAATACTTGAATTTATGAAATAAACCGTGGACTTTTAACCCATCAAAATACTTAAAGTATTTTCGCCACTAGATATTAGTGGCGAAATTTTTTTAGGAGTACGAATGAACAAAAAACCTTTTTGCAGTGAACTTATATACTTGCTATCAATAATTATAATATCCTTTTCAGTCGCAATGCTAACGGCGGCGGATTTTGGAATTTCTATGGTAGTAGCGCCAGCGTATATCATAAGCCAAGCACTACCGTTTTTAACCTTTGGGCAAGCCGAATACATGGTGCAGGGCGTGTTGTTTATCTTAATGTGTTTGTTGATGCGAAAGTTAAAAGCAACTTTCTTTTTCTCTTTCGTAACTTGTTTAATATACGGCTTGTTTTTAGATTTATGGAGAATTATAATACCGACGTTTAATCCCTTGGTATGCGCGCCGGGTAGCATGCAACTTTGGGTAAGAATAGTTTTCTTCGTGGTGGGTGAATTGTTGACTACCTTGGCGGTAGCCCTTTCCTTTAAGCCCTATTTATATCCACAAGTATACGACTTTTTCGTGTCGGCAGTAACCAAACATTTTAACGTAAGTTTAGGCAAGTTCAAAACTTTTTTTGACTTTGCGTTTTTAGCCCTTTCTTTAATACTAACTTTTAGCATATTTGGAAAGTTAGTGGGAGTAAATTGGGGCACGATAATAATGACGGTGGTAAACGGACCGTTAATATCCTTTTTCTCAAAAACCTTTGATAAAATCTTTTATCCAAACCCCTTATTTAAAAAGTTTTCTAAAATATTTGAAAACTAAAAAGACCTTTTCGGCAAATTAGTTAAAATAAGTAAAAAATCCACCAAAACCCCAAGCCGTTATAATGATACCCTAAATTAGGGCGGTTATGACGGTATATATTGAATACGTATTAATAGATAACTTTATAATAGATTTTCTTATCCTGAAAGCCACCTTTACGGTAAGTGGGCAAACCACTTCTATAAAGAGGCTTTTTCTTTGTTCTATAATTTTATCAGTTTTTGCGTTACTATTTCCATACGTCGACGTGGGCGGAATAATTAGCACAAGCATAAAAGTTGCGTTTGGACTACTTACCATTATTCTCGCAGGTAAATACCAATCTTTTAGAGAGTATTATATAACCGTGCTTATATTTTTTACCTTTACCTTTTTAACGGGTGGAGGGGTAACGGCAATATATTCGTTATTAAACTTGCCCTTTGGAACAACTCCTACCATAGCCCTTGCAGTATTGCCAATATGGTTAATATTAAAACTTGGGAAAAGTCTAATATTTTATCTTTCAAGAAAGGGTAAAAACAAGGAATATATTTATCCCGTAGAAATATGCGTTGTTAAAAAGAAAGTTAGTTGCAAAGGGTTTTTAGATACAGGCAACGGTTTATACGATAACGGAACTCCTTGCGTGGTGTGTTCGGCAAAACTAATAGGAAAACTGTTTACCCTTTCGCTACCCAAAATGAAAAAAATAAACGTGCAAACGATAAACGGAAATTCGCAAAAAATCGCAATACAATCGACCTATATAAAGATATATATGGACGGGCAGTGGAATATATATAATAACGTAACGCTCGTGTTATCAAACGCAGGTTTTGACGACGGCTATCAAATAATATTACACCCGTCGTTATTTAAGGAGAATTATGTTAAAAGCAATAACGTGCAAACTGAAAAAGCTAGTTGAAATTTTAGGGCTAAACCAAAACCTTTTAAGATACGTTGGCAGTAGTGAAGTATTGCCATCTCCCTTTACGCCCGAACAAGAAACCGAAATGATTGATCGGTTAAACAACGGCGAGGAGGGCATAAAAGATAAACTAATAGAACACAACTTGCGTTTGGTCGTTTACATAGCGCGTCGTTTTGAAAACACGGGAATAGATTTAGACGACTTGGTGTCGGTAGGTACCATAGGACTTATAAAAGCAGTAAACTCTTTTAACGCAGAAAAAAACATAAAACTAGCAACCTACGCTTCTCGTTGTATAGAAAACGAGATTTTAATGCATTTAAGAAAGACTGCGCGTATCAAAACCGAAGTTTCCTTTGACGAGCCGTTAAACACCGATTGGGAGGGCAACGAATTAGTGCTATCCGACGTTATGGGAACGGACGGAGACGTGGTGTATAAAAAGATAGAATCGGGCGTAGAAAACGAACTGTTAACCCAAGCCTTACTAAGACTTAACGGCAGAGAAAAACGCATTATGGAACTACGCTACGGGCTTAACGGCAAACAGGAAAAAACACAAAGAGAGGTCGCCGACATGCTCGGTATATCGCAAAGTTATATTTCTCGACTAGAAAAAAAGATTATTTTAAGGCTACAAAAAGAGTTTGCCAAAATGGTATAGTTAATAAGACTATAAAAAACAAAAAACCCGTCTAGAAAATATCTAGACGGGTTTTTATTAGTGTTTTTATTATGGTCTTCTGATTAGGTCAACGGGTTTTTCCTTACAAATCTTTATAATCGGGATAGCCGAAGAAATTATACTGGTAAGTAAACTCATACCGAAGATAATCAAAATTTGTCTTATACTGAATATTGCAAAGCTAATTGCAAGGTTCATAATTTGTTGGATATAAAGGTTAACGAAAATACAACCGATAGCGGCAACGCCACAAGCAAGCAGTCCGTTAACCAGCGCTATGATAAGACTTTCTGTAAAGAATATCATAAAAATATCTTTACTGTTAGAACCGAGCGCGCGAAGAACGCCGATTGCTTGATGACGAGAAACGATACTAGTGGTAATATAGTTAAACAACATAAAGATAGAGAATACGGCGAGAACTAATGATAGATACAAGAATAGGTCGGAGAATTGTCTCATTTGTTCTCTGTTCTCTTCAACTTGTTCAAGAACGGCGTTATTATACCAAGGAGTTTTAAGTCCGTTGTTGTTTGCCATATAAGAAGAAAGCGATTTTGTACTGAAATACCCTTTGTTAATAACCGAAATCATACGCGCGTATTCGCCTTGTTCTAAGCTAACGTTTAAGGTGGTTAGCATATCGTCTGCAAGCATCAATGGCTTGTAACTAGTAACCTGGTTGTAATTGCCGTCGATATCGGCGTCAACGTTAAAGTAAACGCCAACTATTTCTAGTTGTTCTTTAGGGTCGTTATTAGAGTATGGGTTTAGCATTTCAAGGTCAACAGACCTAGTAAGCCTCTTGCCCGAGGAATTAAACATATCTTCAACCTTTCTTAACGATTCTACTCTTTGAGTATAAGTAATCATATTAGAATCGTTTAAAAGTGATAGTGCAGAGTTAAGTTGAGTTTTCTTGTCTGGCACGATTGATGCGCATTCGTCATCGTAAATGTTTCTAATATCTCTTGCCGCTATAATAACTTGGTTTTTAGAAAGGCTTATAGGCGTTGGGTTTAACGTGTTGTCGGTAACGGGGGAATCGGTTGCGCCTAAATCCTTAAATAGAATAACGTTAGCAGTGGAGAATTCGCTTGCTCTATAAAAAGAAGTCATCGATCTTCCGGTAAAGACATTACCAGCAAGCTTATACGTAACGCCTTGGTCACTGCCTGCGCCAAAGTATCTAACTTGTCTTTGGTTAAACTCTCTCCATTCCTTAATATAATTTTCAGCAACGAAAACTCTTTGATATAAGCCTGAGTCTAACCAAGTGTTAAAGTTGGTTGCTAAGACACTATTGAGAGACGGGGATTTTTTAAGTTCTTTGAACTTTTCAGGTATTTTACCACAATCGATAATACCGGTAATTTTATAAAGACCAGATCTTTCGCCAAGTTCTTGATTTTGACCTTCCCAAAGTTTAAGAACGGTATAATCGTTGCCTAAGGAAATAACGAAATTATCTTCTGCAAAATCAGCAATGCTTTCAATTTTGTCTGCTGGGTATTCTTTAATAACTTGACCGTTATCTTTATCTCCGTAAAAGGTAAGCTTATTAATTTTAGCCCAATACAACAAGGATTCAGCTAAGTGAGAAGAAATAGCAATTTCAGCAAAGTCTTTTGCAACGTGATAGGGGTTGCCTTGTGCGTCCACGTTAGCATAATTGCCTTCAAAATCTCTTTCGTAATCAAGGGTTGGGTATCTTCCGTAAAGGATTTTAAGGTTATATCCGTTTTTATCGATAACGTTGCCTTCTATTTCACTCTTTTTAAATTCTACGAAATCGTCAACATGAGTAGTGTAATAACTAACGCCTTCAATGAAGCCTCCGGTGTTAAAATCTTTTTCGTCGGGAGATTTAACGGTAACGGTAGTGGAAATGCCACGGGGTCTTTTATCGTTAACTTCGTATAAAGGACGGAAAGAGAATCCCGTGTCTTTATTGATTTTATCGATAGTAGCTTGTTTAGCTCTTACGCTAGTAACTATGGATTGTTCGCCGAAAGATTCAACGTATTGGGTGTTGATAGTAACGGAGTTATAATCACCCGTTTTAAGTAGGTTAGCCATAATTCTAGCATTATCGTAAGCGCCTATGGTATCGAATAAACCAAAGAGAGCAAACGCGATAACCGAAAGTAAAACGGTAAAGATAAGTCTAAGTGGTTTAACGGTAAGCGACCTTACGCCAAGCCCCATAGAACTTTTCATTTTCATTTTACTGCTAACGAAATCAACGGGTTTTTCGGGGTGAACGGCTGTAATTTCAGGGGTGGGGGACTTTTGTCTATCACTAATATCGTTAGTAAAAACGATATTTCTCTTTTCTCTAATAGCCTTAACTAACGCAGCCGTTTCGCCTTCGTTAAGATCAGCGCCGTTTTTAACGGTTAAACCGTCTTCGTTATCGATAAGATTAAAGGTAATTTCTTCGTCGGAAAGGGTAACGTCCTCTGCGAGTTTGCCGTCAACTAAACGAACTATTCTGTCAGCGTAACGTTCAGCCATTTCCATATCGTGGGAAACTACTACGACTAACTTTTCCTTAGAAAGCTTTTTGAGCGCTTCCATAACCTGAATACCGGTTGCTTGGTCTAACGCACCGGTAGGTTCGTCCGCCATAATAATTCTTGGGTTTTTAATAAGCGCACGCGCGATAGCAACCCTTTGTTTTTGTCCACCGGAAAGTTGAGATGGCATTCTGTTATTAAGACCTTCAAGGTCAACTAGTTTAAGCACTTCGTCAACTTCTTCGGTGGTCGTTTCCTTTCCTTGAAGCTCGTTTGCTATACGAATATTTTTTTCAATAGTATAGTCGGGCAAAAGGTTATATTCTTGGAAAACGAAACCAACGAAAGTGTTTCTATAATCGCAGTCGTTTTGAGAAGTGAATTCGGAAAATTTCTTTCCGTCGACGATAATGTCGCCACCGTCAATGCCGTCAAGACCACCAACGACGTTAAGAAGGGTAGTTTTACCACTACCACTTCTACCGGTAATAAACACCATACCGGAGTCGGGTAGAACTAACGAAAGACCATTGAGCGCAGCAGTATCGCCAGCTTTGGTTTTATAGATTTTTGTAACTTTTTGTAGTTCTAACATTTTATCCCTCTAAAAAATTTCTAACCTAAAAATTATATCATAACAGTAATGTTATTTCCAAACAAAAAAAGGCAAAAAATAACTAAATGATAAAAATAGTCAACCATAAGCAAAAAAGAAGCCAACGGCTTCTTTTAAATTAAATTTTTACATAATTTTTTAACTGCGTTTTTATTCTTAACGCTAAGTTTTCTGTAATTAGAAAGCAACTCAAACTCGTCGGGGGAAAGAGCGCTTTCGCCTTCATCAAAAAATTGGGCAAGTGAAATATCCAAAGCGTCGCAAATATTTTTTAAGGTTGTAATAGAGGGTAACGTACCCCTTGAATACATGTTGGACAATGTTGATTGGGTAAGCCCAGCTTCTAAGGCTAATTTATATTGCGACCAGCCTTTTATTTTTAATAAATCGTCTATTTTCTTTAATATATCCATTTATTTCTCTCCTTATCATATACACTCTACTATACATTTGAAAAACACATAAAACACAAAAGAGTTGACATTAATATACATATGTGTTATTATTTGAATAATATTTTTACAAATGTAAAAGGATTAAGGAGAATTACTAATGAAAACGTTTAAACGAATTATAGTTGCGTTGTTGGCATTAATAATGACCGTAACTTTTACCGGTTGTACTTCGGATGAAGTTAACGACGTGGTTAACAACGTGTTTGAAAACTATCAAAATATGAACAACACTGAAACAGGTTCGTATTCAAAGTTTAAAAATATTAACGTTCAATCTTCATATTTGGGGTATGGTTACGACGTTATTAACGATCCTTATATGGATATGGACAACATAAATTTAAGTTATCCTATAATAGACATGCAAAAGATTGATAATGTAAACTTGCTTATGCAAAAGGTTAATAATGGTAGTCTTACCGAAAGTTACGGTTCTACTATGAGTGAACTTTATAGTGATTACGCAACTTCTATTAACGTATACGGAAAAGTGGGAAAGTTTTTCTCAGGTGGTTTAAAAACCGATTTTATAGGAAGTACTAGTGAAAAATCATATTGGTATTTTTATAAACTCTCTTATAATTTTAATTCATTTTATATACACATAACCGATACGATTGAGCAAATAAAACAAGTGTTGTCCGAAGGTTTTAAAAACGACGTGAAAACGATGGATATAGAAAAACTTTTCGATAGATACGGCACCCATTTAATAAAAGAAGCAGCCATGGGTGGTAGAATAGAAAAAAGCGTAACTTACTCGTCCGAAAGCAATACGAACAAAGAGTCTATGACCGCTGCGGTAAACACGCATATAAAAGCATTTGGCGCTTCAATCAACGCCGAAGCTTCCACGTCGGCTAATAACGCACTATCAGCAGAAAGCATAGAATCTAAAACAAAAATAACGCAACTTGGTGGTAAGGCAATTAGTTTAAGCGGGGATATGAACTACGATAAGTGGGCGTCCTCGTTTGACGAAAGTTTGGATTATTCTGCTTTATGTGGAATAGTAGGCAACAATTCGTTAATCGGTTTGTGGGAACTTTTGCCCGAAGGGTACGAAGAAAGAGCAGAGCAAATAAAACAAAAGTTTATACAGTTAAGTGGCGATAGTTATAACGAACTTTGCGATATGTTTAAGCTAAAAGACATAGGTTCGGGTTCAGTTGATACAACTTGGAACACGATTAAAGTCACTATGCCCAAAATTAATACTCACGATAACAATAGATACAGTCCTAGCAAAGAAAACACTGAAGAAAAATGGATAGCCCGTCATAGTGGGTGGGAACTTGGTGAACTTTGTCTTTACGGTATGCAAGCTAAGGAAAATGGCGAAGGATACGTAATAAAAAACAAACAAGACTTAGCGCTAAAATACAACGTTTTACATAATATTAACGATCTTCCGTTAGGAGACGGTATTGCTGAATCTCAAAAAATCTCGTCGGATTCTAGCACGGGCGTTGCAAATACGACTATAACGGAAACAGTAGGAAAGGGTGCTTATTGGGTTAGAATTACCTATACGGACGATAGTCAAACCATAGTAAAAAAAGTTGATTGTCTAAATGGCTCTACTCAAGGAAGTTACGTTGATTTGCTTGGTAATGACAGTATAGACCAGTCAAAAACCATAAAACAAATCGACGTGGTATTCGTGTATGAGTTATACGCTGGTGCGCCGGGTGTTCTAGGGATCTGGTGGGCAGATTATAGCAATTGGCGTTGTGAATATACTATAAAATTTTAATAATAAAAAGCGCACGACAATGCGCGTTTCCCTTAGGGATTTTTTAGGAACTATAAAAGGATAGCAAAAAATTTTGCTATCCTTTTCTTTTTGCTTCGCAAAACACACGACTTTCTTTTGAAAGTATAGTGTGCTACACTTTTGAAAATTTTTCCACAAAGAATATCAAATCGATAAATTGGAATTTGAAAACAAGAGCAGTGCACATGCAAACGCACACTGCTCCGTTTTTTCTTTTAGTTAAAAAGTTGTCCTGGAAGTTTTAATTTTTCTTTGTATGAAAATGTTTTGTCAAATTCTTCGGCTTCTTGTTCATTAACGAAGTATCCTTGTGGCGGGGCATACTCCCCAGTGATGCCATCAAGATATCCTGGAATTAATTCTTTACAAAGAAAGAAGGATGAATCTGCACCATCGGGCAAACCGTGATAACGAATACCAAAATCTCTGGCAAAAGTAAAACCGCTTTTTCCATAGAAATGGATATTGCCTTCAAAGCACAGTGCGCCACAACCGAATTCCGTTGCTTTTTCTAAGGAATAATCCAACAGGATTTTACCATATCCTTGTCGTTTCAAATCGGGGATAATACAGATTGGACCCATTGTCATAATGGGAACATCTTTACCATTATCTGTTTTGATGACCGCTCGCATAAACATATTTTGCCCAATTATTTTTCCGTCTTTCTCCATTACAAAATGAAGTTCTGGAACAAAGGCTTCATCATTTCTGAGTTGATTGAGTACATAATGCTCTAAACAACCTGGACGGTACACATTCCAAAATGATTCTCTTACAAGAGTTTCAACTTCTCTGTATTCTTCTTTTCTTTCTAAACGAATGATGTAGTCATTTTTATTCATTGTTTTTCCTCCTGATGATTGTTGACTCCAATACTGGGAGGTTTGTGCGAGACTGTATTTGCACTAACCTCCCAGTTAGAATACAATCTCCAGTGTTTTGATTATTTTCTTCAAAAAGCAATCTCCTTTAAAATATTTATAATCAAGCCTTTTGGCAGATTATCCTTTAGATAAATTCTTATTTATCGGTGAGTTTATTGTACCACAAATTAATATTTTATGCAACTTGTTATGCGTGGTAAAAGAAAACTCGACTTATGATAAGTCGAGTTTTATAATTTATTAAATTTAAATCCCTAAGGGAAACGCCCTAAACGCCGTGCGCTTTTTTAATGTAAAAAAAGAACGATTACTAAAAGTAATCGTTCTTTGGTCCGCCCACGGGGACTCGAACCCAGGACCCACTGATTAAGAGTCAGTTGCTCTACCAACTGAGCTATGGGCGGAAAAAACTTTCCTTGTAAAAAGGAAAGTTGGTGGCTCATCGGGGAATCGAACCCCGGACACCATGATTAAAAGTCATGTGCTCTACCGTCTGAGCTAATGAACCAAATTGGCAGGGGTGGCAGGATTTGAACCTACGAATGACGGAATCAAAATCCGTTGCCTTACCGCTTGGCGACACCCCTATTTATATTAAATTGATTGTGGGGCGGGTGATGGGAATCGAACCCACGACCTCAAGGACCACAATCTTGCGCTCTAACCAACTGAGCTACACCCGCCATTGGCGCGCCTGAAGGGATTCGAACCCCTGACCCTCGGCTTAGAAGGCCGATGCTCTATCCAACTGAGCTACAGACACATATTTGCCTATTGCCTAAATGCATTGGAGCGGGTGATGGGAATCGGACCCACGCAGCCAGCTTGGAAGGCTGGAATTCTACCATTGAATTACACCCGCACGTCGTTTCCCAAGACAATGCTTATACATTTTATCAAAATGTTTTATTTGTGTCAACTGTTTGTAAAATAAATTTTCAAATATTTATCTAATATTTTTCATAAAAACAAAAGGAGGCGTAAAAAAGCAAATAGACGACAAAAATTTTGAATATTCTTTGACATATTTAAGTATATATTGTATAATATAGCGTAGATTGTTTTAAAATAGGCGGAGTCTTATGTACAAATATTTATACAAAGAATGGACTGAAAGCTTAAAGCTTACCGAAGAAGAAAGAAAGGAACTTTTGCAAATAACCGACGAAAAGGAAATCGAAAACCGTTTTGGCAAGGATTTAGAATTCGGCACGGCGGGTATGCGAGGATTTATTGGTCTTGGCACTAATATGATGAACGTATACACGGTAAGAAAAGCAACGCAAGGTTTATCAGAATATATAAAAGGTCTTGGCGAACAAGCAAAAGAGCGTGGCGTAGTGATTTCTTACGACACTAGAAGAAAATCATACGAATTTGCGTATAACGCGGCAATCGTGCTTGCAACCAACGGAATAAAAGCGCATTTATTTTCGGACGTTCACCCCGTACCCATGCTATCTTACGCGGTAAGGGAACTTAAAACGGTTGCCGGCATAATGATAACGGCAAGTCACAACCCAAAAGAATACAACGGATATAAACTTTACGGCGAAGACGGTGCGCAAATGTCAATTTCTGCCACCAACGAAATAGTTAAGTATATCGACGCGATAGGCAGTCCTTTGTCGGACAAAATTCTTTTTGACGAAAAGTTTGAAAAGAAGATAAAAAAAGTAAAAAAGTCGGTTGATAGAAAATATTATAAAACCATCAAAAAACTTTGTTTATCCCAAAAAGAATTAAGAAAGTATGGCAAGCAACTTAAAATCGTGTATACTCCCGTTCACGGAAGTGGTTACGTTCCTGTAACTACCATACTTAAAAAGATAGGTATAAAACCCATCGTAGTAGAAGAACAGATTAGAAAGGATACGGAATTTTCTACGGTAGAAATACCCAATCCAGAACATAAAGAAACGCTCACCTTAGGAATAAAACTAGCAGATTTCAGAAATGCCGACGTAGTATTCGGCACCGATCCCGATTGCGATAGACTTGGCGTGGCAATAAGGGACGACGGAGGGGACTTCGTTGCGCTCACAGGCAACCAAACGGGCGTGTTGCTTTTAGATTACGTTCTTTTAAGATTAAAAGAATCTGGCAAACTAAACAAAAAAGGTTTTGCAGTAAAAAGTTTCGTAACCACGAGTTTAGCTAAACTCATTGCAAAAACCTACGGCGTAGAACTTATGGAAGTTCCCGTTGGATTTAAGTTTATCGGCGAAAAGATAAAACAACTAGACGATACGGGTATGCGTAACTTTATCTTTGGTTTTGAAGAAAGTTGCGGATATTTAAGGGGAACTCACTGTCGTGATAAAGACGCGGTCGTTGCAAGTATGTTATTTGCTGAAATGTGTTGTTATTACGCTTATAACCAAATGAGCGTTTACGACAGACTAAAAGACATATACGCAAGATACGGCTACGTTTACGACACTAACGTAAGCACTGCGTATAGCGGAATTAATGCAATGCGTGATATGATTGCAGTCGTTGATAAAATAAAGCAAACCCAAATCCAAAATATTGGCGAAGTTACGGTAGAAGCGGTTAGGGACTATTCAGTTTTAAAAAGAACGCTTAAAGACGGAACGGTTGAAGATATGGAAGGGGATAGCGTAAACGCAGTTTACTACGAACTATGCAACGGTGGTTTCGTGTGCGTTCGTCCAAGCGGAACGGAACCTAAATTAAAAGTTTATTATTCAGTTCCCGCAAAAGATAGACACACTGCAACCGAACTCTTTTCCAAAATTAAACAAGATTTTGAAAGATATTTATAAACAACAATAAATAATATAAAAAGCACCGACAATTCGGTGCTTTAAAGTTAGAGAAAATGCCACATTTAAAGATTTCCAACAAAAAACAAAACGCATTGATATTTTTGTGTTGGCTAATGTATACCATAGCCTATCTAGGAAGATACAGTTATAATTCCAACATAAAAATAATCGGCGAATATTTCTCGCAAGGAAAGGACGCTACGGGGTTAGTTAGTTCTATGTTCTTTTTCTTTTACGGCGCAGGTCAAATAATAAACGGCTTGCTATGTAAAAGGTATAACAAAAGAATAATGCTATCCTTATCGTTAATCGTTTCGGCTATAATAAACCTAGTAATCGCACTGGGCGTGCACTTTACTTACTTTAAGTTTTTATGGTTACTAAACGGCGTTTCTCAATCTATTTTATGGTCGTCGTTAATACTAGTACTAAGCGAAAATTTAGATGACCAACACCTTAAAAAAGCAATAGTAGTAATGAGCACTTGCGTGCCGGCAGGTACTTTTTTAGCTTACGGTGCAAGCGCGCTCTTTTCCACCTTCACTAGTTATAACGCAAGCTTTTTATTGGCGGCGGTTGGTATGAGTGTCGTTGGTATATTATGGTTTTTTACCGAAACCAAGGTAACTTGCCCCACCGTAAAAGTAACGGAAAAGGTTGGCGAGCAACCCAAACAAAAAAACAAACTTGCAAGCTCGCTTATCGTAACCATTATTATAATATGCGTTTTTGCAATTATATGCAATCTCGTTAAGGACGGCTTGCAAACTTGGACGCCCGATATCTTGGGTAAAAAATTCACCTTGCCAAACAGCCTTTCTATAATGTTAACCCTATTACTGCCGTTAGTAGGCGTGCTCGGTGCAACCATAGCAGTAAAAGTTCAGTCTATAATCAAAAACTACGTTGTGGTTTTAGGTATATTCTTCTTGGTTGCAGGCGCGTTGCTAACTGCCGTAATACTACTTATGAACGTTCATTGGGTACCCGTAATTGCTTGTATGTCGATAGCATTTTGCATGTCGCAGGGGATGAACAACGTTATCACGAGTATAGCCCCCTTACAGTTAAGGGACAAAATAAACTCTGGCACGATAACAGGCGTTTTCAACGGCTGTTGCTACGTTGGTAGTACCATAAGTGGATACGGTCTTGGCAGTTTAGTAGAAAGCAGTGGTAATTGGAACGTAATCTTTTGGCTAATGGTTGCCCTATGCGCAATAGCAGTAATCGTATCGATAATATACCTACTGTTTTCCAAACGAAAACAAAAACAAGTATAAAACTAAAAACGCCCGACGTTAGTTACGTCGGGCGTAATTTTTTTAATAATCATTTCTACCTAAAAGATAATCAACGGAAACGTCGAGCACGTCTGCAATAGCAACCAGCGTTTTAAGCGTAGGTTGGCTAGTACCTTTTTCGTATCTAGTATACGAAGGCTGTGTAATCCCAAGTTTATCAGCAAAAACCCTTTGAGTTAACCCCAAAGCCTTGCGTTCTTGCTTTAACCTTTCTTGAAAAATCTTCATTTTAAATCCCCTATCTTGTTGACAATTATAACAGTTTGCTATATAATTATTTCAAAATATAGCAAACTGCTATCAAAAAAAAGGAAAAACAAATGAGAAAAGAAGCGAAAATTGTTAAAACGAGTCCAGAATTTGAACAAACTTCCATTGAAAATTGGGAAGCGTTCGGCTGGGAACTACTAAGCACGCAAGAAATTCTTGCAAAAGAAAGTCATTTAGAAGACGCAGGTGGCGGAGCAGTGGATAGTGTAATCACTACTACTAACTACGTTAAGCTTGCCTTTAATCGTGACGTAAACATTAAAAACAAACAAGAACTAGACGAGTTACAAGAAGAATACAGTAAACTAAAATTCAATCCTACAAAACCTTCGTCTGGTATAGGAACGTTTTTTATGTTGTTGGTTTTTGCAATAGTTGCGGTTATGGTTATGATTAGTCTAGATGTATCAATGAGCGTATGCATTATTGTTGTAATGTCCGTGCTTTTGATTGGTCTTTTTGTTGTTCAAAACACACAAAATTCTAGGAATAAAATTGCAAGAGAGGAGAATAAGGAAAAAATGCAAGTGTTGATGGCAAAACGTAAAGTAATAGTTGACAAAGCACGTGCAATACTTGATAAAAACGAGCAGGAAGAAAAACAAAACTAACTTGCTTGTAACAATAATAATCTACTTAAATGAAAACGCTCTCCCAAAAGGAGAGCGTTTTCATATTTTATATTTATAAGTTTTTAATTAGAAAGCGATTTTTTCTTCGATATAAGATTTTAACTCGCTAATCGGGATACGTACTTGTTGCATGGAATCTCTTTCACGAACGGTAACGCAACCGTCGGTTTCCGAATCAAAGTCATAAGTAATGCAGAAAGGAGTTCCGACTTCGTCTTGACGGCGATAACGTTTACCGATAGAACCTGCTTCGTCGTAATCAACGGGGAAGTATTTAGCGAGTTCGCAATAAATTTTATCAGCACCTTCGCTAAGTTTTTTAGAAAGTGGCAATACTGCCGCCTTAAATGGAGCGAGAGCAGGGTGTAAACGCATTACCACGCGAACGTCGTTCTTTTCAGCGTCAACCACTTCTTCGTCGTATGCGTTGCAAAGGAACATAAGAACGCTTCTTTCTACGCCAAGGCTAGGTTCAACGACGTATGGGATATATCTTTCGTTTGCTTCTTGGTCAAAATAAGATAAATCTTTACCCGAAACGTTTTGGTGTTGAGTAAGGTCGTAGTCAGTTCTGTCGGCAATACCCCAAAGTTCGCCCCAACCGAATGGGAACAAGAACTCAAAGTCGGTGGTTGCCTTAGAGTAAAAGCAAAGTTCTTCTGGGCTATGATCTCTAAGTCTAAGTTTGTTTTCATCAACGCCAAGGGAGAGTAGCCAATCACGGCAGAAAGTTCTCCAATAAGCAAACCACTCTAAATCAGTGCCGGGTTTGCAGAAAAATTCAAGTTCCATTTGTTCGAATTCACGTACACGGAAAATAAAGTTACCGGGAGTGATTTCGTTACGGAAGGATTTACCTATTTGACCGATACCGAAAGGCATTTTTTTGCGGGTAGTACGTTGAACGTTAACGAAGTTAGTGAAAATACCTTGTGCCGTTTCAGGACGGAGATAAACGGTATTTTTAGCGTCTTCGGTAACGCCTTGGAAGGTTTTGAACATCAAGTTAAATTGACGAATATCCGTAAAGTTATGCTTACCGCAAGTAGGACAAGGGATATTGTGTTCTTCCACGAAAGCTTTCATTTCGGCTTGGGTAAAAGCGTCGATAGGCTTGTCTAAGGTAAAAGAGTTTTCCGAGCACCAATCTTCAATTAGTTTGTCTGCTCTAAAACGTTCGTGACATTCACGGCAATCCATAAGGGGATCGGAAAAACCCGAAAGGTGACCGGAAGCAACCCAAGCTTGTGGGTTCATCAAGATAGCGGCGTCTAGACCAACGTTATACTTGTTTTCTTGAACGAATTTTTTCCACCAAGCCTTTTTAACGTTGTTTTTAAGTTCAACGCCCAAAGGACCGTAGTCCCAAGTGTTTGCAAGACCACCGTAGATTTCGCTACCGGGGAATATAAAACCTCTGTTTTTGCATAGGTTAACGATTTTTTCCATAGTTGCAACAGTTTTAATTTCTTCCATAACAACCTCGTAAAATAAAAATATATAATAACGCAAATATTGTACATTATAAAAAATTTTTAGTCAAGCAAACGAATAGTTGATAAAATATTTAAATTTTGCTTTTTTTATTTAAGTATTTGTGGTACAATAAAAGGGTTAAAAAACACCTTTAATAAAAAACCTAAAAAAACGGTGAAATTTATGGTAGAAGCAACTAATTTTATTGAACAAATTATCAACGAGGAACTAGAATCCGGCAAAGTAAATTCCGTTTACACTCGTTTTCCCCCCGAACCAAACGGATACCTACATATAGGTCACGCAAAATCCTTATGCATAAACTTTGGCATAAAGGAAAAGTATAACGGAAAATGCAACCTATTTTTAGACGACACCAATCCATCAAAAGAAAAAACCGAATTTGTAAACGCCATTAAAGAAGATATAAAATGGCTAGGTTTTTCTTGGGATAAGGAAACTTACGCTTCGGATTTTTTTCCTAAGATTTACGAGTTAGCAATAGAACTAATCAAAAAAGGCAAGGCTTTCGTGTGCGATATGAACGCCGAAGAAATAAGCCAAAATCGTGGAACGCTTACTCAGGCCGGCAAAGAGAGTCCTTGGAGAAATAGAAGCGTAGAAGAAAACCTTGACTTGTTTACGAGAATGAAAAACGGGGAGTTTGCCGACGGCGAAAAATGTTTAAGGGCAAAAATAGACATGGCGTCGCCAAACATCAACATGCGTGACCCAGTTATTTATAGAATACTACGTCAAACCCATCACAGAACGGGCGACGAATGGTGTATTTACCCAATGTACGATTACGCACATCCTATTTGCGACTATATGCAAGGTGTAACCCACTCTATTTGCACCTTAGAGTTTGAAGACCATCGTCCGTTATACGATTGGGTAGGTATTGAACTAGGTTTTGCGCCAAAGCCAAGGCAAATTGAGTTTGCAAGGCTTAACGTAACCAACTTGGTTATGAGCAAACGTTACCTTAAAAAACTAGTTGAAGATGGCTCGGTAGAAGGTTGGGACGATCCAAGAATGCCCACCTTAACCGGACTTAGAAACAGGGGAATTCCCGCCCAAGCGCTTAAAGATTTTTGTGGAAGAATAGGCGTAAGCAAAGCCAATTCGGAAGTTCAAATCAGTTATTTTGAAGCGTGCGTAAGGGAATACTTAAACGCAAATGCGGAAAGGGCGATGGCAGTTCTTAATCCCTTAAAGGTAACCATTACTAACTATCCCGAAAACCAAACCGAAAGTCTTGATTTTGAAATCAATCCTAGCGACGAGTTAAAACGTACTAGAAAGATAGATTTCTCAAAGACAATCTATATCGACCAAGACGACTTTTCACTTGCGCCTCCACCCAAGTATTTCAGACTTAAAAAGGACGGTTACGTAAGACTTAAAAGTGCGTATATTATTAAATGCGACGACGTGTTGTTTAATGAAGACGGAAGCGTTAAAGAACTTTTATGTTCATACGTTCCCGAATCAAAAAGTGGAAGCGACACTTCGGGTATAAAAACCAAAGGCGTTATCCAATGGGTAAACGCTGAAAAAGGCAAGGACGTGGAAATTCGTCAGTACGGATATTTGCTTAACGACGAAGAATACGCTGGGCAAGACTTTTCCGAACGCATGAACAAACAAAGCGTAAAAATCTTTAACGGCAAGGTAGAACCATACGTTTTAGATAACGCAGACGATAGACCATACCAATTAATGCGTACTGGCTACTTTAAACTTCTTAACGTAAAAGATAAAACTATTCTCAGTGAAATAGTATCCTTAAAAGATAACTTTAACGTAAAAAAATAAAGGAATATTAAAAGTTAAAAAAGAGGTTGCATAAACAGTTTAATGCAACCTCTTATCTTTTTAAAAGTATTTTAATTAAAGTTTATTTAATATTTCTTGCAAAGCGTTTTCGATGGGAGCAGTTAAAGAAAAACTCTTGTCCCTTGCAACCATTTCCACAACGCCTTGTTTAACGTTTCTTGGGCTTACGATAACTCTAAGTGGAACGCCCAAAAGGTCTGCGTCGGAGAACATAATACCTGCGCTAACGTTTCTATCGTCGTAGATAACTTCAACTCCCTTATCCAAAAGTTTTTGGTATAGGTCGTCGGCAATATCTTTAACTTCTTGATTATCGGGACGAACGGCGCATAAATGAACTTGATAGGGTGCGATAGCCTTTGGCCAAATAGGACCGTAATCGTCGTGATGAACTTCGCAAATAGCCGCCGCAAGTCTACCAACACCAATACCGTAACAACCCATAATGGGGTTTTTGGTGTTGCCTTCGCTATCAATATAAGTCATACCCATAGATTTTGTGTATTTCGTGCCAAGTTGGAAGATGTTGCCAACTTCAATACCACGGGAAATGGTAATGGCAGGTTTTTTACAACAAGGGCAAATACCACCTTCCTTAATTTTAGCAAAATCGTGATATTCGGCGTTAGGTAAATCCCTTTCCATATCTAAGCCGGTGTAGTGATAATCTTGTTTGTTAGCGCCACAAACGACGTTGTTTAATCCCTTTAAGGAATTATCTAAAAGAACGATATAATCTCCGTTTAGATTATAAGGTCCAATAAACCCTGCTTGCAGACCACAATCTTCGGTGATAGTTGCAGGGTGAATTTCAAAACCTAAATAATTAGTAAGTTTGGTTTCGTTAACTTCCAAATCACCACGCAAGAAAAGAACCACGTATTTATCGTCGATATTTCTTTGGTAAACCACAGCCTTGCAAGAAGCCTTTTCGTCGCTATTTAGATATGCGCATACGTCGGCAATAGTTTGTTGATGCGGGGTATAAACTTCTTTTAGTTGTTCGGAAGGTTGGGTTTTTTGGTTAATAACAATGCTATCGGCAGCTTCCATATTAGCCTTATAACCACACTCTGGGCAAATTGCAATGGAATCTTCGCCAATACCCGTCAAAAGCATAAATTCGTGGGAGATGCTCCCGCCCATCATACCAGAATCGGAAGCAACCGAAATAACTTCTGGGATACCACATCTAGCAAAAATTCTTTCATAAGCCTTGTGACACTTGTCGTAATATTGTTCCAAGTCTTGTTGACTAGTATGGAAAGAATAAGCGTCCTTCATAGTAAATTCTCTAACTCTTATAAGACCGGACTTAGGTCTAGCTTCGTCACGGAACTTAGTTTGAATTTGATAAATCATAAAAGGATACTTATTATAACTTTGACCGTATTCTCTAACTAGTCCAACGGCAGCTTCTTCGTGAGTCATACCGAGAACCAAAGGACTTTCGTTTCTATCGTTGAAACGAACAAGTTCCTTGCCGATACTTTCGTATCTACCCGATTCTTGCCATAAACTAGCAGGCATAACGACGGGGAACTGAACTTCTTGTCCGTCGATAGCGTCCATTTCTTCACGTAAAATTTGTTCGATTTTACGGGTAATTCTTTTTAAGGGCATATAAGACGAATAAATACCGTTAGCAACGTATTTCATATACCCGCCACGAACCATAAGCGCGTGACTTTCCACCGTGCAGTCAGAAGGTTTTTCCTTAAACCTTTCGCCAACTAATTTTTCTAATTTCATAATAAACCTCCGTAAAAATTACGTATAAAAAAACCCTAAGCAAAAATTTTGCTTAGGGCGAACTGACTAGTCCGTGTTACCACCTAAATTCGGATATAACTATCCGCTCTCAATCGGCAAACTGCCGTTTCTCTATTACGGGAGAAACCCGTTGACGCTTAGTTGAACTAAAAAGTCCGTTAGGCGCACTGCTCCAAGACGGGTTCGGGAATTACGTTTAAGGACTTACACCAACCGTCCTCTCTCTAAAAAACAATAACGACCTACTATTTCTTTTCATCGCTTTATATTCAATTTTAATTAAATATAACACACAAAGTAAAAAAAATCAATTAATTTATAGACGTTTGGTCTAAAAAACTTCTCTTATAGCAAGCACTTGACCGGAAAGACCGTCAACTAGCAAAGCTTTAAGTCCACCTTTTGCCGTGCAAAATCCAACGTACCAATAAGATTTGTTATCTTTAACCAAAACTTTCATACGAATTTCAGCGGTAAATCTTCCGTTTTGGTCGTAATAAGAGTCGATAAGTTCTTTTTGATTTTTAACCAAACAACTAAGAGCGTTTACGTAACTTATAGTATCTTTTGGCAATAAAGATACTAAATTAACGTTAACAATATCAGAAGCCTTGCTTATTTTAACGTCAAAACTTTTAAGGTCAAAATTTTCAATTTCAAACCAAACTGAAAGTCTGTCGTTAGTGGGGTTATGTAAAAACTTATCCGAATAATTAACCCCGTTAAAACTAAACTCAACGCGATACTCGGCGTTAAAATCGATGACTTCGGGAAGAATAAAAGTAAGATAATACCTTTTTTGCATAACCTTACTATCGTTATCGTAAGGGGTTTCCTTAAACCCGTAATGCGCCTTTACCTTTAAGGTGTCGGTTTGACCAAAAAAAGTATCCGTTCTCAGTTCGCTTAAATATTCTTCAAGCCCCTGAGTCTTTGCGTGCGAACACCCGATAAAAAAACTAAAACAAAACAAAATGCAAAAAGATAATACTAAAACCTTTTTTAACTTAACCATAACAAACCGTCCTTAAACTATTTTTATGTGCAAACGGCTAATTTGATTACAAAAGGTAAAAATAATGGTAATTAGATTGATTTTTTAATTATATTTTGGTAAAATAATAAAAAACACCAAAATGGAGTAAGTACTCTTGAAAAAACTAGTATTAAAAACCGTGGCTATAACCCTTGCGGCAGTGTTGTGTTTATCACTTATCGTTTACGGGATAATAGCCCTTTCAAGCCCTATAACTTTGGCAAAGGCATACGACGGGTTAGGTTGGTATAAACCTGCCGTTCGTTATTATGAAAATCAATACGAAAAAACCCAAAGTAACGACGACTTGTTTGTTCTTTGCACCAAGGTGAACGAGTATACGGACTCGCAAAGGGCAGTTAAATATCTTGGCGAACTTATCGAAAAAGAAGATTATTTAGATTATTGCGAGAAAGTGGATAAAGAGCAAAAAGACCAAGAGTTTACTACCGAAAACTTTATTGACGGAAAGTACGTAGTCGCAGTGTTTTCCCTTCGTGGAATGTCAAAGGCAATTACCCAAGCTAAGAAAATGATTGAAAACGGTTACGACGATTACAATCCTTTCTTCTTGTTATATACGGACGCAAACCTAAACCTAACCAAAGAACAGCTAACCGCCTTAAAATCTGAAATTAGCACCTTGACGATAACCTTGCCTTCTTCGGCAGAAAGGTTACGCGCGGTTAACGATTTAGCAAACGTTAAAAAATTATTAGAATCTATGGAATAATAAAAAACCGCACGGAAAGTGCGGTTTATTAGTTTTTAAGGAGAAATTATGAAAAACAACGCAAAAACAACGTATAATGGCGGACTATATTTTTTCGCCATGTTTTGCGTATACGTGTTGTTTGCCTTTATCGGTCAATCGATAACGGCTAGCGTATTTACGTTTGGCAGTAGAGCGTATAACCTTATAGTATCTCTCTTTCCAATATTAGCACTGGTTTGCATAACCGTTTACGCAAAGATAAAACAACAAAAAACTTTCAAGTGCTTGTTATTATTAAACCAATTCAAACCAATAAACTTGCTTTTAGCGATTATGCTAGCGGTAGGAATGTTTCTAGGTCTAGGCTTTATAAACCAAATAATAATAAACGGACTAGAAAGCGTTGGTTTAACCATTCCACAATCAACAGTCGTAGTAAAAGACACGGGGGATTTTATAGGTTACGCCGTAACACTTTGTCTGCTACCTGCCGTTTTTGAAGAGTTATTTTTCCGCGGAGTGTTGCTAAACGATATAAAAGAGTATAACCCCCTTCACGTTTCGTTGTTTATCGGTGGGCTTTTTGCTTTATATCACGGCAGTTTATCCCAACTAGTTTATCAATTTGTTTACGGAACTTTACTTACCTTTCTTGCAATAAAATCGGGCAGTAGTTTACCTTGTATAATAGCGCATTTTTTGAATAATTTTACTATAATACTACTTGAATATTTAGGCGTTTACCTAAACCTTTTAAACCCCGTGGTTATAGTAGTTGGTCTGATTGTTTTAGGCGTGTTTTTAACTGTTTTAATAAAAGGTTATAATAAACAAAATTGTCAAAGTTTACCTAGAAAATACTACGCTAATTTATATTCTGTAACGGGTGCGATTTTGTGTTTATCACTAATTATTTTAGGGCTTTTTTCATAGGTGAAGAAATGATAAAAATAAACGTGGTTGCAGTTGGCAAAATTAAAGAAGATTATTTTTCTAAGGCGATAGCCGAATACCAAAAACGCCTTAGCCGTTTTTGCGAGTTCAATATTATAGAAGTACCCGAAGAAAACTATGCCAAGTTTGAAGAAGGGTTAGTTGCCAAAATTAAAAAAAAGGAAGCAGAAAATATTGCTCCAAACTTAAAAGGATACCTTTTTGCCACTGCCATAGAAGGCAAAAAATACGATAGCGTTGCCTTTGCAAAAAAACTAAAAAATATATCGGATAGCGGTCAAGGAGTAATAACTTTCGTGATAGGTGGTTCTTACGGGCTAGACGACAGCGTTAAAACTCGCGCGGACTCGCTTATTTCTTTTTCGGATATGACCTTTCCGCACACTTTTTTTAGAGTAATGCTAACCGAACAACTTTATAGGGCTTTTTGTATTAATTCGGGGGTATCCTACCATAAATAACGCATATATTAGTCTATGTGTATTTTTAGCTTAATACAAGACTTGTATAACAACCTTAACTGCCAAAAACAAGTTGTAGGCAAAAGTTTTTTAGGCAAACCTATATATTGTTTTACTATAAAAAAGAGTGAATATCCCGTGTTGATATTTACCTATTCAATACATGCAAGAGAATATATTACAAGTTATCTTGCCATAGAACAAATAAAAAGTTTTTATAAAAAGGGTAAAATGGGCACGGTGCATTTTATTCCAATGGTAAATCCAGACGGAGTGGAAATTGCGTTGACTAAAAACCCTTTATATAAAGCCAATGCTCGTGGTGTGGATTTAAACGTTAATTTTGACGCAAATTGGGGTACGGGAAAACAAAACGTCTTTGTTAAAGGGGAGCAAAACTACGTTGGAACTCATCCTTTCAGTGAGCCGGAAAGTCTTGCGTTAAGAGATTTTACCCTAAAAATAAACCCCGATATGACGGTTAGTTATCACAGCAAAGGCGAAGAGATATACTGGGAGTTTTTTCAAGATAAAAAACGATTAAAAAGAGATTGCGTTTTTGCAAAAGTCATAAGCGACTGCACGGGTTACCCAATGGTAAGGATAAAAGACTCGGCAGGTGGATATAAAGATTGGTGCGTGCAAAAACTAAAAATCCCAGCCGTAACCATAGAAGTTGGAAGCGACCTTTTATCTCATCCGTTAGACCAAAGGCATTTGCCCGAAATACTTGCAAAAAACCAAAGGGTAGTTTTTGCCCTTACGGAGAAATTTAATGAACTTTTATATGAAAAAAGCGCTTGCGCAAGCAAAAATAGCCTTAAAAAAGGACGAAGTGCCAATCGGCGCGATAATAGTTAAAGACCAAAAGATAATTGCGCGCGCGCATAACTTAATGGAAACCACCCAAAAAGCAACTGCGCACGCAGAAATATTAGCCATAGAAAAAGCGTGCAAAAAACTAGGCAGTTGGCGACTTGACGGAACGGAAATGTACGTAACGATAGAGCCTTGCGCAATGTGCGCGGGCGCAATAGCAAACGCGCGTATATCAAAGGTATATTTCGGTGCGTACGAACGTAAAAGCGGTTGCGCGCAAAGTTTGTATCCCGTTCTTACCCAAAACGGACTCAATCACAAAACCGAATTTTTGGGTGGCATAGACGAAGAGGCGTGTGCAAGTATAATAAAAAATTATTTTAAAGCAAAGAGAAAAAGCAAAAACTCTTGACTAATTGGTTAAGTAGTAATACAATAGAATTGTACATAATGTACATAAAGTTACATTAGGAGAAAAAATAAAATGATTACACACGGCAACACTATCGAGATTTTATCGGGCAACTCAAACAGACCTTTGGCTGAGGCGGTTGCTGCACAACTCAAAATTCCCGTATCTAGCGCGGAAGTAAGCAAGTTTTCGGACGGAGAAATAAGCATAACCCTACCCGAATCGGTAAGAGGTAAAGACCTATTTATCTTCCAATCTACTTCTAGCCCTGTAAACGACAATTTTATGGAACTTTTGATTATGATTGACGCTTGTAAGCGTGCGTCCGCAGGTCGTATCACGGCAGTAATGCCATATTTCGGATACGCTCGTCAAGACAGAAAGGCACGTCCAAGAGATCCGATTACGGCAAAACTTTGCGCAGATATTTTAACTGCCGCAGGTGCAGACAGAGTAATGACGATGGACTTACACGCAGCGCAAATTCAAGGATTTTTCGATATTCCCGTTGATCACTTATACGGCGCACCGTTACTTGCAAAACACTTCAAGAAAATGATGAACGAAGAATGGGTAGTAGTTTCCCCAGACGTAGGAAGCGTTGGTAGAGCAAGAAACTTTGCTTCTAGGGTAGACGCATCGCTCGCAATCGTTGATAAGCGTCGTCCTAAGGCAAACGCAATCGAAGTTATGAACGTTATCGGCGACGTTAAAGGCAAAACCTGTTTAATGGTAGACGATATGATAGATACCGCAGGTACTATCTGTCAAGGTGCCGAAGCACTTATCAAAAACGGCGCGAAAGAAGTTTACGCTTGCTGTACTCACGGCGTGTTCAGTGGGCCTGCGATGGAAAGAATTACCAATTCACCCATCAAGAACTTAATCGTACTAGATACCATCAATATGCCGGAAGCAGTAAGAAAGAATCCCAAGATTAAAATCGTATCTTCTGCAAAGGCGATTGCAAAAGCGATTACGGCAGTATATCAAGACTCCTCGCTTTCAGCAATTTACGAAGACTAATAAAAAACCAAAAGCCGTTATCAAACGGCTTTTTTATTGGAGAAAATATGAAGCTTATAGTGGGCTTAGGCAATCCCGACAAAGAATATCTTAATACCTTCCATAACTTAGGGTTTATGGCAGTAGAAGAATGCGCTAGATTACTAGACGCAACTTTTACCAAAATAAAATGTCGCGCCCAACTTGCCGAAACAAGGATAAACGGACAAAAAGTTATACTAGCAAAACCCCAAACGTATATGAACCTAAGCGGAGAAAGCGTTAGGGAATTAGTAACTTTTTTCAAAATAGATATATCAGACCTAGTCGTATTATACGATGATTACGATTTAGAAAAAGGTGCGCTACGTTTAAGGGAAAACGGCTCTGCTGGAACGCACAACGGCATGCGCAATATCGTAAAAGAACTAGGCACGGAAAACTTTAAGAGAATAAGGATAGGTTTTAAGCCGGATACGGAAAGTAAAATTCCTTTACTTAACCTAGTTTTAAGTGGAATTTCAGAACAAGACAAACCGGTTTTTGAAAAAGCAATCACGCGTGCCGCAAACTCAGCAAAGGAGTTTGCCGAAGGTAAAACCTTTCAAAGCATAATGCAAAAATATAACGGAAAATCAAACTAAAATCTTTTCGTTATAAAGATATATGCCGAATACAGACTTAAAATTTAATCAAAAAAACAATTCGGTAACCGAACTGTTAGAAGCCATCCGCCAAGGTATACCTTCGGCGGTGTTTGGCGTTCCGGAAAGCTTTAAAAATTACCTAGTTTCTCAAATAGAAAACCAAGTTTTGTACCTTGTAAAAGACTCCTTAACTGCGATGCAAGCAGTAAAAATTATAAACGAGTTTAGTAATAAAAGGGCAGTTTATCTTCCCCCAAAGGACGAAACGCTAGTAAACGTAAAAGCCTTTTCTAAGAACGGGGTTTATCAAAGATTGCAAGCTATTTATCAAATTCCCACCGCGCAAGTGGTGGTCGTTACCCCACAAAGTCTATTGCAACCCATCTCCAAAAAAGTAAACTTATTAAAAATAGAAAAAGATGGCGATTACGATTTAACTAATATAGTAAAAACTCTCGTAGACTACGGTTATCAAAGGAGAGAGCAGTGCGCCTATAAAGGAACTTTTAGTTTGCGTGGCGACGTGCTAGACGTTTTTCCCATAAACCAAAAAAACGCGTTTAGAATAGACTTTTTCGGAGATACCGCCCAAAGTATAAGAGAGTTTGATGCCGAAACCACCAAGACCATTGAGTTTATTAACTCAGTGGAAATTTTGCAAGCAGTTGAATGCGTTCTTAACGGCCAAGATATTGAGAGCATTTTACAAGTTATCGACCTTCAAGTAAACAACGCAAAAGGGGATAATAAACTAAAACTATCCCTAATAAAAGAGGATATAAACCTTGCCGTTGAAAATAAAGATTACGACGCGTTATCTTTGTATTTATCTTTAACCGAGTCGGTTTGCCCAATATATGAGCTATTTACCAAGCAAACCGTTGTGATTATAAACGAAGGTAAAAGGGTATACGAAACCTGCCAACTAGTCGAACGTGAATTCGTTGAAAGACTTAAATCGTTAAGTGAAGTCGGCGAAGCCTTTTCATGTCTTTCGGGCAACTGTTTAAGTTTAGACCAAGTTGTAGAAGATTTGCATGCTTTTATGCAAGTTGGCGTGCAAACCTTGTCGTCGTCAAACCCATTTTTTAATCCATTAAAAATAATAAACCCGTCGGTAAGCGGGGTGGCTAACTATCAACTAGCATTTTCAGAACTTTTCACCGATACGGACAACTGGCTAAAAAGTGGATATTCGGTGCTAATTCACACGGCCGATAGTAGAAGGTCGGATAGGCTTTGTATGGATTTTTCCACCAAAGGCATAGCTTCTTCAATCGATAAAACGGGGGAATTTACGGGCGTAAATATTATTTCTCGTTCATTATCGGACGGGTTTGTCTTTCACGAACAAAAAACCGTGGTAATCGGCAGTGGAAACCTTTACGCAAAACTAACTAAAACAAAACCCAACGCAAAACGCACGCAAACCTTTTTTAGTGCGCCCGAAGTTGGCGATTATTGCGTTCACGAAACGCACGGTCTCGGCAAAGTTTTAGGCAACAGAAAAATATCCACCACCGAAGGTACTAAGGACTACGTTTGCGTGGAATATTCTGGTGGAGATTTGCTTTATATTCCCGTAGAGCAAATGGATATACTAACGAGATATCTCGGTAGCGAAAAACATCCAAAACTATCAAGAATTGGTGGAAAGGACTTCGAAAGGGTAAAAAAGGCAGTAAAAGAATCTATCAAAAAGATGTCTTTCGACCTTAAACGCTTGTATTTAGAACGTGAGGAGCAAAAAGGTTTTGCCTTTATAAACGAGCCCGAACTACAATCGGTGTTCGACGGTGCTTTTCCATACGAACTTACCCCCGACCAACAGACGGCAGACCAAGAAATACTCGACGATATGACGTCCAAACGGGTAATGGACCGTCTTGTTTGCGGTGACGTTGGGTTTGGTAAAACCGAAGTGGCTTTCCGTGCCGTGTTCCGCGCCATAGCAAACGGAAAACAAGTGGCTTTCGTCGCTCCGACGACCATACTTACCGAACAGCATTTTAATACGGCAAAAGAACGTTTTAAGGACTTTGGCGTAAAGATAGCCTGTCTAAACCGATTCAAAACTCCCAAGCAACAAAGGGAAATCGTTCAAGGATTAAAAGATGGGACGATAGATTTAGTTATCGGTACGCACAGATTGTTTAGCAAGGATATACAATTTAAGGATTTAGGTCTTTTAGTACTAGACGAAGAACAGCGTTTCGGGGTAGAACATAAAGAAAAAATAAAACTATTAAAAAAGAACGTCGACGCGCTTACATTAACTGCAACGCCTATTCCGAGAACTTTGCATATGTCCTTATCGGGTATTCGTTCGATAAGCACTATAAATACCCCGCCTAAAAAACGTTTACCCGTCCAAACGTACGTAACCGAAGAAACGGATATGCTTATAAAGGACGCGATAACAAGGGAAGTAAACCGTGGTGGTCAAGCCTTTATTTTGTATAATAGAGTAGAAAGTATTTATACCTTTGCAGACAAGATTTCCACCCTTATGCCAAACCTTAAAATAACCGTTTGTCACGGGCAGATGGAAGAACGTGTTTTAGAAAGGAATATCCTAGGTTTTTATCGTGGTGAAAGCGACGTTTTGATATCGACTACTATAATAGAAAACGGTATAGATTTACCCAAGGCTAACACCTTGGTAGTAATAGACGCCGATAGGCTTGGGTTATCAACCCTTTATCAAATAAAGGGAAGGGTAGGAAGAAGCGATAGACTAGCATACGCTTACTTTACTTATAAACGTGATAAAGTGCTTACGGGCCCAGCCTTTGAACGTCTTAACGCAATTATAGAATTTGCCGAAATGGGCAGTGGCATAAAGATTGCCGTTCGTGACCTCGAAATAAGGGGCGCAGGTAACATTTTAGGGGCAGAACAACACGGCCATATGGACAAAATCGGCTACGAATTGTATTCAAAACTACTTAAAGAAGAACTTTCCGGCGAACAAGACGTTATGCCCGAACTAGATATTCGTATAACCGCGTTTATTCCGGACGATTATATTGAAAACTCCACCGTGCGTATGGACGTTTATAAAGAGATTGCCGAGATGACCGACCTTGATAGTAAAGAAAGAATTATAAACTCTCTCGAAGACACCTTTGGCAAGATTCCCGAGGAAACGCTTAATTTAATATCCATCGCCATGGCAAAACGCATGGCGTCTAAACTAAAAGTAAAAGAAATAACCGTAAAGAGCACTGAAACGTCGTTAACTTTTTCGGATTTTATGTCTATGAACAATCCTAAGTTATTAACGGCAATAGATTGTTTTGGCAGTAGGGTAAAACTAGAAATGTCTCAAATGCCGAAGATAGTTTTTAGATCAACCTATGCAGATAACGCCGAGATGATGGGCGTGATAACCGAATTTTTAACGATTGCCGTTAAATAAACCCCCTTTCTTTTGCTTTCTATTAGTAAAAAATACCAAAAAACGATTGCAATTTTCGATAAAGTAGTATATACTTTATTAGTATTATAATATCGAATAATTGTGGGAGAATATATATGAAGAAAAAACTGATTGCACTCGTATCGCTAATTATGTCGCTTATGATTGGTCTTTGCGGACTCGGCGGGTGTAAACTAATCACTAGGGACACCGATAAGGATATGCAACAGGTAGTTGCAACAATTAGTATAGACAAGGGCGTAAAAGACTCCGTTTATAAACAAGACCTTATCGTAGACTATCTCAATTACGGATATTACTACGTTCAATACAACGGCTACACTCAGGCGCGTACCTTTGAACTTATTTTACAAAACCAAATCAACACTAGAATTTTAGTTCAAAACGCAATTAAACAACTAGAAGAGGACGCTGACTATCAAAAGGACTCCCAATACGCAAAATGGGACGCAAGAAGATATTTAGATTCCGACCAAATGATAGAAGCAACCTATAACACCTACAAAATCTTCAACGATTTACTCGATCAATTTGAAGAAACCGACGTGGAAGACAAACTTAGCGACGCTTACGATCAACAAGTAAGAACCGTTCCCACAGACGCAACGAAGGCAGAAGAAGAACTTGACTCTACCAAGATGCAAGAGTATATCGATAAGGGTTTTGACCTTTCTAGCACTGCAAAACGTAGGGAAGCTTTTAACAGACTTATCAACTTCTTAAAAGTAAACAATCTTCTTGGCGAAAGTTATAAAAACAACGATCTCACCACTACCGAATACTACAAAAAGAATATCAAACTCGAAAGAGAAAATATCGTAGTAGAAACCTATCGTGATTTACAAACCTTAAAACTACGCAAACAATACACCTTTGCGGATTTAGAAAATGCGTTTAAGGCAGAATTAGAAAACCAAAAAGGATGGAGTAACACCGAATTTGTGGAAGCTTTAAGCAACGCTTCGGTAAAAGAACCCGTTCTTTACGGTGTTAACGGCACCTACGGATACGTTTATAACCTACTTTTAGGTGTGGACGAAATTCAAACAGAAAGAATTAAAGCTATCGACGAAACTCTTTCTAACGCAGAACGCGAACAAGCAAGAAACGATATTCTTAAAACCACTAGGGTAAAGGATTTAAGAGATTCTTGGATAATTTCCGGATACGATTTTGACGGAAAGAACTTTACCGGCGACTACACTTTTGCAAAACTTGCTAAAAACAGCCTTGAATTTAAGGGGGACGTAACCTTACTCAATCCTTCCGAAGACGATGCAACCAAACCCGTAGAAGGTGAAGACGCACAATATAACGCACTTTCAACCATCTATGGTTTAGACGATTTTATCGCTTGCATGAACGCTTATATGACGGGTGGCGAATTTGATAAAACCCAACCACAAAACGTAACCGACAACAAGGGTGATTACTCTGGTAACTCCGTATATTCGGCAGGTACCTATAACGGCAACGTTGAAGAATACACTGCAAAAATCAACGAATTGTTGTTTGCATTCTCAACCGACTCCGGTTCACTCAACACCTATAAAGGCTACGTAATTAAACCCGAAGTAGACGGCGCAAATTCCGAAGAATACGTTGAAACCTTTGCTACTGCTGGTAGAGAACTTATTGCTAAGGGTGGCAACAGTTACGTTATCGTTGCATCAGACTACGGCTATCACGTAATGTTCTTCTCTGAAAAGTTTACTGCTGAAAAAACGGTTGCCGATAACCTTATCGACTACATGAACGCAGAGTTCGATCTTCCTGAAGGAATTACTACTTGGCAAAATTATTTTGACAATATGGTTAAAGACTTTGGCGAATGGGAAGATACCAATAACTATATGTATTTATTACTAGACGCAATTTCTTCTAGCAAGATTACTAACCAAATCAATAGATTAGAAAGAGACGTAGTAAACGAATATTTATACGAAAAAGATAACGCAGTAGTTATTTTTGAAAAAGCTTATAGCGATTTACTTAAATAATTTTTAAGGCAAAGCAAAAAAGGGCAAAACGTTTTGTTTTGCCCTTATTTTATGAGATATGATAATTTGTTTAGATACCGAGACCACCGGTTTATATCCGGGGGAAATATGCCAACTTTCATACGTTTGTATAAATAAAGGGGTTGTCACGGCAAAAAACTTCTTTTTTGCAGTTGACCACGTCGAATACGGCGCGTATTTAGTTCACGGATTTTCCGTTGAAAAACTACTTGAACTATCAAAAGGCAAAACCTTTGCTCAACAAATATCCGAAATACAAAATGATTTTGACAAGGCAAGTTTTTTAGTTGCGCATAACGTAAACTTTGACTTTTCTTTTTTAAGCAAAGAGTTTGAAAGATGCGGTAGAATTTTTTATTGTAAAGACAGTTTTTGTACGATGAAAAAATCCCTTCCGATATGCAAAATACCAAGGGCAAATCATAGGGGATATAAATACCCAAAACTATCCGAACTATGCGCGTTTTTAGGCATAACGGACACTCAAATACAACTAGCAACACGCACTCTTTTTGGTAAAGAAGTTGGCTATCACGACGCAAGGTTTGATGCTACCGCCGTGTATTTAGCAGTAGAAAAAGGGATAAACCAACTACCAGAATACGCCTTATTAAAGGAGCATTTATGAAACTAGAAACTCATTGTCACTCGTCGGTCGCGAGCGTTTGTGCAGACGTAACCGACGAGCAAATAATAAATACGTATAAATCGCTTGGCTACGACGCAATTATTCTTACTAACCATATAAATTGGTATTGGAAGGAAGGCTATCCAAGGACAAGTTATAAGGACAAGGTCGATTATTTTATAAATAGATACAACCAACTCAAAACCCTTGCAAACCAAAAAGGACTAAAAGTATTTTTGGGTGCAGAGGTTGTAACTATAACGCAAAGTGGCGTTCATCAAGAATTTTTGATAGTCGGTTTTGACAAAGAATTTTTATATTCCAACGATTTAGTTTATACTTGCACTCAAACTAAACTGTTTGAAATAGCAAACCAAAACGGTCTTTTTATGTGGCAATCACACCCTTATCGCGTGGGCGAAGAACGTGGCGATCCAAAATATATGCACGGAGCAGAAGCGTTTAATTGCCATTTTCATCACGATAACAATAACCCACAAGCAACAGAGTTTTGCAATGAAAATTCACTTATAAAAATGTCCGGCTCTGATTACCATCACGGTGACCAACCCGTGTTTGCGGGAATATATATCCCAGACGATATTCAAACCGAAAAACAACTAGCAAACTTTTTATTAGCCAACCAACCCAGACTTATAGTAGACCAAGAAAGATGCATTATAGAAAGGGAAAAGTATATTAAAAGCGAGAAAAACTTATGAATTTTTTAGACGTATTAATAACGGTAGTTTTCTTATTAATATTAATGATACCGGGCTTTATTTTAGCAAAGACGAAAATGCTTGGCGAAAACGCAGATAGCGTCTTTTCGGTATTAGTTCTTTACGTATGCCAACCCGCGTTAGTGTTTATGGCCTTCCAAAAAACCGAATATTCGCCTAGGCTTGCCACAAACCTATTAATCGTGTTTGGTCTTGCAATGGCAGTACACTTGATTTCTATCGGCTTATTTTCGCTTATTTTTAGAAATAAAGACAACTCCAAAAAAATCAACTGCCTAAAATTCGCAAGCATCTTTGGAAATTGTGGATATATGGGCTTACCTTTCTTGCAATCACTTTTCGGCTCAACGGGAATGAGTGGGGAAATATTGATTTACGGTGGCGTTGTAATTGCCGCGTTTAACTTTTTAACTTGGTCGATTGGCGTTTATATAATGACGGGCGATAAAAAACAAATCAACGTACAAAACGCGCTCGTAAATCCAACCGTAATAGCGCTTATCTTAGGTATCGTAATATTCTTCGTAGCAAAAGTACCCTTAGTAAACTTAGCGGAAAAGGGCAGTTTTTTGGACAAGACGGTAGAGGGCTTTGTTAAGTCAATCAACTTCCTATCTGAAATGGTAACCCCACTTGCAATGACGGTAATTGGCGTAAAGCTAGCAAAAGTAAGCCTAAAACAACTATTTTTAGACAAATGGGCATACGTAGTAGCCTTAAACAAATTGATAATCGTGTCCTTAATTACCATATTGCTAGTGGCATTCTTGCCGGTAGATAACGTAGTAAAATACGCATTATTCTTCTTGTTGTCAATGCCGTCGGCAACCAACACGGTGTTATTTGCAGTAAGATTTGGTGGCGACGGGGAATCTGGCTCGGTATTCGTGTTATTAACCACGGTGTTGTCAATAATAACTATACCACTAATGTTCTTAGTAATAAACGGACTTTTTGGAATCCCCGTATAAAATAAAAACAAAACAAAATACGGCTAAAATGCTTGTATTTTTTAGCCGTATTTGTTACAATAAAAACAACGAAGGGGTATCGCCAAGCGGTAAGGCAACGGACTCTGACTCCGTCACTTCGTTGGTTCGAATCCATCTACCCCTGCCACGAAAGACACCGAAAGGTGTCTTTTTTCGTGGTAGGGTAATGGATTTGAATTAGGAGAAAATTTGCTTGCAAATTTCCCGTAGGGTAAACAGTGGACACCCACTGTTTATCGGGAGGCTCGAGAGAAGCGAATCCATCTACCCCTGCCATCAATGGGCGATAAAAAAGATATCGCCCGGAAAAGCCTTGATTTATCAAGGCTTTTTGCTTTTCTCGGGTGAAATTTTTCAGTTTGATTTTGTAGATGGAAAATGGGTATTTTCCGGTACTGAAAGGATTTGAACTCCAGTGAGAACAGAAACCGCCCACAACACACAGCACAGAGAAAGAAAAGCTCTGTGCTTTTTTATGCCAAAAGGAAGGAGATATAATGAAGCCTACAACGAAGTTACCTTAACCGAAATTAGTAGAGTACACCCTTTTGATTTACGATTTTCGTTTATATTCCGTTGGCGTGATTCCCTCTGCCTTTTTAAACTCAATATTAAAAGCCCGTAAAGAATTAAATCCACACTCACTCGCAATTTCAGTTATGGTTTTTGTTTCATTTAATAATAGTTGTTTGGCTAAGATAATACGAAGTGTATTTACGTATTTTCGAAATGAAATTCCGATGGCACTTTTGAATTTCTTCGATATATAAGCATAATCGTATCCAATTGCGGAGGCAGCATCTTCTAATAAGCAAGAGCTTTTATAATTTTCCTCCGCGTAGATTAAAATGCGCATAATGCACTTATGAAAAACATCTTTTTCGCGATTTTTATAAGACCTTCCTATGTCAAAATTTCCACAGATGTCATATGTCAACGCCTTTTGAAGATAGGGGTTATCCGAAACCGTTTCAGGAGCGTTGTATAAAAACAAGTTGCTCACGGGAAGTAAATTGGCTTTGCTATTTGAATATTCCATAACCATATCACTTGAAAAGATGCTAATTGCGTGTTTCCCTTTGGTTATTGTTTTATAGGAATGGGTTTGGAATGGAAAGATAAGCACTGCCTCTCCTTCTTTTAATTCATATTCTTTCCCATCAATTACAACTAAGGTTTTTCCTTGAAGCTGTGAAAAAAATTCAAATGACCTGTGTATATGAAGTGGAAAATCTAAGCTATCCCCGAAATGATAATGGAATTCAGATTGCTTTTCGGAATGTATCGATTCAAAAAACATTTCAGTTCTCCGTAAAAAAGACTAATTTTTTCTTATGTTATACCAAAAATCACATTGCTTGTCAAGCTGGAAAGTGATACGATCAAATGTATAAGGATGCAAGTCTTTTAAACGTTAATAAAGGAGATTATATTATGAAAAAAGCATTAATTGTGTATGGCGGCTGGGACGGGCATGATCCTAAAGGAGTAGCGGATTTGTTTTCCAAGATGTTGAAAGAGGAAGGATTTGAGGTGAGAATGTCCGATTCCTTAGATTCTTTTCTTGAAGAGCTTACCTCTTTTGACCTGATAGTTCCCGTTTGGACTATGGGAAAATTATGCAGTCAAGCGGAAAAGAATGTCTGTGATGCAGTTGCCGCAGGTACAGGAATTGCCGGATGCCACGGGGGAATGTGCGATGCATTTAGAGAGAATACGGAATGGCAGTTTATGACGGGTTCTCAATGGGTTGCACATCCCGGGAATAATAACGTAACGTATACGGTACACGTCATCGATTCGGAAAAAAGTTCTATTACCGACGGAATAAAGGATTTTGAGGTAACAAGCGAGCAATATTATATCCATGTAGACCCTGCTGTGAAAGTGCTTGCAAACACTAAATTTTTCGCAAGCGACGAGCCATATGGGGCGAACGGCGAGGTAACGGTTCCGGTTGTTTATACAAAACAATGGGGAAAGGGACGTGTTTTCTATAATTCCCTTGGACACACTAGCGAAATCTTCAAGAATATCCCCGAGGCGAAGGAGCTTATGCGTCGAGGCTTTCTCTTTGCGGCACGATAAAGGAGGATGTTATGAAAATCGGTGTTGTTGGCTGTGGAAACATCAGTGATATTTATTTTAAAAACCTTACTTCTGTTTTTAACAACACAGAGGTTTTAGCCTGTGCTGATCTTGATGAACAAAAGGCTTTGGCAAAAAAAGAAAAATATGCAATTCCATATGTTATGACTTTGGACGAGATGCTTGAGTGCAAGGATATAGACCTTATTTTGAACATAACTACGCCCCAAAGTCATTACTCCATAACGAAAAAAGCGCTAATGGCGGGTAAACACGTATACGTTGAAAAACCGCTTGCGCTTCATTATTCCGAGGGGAAAGAGTTGGTAGAACTTGCCTCTGAAAAAGGGGTGTATCTCGGGTGCGCACCGGATACTTTTCTCGGCGCCGGTATACAAACTTGCGAGAAACTGATTAACGAGGGTAAAATCGGAAAACCCGTTGCTGCGGGAGCATATATGCTTTGTCACGGTCACGAAACATGGCATCCCTCTCCAGAATTTTATTACGATATTGGCGGAGGACCACTTTTTGATATGGGCCCGTATTACATAACGGCATTGGTAAGATTGCTTGGTAGAGCTGAAAGCGTTACCGCTTGTTGTGGCAAAGCATTTCAAGAGCGAATTATCACTAGCAAAGACAAATACGGCAAAAAAATAGATGTTAAGGTAGATACGCATAATGCGGCAATAATTAAATTTGAAAGCGGTACGATTGTTACTTTGGTTACAAGTTTCGATGTCTGGGGAAATAATATGCCGAAAGTGGAAATATACGGCACGGAAGGTAGCCTTAGCGTTCCCGATCCAAACACCTTTGGCGGTTTGGTTCGTGCGACCTTAACAGATAAAAAGAAATTTGAGGACGTTGAACTGTGTTCTCCTTATTATGACAATTCAAGAGGGATAGGTCTATCAGAGATGGTACTCGCAATAAGCGAAGGAAGAGCAAACAATGCTTCTGGTCTACTAGCTCTTCACGTGCTTGAGATAATGGAAAGCATAATCAAAAGTTCAAAAGAGGGCAAAGCAATCATTCTTGAAAGCACGCCAAGCCAACCTGTTGTACTGGATTGGAATATACCGTTAGGTGATCTAAAAACGTTTGGTTGAACGTCGTAATTAAATACACGGGTTTAAGTCCATACGAAAACTCACAAAAATATCTTTTTTATCTTCTTTACACACGAAAGACACCGAAAGGTGTCTTTTTTCGTTTGGTAGGGGTAGATGATTTTATAAAAAAACACCGTGCTATTTGCACGGTGTTTTGATTTTGCGAAAACTAATTTAAATCAGGTTCAAAGCAAGGCATAAGTTCTAGTTTAAATAGGTTTGCCTTGTGCTTGCGGTCAATAAGTTCCTTTTTCTTTGGGTCGTCGATTTCGCCCGTGCGAATATAACGGTCGAGTTCGGCGTAAGTAAAACCAAGATTTTCTTCGTCGGTTTTGCCACAAAGACCGTCGATTGGCGTTTTTTCAACTAATTCGCTAGGAAGTTTAAGCAAATGTCCAATTTGTTTAACTTCGGTAACGGTAAGACGGGACATAGGACTAAAATCACCAACGGAATCGCCGTATCTAGTGGAGTATCCAACCCAATCTTCAGAAAGGTTGCAAGTATTAACAACGCGCCCGTTACAACTTTGCGAAACTGCGTAAAGAGTAGTCATACGGATTCTTGGTGGAAGGTTAGTGACTGATTGAACGCTAAGTTCAAGTTCTTTTGGCATAGCGTTTAAGATTCCGTCGAAAGCGTCTTTAATATTAATAACGTAGTGCTTTATATTAAGATGTTTACATAAAGCGTATGCGCAGTCGATATCGTGTTGATTACCTTTCGGCATAAGTACGCCTATAACTCTATCAGCACCTAAGGCTTCAACGCAAAGGGCTGCCGCAACCGAACTATCTTTTCCACCCGAAATGCCAAGCACTGCGTTGCAATCAGGTCCGTTCTTTTCAAAGAACTCACGAATCCAGTTAACACAATCGTTTTTTACTTTTAACGCGTTAAACATAATAACTCCTTAAAACAATAAAAATTAATTAGTCTCGGTGGGCTGACTTTCGCTTACCGATTGGTCTTGACTTGTATTTTTCTTTTTTCTTTTGAATATAAAACTTCTAAACAAAATCAAATTCATAACGATAAAGAAAGCCACTAGCAAAATTAAAGTTAGAATTGGATTTTTAGGGGCAAGGGTAGCGAGTAACATTAACGGGAACCCAAACACGATAGCAGGGAAGTTTTGTAATATCAAGTTTTCTTGCGCGGGCGTTTTAAATTCAGGGTCTAGTTCACGAAGGAGCATTACACCCGTGCTAGCAGTACCCGTGAGCATACCGTACATAACCAAGAATTGTTCGTCCTTATATTCTTTGAAAAACAATTTAGCAATCCAAAGGTTATAAAGATAGGTGGAAATAGTGCCAACTACTGCAAGAATTAAAAGCACCCACCAATATTGTTTAATAAGGTCAATCTTAATAGCGGCGATACCGGCAACGACCATAACGTCAAAGAAGAAATTGCTTATTCTATTAAGTAAAAAGTTGTTGGTATGTTGTCTTTTAACGATTTGTTTTTTGCTAAGACCTTTAAGAAGAACCTTCATCAAACTAGCCAGCAACACGCCGATAAGGAAGTTGAAACCATAAATAACCGAAGTCATTCCGGGTAGGAGCGCGCTAAGTCCCATCATAAGCATATAAGTTGCAAAATAGGTAATTGCAACTAAGGTTAGCTGAACGGTAAGTTTATCAATACTGCCGTTAACGGGAATTTCGTTTTCGTCTTGCACGTCAGCCATAGTAAGTTTTTCGGTTAGTTCGCCTTGTGGATTAAACTTACCTTTCTTTTTAAGTATATTTAAATGTATAACGCCACCTAACGCAGCGCACAAAAAACCAAGGGCAGCAACCGTAAGTCCAAAACTTCTGCCACCGTCAAACCCCCAGTCGGTTTCGTAAATATTACCGTAATTAAGCGCTTGTCCGGTACCTTGCCCGAAACCAAAAGGTAAAAGCACGCCACTAGCGGCAAAAAAACCTGAAACAAACATAGCTATTACGATTGTGATACCAAGACCTAAAACACCTTGTAATAGATAACTAGAAACGGTAGTTACACCCGTGTTAAATATTTCATTGGTGCGCTTTTTGTTTAGTTTATTCGTACTAGTTTTAAGCGAAGAAGCAATAAACCCAAGCGCTAGCGCGTGATAGGTTAAAATTTCAAGTACGTTCATTCCGTCGCCACCAAAAAACGGTGTGTCAAAAAGATAAACGCCCGTCACGGCTTTATAGATAGCGCTTGCAATAAGTATTAAAATACCACCCAAAACCGAAGTCGGAATAAGTGAATTTTTCAAAAATTTTACGTATTTTTTTAGCATGTTAGCAAGTAACAAACTTACTAGTAGTACGGCAACTAGATTAAACGTTCCCCAAACACTAAAGTCCCAAAAATTGTTCATTCAAGTCTCCTTTTAAGTAGTTTTTGTATCTATTAAACAAATGAGTGTACTTAATTGCGTTAAAACTCTTGTCTCCCTTAAACTGATAAACCTTGTCCTTATAATAAACATTAAGTTTGTTTTTACCCAAAACGGTAATCGAGGAAACGTCGTCAAAAGAAAAACTATGCACTTTTTCCTTTTCGGTAAACTCAATTTTATTAGAATATAAACTAATCTTGGAATTTTTATCTAAAATACGTTTATTCTTAAACAAAATCACCTTAAACAATCTAGCCGATTCATTATAAAGTGGTTTGTCGGCAATTTCCAAGGGGTTAAGCGAGTTTATAAAAGATTTTTGATACTCGTACCAATCGTTTACGAAAGTAAAATCCAACTTTCCGTCTTGAACGCTTAGGGTTTTATCAGGCAAGTATTTAACGGTTTTTCCACATTTAGCGCAAGTTAAAGTATCTTTTTTAGACGAGAAAGTAGAAAGTCCACAGTCAGGGCAAACGTAAATAAGTCTTTCTAGATACTCAGCGTTTTTCTTGTTGTAATACAACCCGTCCTTTACAGCATCGCAAACGTAAAGTTCACTTTTAATAAGCTCGTAAAGTTGTTCGTCGGATAGTTTAGAGTATTCTTCGGGCTCGACTATTTTGCTAACACCGGCACTCATCTTACCCTTTCTCGTCTTGTCGCTCCAACGAGGATAAACGCCGTAACCACCTTCAATACGATAAAACACGACGGGCAGTTTAAGAAGCCTAACGAAACGTGTAATAGAAGGGTTAATATATTCGGTTTTACCACTATAAGTTCTATTGCCTTCGGGGAAGATGATAATTGAATTACCTTCCTTTGCAACTCTCGCGCAGCTTAAAACGGCAGAAAAATCAGAAGTTTGTTTTCTAATAGGAATAGGCGCTATTGCGTATTCCATAAACCTACTTGCAAATCCAGCGGAAAATAAGTCCTCAGAACCAACGCAATAAAAGGTTTTTCTAAACGAAATAGTGGCAAAGAATTGGTCCAAAGGCGTTTGGTGGTTAATAAGCACTAAATACTGTCTTTTTCTATCACCCTTAAAAGGCGTAGGTTTAAAATGATAATTTGCCTTAATATACACGCGCAACAACCCGTTAACGAGCATACGGAAAAAGGTGTGGCGTGGTCTTTTCCATTTTTTAGTTTTTGATTTTTTATCAGTCATGAATCCCTCTTTATATCATTTCATTATACCACAATTTAAAATTTCAGTCACTATATTTTTAAAAAAAGTCGTTAATCGACCTGTTTTTTTATCTTCTAATCTACTTAAAAGACTAAACTGATATTGATTTTTTTGTAATTATATGGTTTAATAAATATATAAACAACGACGGGAGAAACAAAAAATGTCTAAAAAATATTACCTAACTATAAAACTCACTAATGATAAAGATATAAATATCGTATGCGATAGCGCAGTTGCACCCAAAAGTGTAGAGCAGTTCGTTTCGCTAGTAAAACAAAATTATTACGACGGAACTATCTTTCACCGCGTGATAGCAAACTTTATGATACAAACGGGCGGATATAAAATCGACCAAAACTGTCTTACCGAACTACCTTCCGTGCCATCTATCGAAGGCGAATTTAAAACAAACGGCTACGATAACCCACTAAAACACCAACTCGGCGTAATCAGCATGGCAAGGACAATGGACAAAAACTCAGCAACCAGCCAATTTTTCATTTGCTCTGCAACCTGTCCTTGGCTAGACGGTGAGTATGCAGCCTTTGGTCAAACTATTGACGAGCAAAGCAACCAAGCCGTATTAGAAATATCTAATATGCAAACGTGCGCTCCACACCCAGCCTTTTCTGATTTCCCCGTAAAAGAAATCGGTATAAAAACCATATTATTAACAAAAGAAGAAGAGTAACCGACGTAAAAACCCAATAAAAAAGCCCGAACGCGCGTTCGGGCTTAATTTAGTTTAAAATAACTAAAAATACGCATACTTACACTATGAAATTGGGTAAAGTAAAATCGGTATTAATAAGCTTTTCGTTGTGTGCGCTTGTATTATTAATAAGTATTGGCGTTAACGTTCAAACGGTAAAAGCACAATCTATGCCTTATTATGATTTAAGACCATCACCAATAGTCGTCCGTTCGGAGTTTTCAACCGACTATTCAAAATCTAGCCAAGACCGAAAAACTAATATAAGCCTTGCTTGCAAATCGTTAAACAACGTTTTTGTGGACGTGGGCGGGGAGTTTTCTTTTAATAAAACGGTTGGACCAAGAACGGAAAGTCGTGGCTATAAGAACGCAAAAATAATAGTAAAAGGCGAGTTTGTTGACGGTGTTGGTGGGGGTGTGTGTCAAGTGTCCACAACTTTATATAACGCACTGCTTTTGGCAGGTCTAAAAATAATCGAATATCACCCCCACAGCCTTCCGGTAAGTTATATAGAACCTTCTTTCGATGCGATGGTAAACTCAGGAAGCGCTGATTTAAGGTTTATAAACGATACGCATAACCCCGTAATAATAAAATCAACAGCAAACGGCAACCAAGTAAAGTTTGTTATTATGGGCGAAAAACTCAAAACTACTATAACTCGCCAAAGCGCAGTAACCGATTATCTTCCCGTATTAGAACCGTTAATCAATATTGATAACGATAAACAATATCCCGATTTATACGTAGGCGAAAAACGAATAATTTCTTACGGTAAACAAGGGTATAAAAGCACGGGTAAAATAATAAAGAGTGTTAACGGCAAAATAATAAGTCAAAAGATTATAAGAAAGGATAGCTACGCAAGTACTCGTGGGGTAGTGGTTATCGGCACGGCAGAACGACAGGAAAACCAACTAAACCTAGGTAAATAGCCAAAACACCCAAAAAGAATAAATACCTTGTATTAATTTACGCTAACTTAACAAAAATTTCAAAAAATACTTTGACAAAACGGATAAATTGTGATAACATAACCTAGACGCTTGTTGAAAGCATTTTTTATTTTTCAAAAAAAGCCGTCGTCAATTGAATATAGAACTTAAAAAACTTTAAGCAAAAATGGAGAAATACCCAAGTGGCTCAAGGGGCTCCCCTGCTAAGGGAGTAGTATGTGATAAACGTAGCGAGGGTTCGAATCCCTCTTTCTCCGCCACCAAAAGGCACCCAATTGGGTGCCTTTTTGCGTGGCGTGAAAAGAGATTTGATTAGGTTCTTTTGGTGCGCCCGTCATATGACGGACAAACTTTGATGGGCGAGGGGATCGTAGCGAAAGCGGAGATTTATCCCTCTTTCTCCGCCACCAAAAGGACACCAATTGGGGTGTCCTTTTGGTGTGTCGTCAAAGTGCGGAATTTGCCCTTAGGGCAACCCTTAGCAGGGCGCAACCCCCCCCTCGCAAACTGCGTTTACCTTCCCCTTATCAAGGGGCAGAACGCCCGCCTTTTCCGCCACGTAAATGCTCCCTAATTAAACATTTGATAAACTTCAATTTTAATTATTCTTGCAATTCTAAAAAGTGCAGTTATTTCAAAATTGAAATTATTAGCCATAATTTTATTTAAGGTGTTAAGACTAATTTTGCACATCTTGCAAAATTTTGTTTTACTTATATTATTTTCTAACATAAACTTTTCAATAATTTCCACATTAATCGTGTTGTTCATATTTGCCCCCTATTTACCATATGGTATATATATTATATATTTACCAATTGGTAAAAGTCAAGCAATTTATTACCATTTGGTATACAATTATTAAAAATAAGGAGTTAATATGAATAAGTTTGCAGAAAGATTAAAAGAATTAAGAGAAGAAAATAATCTTACACAATATGAATTGTCTAAAAAGCTTAATATAAGCACTGCTTGTATTAATCGCTGGGAAAAGAATTTAAGAGTTCCAAATATTGATAGTATAATTATTCTTTGTCAATTTTTTGGTTGTTCATCAGATTATTTAATAGGTTTAGAAAACTAAAACTCAATCAAGAGTTCAATGAGTGAAGCACACACTCCGCCAACAAAATGAAAACCCTGCACTTTTTATGTGTGGGGTTTTTGTTTTTAAGTCCTTATTTAAGGGCTTTTTCTTTTTACAAGACAAGCACACACCATAGTGCCAAATTAAAATTTACGATAAAATTTTAGAAGTGTAGCAAGAAATTGGCAAAAATTTAAGGCTTTTTAAAAATTATTTTTATATTTGTTTTTACGCATTTTTTAATTTTTCAACAAGTTCGCTTGCCGTTTTAGTGATTTTGTCGTATTCTTCGGCATCTAAAAGTTTTTTATTGATAAGCGAACTCCCAATCCCTACGCCCTCAGCCCCTGCCTTTATAAAATCGCAAGCGTTTTGCACGTTTACGCCACCAACTGCTAAAAAGTTAATGTGTGATAGTGGTGCTTTTAATGCTTTTAAGTATTGTGGGTCGGTACAAGGGAAAAGTTTAACAAAATCAGCACCGTAGTTATTTGCTTTTTTTGCTTCACTAGCAGTATACGCGCCGGGGATAGAAATCAACCCCAATTTTTTTGTACGCTCAATAACGTCCTTGTCTGTGTCGGGGGAAATAATGTATTCTGCACCGGCAGAGTTTGCAAGTTCAACTTGCTCAACGTTAAGCACTGTTCCAGCACCAACGTGCATATTGGGGCAGTGAATTTTTATTTGTTTGATTGCGTTTACCGTATCTTGAAAAGTATCCGGTGATTTTTGGTTAAAGGTCACTTCGATAAACCTTATTCCCCCTTGGTAAACGGCTTTTGCCGATTTAACTGCCTGTTTAACGTTTGCCCCACGAACTATTGCTATAATTTTATTTTCTAAAATACTTTTAATCAGTTGTTCACTCATAAACATAAACTCCTAAAGTTTTTTACCATTCGGCAACCGAGCCGTCCGTGTGTCGCCAAACGGGGTTTTTCCAACTGTGCGGAGTTTTGTTTTCTTCAACAATAAGTTGTTTGTTAACGTCTACGCCAAGTCCCGCGCCTTTTGGCATATCAACAAAACCGTTTTTGAATTCAAAAACTTCTTTATTAACAACGTAATCAAGCACGGATTTACCAACGTTGTAGTGTATGCCCATACTTTGTTCTTGAATAAAAGCATTATAACTTACTGCATCAACTTGTAAGCAAGCGGAAAGTGCAATTGGCCCTAACGGGCAGTGTGGTGCAAGCGCAACGTCATAGGCTTCTGCCATTGCGGCGATTTTTTGCACTTCGGTGATTCCTCCTGCGTGTGAAAGGTCGGGCTGAATAATATCCACGCCACCTGCGTTTAAAAGACGCTTAAAATCGTATTTAGAAAAAAGTCTTTCCCCCGTAGCGATAGGTATATTGCAACTGCGTGCAATTTCCTTAAATTCTTCCATATTTTCGCAAAGAACGGGTTCTTCAATAAACATTGGGTCAAATTGTTCAAGTTTTTTTGCCAACACCTTTGCCATTGGTTTATGAACTCTGCCGTGGAAATCAATTGCAATTCCAAAATATTTCCCACACGCTTGTCTGATTTCGGCAACTCTTTCCAAAACGGCGTCGATTTTATCGTAACTATCAACAAATTGCAATTCTTCGGTTGCGTTCATTTTAATTGCGCAAAAGCCTTCTTGCATTTTTTGTTTTGCGGCAAGGGCAACGTCACTTGGTCTGTCTCCACCAATCCAAGAATAAACCTTTATTTTATCACGGCAAGTACCGCCCAAAAGTTCGTGTACAGGTACGCCCAACTTTTTACCTTTAATATCCCAAAGTGCTTGGTCAATCCCTGCGATAGCGCTCATAAGAATTGGACCGCCACGATAAAAGGCACAACGGTAAAGCATATTCCAAATATCTTGAATTTTGCTTGGGTCCTTGCCAATCAAATATTCTTCCATTTCGTTAACGCATGCAGAAACGGTAGAGGCTTTTCCTTCAATAACAGCTTCGCCCCAGCCGGTAATTCCTTCATCAGTTAAAATTTCAACCATACACCATCTTGGACGAACCAAATAAGTGTTAATCTTTTCTATTTTCATTAATATTCTCCTTTTTCGTTTAAATGTTTAATCATATTTAGTGGATCGTTAGTGTTTACTATTCTACTTCCGTATGAAAACGCCAAATCGTAAAGCGGATATTCTTTCAAACTTGGTGCCATAAGTGGCATTATATCTTTTGATAGTAAATAATCAAACCACTCTTTGGGGCACATATTATCTGCACATTTTTGAACAGTTCCATCTGCTAATTGAACTCTGTGTTGCATACAAGCAACCGAAATAAAACTTTCTGGTTCTATTTGCATATACCCCAAAATAAACCAAGGGTAAAAGCCGTGATAATAAAAAGTATCCCCGTATTTTTTATAAACGTATTCTAAAAGTTTACCGCTAAACGAGTTAATAAGCGTTCTTTCGGCAAGATTATTTTCAATAATCATATCGCATACTATATCGGCACATAAACAGGCAATTTGCTCGTCTTCTTCGGGATAATCTTTTAATTCAATATTTAAGTAAATTTTTTTATGCTTTTTTACAAGCTGAATAAATTCCAAAAGAGTTGGTGGTGGTTCTGGTGCGATTTTGATTTTTGCACCTACCGTTGCGTCTAGTTTTTTTATTTCTTTTAGGGTTAAATCAATAATTTTGCCTTTTCCGTTAGTGGTTCTGTCTACGGTGTTGTCGTGCATTAAGATAGGGTATCCGTCTTTGGTCAAATGCACGTCGGTTTCAAGCATATCAACCCCATCTTCAATTGCTAAACGAAAGGCCGTAAGAGTATTTTCTATACCGTAACACCCTTGTCCACGATGTCCACACACTAACACTTTATCGTCGCTTGGAAACTTTTTCATTTTTAATTTTTATCCTTTAATTTTTCTAGACTCAAATTCTGCTATCGCTTTACTAGTTTCAAATTCTTCTCGGAAGTAAGCGCGTGTGTTTGCGGTTTTACCGTATATATCCGTAACCGTAAAGCGCACGAACAAGTCTAATTCGCTAATAGGGAACTCTGCTTTTGTAATACCACCGTTGGCGTCTCTTTTAATTGAAATTTTAGGGTCCCTTCTTCCACTATTAGAAATTACTATTTCTTTTGCCGGTGAACATTCTATATGGAACACGCCGTTTTCATACCAAAGGGCGTTTATTTTTGGACCACGAGATGCGTAATAGTCACCATTTTCTAATGCTTTAATAACTTTATCGTAAGAAAGTTCATCGGCATAAACGTAGTTAAAGCCACCGAACAGATCTTCTTTTTTATGCGTATCGTCGTTGGCAATGCAACCTATTTTTTGTCCGCTTCTTACCATTTCTTCGTAAACGTATGGGCAATAGGTGTCATGTCCGCTAAGTTCTGCGTCTGTATTATATATTTCCATAGAGTATAGCCCTTGAAAATTTGTATAAATACTAGCATCTTCTTTTGACCAAGTTGGGTGGTTATAGCTAACTATAAATCCATTATCTAATCCTTTTTTAATAAGGGCATTAATACCGTTTGCCGAATATTCTTTGTAATCTTTACCATCGCCATCGTATACGGCTTTTGAAATATCAGGTTGTTTATCAAGGCGTAAAACGTCATCTAAATTAAAAAATGGCATTTTTCGTTGATTTGCATTTTTTGCTATATAATTTATATGACATACTCTACGAAGTCTTTTTGGCAAGTGCATATCTCCGTAAATTTGCACTTCATATCCGGTAAGTGGTAAAAAGTTTTCATCTTGCAAATCGGTATGTGGAACTAAAATTTCGTGGTCAGTATACGCTAAAATGCTGTAACCTTGTTCTTTATACAAAGATTTAAGTTCTTCCACCGTCATTTTTCCGTCCGAAATAGTGCTGTGACAATGCAAGTTGGCCTTAAAACATTTTTTGTTGGGTAATAAATATTTCTTCATTTTTTCTCCTTACGACGTCTATTCTTTATTAAAAAGTTCTTTCATTCTGGCAAGGTTATATTCGCCGTTATTATTAAACAATTTTATTGCCCCTTTCACGTCTTTTTTAATTAAACAATCGGCAATTTTTTTGTGCAAGTTTATAGCGTAGCCGTGGCTATCTTCTAAATTGTTCATACTATCTAAAACAGAAATTATTTTTTCTTTACAAAGCTCGTGCGAGGAAATTAAAAAAGGATTGTGCGAACAAGCAACTATTTTAGAGTGGAATTCGTAGTCAAGCGAGGTAAAAGTTTTGTTGTTTAATTGGTTTTCTTCCATTTTTTTCGCTATTTCTTTTATTTCTAAAAGTTCTTCATTGGTAGCGTAAACAATCGCATAGTTCATAGCGGAAAATTCTATCGTCTTACGAAATTCCATAACTTTAACGAAAAGTTCAAAATCTATTTTTTCGCCTAACTGGTCAACCGCTATATTAAAGTTTGCAGGATTAGCAATAAAAGAGCCTTTACCTTGATAAGTTAAAATAAGCCTTTCATTGCGTAATTTAGAAAGCGCTTCTCTTACAACGACTCTACTAACGGAAAGGGTTTTGCTTAGTTGGTTTTCCGAAGGAATTTTTTGCCCTTCGAAAAAGGTTCCGTTAAAAAGATAGTCTTTTATTCTTTTATAAACTTCATCTGCAAGAAAACTTTTATTAATTTTTTCCATCACGTCACTTCCGTTATTTTTAACTTGTATATTTATTATACAACTTTGCAAACAATAGTCAAGCAAAAAACAAAAAAATAAAACCACTTACTAAAAAGTAAATGGCAAAAAAGCGAAAGCGAAACATTTAAAATAAAAAAAAGAACGGCACTGCACGAGCATACAAAGGCATTGGCTGTGATTACGGGATACCGAAACTTAATGCGTTTATCTCCCAACGTTCTTATGTTTATTATATGCAATAATATTATAAAAGTCAACTAATTTAACTAAAAATGATAGAATTAGTTATTTGGTATGAGAAGGGATAGCATGAGTGCTTATCCAAGCAAAACGTCCATAACAAGCATTAAACAAAAACCAACTAGCAAAGCAAAGGTAGCGCCACGTTGGTTGCCGTGCGAGTGTGTTTCGGGTATCATTTCGTCGCTTACAACGTAAAGCATAGTGCCACCTGCAAAAGCAAGCGCAAAAGGTAAAATAGCAACCGAAAGGCTAACGGCAAAATATCCGATAAACGTTCCAACGACTTCTATAAGACCTGTTATGGCGGCGATTAAAAAAGTTTTTCCTTTACTAACGCCTGCGCTTAGCATTGGAGCAATTATAACGATACCTTCGGGAATATTTTGCAATGCAATACCACCTGCAATAACTAGTGCGTGGTTAACGTTTCCAGAACCAAAACCCACGCCTGCGGCAATGCCTTCTGGAAGATTGTGTATGGCAATAGCCAACACGAAAAGCATAACTTTGTTTATTTTGGAATCTTTGTGTTGTTCTTGTTCAATGCCTACGAATTTATGTAAGTGAGGAACGGCTTTATCTAAAAGGTTAATGCAAACAGCCCCTGCAAAAATGCCCAAAACAGCCCACAAAATACCTAGATTTCCACCAAGTTCGACGGATGGGATAATCAGACCAATCACGGCGGCAGAAAGCATAATTCCCGCGGCAAAGCAAGTTATTATATCGGAAAACTTGTGTGAAATTCCTTTAAATAAAAAACCTATCAAAGCCCCTATAACCGTTGCGCCGCCAACGCCAAGGGCAGTAATTAATACCATAGTCATAAAAAAGCTCCTTGTTGATATTTTATCAATGCTAACGAAAACTGTCAATAAATATTTAAAAAGTAATTATCCCTACAACCAATTAATAGCAAAATAGTTAGAAATAACTTAAAAAAGTATAAAGAAAGAGTAACTATCGTTACTAAAAATGCTAAAAAACTGCATAAAAAGTGATAACGGATAAGCATTGACTTTGGGTAGGGGGTGTGATATCATAAAGGCTAATTAAAACAAGACAAAAGGAGCAACAAAAATGAGTAAGTGTATAGTGTTTGATTTAGACGGAACGATAATAGATTCCTTTCCCGACATCTTTGAAAGTTTAAACAAAGCATTAGAGCAAAGTGGTTTTCCTGCAATAAGTTTTGAAAAGTTTTTTGCCATAGCAGGTTACGGCCCAAGGAACTTAATCAAGGATTCGGTAGACGAGCCTATGACGGCAGAAAAATTCGAACAAACGGTTGCTCTTTATAACGATATTTACACCAACTGTGGAAGTCCCAAAACCGTGCTTTTCGAAGGAATGACCGAAGTTTTGGCTGAACTAAGAAAAAGGGGATATATGCTTGCAGTACGCACCAACAAAGCGCAAGTTACTACCGACGGAATTGCACAAAGACTATTAAACGACAAGGTTGATTTAGTTTGGGGTAGTATAGAAGGCCGTCAAATTAAGCCTTACGCTCAATCGGTTTTACCTATACTCGAAATGTACGGCGCTAAACCCGAAGAAACCTTTATGGTTGGGGATATGAAGGCTGATATAGACACGGCGAACAACGCGGGTATGAAATTTATCGGATGCTTGTGGGGTTATGGAAAGCAAGAGGATATGAAAGCAAGTGGCGCAACCGTATTTGCTGAAAAACCTGCCGATTTACTAGATTTAATAAAGTAATAATATAAAAACAAAAAAGACCGTTGATACGGTCTTTTTTTTATTTTTCAATTAGTCCGGCGTTAACGAGTTTGGATATAAATTCGTTAGCGTCGTTACGGGCAAGTTCTTCGGTTACGTCGTATTCATCAAGCAAGGCATTTACAAGTTGTTGTTCGCTATAACCTTTTTCAATGCATTTCCACATAAAAGCGCCCGTTTGGTTAAGATTTATTATGCCGTTAAAAGTTTTTACCGCGTCTCCAACGGCAACGACTAGATAACTATCGGCAACTTCTCTTAAAATAAACCCTTCTTTAATTTTCATAATTGTTCTCCCGACATAGTTTGGTATGAAAGCATAGCCGCTTCTTTTGAGATGTTACAGCCTAAACTGTATAAATCAACCGATTTAAGTAATTTATCTATATAAGAAAGTAATTTATCCATATCGTTAAGTCCGTTAGGGTATAGCGTTTGGTTAAAAATAACCGGAAGCATTTGTGCTGGGGTAATAGGAGTGATTACGTTTTCCTTTGCCTGACTAATTTTACAAATAGCCTTAACTTTTGCCCTACAATTAGTATCAAGTCTATGTTTGCCGTTCCAAGGAGTGCCGTAAACGTAAAAATCGCCGTCGACAAACCTTATAATAGGTTTATCGTCGTTAATCATAACGGCTTTATCGCCGAGCAATTCTCTCCATAACCTAGTGTGCGTGCTTTTACCCGTTCCGCTTGGCGCTGTAAAAAGGTAAGCGTTGTTATTAACCATAACGGCGCTACTATGAAAAATAATGCCTTGCGCGTTGGTTAAAATAAAAGAACAAAGTTTTCTAAACAACGCCAAATTTTCTAGATGGGCATCGTGAAAATCAGGTGCGTTTACTTTTTCTTTTGCGATATCACAATCGGTTATTTCAAAAAAAGCAATACTTTTTTCGTCGCCGTTATATTCATAATTTTTGCAAACTTCGGCAGTGTATTTATACTTAAAACTAGCGTCGAACACCACGTCGGCAATCTTATATCTTCTCATTAAATAACACCTAATCCAAATTTTCAAAAGCTTTAAGTCCAACAACGGTATCTACGGGCAGTGTAAATATAACCCCGTGCGCGTTGGTGTTGCCACCAGCCTTTTCCATAATTGCTTTCATAATATCGTCTCTGTGCGTTCTACGGGCAAGAATATAAACCATTTCCTTTTCTTCACATATAGGAACGCCAAAAAACTTAGCCATTTGCGCGCCCGTGCCCTTAGCGTGAACGACCGTACCACCGTTAGCACCAGCGCCCCTTGCGGCGTCCATAACTAAATCGGTGTTGCCTTTATCAACTATGGTAACAATCATAACGGCTTTGGTTTCACAAGTGTTCATAATTTGATTCTCCTTTTTTTCAATGGGTTTATCGCCTATAAAATATTTAAGCGAAGAAGCGCCCCCGATTCCGTCAAGCCTAATAAAAGTAGCAAGACCGTTACCAACGGAAGCAAGGTCAAGTTCAACGATAAGACCTTTAATAATATCGGCAACTTCGGGTTCTGGTATCATAGTTTGGAACATAATCTTTTCGGTTTTTTCTAATCCTAAGATACTAAGCGTGCTTTCGTTAGCAGTACCCGTACAAAGTGAACTGACAACGCCGTTAACCCCGTGTGAACGGAAAAAATCTAGATAATCGTCCGAATATTCTCTTTTGGTAATAACGATTAAATATCTCAACCCTGTCATAACCTTTCTCCTACTCGATAATTTCTTCTTGTACTTGGCTAGTGGTTTTGGTTTGCTTTTTAATTTTAAGCATTTTAAGTTTATAAACTAGCCCAAGAATTTGTATAGTAATAAGGGGAGTCATAGCGACCATAGCCACAACTCCGAACCCTTCGGTAGCAACGTTACCACCCACAGCCGAACAAAGACCTAAGGCAAACGGCATTAAAAAACTTGCCGTCATAGCGCCCGAAGCAACCCCACCGGAGTCGAAAGCGATTGCTGTAAACATTTCAGGCACTAAAAGGGTTAGTATCAAAGCGATAGCGTAACCGGGTATTAAAAAATACATTATGTTAATACCCAAAAGTATTCTAAGCATAGCAAGACCAACCGAGAAAGCCACGCCTATCATCAAACTAAATCTGAGCGCTTTTTTGGGGATAGCGCCCGAAGTGATTTCATAAACTTGTTTAGTAAGAACGTGAACGGCAGGTTCTGCCGCAACCACGAAATAACCAACAATCATACCGATAGGCACGATAATCCAGTTGTATGGAAGGTTACCTATGGCCATGCCTAAATAACTGCCGACGGGCAAGAAACCAACGTTAACGCCCAACAAGAATAAAACTAATCCCACGTAAGTATAAAGCACGCCGATTAAAATTTTGATAATTGTTTGTTTAGTTAGTTTGTTTCCGAACAATTGGAAAATAAAAAAGAAAGCAACGATAGGCAAAAGAGCAATTGCAACTTCTTTAAGATAATGTGGAATAGCCCTGCCGAAAGTAGCTATTAAATCCCTTGAATTATCAACGGAAACTATGGTGTTCGTGGAAGTGTTGATGTTTTCGGGCTTAAATATAATACCCAAAATCATAACTGAAATAATAGGACCGACCGAACAAAGAGCAGTAAGACCAAACCCGTCGGTTTCCGAACTGCTGTTAGAACGCATTGACGCGATACCTGCGCCGATTGCGAGAATAAAAGGCACGCTCATAGGACCGGTGGTAACCCCACCCGAGTCAAACGCCAAGGGAACGAAAACGTCCGGCACGAAAAACGAAAGGACGAAAACTGCTATATAGCAAATCATAAGCAGTATAGAAAGCCTTATCTTTAACACGATTCTCAAAACGGCAATAACCAAAAATACGCCGACGCCCACGCCTATTGCTAGTATAAGCGTCCAAGCGTTCATGGTTTTACTAAGCTGGTTTGCAAGTACTTGAAGATCGGGTTCTGAAATGGTTATAAGCACGCCGACTAAAAAACAAACGGCAACTATAAACCACATTTTTTTAGTTTTAATAACGGTAGTACCAACGTATTCGCCGATGGGCGTCATTGCGGTATCAGCGCCAAGGGTAAACAAACCTATTCCAACGACTACCAAAAGCGCGCCTAAAATAAAGGTTAAAAACACACCGCTATCTAGTGGAGTGATAGTAAAACATAAAGCAAGCACGATAAGGGTTATGGGCATAACCGAAGAAAAGGCTTCTTTAACTTTTTGCGAAATTATGGTTTTGTCTTGTGCCAAAAAGTGCGTGTGCTTTTTCATTTTACTTTCCTTTTAAAAGTTTAAACTAGTATAACAAAGTAACAGGTTTTTGTCAACGGCAAAACCCTTTTTAACTATGGGGCAAGTTAAAGCAAAAGTTTTTTCTCGTATTGACTTTAACATATCGTGTTGGTATAATAAACTAAACCCTTTAAGGAGAAAAATATGCTTGCATGTCTACATAACGGAATAGCCCTTTTCGTTACTCACTTTAACGATAAATATAATTTAGTTCAAAAATTTCGTGGACTAGAACAAAAATCTTCACTTAGGGCAAACTGTCCGGTAGATTTTATGGAATCAGGTTTAATGCAAAAGGATAAATGGGATTGTTGGCACGTGGACGTGCCCTTTGCGATATGCACGGACGAGGCAACCCCTTGTTTTGTAAACGGAAGTTATATAGGCGCAAACCACGGCGCAGTGGGCGCAGTTGCAGTATTAGTTGAAAATCACGGGCTAACTTATAAAGACGTGGGTACGGTTTGGCAAGACCAATCGGGTATGGAATTTACCTTAATGCGCGTGGAAAACCAAGATTGGCTACTCTTTTTGTCTAACAACGTGGGAAAAAGCCAAACTAAATACGCTTTTGTTGATAAAATCGATGGATTTTTAACCCAAAACACCACCAAACAAACCATAACCTTAACTAAACAAACCCCGTCCGAACTTTTAAGGGTGATTCGCCACACCCAAAAAACCCTTTATGCCTATAAAGACGGCAAAAGAAGTATCGTCCGTTCTAGCGAGGAGTGTGACTACGCACAAATTCACGAGCATTATCAAATAATAAACCCATCTACCATAGCAACTCAATTACAAAAAGCCCGTCAAGAAAATGGATTTTTAGAAGAACAAGATTTAGCCGATTACGGCAGTCCTATGATAGATTGTAAGTTGATATATACTATAAATTCAGACGGGACCATTTTTACTGAATTTGATTATAAATTACTTCAAAAGGTTGATTTTACCGACTTTCAAGGGGTAATGTTTCAGGAAAAACTAGACGTTTATGGTGGTGGAATTTATAGATATCTACCCAAAATCTTACCCTTTGAAACGATTGAGGGTAGGTTTGATTTTTCCAAACCCTATCCCATACAAAACGCTCCGTATCCAAAAGACGTTCATTTAAGAAGAGAAGATTTTAGTGATAACGGCAATCCGTGCGAAAGATGCGTGGATTATTTTAAGGATAAAAACGGCGTGGATAAACTTGGTTTTGCCTGTGGCTTTTTGCCAGTTTTCGACGGGCAATCACAAATACGCGATAAAAGGGTAATTTATCCTTGGCACGCCAAGTTTACAAGAAAATTTTATCCCACTTTTTGCGATGGCGATATAACCGATTTTAAGGGTGTGGGGTACAAAAAATATTTTATTCCAACCGCTAATAACGGCGGATATTACACGGTAGATTATCAGGGCGAAAGGTATATTTATATTGACTTATTTATAGACCAAACGGTAAGCATAAATCTACCTAAAAACCCCACGTTGTTAGAAAAGAGCAAAGGAATAGAATATCAATATAGAGACGGCGTTCTAAACGTAACGAAAACGGGCGATAACGCCTTTGCCGTCTTTAAGGTAACCATAGATTAACGCAAACTAAAAGGCTAACGAATTAAATATCGTTAGCCTTTATTTTATTTGTTAAGATAAAAGGTGCAAGAACTAAGTTTTTTACGCGTTAAATTAAGGCGTTTTCCACTTTCAGTAAGATAATAATACCCGTTTTTATAATTACAATTTTTACAATTTCCACCCACGTGTGATTTTATCGGGCAGTGTAACAAGGTCATATAAGCAAACTCGGTAACCGAACTTCCGTTGACGGAATTTTCAGCGGTTATATAAGGAAGATTAAAAAACTCTGCCGTGTATCCGTTATAAACGTTAAGCCCTCCACCGATAACGGTGTTTTTAGCAAGATTAATTGCGTAATAGTTGTTTGCCACTATACCAACGTCAAGGTCTTTTATTAATTGTTTAATAAACTGAACGTCTTTATAGGTTGCGTAGTTAGGTAGTTCTAAAAAAGCTTGTTTATTTTGATTTTTGCAATTTTCAATAAACATTAAAAGGTCTTGTCTTTCATATTCTTCGGGCGAAAAAATCACTATATTAGCCTTATAACTACCGTTAACCTTATCGGTAAACTCAAAATCGCAAAGTGGAGCAACGCGTTTTGGTAAATTAATTTTAATTGGCGATAAATTTTTATGGTATGGAGAAGTTATTGCTAAAAACAAACTGTCAAAAACCTTTCTTCTAAACTCGTTAAGTTGGCTTTTGGGTAAAAACACCTTGCCGAGCGAAAGTTCGATATCCGGCTCAAAGTATTGGCTTTTACTAAAACACTCTAAAACTTGTTGTTGTGTAATCGGCGAACTTTTTGCCTTTTGACATACTTCGCCCAAAACTTCGTGTTTAACCCCGTCAACAAAAAATTCTGCACGAATGGGTGTGTTTTCATTTGCAGAAATATTTAATTTCACCTTTTTTAAGGTTGATAAACTAAGCACCTTTTTCTCATCGGCGTCGTCCACGATAAGTCTTACAACAAGACCGTTAGATACCGATTGTGTAGTGGTTAACTTGTATTTATCCTTGCCAACGGCTTTTAGGTCGAAAGCGGTAAGGGTGTTTTTTTCTATATCTCCGTCAAAAAACTTAAAGGTAGATTTTGGGGATAATTCTCTATTAGAAGAAAAGATAACTTCGTTAAACTTTTTGCCCTTGTTAACGTTAAGTACTTGTCCTATTTTAATACCTATATGGTTATTAAAAACTGAAATAATATTGCCGTTTCCGTCAAAATACCCTTGGGTATAGTTACGGTTAAATGCAAGTTCAAGGTTTTCTTGGTTTGCGTTAAGACCGTCTAGCGCGCGTCTATATTCACGCGTACAAACGGCAACGTAATAAGGTCGCCTTGCCCTACCTTCAATTTTAATAGCGTCAACCCCAGCCTGTTCAAGTTGTTTTAATCGGCTTAAAAGGTTAAAGTCTTTGGCGCTAAGCAAATATCCTTTTTTGATAGATTTATCCTTAAATTTTAAGGTGTAAGGGAGTCTGCAAAGTTGTTTGCAACGCCCCCTATTACCACTTGCAGAGCATAGATAGGAACTTAAATAACAGTTACCCGAAAACCCAACGCAAAGTGCGCCTTGAACGAAGTATTCAATTTCAATATTACAGTTATCCTTAATACGTTTAATCTCGTCAAGAGGAGTTTCTCTGGCTAAAACTATTCTCTTAAACCCCAAACTCTCAAAGAATTTTGCCCCTTCAAGATTATGTACGCCAGCTTGGGTGCTTGCGTGCAGTTGCAGATTAGGGTAGTATTCCCTTAAAAGTTTGGCAAACCCTAAATCTTGAACGATAAAAGCGTCCACGCCTGCGTTTGCGCATTCAACGGCAACGTCAACGGCGTTTTGCATTTCTTGGTCGGTAAAAAGCACGTTTATGGCAAGCAAAACCTTCACTCCGTAAAGGTGGGCAAAATCCACCCCTTCCTTAATAGATTGGGTGGTAAAACCGTCGATATTATTTCTTGCGTTAAAATCGTTCACGCCAAGATAAATCTCGTCAGCGCCGTTATAAACGGCAACTTTAAGAGCTTGCAAATTGCCTGCCGGCGAAAGTAACTTCATCGTAATCACCAAAATTATTTTACCACATAACCCACGCGAAATCAACGCTCCAAACAACCTTTTGGGAAATTCCTTAAATTACCAATAAAAACACCTTAAAAACCCTTGACAAAACAAAGGCAAAGGTATAAAATAACCATACACAAACAAATGTTCGCAACTGTAAAAAAGGAGATAAAAAGCATGGAACAGGGCAAAAACAGAATATATTTTTGCATTGATATGAAATGCTTTTTCGCTTCGGTAGAATGTGCCGAGCGCAATCTTAATCCTTTTGAAACTAACTTGGTCGTTGCGGACGAGAGTAGGGGTGGTGGCTCGATATGTCTTGCAATATCTCCCAAAATGAAGGCTTTGGGTGTAAAAAACAGGTGTAGAATATACGAAATACCAAAGAATATACAATATATTATCGCTAAACCTAGAATGAGCAAGTATATTCAATACGCCGCCGATATATACGAAATTTATCTTAAATACGTTTCTCCGGACGATATACACGTTTATTCTATAGACGAGTGTTTTATAGACGCCACCGATTATATAAAACTAAGCAAAAAAACTCCCGAAGATTTTGCGCGTATGCTAATGGATGAAATAGCGTTAGTCACCCATATTCCCTCAACGGCAGGTATAGGCACCAACTTATATTTAGCCAAAATTGCGCTTGATATAACGGCAAAAAAAGTGCCAGATCACTTGGGCGTGCTTACCGAACAAACTTTTAGAAAAACCTTGTGGAATCACACGCCGATAACCGATTTTTGGGGAATAAATAAGGGCACGGAAAGAAGACTTGCCAAAATGCATATTCACGATATGCAAGGCATAACTCTTATGCCGGAACAAAGACTTTATAAAGAGTTTGGTGTGAACGCAAAACTTTTAATCGACCACGCGTGGGGTAGGGAAACTTGCACTATGCAAGACATAAAAAATTATAAAAGCAAAAATCGTTCGGTATCTAATTCTCAAATACTTTTTAAGGATTATAATTACGAGCAAGCAAAACTAGTGTTAAAGGAAATGATTTTAGGCGTTTGCCAAACGCTTATTAAAAGCAAAAAAATTGCAAGTGGCGTTTTCGTTGGGATAAACTATTCCAAAGAAATTATTCCCCCCACTGGCGCGAGCCAAAAAATGCACAGGGCAACCAACGTGTATTCGCAAATAATGGAATACGCCCAAAGAATATACGAGCAAACTACTAGTATCACTGCTCCCATACGTAAAATAAGCGTGGGGTGTTTTGGTCTTGCAGACGAGTGTTGTGAGGGATACGATTTATTTACCGATGTAAACGCCGTTGAAAAGGAAAAACGGTTAGAACGCACGGTTATCGACATAAAAGAAAAGTTTGGTAAGAACGCGCTTCTTCGCGGTATGGACCTTGAAGACAGCGCGACTGCGCAACTACGCAACAAACTTATAGGGGGACATAACGGTGAATAGGGAAGATAGGGCAAAACAATTTTTGGCGTTCGACGCCCTTAAAGGATTAAGGGAAGAACTTAAACGAAGGGAAGAAAACCGATTAAAAGAAAAAAAGAAAGAACTTTCCGACGAACGTATAGCAGAACTTTCCCAACGCCTTGCCGTGTTAAAACGAGGGGATAGAATAACCGTTACCTTTTATTATAATGGACATTATATAGACCTTTCTGGGCAACTGCAAAAAATAAACGTCGCGTATAAATACTTGGAGATATGCGATAACAAGATATCTTTTTCAGACGTATATCAAATAATTAAAATTGACTAAAAAACGGTTAGCCAACAAACGACAAGGCTAACTTTTTTTTATTAAAAAAAGGGTAAAAACGGTATTGACACGGCAATATTGCTATGATATAATTTTACAAGAAAAAACCTAATAAAAATAAAATAGGGTTTTAGGAGGAGCAAATGAGCAAACAGGCAAGCCAACACCTTATTGGTTGTAACTATTGGGCGTCTAACTACGCTATTTATATGTGGAGATACTATGACCAAGCCGTTATAGAAAAGGATATGAAGGTTTTAGCCGATCACGGGGTAAACTGCATAAGAATTTTCCCCTTATGGCCGGACTTTCAACCACTAGAAACCATGCGTTACGTAAACGCAAACGCAGATAAACGTTTTTGTTTTAAGATGAGGGCGGGTGACACACCCCTTCCGTTATGTAAATTCCCAGATAGTGGTTTAGATCCCAAACAAGTAAAGAACTTCAAACATTTGTTAACCACTGCGGAAAAATACGATATAAAAGTAATCGTATCTTTCATAACCGGTTGGATGAGTGGAAGAAAACTCGTGCCAGCCCCCTTTATCGATAGAGATTTAGTAAAAGACGCGGAAGTAGTGTTATACGAATGCGCTTTCATAAAGGATTTGATTGGCGAAATCAAAGACCATAAAAACGTTATCGCATACGAACCGGGTAACGAAACCAACTGTTTAAGTTATGAAATAGACGAATTCCAAGCAGAACTTTGGTTAAAATCTATCACCGATACTATTCGCATGGCAGATCCTACCAAACCCGTATATTCGGGCATGCACGGAACTTGTCTTAACGGAAATTGGAGTTTGCTCACTCAATCAAAATATTTTGATATGGTAACTCCTCACCCATATCCATGCTTTACCGAATATTGCATAAGAGAAGCAATGCCCGAAATGCGCGCATCGTTACACGCGGCAAGCGAAGCGTCTTACTATCGTTCTATTGCTAAAAAACCTACGATGGTACAAGAAATCGGCGTTATGGGACAAATGTATATGACCAACGACGGTGTTCCGGATTACTTTGAAAAAGCCTGCATGACCTCGTTTGCAGCAGGTTCAAAAGGATTCTTGTGGTGGTGTGGTTTTGAACAAACTCATTTAGATTTCTATCCGTACGACCTAAACGCATGCGAAGCCGACCTTGGCTTGGCGTTTGCCGACCATACTCCAAAGCCAGTTCTTAAAAAACTTTTAGAAGTAAGAAAGGCGATTGACGAAATTGGCGATCTTCCCGATCCAGTAAACGACGCTTGCGTAATTGAAACTCGCAACCTAGACCATTGGGGAATTGCATACGGTTCTCATATGATGGGTATCCAAACGGGCAATAGAATGGACTACGTTTTCGAAGAACAACCACTCAAAGATTACGAATATTATATTTCGCCAGGTCTAAACGATATGCACGGTATTAACAAATACACGGCAAAAGAACTATACAAAAAGGTAAAAGACGGCGCAAAACTTTTGGTAACCTACGCGCACGGTGCAATGTGGGATTTCGAAGAAGTTTGTGGCTTAAAAATCTTTGGTAGAGAATCGCTTGCTCACACCAAAACCTTTGAACTAAACGGCAAAACCTTGTCAATCGGTTGTGATACCAACCTAAATTTAGTTCCCACCACGGCAAAAGTATTGATTAGAGATACCGAAGGCAGAATAGTTCTTACCGAAAACAAATACGGCAAGGGTAGCGTAATGTTCTTAAACGCACCTATTGAAGATTACTACGTAAAACTTAACTATCCCGAAGATACCGATTTATGTGAAGTATATCGTTTCTTCTTAAAGGATATCAAAAAGCCGTACGTCGTTGACAGCAAAAAAGCGTTTACTACCTTATACGACCTTGGCAACGGCAAGTTTGGTGGTTTCGTGTATAATTACGAAAAAGATATCACCCAACTTCCCATCAAAATAGCAGACGGCTACAAAGTAACCAAGTGCTTATTCGGTGATATCAAGGACGGCAAAATCAACTTTAATAGAAACTACGTTTACTTTGAAATTGAAAAATAATCAAAATCAAAACAAAACCCCAACGCAATCAACTGCGTTGGGGTTAAATTTTTATTATAAACTAACTTAATAAAGAATTTTTGGGGAAACTCCTTTGTCAAACCAATCTTTTCTATCTTCGTCGGTAACTATATAATCGATATCGTTCACCGTGCAAAGGTGGAAAGGACCGTCCTTGCCGAACTTGGTTTTGTCGCATAAAAAAACTTTTACCTTTGCGTGCTTTAACATATGTTCACGTATGGCGTTTTCTTCCTCAAAACAATCGTAAATTTCCCCGTCGGGTTTAATAGAAGAAGTGGAGAAAAAGGCGATATCAGCCCTATAAGAATCAATTGAGTTAAGCGCCTTTTCGCCAACTAAAACCGAACGATTGGTGTTGCTTATTCTTCCACCAGTCGAGTAAGCGGTAACCTTGTTTTTAGCAAGCAACGAAAGGGTGTCTATTCCGTTTGTCAAAACCCTAACGTCTTCAAATTCCGAAAGGTATTCTGCGATATAATAAGCAGAAGTCGTTCCGTCAAGGAAAATCAAATCTCCGTTTTTAATAAGTTTAATTGCCTGCAAGGCAATTTTCTTTTTTTCAAGGCTGTTTTGGTGAACTCTAAAAGTAAAGCTAGGAAAGTACCCGTTAACGTCGGCAAGTTGCGCTCCGCCGTGCCGTCTTAACACCAAACCCTTTTCTTGTAAAGCCGTAAGTTTACGCCTTACGGTAGACGGACTTACGTTTAATTGCGTGGAAATTTCTTCCACTTGGGCAAACTGTTTTTGTGATAAAAAATCAAAGATTTCTTTTTCAATCGTTTTGCTCATAATATCTCCTTAAACTGCGCAAATTGCTCAGTCATAGTGCTTATTTGCCAAAATTATCAACCAATAATTCAAAAGGCAATCAAAAACGCGCTTGTTTGATTGATTGTATTATAATATAAAATAGATAATATGTCAACGGATAAGGAGAATATGATGTACGACGTGGTTGTTATCGGCGGTGGCGTTATAGGTGGCACCGTATTGAGAGAATTGACAAAATACCAAGGAAACTTTTGTCTACTAGAAAAGAACGACGACGTAGCCATGGGGCAATCTAGGGCTAACAGTGGTATCGTTCACGCAGGGTTCGACGCAGTTCCGGGCACTAACAAGGCAAAGTTTAACGTTCTTGGTAACAAGATGATGCAATCTTACGCTAAGGAATTGGGCGTAAAATATATAAACAACGGTTCGCTTGTTCTTGGCTACGACCAAGAAGATAGGCGGACCTTGCTTTCGTTAAAGGAACGTGGTGAGAAAAACGGAGTTCCTGATCTTGCAATTTTAGAAAGAGAGCAAGTGCTAGAAATAGAGCCTAATATCGGCGACGAAGTTATTTGCGCTATGATTGCTCCGACGGGTGGAATTATATGCCCGTACGAACTTTCTATTGCAGCTATTGGCAACGCAATGGATAACGGCGCACACCTTAAATGCAATTTTTGCGTAGATAAAATTCAAAAAGACGGTGATGTTTTTACACTTACTTCAAAAGACGGACAAGTTGTACAAGCAAAGGTTATAATTAATTGCGCAGGATATTATAGCGACCAAGTTTCAGCGCTTGCAGGCGACGAAACCTTTCAGGTAGAAGGTAGAAAGGGCGAGTATATACTTTTAGATAGAGAGAGTGGGGATTTTGTATCTCACACCTTGTTTATAACTCCAACTCCAGCAGGTAAGGGTGTTTTAGTAACCCAAACGGTAGATGGAAATATCTTGCTTGGACCTACTTCGGTTGAAGTTCCCACAGACGACACGTCCACCACGCAAGAAGGTCTACAATCGGTTATAGAAAAGGTAAATCGTATGTGCAAGGGCGTTCCTCATTACAACACCATCACGTCTTTTGCAGGTGTAAGGGCGTATTGCGATAGACACGATTTTATAATAGAAAAAAGTCCTAAGGTTCAAGGGCTAATAAACTGCGCCGGTATAGAATCTCCGGGGTTAACCTCAGCGCCAGCGATTGCAAAATACGTCGTTGAGCAATTGGTTTCAACCTTATTTAACCTATCTCCCAACGCAAACTTTAACGGTGTTAGAACGCCTGATAACTTCTTTAAGAACTTGTCGACTGAACAAAAAAACCAACTTATAAAAAAGGACGATAGATACGGAAAAATCGTCTGTCGTTGCGAACAGGTAACCGAAGGGGAAATCGTTCGCGCAATACACGAAAATCCACCGGCTCGCTCGTTGTCTGCCGTTAAACGTAGAACGAGGGCAGGTATGGGTAGATGTCAAAGTGGTTTCTGTCAAGCAACCGTACTAGAAATCTTGGCAAGAGAACTTGGCGTAAGCATGGAAGAAATAGCCCTTAACGGAAAGGGTTCGGAAATATTAGTGGGGAAAACTAAATGATAGACAAAAGTTACGATATAGTTATAATAGGCGGCGGTCCTGCGGGACTTGCCGCGGCAATATCCGCTTTCGATAACGGTGTTAAAAACGTGCTAGTTTTAGAAAGAGAACAACGCACGGGAGGAATACTCAACCAATGTATACACAACGGTTTTGGGCTTACTAGATTTAAAGAAAGTCTTTCTGGTCCGGAATACGCCTATCGTTTTGTAAAACAAGTAAAAGATAGAAAGATACCCGTTCTAACTCAAACCACGGTTCTTTCCATTTCGCAAGATAAAACGATAACTGCAATCAACAAAGAATACGGCGTGTTTACCGTAAATGCAAAAGCAATCGTACTAGCAATGGGTTGTAGGGAAAGAAGTAAAGGCGCTTTAAATATCGCAGGAACTCGTCCTGCGGGCATTTTCTCGGCTGGTACTGCGCAAAAATACGTTAACGTAAAAGGCTATATGCCGGGCAGGGAAGTGGTAATTCTCGGCTCGGGCGATATCGGTCTTATTATGGCTAGAAGAATGACGCTAGAAGGCGCAAAGGTTAAAGCCGTTTGTGAAATTATGCCTTATTCAGGCGGACTAAAACGTAATATCGTTCAGTGTCTAAACGATTTTGATATTCCGTTATACCTTAGCCATACCATAACCCAAATTCACGGAAAGGATAGGGTAACGGGGGTTACTATAAGCAAAGTAGACCAAAACAAACGTCCCATACCCAACACTGAAATATATTTTGATTGCGACACCGTGCTTTTCTCAGTCGGTCTAATTCCGGAAAACGAATTAACGAAAGGTATGGGCGTACCGCTATCACCAAGAACGAAAGGCGCAGTCGTATATCAGGATAGGCAAACGTTAGTAGACGGCGTGTTTGCTTGCGGAAACGTTCTTCACGTGCACGATTTGGTGGACTTCGTTTCGGACGAAGCCGAACTTGCAGGTTTAAGCGCTGCTAACTACGTTAAAAATGGCGCAAGCGTTCACGACACTATTGATTGTGTAAACGGCAAAAATATAGGCTACGTACTCCCTCAAAAAATTGACAAAAACCTATCGGGTGATGTAAAATTATATTTCAGAGTGGCAAACGAGTTTAAAAACTGCAAAATAGTGTGCGAGTGTAACGGACAAGTTCTTGCTCAAAAGAAAAAACCCGTCGTTGCTCCGGGTGAGATGGAATATCTCGTTATTAAAGAAAGTGAAATTAAAAACGCAAACGGTCAAATAACGCTTAGTCTGGAGGAATTATTATGAATAGTGTAAATCTCACTTGCGTAGAATGTCCTTTGGGATGCTCGATTACCGTTTGTTTGAAAGACGGTAAGGTAGAAAGCGTTTCGGGCAACTCTTGCCCCCGTGGCAAGGCTTATGCGGAGAGTGAAGTGGTTTGTCCAAAAAGAGTGCTAACTACCACCGTAAAAACGGCCGACGGCAGGATTTTGGCGGTAAAAACCGATAATCCAGTTCCTAAGGCAGATTTAATGAAACTAATGCAACGAATAAATGGGATAATAGCGAATACTCCCGTAAAAATTGGCGATATTATCGTAAAAAATTTAATAGAAGGCGTTAATCTCGTAGCAACGGATTATTTAGAATAGGAGTTAATATGATAATCGATTACTATGGCAACGATATAACCAAACTTAAAAACAAAAAGCTTTTCCTTTTCGATATGGATGGAACTATCTATATGGAAGGCAAACTTTTTAAGGGTGTTACCGAACTACTTGCGAAAATAGTAGAAAATTTCGGTAGATACGTTTTTATAACAAACAACTCTTCAAAGTCTGTTGAAGATTATATTGAAAGGCTTACCAAAATGGGTATCCCTTGTGATGAAAACAATTTTTTAACTTCCACACAAGCTTCTTGCAGATTGTTTAACGATAGGTTCGAAAACAAACTTATATACGCGCAAGGCACCGCTTCTTTTATGAAAGAACTAGCCGATAACGGTATAAAAACGACTACTAAATTTCAACCTGATATAGACGCTGTATTAGTTGCGTTTGACTCCGAACTTACCGGCGAAAAAATGCGTATTACTAGCGAAGTTTTAACCAAACTTAACGTTCCTTATTACGCAACTAATCCGGATTGGGTATGTCCCGTTGAATTCGGTTACGTTCCCGATTGTGGCTCTATGTGTTTCGGTTACGAAAAAGCAACAGGCAAAACGCCTATTTATATCGGTAAACCAAACCCGATGATGATTAACTTAGCGATGGAAAAATTTAACGTTGCAAAAGAAGAAACGGTCGTTATGGGGGATAGAATTTATACCGACATCGCGTCCGGTTATAACGCTGGGGTAGACACCGTTTTGGTGCTCAGTGGCGAAACTACTATTTCAGATTGTCAAGCAAGTCAAATCAAACCAACCTTTGTTCTAAACGACGTGAGCGAAATATTAAAATGCTATCGTAAAAGATAAGTTTTGGATATAACTATGGAAAAGACGAAAAAACTCAATTTATTAGGTTTAATACTCCTGCTCCTTGCAACTCTTGCATGGGGCTCGTCTTTTTTAATACTAAAACAAACCATAGAACAAGTCCCAGGCTTTTTCGTTATATCCATAAGGTTTTTTGCCGCGGGTATAATTATGGGTGTAATATTTTTTAAACGCGTCAAAACAAGTCTTAACAAAAAAAGTTTAACGCACGGTGTAATTTTGGGCGTTACGGTTGCTCTTGCTTATTTAGTGCAAACGTGGGGACTTAAATTTACCACGCCTAGCCACAACGCTTTTATGACGGCAACTTATTGCGTAATGTGTCCGTTTTTGTGCTGGCTATTATTAAAACGCAAACCAAAATCGTACAACGTTCTTTCGGCAATATTGTGTATTATCGGAATTGGCGTTATATCTTTTTACGGTAATGCCGAACACGGCACAAACGTGCTTTTGGGCGATATAATCACGCTCGGCTGTGCCGTGTTTTATTCACTTCAAATTATTTTTATAGAAAGTTTTCAAGAAAAAGGCACTGATCCTATATTGCTTTTAGTAACCGAATTCTTTTGCGTAGGAATAGTGCTGGGGATTTCTTGGGCAGTGTTTGAACTTCCATACTCGGATATGTCTGCTGTTACTAATATAAGCCTAGACCAATGGCTTTCTATTGGCTACTTAACCCTTGTGTGTACATTGTTTGCTCAAATGGCGCAAATTTACGGGCAAAGATATACCACTGCAAATCAATCGGCAATAATCTTAACTATGGAAGCCGTTTTCGGCACGGCGTTTTCAGTAATTTTTGGTGACGAAAGCTTGTCGGTTTTAATAATAGTCGGTTTCGCGTTAGTGTTTGTGTCTATGATGATAAGCGAACTAAGACTAGACCCCTTAAAACTATTCAAACGTAAAAACCAATCAAAAACATCCAATCCTCCAAATAGCGATTGACTTTTAAATAATAAAGTAGTAAAATATTTTCGCAAACGAGCATTATAGTCAACGAGCGCTAAAATTTAATAGAAAACCCGACGCTACGTTCTCATAGTTAAACGGATAAGTCGGGTACACCCCGACGGCGTTCGCGTATTGCATACGCTCGGCAAAACAAGTTCTATCCATTTTATGTTTTGTATCTTACAAAATCAAATAAAAATAAAATAAATTTAATTCATCTTGGTTCCTTAGTTAAATGGATATAACAAGCCCCTCCTAAGGGCTAGTTGTGGGTTCGATTCCCGCAGGGACTACCAGGCTGCCAACAGTAATTGCGTACGAACTTGTATCTGTTGACTGCAAAGATAGCGTAACCTTCATTCATACGAGGGCGATTGTAAAGCGGAGTTCGTTCTCCGCCGCTATACCAAAAATTGAGCGTATTATCGCTTGTTAAAAACGACCGATTTCTCGGTCGTTTTTGTATTGTAGCGCGTTGTTTTTTCTTCCTTAAATTCGGTTAGCATTCGCAGGTGCGCTTGTTTGTAGTATTTCCTGAAAGTCGCCCACGGTAAGGTTGTATCCTGCGAGAAGGCGATAATCACGCCTATCAGTTCGCCTTTGTCTTTCGCCTCAGTAATTGCCTTTTCATAGTCTATTTTATTCATGCTGTTCGCTCCTTGTTTTTGGTAAACAAACAATACCGTAAACGGCAATTAAAGTCCAGCATAACTTGCTAAAATGGCAAAGAAAAAACGGCCGATTTCTCGGTCGTTTTTGTTAATTATAGAACTCCTTAGGAACATAGTTCTTAAATAAATTGCTGTTATTTTTTAAAACGTTAAAAATATATTTGTCTAGCGAAATATCTAAATCTTCAATTTTTAAGTCTAAAATAATTTTACCGTTTGCCAATCTTACTTTATCATTAATTAACTTAAACGAAGTTTGTCTTATATCATGCTTACTAAGAATTTCTGTAAATATATCAAATATTACATCAAACGAAATAATGTCCTTTCCTATTCTGTTATTAAAAATTTTGAAAAATTCGTCAATGCTTAAGGGTAATAAATGTTTTAATTTAATTTGTTGCATTGAATTAAAGGCTTGGAGATTGCTAGCGTGCACATATTCATTTCTTAAAATGTAAATCCTAAGCAAATCGAGCGATAACAGTTTTTCTACTTTTGCAAATTGTTCTTGTAATTTCTTGGGGGATGAAAAAATCTCTGCTAATTTTTTTAGTTCTAGGCAAAAATAAGGATTTTTTATTTTATTGAAATCAAATGTATTTTCACAAACTTGCTTGATAAAGTTTTCTAATTTAACTTCTGGTCCAGCATAATTTTTGTAAGCGTTCTCTAATGTATTGGTAGCATCGCTTAAAATTATTTTTGCTGATAGCATTTTAGGAAGTATAAATTCAACACTAATAAACCCTTTTTTTCTTCCAGATAAACTCATTAATGATTCTATGGCAATCCAATTATCAACAAATGACGAGGGGGTCATGATGTCCTTGTCTTTTTCAGCATAACTAATAGTGTTTAATATAGAATGATATGCGGGTTTATTTGTTTCCTTAAGTTTGTCTAAATTTTCTACCGAGGGAATCAAATTTTTAATATACGGTGTTGGTCCGGTATATTTGTTTATTTCGTCGAAAGTAATTTCAAATTCTTCATTAAAATATTTACTATTAACAATTATATTTTTCTCTCTTAAAAAATCAATGTTGCTGTTTTTATATAGGCGTAAAATATTGAAAAGTGATTCTATTCGTATTAAGTTTTCTTTTATTAAATAAAAGAAATCGATTGTTTTATTATCATAAACTTTACAGTAAGTTACGTCATCTCTTTCTTCTATTTTTTGTTCTTTTAATTCAAATAATTCACGTCCAGTAAATTTTAGTTCTTTTATAGGTATTAAAACATCGAAAGAATCATTGTTTCCGTAATAAAGGTAATCTATAAATGCCGTGAAAGAAGCAAATTTGTTTGATTTATATTGTTTAAGAATATAGGTTAAAAATAAGTAATTGTTTCCATCAGCAAGCAATTCATTTATAAATAAGTTTATTATGTTAAGCGATTTTTCACTAACTTCATTTTCTGAATGAAATTTTAATAACAATTCGTAAACAGATTTACTATATTTTTTTGAATAGTGAGCATTAGTATGTTCAAAAAATGCTATCTTGTCTGTTATAGAAATAGCATTACCTTCGGTCATACTTTTAAGTTCCAAAAGAATTCTTGCATAAGCCAAATAATTTGATTGTCTTAATACAATATCATTTGACATAAATTCATAAAAATTAGTTATTAATTTTTGAGAATGTTCTGCAATTTTATTATTCTGTAATTCATTTTTTAACGTGTGAATGATTTCTTTAATACAATAGGTAAAACAGTTACTGGTGGGTAATTTAAGGTATGAAGTTTTACGACTCGTTTTACTATCAAATACTGTAATAAAAAAGGATTCAAAGGTGCTTTGTTGGTTTTTTTCTTCAGTAATACAACTTTCCATTAGTTTCTCCAGGATTAAACTGTAATTTATTTTATAAATGTATATTGTACATCAGCCTGTCTTCACGGCCGTTGTCATATAAAAAGGCTTTTTGGTCGTAATTAAATGTCGGCTTTGCATTATGTATTATACGGTGATGGTCTGGGCAGACAATCATCACGTTTTTCGCATCGTTGTTTGCTGTGAGGGAGAAGGGTTGAATGTGATGCGCTTCACTTACGTCAACGCCATACATTTCAATTGCGCATGCTCCACATGTTTGGCAACGGAACTCATACAATCCTTTAAGCGATTGTTGAATTTTAGTGTCGAATACGCGGTTCTTGGATTCTTTTATCGTCTTAATAATATGAGCCGTGCTGTCCTTGCCGTTTATTATTGCCTCTAATTCGTCTTCGGAGCACCCGTGGATAATTTTCCGCGCTTGCTGTCTTTCGTGTTCCTCAATGGTTATTACTTCGTTATCGGCTAAAATAGACTGAACAATTTTAGTTAACTCTTCAAAGGTGTAGTGTTTTAAGCCGTTGTGAAAGGTTTCAACTACGGCGTTTGGCATTCTTTTATTGAAACCAACGCGGTGGCTACCTGTTAATGGGTCAAACTCATCACGACGGAGTTTTAGGTAATGATTATCTTTGCCAAATTTTAAGGATAAATCGCTAAAAGCCTCGGTTAACGTGGAATAACCAAGCGCTTTCATTGCATCCCTGTCAAATTTTGAAAAATAATACGCCAATATCGTGGCTTTTCTATTATTATCTGTTAACAAATTAATTCTCCCGTTACAGTTGTTTAATCGTTATCACAAAAATCATCGTTTTCATATAAAGTGTTCCAAATTGTATTTTTGTAGTTGAGATTAATATCAATGGAATACTTATTGATTATTTTAACTTTATCAATATCAATGGAATTCTCCAAATCATTTAAGTCAAAGTTAATTTCTATTTCACACAGAGCTTCTGCATCAGCGTCAGTAAAGTCGACTTCACTATTAACTTGATAAATATACGCTCTATCTTCACTAGACCAAACAGACTGTTCTTCATCAAAAACGGTGGCTTTTCCCGAAATACTTAAATTTGCTGAACATTTAAATATAACTTTATTATTAGTGATTTTCAAAGGTACTATATCAGTGTTTAAGTAGTTTACAACAATTGAATTAATTTCAAGGTCGTCATCAATTAATTCGTGGTCACTAATCTCATAGCATTCGCACTCAGCAATTGACTCTATTTGATTAATTAATTCTTCCTCGCAAATATTAATAATTTTTTCAATAATGCCTTGTTCTTTCTGAAGTATTTTCATGGCATCATCAATTGATTCGGCAAAAAGCACATTTTCTTCGTTTGAAAGTGCATTTTTCCAATCTGTGTCTTTACTAATAATTAAAAGAGTTCGGGTTTCGTCATTTTTTAAATAATTTTTTACTGCTTCAATTACAAAAGCGTCAGGAAATTCTTTCTTTTTGTTTCCACTTTCCGCAAACGGTGGTTTCGTTGAAAAATAAGCGTCAAATACTTGTTTTGCATCTGGGTATGGTAATTGTTGCGCCGTCGTGTAATACTCCTCGAATTTTTCTTTTACTTTATGACAAATATTGCTATTCTTAATCTCATCTATAAAACTAGTATTTTGCACACCCAAAGAAAGCAAGGTTTCAAAATTTCGTTCTAGAAGATTTGTTAGTTTTGTTAAACGCGCAACAATGGCTGAGTCGGGGATATGCTTTTCTATTTCACGGTGTAATACATCATGATCTAGTAATAAAATACCTTTGTTGAGCAATAATTCAAAAAAGGATGGTAAAGTGGAACTAGTTAGTCCCAAAAAATCACATTGTTCATCGATAATAGCAGAAGTGTCAACTATAGTTGTTGTTATATAAAAATCCATAAATATTCTCTTTTATAAAAATTTTCTCGTGTAGGCTCAACTAGTTTTATAACATTACATTATGAGTTGCGATATATGCTTGCAATTCTACTGCCAAATCCATAGGGTGTTTTGCTGTGTCGAGCATGGCCTTAAAAACTCGTTTTGTCTGTGGCCCGTAATTCGGGTTATTTTCTAATATTTGAGCCAACATTTCCTTAATAAGTTCCGTTTCTTTTTCTGATAAAGTCATATTAGGGAACTTAATCAACTTATCGAGTAGTTGTATAAATTCTATAAATTTATCGTTCAATATTTTTCTCCTATTTAGTATTTAATTGTTTTAACTCGCCAAGGGGCGAAGCTGATTTTACTTCTCTTATTTCAAAAGAACTTTTTCGAATTCGTCGTAGTTAATAAACCACGTGTTGCCGTGAAAGTAGCGTGTGACTTGCGCTGATTTCAGATAATGAGAACCCGTTGCTTTATTAATATTGAATTTACGGTTGTTTTTATTAAATTCCGTAACACAATCTCTAAGACAACGAAAACGTGGCATAGTGGCGGTACGCCGAATTCTTGATGATTCGCAGTTTTGCATAGATAATCTATACGGCTTCAGTCAAATCCAATTCTATAACGAACGTTAGCAAAGGCATTCAACGGAACCCTTTATCCGTTATTTAACTGCCACAAAGTAGAACATATGTTTGCTTTGTGATTGTATTATAGCATCAGATTTCACCGTTGTCAAGCCTTAACTGTACAACGCAATGTACACGTTAAAAGATTTTATAATTTATTAAGCGAGATTAATAATAGTTTTATTTTTCCGTTTAGCATATTCTAAAGTTTTTGCAGCGCCACCCCAAGAATACATAACGTAGGCAATAACTAAATCGGCTTCTTCAACCATCCATTCGTTTCGTTTTAAGATAGCAAATTTGCGAGGAATGTTTTCAAGAGGAGGGAAGATAACGTCGTCATAATGATATTTAGCGAACTCTAACTTAGAATAATTCTTATCAAGATAGGGCGTAATAAATATAAGTTCAATCTCCGGAAAATTATTTTTCAATTCTTTTAAGGTGCGCAAACACAATCCATCAAAATCACCATACCCACCTAAGTAAAATTTACAGGTGGGATTTTTTGTTATCTCGCTAATAAGAATATTTTTAAGCTGTTCTTTTATGTCGTCGTTAAACAAACAGTTAGAATGTCCACAAAAGGTAATTATCATAGACTCCTCGTTGTGTAGATTTACCTACATATTATACCAAAGTGTCTAGAAAAATAGCAAGCGTTTACGTAGGTTTAGCTACGTATATTTAGAAACGTAAACTGTTAAACTTATATGTAGATATAACTGCGTAGGAGGAATGACGCATGAACGTATGTGAAGCAACAGCTAAAAGAGTAAACCAATTATTAAAAGAAAAGGGGATGACTCAATATAGATTAGAGCAAAAGTCGGGTATATTACACGGAAGTATGGCGTGTATTATGAATGGACGAAACAAAACGGTAACTCTTAGCACGATTTATATGTTAGCAAGAGGTTTTGATATGTCGATAATTGAATTTCTCAATAATGAGATTTTCTTATCAGAAGATGTTGATTTTGAATAACGATATATAGTAAAGTCGGTGGTTTTTACCATCGACTTTTTTAACTAAACACGCACAAAACACTTAAATCTATCAGTGTTTTGCGTTAAAATGGTAAAAATCAAAGATTTTATTACACATATTACAAAAATTACTTAAATTACGCAAAAACCGTTGACATTTGTTCGTAATTTGAGTAAAATAAGTATAACAAGATAAGGAAATGATAGTAATGGAAGATTTTTATTTGAGTCAAGCCCTATTTCGCACGCAAGAAATCTTAGTCAACTTTACAAATGAAAGAAGTATGCAAGTTAGATTAAAGGCGTTAACGGAAAATGGGCGTATTGAAAAAATAAAAAATGGGCTTTATGCGACGGTCAATTCATTGACGGGCGATATTTTTGCAAGCCGTTTTGAAATAGCATCTGCGCTTTTTGAAAATGCTTGCGTGGCATATCACTCTGCGTTAGAATTTCACGGGCTTGGAAATCAAATGTTTTCAGAAGTGCAGGTTTTTACCGAGAAACGCTATAATCCCTTTATTTATAACGGTCTTGAATACAAATTTTTCTCATACACAGCAAAAGGCGGAATAATGCGTTTAGAACAAAATGCAGAAATTGTCGTTACCGATTTGGAAAGAACAGTAGTGGACTGTATTGACCGTATTGACCTTGCCGGTGGACTTGAAGAACTTGTTACGGCGTTAAATGGCATAACGCATCTTGACGAGCAAGCGTTATTATCCTATTTGAGCGAGTATAACAAAAAATTCGTTTATAAAAAAGCGGGATTTTTACTTTCATTGCTTAAGAAAGACCTTTTATCGCAAAATTTCTTTGATATATGCAAGCTAAACTGCTCTATAAAATTGGAAGATATAAGCGAAAATAAGAAGATGCCGAGAAAAACGGATAAGTATTGGGGACTTATGTATCCCGAAAAACTTATAAACACGGAGAACTGATATGATAAACCTATCGCAAAAAAACGTAGTTAAAATAGCGAAAGAAACTAACTTTATAAAAGATAATGTTGAAAAGGTTATGCGCCTTGCGGATATTTTAGAGTTTGTGTTTACGTCTAAATGGAAAGATAAACTTGCTCTTAAAGGCGGAACGGCAATCAATTTGTTTTATCGTGAACTTCCAAGACTTTCCGTTGACATAGACTTAGACTATATTGGCGATACGAAAGAAGAAATGGAAAAGGACAAAGAAGAATTGTGGAACTTCTTGCAAATGGCGTTATTCCAAAAGAATTATTCGCTTTCGCCACAAAGCAAAAGATATTTTGCTTTAGATTCTGCCGTATTTCAATATATAAATAATGCGGGTAATCGCGACAATATCAAAATAGAAATAAATTATCTTGATAGAAAGCACGTTCTTCCATTGAACGATAAACCTATCAAAACTCCAGTTGCCGAAAGTGAAGTCAAGGTGAAAGTTTTAAGTGCTTGTGAATTATACGGAAGCAAACTTGCAGCTTTGATTGGTCGTTGTAAACCAAGGGATATTTACGACGTTTACGGGCTAATTGAAAGAGGTATTATAGAAGATAAAGAAATGCTTAAAAAGTGCACGATTTTCTATAATTGTATCGGTGGAGATGCTAGTATTTGCGACGTTTCGCTTGATATTTTAGACGGTGTTACGGATAGAGATATTAATAGACAATTAAAACCTATGCTTAACAAGAATGACCGTTTCAAAAAAGATGTGGCAATCGCTTCAATTAAAGAGTTTTTACAGGGCTTGCTTGTTTTTAACGACAACGAAAAAGAGTTTGTAAAAGAATTTGCGAACAAAAACTATCGCCCCGAACTTTTATTTGAAGATAAAGAAATTGTAGAACGCATCTCTGCACACCCGATGGCATTGTGGAGAGCAAGAGAAAATTAAAAAATTTTATAAATATGACTGAGATTGTCATATTTACCGTGCTAAAATCAACTTGATTTTAGCCGCTTAAGGAGAAAGGAATAAAGATGAATAAATCATTTTACAAAAAATCTGTTTTTTGGATAATAATTGGGATAGGTGTTTCTGTTTTTGTATTATTTATTATTCTGAATTTTACATTGTGGACTGTTAATGAACAAGGTCAAAAGATATTTTGGTTAAGTGGTGCTGGTGATTGGATAGCATTGACCATAGGAATTATTGGAGCAGTTGTGACAGCTGAATTAGGATACATTGCAGTTTGGCAAAATGAACAACAAGCAATTTCTAGCAATGAATATCAAAGGAAGCAAAATGAACTTTCTCAATTAGAGGTTGCACAAAATGAAAAAAATGAGATAAAGAAAGTAATAGAGGAAATAAATATTGCATTTGCTTTTGAGCCTGTGATTAAATTGACAACAAATTACGAGATGCCCGCTCCGGATGTGCATCAAATTAAATTTGGGATTTTAGATAGAATTAGTCAAACTAGCCTGAAATTACAGTTTTTATATGGGTTTTGTATGAATTTAGATGAATGCAAAAATTGTACTAATCCATGTAGATATAATCAGGAATTTTCTGTTAAACTAAAAGAAGAAATTGTGAAATTTAAGGAGATGTATTTTAATCTTCAGACATTATATCTCAAATATGTAGAGACAGCTACTGAATACGCACTAATAAGAAACAATATCAACTTGTCTAATAAGATTTTATATAATGAACAGGAACTTTTGAGGTCTTATCAAGCTTGCGGCAAAGATTATTTTACTGAAAATATAGAAAAATACACAAAAGAAGTTGAAGAACTAACAGATAAATATAAAAATTTATCTATTAAATTAGTTCAAGATAGTAAAGAATTTACAGATAAACAACCAGCTTTTTGGTCGGCAAGTTCAAGCCTATTAAAAACTTTTGAGGAAGATATTTATAATAGATTTAAAAACATTATAGAATAATGTAACTTTAAGAACGAATAGTTTTAAACAAAAAATTTTAATTAAACACAAGGATAATCTATATGAGTCGTTGTTTATATAACAGTAGTTTTGAGAAATTTATTACTACTGATGAAAATTCAATATTTGGTGCGTTATGCGACAATTATCACGGCGATGCTCTTACGACCACAAGAGAAGCGTGGAGGTCTGAAATATCTATCATAAAGCAGGTTTTATCAAATTATGCGGACAAAAACGGACAAGTTATATTTGAATATGATATTCCGCGTCTGGGGAAAAGAATTGACGTTGTTTTGATTCTTGAAGGCATAGTTTTTTGCGTTGAGTTTAAGGTCGGCGAATCAAAGATATTGGAAGCAGATATCGACCAAGTTCTTGATTATGCGCTTGATTTGAAAAACTTCCATAAATTTAGTCAGGACAACCTTATTGTCCCGATTTTGGTTGCAACGAATTATCGTAATTCTTCGACCGATATTAAAATGTCTGTTTATGACGATAGAGTAGTTAATCCTCTTGTTACAGGCGAAGCGGGTATTTCTAATTTAATATCAAAAATTTTAGAAAAATATCCAAACGAACCTGAAGTCAATCCGGATTGGATTATTAGTCCGTATGCGCCAACGCCTACAATTATTGAGGCGGCGAAAACGCTTTATGAAAGTCATTCAGTAGAAGATATTACAAGACACGAAGCCGACAAAGTTTCTACCGACGCAACAATTGAATATATTCTTGACGTAATACAAAAGAGCAAAGAAAACAGAGAAAAAAGTATTTGCTTTGTAACAGGTGTTCCCGGCGCCGGTAAAACTTTAGTTGGGCTTGACGTTGCCGTAAGACAAACGTATCAAGGACAAGATAAGCCTATTGAGGACGAAGGCGCGGTCTATCTTTCGGGTAACGGACCGTTGGTTGCAGTTTTGACGGAAGCGCTTGCAAAAGACAATTATCAAAAATGTCGTGAAAGAAGCGAAAGTAAAAAACTCTCCGATTCACGTAGAGAAGTTGGCAAGTTTATTCAAATTATCCACCGCTATCGTGATAATATGCTTGCGAAAATCAAAAATCCCGTTGAAAACGGGGTTTTAGAAATTGACCCTGAAAAGGCGGTGAAGCTTGCAGAATCTGGCTACGGCGAAGTGGAACACGTTGCAATTTTTGACGAGGCGCAACGTTCTTGGACGCATAAGAGACTTGCCGATTATCTTAAAAGAGGCGGAACATATGGTAATAAATTAAAAGTTCCTAATTTCCCTATGTCTGAGGCGGCGTTTTTGATTTGGTCGCTTGACCAACGTGAGGACTGGGCAACAATTATTTGTCTTGTTGGCGGCGGACAAGAAATCAATACGGGCGAAGCGGGTATTTCCGAGTGGATTAACGCGCTTAATGAAAAATTCCCGCATTGGAACGTTTACATTTCATCGAAGTTAACGGAAGCGGAATACGCCGAAGGCAAAGTGAACGAGTTGCTTGAAAAGAACGATAAGGTTACATATTCTGATAATTTACACCTTGCGGTTTCATTACGTTCTTATAGAGCAGAAAAACTTTCTGCGTTTGTTCACGCATTACTTGCGATTGAGCCTACTGCGACGGAATTATATAAAGAAATTAAGGACAAGTATCCCATTGTTCTTACAAGGGATATGGAAAAAGCAAAAAGGTGGTTGCACGATAAGGTTAGAGGAACTGAACGCACAGGCGTTCTTATAACAAAGGAATCGGCAAGATTTAAACCTTTAGGTATCCACGTTTTACCTTCTGGAGATGAAAATGCTGTTCATTGGTTCTTGGAAGATAAAATTGACACAAGAGCGTCGAACTATCTTGAAGATGCTGCAACGGAAATTCAAGTTCAAGGGTTAGAACTTGATTATACGTGTTTGCTTTGGGATGCCGATATGCGATATGAAAATGGTGAGTGGCGTTTCTACAGATTTAACGGTCAAACAAAGTGGGTAGAACAAACGCCAACGAGCGAAAGCAAACAAGATTTAATGAAGTATATGTTAAATGCTTATCGTGTTTTATTGACGCGTGCAAGAGCTGGTATGGTGATATGTGTTCCAGAAGGTAACGGAAATAAAAATCCGAGTGGGTTTTGGGAAGATAGCACACGTTTGCCTGAATACTATAATGGTACGTATGAATATTTGAAAAGCTTAGGAATTGAAGAAATATGATTGGCAACAGTGTTGTTGTACCGGTTATAAGAAGAGTTGCCGAAAAGATAAAGGAGAGTAAATAATGTGGTGGCAATGGCTTATATTTGCCTTAATAATTATAGCAATACCGTACGGGTTATATAATATAAAAAAGTTTGTGTTTAAGAGAATAAAACCAACAAAAGAGCAAGAATCTAAGGGAAATCAAAGATTTTTTGTTTTATGCTTGTTTTATTGGTTATGTGACTTTTTCTATATGACCTTCATCATAAATAATCTTACGTGGAGATTTATTTTGGGTGGATTAATAATGGTTATTGTATTTTATAACCTTTCTAAAGCATTTATAAGTGGTAATAAAGCTTTTAGCTTTGGATTAATCCAAGATTTTATTGTTGGTATATCATTGACGATATATTTAATTTATATCATTCCTAATAAAGAGTTACAAGAGATTATAATTCCTATTATTGCGGCGGTTTATGGAGGATTATTAACGCTTGTAGGAGTTGCTTGGACGATTAAGAAATCTGACAATGATAGAAAGCTAGCTGAGGAGCAAAGAGTTAAGCCACTTGTTTTTATTTGCAATCCTCAAATGACATCTATAAATAAAGAAGAGTTAATGAAAGGCATTTTGCTTAGTAAAAGGAATATAGGCTCCTTAAAAAACGCGGGAGCAAACAAGGTGGCGTTTACTCTTCCTCAAATTGTTATTAGCAATTCGGATTATTCACATGTTGTAATAAGAGGTTTTAGAATTAATGACGAATATCATCTTTATGACCACGGACAAGTCTTGCCGAAAAATAAAACATATTACTTGCAAAATGATTTTAGATTCGAATATTCAAATGAAATCGAATATGTATCATTATTATTACAAGACATGTTAGAAAACATATACGAGCTTGAATTGAATTTTTCAATAAGCAAGGAAGATAAAAACAAAATTATAATAATTAATAGTGGGATTGAAACAAGAAAGACTAACTTATCGGTTAATCCAAAAGAAATTTAATATTGGACAATATAGGTATTTAGGAGAAATGTATGTCAGTTGATAAAAAGCAAGTAGCTTTAAATAAAATAACTATTCCCAAAGGCAAAAAGGCAAAACGAATTCATTTTGCTAAAATGCATGAGGTTATTTTAACTTATTCTGGGGAAGAATTTGAAAATTTTATTTTTGAATGGCTAAAGTTTTGTAAACAACAGCTTAATGAGAAAACCTTAATATATAGAATAGGGGGAACCGGAGATAAAGGAATTGATATATATTACCAAAATAATAATGAGGTGGTTTATTATCAAGCGAAACAATATAATAAGGCTTTAAGTTTAAACGATGTTATAGATATTTGTGTGAAAATTTTTTATTATGTTAGCAAAGAAGAAATTCCAATGCCAACCAAGGTTCGTATAGTATCTAGTAAGGGAATAAACAGTAAACAAATACAAACTTTTACAAATAAAGCCCAATTAAAAGCAATAGTAGTCAGTGATTTTAATGCTTCTTTGAATAGGATGAATATTAAACATACCGATGAAGAGTTGGCTAAGGCAATTCGGCTCTTGGAGGATATTGATTTCTCAATGATAGAGAACATTGATGTTGATGAGATAATTTTAGATTATTATAAAAGTGATTTGGGAACAGCAAGATTTTATAAAGATCAACCTTTTAGATTTAGAAAGAAAATTGAATGGGGAGGATATGATGAAGACAAATTTGTTCTTCAAATCAAATCTATTTATCCAAATATTAAAATTCAAAAGACTGTAGTAAGCGATGCTAAAAATGATTATTATAGTTGTTTATGTTTAAAAGAAACCGACAAATATCTTTTCGGAAATAATTGCGAGTTTGATGCTGCAATAGAAGAAGTTTTTCAAGGAATTAATATGTTATTTTATAATAATAAAGCATTAGAAGAAAGATACGTTGAATGTTTAAAACAAGCAACTCAATTAAGAATTTCTAATAGCGCTCTAGGGGATAATGCTTTGGATATTATAAATAACGCGGATAGAAAAGGAATGTGTCATTATTTGGTTAATGAAGAGAAAATTGGTTGGGTGGATAAAGATGAATAATATTGAAGTATACTCATTATGTGTAAAAATATGTTTGTTTCTTTATAAGAATAAAGGTCTAGATAGAGAAAGCTTATTGTATTTAGTGTCTTTGTCTGATTTTTATCATGATAATACGATGCAAAGTAAAAACATAAAAAATATAAATTCATTGACTTATTATACAAACATCCTAAATAAATCAATTGCAATTTTATTAGCCACTAAGCTAATTGATTTACATGAGAGAATTTTTGAGTTAAGCATTTCCGGTTGTATTTTTTCCGAAAATATAATTAACAACAAAGAAAATAAAGGGTTAATTCAAAAAATTGAGTATATATGTTCAAATTATAATTGTAAAGAAAACTTAAGTAGAGTTTATGAAGAAATGGTTAGTAAATTTATAAAAAAGAAATTAGGAGGTGCATCATGAAAATTAGTTCAATCGTATTAAAAGGAGAAAAAGAGTATTCTTTTGAATTAAACAATAATGTTACCATTATTTACGATGAAAGTGGCGCTGGTAAAACCTTATTATTCAAGTTATTGGAATATGCTTTAGGTGCGGATGGAACCAAGATTGATGCTAATGAAGCTAAAAAAGTCTATAAAGGCTTGTATGAAATAAATATGACAATACAAAGTGGCGGTAATGAATATTTATTCGTGAGAAAAATTCCAAAAGACAACAAACAGGATTCAGTTTTTTGCAATGGTGACATTATAAACGGTAAATATAATGAAATTTTAAACAATGTAATAAATTACAATCCGATAAAAGTAATAAGAAATAAAACTGAAATGGAGGTTTCAACTTTTTCATTAAGAGAATATGTTAAATGTTTGTTTTTTGATGAATCTAGAATGACGTCTTCTAGCTCATTGATAACTGATAATTACACCGAAAAAACAAAAATTAAAAATTTTTATAAATATTTACTCACAGCTAAGATTTTAGATGAAAAAGAAATAGAAAAGACGAAAGCGGATATAGAGTATTTAAATGTAATACAAGACTCATTGAATGTATTAAAGAAAAGCATTGAAGAGCCGACAAAAGAAAATCTATCTTTATATAAAAAGTTAAATAAACAAATAGAGGCTTTGACTAAAAAGAAAGAAAAAAGCAATAAGATTATTCAAAATATTACTTTAATTAAAAATGAAAAACTTATAAATTTTGAAAGATTACTATCATTAAAGCAGTTGTTTGAATCACAAATAGAGGATAATAATTCAGCAAGGCAATTTGTAAACTTTGTAGGAGGATTAACTGTTCAGTGTGAATGTGGAAGAGATGTACCAATAGTAAATGTTGTCTTTGATGAAGATGAATTTGTTGAGTTGATATACAAAATAAAAGATATTGACAAACAACTATCTATCAACAAAAAGGAGATAGACAATTTAAATAATGCATTGAGTAAAGAAGAAAAGATTGTTAAGGAATTAGAAATTGAGTTGGAAAAAACGGAAAAAGATTTAATAACCTTGACTAAAAAAATTGAAGATTTCGACACTTATAAGAAAATGCAAGCTATTTTTCACATTAAACGTGTTAATAAACAAAAAAATGCGATTATAGAGCAACAACAAAGTATTATTGATGATTTATTTGAAAAAAACATAAAAGAAGTATGTGTTTTAGCTGAAAAAAGGTTAAAAGATTGGGGAATAAAAAAGTATGCAAGTGTGTCTTTTAACCTAAATGAATTTGATTTTGAGTTTGCGGGAACGGCGAGGAGTATTTTATCTAAGGGCTATAGGAATATATGTACGGCAGCGATAATAATAGAGATTTTATTGAAAGCCATATCATTAAATATCAACTCATTAAACATGATAACTATTGATAGTTTTTGGTCTCATTTATACATTGATGGGGTTAATACAATAGAAATTATTAATAATGTTGTTAATAATTTGGAGAATACAAGTTGTCAAATTTTGATAATGGAAAACCGAATTCCAAAGAAGCATTCATCAAAAACTTCTATAATAAAAATATCCGAAATGTAAAATTTTACTTGTTTTTATAGCGCTAAATGCATGCGGTTTGGATAGGATTCAAAATATAAAATTGCGATATGTACAATTGGAGAAGCAAATGGGCTGGTTGTTTTTTAAGAAAGTTGAAAAGCCCGCTGAAGTAATAGCGGTTGAAGAATTTAATAAAAAGCTTGGTGAATTATTGGCTAAGGAGAACTATATTTCGGTTAGAGATTATAGTTTTTTAGTTGAGCAATTTTCAGAAACAAATAAAGCTTTTATCACTATAAACGATTCGGGGTTGCTATTAGCGTATTGTAAAAAGAATAAAATAAAGCTAGATTTTATAAATGCGTTTTTAAGTTGTTTCAAAAATCTTAAAAATATAATTTCTTCCCACAATAAAGAGTTTGTTGAATCTTCTATGGTAAAACAAAAGAAGTATTTGGACGAGATTTTGTTTAATATTGATAAAAATATTGTGCTTGATCAAGACCAAAGAAAAGTAGTTTTAACTGATGAGGATTATTGCTTGGTTATTGCGGGAGCTGGCGCTGGAAAAACTACTACGGTTGCAGCAAAAGTTAAATATTTAGTCGATAAGAAAGATATAAATCCTGAAGAAATTCTTATTATTTCTTTTACAAATAAGGCAGTTGGAGAATTAAAGGATAAAATAAATAAGGCACTTAATATACCTTGTCCAATTACCACGTTTCACTCTGCAGGTAATGCTATCTTAAGAAAGAAGAATGATGAAAAGTTAAACATTGTTGAAGACGGCTTTTTGTATAACACGATAAGAGACTATTTGCTTGTTAAAATTAAAGATAAGAAAATGGCGGATAATCTTGTATTATTTTTTGGTAGCTATTTTGATACGCAATATGAGGGAACGGACAAGCGAGAGTTTTTAAATAGTATTATTAAATCGGATTTTTCTACGTTAAAAGGGAATTTAAACGAATATAGTTATACATATGTAGAAAAGAATACAAAACGAAAAGTTACACTTAACAATGAGGTTGTTAAATCTTCTCAAGAAGTTCAAATTGCAAACTTTTTATATTTAAACGGTATTGAATATGAGTATGAACCATCGTATCCATATTATATTTTTATGTCTAAAAAACGCTATTCTCCCGATTTTGTTATAAGGCAAGATGGTAAAGAAATTTACTTAGAGCATTTTGGATTATCGGAAGACGGAAAAAACGATAGATATGCTGAAGAAGAAATAGCAAAGTATAAAAAAGCAATAAATGATAAAATTCAAATTCATCAAAAGCATGGCACAAAACTTATATATACCTATTCAAAATACAATGATGGCAAGAGTTTAATAGACCATTTATCTGAACTTTTAAGAGAAAACGGTATTATTTCAACCCCTAGGTCTTCCGAAGAAGTTTTAAATAAATTAGCGCTTATACAAGAAAATAAATACATTGCGAAGATGGTTTATTTGATTTGTGATTTTATCAAAAACTTTAAGACAAATGGTTACACGGAAGATAAATTCTATGAATTTATTCGTATTGTAAAAAGTGAAAGAACTAAACTTTTCTTAGAAATATGTAGGGAGTGTTATTTGGAATATCAAAGAACACTTTCTAGAAATAATGCTGTAGACTTCCAAGATATGATTAATGATGCCGCACGTGCATTAAGAGAAGTTGCTACATTAAAAGAAAAATTACATTTTAAATACATAATAATTGACGAGTATCAAGATATATCTCGCCAACGTTTTGATATGGCAAAAGAATTGTCTAAAGTTACCAATGCGAAAATTATCGCAGTAGGTGATGATTGGCAGTCGATTTTTGCGTTTAGTGGCTCGGATGTTACTTTGTTTACAAAGTTTTGCGAAAAAATGGGATATGGTGAAGAATTAAAAATCACTAGAACTTATAGAAATGCTCAAGAAGTTATTGATATAGCGGGTGGATTTATTCAAAAGAATGATGCACAAATCAAAAAATCATTAATTTCTCCTAAACACATAGAAGACCCAGTAATTGTTGTAAGTTACGATGATACACCTAAAAAATGGAATGAAAGAGCAACTGAAGGTGGTCCTCTTCATAAAATGGCTCGTGCTTTAGAGTATTCTATCGGTGAAATAGTAGCCAAACATGGTAACAAAACGAGTATTTTACTTATCGGTAGATATAATTACGATGGAGAAACTTTATCTAGAACGGGCGCGTTTGAATATAATGCAAATGGTAGTAAAGTTTATTCTAAAAAATATCCACAAGTAGATATAACATTTTTAACGGCACACAGCTCTAAAGGTTTGGGTTATGATAACGTTATAATCATAAATGCAAAAGACGCAGTTTACGGATTTCCATCTAAGATTGAAGATGACCCGGTTATGAAATTGGTTATCAAGCAGTCGGATGAAATGGATTATGCCGAAGAAAGAAGATTATTCTATGTTGCTTTAACAAGAACAAAGAATAGGGTATTTATAATTGCACCGGAAAAACATCCGTCCGAATTTGTTTTGGAACTCAAAGCTGAGTATAAAAATATTGTACTTAAAGGCGAATTTAATCCTGAGCCACATGGCTTGCTGACAAATAAAGTTTGTCCAATTTGTGGTTATCCGTTACAACGTAGGCATCGTAAAGATTGTGCTATGAATCTTTGGGTTTGTACTAATGAACCTGAAGTTTGTGGCTTTGTTTCAAACAACTTAGTTGGTGGTAAAATGTATATCCAAAAATGTACTGAGTGTGTTGATGGGTATTTAATAGTAAAAACAAAAGACGGACATCCTTTCTTGGGTTGCACTAACTATACGCATGACGGCAAAGGTTGCAACAATACTATTTCTCCACAGGATTTTGACGAGTCAGTGAAAGATAACGAAATAATAGAAATTGAAGTTATTGAAGAAACTCAAGAGGGAAGAGAAGAAACTAATATTGAAACACCTACAACAGTTGTGGAAACTGAAACTAAAATTGAAGATGAGGATGTTAATACAACTGAAGTTGAAGACGTTGAAAATAGCGAAGAAAATTCTCCAACTGAATTAACAGCTATAGGAGTGGTCGAACTAATTATTAATGCTTGTGCTGAAATAAGTAAAGTAAATTATTTTGGCGCAACGATGATGGTTAATGTTTTACGAGGAAGTAAAAATCAACAAGTTGTTAATTATAAGTTAAACGAGCTTGATTGTTATGGAGCGTTAAAGTCAATAAAAACGAAACATGTTTTTGATATTGTTGAATTTCTTATAGAAGAAAACTACCTTTATAGGACACAAGGGTTATATCCTACTGTAAGGGTAAACGGTGAAAAATCTATTGAAGATATCCACAATATAGATTTATCAATAGTAGAAGAAATTGTTGCTCTTAACAATACGAAGACTAAACCTCAAATTCAAACTGTTGATGGTGGTATGACTATTGTGGTTGAAGGCTGGGAAGTTTATATTGATGAAGATGGAGCGCTTCTAACAGACGTCGAACTTTTGAAACGTTTACAATCGTTAAGAAAGAAAATAGGCGATGAAAAGGACATTCCATATTATTGTGTTGCGTGGGATAGAGTATTAGTTCAATTGGCAACTAAGAAGCCTACTACTAGAGAAGAATTTCTTTCTATAAAAGGCATTCGTGACAGATGGTTTGACAACAACGGACAAGCGTTTATGAAAGAAATTAGAGAATACGTAGAGAGCAAATAAGGCGGTAAAGCGTAACACGATTCTCAATGGGAGTGAAATTGCAAAAAATGCGTTTTATAATTCCAAATTTATGTCCAGTTAATACCCAAAGTGGGGTGACTACAATTGAGATTCTTTTTGAGTCGATTCTTAACGAGAGTGGCGAAATTTTGGGGATTGTAATTTTGGGTCTTGGAATAGAAATTGAATTATTTTCATCAGAAAAGTTAGAAAACGATACAAATTTTTCGTAACGATACGAATTTTACGAAATAATTTATTTGATAAAACGAATTTTATGTTCGATTTTTAATATAAAAGATTTAATTTCTAAGTACATTTCAAGCTCCTAATGGCTAGTCGTGGGTTCGTTTCCCGCAGGGACTACCAAAAAACCACAATTTCTTGTGGTTTTTACTATTTTTAGGGCAAAATGTAGGCGTTAATGCTTTCTTACTCAAAAAGAAGAAAATAAACATACTAGATATTGAGTAAATCTTTACTTATAAACTAACAAAACATTTAAAATCTTTACTTTTTGGCTAAAATCGGCTTTTGAAAGTAAAGATTTTTGTTTTAAGGGCAATATCAAAAAACAATTGAAAAAAGTGATAAAAAGGGGTATAATATATTTAAAAAAATAAAGGAGACTCTATTATGAAAATTGCAGTAACTTATGACAATGAACAAATTTTTCAACATTTCGGGCATACCGAACAGTTTAAGATTTACGATATAGAAAACGATAAAATAATTTCTAAAACCGTTGTTAGCACTAACGGCCAAGGTCACGGCGCATTATCAAGTTTCTTAAAAGAAAACAACGTGGACGTTCTTATTTGTGGTGGCATAGGCGGTGGAGCCATAAGTGCGCTTAACGAACTTGGCATAAAACTTTTCGGTGGTGTTAGTGGCGATTGCGACAGCGCAGTAGAAGCATTTTTGAAAAACGAACTTAACTTTAATCCCAACGTTAGATGTTCTCACCACGACCATGAACACGGTGACGGTGCACACACCTGTGGCGAACACGGTTGTGGAAAGGGAAGTTGTCATCATAACTAAAAAAATTAAAACGCCTTTATCGGAGGGGAAAATGAAAATCGTAATCGTGGGTGGGGTTGCAGGTGGTGCAACTGCCGCAGCAAGAATAAGAAGACTAGACGAAAAAGCAGAAATTATTATTTTTGAGCGTTCGGGCTTTATTTCATACGCAAACTGTGGTTTGCCTTATTATATAGGTGGTGTTATTGAAGATAAGGAAGATTTGACACTTCAAACTCCCGAAAGTTTCTTCCACCGTTTTAGAATAATCGCTAAAGTTAATCACGAAGTAACCGATATTGATCTCAAAAATAAAACCGTCCACGTAACTGACCTAAAAACGGGAACGAGTTTTACTGAAACCTACGATAAACTAATTTTATCACCCGGTGCAAAACCTATTTTGCCCGATTTTTATACTGAAAATGAAAGAACTTTCACGCTTCGTACCGTAGAGGATACGCTTAAAATTCGTGCCTTTGTAGAACAAAAACACCCTAAAACGGCAGTTGTTATAGGTGGTGGCTTTATCGGTCTTGAAATGGCAGAAAACCTTGCAGAACTTGGCATTAAAACCACTATCGTGCAACGCTCTAACCATATTTTGCCGACGGTTGACTGTGATATGGCGTCGTTTGTCCACGCAAACTTCCGTCACCACGGCGTACAATTATTACTAAGCATGAACACAACCAAAATGAGTATTACAGGCGATCAAGTTTTTCTTGACCTTGATAACGGCTCAAATATAAGCGCTGATATGGTTGTGCTTGCTGTTGGCGTTACGCCCGAAAATACGCTTGCTAAAAAAATAGGTTTAGAACTTGGCGTTAAAGGTGCAATCAAAGTCAACGCAAAAATGGAAACTTCAATTCCCGATATCTATGCAGTAGGGGACGCAGTGGAAGTAAAGCACTTTATAACCGATAAAGATTCAGTAATTTCACTTGCAGGGCCAGCCAACAAGCAAGGACGAATAGTTGCCGATAATATTTGTGGATTAAATAGTGAATATAAAGGCTCGCAAGGCTCTTCGGTTATTAAACTCTTTGATATGACGGTTGCAACTACTGGTATTAACGAACAGCAAGCCAAAGCAAACGGCATAGAATACGAAAAGGTTATTTTAACGCAAAATTCACACGCTGGCTATTATCCAGGGGCAACGGCAATGACCGTTAAACTCATTTTTGACAAGGCAACCTATAAGATTTTAGGTGCGCAAATCGTTGGATTTGACGGAGTTGATAAACGTATTGACGTTATTGCCACGGCGATTAGGGCGGGTATGAAAGCCGATGAACTAAAAGATTTAGACCTTGTTTACGCTCCACCGTATTCTTCTGCAAAAGACCCAGTAAATATGGCAGGTTTTGTTGTGGAAAACATTAAAAACGGTATAGTTAAGCAGTTTTATTATGAAGATATTCCGTCTTTAAGAGAAAGAGATGACGTGATTTTGCTTGACACTCGCACACCTTTTGAATATATGCGTGGACACGCTGATGGTTTTATCCATATTCCACTTGATGATTTAAGAGAGCGTTTAGGCGAACTTGACAAGTCTAAAAAAATCTACGTTATGTGCCAAAGTGGCTTGCGCAGTTATCTTGCAACACGCATTTTAATGCAAAACGGCTTTGATGCCTACAACTTTGCCGGTGGATTTAGATTATATAGCAGTATCAAAAACGAAGAAATGCTATCCAAACAATGCTATACCTGCGGTATGGAGAGATAAGAATTTATGGGAATTAAAAATTTTTTTCATAAAATAAAAATGGGCTTTGTTCGTTTAGCGGAACCTTCTATACCGTATGTTTCATCTGAAAAAAGATATGGGAATTACGGGGAAGATGAGTTTGTTAATTTCCTGAAACAAGCGCTTCCCACATGTAGAATCAAAAAGAATGTTGTTATAAATACAACAGAAGGGAATGCAGAAATTGATTGTTTAGTACTTTATAATAACAAGTTGTTTGCAATTGAAGTAAAGAGTTGGAAGGGAAGAATAGTTGAAAAAGAAGAAGGATTCGTTCAAGAAAAAACTGACCGCTGGACGGGAGAAACACATATTAAATACCAAAAGTCTCCATTTAAGCAACTAAATCGCGCAATATATCTTTTGAGAAAACAAATTCCAGATAAAGCGTGGATAAACGCAATAGTGTTTTTTGAAGATGATGAATCTGAATCTATTGATACAGTGTCTGATGGCGTATGGTTTAACGATATAAACAGACTAGTAGAACATATAAGAACTGAAGGGCAACTTTCATATGCAAACAGCAATTTAAAATTTTTTGAAAAATGTATTACATTAGATTATATACACGCTAAAAGACGGGATAAATCTTTACACTGTATAATAGCTGAGAACACGTTATGTTTTAATGTGCAAAATAAAATGATAACTAAAAACCAAATTCGTTATATTAACGTAAAGCATCATTGGTCCTATGATGAATTACTAATAACCTTAAATAACGGCGAAAGTTTTAGTGTTACACAAGAAAATGCAAAGATAAAGATATTTGATAATGGTGTAATAAAAGAATACGCTTTACGTAAATTAGACTATATTGAAGTTGGAATTTAATGACATTTTTTTATTCATTTTGACTACATCTTTACATATAGATAGGAGGGCGACGCGTGACTAGACCAATAAATATTTATTCGATTTCACGAATACATGACGAGAACGTTTTTAGTGCTGTGGAAAAGCATCATTCTCAAAAAGGAGAAGAAAAGAGAATTCAGCATCATGAAATTGAATCTTTAAGAATTCTCGTTGATAATATGGTTCGCAATGGAATGGAAATAAAAGATTTTGACGGATTTTTCTATGGTTTTTGCATACCTCAAATAGGTAAAGAGTTTGATTTGTTAAAGTTATCTGATAAATACATAATTAACGTAGAACTAAAATCTACGAACGTAGGGAAGGAACAAATATTAGCTCAATTATTAAAAAACAGATATTATTTAAATCACCTAGGGAAAAGACTTGCGCTATATTCAATAGTAACTGATGAAATGCAATGCTATAAACTTTCGTTAAATAACGAATTAGTAGAAGTGAGTTTAGACGACGTAATGGTGTCGTTAAAAACAGTGGAAGACGAATACCTAACCAAAATAGACAATCTTTTTAAGGCGTCGCAATATTTAGTTTCACCGTTAAATACTCCAACGAAGTTTATTTTGGGGGAATATTTTTTAACTCAGGCGCAGGAACATATCAAAAATGAGCTATTAAAACATTTAGACATGGCATTTTCAGACGCAAGTTTTCATTTAACGGGCAAACCGGGAACTGGAAAAACCTTGTTGTTATACGATATAGCTAAAACTCTTTCTAAAAACGGTTCTACGGTAATAATACACTGTGGAGAATTGGCGGACGGACAAAGAAAAATAGGAGAAGAGATAGAAAATTTAGACGTTATATCGGCATGGCGGTTAAAAAACGATGATTTTGATTTAAGTAAATATAGATTCGTTTTAGTTGACGAAACGCATAGAATATACGAAAACCAATTTGACAAGATTTGTGTTTCGCTTAAAGAAAACGCACAAATATGCGTATTTTCGTCCGATCCGGAACAAGTTTTATCGTCTGCGGAAAAAAGACGAGATATCGTCGGAAAAATTAGGAACTTAAATCCACAAAAAGAATTTGTTTTATCAGAAAGAATTCGTACGAATAAAGAGATTAGTTCGTTTATTCTAAATATGAAGAATTTGAGGCATAAACCAAAAGTACCTATGAATTACTTTAACGTACAGTTGAATTATGCTAATACGACGCAAGAAGCACAAAACATTTTGGAATATTATAGAAAAAAAGGATTTGTATTTATAAACTACTCAAAATCTAATTATGAAACAAGTCCATACGCCGAGTATAACGAAGATTTCGACACGCACCACGTAATAGGACAAGAATTTGATAAAGTGGTTATGCTCATGGATAACTCGTTTTATTACGATGAATTAGGGGAATTGCAAGGAGTGCCACACCCAAACCCTGATTATCTGTACCCGAATTTATTCTACCAAGGCGTAACGAGAGTAAGAGAAGAGCTTGCTCTAATTATAGTAAACGCTCCGGAGTTATTTGAAAAGATTACGAGTATTGTAAAATAATTATAAAAGGAACACAAAACGTGAGAAATTCAAATAGACCATGCGTTATAAAAATTGATAAGAAGTGAAAATGGGTATAAGAAATTTTTTTCAGAAAAAAACAAAATATATTTAATATTACTTATATCCTTAGTATTACTTGGAAGATTTATCTTCAATAAGGGATATATATTCTTCCCAATGAGACTTTCTTATTGGCATGACGGGATGTTTTGGGTCGTTGAAGACTAAAACGAGCGCAGGTTTTATTCCGTTATGGTCGTCAGTAAAATAATAAGTTAACAACTTGTTTTGTGAAATAAGTTTTTTTGCAGTTGAATGATAATTAAAATATCCCATAAAAAAAGTGTTTGCAAAATTAAAAAAACGACTCTTAAAAGTCGTTTTTATTTTTTATTCAGTTGGGATACTAGACTGTTTTTTTGTGAATACCTTTTTGTTAATAAATAAACAAGCGATTATTAGATAAACTGCGGGGATAAGCCAAGTTGACAGTTGAGTCCAAGAACGTCCAATCGTCCCAAATGATGGTATAAGCCAGAATGCGCCGAGCATAGCCCCAACCATTTGCATAAAACCGGTAACCATTGCCGCTTTGTTTTTACCAACGCTGTCAAGATAAAATCTAAGAACGTAAATCAAGCAACCGGGGATATAAGCAATGCCGTAAGCACACCAATAATAAGCGCCGTAATTTATAATTTGTTCATCGGTAAATAAGGTAGAAAAATACCATCTTCCAATGCTAGTGTAAGCAATCGCGCAAATAAAACTATAAATTAAGGTAACAATTGTGGTCAGTTTAATAAAACTTTTAACTCTGTCATAAAGCCCTGCTTTGTAGTTTGCAGGAACAAAAACAACGGTGGCAGTAGAAAAACTGTTAAACACCAAGTTAAAGGGCAGTAAGGTTACGCCAAGCATTGTTCTGTAATTTATATCCAAAAGGTTGTTTGTTTGGTAGGAAACGCAAAACTCCCCAATTTGACACATTACCGACTGAAAAGCCATAAACAACGCCGTTGCCAAAAACGAACCGATAAGTTTAAAATCAAGCCTAAACGCAACCTTGGTTTTGGGCAAATCAATTTTTCTTATTTTAAACACTAGCAGGGTAAAGCACAAAACGATAAAGAAGTTTGTTGGGATAATTAGAGCAGCGCCTACAATTCCCCCTTTAAACAATCCCAAAAGCACGCCCGAAACCACCATTGTACCTGATTGTGTAATAAGTGTACATATAAACAAATGAGAAGGTTTGCCAACTCCTGAAACAATATACGAAAAGTAGATTGCGATGGACGGAATAACGTACGCCAAGACGCTTACTATAAAATAGACGTTACAAAGTTGATAATATTCGTCAGGAACGTTAAACCACTTGAATAAAAGGTTTTTAATTGAAAAAAGAATTGCAACAAGAATAAACTCAACAAAAACGATAGAGTACACTGCGTTGGCAAAATATGGTATTTGTTCGTTTGACGTGCGAACGTTATAGTAATAAGAAGTTTTAATCCAACAAGCGTTTATAACGCAACCCATAATCATCTGCAAAGAAACGATTGCCACGCTAATCATACCGTAAACGGTAAAGTATTCAGGGCAAAACCTTGAATAGATTGTGTTTGTTACCGAAGTAGTAAAAACTGAAATGAGATAACAAATTACTAACGGCGTGCAAACGGATATTAAAATCTTTTTTGGGTTATCCTTTAAAACGTTAAAGTCGGAAAGTTTATTTAGTAGTTTCATTTTCTAATTTAAGTGCAAGCAAATATTTTTCGTACTGAGTTTTGTTAACAAATTTTTCAATATCTTCTTGGTATATTACGTTAGCGTTATTTTTATAAATGAAATTATCAAAGAAGTCTTGTCCTGAAAGTCCCCAAGTGAAGGACAAATCCTTGCCAAAAATAACGTTATCGTTAATTTCTCCGTTAGGGAATATCTTTGGCAAATCTTTGGTGGAAGAAAAACGTTCGTGAAGTTTTTTAAGTTCAGGGTAACGTGAAATATAAGGTTCATCTATGGCAGACAAGCCTTGTTTGGTGTCTTCTGGGTCGTAAGTTTCTATTGAGTAAAAACGATTTTTATTGGTTTGTAGATAATGACTTGCAAGAACGTCTTTATGCAAAATCAATCTTGCATCCGTTTCGATTGCAGGATTACAACTAACAAACAAATTGTTTTTTACTTTAAAATCAATACCACCACCTAAAAATACGGCACGTTGAACTTTATAAAAAACGTTTCTTTCAATTTTTGTTCCGCTAAGTCCGTCGTCATTGTAAATGCCCATCGTTCCAAAACCAACGCCACCTGTAAGGCAGATTAGGTTGTCGCTTATTTCATTTCCACGGAAAGTCATATCTCTACCGGAATATATTGCCCCTGCATCGCCCGTTTCGTACAACACTCGGTAAATAACGTTGTTGGTTATTTTTATATCGTTGACGGTATATTGAATTGCCATGTGTGGACAGTCGTGAATAACGTTGTTGTCAATTGTAAAACCAACGCCAACACATTGAATTGGTGGGGCATAAGTCCTACAAAAACAACCGATATCGTACATGTGACAATTTTTTATGCAACAATCACCCGAATCAAGCGTTCTTCTGCTTCCGCACGCAGTCATTTTAATGCCGTTGTTTCCAGTATGGAAAATTTCGCAATTATCAACCACAATGCCTTGGCTGTGGTCAACTTCGATTGCAGTGCAACCAACATTAAAGATTTTACAATTTCTAATAACTACGTTTTTACAATTTTTTATACGAATAGCGTTTACAACAAAAGCAGTAATAGTGCAGTTTTCTATAACGACGTCTTGCAAGTTCTCTAAATCAAAGCAAACTTCGGTTAAGGAAAGGTAGTAATCGCGCCCACTTTGTTTTGGGATAAAACGAACTTGGTTTTTAGGGAAGTCAATACAGTAATCGCCTGCATCGGTCACACCTTCTTTGGCGTTTTCAAGCCAAACCCTTTGCCCGATTTTATAACCGAAAACTTTTGGGGTGGTTATTTTTGTTTCAAGATTATCTATTTTAACGTAGCCTGTCTTTGGGTCGAAAATAGAAAGTTTGTTGTGGGTGTCAGCCCAGTCCCAAAGCCAAAAACCGTGCGCCCAAATTTCTTGGTCGGGGGATATATGTCCAATTTCGTTTGTGTCGAGATAAAACCCATACTCAGGCCTGCCTGAATTATCTGGGGCAAGTCCGTCGTTGGGGAAGGGCATTTCAACGTCTTTTATGCAAAGAGGTTTGTTTTTAGGAAAGATTGATAGATTTAGTGGGGTGTCTTCTTCAAACAATTCGGAATGCGCCTTGTTTGTAGGTTGGAAAAAGCCCCTTTGAGACATTGGTTTGGGGGAAATCTTTTCTTTGTTAAGGTCGCAAACGAAAACGCCTTCTTCCTCGTGAATATGACAAAGTTTTTTTGCGCCCGATAAAATTTTTCCTTGTCCGTCGAAAACTTGCCCGTTTTTAAGGGGAATAGTGCTATCGATAAAAATTCTTTGTTGCATAGATTGCCTCCTTATTTATCAGTTTACTATTAGTTGAGTTAGATTACAAGACTTTATATTCATATTATAGGACAAAATTTAGTGCAATTAAAAAAATGTTGACAAAAGTTAAGGTTAGTTGTATATTTATAAAAGTTAAAATTATGAAAGATACTACACCTGCATTCAATTTTTCAACTCTATCAAACAAATGGTTTAATTACACCCGTACTCAAAACGTACGCTACAAATCACACGTTAATTTAGAAACTGAGATAGTTTTTGTCACTCAAGGTCAACTTGTAATGGAAATTGAGAACGAGCGATACGTTATAGAAAAAAATCAAGGGGTATACGTGTTACCGTTTGAAACGCACTCGTTTAGCAGTACGGATTCCATGAGCCATATTTTAATGTTGGACAGGCGTGTCGCAACGGATTTTTACGATTTTATCGAGGATAAAACGCCGTGCAATAGATTGTTTAATCTAACCGACGCACACGTCAATCTCGTGAACTATCTAACCAAAAACGGCGAACACGAATACGATCTACTTACTGCGCAAGCTTTGGCAAGCCCATTAATAGCGCTTATCGTAGAGCAGTGTTCGTTCAAAAAAGAAAAATCAATCAAAAGCAAAGTTTTTTATTCAGCCTTAAAAGTTATTAACGAAAAGTTTTTTTATGGATTTACTTTAGAGGACGTTGCCAAAGAAATAGGTTGCCATCCCGTAACTCTAAGCAAAGAGTTTTCGGCTAGTGCGGGAATGAGTTTTTCGGCATATTTAACTCTAAGGAAATGTTTTTATGCAAAAAATCTTTTAGAGCAAACGTCTATGGCAGTTACCGATATTGCTTTGGAGTCGGGATTTGGCAGTTTAAGAAACTTTAACAGGGTGTTTAAAAAACACTTTTACAAAACCCCCACCGAATATAGACAGTCAATAACAAAAAAACTCGACAGATGATTGTCGAGTTTTTAAATTATTCAAAGGCTGAGTATTAGCCAAAACTAAAAACCAATATTAGAATGACTTTTTCGGTATTGAAGGGGAGATACACCCGTTTTTTCTCTAAAAATCTTTATAAAATAAGTATAAGTAGGGAAGCCCGTTTTTTCGGCAATAGTGGTAACGTTATAAGTTGTCGTAGTCAAATAGTTTTTAGCCATATGAATACGGAAATCTATAAGATAACTATGCAAAGTTTTTTTAGTGTGAGTCTTCATTAGTCTACTAAGGTGGTATGGATGATAGTTAAAACGCTCTGCAATAGTTTCGTTGGATAGCTCGGGTTGATTATAATGTTTTCTAATATATTCTTGTACCGACTGAACTAATTTATAGTCGTTACTTTCACTATCCTTTTGTTGTAAAAGGTTAATAAGCGCAAGTTTAAGGTGGGCAGACGCCACGTGTTTGTAATAAGGCGCTTTGGAAATAAAAAGGTCAACGCAAGACTTAACCGACTCGCTTGCAATCAAACAGTTATTCTTTACCGTAACGCTTTCTAACTCGCTAGGAAGACAAACGTCAACGAACTTGTTTTTATCAAAATTAAATTCGTTTGCCGTGCCGATAGAATGACTAAAATTACTAAATTGAGCAGTTAAATCAAAGTTAATAACGTAAATCTTAACGGCGTTATTGTTCTTAAAGGAAAAAGAATAGTGTGTTTTTGGTGGAAAAAACAATAAAGTATTGTTGTTTACCGTATAATTTTGTCCGTTGGCAAAAACTGTGCCGTCACCTTGGTCCACGAAAAAAAGACGGCAATCGTAACAAACGCTTAAAGCTTTTTGTTCGTTATAAAATTTATGCAGTTTAGCGTACCTTATAAAAGGATTAAGTTCTTCTAATTTCATAAAGGAAAATCTCCAAGTAAAAGTATATCACGGTGAATAGTAAAAAGCAAGTGCAAAATGTTTGTTTTGTTATGTTTTTGTGTTTGTTCATTTATATACGCAAGGGGGATAACGGTTGTATAATTTATTACGTTAAATAAAAGGAAACGAGCGTATGAAATTTTCAGTAGGCTATTCAATAAAAAAAGACGATAGACTAGTTGACGATATAATAGAACTTAAAGACGGCGTAAACGAGGTGTATTTTTCTTGGGGAACTACGCCTAGTGGAAGAAACGACCAAACACGTAACCAAAGTTTAACTCCATGGGAAGCGCAAACCAAACAGGTGGAAGACCTTTCTCGTTTAGCGGACGCAGGCTTAAAGTTCAATTTATTGTTTAACGCAAACTGTTACGGCGAATTATCGCAGTCAAGGGACCTTTTTTGTAAGGTTGGCGAAATAGTAGAGTTTGTAAAAAATAGTTTTGGACTTCAATCGGTAACCACCACGTCGCCACTTATAGCAAAGTTTATAAAACAAAACTTTTCAGATATTGACGTGAGAGCATCTGTTAATATGAGCATAGGTAGCGTTCTTGGAATGGAATACCTAAAAGACGTTTACGACAGTTTTTACGTTAAACGCGAACTAAACAGAGATTTTGGTGCTCTAAAAACCCTTAGAAAATGGTGTGACGATAACGGCAAAGAAATGTATTTACTAGCAAACAGCGGTTGTCTAAACGACTGTTCGGCACACACTTTTCACGACAACTTAGTTGCTCACGAAAGCGAGATTGCCAAAATGGATAACGGCTATCAATTTGAAGGGGCTTGCAAAAAGTTTCTAAAAAGAGAGGGTAATATAGGCGCGTTGCTTACTGCAACCAATTTTATAAGGCCGGAAGATGTATCTTTATACGAAGAGTTAGTAAAGGGTATGAAACTAGCTACTAGAGTTCACGAAAGTCCTTCTAGGATAATGAGAGCGTATATAGAACGAGGAAAGTTCGTAGGGAATACGGCAAGTTTGCTTGAACCCAATCACGCTCCGACCATTTACCCGTACGTTCTAAACAACAACAAAATTAAAAGTCAAATACAAAACGATAAATTGATATATTCGGATGGTGGAAACGCCTTCGAAAAATTGGAGGAAAATTATGCTTACCAGCAAAATGATTAAACAGGCGGCGTTAGAAGCGGGTGCAGACCTAGTCGGCATAGGACCAATGTCTAGATTTGCAGGCGCGCCTGACGTAATGAACCCAACTTTTTTATTCCCACAAGCAAAAAGTTGTATAGCAATGGCTTTTAGAATACCACGTGGAGTTCAAAGGGGAATAGAAGAAGGCACGCAATTTTATCAATATCCGTCGATGGCGTACGGTGGAATTAACGAAATCGCAGCGCCTGCCGTGTTATATCACGTAGGCAAGGTTATTGAAGACGAAGGTTACGAAGCTTTCGTGTATCGTAACACGGGCGCTCGTGGTGCGGTATCGGATATGGACGGAAGCCCAGGAAACACCCTTTCCCCAGAAGAACAAATAGAAGTAAGCAAACACGCAAAGGGCAAGACGGCACACCACAGAAGCGTACAATTCACTCGTCCGGCAGAAGAAGGCAAACAACCCCCTGATTTACAATTCCAATTTCGTCTAGCGGCAGTTGCTTGTGGTCTTGGTGAAATCGGTTGGAGCAAAATGCTTTTAACCCCAGAGTTTGGTCCTTTACAAAGGGTAGCGTTCATTTTTACCGACGCCGAACTCGAATACGACGAAATGTATTCGGGCGAGCCGCTTTGTAGAAAGTGTGGCGCTTGCGTAAGGGAATGTCCGGGTGGATGTATTCCAAAAATTAATTCCGGAAAGACCATAACGGTAAATCTTGCAGGCAAGATATGCGAATGGGGGGATATAGATATGTGGCGTTGTTACGCTTTCTATACACACGGTGGAAGATATTACAATCCTTTCGTACCCAAGGAAGTTTTCGACAAAAACGAAAACGGTATGCTTGATTTATTAGAAGGCAAAACCGACGTGGCTAACGAAAAAGAAGTTATGAAAGTTTATACGGCTCTGGAAAAATATTTTCCAAGCTGGGTAGGATACAATATGGCTAAATGCGGTGGATGTATAAGGGCGTGCGTAAGTATGCTCGAAAAGAAAGGTGGTTGTATGGAAGGAAGATTCAAAAACCCCTTACGCCGTGAAATGAAAGCGTGGAAGATGGATAGATGATAGAAGTATTAAAAGATATTAAATCGGGTTTTTCCACGCAAACGGTTTTTGAAGGTTGGAAAATTGCATTTATAACTTATTCCGACCAATACGACCAAATGAAATGCGTTAAACGTCATACCAAAACGGACGAGGCGTTTTTGCTAGTGGAAGGCAATGCGACGTTATACACTTCGGACGAGCAAACACCAACTAAGTTTACCGAGACCGAACTTCAACCAAAAACCGTTTATAACGTAAAACAAAACACTTGGCACCACTTAAAAGTAAGTAAAAACGCACTGATTTTGGTGGTGGAAAACTCTAACACGTCCAAAGAAAATACAGATTGCCTAAAAATTTAGGCGTAATTAAAAAAAGAGGAGCACATTTATGATAACTGCTGCTATGATAAAAGAAAAAGCAAAGGAGCTTGGCGCAGGCGTTTGCGGAATAGGTGATATCAAACACTTTATAGGCGACGATCCACAGCACAACCCCTTGCAGATATTGCCCAACGCAACTTGTATAATAGGTTTTGGAATACCCGTTCCAAGAGGATTATATACGGCGATGGACAACAAGGCGCAATATTTTAACTATACTAACCTAGGCGTAAAATATACCGACGAAACTTTTGCCGAAATTTTCTTGTTAAAAATGGGCGCAATGATAGAAGACCAAGGTTACGACGCTTGCTTGCAAAGAAGCGTTCCGGGATTTAAGGTAAAGGGCGACAAGTCCACCAATCCGGAAGTTAGTAGAATATACGAACTACAATTTGCAAGTCCGGTTGCCGAAGGCAAACCAGCGCCAGACGTTATAATCGATTATAACAAAGCCGCAAAAATATGCGGACTTGGAGAGGTTGGGTTACACGGTAAGGTAATCACCAAAAAATACGGCACGTTTATGCGTTTCGTCTACATAATTACCGACATGCCGTTAGAGTGTGACGAACCCGTAAAGGAAGGTCTTTGCGACAAGTGTGGAAAATGCTTAACTGCTTGTCCGGGAAAAGCAATAAGCCAAACGGACGGCGTTGATAGCTGGCAATGTAGCGTTTATTATCGTGGCGCGCACAAATCAAATCCGTTTATGACCGAAGATTTTCTAAAAGATAACCCCGAAAGAGAACAAATTATAAACGGCGAAAAGAGATTTGATCAAGAAAGCGCACAAGAAATATATCCTAAACTTAACTTCTTACCCAAAACGCACTTTGGATACGTTGCGTGTCTATGTGGAAAGTCTTGTGAAAACGTATGCTACAAACACTTAAAGGAGCAGGGTAAATTATGAGAGAACAAATAATTCAGTTAGCAAAAAAATGCGATGCGGACGTAGTAGGTTTTGCGCCTGCAAGCCGTTTTGATAAAGACGACGCAATATTTAAAATTTTACCAAACGCAAAAACGGTTATCGGTCTAGGATTTAGAATTTTACGTGGAATTTTCCGTGGCGTAGAGGAAGGCACGACCTATTATCAATATACTACTATGGGCGTAGAAAACCTTGAAGAAACGGTAATGCCAATGGCGCTTTTAAGAGTGTCTAACTTAATCGAAGGCGAAGGATATCTAGCAGTTCCTCAAAGAATAAACCCACTAATTTTGAACGAAGACGGCACTACAAACCCAGAAGTTGACTATACCGACGTTTATCACGGTGTAAAAGCAGAAAATCAAATTGACTTTTTGGATTGCGCAGTAAAATGTGGGCTTGGCGAAAGAAGTAAGATAAACAGTTTGCTTAACGACGAGTTCGGTCCGTTTATTAGATATTGTTTTATAATAACCGATATGGAACTCGAACAAACGCCATTGATGGAAAAGCATTTGTGCGATAATTGTGGCGAATGTATAAAAGCGTGTCCGGGTAGAGCAATCGGCGCAAACGGAAAAACGGATACTTGGCGTTGCGCAGTTTACTATAACGGCGCAAACGGTAGCAAAAACCCCTTTATGCCACCCGAAGCCTTTGCAACTTTTGACCACGACAAAAAGATGCAAATAATAAACGGCCAAGCAGAGTTTAACTCGGAAGAAGCAAAAGAAATTTTAGATAACATATATTTCTATCCACCTGCAAAACATTTTTATAGAACTAGTATTTGTGGTAGAGCGTGTGATAGAGCGTGCTATATGCACTTAGAAAAGAAGGGAGTTTTAACAAGAAAATTTAATCGCCCCTTCCGTGAAAAGCAAGATTGGAAATTATCCACCGAACAATTTGAAAACTTCGGCAAGGACAAGGAGTAATATAATGAACAAAGAAAAGTTAAAGATAGTAGTTATCGGTTGCGGAAGATTTTCCCAATTTTTCGTTCCTTTATTTAAGGCACACCCCGTAGTAGAAAAGGTTTACGTGTGCGACCTTAAAAAAGAAAGAGAAGAAGAATTTGCCAATCGTTTTGGCGTAGATAGATGCGAAAGTTTTGAATACGCTCTTCAAAGCAAGGAAATCAACGCAGTTGCAATCTTCACCCAACGTTTTAAGCACGGTCAAATGGTTATTGACGCATTAAAAGCAGGGAAGCACGTGTACAGTGCAGTTCCTTGCGCCGTTTCGGTTGACGAAATTATAGAAATTGAAAAATTAGTGCGTCAAACTCGTCTTACTTACTCTATGGGCGAAACGGGCTTTTATCGTGCGCCTGCAATTTATTGTAGAGAACAAATGAAAAAAGGTACTTTCGGCAAGTTCGTATACGCCGAAGCGCAATACAACCACGATATTAGAAACATGGAAAACTCCTTTAAGAGTTCTGGTGGAGACGATTGGAAACGCTTTGCAGGCGTACCGCCTTTCTTCTATCCCACTCACTCGACTTCTATGATTTTATCAGCCCTTCCGGGTGTATATGCAAAGAAAGTAACGGCAGTGGGTTTTGCAGGTAGTCCAAGAACGGATATTTACGGCACTGACGGTCAAAATAATTACGACAACCCATTTGCTTGCGAATCTATGCTTATTCAACTATCAAACGGTGGCGTTGCAAGGGTAAGTGAAAACAGATGTATCGGTTGGATGTCGCCCGAAACCTATATTACCCAATTTTTTGGTTCTGAAGGTGGCTACGAATTCTCGGTAGCGCACCACCACCAAGCAGTATGGGATCCCGAACGTCCGGGCAAGGTAATTATGAAGGACGTAACCCGACAACTACAACCAAAATCTATATACGATATGATTAAAACCGACTACGACAAAGCAATCCAAAACATTGCCGATAGCGGTGGGTTTGACGAAACTTCGCCCATACAACCTATTGAAAGAGTTCCCGTTGAATTTAAAGGAATTCCTAACAAACACAACGGAACGCACCACTTCCTTATAGACGATTTTTGCCGTGCTTATGAAACGGGCAAACTTTCGCCAACTAACATTTGGGCTGTTGCTAGATATAACTTACCAGGACTTATCGCGCACCAGTCGGCGCTTCAAGGTGGCGTAACCTTAGACGTACCCGACCTTGGTGATCCGCCAGCTGATTGGGAAGTTTTAGATTATAGAACGATGAAATAAAAAAACTTAATAACAAAACAGGGTACGGCTTTTAGCTAAGCCGTTTAATAGGGAAGATGGAAATCTAAAAAATTGCCACACTGCCCCCGCAACCGTAAGGACGTTCGCGGTTTTTCACTGAGAAATTGGGAAGGAAAATCGTATGCAAAAGCAAAAACGTCGTAAGTCGGGAGACCTGCCTTGTTTTATTATAAATTGCCAATTCCAAGGGTGGTGGAAAGGTAATAAACGTTTATATACGACGCTTATTTTCCGCTCTCTTTTGGTGGGCGGAAAATTTTTTAAGGAGGCGTATATGAAACGCAAACTAACCACTTTTATAACAATATTACTCGTTTTGTGTATCTCGCTTTTTGCTATTACGGGGTGTGATAGCGAAAAAAGTGACGTAAAAGCACAAATTCTTTCAAGCACGCAAACCACCGTGGTTATAAAAATAACCCAAACGGACGGTAAAGCAACCCTTTTAGATGCAATGGAATACTTGAAAGAACAAAACCAATTAACCTATCAAAAAGATGCCCAAAATATGATTAAGGCAATAAACGGAAGTCAAGCGGAAGCAAACAGTTTTTGGGCGCTTTACACGTCTGATTCGGAGATGGCGAACGCAGAGTGGGGCACTTTTGATTACCAAGGACAAATTTTGGGGAGCGCAATCTTCGGCGCAAACGATTTAGTAGTAATCCAGAACGGCGTGTACGTTTGGGAACTAACGACCTTTTAGCTAGAAAGGATATTTGGTTATGGACAAAGTTCAACAAACCAAAAATCAAACGTTGGCGCGTTCAGCAAAAGAATGCGCGTATATAGCAGTGTTCGTTGCGCTAGTAGTTGCAGTGCAGTTTGCGCTGTCTTTCGTGCCGGGGGTAGAACTAGTAACGGTAATGTTCGTTTGCTTCTCATTTGTGATGGGCGTAAAACGTTCGGTTATAAGCGCTACTGCCTTTTCACTTTTAAGACAACTAGTTTTTGGTTTTTATCCCACCGTACTCGTATTGTATTTGGTTTATTTTAATTTATTATCGGTTGTTTTTGCTTTGCTTGGAAAAAAGATTACTAGCGCAATAAAGTATCTGCCTATAATAGTGCTTATTGCTTGTTTATGTACCGTGTTATTTACCATGACGGACAATATTTTAACTCCATTATGGTACGGTTATTCTTTAAGAGCGACAAAAGCGTATTTTATGGCTAGTTTGCCGTTTATGATACCACAAGTAATATGCACGGCACTTTCAGTAACCGTATTATTTATTCCGTTAATAAAAGCGTTTAACCTAGTAAAAACCAACTTGCTAAAAAGCCAAACCCCCTAACAAAATTTTTAATATTGCATTGACGGCAAGCAAAAGATATTGTATAATCAAAACAAATAATTTTGTGGGGAAAATAAATGAGCATTCCTTCCTATAAAACCTTAGCCGGTCAGTTTTATCCAATTGGCTCGTTATTAAAAGACGACGGGCGTATATGCGTATTAAAAACCACCGAAGAGGAGGTTATAGAATATGCAAACCTTTTAGCTTCAAACGGTTTTGAAAGGTGGTCGTATAGGCTAACCCCGTCTAGTATAGAGGGCAAAAACAATATTTCATACACCTATTATAACGATAAAATTTGCGTGGTTTTATTTTGGGAAAGTTCCTATCAAACGGCAAGGATAGTCTACTATCCTAAAAAACCCCTACCGCCAAAATTTTTAAGTCAAATAAAAGGAGATAAAACGCCTTTTTTAACTCAATGTAAAGTAGAGTTCGGCTCGTCTTACGTAATAGGTCTTAGCAACGGCAACTTTCTTTTGGTCGACGGTGGAAATTCTAATAAAGAAGACCAAGAAAACCTTTATAATTACTTAAAGTCAAAGGTTGAAAAAAACAAAAATATAGTTATAGAAGGTTGGTTTTTTACTCACCCTGATTGTGACCATATAACCCTTGCAACCGACTTTATAAACGAATATAAGTTAGACGTTGAAATCAAAGCCTTTATCTACCAATTTCCTGATCTACAAAAAGTGCAAATGCTAGTCGATAAAGGTCAAGTTAACCAAGATATTTCGGCACTTGAAAACGCAATAAAAAACAACTATCCGTCGGCAACGGTTTATACTAGCCACACCGGACAAGTATATTCGTTCGACGGGGTAGACGTGGAAATATTATATTCGTTAGACGATACCTACCCGATGGTATATCCCTCTCCAAACGAAATGAGTTTGGCATTAAAACTAACGTTTAGAAACGGAGAATCGGCTATACTTTTGGGTGATTGTATGAACCAAGCGTGCAGACAAATAGCATTCACTTACGGTGGTTACCTAAAAGCAAGAATAATGCAAACGGCACACCACGGATTAATTGGTGGAGACACCTATCTATACATAATGATTGATCCAAAGATTTGTCTTTGGGACACACAGGAAGAACGTTTTAACGGCAAAAGAATAACCGATAAATATCAATGGTGCATAGGCGAAGGCGGTTGTGACTATAACCGTTATTTAAGAGACCAAAGTATATCAAAAAGAGAGCATTTTATAAACTCAAAAAATAACGTCTTTTTGATGAAATAATAAAGGAGATTAAAAATGAAAAAGACTTTAACCTTTACTCCAAGCGACAAAATGCTAGTTAACCCATACGTTGGTTTTACTAGCTTTCAACATTTTCGTGGAGAAAAACTATATTCAGACTGCATTACGGGAAGAAGTGGCATAGCAAGTACGGAAACTGAAAACTACGAGTGCTATCCCGTACCCGAAGGGGTTGAAGAAAACGGTAGAGAACAAGGATATTATCCGGATACGACGGTTGCTTACATAAGAATTTTATGGAAGGAATTTGAACCTAAACAAGGGGAGTATAACTACGATTTCGTTCAAGGTATTTTAGACAAGGCAAAAGAAAAAGGTCAAACGGTAATGTTTAGACTAATGCCACACAGCACTTGCGAACGAGACGACGTACCCGATTGGTTAAAAGAGATAATGCCATGTCCTGCAAGACCTGCCGGTATGCGCGTTAAAGATTCTCCTTCTGATCCTAGATATTTAAAATTATTCGGCGAAGCCGTTAAAAAACTAGGTGAGCGTTTCGATAAAGACTCAACCCTAGACAGCGTAGACGTATCGTTAGGTGGCGCTTGGGGAGAAGGCTCGCAAGCTTTCCCGCAAGAAGAAATGGAAAAACTTATGGATATATACGTAAAGGTTTTTCCTAACACCAAACTTTTAGGTCAAATGGCAAACAACAAAATGCTACACTACATAGGCGAAAAACGTCCTATCGGTTGGCGTGCGGACGGAACGGGATCTCCTAAACATATGCACGAAATTTTCCCACCACGCATCAAAGAACAAAAAATAGAGTTTTGGAAAACTGCGCCTATTTCCTTTGAATCTTATTGGTGGATTTCCGAATGGAAACGTCAAGGTTGGGATATAGATTATATAATAGAAAAGACTTTGGAATGGCACATAAGCACCTTTAACACCAAGTCTTTCCCAATTCCATACGAATGGCAAGATAAAATTGATAACTGGATAAAACGCATGGGCTATCGTTTTGCAATAACCGAATTATCCCTAGAAGATTCGGTAGGTAACGGCGAAGACCTAGAAATCGATTTTACTATGGCAAACTTAGGCGTAGCTCCTATCTACAACAAACTAGATTTTAACCTAATCCTTAAAAACGAAAGTGATGAGTACGTAATTAATACCAACGTAGATATCTTAAAATGGTTCCCAGGAGATAATAAGGAAAGTCTAACGGTAACTATTCCAAACCAAGTAAAGGCTGGGGAATACGATTTATACGTAAAAATCGGTGGTGGAGATAAACCTACCGTAAAACTAGCAATGGACGTAGAAACCTATCAAGACGCTCACAAACTCACTACCATAACGGTAAAATAATTATGCAATTTGAAAATCTTAAAAATTATTTAGATTGGCTTGTAAAGGAAGAAAAAGTTCCTAGTGTGGACTGCGTTGTAAAACGCAACCACCAAGTGCTTTTTCGTTATTTTACCGGCTATCGCGATATAGAAAACCAAATAAAAGTTGACGGCAGTGAACTTTATATAATCTATTCTATGACTAAAATGATAACCGTTACTTGCGCTTTGCAATTAATGGAAAAGGGCAAGTTTAACCTAAACGATAGGATAGATAAATGGTTGCCGGAATTTTCTAAAATGAAAATTACTAGTGGACAGCTAAACGTTGAAAACGCCAAAAAGATAGCAACGGGCGCTAGCGCAACCGAAAAGGTAGAGCAAGATGCTAGTGGGTATGCAAAAACCCCAATTACCGTAGAACATCTTTTGACAATGAGCGCAGGCTTAGATTACGGCACGCTGGACGAACCCATACAACTAGCAATAAAAGACGGCAAAACGTCTACTTTGGATATAGTTCGCTCAATGGCAGGCAAAACGCTTGGTTTTGAACCGGGAACTAGATTCCGTTATAGTTTATGTCACGACGTTTTAGGTGGACTTATTGAAATATGGTCTGGACAAACCCTAGACGAATATTTGCAAGAAAACATTTGCAAACCCTTGGGGCTAAAAAATACCTTCTTTGGACTCCCAAAAGACAAGGAACTTATATCAAGAACGGCAACTAGATACGAATACGACCAAAATCGTGTTCCAAAAAGATTACCATTAGAAAACGGTTTTCTTTTAACCAAAGAATATCAAAGCGGTGGAGCAGGTCTAGTCTCTACAACCGAAGATTATTCTAGGTTTTTAGACGCGTTAGCTTGTGACGGTATAGGCAATACTGGTAACCGAATTTTAACAAAGGAAAGCATAAAACTAATGTCCACAAACCGTATGCAAGGACTTCAACTAGACGATTTCCACGCGTTAAGGAAAGGTTACGGTTACGGCTTTGGTGTAAGGGTGCATATGGACCAACAAGAAAGTGGAAATTTAAGTCCTATTGGGGAGTTTGGTTGGGACGGCGCCGCCGGTGCTTTTTCTATGGTGGACGTTAAAAACAATCTATCCTTAACTTATTTCCAACAAATACACGGTTGGGATATCGCAATGCAAGGCAAAATGATAAACGCTTTATATACCGACCTAAAAGAACTATAAAACAAAAAACCCGTTGAGTTTTCAACGGGTTTTTATATTTTATATAAGAATTATCATAATTTCATCTCGGCGAAAAGCATAAGCATTGAAAGGGTGGTAATTGCCGCAGTCTCGGCACGGAGAATACGTTTTCCAAGAGAAATGGTCTTTGCTCCTTTTTGCTGTGCTAAATCAACTTCGGATTGCTCAAACCCACCTTCCGGTCCAATAAAAACGCCAACTTTCATACCCTTTTTAATAAGGGATAAACTTTCTAGTGTAGATTGCATACCCAAATGATTTTCATAAGGTAAAATAACTAAATCTAAATCATCGAAAAGTTCAAGGGCTTGTTTAAAAGATAGTGGAGACAAAACGGTGGGAATTAAACAGCGTTTGCTTTGTTTGCCCGCGCTTTCGGCAATAGCTTGCCACCTTGCAGTTTTATCAGCTTTTTTCTTTTCTTCTATTTTAACCACGCAACGCGCAGTTTGAACGGGCACTATTTTATTTGCCCCGAGTTCCACTGCCTTTTGTATAATAAGTTCAAGTTTATCGCTTTTAGGAAGGGCTTGGAACAAAACGATTTCTATGGGAAGGTTGGTGGACATAAAATCAGGTTCGGTAATGCGTGCCGTAACCTTATCGTCAAAAAAACTTTCTATAACGCAAAGGTTTCCAGATACGCCGTCGCTAACCAAAATTTCATCCCCTTCTTTCATTCTTAAAACGTTTTTAATATGAAAAAAGTCTTTTCCATCAATATAATATTTGCCGTCAATCGGCTTACTGCTTACAAAAAAATTAAACATAACTCTACCTAGAAAAATCTCAAATAGAGTATAACAAAAAAATGGTACAATTACAACATTTATTTATAAATTTACCTTGAAAAAGTTTTACTTGCGTGATATACTTTAACTTGCAAATAAAAGGAGAAATTTTATGGCAGTTACAAAAAAAAGAAAAGATTGTTTTTTTGGTCTTCATTTTGACTTTCACGCCAAGACCGACCAAATCAATATAGGCGAGCAGTTTGACGCAAAATTGCTTGAAGATATTTTAGACCAAATAAAACCCGATTTCGTTCAATGTGACACCAAAGGACACCCAGGTGCGTCTAGTTATTCAACCAAAGTAGGTTTTCCTGCGCCACAAATTAAAAAAGATATTTTAAGAGAATGGAGACGGGTTACCGAACAGCGTGGAATTCCACTTTACGCCCATTATTCGGGGGTAATGGACGAATATCAAGTTAATAAACACCCTGAAAATAGGGTAGTAATGCAAGACGGCAACGTCCATCAATTTAACAACTCTCTAATTAGTAATTACGCGCAAGACGTAGTTATTCCCCAACTTGTTGAAATAGCAACCGAATACCGTTTAGACGGTGTTTGGGAAGACGGTGACTGTTGGGCGTTAGAACCCGATTACAGCCAAAGCATGCAAGATTTATACCTAAAAGAAACGGGCAAAACTCCTGCAAAAAAAGGCGAAGAAGGTTATTTTGAATACGTTGAGTTCAATCGCCAAAAATTTTATGATTTTATACGCAAAATCTATAACGGCGTAAAGGCAAAAGCCCCTGATTTTGAGTTTACTAGCAACTGGTTATACTCGTCGCAAGCGCCGAACGAATACGACGTTCCCGTCGACTATATTTCGGGCGATTTATCGCCGACTTGCAGTATAGACGCGGCAAGATACGAAACTAGGGTAATGGCAAACTACGATAAACCACACGACATAATGTCTTGGGGTATATCTTTCCCCGTTCATCACGTTAAGACGGCAGTTCAGTTATCTCAAGAAGCGGCGGCGGTAATATCCAACGGATGTGGATACCAAATTTACACCCTTCAACACCCAATCAAAACCTTAAAAGACGATTGGGCTTGGCCTATTCTTAAAGAAGTATGCTCGTTTGTATCGCAAAGGAAAAATGCCTGCCACAACGTAAAATCAAAGGCAAAGGTTGCTATAGTTGAATCGATAAAAGCCTTTTACGATAAAAAGGAAACCATGTTCAATATCTACGGCAACGACTATAATTTAGGCATAAAAGGCACTCTTTTCGCCCTTTTAGACAACGGTATTCCAACCGATATTTTGCTTTCGCATAAAATAGATAAAGAAAAACTTAAACAATACGATTTATTGGTGCTAACCGACGCAACCATTATTGAAGAAGAAATAAAATCATTTTTATTAGACTTTGTAAAGCAAGGCAAAAAACTTATAATAACCGGCGCAAACACCCTTTTGCAATTCCAAAATGAGTTTGGTTATAAAGTTATAAATACTTTTGATAAAAAGGGAATTGCAAAAATAAGTTCTTTCGACGGACAATGGCAAGAAGTAAGAAAATCATACTGCGAAATTTCGCCCGATAACCTAAACGTTTTATGCCAAATGTATAAAGGGGATATTTATGGTGATCCGGAACTTGCAAACCCACCCCCAAAGATTGAATTTGAAAGATTGATTCCCGCAATGTTTACGACAGAGTACGGCAAAGGTCAAGTGATAGGCGTTTGTTACGATTTTGGCGGTATGTATTTAGAGCAACGCACGGTAGTGTTAAAAGACGCAATCGCGCTTGCGGTAGATAAACTTATCGATAGGCAAATAACGGTTGACAAACCTTATATAGACGTTACTATAAACACCAAAAACCAAAACGATATAATAAACCTAGTAAACTTATTAGGCGAACATCGTTCTTCCGTGGTAAAGACATTTGATTATATTCCACCCGTATATAACGTTAAAGTAGAATATTCTTGCGATTACCTTCCAAGTAAAATTATCGACGGCGTAACGGGAGTGGAATTTGCCTTTGAAATAAAGGATAAAAAGGTTACGTTTACCGTAGATAAACTTGAAATCCACTCGGCAATAATACTTAAAAAATAAAAATAAAAAAAC
>JAFQAQ010000020.1 GCA_017399945.1 Clostridia bacterium
AAAATCAGTCCAAATCTTGCGAAATGGACTGATTTTTTGTGCATATAGCACTAAAAATGGTCGGAGTGACAAGATTTGAACTTGCGACTTCTTGCTCCCGAAGCAAGCGCTCTACCAAGCTGAGCCACACCCCGATTGGTGCAAAACGGTATTTTTTTGTAAGTGGTCAAACATGTGGTCAGACCGAAGATTTGATGATTTTTCGACATTCGGGAGAGCCGAAAAAGTCAGTGTTTTCAAGGGGTTTCGGCTCTTCTCGAAAATTCTACGCCGAGAACGGTGATTGAGTCCCGAACGTCGCGCGCTACCAACTGCGCTACACCCCGTCATAAAGTAGGAGTATTACCCCTACTCTATTTCTTTTTTGTTTCTTCCGAAAAAATTTCTTCGACGATTTTTTCGGGGTTGTTGTTAAATTAGATTCTGTTTACACCAGTTTTGATTGCTGCTTCTTTAACTGCTGCTGCAACGGCTGGTGCAACTCTTTCGTCAAATGGTGCAGGAATTACGTAGTCTGGACGTAATTCTTCGTCGGAAACTAACGATGCGATTGCTTTTGCCGCAGCTATCTTCATTTCTTCGTTGATGTCGGTTGCTCTGCAATCTAATGCGCCACGGAAAATTCCGGGGAATGCAAGAACGTTGTTGATTTGGTTGGGGAAGTCCGATCTACCAGTACCAACGACTGCTGCGCCCGCTTCAAGAGCAAGGTCAGGCATAATTTCTGGAGTTGGGTTAGCCATAGGAAGAACGATTGCGTCCTTAGCCATAGTCTTAACCATTTCGGGAGTAACTGCACCTGGGGAGCTTACGCCTACGAACAAGTCAGCGCCAACTAATGCCTCAGCCAAAGTACCCTTTCTGCCGAGTTTGTTGGTGATTTCAGCGATTTCTTCCTTAGATGCGTTCATACCGGTAGGTCTACCCTTGTAAATGATACCCGTTCTGTCGCACATTACAACGTCTTTTGCGCCCATGCTCATCATAAGTTTTGCAATAGCAACGCCTGCTGCGCCTGCGCCGTTGAATACGATTCTTAAATCTTCCCATTTTTTGTTAACGATCTTTAACGCGTTGATAACTGCAGCAACTGAAACGATTGCAGTACCGTGTTGGTCGTCGTGGAAAATCGGGATATCAACTTCGGGATCTTCTTTTAATCTCTTTTCGATTTCAAAACATCTAGGAGCAGAAATATCTTCTAGGTTAACACCACCGAAAGAACCTGCTAAAAGTTTAACGGTCTTAACGATTTCGTCTGGGTCCTTAGTTCTTACGCAAAGAGGAATTGCGTCTACGCCACCAAAGGTCTTAAATAATACGCACTTACCTTCCATAACGGGCATACCTGCTTCCGGTCCAATATCACCTAAACCTAAAACAGCAGTACCGTCGGTAATAACGGCAACCAAATTGCTACGGCCAGTAAGTTCGAAAGACTTGTTATAATCCTTTTGAATTTCCAAACATGGTTGTGCTACACCGGGGGTGTAAGCAAGGGATAAATCTTCTTTGTTTCTTACCGGAACTTTAGCTACGGTTCCAATTTTGCCTTTCCATTCGCCGTGCAAACGTAAGGACTCTTTTGCATAATCCATAATAATGCCTCCTAAATATTATATACTTTTTTATTTTTATTTTTATCTTAAACAACCGTCTGGTTATTAAAAGAACGCCTTGTAAATAGTGCTTATGCACTTTTGATAATCGGAGTTTGCCACGCCGATTATAATGTTGAGTTCGCTTGATCCTTGGTCTATCATACGGATATTTACGCCTGCTTCTGCCAAAGCGTTAAACAATTTTGCAGAAGTACCAACGCGCCTACTCATACCGTGACCAACGGTTGCGATAAGCGAGATATTTTCTATCACGTGAACGTAATCGGGGGAAACGTTTTCCCTAATTTCGTTCACCACGTCGTCTAAAACACCGTCCTTTAACTGCTCGGATGCAATTACTACCGAAAGGGTGTCTATACCCGAAGGTAAGTGTTCTACGCATAGGTTAAAATGCTCTAATACAGAAAGTACGCGACGAATAAAGCCTACTTCTGCGTTCATCATCGATTTTTCGATAGAGATAACGGTAAAGTCTTTTTTGCCGGCAATACCGGTGATAATACTTTCGTTTCCAACTAGTTCGTATTTATCGTTGGGGACTATCATCGTGCCTGGATCTTCGGGTTTAAAAGTGTTTTTGATGTTAATCAAAATCTTGCCTTTCATAACGGGGAAGATTGCTTCTGGGTGTAATACGGATGCGCCCATATAAGAAAGTTCTCTAAGTTCTTTATAGGTAATTTGTTTGATAGGTTTTGCTTCGGGAACGATTCTTGGATCGCAAATTAAAAATCCACTAACGTCCGTCCAGTTCTCGTAAAGATCAGCCTTAACTCCTCTTGCAATAATAGAACCGGTGATATCGCTACCACCACGGCTAAACGTTCTTACCTTTCCTTCGTAATCTCTGCCGTAAAAACCAGGGATTACTGCGTGTTTAACGTCTTTTAAACGAGTTTTTACCTTGTCGTCGGTATATTCAGCGTTAAGTCTTCCGTGAGAATCAAAACGTATCATTTCGGCTGCGTCCACAAACTCAAACCCTAAGTATGCAGCCATAACGATTGCACTTAAATATTCCCCACGAGAAGCCGTGAATTCTGCTGATTTTTGCGCGATAATTTCGCTTTCCGTGCGGTCTAAAATAGGTTCTATATCAATATCTATTTTAAGTTGAGTAACTATTTCGTGGAATCTATCTCTTATAAATTGGAAGTTTTCCTTAATAGCGCCCGTTGCAACTAACTCGTCGTAACAAGCGTATAGAGTATCGGTAATCTTTCGGTCGTTTTTATCTCTCTTTCCAGGAGCTGAAACGATAATAAAACGTCTGTTTTCGTCCGATAAAATGATATCTTTTACTTGCTCGAACGCCTTGGAATTAGCCATTGACGTTCCACCAAATTTACATACTTTAATCATAATTAAGCCTTTATCCTTCTGCCTTCTAAGTAATATCTCTTTTCCACGCCCTCGCCCATAGAGAAGGTCTTTCTAGGGAGCGCGCCTTTTTCCGAAACGTATTTAAACAAATCGGATTTGTTCATTTTTTCAAATAGAATACCAACTGCGTCGTCGGTAGATTTTACTAGTTTTTCTAGGTTTGATACTCCGTGAATATAGTCCACTTCGCCACCGTTTGCTAAAAGGTATTCTTTTATATAACCGTCGACTGCGCGTATGCCGTCTGGCAAACTGCTTTCGCCCTTTTTATCAGTGTAGCCTTTTAAGTCGAAGGTGCGAATATTACCGCAATCGAGTTTATATAACCCGTCCAAAAACTTTTGTTTATCAACACCTTTTACGTAACGATAAATAGGCTCGAAATAAATACCTTCGTCGTAAATGTTAACGAGTTCCACTAACGCGTATCTTGCGGGGTGGTTTTGTTTTTGGTCTTCGGTTAAGTTTTGTTTTAATATATTCCAATGGGTTTTTGCCGTTGCTAGCGAGTGGTTTCCGTCGCCTACTGCAAAAGCAAACTCATCGTTTTTGCCGTATTTTTTGGTTAATCTATCGCTAGATAACAAACTAGAAAACTTTTCTAGTATAGGTTGAACGTCGGTTACTAGATAACCTTCTATCTTTCCACCGTTCATATTAAGAGTGAAATCGTAAAGTTTTTGTAAACTTTGTCTGTTTTCATAAAGCTTTTCGGTAATTTCGCGATTTTCGTCGTCAAAAAGCATCATGACGTGTGGAAATTCAAGTTCGGCATCCTTTCTTATTTTAAGTCTTGGGGGAATACGTTCTTCTACCGTACCTTCGGTCGAACGAATAAGTGCGTTGCTTTTTTGGGAATATTCGTATTCTTCCAAATCGATTTTGCCAATAAGCCCTATTCTTCTATCAACGTACGGGGTGCTTCTTACGGTTAGAACAAAACCTTCTTCAAGCGTATTGAAAACACCCTTTTCTATGTAATCTTTTATGTTTTGGTTTATAATTTCAATTCTTTTTTGTGCGTCGTCGTTTAGATAAACTTCGGGCAAAACTAAATCTAGAGTAGTAAGGCTTCCCTGCGTTTGTTTTTTAACTTCTTCCCAATACTCAGGCTCGCCGGTAAATTGGTCGCACGCAATAACTGCCCATTTGGTCATATCGGCAGTTTTTGGCAACATTATTTTGGCTGGATAAAGTCCGGTCTTTTTCATTTGCAAGCGTTCCTTATTAAATATTAATTACTAGTACGGTTAAAAAAGCAAGTACTAACGACAAAAAGAGCAAACCAATGGTTTTTAAGGCAGATTTTTTTTCTTTTGTACCGTCTGGACGGTTGTTAAAATCACGATTATCCATATTTATCTCCTTGCGCTTTCTAGTTCTTGCCAATAGTATTTGCCAAGAATGTTTTTAAGACTTTCGGTATCGGCGTATCTGGTTATCTTTCCACCTCTTGCGATTGAAATAATACCCGTTTCTTCGGATACGATAATACTTATAACGTCTATGGTTTCGGTAACGCCTATACCCGCACGGTGACGAGTTCCTAAATCTTTTGGAATATTATCAAGGTTTTGCGATAAGGGTAAAAAACAACCTGCGGCAACTATTTTTGCGCCGTTTATAATCATCGCCCCGTCGTGAAGGGGGGTTTTGGGGAAGAAAACGCTTTCAATAAGTTCGCTACTGATATCGCTTTCTAGTTTAACGCCACTATCGATTATTTGAGAAGGTATGTTTCCGGTAGATAAAACCAAAATTGCGCCCACGTCGTTTTTAGACATGTTTTGAAGGGCTTTTATAATTTCGCTTATACAGTGTTGAATTTTTTCTTCGTCGTACTTAACGCCTTCACTCTTTTTAATATCAAAAAGCTTTACGTTATGCTTTGCCCAAATAATACGTTTTAGTTCTACTGCGTATACGTTTAAGCCTACCATTATACAAATTGCGGGAACTACCAAGAAAATTTCGTTATCAATGGCGTCCACCATAGAAACTACCGCCGCCGAAATAAACATTACGAAGGCAAATATAGTAACCACGTCTTCGGCGTCGTTGTTAACTAAAAATTTTATAAAGAAAAAATACAACACGGTAAAAGCAAGCACTGCGACTAACGTTGCAACCAACAAGTCGGTAGAGCCGTTTAACCTTTGAAAAAAAGCCGAAACTCTTTCAATCAAATTCATATTTCCTCCTAAGCGGTTATCACTGCAAAAAGATCGTACCAAATACGGTCTTCGGCATCGTACACGCCACTTTTTACTAAATAGTCGGTTTCCACCATTAAATCGACCACCCTTTTAAGCGATTTTTTCTTGAACGCTTTGGCTTGGGTTTTTGCCTTTTTTATTACGAAAGACGGAACTGATAGCATGGCGGCTAGCTTATCGTCTGACAATTCACTTAAAGATACGTGTAAAAGAGTTCTAAAATAATTGTATACAGAAACGAAAAGTTTTTGCAACGGTTCGCCTTTATTTAGAAGTTCTTTCACCACCGTAAACGCTTTGTCGAATTTCTTTTGCCCGATATAATCGGTCATTTCGTATATCTTATATTCGCTATCACGGTTAACCAAAAGGTCCACGTCTTCTTGGGTAATTTGACCTTTAAATAGCGCGTAACTTATAAGCTTTTGCGTTTCGTTATCCACCCTTACCATGTCCGACAAACAATACTCGGCAACCGTCCTTGCCGTTTGAAGGTCGATATCAACGTTGGCTTTTGCGCAAGTGCCCTTTACCCAACGGGCTATTATGGAATTATCCGCCCTACCGCATTCCACCACTTGTACGTTAGGCATCTTTTTTATAAGGTCGCAAGGTTTTTCGTTTACTATCACCAAAAGGCTTTCTTTAACGGGATTGGAAAAATATTCTTTCATCCACCCTTCCTTTTTAGGATAGTATTCTCTAACGACGGTTAATCTTCTCGGGCTCATAAAAGGATACGCCGTTAACGAAGATATTATTTCTTGGTCGGTAACCTTTTCGCCAAACAACACGTTATAGTTTAGTTCGGGCTGTTCAATCGCATGGTTTTTAAGCAATGCAAGTCCACGCTCACGAAAGTAAGCGTCTTCGCCTTCCAAAAGGTATATACAAGAAAACTCCCCGTTTTCCACCTTGTTTTTGAATTCCGAATAAGTCACGCCTACTACCTCACAATTATTTTAACACCTTTTTTTATTTTTGGCAACGATAAACATATGCCTTTTTTATCTTTTTAGTTTAAAAACTAAAAGGGATTTTTAAGATTTCCGTTGTTTTGGGCGTTTAGGTATCTATATGAAGTTAAAAAACTAACGCACTTTTTAGGCGAATACTCGGCGAAAATTTGTTCCGCGTAATCGTAAGCTATCACGCAATCAAACTTTTGGTTAAGTCCCCTATAATTAGGTTTATCACCAAACTTTGAAAAAATCGCAGTAGTTTTGCCTTTTATATTCAAAGTCAAACAATACCCGTCGTTTAGGAAAGTTGCCACAACCCCTTGCATTGATATTTGTTGTCCGTCGGGTAAATTTTTAGTTTCAATACCCTTAAAAGTTAGCCTTAAAGCGTTTTCTTCTTGCAGGCGAATATCTCCGTGATAAACAACCTTTTTTATTGGCATTACCTTATAGATTGCCGACACCACGTTTTGTATATCCGTATTGCCGTCGTAATTGGTTACTATAAGCGCGTCTATACTATCTATATTGCTAGAAACCTTTATACGGTTTAGCCTACTTTGTGGGCAGTAGTCGTCGTACACGCTTACCACCATTGCAGAATAATCCTTTTGGGTAATTACCGCACAACAAAAGGAGTTAGTTCCTAAAAGATAGGTTTGCTTTCTGTTATAGTCTACCACGCCACTTATAGTAGTCCCTAAAATAGAAAGTAATATTAGACTTAAACAAGCAATCGTTCTAACCGTTTTTGGAAAGTTAAAAAAGCAACAGCCGACGAGTATTCCCGCGTATAAAAATATTGAAAACAGTCCAAAGGAAAACCCACCCACTATAAACGGGCCGTAATCGAAAAAGGTGATTACCTTAATTAAGATTTTTATTAGAATATTGCTTATAAATAACGCTACCGTCGGAATGGAGAAAACGCTTGCTATAATCACCGCTATTAAAGTGGTTACGTAAACTATTCCAACGATTGGTATAAACAACAAGTTGAGCAACACCGAAACGAGTGAAAACTCGCCAAAACACCACAAACTTACCGGTATTGAAAACACTTGCGCCGATATAACTGCGCTTAATGAACTTGCTAATTTCTTTGGCATAAACTTAAACGCCTTTTTTAGGTAGGGAGATAAAACCAATATACCCAAAACCACTATAAACGATAGTTGAAACCCTGCGCAAAAGGCTTCTGCGGGACATATCAAAAGCACCAAAACGGCGGATATTCCTAATGCTGAAAGCCCGTCGTATCTAAGCCCGAGTTTAGTTATTACTAGCATAGTCGTACACATCACTAACGCCCGTATTGACGATGAGGAAAAACCACACGCACCCGAGTAAAATAACAGTATAATAAAGGTTAAAATAACGGCTATCCAAGATTTTAGTTTTAGTTTTCTAAACACGAAATTAAGCACTGTGGCTAAAAAGCCGATATGAAGTCCCGACACTGCGAATATATGCGCGACGCCTGCTTGACGAAACCCTAATATAACTTGGTCGTCAACGTAATCGTCGTTACCCATAAGTAAAGCGTAGGCAACGGCAAACTCACTCTCTCCCATACCACTTTTCAAAGTATCCCTTACGAAGATATTTATACTTTCAAAAATAGTTGGGGAACTATCCGTAACTTTTATTTCCGAAAGGTTAATATTCGCTCTATATTTTATCGAACGGCGAAGATTATCGCTTGCTAGACGGTTTTCGTAAATATATCCGTTATCGTGCAATGAACAACTAAACTCCACCAAGTCGCCTACTTCGGGCGCGTTATCAAAACTGCCCGTTGCGTATACGGCTATTTTATACGAAGTGCTTTTGTTTACCTTGCCAGATAGCCTTACGTTACCCACCGTTATACGCACGCCCGAATTGGTTTTCGCAAGGTTTTCCACCCTTCCCGTAACCATATAAGTTCCACCGCCAAGGTCGGCTTTTTTAAAAGAATTTAACTGTAAACAAAAACCACCTATCCCAAGCAATAACGCAAGTAAAAAACATGCGATTGGGATAAGTGATTTGGTTAGATTTTGCCCTTTTACGCTATAAATTATATAGGTCGTTAATAACCCCACGAACAACAATATAAACGTTATCGCCAAAAGATATTTATCGGTGGCGAAAAAGCCTGCGATACATATTCCGCCGACCATACTTAAACCTATATAAAATGGAAGTCTAAGGTTTGCTAGTTTTTTCATTTTTTATCTTTGGTATCGTTTTTTGTCGTTTTGTAATTTTTGCGTAAAATCAATTGATTTTTAATAGAGAGAGTGGTATTATGATTTTAGCCTTCGTTGCTCGATAGGAAACGTTTAAAAAATCCACAAATCATATTAAAGAAAGTCTCGCCACGTACTGCCGAGCGGAGCTCCCGACCGTTGTTATGCAAGGTCGCTAAACGGGAGATGCAGAATCTTTACAGCGGACGTTCGCCTGTTAACGAAACGGGTTATTCTTTGCGTTTCCGTCGGCTTTACGCAGGTTTTTTTTGTAAATAAAAGGGGTTTACCCCTTTTTTATTTTAAACCTTTTTTCATCTTATAGCAAGAGTTTTTACTTTATTACTGTACTTTTTGTTGACAAACGCATTTTAAAGTATTAAAATTTGCTTTGATTTTGTATTATTTATTACTAGTTATTTAGAAAAACTTTAAAGAGAGAAATTAAAATGGAAGTGTTGTTTAGTTTAGCCGTGGCTATTTTTGCTGGGCTCATGCTATCTAGGTTAGCAAAGTTGTTGCAACTCCCCGCCGTTACAGCATACTTGGTTGCAGGTATTTTGATTGGTCCTTTCTGCCTTGGCGCTTTTGGTGTGCACGGTTTAGGTTTCGTGGATAAAACCTGTTTAGAATCCATGAACGTTATTTGCGACGTTGCACTTGGTTTTATCGCCTTTTCAATCGGCAGTGAATTCCGTTTATCTAACCTTAAAACCATTGGCAAACAAGCAACCGTTATCGGTATCATTCAAGCAGTTTCCGCAACCCTTTGCGTTGACGCTGCGCTTATTGGTTTCCATTTTATTTTCCCAGAAGTTCTCCCCTTGCCAGCAGCAATTATTTTGGGCGCAGTTGCTTCGGCAACGGCACCTGCGGCAACTTTGATGGTCGTTCGTCAATATAGGGCAAAGGGTCCGCTTACCGATATTCTACTTCCCATAGTTGCGCTAGACGACGCAGTGGGCTTAGTACTCTTTTCGGTTTCTTTCGGCATAGCAAAAGGTCTTATTAGTGGTTCGGTTAGCCTTATTTCCATTTTACTTGAACCTATTATCGAAGTCGTTGCTTCCATTATCTTAGGCGCTGGAATCGGATTTTTACTCTCTTATTTTGAAAAGTTTTTCTTATCGAGAGCAAAAAGACTTACTCTTGCGGTTTGTTTCGTTCTTCTTACCGTTGCGGCTTCTTCACTATCCTTTAACGTCGGTGGAGTACATATCGCTTTCTCCCCATTACTTACTTGCATGATGGTGGGAACTATTTTCTGTAACGCGTGTGACTTTTCTGAAAGCGTTATGGATAGACTTGACCGTTGGACTACCCCTATATTCGTCTTGTTCTTCGTTATAAGTGGCGCTGAACTAGACCTTTCGGTCGTTTCCGATTTGATGGTAGTGTTAATCGGCGTTGTTTATATGGCTTTCCGTTGTATCGGAAAATACTTCGGCGCAGGTTTAAGCGCTTCTGCTATGAAATGTTCGCCTGCAATTAGAAAATATTTGGGAATTACACTCTTCCCACAAGCAGGCGTTGCGCTCGGCATGGCAAGCATCGTTAGTTCTGCCGGTCTTGGAGAAATAGGCATTTTAGTGCAAAGCATCACCTTGTTCTCCGTTTTAATCTACGAACTAGTTGGTCCTTACCTTACCAAGATTTCTCTTATAAAAGCAGGCGAAGTCGAGCCCGAAACTAAACCGGAAAAATTAAAAGCTAATTAGTATTATGATAAAGGTTTTTTTAGCGACACTCAACCCAATGCTAACTTTGTTTTTGTTTATGATTTTGGGTTTTACTCTTTATAAAATTAAGATTTTGCCCGAAGACTCTGCAAAGGTAATGGCAAAACTTGAAACTTATTTATTTGTCCCTGCCCTTTCAATCGCCAGCATGCTTACGGTTACTCCTGATAAAATTGCAACCCACGCTACCAATATCATTTTTTCTGGATTAAGCGTTGGTTTAGCAATTTGCTTGGCACTTTTAATCGCACCACTTTTTGTAAAAGATAAACAATCCTACGAAAGAAAGGTGTATAACTACGCACTAACCTTTGCAAACTCAGGGTATCTAGGCGATCCCGTTGTTTTAGCGTTGTTCGGATTAGAAGGTCTAGCATACTACAAAATCGCTTGCATACCCGTTTCTATAATGTGTTATGGTTGGGGTGTGCCACAACTTGTTCCAAAAGGACAAAGTGGACAAGGTTGGAAAAGATTTTTCCCTTTGCCAAGTATATGCACTTACGTTGGATTGCTTTTAGGTCTAACTGGCGTAGGCACATTTATAAACACTACCCCTGCACTTAAATTTGCAACCGACGGTTTGGAAAAATTGGGCGACTGTATGGGCCCTGTTGCAATGCTAATTGCAGGAATTACCGTTGCAAGATTTCCATTTAAGCCAATGCTTACCAACAAAAAAGTGTATTTTGCATCTTTTTTAAGGCTTATCGTTCTACCTGCAATTATACTTTGCGTATTGTTTGGGGTTAAAGAATTAGCCAACTTGGTATTTGGTTTGCATATAGACAACCTACCATTGTTTTTAATATTCTTTATGATTGCAACACCATTGGGACTGAACACCGTTGTTTTCCCCGAAGCGTACGGAGGCGATCCTTCGATAGGCGCATCTATGACGATGATTTCGCACACACTTTGCATAATAACAATTCCACTTATGTTTGCGCTTTTATGCACCTTACTTGGTGCACCACCCGTGTTTTGATAATAATTTTTACAAATATAATAAAAAAAGAACACCTTTTGGTGTTCTTTTTTGATGGTAGCCCCAACGAGAAATTGCCACACAAGGTGGCAAAACTCTGTCCGTCAACGCAAGCCCGTCACAGTCGTACGAACGACAAGTTCGATTCTGCTGAGACAACAAGAAAAAAGACACCCAAAAGGTGTCTTTTTTATTGGTAGCCCCAACGAGAATCGAACTCGTGATTCCGCCTTGAGAGGGCGGCGTCTTAACCTCTTGACCATGAGGCCACGTTCCCTTGCGTTGTTATTGTAACACATATTGTTTGCTTTTGCAAACGATTTAATTAACCTCTAACAAAAAACACCCGCTTGGGTGTTTTTTACCATCAACTAAATTTCTTTAATTATCTTTTTAATAATGTCTGGAATAACGTGATCGTAGTTAGCGCAAACGGTAACGTTTGTTTTTTGCTTTATTTGCTCTTTTGCGTTTTCTACTGCAACGCTTAATCCTGCTTTTGAAAGCATATCTTCATCATTATAATTATCGCCGACTGCCATTGTTTGACTTATGGGAATACCAAGATGTTCAGCAAGTTTGATAAGTCCGTTACCCTTGCCTGCCGTGGGGGCAGAAATTTCTATATTGCCACTTGAAGTGGGGGCAACGTGCATACCAATTTGTTCAAGGCGTTTCCAACATTGTGGTTTGTCGTTTAAGTTTTTAAAAAACACAACCAAAAGTTCAACTTTTTGCACGGTGTCAATCAAGTTTTGCATATCATCGGTGGTTTTGCAGTTTTCAAAGGTGTGGGCAATAAAGTATTTGTTAACGTTATATTCTTGCATGCTTTGTAAGTTGAACAGCTTTTTATCTACAAAAGAATCTCCGTTGGTATGTACCATCAAAAATACGTCGTAATCTTTAACGATATCATACACTCTTTCAAACATTGACCTATCCATACCTAAAAAAATATGGCTGTTTTGATATTTATCAAAAATATCGCCACCGTCAGAACAAATATAAAAGCGAACGTTAGGGTCTTGCCTTAATTCTATGGGCATTTCACCAAAAGACCTGCCAGAATTTGGCACGACGAAACCACCCATATTTTTAAATTGTTCTATCGCCACTTTGTTAGCGTTAGAAACGTGCATATCGGTATCTAAAAGCGTGCCGTCTAAATCGATTGAAATTATCTTGTAGTTTAACATTTTTTCCACCTTAAAAGTTAGGGTTAATTCCTAAATATTCGCATATCTTTAAGGAAAATTCCATTGCAGACATAGGTCCGTTTGCAGTAATAAGATTTTTGCTTACGCATACCGAAACCTTTTTGTATTTATCGCCAAGCATTTTTATAAAATCGGGTGCAGGATAACAAGTTGCAAAATAACCGTCTAGCAAATTGTGTTTTGCCAAAACTACCGCGGGCGACGCGCATATAGCACATACTAGTTTGTTAGATTGTAGCGCCGTTTTTACTCCGTCTATAAGTTTTTCGTTTAACGAAAGGTTTTTTGCTCCCGGCATTCCACCCGGCAAAATAAAACCATCGTACTCGCCTAAATTAACGTCGTTTATACAATAATCGGCAATTACTTTTACGTTGTGAGTGGAAGTTATCATTTGTTCACCAACGCTTATGGTATGAACGGTTGCGCCCGCCCTTTTTAACACATCTACGGGGGTTAACGCTTCAAGTTGTTCAAATCCGTTTGCTAAAAACACTGCAATTTTGCCCATATTTCACCTACTTTTTTATAATTATGGTTATTATAGCAAAAGCCTTGCCTTTTGTAAACTAAAAAGCCCTGATTTTTCAGGGCTTTAATTTATTTATTCATTCTGTCGTCTCTAATTATAGGCGCATTTTCAGGTTGGTCGAATCCGTTTATATTTTCATAAGTAATATTACCGATATTACCCGCAAGCCACAAAACTTGTAAGGTGCGCGCGTAAACGTTTTTAACGTGGATATTATAACATTCTTCTTCGGTTGCGTGACGAGAACCGTACATTTCGTTGTCGCCTATTCTAACCCCCGTTTCCCCTGGGCCTGAAAGACAATCACATTCCTTAGAAGCGTCCATAACTCCGTCTATAAATATATTATATTGTTTTGCGCCGCCTTGACAAAGTAACCTTACGATAGCGCAGTGCGAACACGCCCTTACGTTTCTTATCATAACGTTATACATGTCTTCCGACTTGCCTTCAACTTGATGCATTTTAGAAGGAAGACAAGTTAAAGCGACGGTATCGTCTTCGGTAAAACCTGTGATATTTTCAATTAAAATATCGTGGCAACCACGCCTTATATCAATGCCGTCTGCGTTTCTTATATAAATTGCAGGGTGACCACCCGGTTGTCCCCAATAAAGACCTTTTACTCTATTTCCGTTTTCGTCTATTCTCGTTCCGTCAGCCAAGAAATCTATATCACGAATAGTGCCGTATGCGCAGAAAATAAAGTCAAACGCCCACCATCTTTGGTTTCTTGCGTGTATGCCGGTTACCTTAAAGTGTTCTACGTTAACGAAAAGAACTAAATTGTTTCTATAAATAGAAGGCATGCCGTCTTTTAGGCTGTTTCTTTCGGAAAGACCGTTATAGTTTCCACCGTCTAAAATAACCCTTCCCCTACCTTCTATAACGATGTTTTCGTCTTTTCCGTTTGCCGTTAAACCTTCTTCCGTCCAACAACGTTCGTTGGTAAACATATTACAAAAAGTATCGTCTGCCATAACCAAATGACAGTCTTGTAGATACAAGGAAAAGTTAGATGGTATTTTTATAGTTTTTTCTATTATATAATTGCCCGTAACGGTTGCGTTGCGACTGCCGTTTTTTACGCCTTCGTCTATCATTGATTGAATTATTGCGCCACCGTTATTTATAAAGCCTTCTTTCATAGAAAATCTCCTTTTTATATTTGGTTCAGTATAACACGCCAAGAAAATGCCGTCAATAACTTTATAAACGAAACATTTTCGTAAAAAAAGAACGGCTGTCGCCGTTCTTTAAGTATATTATTTTAATTAGTCGCCGTAACCGTCTGGGTTTTTGGTTTGCCAATTCATAGCGTCACGACACATATCGTCTATGGTCTTTTCTGCCTTAAATCCTAAAACTTCATAAGCAAGGCTTGGGTCTGCATAACATTCACCGATGTCCCCTGGACGACGTGGCATAATTTTGTATGGAATTGGTTTGCCAATTACTTTCTCAAACGCGTGTACCATATCGAGTACCGAATAACCGCAACCCGTGCCAAGGTTAACGATAATTAACCCTGGGTTTTGGGCAAGTTTGTTTACTGCAAGGACGTGTCCTTTTGCAAGGTCAACAACGTGGATAAAGTCTCGAACGCCAGTTCCGTCGGGGGTGTCGTAATCGTCACCGAACACGCCTAAATATTCACGCTTGCCTACTGCAACTTGGGTAATATATGGGCAAAGGTTGTTTGGAATGCCTTTTGGATCTTCGCCGATTAAACCAGATTCGTGTGCGCCAACGGGGTTAAAGTATCTTAAAATTGCAATATTAAAGGACGGATCAGCGTGATAAAGGTCTTTTAACATATATTCGATAAACAACTTGGTGCTTCCGTATGGGTTAGAAGTAGATAGTGGGAAATCCTCTTTAATAGGAACGCTTTCGGGTTTGCCGTAAACGGTTGCAGAAGAAGAGAATACCAAGTTCTTTACGCCGTGGTCGCGCATGGCAAAACATAAAATCAACAAACCTTCTATGTTGTTTTCGTAGTATTCTAACGGTTTTGCAACCGATTCGCCAACTGCTTTAAGACCTGCAAAGTTGATAACTGAATCTATCTTGTTTTCGGTAAATATTTTATCTAAAATAGCCCTATCACGAATATCACCTTCGTAGAATTTTACCTTTTTGCCGGTAATCTTTTCTACACGGTTGATTGATTCGAATTTACTGTTCATAAAGTTGTCTATACAAACTACTTCGTGACCTGCGTTAAGCAATTCTACCGTAGTGTGAGAACCTATGTATCCTGCACCACCCGTTACTAAAACTTTCATAATTATCTCCTTTTTTATCCTTTTATGATTATTGTATTATACCTGCCGTTGCAAGGAAACGGTTAAACCCTTTATAGCCTTCCATATCCTTTTTAAATACCGCAGTGTTATCCAAAATGTTTTTACAAATAAAGTTTACCTTGTCGGTAACGCGCGCCTCAGCTTCGGTCATATCCTTTGCCTTACCTTGTTCCATAAGTTCTTTTATCATATCCTTATGTGCAAACAAGTAGTTTTCGGGATTAGCAAGTTCTTGTTCGTTATACTCTGCCTTACCACAAAGAATTTCTGCTATCATATTAAGTTGCTTTTTAAGTCTTCCCGGTAAAATAAACAAGCCCATTGCTTCTATTAGACCGATACCTTCCTTTTTGATATTGTGATACTCGGGATGGGCGTGGAATATTCCGTCCGGATATTCTTCGGAAGTAAGATTGTTACGCAAAATCATATCAAAAATATAATTTTTGCCTACTTTTCTACAAACGGGCGCAAGCGAGTTGTGGCGAACGCCGTCCGTTTCAGCGTAAATTCCACACGCAGCGTCCGTGTAATCTTGCCATGCAGAAATAACTTCTTTTGCTAGGGCTGCAATTTCTTTACGGTTGCTACTTTCTAATCTTATAACGCTGTTATACCAATCAACTACGCCAACCTTAACCTTTTTATGCGCCTTGCATTTGTATTCTTTGAACATATGCATTAAAGGCGCTTTGTGCATGGGCATTAAATGTTCGCCACCTTGGAAATGCTCGTGGTTAAGAATAGAACCACCGATTATCGGTAGGGCTGCGTTAGAGCCTATCATATAATTTGGGAAAAAGTCGACGAAATCCAAAAGTTTATCGATAGTATCGCCTGCAATATGCATGGGCGTATGCGCATTTGATATGGCTATCATATGTTCGTTATAGTATGCGTATGGCGAATATTGAACGAACCAAGGCTCGCCACCCATAGTTAAGGAAATGGTCCTTATATTTTCTCTTGCAGGGTGAGTGAGAGTTCCTTGGAATCCTTCGTTTTCCTTACATAATAAGCAAGCTGGATATTTGCCTTTTTTGGGCGCGGTTAGAAGTTTTGCAATTTCCTTGTTGTCCTTTTCTGGTTTGCTAAGGTTAATTGTGATTTCTAAATATTTATCGCCGTCTTGATATTCCCATTTTAGATTTCTGCCAATCGCCGTTTTTTGAACGTAGTTGTTCTTTACCGAAAGGGTATAAAAATATTCGCAAGCCTTTTCAATACCCTGTTCTTGCTTAATTAAATTAAACTTTCTATTTACTTCGGACGGCAAAGGTGATAAAAGCCCCATAATATAGGTGCTGTAAAGGTTTTGGTATCCTTCTTCACAAAGTCCGTTTTCTAACGCGTATTTTTCGGTTTCTTCAACGAGCACGTCGGGTACGTCTAGCTTATCGATATACGATAAATCCACCTTTTCTTCGGTAGGCTCGTCTAGTTTAAATTCGCGAAGGAGTATATTTCTAAAATATATCTCGTCCCTTGGGTTTAGATAGGTGTGTATTTTTGCGTATCTAAGCAATTTTTCCACTAAAATCTTACCGTCTGTCATTTGGTTTCTCCTTTTGTCCGTAATAGTAATAATATCTACACTCCTTGTTGGAGTTATATAACTTTCTCTCTCTATCGGCGCGTTTGCCTAAATATCTTTCAAAACTCTTTGCCGAAGTTATTGCAAACAGCGACCAACCTTGCATTTTCTTTAACGCTTCGCCTAGTTCTTTATAACACTGTTTGGCTTGCTTTATATCGTAAACTCGCTCTCCGTAAGGTGGGTTGGTGACGATAGTGCCAAAAGCGCTTTCGCTAGTTAAGTCCTTTACTTCCCTGCGTTCAAAACGCACCTTTTTATCAAGCCCTGCTAAGACTGCGTGGTGACGGGCTAGTTTTATTGCCTTTTGGTCGATATCGTAACCACTAAAATCAATTTGTCTATCGAGTTTTTCGTTGTCTTTTGCTTGTTCGTAGGCTTGGGTATAATACTTTTTATCAAAATTAGTCCAATGCCTAAAATCAAAATCACGCAATATATTGGGGGCTATATTCAAGGCGATTTTAGCGCCTTCTATAACGATAGTTCCCGACCCGCAAAAAGGGTCGATAAACGGACGGTTATAATAAAAATCACTCATCAATAGTAACGCCGAAGCAAGCGTTTCTTTAATGGGGGCAATACCCACTAAATCTCTATATCCACGTTTATGAAGTCCCGTTCCGGAAGTGTTTAAAAGTAAGGTCACCTCGTCCTTAAAAACCCAAAACTCCACTTGGTATAAACTGCCCGTTTCTGGAAAAAGGCTTATGCCGTAATATCTTGAAAGCCCTTTTATTATAGCCTTTTTTATTATGCTTTGACAAGCAGATAGAGCAAACAGTTTGCTTTTTACGCTTTTTCCGTTAACTAAAATCTTGGCGTCTTTTGGAAGATAGTTTTGCCAAGGTATTTGATAGACTCCGTCGTAAAGTTCGTCAAAAGTCTGCGCGGGAAATTGGGCGATTTTTATATATACCCTATCAGCCGTTCTTAAATTTATATTACACCTTGCAACCGCGCTTTTATCCCCTGAAAAGGTTATGCTTCCGTTTACGGCAGGGGCTGAGGGATAACCCAAACGTTCTAATTCGGTTTTGGTTACCTTTTCCACACCGGAGGCGCAAGTGACGGTAATATCAAGTTTTTCGGGAAAGGGTAAATTACTTTTCATCAATTTACTATTTTAAATAACATTTAAGATAAAATCAAGTCTTTTTTAAAATTATTCTCGCTAATACTCAAAATTTTAAAAAACTATTGTAAATATTGGTAACTTAATATATAATTATATATATTAATTAACTAAATCCCGTTTGCAGAGGTGAATAATGTCAAACGATAAACCAAATTACCTAAAAGACCTTGTAAAAAAAGATTTTTTTACCACGCCCTTGCTTATTGCCGCCTTTTTTTTAACGGCTGTTTATCAAGCGACGGCTCACGGTCTTATAAGCATGTTTTTAAGCATGCAACCATCAAAACTATTTTTATTTATTACGGTTGGGTTCTTTGCGCTAGCTTTTTTTATTTGCGTTTGCTTTTCTAGTAAAAAAGACAAAATAGGAAAATCCGACCACCTTGCCCTTTCTTTTGTTTTTATGGGCATCGGCTACGCCGTGATGCGTTTGGTTAGGTTTAATTCCTTTTCACAAGTACATATCATTATTTCGGTTTGTTTGTTTATAGTCGGCATTTCGTTAACCCTTCTCAACGCAACCAACTACAAAAAAGGCACGCCAAAAGAAATTAAGGACGCAAAAGGATTTTTAGGTTACGTTAAAACTTTGTTTGCTAAATGCGATTTCTTTTGGGTTATTTGCCTTGCGTTTACTTTGTTTTCCCTCCTTCTAGGCTTTTTAGAAGGCGATTTATTTTTACTCGACTCCAACTACACCACCCTTTCGGTTTTTATGGGCGTTTGTTTAACCCCTTATTTAGTTTATTCGGCAAGTAGTAAAAAATTGGTTGGGTTAGATACCTTTATTATATCGTTATTCGTTGCTTTGCTTGCCTTGTCTGCTATTGGGTTTACTATTCCTCATTTAATTATCCCTAAACTTAGGGTAATTATCGGTTTGGTTTTAGCTTTTATTTTCTTGTTCTTTATTAGATGCGTTTGTTTTGACCAAACCTATCCTATATCTATAAAACCTATAAAGACTAAAACTCCTTTCTTATATTACCTTGCAAGCGTTAACGCAAAATATCCAATTATCTCTATTATCGCTATTGCTGGGTTGCTTCTTCCAATGGGATTATTACGCTTAGATGCTTTTATTGATTTAATTTCTAGCGAAGTTTTCTTCGTGGTGATGCCTATACAATACTACGCACCCTTACTCGCCCTTTTGGGAACTTTCGTGGTTATGGCTGTTATTTCCCTTTGCGCTCTTAAAATTAAACACGTTACTCTAAGCGATTTTGCAGTGTGCGTTTTGCTTTTACAAGGGGTGTTGGGCGGGCTTTATTTTGTGATTACCAAAAACCTTTCTATGCTAACCTTTTCGGTGATATTAACCGTGTTGTCGCTAATCTTGTTCGTTGCGCGCACTAAGGTTATATTTTCACAAAAAAACTAAATATAAAAAGCCCTACTTAGCGGGCTTTTTCGTTTTTAAACTTGCGCATAAAAGATTTTTTGCGCTTTTTTGCATTATATAAAAAAGATATACCGAAAGGGGTTAGTTTTTTCCCCTAAAAATTGACAAAAACATACCAAAGAGTTACAATAAACTCGATAAGGCAAGGGAAAAGATTTTGACAACGTAATATTTTTTTTATAAGAGAATCAAAACCGTTTAACCATAGGGGTATTTTGCTCTATTTATCCCTTTCCAATGCCGTTTTATTTCTCTTTATTTTTTTTTGTTGTCTCTATATTTGATATTATTCAAAATCATATTTTGGCTATAAACTAAAAAATTTCTTAAAGGAGTAGTACATTGAGTATCAGAAAAGGTATTAATTATCCATACGGCATACACGTTCCGGATAAAAAACAACTTACTTGTGATAAAGTAATCGAAAAAATGCCTGCACCTAAAAAAGTGTACGTTAGCATGTCCCAACATATCGGCGCACCTGCTATCCCAATCGTTAACGTGGGAGATAAAGTTATCAAAAGACAACTTATCGGTGAGGCTAGTGGCGTTATTTCGGCTAACGTTTATTCTTCTATTTGTGGTACGGTTACTGCAATCGAAGATATCGTTATCGGAAACGGACAAAAAATGAAGTTCGTGGTTATTGAAAACGACGGGGGCGAAGAACAACAATTCTTCCCACCGATGGAAGATTTTTCTCCTGCAAGTTTGGTTGAAAGAATTAGGCTTGCCGGCATTGTTGGTCTTGGTGGCGCAGGCTTCCCAACGGCAGTTAAACTTTCGCCTAAAACCCAACTAGACACACTTATTATAAACGGTGCCGAGTGCGAACCTTATCTTACTTGCGACTATCGTTTGATGTTAGAAAACACCGAAGATATTTATAGAGGTATTAAATACACTGCACAAGCGTTAGGTATTAAAAAGATAGTTATGGGTATTGAAGCAAACAAACCCTTGGCTATAAAAGCTTTTGAAAAATACGACGATTTAGACGTTGTCGTTCTTAAAAAACAATACCCTATGGGTAGCGAAAAACACCTTATCTACTGCACTACGGGCAGAAAAGTTCCTTGTGGTAAAATGCCTTTCGACGTGGGTGTTTGCGTGCAAAACATTAAAACGGTTATTGCTATTAAACACGCTATCGACGATAACAAGGCGTTATCTTCCACCGTTTTGACGGTCAGTGGCGACGGTATTAAAGAGCCCAAAAACTTGCGCGTGCAAATGGGTACGCCTCTTGAAGATATTATCGAATATTGTGGTGGCAAGTTAGACGGAACGGTTAAAGTTGTTGCAGGTGGTCCTATGATGGGCAAGGCTATGACGAACACCGTTGCTTATACCAGAAAAACCGATTCTGGATTTTTGTTCTTAACCCAAAAGGAAACTTCACTAGTAAGTTCTTCTAACTGCATTAATTGTGGCGTATGCGCTAAAAACTGCCCGATGAGACTTATGCCTATGTATATTGAAAGTTATACTCTTGCAGGCGATTACGCCGGTGCTGAAAAATACGGCGCTATGAATTGTATCGAGTGTGGCTCTTGCGCTTATAACTGCCCTGCTAAACGCGCTTTGGTACAAAGTATTTCTCTTGCTAAATCTAAAATAAAGGAGATGAAAACAAATGGAAAATAATTTATTTGCTTATTCTTCTTCCCCACACGCTAAAAAACCAAGAACTACCAAAAACATTATGATAGACGTGTGCATCGCGCTTATACCCGCGTGCGTGATGGCAGTTGTTTATTTTAAACTTAGTGCATTTTTGCTTATCGCCGTTTCGTTGGCATCTGCAGTTGCTTCTGAATTTGTTTATTATCTAATAATGGGCAAAAACTTTAAGCAAATTGCAACCGAGTTTGATTTTTCTTCTTGCGTAACGGGTTTGCTTATAGCGATGGTAATGGGTTCTCAAACTCCTTTATACGTTCCCGTATTTGCAAACGTTTTTGCAATAGTAGTGGTAAAACTTATTTTCGGTGGAACGGGCAAAAACCTTGTTAACCCAGCAATCGCAGGTAGAGTGTTCGCTTTTATTTCTTTTACCGCAGTTATGGCAAGTGGTTGGATTTTACCTTCCATTTCAGCAATTAACGGTGGTAATTCTTACGACCTTGAAACGGGCGCTACTGCTCTTACCCCAATTCTATCTTCCGGCTCGCTCCCACAACTTTCTAACCTTGACTTGTTTTTAGGAACGGGGCTTGTTGGTTGTATTGGCGAAACTTGTAAGGTTGCTTTAATCATCGGTGGCGTTTATCTAGTTATTAAAAGAATTATCAATCCTTTGTATCCAATCATTTACGTGGGCGTTGCAGGATTGTTTAGCGTTTGCCTTAACGGATTTGATTTTACATATTTCTTACCTTCTATTTTATCGGGTGGTCTTATTCTTGGCGCTATATTTATGGCAACCGATTACGTTACCACTCCCAACACCTTCTTAGGCAACGTTATTTATTTTGCTATATTAGGTTTGGTTACCACCGGTTTAAGAGTGGCAACCGGAATGGAAGTCGTTTCTTTTGCAATTCTTTTAATGAACTTGTTCGTTCCACTTATAGATAAGTTCGTTTACCCAAAACCTTTCGGTTACACGAAAGCAAAAAAAAGTTAAAGGAGAACGATAATGCAATCATTTTTTAAGAGTACTTTGTTTAAGTGCGTTGCAGTTCTTCTTGCAATATCACTAATTGCCGGTGGGTTACTTGCCGTTCTCAACGACGTGCTTTACGTTACCCCCGAAGAAAGAACCGGCCGTGCGTTTACTAAGATTTACGGAAACGCTATTTCCCAAGATAGATATCAAATTGAAATAGACGTTGACGGCACTGATAAAAATATAAACCAACCTTATTCTTGCGTTTACGAAAACGTGGAAATAGGCGTGGTTGAAAAGTTGTATATCGTTGATAAGCAAAACGATACCGACCTTGAATACGATATGATTTTCAAAACCAAAGGTTATCAAGGTTATAAAGGCGGTTGGATTTCCACTTGGGTTAAAGTTGAAGTCAACGGCTCGGCAAAGAGTATTACCAAAGTTATTATCGACGGATACGAAAAACAAACGCTTATGAGCAAACTTGGCGACGCTTTCTTGTCCAAATTCAACGTTGACGTTACCCAAGATATTTTGTTCTCGTCTAACACAAAAACGGGCAACAACGTCGTTGCCGGCGCAACAAAGTCTGCTAACGCAGGTTGTAACGCAGTTAACTGCGCATTAATTTATATGGAGGCAAACGCATGAAATCTAATTTGAAAAAAATAGCCGTTGACGGCGTTGTAACCTCTAACCCAACCTTAAAGTTAGTTTTAGGTACTTGCCCTACCTTAGCGCTTACCACCCTTGCTATGAACGGTATCGGCATGGGCGCTGCGGTTACCTTCGTTTTAATTTGCAGTAACGTTTTAGTTTCTCTTTTAAGAAAGGCTATCCCTTCGCAAGTGCGTATCCCCGCCTTCGTTCTTATTATCGCAACTTTCGTTACTATCGTAAGATTAGTTTTAGATAAACTGTTGCCCGATATATACGAATCGCTCGGGCTTTATCTACCACTTATCGTAGTAAACTGTATTATTCTTGCAAGGGCAGAAAGTTTTGCTAGTAAAAACGGCGTTTTAGCTTCTGCTTGCGACGGTTTGTTTATGGGAATAGGTTTTACCCTTGCCCTTACCCTTATGGGCGCGTTTAGAGAAATACTTGGAAGTGGCGCTATTTTCGGCGTTAAACTATGGGATTTCCAAATAGGGTTCTTCTCGTCAAGCGCAGGCGCTTTCTTCACTTACGCTTTGTTTATAGCTGTGTTTAGTTTGGTTGAAGGTATCGTTAAAACTAAAACCAACAAAAAACAATACGCTATTCTTAACGGTCCTGCACCCACCGTTCAATCGGTAAAGGAGGATAAATAAATGGCTGAACTTATTATGATTATCGTTTCGGCAGTGCTTATCAACAACTTCGTTGTAGTGCAGTTCCTTGGTATTTGTCCTTTCCTTGGCGTTAGCAAAGACTTTAAGTCGGCGCTCGGTATGGGGCTTGCAGTTACCTTCGTTATGGCGCTTACCTGCCTTATCACCTATCCGTTATACGTGTTCGTTTTAGTGCCTCTCGGCATTGAATATATGGAAATTATCGTGTTCATTTTCATCATTGCGGCAATCGTTCAAATGATTGAAATGGCGCTTAAAAAATTCTCTCCCACTTTGTATAACGCAATGGGTATTTATCTACCCCTTATCACGACCAACTGCGCCGTTTTAGGCGTTGCTGAACTGGTTATCGATAAAGCGCAAATGGCTGCGCTAATCGGTATTGAAGCTTCTGCTATGAACTTAGGGTTTGCAGTTTTATACGGATTGTTCGCTGGTCTTGGTTTTACGCTTGCTATCGTTATTATGAGTGGGCTTAGGGAAAAGGTTGCTAGATCACCTATCAACAAACACCTTAAAGGTTTCCCCATCGCAATGATTACCGCTTGCTTTATTGCAATGGCTTTCTTCGTGTTCTCGCTTATCGGTTAGGAGGTAGAAAATATGTATTTTAATTTATTAAGACCTGTTAACGTATCCGGCGTGTTTATCGTTTTGGCTATCGTTGCAGTATTAGCAATCGTGTTTGCATTACTTATCGTGCTAGTTTCTAAACTTTGTGCCGTTAAAGTAGACGAAAAGGCAGAAGCAATTCAAGAACACCTTGCAGGCGCTAACTGCGGTGGTTGTGGTTACGCTGGTTGCGCAGATTATGCAAAGGCTTTAAGTGAAGGTAAAGCAAGTTTAACTGCTTGTGGGCCTACTTCCAACCAAGAAAAAACACAAATCGCTAAAATATTAGGTATTCCCTTTTCGGGTGACGAACCCGTGTGCGCAGTCGTTCATTGCGCCGGCGGACATAAAGCGCTAGATAAATATAACTACGTTGGTAACCACGGTTGTATTGAACAAAACGCTTTGCTTGGTGGCAAGAAGGCTTGCCCTACCGGTTGTATCGGCGAAGGTTCTTGTTTAGAAAGATGTTCTAACAATGCAATCAAAATCGTGGACGGGGTTGCCACCGTCGTTCCCGAACTATGTTTTTCTTGTAAGGTTTGCGTTAACGTTTGTCCAAAGAAAATTATTAGTATGGTACCTAAAAAATCCAAGGTTTATATCGCTTGTTCTTCTAACTGTAAGGGTAAAGACGTTATGAGCGTTTGTAAGGTTGGTTGTATCGGTTGTGGGCTTTGCGCTAAAAACTGCCCAGAAGGCGCTATCGTTATGGAAAACAACGTTGCCGTTATCGATTATTCAAAATGTACGGGTTGCAAAACTTGTATGGCTAAATGTCCAAGAAAAATTATTAGAGAATTTTAATTTGTTAGATATTAAAAGCCCAACTTTTTAGTTGGGCTTTTTTTATTTTAGTATAAAATTTTGTCAATGGGGAAAAATTCTTTTAGTTCCCTATTTTTGTATAAATACATAAACTGATAATGGGGAGCTTTGTTGGAGAAATAAATGATTAAACGAGGAGAATTATACTACGCCGATTTAAGCCCCGTGGTTGGTAGCGAGCAAGGTGGCGTGCGTCCTATTTTAATAGTGCAAAACGATACCGGCAACAAGTATAGCCCTACTATAATAGCAGCAGCCGTAACTAGCAAACTTACCAAAGCCAAACTCCCTACCCATATTGAACTTAGCGAAGGCGAATTCGGGCTGAGCAAGGACTCGGTTGTGCTTTTAGAACAAATACGAACGCTGGATAAAAGACGGCTAAAAGAACGCATCGGCGAACTTTCGCCCATTAAAATGCAAAAGGTTAACACCGCCCTACTTATCAGCTTGGGCTTTAACGGTCAATCGGTTGGACTTACCAATTAAAAAAAGGTTTTCTTGTTAGAAAACCTTTTTTGTTTTAATTTACAGCTCTATTATAACGTCTTGCGCTTTCTTTCTCGTCTTTTTTCTAATAGGCGTATCCGAATAGCCAAGCGCTATTACTAGGTTGCATCTTTCGTCCGAATCGAGATTTAATGCTTTTGCAAGGTCTTTGCTTGCAACCCAACCGATTATGCACGACTTTACACCCATACTTTCGGCAGTTAGCGTAATATAAGCAACAAGTTCGCCCACGTCGTATTTAACGAAAAAGTTTCTGGAAAACTTTTCTTCAACGTCTTCCCTAAGCGCACTCGCCCTTTCGCTTACGCATATAAAGGCTTTTGCCTTTTGGGTAAACTTGTTGTGTCCGTGCCCTTGAACGCATTTTTTAACTTCTTCTATCATTTTTTCGGAAGTTATCAAGTACATTTTCCACGGTTGGCTGTTGCATGCAGAAGGACTTAGCATTGCTTGTTCTGCAATTTCTTTTACAGTTTCGGGTAAAAGTGGTTGGTCGTTAAAATCACGGCAAGATTGCCTTGTATTTACTAATTGTGTAAACGATTGTTTCATATAATTTCTCCTATAAGTATTATACTACTTTACCCGCGATTTTGCAATACCTTTATGCGTTTACTCCCAAAGCTTTTTCCTTATTATATCTTTCCACTGCCTTTAAGTAACGTTCGGAAAGGTCAAGATTATACCTTTGTTGTTCCTCGTACGATAACGTTTTATAATACTCCCTTTCAGTAAGCCGACTTATAACGTTAGAAATTTCACCTTCTTCGTCTAATATCTTTTTTACTTTAAGATAGAACTCTTGGCTTTCCACGTCACTATTTTTTATGCTTCCACTTACTTGTAAATTATAATATTCTTTTACCTTGCTGACCGAATACCCGTCCTTTTGGGCTTTATCAAGCTTTCCCGATAAATCCGTTTGATATTTTTGCCAAAAGCCTTGTTTAAGGCGTTTTTTAGCTTCTCTGCAATATTGTTTAAGGCTTTTTTCCATTGACTTAATAATCCCCTTTGATATTAACTTTTTTTATTTTTTCGACAAAATTCTACATTTTTCTTAAAGTAAAAAAATAACCCACCAAAGTTATCTTTGGTAGGTTTTCTTTTTAGCCTTTAATGCTACGTTTTCTAGCTGCTTCGGACTTTTTCTTTCTTTTTACGGAAGGACTTTCATAGAACTCTTTTTTACGGAGATCGCCGATAATTCCGTCACGAGAACATTTTCTCTTAAAACGTCTTAAAGCGCTGTCGATATTTTCGTTTTCGCCAACTCTTACCGTGCTCATGTTTTCACCTTCCTTTGCCCTTGGCTTTTTGTAGTGCTTTAATAGTATATTTTATTTACCCCTTTTTGTCAACGATTTTAAGGGTAAATATAATATTTATTATTCTTTGCTTTCTCCTCAATACACTTAGTGTATAAATACACAAATGATTATACATTTTATGTATAGTAATGTCAAGAGGTATATATGAAAGAAAAAGTGGGAAAACGCCTTTTGGAATGTAGAAAGGCGTGTAACTTAACTCAAAAACAAGTTGCCACTGCACTAGGCGTGGCACAACCCGTTTATCAACGCTTTGAAAAGGGAGTTTTTGAATGCAGTTACGAGCAGTTGGTTAAATTGTCGGAGATTTTCGACGTTTCTATTGACTATATATTAGGTAAAGAAGATATATAAAGGCGATACGCTAACGTATCGCCTTTTGTTTTTATGCTGGTGTCCAGCCCATTTTTTGTCCTGATAAGATATGTATGTGCAAGTGAAACACCGTTTGACCTGCGTCTTCGCCTTGGTTAATTACCAAACGATACCCGTTTTCTAGTCCTAGTTCCTTAACTAACGTAGGTATCTTTTTAAGGCATTTTTTTACTAGTTCGGCTTGTTCGTCCGTCATTTCGGAAAGTAACTTAAAGTGGCTTTTGGGTATGCATAAATGATGGTTTTTTGCCTTTGGGTCGATATCCTTAAATATAAGCATATCGTCGTCTTCATAAACTTTGGTTGCAGGGATTTCACCTGCGATTATTTTACAAAATAAACAATCGTTCATAATATCTCCTTTATATAAGCGTGGCGATTGCCCCGTCTTTATACTCCTTTTGTATTTTCACCTTATAAATTTCGCCGTATTTTATATCGCCTTTTATATAAGTTCTCAAATAGTTGTCCGTATAACCAACCACGTATTCGCCCACTTTTTCTTCTGCGATAATTTCTAGCGTTTTTCCTATCATCTTTTTAGTAAAAGCATTTTTTTGTTCTTGCTTTATTTTAACTAACCTATCTAGCCTATCTTTTTTTACGTTGTAGTCAAGGTCTTTCATTTTAAAAGCAACCGTGCCTTCCCTTGGGCTAAATATAAATGGATGTATATCAGAAAAATCCACCGTTTTTACTAGATTTATAGTATCTAAAAAGTCTTTTTCGCTCTCAGTGGGAAAACCAACTATTATATCGGTAGTAATCCCTGCGTCTGGGAAATATTTACGGATTAGATTAGATTTTTCTATAAACTCGCTAGCAGAATATTTTCTATTCATGCTCTTTAACACGTTATCGCTCCCCGATTGCAAGGAAAGATGAAAATGACGCGCAAAGTTTTTAAGGTTAGATAATGCTTGTAAGAATTGGTCGGTAATTACCCTTACTTCCAAGGAACCTAGTCTTATTCTTGCGTTTACCTCTTTTAACGCTTGCATAAGTCCCGTTAAATCACACCCTTGATAGTTATAAGAAGAAAGGTTTATACCCGTTATAACGGCTTCTGAAACCGAAAGAGAGTTAATCTCTTGCACGATGCTTTGTGGTTCTCTCGACCTTGTTCTACCCCTTAAATAAGGTATTATACAATAACTGCAAAAATTATTACAGCCGTCTTGCACTTTTATAAAGGTACGCGTGCCTAGTGATTTTGCATATTCAAGGTTTTCATAGCAATCGCTTTGATTTGCTATTATTACCCCAGACTTTTCAATAAGTTGTGGTATAAGTCCTTTATTGAAAGTACCCGTAACCAAACAGTTGGGGGTTTTGTTAACGAATTCTTGGGGGGCGTGTTGAGTTGCGCAACCCGTAAATATTATCTTTGCGTTTGGATTTAGTTTTAGTATTCGGCTTGCAGTTTGCCTAGATTTTTTTTGGGCTTCTTGGGTAACTGCGCAAGTGTTTACGACGTATAGGTCGGCGTATTCAAGTTTGTCGCTAACCTCATACCCTATCGAAGATAAAGAATTCATTATAGAATTACTTTCACACTCGTTAACCTTGCAACCGAGAGTAAAAACTACGGCTTTCATAAATAGGTTACCTTTTTCATTACTAATAAAGACCACTCGCCTTTTATTCTTTGTTCAACGAAGGTAAAACCACACTTTTGATAAGCTTCTTTTACCTTTTCAAGTCTATCTACTAGTATTCCACTTAAAATAATCCTTCCGTTATCGGTTAAATTTGCGCCGATAAAGGGGGCGAAAGCAATTAAAACTTCTGCCATTATATTACATACGATAACCTGTCCTTTAACGGTGGTATCGTCTAGCAAGTTTTTAAGGTAAACTTGCGCGTTGGTTACGCCGTTTAGTTTTACGTTTCGTTCGGTTGCCGTAACTGCGCACTCATCAATATCAGTCATTATAACTTCTTTTGCGCCTAGTTTACTTGCCGAAATACCTAAAATACCACTGCCACAACCAACGTCTATTACGCAATCGTTTGGTTTAACGTATTTTTCAAGGGCTTCAACGCACATGGAAGTGGTTTCGTGTTCGCCCGTGCCGAACGCCATGTTAGAATCTAGATATACGGGAATTTCGCCTTGTTGACAAGTATATTCTATCCATTCGGGCACTACGACGATTTTGCCTAAATGAATTGGCTTGAAATGCTCCTTCCAAGTAACTCTCCACTCGTCGCCGTCCACTTCCCTTTTAACCGTTTCAAGCGTTCCAACGTTAAACGGACAGTTTTGCTTTAACGCAAAAAGGTCGTTTTCCACTTGGCTAATAACCTTTTTATCCGACAAGGGAAAATATGCTTTTACTAGCACGGTTTTATCTTGACTGTATATGCTTTCGTCTGCATAATCCCACGCCTTGCCGTCACGTTCTAAATCGATAACGTCTTGTATATCGTTTACCGCCACGCCAAGATCGGTATAGTTCCACATTATATCCGAAACTAATTCGCTTGCTTGATGGGTGGTGTGTACGGTAAGTTCTAAATAATCTTTCATATTATTTTTTCGAGTACGGGTCTTTGCCGTACATTTTTTCCATGTTGTCTTTATAATCTTTCATCTTTTGGTATTGCTTTAACTCGCTTTCCTTGTCGAACTCTTCAAGCGCTTTTCTTTGCGCCCTTGAAAGTTTGGAAGGAACTTCTACGGTAACGACGATATAAAGGTCGCCCGTACCCATACGCGATTTTATACCCTTTCCTCTTACGAAAAAGATTTTGCCACTTTGCGTGCCTTCTGGGATAGTATATTCCATAACGTCGTCTATAAGCGGAACGGTTATTTTGCCACCGAGCGTTGCCGTCTTAAAACTTATTGGAACGTCTACGTATAGGTCGAACTGTTTTCTACGGAAAATTTTGCTTGGCTCTACTTTCATTACGATAATAAGGTCGCCAGCAGGTCCACCGTCTCTACTCGCTTCGCCGTAACCAGCCTTTCTTATGTAACTGCCGGTATCTGCGCCACCTGGGATTTCTATATCTAGTTTAGTGGTCGTTTTAATATAACCCTTTCCCTTACAATCTGGACATGAGTCTATAATCTTTTTGCCCGTGCCGTGACATTCGTCGCAAGGGCGAACGCTTACTTGACGGAAAAATCCACTGCCGGACGCATACTGAATTTGACCTGAGCCACCACATTTTTCACAAGTTTTATAAGCAGTGCCTCCCTTTGCGCCCGTGCCTTTACACGACGAGCACGGAGAGTTTCTAGTATACACCACTTCTCTTTTACAGCCTTTTGCCGCGTCGAGAAAACTTAAAGTTAGTTCTATGGTTATATCTTCGCCCTTAGTTTTGGTTCTTGTTCTTTGACGAGAGCCACCAAAACCACCGAAAATATCCCCAAAAATATCTTCAAAACCACCAAAGCCACTAAATCCACTGGCATTTCCGCCGCCAAAACCGCCCATATTTCCGTTGGGATCGCCAAAATTATCGTAGTTTTGGCGTTTTTTAGGGTCGGATAATACTTCGTGTGCTTCGTTGATTTCCTTAAACTTTTCGGCTGCTTCCTTGTCGCCCGGGTGAAGGTCTGGGTGGTATTTTTTTACTAGCGTTCTATACGCTTTTTTTATGTCGTCTGCCGATGCGTTTTTATCAACGCCAAGCGTTTTATAATAATCTTGTTTTGCCATAAATTACCTTTCTAGTTATTCGTTTAGTCTTTTTAATCAAGTTCGTCTAGTTTTGGTTTTTTTAGTATATCGTATCTTAAAACACCAATCGAAACGGATATTAAACTTGAAGCGTCGCTTATAAGTGCAAGCACGTATCCTTTACATATGCTGTTTAATAGCCAAAAAAGAGCGTAGAAAAAAGACGTTGCCCTGTATTTACGCATATCAATACAATAATACGCGCATACGCCGGTTATACCTGCAAGCGTTGGGAAAATATCTTGCCAACTCTTAAAGGTAAACACCGTCATTACCATTTGAATTAGTAAAAACCCTATAAGCCACCAAATACTTCTTGCCCATTTATGTTGTTCCCTTTGGGTAAATATCATTACCGACGAAAAGGTTATAAGACAGCTGATTGCACTTAAAAAATCACCGCTAAATAAAAAGTATAGCACCCATAACACTTGGGAGGACATTGCGAGTATAAATGCAAACGTACGCTTTTTAGATTGGTATTCAACTACCTTGCAACAAATGGCTATAACGCCAAAGGCATTTAGTATTATCAAATACCAAATGCCGAGCGAATTGTTTAAGGTTGATACTAAATTTTCTGAAATTTGTCTTATAGTATCGTTCATAAGTTGTTAATTATTGATGGAATTCCGTATCAGAACCGTTGCCGTTAGGCGCTTCACCACCGTTGGGGTTAGCTTGTTGATAAATTTTGCCGAAGATTTGTTGTGAAGTTTCGGAAAGTTTTTCGGTTGCTTTAACCATTCTATCGTTGTCGTTAGATTCTAGTTCGGTTTTAGCTTCCTTAACGGCTTCTTCTAACTGTGCCTTGTCTTCTTCACTAATTTTGTCGGCTAATTCTTTTATAGATTTTTCTACCGTAAAGATAAGTCCGTCTAGTTTGTTGTGGTTGTCAACTACTTCCTTACGTTTTTTGTCTTCTTCTTCGTATTGTTTTGCTTCGTTAACTGCCTTGTCGATATCAGCGTCCGAAAGGTTTGTAGAAGAAGTGATAGTGATGTTTTGTGATTTGCCCGTGCCTAAATCTTTTGCAGAAACGTTTACGATACCGTTTGCGTCGATATCGAAAGTAACTTCGATTTGTGGTACGCCACGAGGAGCAGGCGCAATACCACCGAGTTCGAATCTACCCAAGGTCTTGTTGTCTTTTGCAAATTCTCTTTCACCTTGTAAAATATGAATGTCAACTTGTGGTTGATTATCGGCTGCGGTAGAGAAAACTTGGGATTTCTTTACGGGGATAGTGGTGTTTCTTTCGATTAACTTTGTGCAGATACCACCCAAAGTTTCGATACCAAGTGATAACGGTGTTACGTCTAATAAAAGAACGTCCTTAACTTCGCCGGAGAGTACGCCACCTTGAATAGCTGCACCGATAGCAACGCATTCGTCTGGGTTGATGCCCTTGAATGGTTCTTTGCCGGTAACCTTTCTAACTTCGTCGACAACGGCTGGAATACGAGTAGAGCCACCAACTAAAATAACTTTATCAATATCTGAATAAGAAAGTTTAGCATCGCTCATTGCATCTTGTAAAGGCTTAATGGTTGCTTGAACAAGGTCAGCAGTTAAAGCATCGAACTTTTGCTTGGTTAAGTCAACGTCTAGGTGCTTTGGACCAGTAGCATCAGCAGTGATAAACGGCAAGTTAACGTTAGTGCTAGTCATACCAGAAAGTTCAATCTTTGCCTTTTCTGCCGCTTCTTTAAGTCTTTGCAAAGCAAGTTTATCATTAGAAAGATCTAAACCTTCCTTTTGTTTGAATTGTTCGATTAAATATTGCATTACTCTGTTATCGAAGTCGTCGCCACCGAGTTTGTTGTTTCCGTGTGTTGCCAAAACTTCGAATACGCCGTCGCCAATTTCCATAATAGAAACGTCGAAAGTGCCACCGCCAAGGTCGTAAATTATAACCTTTTGGGTTTTGCCTTCCTTATCAAGACCGTAAGAAAGGGCTGCCGCAGTAGGCTCGTTTATAATACGAAGAACGTTAAGACCTGCGATTTTACCTGCGTCCTTAGTTGCTTGACGTTGGCTATCCGAAAAATATGCAGGAACGGTGATTACCGCGTCGGTAACCGCGCCGCCGAGATAGCTTTCCGCGTCCTTTTTAAGTTTGGTTAAAATCATTGCGGAAATTTCTTGTGGAGTATAGTCTTTACCGTCGATACCTACTTTGTAGTTATCGCCCATATGTCTTTTAATAGAAGCAACCGTTCTGTCTGGGTTAGAAACCGCTTGACGCTTTGCTACCTGACCAACGAGTCTTTGTCCATCTTTTTGGAATGCTACAACAGACGGGGTTGTTCTCGCACCTTCAGCGTTAGCAATAACTACGGGTTCGCCGTTTTCCATAACTGCTACGCAAGAGTTTGTAGTTCCTAAGTCAATACCAATTGTTTTCATAATATATTAATCTCCTTATTTTCTATTTAACAACGCTAACCTTAGCGTATCTTATAATTTTATCTTTCATTTTGTATCCTTTTTGGAATACTTGTTTAACCGTATCGCTTTGCTCCCCTTCATCGCCTTCTACTTGCATAACTGCTTCTGCAAAGTTAGGATCGAAAGGTTGACCTACGGGATTTACTTCTTCAATTTCTAAACTGGCAAGGGTTTCGTCAAATTTTTTTCTTATTCCCTTTAAGCCTTCTTGGGTTTTTTCGTCTAGCCCGATGGTTAACGCCCAATCTAAATTATCGCCGACAGGCAATATCTTTAAGATTACGCTGGAAACGCCTTCGTTAAAAGCGTCCGTCCAAATTTTTGCGTTACGTTTTTTGTAGTTATCAAACTCTGCAACGTTACGCATCCATTTGTCTTTATAATCGTCTGCAAGCGTTTGTAACTCTTGTATCTTTTTGTTTAGTTGCTCCTTTTCCTGATTGGTTTTTGCCTTTTTAGGAGCAGTTTGAGTGGTCTTTTCTTCTTCCATATCTTACCTGCTTATTTATTTTTTATAACGTCTTCAAGTATCTTTCCAACACCTTCTAGAACGGAAACTACCTTTTGATAATCCATTCTAAGTGGTCCGATTACTCCATAAGTTCCTATCTTAACGCCACTTGCCGAATAGGTTGCCGTTACTAGCGAACAATCTTTTGGCATATCCGTGTTTTCGTTTTCGCCACCGATTTTTATGTTGATTTCAATATTGTCGTTCTCGTCAACCAAAAGGTCTGATAACTTTTCTTTACTGGTTACCACCGACAAGAAGTTTTTAACCTTTTCGGTATCCGTGTACTCGGGGTGGTTAAGAATTTTGCCTTCGCCTTCTAAAAGAATTTGCGCTTTGTCTTTAACCAAATATTCTTCTATTGCGTTTATAACGCTATCGAATATTTCCCTATACCCTTCAAACTCCTCGGCAATAACTTTTGCAACGTTCATAATCTCGCCAAGTTTACGTTCGGTCAGCATTTTATTAAGTAACTTACTAGCATCTTGTATTTGCCCGTCGGTCATGCTTTCGGGAATATCCACGAACTTATCGCGAATCAAGGTGTTTTCAGTAACTAAAAGCAACAACGCTTGGTTTTTTTTGTATCTAAACAAATCGATTTTTACAATCTTTTCTTCGGTGTTGTGGGCTGCGTATCCAACCGAAGTATAATCGGTAAGTTCGCTTATAACCTTAACCGTTCTTTCAACGACCTTTTCTAAGTTATCTGCGTGCTCCTTAAAAGCTTCTTTAATAGCGCCGAGTTCTTTTACCGTAAGCTTGCCTTTATCCATAAGCTCGTTAACGTACATTCTATACGCTTCGGTAGAAGGCACCCTTCCACTGGAAGTGTGAAGTTGAGTTAAATACCCAAGTTCTTCTAATCCAGCAAGTTCGCTTCTTACCGTCGCAGAAGAAATATTCTTCATATACTTTTCGGTAATACTCTTGCTAGAAACGGGTTGCGCAGTAGAAATATAATCGTCTACAACGTATTGCAAAATCTTCTTTTTCCTATCGGAAAGCTTCATTTTTTCCCCTTTGGCAAATAACTGCCCGTTTTGTTAGCACTCTTTTTGTTGAATTGCTAATTTCGACTAAATTGTACACTTATTATTTGCCGTTGTCAAGGGTTTTTTGCACTTTGTTTTAAATTATTTTTAAAAAAGCAAAACCCCGTATAAACTGCGGGGTTTTAGCATATAAATTTCTTTTATTTTTGATTTTATTTTCTAACTGAGCCGTTGCCCGTTACTATATATTTAGTAGTAAGCAAGGCGTCTAGTCCCATAGGTCCTCTTGCGTGGAGTTTTTGGGTGGAAATGCCTATTTCTGCGCCTAGACCGAATTGGAATCCGTCCGAAAAACGGGTTGACGCGTTGTGGTAAACGCAAGCTGAATCTATTTGCGTTAAAAATTCGGTTGCGTTTTGTTCTTTTTCGGTTACTATACACTCCGAGTGTTTTGTTGAGTGGATATTTATATGGTTTATTGCTTGGGATAAACCATCCACCGTTTTAACCGAAATTATAGCGTCGCCGTATTCGGTATAAAAGTCTTGGTCGGTAGCGTTTTCTAAATATGGATAATCGCCTATAACGGCTTTTGCCCTTTCGTCAGCACGGATTATAATCTTTTTTTCTAGTAATTTACTTGCGATTCGTGGTAATGCACTAGATAAAATTTTGGAGTGAATAACAAGCGATTCGCAAGCGTTACAAACACTGTATCTTTGGGTTTTTGCATTAAAAATTATCTTTACGGCTTTTTCTATATCGGCAAACTCGTCCACGTAAACGTGGCAGTTGCCCGTGCCCGTTTCTATAATAGGAATAGTGGAATTTTCTATTGCAGATTTAATTAGCGAAGCGCCACCCCTTGGAATTAGAAGGTCAACGTACTCGTTCATTTTCATAAACTTTGCAGTGGTTTCCCTTGAAGTGTCTTCTATAAGGGTAACTGCGTTTGGGTTGACCTTTACCTTTTCAAGCCCTTGTTTAAGCACTTTTACCATTGCTATGTTGGAGTTTATAGAATCGCTACCACCTTTTAATATAACTGCGTTAAAGGTCTTTAAACATAGGGCGAAAGCATCTGCCGTAACGTTTGGGCGTGATTCGTATATTATACCTACAACACCAAAAGGAACTGCCGTTTTCTTAACCAAAATATCCTGTTCGTCGTCTTGGTATTCATATAAAACCTTTCCTTTGGGACTTTTCAGTAAGGCAACTTGTTCTATACCGAGAGCAACGCCTTCTATCACTTTATCGGATAGCGTTAATCTATCGATAAACCCTTCGGATAAGCCTTTTTGACGGGCAAATTCTATATCCTTTTGGTTTTCCGTTTGTAAATAACTTTTGTTTTGTCTTATAAGACTTGCGCAAGTTACTAACGCTTGGTTAATTTGGTCTTCGGATAAGTTTAATAAATCAAAACTTGCTAGTTTTGCGTTTTTGCACGCTGATAATAAATCAAACATTATGTTTTTTCCTTTTAAAAATACGTTGAATTACGGTCTTTGTTTTTATTTTTAAGGCAAAAAAACCTTTTCTAGCCTTTATAAAAAGTCCGTTTTTATACCATTTTTTAACCTTTTTCTTATACTTTTCGTCGGTTGCTTGGGTGTACTTTTCTTTGGTATAAAACCCGTCCATAACGCCAAGAACTTGGCTTTTTTGTATCCTTTCGGGATGAGGAAAGTTATCGCCAACGGTAATATAAGAATTTTCTTCTACCTTAATTACCCTATGCAAAACGTAGTCCCCGTTATCTCTTTCAAATAAAATAACGTCTAACGCGTTTATAGGAAGGGTTAAGGTTTTTACCACAACCGTATTTTTGCCGTTTTTTATGAACGGCCACATACTGTTGCCCTTCGGCACGAACGCAACCACGCCGTTTTTCAAAAGAGCGTTTTTATAATCGGTTTTAGTTAGAGTCATACTCCGTCCTACAAAAAGTTTTTTATATCCAATAGGCTATCTGCCTTAAAATCATATCGTTTAACTTGGGGTTCGGGTAGTTTTAGGTGGTTGTACCACACGGTATTAAGCCCGTATTTTTTGCCACCTTCCACGTCTGCCGTTAGCGAATCGCCTATAATAACCGTTTGGCTGGGCGTAATTCCGTTTAGGTTTTCAAACACTTTATCAAAAAACTCCGGCAAGGGTTTGTTTACACCCAACGCTTCGGAAGTGAACACCTTTTTTATATAAGGATATATACCTGCAATTTTAAGTCTGTTATATTGTTGGTCGTTAGGGGCGTTACTAGCCGTGCATAAATAATATTTTTCCGATAGATATTTTACTATTTCTAGCGCACCATCTATAAGCACTACGCAATCGTAAAGGTTATCTAAAAAAGACTTTTCTATTTTTATTCCGTCGTAATCAATACCAAGTTCGCCAAAGATAATGTTCCAACGTTCCTTGTGTAAAAGTTCCCTAGTGTACTCCCCTTTTTCGATATTTTTCCATAAAATATCGTTTCTACGTAAAAAGGTGGGGAAAACTTCGTTGGTAAAAGATAGACCGTGTTCTAAAAAAGATTTTTTTATAGCCAACTCCGAACACTTGTTAAAATCAAGCAAGGTGTTGTCTATATCCAACAAAACGGCTTTTATCATCTTAAATATTATAATCTACTGCAACCGAACTTTCACGAACTTTGTGCATATGTTCTTTAACTACCGAACAGTGATACGCGTCGTTTTGGTATTCTTCAAGCGCCTTTTGGTCTTTTAGAGTAACTTGTAAAATTATATCGTATGAACGTTGACTATGCAAAAAGTCTTCGCCGACTTCTAAATCTATAACGGTGGGAACGTTGCCTTTCATTGAACGGAGAATTTCCGCCGCCTTGTGAACGTCTTCCCCTTGTTTTAACTTAAAACAAACTATATGTTTAATCATTTTTATCCTCCGCCTTGTGTATAACTTCCATTCTTTTGTTGTATTTATAACTTATATACTCGTTTATAAAACCTATAATTAACGATATTAAACCTAAACTTGCACTGATTATGCTTGGAATATGCATAACGCATATATAGTAAACCATATATAACACAACGCCCGGCGCAATAAGGAATTTTGCAGTTAGCGCACTCTTACTATAATATCCAAACATACTAAAAATGCTTCCTATTACAGGTAAAAGCGCCAAACCAATCACGCCAACGTTAACGTTTTGCAAGCCTTTGCTAACCAAATCTATTGTAGGAGAAACGAAGGTTAACGCTATAAATAACCACAACCAAACACGTTTGTCCGCCCATTTTTTAGTCGGCCTAAAATGGAATATCACTTGCCTTAAAATTGCAATGGCTGATAATACTACAAGCAAATAAAGAGAACAAAACAAATATCCGACGATTAAAATCGATTCGGTGACAATTTTCATTATGCTTATAACACTTCTTTTTTTGCTGACGTACATAAACAAGCTTAAAAATACGCCAACGCAACCTATAATTTCGCCAATCCTATACATAATCAATATCTTTTGTAGGTATCCCCCGTCTTTGCATAAAATTCTTCTGCAAACTCACTGAAAGAATCGTGCATAATAGCCTCTCTTATTCTTTCCATAAGATTGTTAAGATAGGTTATGTTATGCAAACTTATCATCATTCCACCCATCATTTCGCCAACGTTTATCATATGGCGAAGATATGCTTTGGTGTAATTTTTGCAAGCGTAACAATCACATTCGCTATCAAGTGGAGTAAAATCGTTTTTATACGCTCCGTTTCTTACGACCACTTTTCCGTTAGAAGTAAACGCAGTACCGTTTCTTCCTACCCTTGTTGCAAGCACGCAGTCGAACATATCGATACCACGTCTTACACCTTCTATTAAACAATCGGCAGAACCAACGCCCATTAAATATCTTGGCATATTAACGGGGTAATGTGGGTACATACTATCCAAAACGTCGTACATAATTTCTTTTGGTTCGCCAACCGAAAGTCCACCTATACCAATACCGTATTTTGCGTATGGCAAGGTTTCTTTTAAACTTGTCGCCCTTAAATCCTTAAACACGTTACCTTGAACGATAGGGAACAAGGCTTGATTGGGGTTTTTGTGGTGGTTATAACATCTATCAAGCCATTTTAACGTCCTTTCCATTGCTCCCCTAGACTTAGCGTAATCTGCGCCGTATTCCGAACATTGGTCGAAAGCCATTATTATATCAGCGCCAAGATTGTTTTCAATATCCATTGCCTTTTCGGGCGAGATAAAATGCAAACTTCCGTCCACGTGCGAGTTAAAATAAACGCCTTCGTCCTTGATTTTGTTTAGTTTTGCAAGCGAGAAAACCTGAAATCCACCACTATCGGTTAAAATTGGTCTATCCCACGCCATAAATTTATGCAAACCACCTGCTTGCTTTACTAGCTCGTCGCCGGGACGCATGTACAAATGATAGGTATTTGCCAAGATTATTTGTGATTTTGCTTCTTTTAAATCTCTTGGCATAACGCCTTTTACGGTTGCTTGCGTTCCAACTGGCATATAGGTTGGGGTTTTTATATCTCCGTGTGGAGTATGTAATATACCTACCCTTGCGCCCGTTTTTGAATCTTGTTTTAATTGTTCAAAATAAAAGTTTTCCATACTAAATTATAATCATCGAATCGCCAAAAGAGAAAAATCTGTACTTTTGGTCAACTGCCGTTTTATATATATCTAAAAGTTTTTCCCTCGTAGTTAGACAGGATACCAACATTAAAAGGGTTGATTTCGGTAAATGAAAGTTAGTTATAAGTCCGTCTATACACTTCATTTTATAAGGGGGATATAAAAATATATCCGTTTCGCCCTTGGTTGCCTTTACGTAACCCTTTTGGTCGCATGCGCTTTCTAACGTTCTTACCGTGGTCGTTCCAACGGCAATAATTCTTCTACCTAAACTTACGGCTTGGTTAATGCGTTGAGCCGTATGCTCGCTTATTTCGTAGTATTCAGAGTGCATATGATGCTCGCTAACGTCGTCTGCTTTTACGGGACGAAAGGTCCCAAGCCCAACGTGTAGCAAAACGTCTACTATTTCCACACCCTTTTTTTGTAGTTTTTCTATAAGTTCGGGGGTAAAATGAAGACCTGCCGTAGGCGCAGCCGCCGAGCCGTCTACCTTTGCGTAAACCGTTTGATAACGGTTTTGGTCGGCAAGTTTTTCTTTTATATAAGGTGGTAACGGCATTTCGCCTACGCGAGAAATAACTTCCTCAAACACACCTTGATAATGAAATTTTACCCTTCTACTGCCCGTTTGTTCTATGGTAGAAAGAACTGTAAGACTAAGCTCGTCGTTTATAGTTAACTTAACCCCATTCCTTGCTTTTTTGCCCGGTTTTACAAGCACTTCCCACTCGGTTAAATCAAATCGTTTAAGTAAAAGCACTTCAACTTTTCCACCGTGTTCGGTATATGCAAACATTCTCGCAGGCAAAACTTTGGTGTTGTTTCTTACCAAAAGGTCGCCTTCTTTTAGGTAATCTACTATATCGTAAAAATGTTTGTGTTCAATAGTATCGTTTTCGGTTGAATATACTAAAAGCCTTGAACTATCCCTTGGATACACGGGGGTTTGGGCTATAAGTTCTTCTGGTAAATAATAATCGAAATCGCTAGTCTTCATCTTGGATTTCACCCATAATTTGTTGTTTTGAAAGGGGCATTGGCACGCCTATATGGTCGTAACCTTTTTTAAGTAAAACTCTCCCCCTAGAAGTTCTTGCGATAAACCCTAGTTGCAATAAATAAGGCTCGTAAACGTCTTCAATGGTGTTTGCGTCCTCGTTTATGGTGGCTGCAAGCGTATCTAATCCACAAGGTCCTCCGTTAAACTTTTCTACCATTGATTTAAGTAAATTAATATCGGTTGCATCTAACCCAAGTTGGTCTATTTCCATCATTTTAAGACATGCTTTGGCGTCTGATAAAGTAACCGAACTATGTCCTTTAACTTCGGCGTAGTCCCTAACCCTTCTTAAAAGACGGTTTGCAATACGTGGAGTGCCACGACTTCTAGTTGCAACTTCGGTTGCCGCACTGCGTTCTATGCTTATACCAAGTTTTTCTGCCGAACGACATACTATTTCAGTAAGTTCTTGGTCGGTATAGTTTTCTAGTCTACATATAACCCCGAATCTATCCCTTAACGGATGAGAAAGTCTTCCCGCTTTGGTAGTTGCGCCTATAAGCGTAAACTTGGGTAATGGTAACTGAACGTTTTGCGCAGACGGACCTTTGCCGATTATAAAATCCAACGTGTAATCTTCCATCGCTGGATATAAAATTTCTTCTACGTTATGATTAAGGCGATGTATTTCGTCTATAAAAAGAACGTCCCTTTCGTTAAGATTGGTAAGTATTGCCGCAAGGTCACCCGCCCTTTCGATTGCAGGTCCACTAGTAATTTTTATTTGCGTGCCAAGTTCGCCTGCTATTATATGCGCAAGCGTTGTCTTTCCAAGCCCCGGAGGGCCGTATAATAAAACGTGGTCAAGTGCGTCGTTACGCATTTTTGCTGCCGATATAGACACCAACAGGTTATCCTTAACCTTTTCTTGACCGATATACCCTTCCATCGATTTTGGACGGAGAATATTTTCTATAACGTCTTCTTCTTGATTTACGGTACTCGTAACTAATCTATCCTCTTGCATATTTATCCTATCTTATATTTTTTAACGAATATTGAATAAGTTGTTCTATCGAACTTGCGCCTTGTTCAACTGCTTTCTTAATTGCCTCAACACACTCTGCTTTTGTAAACCCAAGGCTCATAAGCGCTAAAAGTGCGTCGTTATTTATAGCGAAATCTTGTTCTACGGCAATGGTTTGCTCGTCGCCAGTTTCAACGTCAACAGCCCCAACCTTTTCACGAAGTTCAAGTATTATACGCTCGGCAGTTTTTTTGCCAAGACCTTTTACTTTTGATAATCCTTTAACGTCGCTAGTGGCGATTTTGGTTATAAGTTCGGTTAAACTTAATCCCGATAAAACGGTTATGCCCATTTTTGGACCTACGCCCGATACGGTTATTAGTTTTAAGAACATATTCTTTTCTTGCAAACTGTCAAAACCGTACAAACTAACGCCGTCTTCCCTTACTGCCATATAGGTATAAACTTCGCCTACTTCCCCTTGTTTTAATCCTTGCAACGCTTGGTTAGAACAAGTGATTTCATATCCAACTCCGTTATTTTCTAGCAAAACGTCGGTTGCCGTTTTTTGCATTATCTTTCCTTTTAGATAGCCTATCATAACTCTCCTATTTTATAGCAAACAAACCGCCCAGTCTGTTGGTTTGCGCGTGGCAAAGCGCAACTGCTAGCGCGTCCGCCGCGTCGTCCGGTCTTGGAATACTTTTTAGACCTAAACGCGTTTTTACCATCTCTTGAATTTGCTTTTTTTCCGCCCTTCCGTAACCGGTTAGCGCTTGTTTTATTTGCAAGGGCGTGTACTCGAATATCCTACCACACTCTTTATTCGCAGTTAAAAGTAAAACTCCCCTTGCGTGCGCAACGGCAATACCCGTCTTTACGTTTTTTGCAAAGAACAGTTCTTCCACAGCAATCTCGTCCGGTTTATAAGTATCTATAACCTGTTTTATGCCTTTTTCTAAAAGAGCTAAACGAACGGCTAGATTTTCGTCCTTTGGGGTGGATATTATGCCGTAGTCAAGCATAATCGGCTTGCCACGCGCTTCTTTTTTTATTACCCCGTAGCCAAGCGTTGCTAGACCGGGGTCGAATCCGAGTATAATCATACAGTATAATTGTAAATTATTTGCACGAAAAAGTCAATATAAAGGCAATAAAAAAGGACGGTGAATTTGAAGCCGTCCTGATTTTTTTAATTAGATTGTTTTTGGATAACTACCTAGGCTTTTGCACCGCAAAATACGAATTGGTTTACAGTATAACTAAACGTATAAGTTGCGCTAAAAACGTTGTTTACTATTCTTGAAATAGTAAGTTCAACCTTATCGTCAATCTTTAACCCCTCCATAACTTTGGTAAACGCGTTATAAGAAGTTGCTTGGGTGGTTTGGTCGTTTACGGTAACGCTTAAAATAACGTCTTTAACCTTTAATCCACGCACTTTATCTAGCGGATTAGAAAGGTTAGTACCGATAAGACTTTGCGCCTTAGAACCTTCGGTTATCGAAGCAACGTAAACGTATTCGCTACCCGCATCGGTCGTGCCGTTAGATACACCCATACCAATCTTTTCCTTTCTTCCGGTAACGTAACCGTAGTTTTGGTCGGTACAAGTTGCAATAAGTTGAGCGGCAATACTTACGAATCCGTTATTAATTCCCTCAGCGTCCACCGAGGTGCTTGCAGGAATTGCAAAGTTGGTAGAATTAAAGTTGGTGTTACCCGAATTAGTTATGCCGATAAGTTCGCCGTAAAGGTTATAAAGTCCACCACCGGAACTACCTGGGTTTGTGGGAGCGTCGATTTGCATCAAGGTCATAGAACCCACCGTTTCAACGGTTGCTTGCCTTTCTAAATAACTTATCACGCCCGAACATACGCTACCCGGTAAAATACCCGTTGGGTTACCTATCGCGAAAACCGTTTCGCCACGTTTTGCCGAGTATTCGGTAGGAGCGATGTTAGCAAAACAAAGGTCGGATTTAGCAAGGGTTTTGCCCGATAATGATTTTTTGGTTAGGTCTAGCTTTAACACTGCAATATCCGATTGCATATCGCCACCAACCAACGATACTGCATAATCCATTTTGGTGGAGGTGTTGGGCAAATAACAAGGGGTGGTTACGGTGGGATTTGCGTCCGAAGGCGAGCCTATAATACCACCGAAGATATAATCGTCGTTTTCATAACTAAAATCCTTGTCGGGAATAAACACGTTTATTACACCGCGTTCTGATATTACGTGATGACAAGTGATAATATATGCAGTGGTGTTATTATTGGAAGAAAGGTTGTCGGTAACGTCTATAATAACGCCAGAGCCCGAACCACTTTCAGTCATAATAGCAACCGAAGAACGTTCTACCTTTGCAACTGCGTCTACCATAGATAATAGTTTTCTTCCCGTGTTGGGATTTACAGTGCTATCTTGATAACTGTTTATAATAACGTTTTGAGATGCGGTTACCGAATCGGGTAGGTCAACTAATGCGTTGTTGTTTTTTATGAACGTACAACCCGAAACCGAAAGAGCAATAGCTAGCGAAAGCACTAGCGCAAAAGCACCCGTAAGTAATTTTTTCATTTAATAAGCTCCTTTTAACTTTGTGTATTTATTTTAACATATTTTTATTGAAAAAAACTTAAAAGTTAAAAATTTTTTGTTCGATTAAAAAATTTACGGGGGAAAAAGCCCTTCTTTCTCCCCCGTAACAAACGATATTAACAAGGCGTTTCGTTAATAAAAACCTACTTAATACCGTCTATATATAAACGAACGGTATCAAGAGTAATTTTTATTATAAAAAAATACCTTACCGCCGATAAAATAAGTATAGGCAAACAAGGTATTTTTATTCCTAAATTAAAATTATTCTTCCTCTTCGTCTGGAAGATCAACGTTATGAAAAACTTCTTGAACGTCGTCAAGGTCTTCTAATGCGTCTACTAAACGAGTGAATTTTGCAAGGTCGTCGCCAGTTAAGGTAATCTTGTTTTGGGGTACCATAGCTACCTTTGCTTCAAAGAAGTTAAGACCTTTTTCTTCTAAATATTTTCTTACTTCGGAAAATGCCGAAACTGCGGTGTAAACTACGAAAGCATCGTCTTCACTGATAAAATCGTCTGCGCCTGCTTCTAACGCGTATTCCATAACCACGTCTTCTTCAAGTTCTGGGGTGCGTTCGATAACGATTACGCCTAGGTTACTGAACGTAAAGGAAACGCAACCTGCGTTACCCAAAGAACCACCGTGTTTTCTCATAGCAGTTCTAACGTAGTCAACCGTACGGTTTTTGTTGTCGGTAAGCGTTTTGATAATAACGGCGCTACCTGCTGGACCGTATCCTTCGTAAGTTAATTCTTCGTAAGTATCGGCAGAAAGTTCGCCAGCGGCCTTTGCAATACACCTTTTAATGTTGTCGTTAGGCATGTTAACCGCCCTTGCCTTTGCAATAGCGTCGGCAAGTTTGCTGTTGGTGGAGGGGTCGGGGTTTGACTTAGCGGCAACTGCAATTTCTCTTCCTACTTTGGTAAAAATTTTGCCTTTTGCAGCGTCCGTCTTTGACTTTTTAGCAGCGATATTGGCTGCGTGACTATGTCCTGACATATATGTTCTCCTTATGGTAAATTTTTAATTACGTAAATCAAAATACCTGCCGAAACACCCGCGTTAAGACTCTCCATACCCTTTTGCATAGGAATACTTACCACCTTGTCGGCTTTTTCTCTAACCGTTTTGGATACGCCGTGGGCTTCGTTGCCTATTACTAGACAAAAATCCCCTTCTATTTTAGTAGAAAAAACGTTTTCTCCACCCATATCGGCAACGATTATTGGTAAATTGATTGCGTTTAAGATTTCTTCCCTAGCGCCTACCATGATATTTACGTTATAAATACCACTCATACTAGAACGAACGGCTTTTGGGGAAAAGGCGTCCGCACACTCGTCTGTAAGGTACAAGTCCTTTATACCGGCACACGCCATCGTCCTTATGATAGTACCCAAATTACCGGGGTCTGAAACGCCGTCTAAAAATAGACAACTGCCCGTTGGTTTTACTACTTTAACGTTTGGTTTTTGGAGTATGGCGATTACGCCTTGTGGCGATTTTTCGCCCGTAATATACTCAAAAACTTGGTCGGATACAAGTTGCGTATCACAATCGATTTCGCCAAGAGTTTCCAAACCGTTTTGGGTGCATACCACGGTTTTAACGCACGCTGATAACGCAAGGGCTTCCTTGACCATTTTTACACCTTCTACAAGGTAAATGCCCAGCCCGTCGCGAAACTTTTTGTTATGTAGAGAACGTATCTCTTTTACAAGTGCGTTTTGCTTGGAAGTAATCATTTTGTTTTTAATAAAGCCTACAAAAAATTGTAGGCTTAATTACTATTTGTTTAAGTTTGCCTTAGCCTTTTCGCAAAGAGCGGTAAATCCCTTAGCGTCTGCAACTGCGATTTCAGCCAAAACTTTTCTGTTAAGGTTGATGCCTGCATTTTTTAGACCAAACATAAATTTGCTGTAAGAAAGGTTGTTCATACGGCATGCTGCGTTGATACGTGCAATCCATAAAGAACGGAAATCTCTTTTTCTTAACTTTCTGCCAACGTAAGCGTACTTTTGCGCTTTCATTACGGCTTCTCTAGCAACTCTATATCTCTTGCTTCTGCCACCGAAGTAGCCTTTTGCGAGTTTTAAAATTTTTCTACGCTTCTTTACAGCGTTAACGGCTCTTTTAATACGCATAATCTATTTCCTCCTTACTTGTTGTAAATAAGCGTTTTCATAGTCTTTTGTTGGGTTGCATCTACGAATGCACCGTCACAAAGATTATTCTTTCTCTTTCTGTCTTTTTTGGTTAAAATGTGGTTCTTACCAGAGCAAGCACGTTTAATCTTGCCGGTTGCGGTTACTCTAAATCTTTTTTTAGCCGCACTTTTGGTTTTCATTTTCGGCATAATAATACCCTCCGTTGTTTTTTATTACAGTTACGCTTTGATAGGCGCAAGCATCATCCAGATGTTTCTGCCTTCCATAAGCGGTTGTTTTTCCATTTGACCTTGGTCTTTAACTAATTCAAAAAAGCGTTTCATAACGTCTACGCCAAGTTCAGAGTGAGCCATTTGTCTACCACGCATTCTAATGGATACCTTAACTTTATTGCCGGCTGAAAGGAACTTTTGCGTTTGCTTTGCCTTTACGTTAAGATCGCCCACGTCTATGGTCATCGAAAGCCATACTTCTTTGATTTCGGTTACCTTTTGATTCTTTTTTGCTTCTTTTGCCTTTTTGGTAAGTTCGAAAAGATACTTGCCGTAGTTCATAATCTTGCATACGGGTGGATTTGCCGTAGGCGATATTTTAACTAGGTCGTAACCCCTTTCTTCGGCCAATCTTAACGCTTCTCTTGAAGACATTATACCAAGTTGGCCACCTTCTTCGTCAATAAGACGGACTTCCCTGTCACGAATTTCTTCGTTGAGTTGATGTTCTTTTTTAATGGTTTTGTACCTCTCAATAAAATTTTCCGTTAAAACGGAATTATAGCAAAAAAAACGGGTTGCTAACTATAAAGCAACCCGATACAATACCATTTCACTAGCGTTTTCCACGCGAATTTTGTATTGAGCCGAACGAACTTTTCCGTCGGCGAGAAGGGTCACTTCTGCTTAGCATATTTAATATACTCCAATCAATATGCTTTTGTCAAGCGATTTTAGTCGAAATTTCTTTTTTGTAGTTACAACTTTTTTTTGTAAAATAACTACACAAATTTGCATATTCGTGTTATTATATAAATAAGTTTATTGAGATTATAAGTTTCGACTTATACGCGCGAGGAAAATATGATACTTAACAAAACTAAACTAGGCAAAAAGAAGTTTGACACTTCTGAAAAACCTTGGAAATCCCCTTGGTACATAAAGGCGCTTCAACGGGTTTTGATGGCGTACTATAAGGTGATTACCGGATACAAACTTAAAAAGACGGGTATGGAAGGGGTTGAACCTCCCTATCTTATTTTACAAAACCACACGGCGTTTTTAGATTTCGGGTTAGTTGCCGATTTCGTTCGTCCAGACACCACTGCTTTCGTTAGTTCTATTGAAGAATTCGTTGGTAGAGAGTGGCTTATGCGCGCTTGTGGGTGTATGTATAAACGCAAATTCACCCCAGACGTTAACGTTATTAAAAACATTGTTTATTCGCTTAAAACCAACAAAAAGTCGGTTACCATTTACCCAGAAGCAAGGTTTTCTATCGCAGGGGTTACCGAAGAGGGCGATTTGGAATCTTACGCAAGACTTATAAGGCTTTGCAAGGTCCCAGTAGTTATGGGTATCGGCAAGGGCACGTTTATTATGTCCCCCCAATTTGCTAAGCACCCTTATAAAAAGATTCCTATAGAGGCTGAATTCAAACTTTTGTTTACAGCCGAAGAAACACAAACTCTTTCCAAAGAAGAAATAGTAAATAGACTAAAAGAAAATTTCGTTTACGACGATTTTAAGTATTGGCAAGAAAACGGATTTAAGGTTAAGTCTAAGTATAGAGCGAAAAACTTGCATAAAGTTTTATATCAATGCCCCCATTGTAATACCGAGTTTTCTATGAATTCTGATAAAAACAGGTTGTTTTGCGAACGTTGTGGTCACGAATGGGAACTTTTAGAAACAGGATTTTTGCAAGCCAAAGAAGGCGAAACATATTTTAACCACGTGCCCGATTGGTATAGGTGGGAACGTGAAAACGTTAAAAAACAAGTGGAAGAAGGCACTTACGCCCTACACGCTAAGGCAAGACTTGAACATCTAGTATGTTCTCACACGGGATTTAAGAAGTTAGGTACGGTAGATTTTTATCACGACCAAAACGGATTCACCTTAAACGGAAAGTTAGACGACGGAAGTGAATTTAATTTCAACCGTTCGGTACCGTCTATGTATAGTTGTCACATAGAATACGACTTTAAAAAACGTGGAGATGCAATCGACCTTGCAACGCAGGACGAAACTTATTTCGTTTTCCCCGAGCTTTATAATCACCTAACTAAAATACATCTTGCCACCGAAGAACTATTTAAGTTCCACAAACTAAAAGAACAAAATTGTTAATAAAAAAACCTCACGGTAATTCGTGAGGTTTTTAATTTTATCTTTTTAGTTAGTTTTGGTCGCCGTCGTTAAAGTATAAAATACCAAGGGTGTTTGCGCCACAGTGGCTTGCAATAGTGCCACCGGCACGGGTTTCGTATATATTCTTAAACCCTGCGTTAACGCAAGCGGTTTTCGCCGCTTCCACCATTGCGGGAGTAGCCGTCGTATAAGTAATGAAAACCTTGCTTAAATCGGGGGTGTTGAATTCTTCTAACACGTCGTTACAATACTTTTCGATAACCTTGTCCATTTGACCACGGTATTTTTTATCCGAACCCATTTTGCCGTCTTTTACGACTATTCTTGGACGAATATGGAAAATATTAGCGCCAAAACGAGCAAGCGCGCTACATCTTCCGCCTTTATACAAGTAGTCTAAACGTTCAACCACGAAACTTACTTGTAGTTTATCTACCCTTGCTTGTACCTTTTGGGCAATTTCCTTAGCGTCTACGCCTTGGGTTGCAAGTTCCCTTGCGTACAATGCAAGTAAACCTATACCGGTAGAAAGACTTTTACTGTCTACCACGTAAACGTTTTTAAGGTTATTAGCAGCGGCAAACGCTTGCGAGCAAGAACTTGATAAGCCACTTGATAGACAAACGTGCACTACCGCGTCGTATTCTTTTAGTAATCCTTCAAAAAATTCAGTGTACTCAAAAGAGTTAAGAGCCGTGGTTTTTGGCAATACGCCGAGTTTATCAACTTGTTCAAAAATTTCCTCGGTAGTTTTATCACCGTCTTTAAAAATTGCGTCGCCAAGGCTTATTTGGTAGCTGATTACTTTTATATCGTTATCTAATAAAAGTTGTTTTGATAAGTCGTTGGTAGATTCAACGGAAACTGCAATTCTCATTTAAGAACTCCTTAAATTATATATTCTCCACACATCTCAATTTTAAGTCAAAGAGCATTTTAACATAAAAGAGATTTTTTTTCAATCATTTTTACCCACTAATTATACGCCCTTCTAATTTTTTTTGTAAACGCTTGATTAAATATTATTAAAGTGGTATTATATTTTATAACGTACATTACAAGATTTTCAGGAGAGAATTATGGATAAAATTACCGGCGAAATTATTAAAGATACCGTTAGTTTTGCAGACTTTAAGGACCACGATGGTCAAATAGTTTGTATTAAAGGTTATATTCACCGTATTCGTGAAATGACGGGGTTTGCTTTCGTTATTATTAGAACTGCAAAAGATACTATTCAATGCGTTTACGCACCCGAATTTTCCGATTATCGTTGGGACGAAAAACTTTGCGAAGAAGCTTGCGTAAAGGTTACCGGCAAGGTCGTTTCTTCTAAGGACGCAAAGGGTAACGATAGATACGAACTTCAAATTCACGGAATTGATATCTTATCACTCCCAGCAACCAATTTACCTATCGTAGTTAACAAAAAGCAACTTGACAATATTCAACTATCCACTATTCTTGATTTACGTCCAATTGCTTTAAGAAACCCAAAAGAACGCGCTATCTTTAAAATTCAAGAAGGTATTGCAAGGGGGTTTAGAGAATATCTTGCGCAAAACGGATTTACTGAAATTCGTTCGCCTAAGATTAACTTTGCCGGCGCCGAAGGTGGTACTAACGTATTTAAGTTAGATTACTTTGGAAAGGAAGTTTTCCTAGCGCAATCACCACAGTTATATAAACAAGCGCTCGTTGGCGTTTATCAAAGGGTGTTTGAAGTTGCGCCCGTGTTCCGTGCCGAACATCACGACACTTCGCGTCACCTTAACGAATACACTTCCATGGACTTAGAAATGGGCTTTATTAACAGTTTTGAAGACATTATGAACATGGAAACGGGCGTTCTTAAATATATAATGAACCTTCTTAAAACCGAATATAAAGAAGAAGTTGAACTTCTACACGCCGATATCCCCGAAATTACCGAGATACCCGTTATGAAGTTTATGGACGCAAAAGAACTTTTGATGAAAAAGTTTAAGTATAACCCAACCGATATGAAGGACTTTGACCCTAAGGAAGAAGAACTTTTGGGTAAATACGCTAAAAAGGAACTTGGCAGTGATTTTATTTTCATCACCCATTATCCTAGCAAAAAACGTCCTTTCTATACTATGGACGATCCAAACGATCCAGAATACACCTTGTCCTTCGACCTATTGTTTAGAGGTTTGGAAATTACCAGTGGTGGTCAACGTGTTCACGATTATAACGAACAAGTTGCAAAAATGGAAAAATGTGGTATGAACCCAGAACTTTTTGAAACCTACCTTATGTTCCACAAGTACGGCGCTCCACCCCACGGTGGTTTGGGTATTGGTCTTGAAAGACTTACTATGCACCTTTTAGGTTTCTCTAACGTAAGGGAAGCAACTATGTTCCCAAGAGATATCAACAGAGTTACCCCATAAAATAAATTTAAAAAGCGGAGCAACTCTCCGCTTTTTTCATAAAGGAAAATTATGATTGGACTTGGAACTTTAATCAATACCGCCGCCGTTATCGTCGGTGGAATAATAGGATTGCTTTTCGGCAAGTTATTTAAACAAAAACTGCAAAAAGCGTTGATTACTGCCTGTGGCGTTTCCACCTTGTTTATAGGAATTGGTGGCGTTATAGAAAAAATGGTTGCAGTTGACGGCAACGCACTATCCACAAGCGGTATGCTAATGATGATAGTTTGCATGGTTTTAGGCACGCTTATCGGTGAAGTTATAGATATTGATAAAGGTATTAACCGTTTTGGCGATTATATTAAAAGCAAAATCAAAAACGGAAAGGAGGACGCAACCTTTACCCAAGGATTTTTAACGGCTTCCGTTACCTTTTGCGTGGGTGCTATGACTATTATCGGCTCGGTAGAAGACGGTATAAGTGGCGACTACTCTATTTTACTTGCTAAATCAGTGCTTGATTTTATTATGGTAATAGTGCTTACTTCTACGTTAGGAAAAGGTTGCATTTTCTCTGCTATCCCACTATTTATAATACAAAGTGCGTTTACACTTTTGGGTTATTTTATCGGTCCCGTTCTTTCGGACAAAGCGCTTGATTACCTTTCCTACGTCGGCTCTATTTTAATCTTTTGCGTAGGGCTTAATCTTTTGTGGGAAGGAAAAGTTAAGGTTGCAAATATGTTACCTGCCGTGTTGCTTGCAGTAGCCTTTGCTTACTTGCCAATTTAACTAACGTAAAATAAAAAAAGACTAACGATAGTTTCGTTAGTCTTTTTGTTTTTAGGTTTTATTAATACATTCCACCCATTCCACCTGCCGGCATTTGAGGAGGTTCTGGGGTTTTGATATCGGCAACTACCGATTCAGTGGTTAGGAACACACCTGCAACGCTTGCCGCGTTCATAAGCGCAGACCTAGTTACCTTGGTAGGATCGATTATACCACTTTCTACCATATCGGTATATTCGTTAGTAAGCGCGTTAAAACCAAAGTTTGCTTTATCTGCCTTTAACACTTCGTTAAGGATAACTGAACCGTCTAGACCTGCGTTGGTTGCAATTTGTTTTAAGGGAGCTTCAACTGCCTTTAACACGATGCAAGCGCCCGTCTTTTGGTCACCAGACAAGGTTTCTACGTATTCTTTTAATGCCTTGATAGTAGAAATAAGGGCGATTCCACCACCGGGAACGATACCTTCTTGAACGGCTGCTTTGGTTGCGTTTAGCGCGTCTTCGATACGGAGTTTCTTTTCCTTCATTTCGATTTCGGTTGCAGCGCCAACGTTGATAACTGCTACGCCACCTGCAAGTTTTGCAAGGCGTTCTTGTAATTTTTCTTTATCGTATTCGGAAGTAGTGCTAGCAACTTGCGCTTTGATTGCTTGTTTTCTAGCTTCGATTTCCCTTGGATCGCCTGCGCCGTTGATAATAGTGGTGTTATCTTTATCAACTTTAACGGTTCCTGCTCTGCCAAGCATATCTAAGGTAACGTCCTTAAATTCAATGCCCGTTTCAGAAGAAACTACCGTGCCACCCGTCAAAATAGCAATATCTTCAAGCATTGCTTTTCTTCTATCACCAAAGCCCGGCGCTTTTACTGCAACACAGTTGAACACGCCTTTAAGTTTGTTTACAACGAGGGCTGCGAGAGCGTCCCCTTCAACTTCTTCTGCTATAATCAAAAGACGCATACCTTGTTGTGCAATAGGTTCGATTACGGGTAAAATTTCTTGAATGTTAGAAATCTTTTTATCGGTAATAAGAATTACGGGAGATTCTAAAACTGCTTCCATCTTGTCGGTATCGGTTACCATATAAGCAGAAGCGTATCCTCTGTCGAACTGCATGCCTTCAACGGCAGTAAGTTCGGTTTTCATAGTTTTGCTTTCTTCGATAGTGATTACACCGTCTTTGCCAACCTTTTCCATCGCTTCGGAAATTAATGCGCCAACGTTTTCGTCACCTGCCGAAATAGATGCAACTTGACCGATTGCGTTTTTATCTTTTACGGGTTTAGAAATCTTTTTAAGTTGTTCTACTGCAACTTCAACTGCGCCCGAAATACCTTTCTTTAAGATAATTGGATTAGCGCCTGCGGCAACGTTCTTTAACCCTTCGTTAATCATTGCTTGCGCCAAAATAACTGCCGTAGTAGTGCCGTCGCCCGCTACGTCGTTAGTTTTGGTAGAAACTTCTTTAACCAGTTGCGCACCCATGTTTTCAAAAGCGTCTTCTAGTTCAACTTCCTTTGCAATGGTAACGCCGTCGTTAGTGATAAGTGGCGCGCCAAACTTTCTTTCTAAAACAACGTTTCTCCCCTTAGGTCCTAAGGTAATTTTAACGGTATCTGCAAGAGTATCCACGCCTTTTTGAAGGGCTTTTCTTGCTTCTTCGCCGTACTTTAATTGTTTAGCCATTTATAATTCCCCCTATATTATTCTACTACTGCCAAAATATCGTTTTGGCTGATGATGGTAAGTTCTTTACCGTCTACCTTAAATTCACTGCCTGCATATTTAGAATAAAGGATTTTGTCCCCTACCTTTACCTGCATAGTGATTTGCTTTCCGTCAATTAACCCACCTGGGCCAACTGCCACTACCACAGCCATTTGTTGCTTTTCTTGCGATGCCGTGGGCAATATAAATCCACTGCTGGTTTTTTCTTCCGTGCCTACACTCTCTACTACAACTTTATCGAAAAGTGGTCTAACCTTCATATTATAAGCCTCCTTATAAAAACTTAGCACTCTCTTTTCGCAAGTGCTAAATTTTATTATATACATAATTTTGTTTTTGTCAATGATAATTTGATATTTTTTTAATTTATTTTATTTTAGTTTTTATGCGTGCTCCATAAGTTTTTCCATATTTATTTTTTGAGCAAGACGTTTTTGCACGACGATATATGCAACGAGGAGTATTGCAATCGTTACTACCCAACTTATTGCGTATACGATATACAACATTTCCAAAGAACGATTAAGGGGTAAAATAAATTCTATCCACGCAACTCTTAATACTACCGAACCAAAAATGCAAATGAGCATGGAAACAAAACTTTTGCCAAGACCACGCAAGGAAAAACTTATTACTTCCATAGCCCCACATAAAAAGTATGGGAAAGCAACGAATTTCACCTTGATAAAGGCTGCTTGTATAACTTCTTGATTGTCTGTAATAAGTCCTAATGCAGGTCTTACTATCAATAGAGATATTAAACCTAAGCACAAGCCTACCACTGACACAAAAGCAGTTGCCGTAAGGGTGGTACGCTTAACCCTTTTCATATTTCTTGCGCCAACGTTTTGGCTAACGAAAGCCATAGTCGTCACGGCGATTGCGTTTTGTATGGTATAAACAATGTTGTCAAAGTGGTTTGCATAACCAGAGCCATCCATTACGATAGGCCCAAAAGAGTTGATGGACGATTGAATAACGACGTTTGATATGGAGAACAAGCATCCTTGCACGCCACAAGGCAAACCTACTTTTAACACTTCTATTAGTTGTTCTTTATATAACTTAAAATGTTTTAGTTCAAACTTAACCATGCCTTGATTTCTAACTAAGGCTCTAAAACACATAACGGCTGCAAATCCGTTGGAAACGACGGTAGCAATAGCAACGCCTTCAACACCCATTCCAAATGCCCAAACGAATACTACGTTAAGTATTACGTTCATTACGCCACCTATTGATATGTAAATCATAGGACGCAAGGTGTCACCAGAAGCACGCAAAATACTAGCACAGAAATTGTATAAAAGTATCAACGGCATACCACAGAAAATTACTTTTAAGTATAAGGTCGCATTTTTTAATCTATCCGCAGTTACACCCGTCCAAACCAAAAAGTTTTTAGAGAAAAAGAAACCTATTAAAAACACCACTGCGCCAAGTATTAAACTTAGCATCACGGACATACCGATAGACTTTTTAACCGATTGTTCGTCCTTAGCGCCTATTGCTTTTGCGACGATAACGTTCGAGCCCATAGATAGACCGATTGCTAAACCAATAATTAAATTATAAATAGCGCCCGTTGAGCCAACCGCACCAACTGCTGCGTCCCCCCTAAAAATGCCTAAAACTAAGGTGTCCGCAAGATTAAAAAGCACGCTTAAAACGTTGCCTATAATTAACGGAACTGCGCAACGAATAAGTTTTTTGAGTATAGGACCTTCCGTCATATCAATCGAGTTCACAAGCTTCTTAGTCATTTTTTTGCTCCTATCTTTTTGCCACAATTAAAAAGGGAAACACCACTGGGGTGCTTTCCCTTAAAGTTAAAATTCTTTAATATCGCTATTTTTATACACGGTAAATCGAACGTTGTAACCGTTTGTTTCCACCGTTTCACTTTCGCTTACGCAAGACCAGTTCGGAAGCTCGTCTAAATTCTCGTAAAACACTTCTGCGCCACCGTCCGCATCAACTTTGGTAACCAAAACTTCGCTACAATAAGGTAGCATGGTTTTATAAAACATTGCCCCACCGATTATAAACACGTCGTCCGGATTATAATCTTTTATAACCTGTTTGATTTCCTGCAAACTTTCAACTACTAAACAATCGTCCCTTTTTTCTCCACCGGGAAAAAGGACCACGTTAGTTCTATTTTTTAAGGGTTTTCCTCCGGGGAAGGATTTGAGGGTGTTACTGCCCATAACCACGACTTTGTTAAGGGTGGTTTCCCTAAAATATTTCATGTCGGCTGGTAAAATAAACAATAAATCGTTCTTTTTGCCTATGCCCCATTTTTTGTCTACTGCAACGATTGCTCTCATCAGATTGCTACCTCTATCTTATCTTCTAGTTTGTTAAACTGATAATCTTCTAACTTAAAGTCCTCTACCTTAAAATCATAAAAGTTTTTGATTTCAGGGTTTATCCAAAACTTTGGCGCTGGGAACTGTGGATTTTTGAGTATCTTTTTTACGATTGGAACGTGTCTATCGTATATATGCGCGTCCGCGATAACGTGAACTAATTCGCCTACTTCAAGTCCGGAAACTTGCGCCATCATATGCATAAGCACTGCGTATTGCACTACGTTCCAGTTGTTTGCCGTTAAAACGTCGTTACTTCTTTGGTTGAGTATACCGTTCAAAGTTTTTCCACTAACGTTAAAGGTCATAGAATACGCGCAAGGGTAAAGGTGCATTTCGTTAAGGTCTTGATGAACGTAAATATTGGTCATTATACGTCTTGACTGCGGATTGTGCTTTAAGTCGTATAGCACCCTATCAACTTGGTCGAACTCCCCTTCTTTATATTTATGTTTAACGCCTAGTTGGTATCCGTACGCTTTGCCGATAGAACCACTTTGGTCTGCCCAACTATCCCATATATGACTGTTAAGGTCGTTTACGTTATTAGACTTTTTTTGCCATATCCACAAAATTTCGTCTATTGCCGATTTGAAAGCCGTTCTTCTTAAAGTGGTGATTGGGAATTCCTTAGTTAAATCGTATCTGTTTACTATACAAAACTTTTTAACCGTGTGCGCGGGCGTGCCGTCTTCCCATCTAGGACGCACGTTGACGTCCGTATCCCACCAGCCTTGTTCTATTATTTGTGAACACGTATCAATAAATACTTTATCTGCTAAACTCATTTTCTTCCCCTCGTATTAAATAAATTTTATCACGGTCTAACGAAAAAAGCAATCTATATTTAAGTTAAAAACACTTATTATTAAATAAACTTTTTATATTTTTTAAAAAGCGTCTTTACTAAGCTTTTTCCATCGCCGTGCAATAAACCTTAGCACCAAACCTTTTGGCGCTATTTTCATTATAAAGTTAAGCGCCTTGTTAAAAAATCCCGGAATATACTTAACCTTGTTTCGTTTTACTGCTTTTAAGGATTTTTGCGCAACGAACTCGGGTGATTTTGCGGAAATTCTGCCCCAAAAACCCTGTTCTTTTATTGCTTGTTTAACGTCCTCTCTGGTGGGGACGCCACCCGGAAGTACGCAGGTTACCTTTACCCCTTGACCTTTAAGTTCATAATGAAGCGCCGTGAAAAAGTTGGTTAACATACTTTTCGTTGCGCTGTACAAAGCAAAATACGGCATTGGGGAAACCCCTGACATGCTTGAAATTACGATTACTTCGGTATTAGTATCTTTAAGTTGCAAAAGTCCGTGCGTAAGTTCCACCGTAGCAACTGCGTTTACTTGTAACTGCATGCTAACCTTTTCTACGGTATAGTCCATAAAAGCTTTTTGCACGTCTACGCCGGCAACGTGTATTATTCTATCAAATACCGTGCATTGGCTTCTTGCGTAATCAATAAGACCTCTTCTTTTATCGCTATCCGTTAAGTCGCACGCGTAAACTTTGGTTTTAATATGATAAATACTTTGTAGTTCAAAAGCTAGCTCGTCTAATTTTTGTTGGTTTCTGCCCGTCAAAAATAAATCGTAACCTTTTTTCGCACATTCATAGGAAAAGGCTTTGCCTATCCCACCCGTCGCGCCACTTATAAATGTATAAGCCATTATTTTGCGATTAAAACCTTGCTCTTAACACCGGAAATCATACCGAGTTTTCCCGAAAGACCGTTTATGGTTTCTTGGGTTGCGTTAAGAACTACGCTTATGATATTATAACCGTTCACGTGGGGAATACCCATTCTGCCGATTATGTGTTCTCTGTTTTCAGTTAAAAGAGTGTTTACCTTTTCAACGGCTTCAACGTCGCTAACTATTACAGCAACAACAGCCACGTTCTTTTCCATGTCCACAATCCTCCTTTTAACATTTTATCATAATAAGTAAAGTTTAGCAATAGAAACTTTCTTTTTGTACGGCTGTTTTTAGTTTTTCAATTGCCTTTTTTTCTATACGGGAAACGTACGAACGCGAAATTTTTAAAAACTTTGCAACTTCCCTTTGGGCATAACTGCGTTTACATTTTAGTCCGTAGCGCAAACAAATTATAGTAAACTCCCTTTTGGTTAAAACACTTTTGATTTTTGATATAAACTTTTCGCTTGCAATACTTCTATCAACTTCCATAAACACGCTGTCTTCTTTTTCGCATAAAAGGTCTATAAGCGTGAGTTCGTTGCCGTCTTTATCAGTTCCTACCGCGTCGTTTAAGGATAAGTTGTTAAGATGTTTTTTGTTTGCGCGAAGAAGCATAAGTATTTCGTTTTCAATACATCTTGCCGTATACGTCGCAAGTCCCGTGCCTTTGGTTTGGTCAAAGGTGTTTATTGCTTTTATAAGCCCTATACTTCCCACTGAAATCAAATCGTCCGTTTCGGCTGCGCCTGAATATTTTTTTACTACGTGAGCAACTAGTCGCATATTGTGACTGATTAGTTTTTCTTTTGCCTTTTCGTCACCTTGTTTCATGCGGAGTATACACTCTCTTTCTTCTTCGATGGGGAGTGGTTTTGGAAAAGAACTTCCACCAAGCACGCTTCCCGTAAAAAAGGTTATTTTACCAAGTATAAACAACAAAGTTTCTAAAAACATATTTTTCCCTCCGTTAACTATGGTATGAACGGGAATTTTTTACTATGTTTTATAGCAAGTCCTTTTCGCAAACTGTTGTCAGCTATTGCTTTTTGAAAAATCGGGTGTACAATATAATTAGGCGTTTGGAAAAAAATATAAAAGGGGGTACTTATCGATTAAATCCCATTATCACCTAAATTTTTCAACTTTTTATAAAAGGTTATTTAAAGCACTAAAAGAAAACGGAAAAAACGATTAGCGCCCTCAAAGAAGGTGCACTGTGAACTTAATAGAACTTAAAGATTTTTTCGAAGATTATAGCGCTTCCACCGTGATTATCGCTTGCATTATAGCGGTTATAACCTTGTTATTAGACAAGAAACTAGCCACTAACGTAAGCGCAAAACTACTTTTGGTTTTGCCTTTTTTATTAGGCGTTTTATTAACTTTCGTTTGGGAAAGTATTTATTCTTTATCTTTGATTTTTAACCAAGAAACCATAGTTTCGGGTTTAATTTCCGGTTCGCTATCATGTTGCGTTTCGGTTATCATAAGAAGAAAAAAATCGGGTAAACCTTTACCAAAAAGCAAAACTAGTTTGGTTATTTTAGGGTTAGTTGAAAACTACGTTAAACAAGAAACCTTACATAGCGTGGTTGAACATATTGAACGCACGATTTTTTGCGAAAGTACCGAGGTTACCGAAAATGGTGAAAGTAATTGCAAAAGCCTTGGCGAACAACTTGAATCTATTACCCAAAGTTTAGTTGATAATTCCAACGGCGCGCTGAGTCCTTCGGATTTAGAAGCGCTTGCGTTAACCGTTATTAAATCACTTGAAAATCACAAGAAATAACGCTAAAAGGGGTGGCGAAATACCACTCCTTTTTTTATGTTCTTTTTTACATAATTTTTACGCAAGGTAAAATACTACTCGTATGAAAATTACCCAAAATCTACAAAAAAACAAGCAAGCGCTTAGCCAATTGCAAAACTCCGACGATATTGTTTTTCTAGACCTTAATATTGGAAAAAGCACTGCTTTACTTATATTTGCAAAAGAAATCGTTGATAAAGACGCGTTAGGACAATTAGTCTTGCGCCCTGCGCTTGGTTTAGAAGGTCAAGTGGATAAAGATACCCTTTGGGATTGTTTTTTAAATCCCGAAAAGCAAAAGGTGTTTGAAAGCGAACAAGTTATCGACCAAGTTTTAAGTGGGTTTGCCTTGCTACTCTGCGACGGAGTGGATTTTGCCGTTAGTTTCGGCGTTCAAAAATACGAAAAACGCGCTATCGCAGAGCCACCTACTTCCACCGTTATAAAAGGACCGAGAGAAGGTTTCGTGGAGAGCTTGCCCGTCAACGTAAGTTTGATTAGGCGTAGACTAAAATCACCCCAACTCGTTTTTGAAAACGACGTTTGTGGACGGCTTAGCAAAACTGCCGTTAGCATTTGTTATATAGATAACGTAGTGGATAAAGAATTATTAAAAGAAGTTAAGAAAAAACTTAAAGCGGTGGATATCGACGCCGTTTTAGATTCTTCTTACCTTGCTAAATATCTTTCCGACTGCAAACCTTCTATATTTAAGCGAGTGGGCAACACCGAAAAACCAGATATTTTGGTTTCTAAAATACTTGAAGGTAGGGTTGCTATTTTAGTAGACGGCTCGCCCATAGCGCTTACCGTACCCTATTTACTATTAGAAGATTTTCAAAGTCCTAGCGATTATTATAACTCCCCTTATAGCGCCACTATCGCGAGATTTATAAGGCTCTTTTCAGTAATACTTGCTCTTCTTTTGCCGGCAGTGTTCGTTTCTGCCGAACTATTTCATTTACAACTTATTCCACTATCTTTTTTACTCACGATAGTAAATAGCATAAAAGGTATTCCACTCTCCCCTAGTTACGAGATGTTTTTTACCTTTTTGATATTTGAAATACTAAACGAAGCGAGCGTTCGTATGCCAAAATACGTTGGTATGGTGGTATCGATAGTAGGTGGTTTAGTGCTTGGCGAAACAGCCGTTAACGCGGGAATTATCTCACCACCTACACTTATGATAATAGCCCTTTCGGGAATTTGTTTGTATACCGTACCAGAACTTGAACAACCACTTTCCTTTTTGAGATTGTTCTTTTTAATTATTGCAGGCTCCATTGGAATTTACGGACTAATAATAGCAGTAAGCAGTCTTATGGTTCATTTAACTTGTTCTGAAAGTTTTTCCGTCCCACTAACTGCGCCTTTTGCGCCACTAGTTAAAAAGGACCTTAAAGATTCCTTTTATAAAGGATTTCTTGCCGAGAACAATTCTAGACCGCAATCGCTTAACAACAAAAACAAAAGAAGACTTGATAAAAACGTGGAGGAATAATGAAACAAGCATTAAAAACAAGACAAATATGCCTATTTTTTATAGCTTTTGCGCCGATAACTAAACTTTTTATGTTGCCGTCCGTCGTGGCAAGTCTTGCCCATAACGACGGTTGGATTACCGCTTGCATTAACCTTGCGCTAGACCTTGTTACCTTGCTCATAATAAATCTCGCATGCGCCAAAAACAACCTTACTTTTATACAACTTTTGGAAAGCGCGTTTGGAAAAATCGGCGGGAAGGTAATATGTTTTTTATACGCGGTTTATTTTTTGCTGAAAGGGTTTATGCCCTTGCAGGAACAAAAAGAGTTCGTTAAGTTAAGTCTTTATATAAACCTACCCACCGACCTTTTCTTTTTACCTTTTTTTGCCCTAAGTTTTTATCTTTGTTTAAAGCCGTTAAGGGCAATTGGGCGACTTGCCGATATATGTTGGTTGTTTACCCTTGCAGGGTATTTATTATTAATATTTTTAAGTTTTTCGGGGGTGGACTTCGGCGCGATTATGCCCGTTGGCGTTAATATTAAAGGGGCGATAAAGGCTAGTTATCACTCGCTAAATTGGTGGGGAGATTGCGTTTACTTGCTGTTTTTTATGGGCAACTTTGCACGGCAAAAGCGCGCTAGTGTTAAAATTATTTTAAGTTACGTCCTATCTGGTGTAATAGTTATCGTTGCATTTATTTTCTTTTGGGGAACGTTTACTTCCATTGCCTTTCGCCAAAAGTTTGCCATGACCGAACTTTCTAAATACACTACCGTTATAAACAACGTTGGTCGGTTTGATTACGTGGGAATATTGTTTATACTATTTTCTTGTACCTTTTCCCTTGCACTACCACTCTACTTTTGCTGTCGACTTTTAAATTACGTTTTTAGCTTAAAATCACCGTGGATTTCGCCCATTATTGCCAACGGACTAAGCTTGTTTTTTACGCTTTTTCTCAACCAAAGATTAAGCACTACGACTTTTATTTTCCAAAGATATTTTAGTCTTGTGTTTTTAGTATTTAGCAATATTTTGCCTTTATTTACAGTGTTTATAAAGGCTAAAAAGCATACTGACAAGGGAGATTGTTATGAGCCGAATAAAACCTAAACTAGCCTTATTTATATTGTTTTTCGTTTCTATATTGTTCTTTTCTAACGATTTTGGACTTATTGATATTGAAAAAACTGCAATTATAACGGCTATTGCAATAGACAAAGCAGACGACGGAGATTATTTAGTTACCTGCCAAATCGCCGTGCCAGAATCAAGCAACGCCGTTACCGAAAACCAAAAGGCGCAAATTTCGGGTAAAGGTAGCACGGTGGGTAGCGCAATTAAAAGTACGGGTAGCACTTCGGGGTGGTTTCCACAAACCATATTTTGTAATCTTATTATACTAGGTGGTGACCTTGCAACCGACAACGTGATTACCGTGCTCGATTACTTTTCTAAAACCATGCGAGTGCAAGATTCTGCGCAAGTTATTTTGGCCGATAAAAAAGCAGGTGAACTTTTAACTGCAACCACTCCACTAGATAACATTTCAAGTTTTGCAATTCAAAAGATTTTACTTAAAAATCCCGGATTTGATAGAGACGTTGCTCCCGTCGACGTAAAAACCTTTTGCGTGGGATATTACTCGCTGACTAAGTCTAGTTTTATGCCACAAGTAAAAGTTACTCCATCCGAAACGCAACAAAGTGGAAGTTCGGGTGGTTCTGGTGGAAGTTCGGGTGGTTCTGGTGGCGAAAGTTCTTCTTCTAGTGGACAAGACACCAAAACGCAAGGCAAAAACCTTTTCGACGCGACGACTACTGCCTTGTTTTTAGAGGGCAAAAAGGTGGGCGAACTAAATAAAGAGCTTACGCACACCTTAAATATGCTTACGGGCAAGATAAACGGCTCTGCTTTTTCGGTAGACGACGTGGACGGAAACAATTACTTGTTGTCCGTTCTAGAAGATAATTCTAAGTTAAGGTTAAAGGTTACCGACGATAAGATTAATCTTTATATAGACGTGAAACTTTATTGTAAAATTAGCGACCAAAACACCGCTAAGTCAGATTCTACCTACGAAAAAAATCAACCCCTCCCACACGACGTTAAAACTAAAACTGAAAATATGATAAAAGATAATATAAACAATCTTTTTTCGGTGATGAAACAGACTAAATGCGATTTTTTGTATATAAAAGAAAAACTGTACCGTTATCATCACAAACGGTACAGCAGTTATAAAGATAATTATTTAGATAAACTAAACTTACACGTAAACGTTGACGTTCACAGTCAACAATAGTTTATTCTTGACCAAAAAAAGTTTTTAATAGTTGGTTTGCATCGGCACCTTTAACGTATGCGCAAATATCGTAAAAAACGGGTGCAAGACAGTTGGCGTCCAACTTTAAGCCCAAAAGTTTTTTCGCCCACTCGCCAATAGGTTTAAGTTCGAAAAAATCGCCTTGCACGTTTGCATTTTTTATAAGCCCTTCTTGAACGTCAAGGTTAATGGAAATATACCCGAAATCAAACTTGCCGTTAAGTTCAAGGTTGCTTTTGGGGGAACTTCCAACGTTCCAAGAAAAAGTGTCGTATTTTGTTTCAACTAAACTATTGACCAAAGATATATCTTCTTGGGTTATAAAATACTCCTTGCAGTCGGCAAAAAGTTTTTGTTTTAACCCAAGCATAAATTCGGTTGCGCTCATTGGACTTTTAAGGTGCTCACAAACGTTGGTTACCCTTGCCCTAACCGATTTTATGCCTTTACTTTGCATTTTATAGTTTGGCGGTGTGATTGCCGATTGCATAACTTGCATATCCGTCTTAAACAAAATAGTGCCGTGATGTAAAATTCTATCTTTATAAACCGTTTGGGCGTTGCCGGAAATCTTTTTTCCGTCTACCGTGATATCGTTTCGACCTGAAAACTGCGCGTTTACACCAAGCGAGTTAAGGTATTCTATAACCGGTTTAGTAAAGAGTTTATAATAATCGTTTTGGTTGTCGTACGGGGCGATTATCGAGTAGCAAAGGTTGTTTAAGTCGTGATAAACGGTGCCACCACCCGTTATTCTACGCACTACCTTTATATGGTGTTTTTGGGTATAGGAAAAGTTGACTTCTTGCATGGCGTTTTGGTTTACGCCTACTATTACCGAAGGGCTGTTTACCCATAGGTATATAAAGAAGTCTTTTTTATTTTTTAGAAGGTGTTCTTCTAACGCCAAATTAAAACGCGCGTCCACACCGTTATGAAAGACTGAAAGGTAGTTCATAAATAATCGTTTAGTAAAACAAAAAGGGGCGATAACGCCCCTTTTATTTTAATTATACGCCTTTTTTAGCTTTGCGCATCATTTCCGCGCTAGAAGTATTGGTCGTGCTTACGTGACCTTTAAGGGGTAAAATCTTGTCGTTAATATTATCGATAATCCATTCAGCTTGTGGGAAGAATTCAGCATCAAATTCAAATGGAGGAGTAATCCAGTTTTGTGCGCCACAAACAACTGCGGGTGCATCTAGATAATCGAAGCAAAGGTTAGAAATGTTGGTTGCAAGGTCGTTTAAGATACTTCCTCTTGCGCAAGCATCCGAAGCAAGAATAATTCTGCCAGTCTTTTTAACCGATTCAACAACTTTTTCATAGTTGAAAGGAACGATACTTCTTGCGTCGATAACTTCTGCTTCTACGCCGTATTTTTCAGAAAGAATCTTGGCAGCGTCCATTGCTCTATATAAAGTAGCGCCGATAGTTAAAATGGTGATATCGCTACCAACACGTTTAACGTCTGGTTCGCCTAGTGGGATTTCGTAGTAACCTTCGGGAACACCCGTCTTAACGAATTCTTCGCCCTTGTCATAAATTCTTTGGCTTTCAAAGAAGATTACTGGGTCGGTGCCGTTAAGCGCGCTGTTCATCAAACCCTTAGCGTCGTAAGGAGTTACGGGGAAGCAAACTTTAAGCCCCGGAACGTGTGCGGGAAGCGCAACCCAGTCCTGAGAGTGTTGTGCGCCGTATTTACTACCAACGGATACGCGAAGTACAACGGGCATCTTTAAGATACCACTACTCATTGCTTGCCATTTAGCAAGTTGGTTAAAGATTTCGTCGCCTGCTCTACCCATAAAGTCAGCGTACATAAGTTCTACGATAACTCTACCACCGCAAAGTCCGTAACCTACTGCCGAAGAAACGATAGCCGCTTCGGAAATTGGGGAGTTGAATAATCTGTGATAAGGAAGGGCTTCGGTAAGTCCTTTATAAACTGCGAACGCACCACCCCAATCACGAACGTCTTCGCCGTAAGAAGTTAAGGTAGGATCTTTATAGTATCTATCGATAATAGCTTCAAACAAGCCGTCACGGATATTGAAACGTTTCATGTTGGAAACAGGTTGACCTTTTTCGTCGAAAGCGTAACGAAGTTTGCCTGCAATTTGTTTAACCCTTGGGTTTTCTTCCATAGGAATCTTAACGTCTTTGCCAACTTCGATAGGTCTATCTTCCATTTTTTCTACTGCGCCGTTACTAAACATTAAATCTTCAACGTAGTATGGGTCTTTCTTGAAATCAAGATATGGAGATTCGTTGGTGTCGGCAGCAAGTTTGCAAAGTTTTAACATTCTTTCGCTGATAGAAGCCAAGATATCGTCGAACTTACCGTCTCTTTCAACCTTAGCGTCAACAAGCGCTTTTCTGTAAGTTACGATAGGATCGTATTCTTGCCATGCTTCTACCTCTTCTAAGGTTCTGTAACTCATAGAGTCTGATGGAGAGTGACCACCGTAACGATAGGTAACAACGTCTAGCATTGCAGGACCGTTGCCTTCTACTAAAATCTTCTTCTTTCTCTTCATAGCGTCGATAACTGCTAGTGGGTTAAATCCATCTACTCTTTCTGCATATAATTGAGAAGGAGAAATACCTGCGCCAAGACGAGCCAAGAAATCGTAAGCCATAGTTTCGCCACGGGTTTGACCACCCATACCGTAACCGTTGTTAAAGAAGTTAAATAAGATGGGAAGACCACCCTTCTTTTCCCAAAGTTGACGGAATTGGTCCATAGAAGCAAAGTTCATACTTTCGTAAACGACGCCACAACCAACTGCGCCGTCACCTACGTTAGAGATAACGATACCGGGTTTGTCGTTAACCTTTTTGTATAAAGCAGCGCCCAAAGCAACGGGAGCAGCACCACCAACGATAGCGTTGTTGGGGTAAATACCGAAAGGTAAGAAGAACACGTGCATTGAACCACCCATACCTCTGTGGAAGCCGGTGCGACGAGCAAAAATTTCGCTCATAAATCCGTATAAAAGGAAGTCCACCGCCAAGTCTTTTACGTTGCCGGTTTTGTTATGTCTTTCAACGGGAGCGAGAGTTTCGCCACCCATAAAGTCTTTCATTATTTGATAAAGCTTGTCTTCGGGAAGCTTGTTGATAGAAGCTAAACCTCTTGCAAGCACTTCGCTATGAGAACGGTGAGAACCGAAGGTCATATCGTCCATATCCAAGATATACGCTTGACCTACTGCGGCTGCTTCTTGTCCCATAGAAAGGTGAGCAGGACCGGGGTAGGAGTGCTTAAAGCCTTGATATTCGCCCTTAACTTTAATAGAGTTAATCATGCTTTCGAATTCTCTAAGCATAGCGATATCGTTAAAGATTCTTACGAAATCGTCTTTTTTGAAGTTTTTCTTTTCGTCTTCAATTGTTTTGTCGTAAACGTTTACGGGGATATCCGTAAATTCAATCTTGCCTTTTGACCTAATAATTTTAGGATCGATAAATTCACATTTTGGCATATCTGTTTTCTCCTTTTTTAATTACTAAATTTGAAAGATTGCTTCTCTTACAATTTCACAAACGGTGGGATGTGGGAAGACTAATTTTTTAATGTTTTCAATATCCACTTCTAAATCCACCATTGCAGAAACGGTAACGATAAATTCGCCTGCGTAGCTACCGATAACGTGCGCGCCGATAAGCGTGTTGGTTTTGTTGTTGATAACTAACTTACAAACGCCGTCTAGCGCGGTGTTTTCGGCAACGTATCTACCCGAATAAGTCATTGGGATAGAAACGCATTTTACGTCCAAGCCCTTTGCTTTTGCGCTCTCTTCGGTTTCGCCGACAGAACCTACTTCGGGGTTAGTGTAAATAACCGAGGGAATAACGTTATAACGCATTACGTCGTTTTTACCTAAAATGTTGTTGATAGCAACTTCGGCTTCTCTATAAGCAGTGTGCGCAAGCATAATCTTGCCGTTAACGTCGCCTACTGCGTAAACGTTTGCAACGTTGGTACGCATACGGTCGTCTGTAACGATAGCGCCACGCTCTAAGTTAACGCCGATGTTTTCTAAACCAACGCCTTGGGTAACTGCACGTCTGCCGATAGAAAGTAAAATCTTGTCTGCGCTAACCTTTTCGGTCTTGCCCTCCCTTTCAAACACAACGCCGTCACCTTCAACAGCCGTAACCTTACAGCCTAAATTGAACTTAACGCCCTTTGCTTCAAGAGATTTTTGTAAGATTTTGGATACTTCCTTTTCGGTAGGTCCTGCAATTTTATCAAGCATTTCCACAACGGTAACTTCACTGCCAACCGACGAGAAATAACTTGCCATTTCTAGACCGATAACGCCACCACCGATAACTACTAGTTTGTTGGGGATTTCGGTAAGGTCTAAAATTTCTCTATTGGTTAAAACCACGCCCTTTTCTATATTTTCTTTTAAACCTTGAATTGGGGGAACGACGGGCATTGAACCGGTTGCAATAATCAAACGTTTTGCAACAACCGTTTGGTCGCCTGCCTTAACTGCGTAGCCACCTTCTACTCTACCTTGGATTTCGCCAAGAGCGTTTACCATGGTAACTTTGTTTCTTTTAAGTTGCGCTTTAATACCCGAAACGAGCATTTTAACAACGCCGTTCTTTCTTTCTACAACGAACTTTTGGTCAACGGTTGCTATGCCACTAACCTTTACGCCGTAATTACTTGCGTGGTTAGCGTAATCTAAAACTTTTGCAGAGTTAAGGAAAGTTTTACTTGGAACGCAACCTTCGTTAAGGCAAACGCCACCAAATTCACGCTTTTCGATAACCATAGTCTTTAAGCCTGCGTGACCTGCCCTTTCAGCGGCAAGATATCCGCCTGGGCCACCACCAATAACAACTAAATCGTAAATTTCCATATCTTCTCCTTATATACATTTAGCGTCAGCCATAAGGTTGAAACTGAAATTTTCTAAATATTCTTTAAGTTCTTTTAAGAACCTTGACGCAGGCGCGCCGTCTAGCGCACGGTGGTCGTATGAAAGTGAAAGGTTCATAGCCGTATAAGGAACTACTTCTCCGTTCTTGCCGAGTTTAACGCGAGTTTCTAAGGTACATACACCCAAAATACCCGTTTGTGGTGGGTTAACTACGGGAGTGAAACTTTCAATACCCATAGTACCAACGTTACTTACCGTAAAACTACCACCCGTTAAGAATTCGGGAGAAAGTTTTCCGTTTATTGCGTCCCCCGAAAGTTGTTTACTCTTAACGGCAATTTCAGAAAGACTCATCGTGTCTGCACCAAACAAGGTTGGAACTAAAAGTCCCCTTGGAGTATCGGTTGCAATACCCATATTAACGTGTTCGAAATAACGCATGGTGTCGCCGTTAATAAGATTTGCGTTTAAGTCCTTGTGGTTTTTAAGTACCCTTGATAAAGCAAACACTATAATATTGTTTACGGTAATCGAAGGGAGTTGGAGTTTTTCCGCGTTATCTTTAAGATATTTTCTAAACTCCATAATATTAGTACAATCAAACGAAATGTTATGGGTAAGTTGAGCCATCGTGGAAAGGCTTGCAACCATGTTTTTAGCAATAACCTTTCTAATGTTACTCATCTTTTCGTCCTTGTAAGCGTGAACGTCAACGTCTGCCTTTGCAGGAGCAACTTGTTGTGCTTGCGCAGTAGGTTGCGCCGTTGCCTTAGGAGCAACCGAAGCAGTTCTAACGTCTCTTTCAATAATTCTGCCGTTAGGACCGGTTGCAGTAGCGCTTGCAAGGTCAACGCCCAGCTTTTCAGCCAAATGCTTTGCCCTTGGAGAAGCAAAAATCTTGCCGTCCGTTTGAACGGGTGCGCTCTCTACGGGTGCGCTTGCTTGTTGAACGGTAGCAGTGGTAGTAGCAACAACTTCTTGCGCTTGTGCCACACTAGCGCCTTCGGGAGCGAAATAAGAAACGTCGTCACCCTTTTTACCAACTACGCAAACGTTAGTAAGAACGGGAACTTCGTCCCCTTCTTCACAGAAAAGAACTAGCACCTCCCCTTCTACTTCCGATTGGTAATCAAAGGAAGCTTTATCCGTTTCGTAAGAGAAAAGCACGTCGCCTTTCTTTACCACGTCGCCTACCTTAACTTGCCATTTAGTAAGAATACAACTTTCAACGGTTATACCTTGCTTGGGCATTAAAACACCCTCGCTAGTTGCGGGTTTTTCGCCCTTTGCTTTGGGTGCGCTCTCTACGGGTTTAACTTGCTCCACGAGTTGTACGCTGACGGCGACGGTGCTTCCGTTTGGGGAAAGCGCGCTAACGTCCTCGCCCTTTGTTCCAAGTGCGCATACGTTGGTTAAAACGGGTACTTCGTCCCCTTCTTCACAAAAGAGGGCTAAAACTTCGCCGTCTGCTTCAGACTGATAATCAAAGGCTGATTTATCCGTTTCATAAGAAAAGAGCACGTCGCCCTTTTTAACGGTATCGCCTACTTTAACCGCCCATTTAGTAAGTATACAACTTTCAACGGTTATACCTTGCTTGGGCATGGTTACGGGAATTGCCATTTCGTTCTCTCCTTTATAGTCACTTTTAAGGCAAACTTGCCTTTTTATCTATTATTTATTGTATCATACTATTTGTGAAATGTATATATATAAAAAAAAGTTGCAAATATTGAAAAAATTTGCTAAAATATAATCATAAATAAACACAAATGAACACATTTTTGTAAAATTAGCGACAAAATTGGGTGAAAAGGTGAAAAGTTATGCTTAATTTAGAACGTCAACAGGAAATTTTGGCTATCGTAAAGGAGAAAAATTCAGCTACGGTAGAAGAACTTGCAAGCGAACTTTTCGTTTCCGGCGCAACTATTAGAAGGGACTTAAAGGAAATGGAAAAGCAAGGGCTTATAAAACGCACGCACGGTGGCGCTATGTCTTTTAAGGATAGCACTGACGAAAGTTCTTTTGCCCTTAGAGAACAGGAAAACACCGTGGCAAAACGCACTATGGCGCATCTTGCGGCAAAACTTATTGCTAGTGGAGATAACGTTTTTTTAGATTCTTCTAGTTCGTCGGGCGCGCTTATACCTAAACTAAACGGATTTCCCGTGCTTTCGGTTACCACCACGGGTATTAGAAACGCACTACTTCTTTCTCAATCCGACCACATAAGAATTTATATTGCAGGTGGACAAATACTAAACCACTCCAACTCCATAATAGGTTCGGATACGGTTGATTATATATCCAGAATGCACTCGGACATTGCGTTTATGTCTTGTTCTGGCGTGGACGTGCAAAACGGATTTACCGATAGTAGCACCGAACAAGCCAAACTTAAAAGGCAAATGCGACAAAACTCCAAAAAGGTGGCAATGCTTGTGGACAGCACGAAGTTTAACAAAACCTTTTTATGTACCGACTTTGATTTTAACGAAGTAGATTATCTTATAACCGAAAAAACCCCACCTATCGAATTCGTTGAACGTATAGCGCAAACTAAATGCAAAATCATTTCCCCAGAAAACACCGATTATTAAATTAAAGGCAATAATAAAAAAGAACGCAAGGTTTTGCGTTCTTTTATTTTAATTTGATTCGCCGTTGGGGAATTGGTTTCTGTATCCCCTAGTGGCTATAAACGAGCCGTCGTTCCATTTTTCAGTTAGCAAGTTGCTTAAATCTTCTGGAGATTTTATCCACTCTTTCCAAGGAATAGTTCCACTTACAACCTTGTCGTTATCCCACCAACCTGGCGTGCCACCAACGTAAGTAAGCCACAAACACCATTCTTGTTGGTTGTTTGCAAATTCCACTTTGTTTAAAGATGCCTTACAACCTGCAAAAGAGTTTAGATAAACCTTTTGCATTTTATCACCCGTTTTGAAAACCGTGGTTCTACAATAGGAAAAAGCCCATTGACCAATAGTTTCAACCGAGGGTAAATATTGTTCTCCACCAAGGTTTGCCGAGTCAAACGCCTTGTTTTCAATAGTTTTTACCGAAGTAAAATCAAAGGTAGTTAAAGAAGAACAAGCGGTAAACGCAGAAACGCCGATAGTTTCAACACCTGCCCCAACGAAAGTGGTTAAAAGTTTGCAGTTAGCAAAAGCCGATTGCTTGATGGTTTTTACCGAATTAGGCAAGGTAACCGACTTTATGGTCTTTTTGTTATTAAATGCTTTTGCTCCAACCGAAGTAACGGGCAACTCTTTAACCAACTCTGGTATTACCACAACGTTTGTTGAGCCGTCAAAAGCAGTTATTTCATACGTATCGTCTTCTAATAAGGTATAGGTAACTCCGTTTTGAATAACGGTGGTTTGCTTTTGTGGGGGTTGTGGTTCGGAAGGAGTGTCGTTAGAAGGCAACTCACACCCACATAGCAAAGCAAACGATAAAATTAGAATAAGTGATAATAAACTAAAAACTCTTTTCATTATTTGCCTAGCCTACATCCTTCACAGTAGTCGCCTTTGTTTACGTTCCAACCGTTAGGACGATTAACTTGTACCCAAGCGTCTTTACATAAATATTGGTTGTGTCCCCAGTCGCCAGCAACTACCTTAGAAACGTTATTAGTTGGGTCTTCTAAACTTTCTGCCTTTAAGTTACTCGCCCATTCAGTAATAGCGCATCTGGCACACGTACCAACGGATATCCAACCACTTTTATTAAGGAAATCTATACTAGTAAGACCAACACATTTGTTAAATGCATTTCTATTGATAAAAATGCAATTTTCACCGAAAACAATGGTTTTTAACCCGTCACAACTTTGGAAGGCCATATTTCTAACTTCAACCACGTTAGTTAAAACGATATCGGTAAGACCTACGCAAGCGTTAAAGGAAGATTCTTCAAAAATCTTGATTTTTCCAATGTTGATATTTGATAATAAACTACAACCTGAAAAGCAGTTTGTTCCAACCTTTTCAATATCACCTTCAAAATTAACGGTGTTTAAAATTCTGCAAGAAGCAAAAGTGGAAGATTTAAGTTCGGTTACAGTCGCTGGGATAGTTACTTGCAATAACTTTGAACAGTTTTGGAAAGCTGCGTTGCCGATAGAAGTTGCAGACGCAAGACTTACTACCCTTATTGCCTTGCAATCCTTAAAGCAATTTGATTCTATAACCGAAACGTTGCCAAGGTTTATGGTTTCAAGTTTTTCGCAGTTTCTAAACGCAGAGTTCTTTAAATAGGTAACCGTTTGGGGAAGAGTTACTTTGGTTATAAGTTTTTTGTAGTTAAACGCTTCTTCACCAACGCCAATTACGGTATAGTTAGACACCTTTTCGGGAATTACGATTTGAGTGGTGTTTTTTTCTAATCCCGTAACTTCCACTTCGGTTTCGGATAAAATGGTGTATTTAATACCGTTGTCAACTAATTGGTTACTAGGCTCCTCATCTTTATCGCCACCACCAAAATCACAGCCAAAAGCCGTAAAGCAAAGACAAAGTGCCATTAATAATACAAAAATTTTAAATAATTTTTTCATACATTCTCCGTTTATACTCGATAAGCATCCATTTTAATCGTACTTATATTAAACCATATATAATCAGATTTTGTCAAGCCAAATTTTTGATATATAAAAGTAATATAATAGTCGCGTAGAAATATCCTCAAATTAATCGTTGCGAAAAGGCTATATTTATGTTAAACTATAAAAAAACTTTTAGGAGTGGAAGATGAAAATACCCGAAGTATGCGGAATCTCCGTATTAAATCCTGTTGATATTGAGGAAAACTATCTTAACTACACGGTTGATTATGCAATAGACCATAAATTCAATCATTTTCAGTTTATCGGTCCTATACACAACCCCGTAAAAGGTAACGTTGACGGCATGACTTTTTATAAAAAGTACGCTAGGTTTAATAACGAAAAGGACGCTGATTACGTTAAATATAACCTAAAAGCAGTTAACGTAGCGCTTGAAAAATTGCACGCTAACGGCGTTAAAAGTTATATGTGGCACCACGAACTTGAACTGCCCGTTGATTTTACCAACGCTTTCCCCGAAGTTTTAAATAGCGACGGAGACGTGGAAGTTTCTCACCCACTCGTTAAAGACTTTTTGGAAAATAAAATTAAGGATTTTTTCGACGCATATCCTTTGATGGACGGGTTGATTCTTACCCTTCACGAAACGAGAGTTCCCCTCCTTAAACTTAAAAATCAAAAGTTATCTAAGGTAGAACGCGTAAAACACGTTACTAAAATTTTGTTCGACACCTGTAAAAGCCTTGGCAAACAACTTATTTGCCGTCCGTTTGCTAGTATTGAAGAAGACTACGCAATGATGATGAAGGCTTATGAAGAGATTTCTACCGATATGATTATTATGGACAAGTGGACGCAATTCGATTGGAGTTTATGTTTGCCCCACAACAAGTTCTATAATAAAATCACCAAAAATCCATTGCTAGTTGAAACGGATATCTTTGGTGAGTTTTTTGGCAAAGGTCGTTTTCCGTTAATGCTAAAAACTCATATTTTAGATAAATACGATTACTGCACGTCCTTTCCCACTCATTTAGGGTTTTGTTCTAGAATAGATAGGGCTGGTAGACACCCCTTTGGCGACGTTAACGAAGTTAACCTTATTATAATGAACGCCTGCACCAAGGGCGAAAACGTTGAAAAGGCAATAGACGATTTCTTTAACGCAAAATACGGCGAATGTGGTAGCACGGTTAAAGAAATTATGGAAAATACCGAAGAAATTTTGCGTAGAACCATTTATCTTAAAGGGTTTTATTATAGCGAACTTTCTTTGTTTCCTGGGGTTAACCATTCTAAAAACCATTTCTATTTTGAAATGATGAGAGAAGATTATAAAGTTAACTCGGGCGAGTGGTTTATTCCTATCGGTTGGGATAGAGGCAGTATTCAAAGTGTTTTTGATGAAAAGGCATCCGCCGTACAAATGGCAAAATCGGATTTTGAAAAACTCCTTTCCCTGCAAGATAAAATGGATAAAACCGAATACGATAAACTTTTTATCAAGTTTGCTAACCTTTATCACTGCACTATGGTTTGGGAACAACTCACCTTCGTTTATTATTATTATGCTAAATATTTTGAATTAAACGACAAATCCTTTGAAGGCAAGTTATACGACGCACTTGATAAACTTTTGCAACTTAACCAATCGGCAATCGAACTTTTAGGCGAGAATTTTTATTGTTTACAAGGTGATAGAATTTTGGTTGACGGCAGTGGTAACGATTTTATTTCGGATTTTGTAAAACAAGTTAAAGATAGTTTTGAAATAGAAAAAGATACTTATGCCGATCTCGTTAGCCAAAACCTTAAAGACTTCGTTATTTGTGGTGGTGGTAGCGAACATCACGGCATCAAAAAAGAAGTTAACTTTTCCGACACGTTAATCAACAACGGCAAACTTTGTAGAATGCCCGGAAGTAATCGTGGTAGGGGTTGGAGTAGCGTTAATACGCACGGTTGGTTCTCTTATGACGTAAAAGTTAAAAAAGACGCTCCTAACGTTATCGCTATTACCGTCGGTTCAAAAGACCCAATGATTGATTTTACCGTAAGTATTGACGGGCAAGTTTATAAAATTAGCCAAGAAAATAAGGGAGACCAAACGTTTAGGTTTAAGTATATAGCTAATAATAACGACTACGTTACCGTTCGTATCGATAGAATTTCGGGAAACACTCCCCTCGTATACAACGTTAAGGTTTTATAATTAAAGGCACGATAAAAGCCCTGCAAAACGCAGGGCTTTTTTGTTTGTAAAAATTTAATATCCTATTGCCGTAGCCAGCATTAGCAAGGCTATTGCAACTATAAATACTATTGGGAAGAACAACTTGCTCTTTTTAAGCCAACCGGAATAACTTTGACCGGTCATCGATAGACCGATAAGTAACGCCGGAGAAGTTGGAAAAAGCATATTGGTAAACCCGTCTGAGAATATGTATATAAGCACTAGTAATTCGCCTGAAATTGCAAGCCCACCTGCTTTAAGCACGCCCGACAAAACTCCCATTACGAATACTGCTTTTGCCGTTGAACTACTTATGAAAAATTCAAGCACCAAGATAATAGCAAAGAGTAATAATACCGAAACGTATTTGCTTTTGCCACTTATTGCGCTAGTAATTGCGTGGGTTACGGTATCTAAAATATTGCCTTCAACGAGCACGTATTTTACTGCAAACGCCATAAATACCATGGCTATTGCAGGAAGAGCTGAAAGCACGCCTCTACCAAAACTTTTAAGGGTGTTTTTCATCCCAAACGAAGCGCCGCCTGCAATAAACCCACCTATTAAAAAGATTACTGCTAAAATCGGGGTGGATAAATCACGCGTATAGGGAATTGCCGTTACTGCTATTATAGAAAGAAAGGCAATGGTTAAAAAGACAGTGTAGGATATAAAGGTTTTTCTATTACCTTCGCTAACTTTTTGTTCGCTAGATAGGTTATCGCTTGCCTTTTCGGTTAACGGAAGGTCGCCTTTTTTAATGGTTTTTATATGTAAATAAATAAATGCTAAAACGATTAAATAAAAGACTAAAAAGGCAAGTAATCTATACCAAATTCCACTCACGACGTTAGCGCCGATTATGCCCGCGCTATAAACTACCGTAAAAGGATTGGTAAGCGCAACCGAAAAGCCCACACCCGTGGATAGCGAACATACTAAAAAGCCCGTAACCGCGTCGTAACCTAAACTTGCACATACGGTAACTACCATAGGTAACATCAAAAGAGTTTCTTCAAAAAGACCGAAGAAAGAGCCAAGACACATAAAGAACAAACTCATTACGGCAACGAACAAGAACTTGCGTTTTTTGAACTTGTTTACAAGTCTAGTAACGATTGCGTTCATTCCACCACAGTCTAGCATCGCTTGGAAAACGCCGGCAATTACAATCAAAAATACCGATAGCATTATTGGTTGAATACCACCGTCGGCAAACAGGATTAGCACGGGGGAAAATATTGCCTTAAATACGTTTATGCCACCTTTTTGGTCGGAAACTATATAGTTAGAATAATCGATTGTGCCGTCTTTTAAAAGTGCAAAATTACCCTTGGGCAAAAGATAGGTCAAAACGGTTGCTACTATTATGAAAAATAGTAGTATGCCAACCGAAGTAAAAAAAGATTTTTTTGAAACGTCAATTATTTTCTTGCTTTTTCCCATCTTCTTTCCTCTCTTGTAACAAATCCCAAACGGTTGACCATTTGATTGGCGCTAACTTGTCTTCGGGATAGAAATAATATAGTACTTTATCGTAATAGAACTCAAATTCTTCGTTTACTGAAAAAGCAAGCGCGTAAAGAGAATCGGTATCGTGCGAAAAGGTTTTTTGCTCGCCGTCTATAGTGCCGTTAAACGTAATTCTTCCGTCCTTTAACTCGCACTCCCCTTGTCCACAATCTATCATCTTGCCTTTTTTAAGGTCCATGCGTTTAACCTTACAATTTTGTCGGTCGCTAAAATCTAACGGATTGCCGAGCGCTTGTTTTTGTTCGCTAAACAGTTGAGAAATAGTTTTGCCGTCTGCAAGATAGTTATCGTTAAACGTCAAGGTATTGCCACAATGCGAACAAGTAAGGGTTGTTTTGGTACTTTCAAAAACCCCCTCGCTATGACATTTTGGACATCTATAAATAACCCCTTCAAGACCACGAACGTCCACGGAATTTTTCTTTGGAGTTACTTTTTTGTATTCTTCGCACTCGTCGTAGTTAAACAAAGTCGCCAAAAAGTCTTCTATCTCTAAAACACTCATTTGTTGTACTTGTTCGGCAGTAAGAAGGCGTTTCATAGTTACCTTAACGTTGTTTTTAGCAAAGTTTGAACGCCATTTTGGTCTAGCGAAATATCCACCTACCGTACTATTAAAATACACGCTAAGCCCTAATTTTTTGATTAAAGAGGCAGTGCCGGGCGCAGGTGGGAAACAACTTCCGTCGGTAGAAAGTCTGCCTTCGGGACGAATATCTATAACGCAACCTGCCTTTTTGGCTTCTAGAACACCTTTAATAGTTTCTATATCAGGCGCAAAAAGACTTTTTGGAATAACTTGCAGTAAACTTACTAGACCACGCGTGCTTTTAAGTTGGGTGTAGTATCTATTGCACACCATGTTTATACGATTTTTCTTGTTGGCTTTTGCCGTAAAATAAAAGTCCAACACACTAGTATGCGTTCCAATAGAAACGTAACTTTTTTCTTCAATCTTTTCACAACCAGAGTAGTCCGTTTTGAATTTACTACCCATAAAAATAGTAACGAAAAACTTTATTATTCCGTAAAAGATTGGGTTTGGCTTTTTGATTTTTTTGGGAAAAAATAATCTTTTTACAAGCCAAATAAGTAAGAATAAAAATGCTAATACCGCAATAATCGCAAGCACTATTACCAAAATAAAGGTAGGACCGCTTAGACCTATACATCTATAAACGACGTTGCCTAGAACGAAGGAAGACATTACCGACGGCAACACGCCGGAAGCTACAACGCCTATGTATCTTTTATACGAAATGTTACTTGACGCGGCAAAATAACAAATTGCGCCGAAAGGAACTATTGGCATAACAAAAAGCAGATACATTATCGCCGTCATGGACGCTGAACTGTTTATCTTTGAAATAAATTTTTGAATTTTGCCTTGTCTTCTTTCCATTATAGAAAGTCTTAAATGCAAAATTCTTACTATTAAAAAGATAACCGTCGCGCCGGCGCAAATACCTGCCACGCAAATGGGTATGGCAAAATATATAGGATACGCCAAACCCGCAGCAATCTGAACGAATTCGGCAGGAATTATAACTACTATCATTTGGAGCATTTCCAAAAGAGCAATAAGCAGTCCACCTTCCCAACCGAAAGATTGCAAATATTCTTTTACGGCATCGTAGTCGTTTGTCTTAGACATCTCGAAAATATCTGCCACCTGCCCTGCAATCGCAAGGTAAATGCAAACGATAACTGCCAAAATAACTACTATAAACGCACCTTCTAAAACGTGCTTTATAACGTTTTTAGTATTTTTTTCCATTAAACCTTTCCTAGGCGTTTAATAACTAAACAACAAAATTTCTTAGTGCCACAATGCGGCTGAAACAAAATATACGATCAAAAAAATTGCAACGATTAAAACGAACAAGCATATTGCCGAAAACCAATTCTTTTCCGTGCGAATTTGTTTTGCGGTAAAGTAGGTTGCAAAAACGAGTAATATTATCGGCAAAAACATTATAACAAGCGCCGAAACACCCGCCAATATGGTTAGGATAATGCCTATCGGCAATAAAACAAGCCCCAAAATAATTTGCAAAAACAACGCTATGTTAGAAACCACGCCAACCACAGTGTAAAGCACCTTTGGAACGACGTTGATAGAAGCTTTTAGCGTAAACCAAGTGCATGGGAAGGTTACTAACACGCTCAAAAACGCAAATAATATAGCCAAAATTGCGCTTCCGTTCTTTTGCCAAAACAAAAATTTGGAGAATTTGCCCGTGCTTTGTTTTTTTATACGACTAACACCGTAATCAGTAGAAAAAATCTCAAAAAGTTCGTTGATATTCCCTTCGATTAATTTGTCTTTTTGGCAAACGATTTCGTCTTTATTGTTAAAACAAGATATCACGAAATAGTTTTCAGTTTCGGTTACCGTGCCGAGCTTTGATTTTGGAACGAACACTTCCGTTCCTTCTTCAAAGGTAATTTTAACGCCGTTTTGTTCAACGCAAATACCGTAATGACCGTTGTTTGCAACTTCTCTTTTTAGTATGGGTCGAAAGGTTATAAACACCCCGACAAAAGCCACCAAAACGGTGAGCAATATACATGAACTTAAACCAAAATCTAAAAAATATCCACTTAATACCGAAAAATCTTTGGTTAAAAAGGCAATAAGCGCGTAAACTGCCGTTATTAATAGGCAAATTGAAGTGTAGATTAAAAACCTTTTTCCAAGCTTACGGTTTTTGTCTATTATAACTGCCTTAACAGAATTATCGTCAGGTGCAGAAAACTTTATCATTAGCACTCCTAGATGAGTTTTTAAACATATATATTTTATCATAAACAACTAATAATTACAAGAGAAAACGGCAAAAACAAGTGGATTTTTGCCTATTTGTATGTTACAATAGTGTTATGGAAAGCAAAATCATCAATCCAATAGCCTATATCAAAACGGATTTTAAGGAAAAATTCGGTATTCCAAGACAAAGCGGAAGGTCGCCATCTAGCGTTGGCGAGATTGTTTTTCGCAAGGAATTTTCAGACGAAAATGCGTTTCGTGGTATAGAAGAATTTTCTCATTTATGGATAGTGTTTGACTTTAACGCCGTAACTAAAACGGAGTTTTCGCCTATGATACGCCCGCCAAGGCTTGGCGGAAACAAAAAGGTGGGGGTTTTTGCCAGCCGTTCTCCTTTTAGACCAAACGGACTTGGTCTTTCTTCGGTTAAACTTGAAAAGGTTACTAAAAATACAGACGGAACTATCTCGATTGCGGTAAGTGGGGTTGACCTCTTGGACGGCACGCCCGTTTACGATATAAAACCTTATATCCCTTCTTGCGATTGCCACGTGGACGCAAAAGGTGGGTTTTCCGAACAGTTTACTAATTACCAATTAAACGTAGTTATCCCCGACCAACTTTTATCCCTTATTCCAATAGAAAAACGCAAGGCGTTGATAGAATGCTTAAAAGACGATCCAAGGCCTTCCTATCAAGACGATGACAGAGAATACGGCATGGCGTTTAGCCGTTTTAACGTTAAGTTTAAGGTGGAAAAGGACACCCTTACGGTAATTGCAATCGATAACCTATAAAAAATTGCGGGAAAGACCTTTTGGTCTTTCCCGCTTTCTTGTTTTATAGCATTGGGGCAAATATTTTTATTATCGAGCGCAACAGTCTTCTAAAAACGCCTATTTTGTTAGTCTGTTTAGTAACTTCAATCGACCTTTCAAGCGTTTTAGTAACGTCTTGTTTAATATGCTCTACCGCGTCGCATTTATATAACAACACTCCGTTTTCAAAGTGATGAACTAAACTTCTATAATCAAGGTTTATAGTGCCAATCATTGCATAGTTATCGTCCGATAAATAAGTTTTTGCGTGTATAAAACCCGACTCGAACTCGTAAATTCTTACACCTGCTTTAATTAGTCGGTCGTAATAACTTTTACTCATTTCAAAAACGATTTTTTTATCGGGAATACGTGGAAGAATTATTCTTACGTCCACCCCACGCATAGCAGTGTTTTCAATGGTTTGGCATAGGTCGTTATCAATAATTAAATAAGGTGTGGTTACGTAAACGTATTTAGTGGCGCTATTAAATAAATTTTGTATAACGCTTTTGCCTACCGAACGTTCGTAAATAGGTTTGGGCCCGTCCCCAAAAGGAATAACGTATCCGTTAGAATCCGTTTGAGTGTTGGGATAATAATCGAAATTATCTTGCGGAAGAGTTTTAACGTTCATACCGTAATCTATTAAAAACAGTTTAGTCAGTTCCCAAACTGCGTTGCCTTCAAGTCTAATAGCAGTGTCTTTCCACTCGCCAAAACGTATTTTTTCGCCGATATACTCGTCGGCAATATTAATACCACCCGTATATCCTATCTTTCCGTCGATAACGGTAATCTTTCTATGGTTTCGGTTATTAAACTCCCCGTCGGCGCTGCCTTTTAACCTAGAAAAACAAACGGCTTCTATCCCCATTTTTCTAAGCGTTTTATAATAACTTCCAGAAAGGGTTGCCATACACCCGATATCGTCGTAAACCACCCTTACGGTAACGCCTTCTTTAACCTTTTGAGTTAATAAGTCTAAAATATCCGACCAAAAAACACCTTCGTCTATTATAAAATATTCCATAAAGATAAATTTTTTGGCTAGCGAAAGGTCGTTTAGCAAACTTGTTTTCATACTCTTTCCACTTTCAAAATAAGTGGTTTTAGTATGGTCGAACACTTGCGAACTTGATATAGCGCCAAGCATCTTTGCGTGAGAACCAACGACGGAATTTTCTTTTACTAAATTCTGATAGGCACTATCGTCTTTTTGGTATTCGTATCGCTTAAATTCTTTTAGTCTTTGGACAAACCTACCTTTTAGTTTTCTTGAATAAAACATAAAGTATAGCATAAACCCAACTATTGGTAAAATTAAAACGAAAACCACCCACGGCACTTTATAGTCTGGGTTATCGTCGGACGCAATTATTTTTACAACGCAAAAGACGTGAGTAATAAGTGCCGCAAGATAAAATAACGGTATATAATAACAACACGCAACCACTATGCCTATAACGGCAAGCACTTCTAAAATAGAAATGATAATGGCAATAATAAACCTTACGGGGATATAACTATACTCCCTTTCTTTAATTTCTTTACCGTCAGAATATTTGTATTTTCTTTTCATATCTATACACTCTTTGGTTTGGTATATAATAATTATAGAAAAATATTATTTAAATAATATTTAAAAAAAGTAAAAGTTTTATTAAAAAGGTCTAAAAAAGCCGAAAACCGTTGATAATCAATCTATTAAACCAAAAAAACCCAAGCATTGAGCTTGGGTTTTTTAAGTTGCTTATAAAACTAGTTCTTGAATTTTTCCTTGCCAGCGTAGTGGGTGTGGAGTAATTCGTGCGCTTTATGAGAGTTGGGTTTTTCCAAGAAATCTTCATACAACTTTTTAACTTGTTCGTTGTTGTGAGAAGCACGGATAACCGAAAGTTCGTCTTCTTGATATAAAGCACCTGCACGTTTTTGTTTGTAGGTATCTAAAATATCGTCGCTTTCGTTAGGCAAGAAGCAAGGTTTAACGAACGGTTGACCACCACCTGCAACGCAACCACCTGGGCAACCCATAATTTCGATGAAGTGATACGGGCTGTTGCCTGCTTTAATTTGTTCTAATAGAACGCTTGCGTTTTTCATGCCGTGCGCAACTGCAACTTTAACTTCCTTGCCACCTAAAACGTAGGTTGCTTCTTTAACGCCTTCAAAACCACGAACGTCGGTTAATTCAACCTTTTCAAGTTCCTTGCCGTTAAGAACGAAAGCGGCAGTACGAAGTGCGGCTTCCATAACGCCACCGGTTACGCCGAAGATAACGCCTGCGCCGGTGTATTCGCCAACGATATCGTTATCGAATTTTTCGTCTGGCAGTTTATCGAATCTGATACCTGCACGTTTAATTAACTTGCCAAGTTCTCTGGTAGTTAAAACTGCGTCCACGTCTTGAAGTCCGTTAACCGAAAGTTCAGGACGAGTTTTTTCGTATTTTTTAGCAGTACAAGGCATAATGGAAACTACGAATAAATCCTTAGGATCAATACCGTTCTTTTCAGCCCAGTAGTTCTTTAAGATTGCGCCGAACATTTCGTGTGGGGATTTGCAAGAAGACAAATGGTCTAAAAGTTCGGGATAGTTGTATTCGCAGTAGTTTACCCAACCCGGAGAACAAGAAGTAATCATTGGGAGAGTGCCACCGTTAGTGATTCTTCCAAGAAGTTCGGTTGCTTCTTCCATAATGGTTAGGTCGGCTGCAAAGTTTGTATCAAAAACTCTCTTAAATCCTAAACGACGGAGAGCAGAAACCATTTTGCCGGTAACCCTTGTTCCGATAGGCATATCGAATTCTTCGCCCAACGCTGCCCTAACTGCAGGTGCAGTTTGAACTACGACGAATTTGCCCGCCTTAAACGCTGCATCTACCTTTTCAATTTCACTAACTTCCATTAAAGCACCGGTAGGACAAACGCTTACGCATTGACCGCACATAATACAAGGAGAGTTAGCAAAACTTCTGTTTTCAGCAGGAGCAACGATAGTGTTAAAACCACGGTTTTCAAAACCTAAAATACCCAAGCCGTGTGCGTTTTTGCATCTTTCGATACATCTTCCACAAAGCACGCACTTAGAAGTGTCTCTCTTGATAGCGGGGGTTAACTTATCGATGGTAACGGCTGTTTTTTCGCCGTTATAATAGTTTTCTCTTGCGCCGGTTAATTTTGCAACGTGTAATAATTCACACTTGCCGTTCTTGTCACATTCTTGGCATTCTCTGTTGTGGTTAGAAAGAATAAGTTCAACGCTCATTCTTCTTGCTTCAACAGCCTTGGGAGAAGAAATGGTGATTTCCATACCTTCTGCGATAGGATATACGCAAGAAGCAACTAGTCCCCTAGCGCCCGTAGCTTCTACTAAGCATACACGACAAGACGCTTTGGAGCATTCGCCGTGATTGTAAGCGCATAGAGAGGGAATTTCAAATCCGCATTTTTTAGCGGCTTCTAGAATAGTAAGCCCTTCTTCTACTTGAAAGGGTACGCCTTCGATTTTTATATTTATCATCTTAGCCATATTATCTTTCTCCTATTACTTTTTGGAAATAGCGTTAAACTTACAAGAAGACATACATAAACCACACTTAACACACTTGTCGTTTATTACACGAGAAGGTAGTTTGTGTCCGGGTGCAACGTAGTCAGTCTTGGTAATTGCGCTAACGGGACATTGTCTTTCGCAAAGTCCACAACCGATACATTTGTCTTGGTCGATAACGTAACTCATAAGGTCTTTACATACGTGTGCAGGACATTTTTTATCAACGATATGCGCAACGTATTCTTCCTTAAAGTGTTTTAGAGTAGACAAAATTGGGTTTGGAGCAGTTTGACCTAACGCACAGAGTGAGTTGCGTTGGATGTGAGCTGCAAGTTCTTGCAAGTTATCTAAATCTTCCATAGTTGCTTGACCTTTGGTGATTTTGGTTAAGGTTTCAAGCATTCTCTTAGTACCGATACGGCAAGGAGAACATTTACCGCAAGATTCGTCACAAATAAATTCCATATAGAACTTAGCAACGTCTACCATACAGTTGTCTTCGTCCATAACGATTGCACCACCAGAACCCATCATGGAGCCCTTTGCAACTAAGGAGTCGAAATCGATAGAAGTATCAAGGTCTTCTTTGGTTAAACAACCACCGGAAGGACCACCCGTTTGAATTGCCTTAAATTCTTTACCGTTAGGAATACCGCCGCCGATATCGTAAATAAGTTCCCTTAAAGTCGTGCCCATTGGAACTTCAACTAAACCAACGTTGTTTACCTTTCCGCCGAGTGCGAATACCTTCGTGCCCTTACTCTTTTCAGTTCCAAGCGCAGCAAACTTTTCTTTACCTTCTCTTAAAATATAAGGAATACAAGCAAGAGTTTCTACGTTATTAACGATAGTGGGCTTGCCCCATAAACCTTTAACTGCGGGGAACGGAGGACGAGGACGTGGCATACCACGTTGACCTTCGATAGAGTTAAGGAGCGCAGTTTCTTCACCGCAAACGAAAGCGCCTGCACCTAAACGAATATGTACTCTAAAACTGAAATTCGTTCCTAAAATATTGTCGCCTAAAAGTCCTAATTCTTCTGCTTGTTTAATAGCGAGTTTAAGTCTGTTAACTGCGATTGGATATTCCGCACGAACGTAAAAATAACCGTTTTGTGCGCCGATAGCGTAACCTGCAATCATCATACCTTCGATAACTGCTAGTGGGTTACCTTCTAAAATCGACCTATCCATGAACGCACCGGGGTCACCTTCGTCACCGTTACAAACGACGTATTTTTCGCCTTCTGGTTGAGCGTAAGCAAATTGCCACTTTCTACCAGTGGGGAATCCTGCGCCACCACGACCACGAATACCTGCGTCTAATACTTCGTTGATAACTTCTTGTCTATCCATTTGAAGTGCCCTAGCAAGACCTTGGAAAGCGCCTGCGCCTAAGCCTTCTTCAATTTTTTCGGGGTTAATGCTACCACAACCGTGCAGAGCAATACGAACTTGCTTTTTATAGAAAGTAATGTCTTCTTGCTTTTTAATCTTTTCTTGCGTGGTAGGATCTACGTATAAAAGTCTTTCGATAGTTTGGCCACCGATAAGGTCTTTTTCAACGATTTCGGTTACGTCTTCAATTTTTACCATTCTATAAAGGGTGTCTTCGGGATAAATCTTAACGAAGGGACCTTGAGAACAGAAACCGAAACAACCTGCTTGGTTAACGGTAACCTTGTCTTCTAAACCCTTTTCTTTAATTTGTTTTTTAAGTTCTCCCATAATGGTAGATGAGTTAGAAGATAAACAACCCGTACCACCACAAAGAACTAAATGGCGTTTTCCGTCTTCACCGGTAAACTTTTGCGAAAGGCATTTAGAACATTCTTGAGAAACTTTATTTAATTGGTCAAAACTCTTAATCATAAACTTAGTTCTCCTTTGCTTTGTATTCTTCAACGATATCTTTAACTGCGCTTACCGAAACTTTGGGGTAAACCTTTCCGTTAATAGTAACGGCAGGGGCAATACCACAAGCACCAATACAACGCAAAGCGTCAATAGTAAACAAACCGTCGTCAGTAGTTTCACCTGCTTTGATATTAAGTAGTTCACTAAACTTGTCTATAACTTGTTGAGCGCCTTTTACGTAACAAGCAGTTCCTAAACAAACGCCGATAACGTACTTTCCCTTTGGTTTAAGGGAGAAAAAGGAATAAAAAGTTACAACACCGTAAATTTCCGCAACTGAAACACCCGTTCTTTTGGAGATGATTTCTTGTACTTCTAGGGGAATATATCCGTATTCCTTTTGAACGTCACTCAAAATCATCATAAGAGGCGTGTTTTCGCCTACGTACCTGTCGCAAATTTCGTTAATTTGCTTAACAGCCGTCTCTTGTAAATGAGCCATGATAGCCCTCCTTTAATGTTTTTTAATTTTTAATAAATTAGTACTTTACGCTATACAAAATGTCCTCGTATACGGGATAAGGATTAAATTCCTCTCCAATAATCAATTCCATTGCGTCCGCGTATTTTCTAAGTTTTTCCATGTCAGGCAATAATTTACCCTTGCAATACTCTGCCCTTTGCTTTGCAGGAAGACTTGCCTTGTACCCGTCAAGATGCTTGCAAAGTTTGTTAAGATAAACGTTAAACTTGTCGGCAAGGGTGGAAATATCTTTTAAGATACCTTCTTCAAGCGCGACGTTAAGTTCTGGATATTCCTTTTTGCCTTTAATTTCTTTTAGAATAAAAGTTTGATATTTAACTATGGACGGAATTACTTGTTTTCTAGCCATATCCAAAGCGGTAAGCGCCTCTATATGCACGATATTTGCGTAGTTTTCAAACAAGATTTCCATTCTAGAACGAATTTCGTTTTCGGATAAAACCGCGTGCTTTTTAAATGTCGCCACGTTTTTATCAAGCGCGTAATAAGGCAAGGCGTCCACCGTGCTTTTTAAATTCAAAAGTCCACGTCTTTCAGCTTCCTTTTCCCATTCCTTAGAATAGTTGTTGCCACTGAATATAATTCTATCGTGATTAGTTATAGTTTCTTTTAATAGAGCGTGTAGTTCGGCGTTAAAGTCGGTTGCCCTTTCAAGTCTATCGGCAAACTGACAAAGTTCTTCTGCAACGATAGTGTTTATGATAAAGTTGGGGCAAGAGATATTTGCCGAAGAGCCAACCATACGGAACTCAAACTTATTACCCGTAAACGCAAATGGAGAAGTTCTGTTTCTGTCGGTAGAATCCTTACGGATAGGTGGTAATACCGAAAGACCTATTTGCAATTCGCCACGGGTTTTTGCGTTATAGTCGGTGTCTTCTTTAATTGCTTTAAGCACACCTTCGAGTTCTTCGCCTAGATAAATAGATATAATCGCGGGTGGAGCTTCGGAAGCACCTAGTCTATGGTCGTTACCGGCAGTTGCAACTGAAATTCTAAGTAAATCTTGATATTCGTCCACAGCCTTAATAACCGCCAAAAGGAAAAGCAAGAAACGCGCGTTGGTTTGTGGAGTTTCGCCCGGTTCTAAAAGGTTTTCACCCTTATCGGTAGATAGCGACCAGTTGTTGTGTTTACCACTACCGCTTACCGACGCGAAAGGTTTTTCGTGCAACAAGCACACTAGACCGTGACGGTTTGCAACGCTTTTAAGGGTTTCCATAGTAAGTTGATTGTGGTCGGAAGCAAGGTTACAAGAAGTAAACACGCAAGCTAGTTCGTGCTGAGCGGGCGCAACTTCGTTGTGTTTGGTCTTTGCGTAAACGCCTAGTTTCCAAAGTTCTTCGTCCACTTCTTTCATAAAACCGGCTACCCTTGATTTGATAGCGCCGTAATAGTGGTCTTCTAATTCTTGTCCCTTAGCAGGTCTAGCACCGAAAAGCGTTCTTCCACAATGTATTAAGTCCAAACGTTTTTCGTAAACTTTTTTGTCGATTAAAAAATATTCTTGTTCAGCGCCTACGGTAGGCACTACCGTTTGAGTGGTGTTATCGCCGAATAATCTTAAAACTCTAAGCGCTTGTTTTTTAAGCGCGGTCATAGAACGGAGAAGTGGCGTTTTTTTATCCAAAGCTTCCCCACCGTACGAACAAAAGGCAGTGGGAACGTAAAAACTGCCGTCTTTTATAAACGCGTAGGAAGTGGGGTCCCAAGCAGTGTATCCACGCGCTTCGAAGGTTGCCCTTAAACCACCGCTAGGAAAACTTGAAGCGTCCGATTCGCCTTTTACCAAAGACTTTTCAGAAAACTTCATAATAACTTCGCCGGTACCCGTAGGCTCTATAAATCCATCGTGTTTTTCGGCAGTAATACCAGTCATCGGTTGGAACCAATGGGTAAAGTGAGTAGCGCCGTTTTCAATAGCCCACTCCTTCATAGCTTTTGCAACCGATTTTGCTGTTTGTATGGTCAACGGCTCGCCAAACTCTATCGCGCGTCTTACTGCGATATAGTCGTTTTCAGGCAAGCGTTCGCGCATTACCTTATCGTTAAAAACTTTTGAACCGAAAATTTCGGGGATTTCGCTAGCTTTCATAAAGCTCTCCCATTGTGACTAGTTTTTATATATATTAAATATCTTACCATTATTAACAAAGGTTGTCAATTTTATTTTTGACATTATTTTAATATAATCCCCTTAAAACTTGCCTAAAAGGTCGTTTCTTACCCTTTTGGTAAAAAAATTATATTTTTTTCCCACAACTTTTTTCCTATCGTTGACAACGAGCAAAAAAGATTTTATAATTTAATATATATTTAACTTTGGGAAAACTCCCAAAAATTTTTACTTGGAGATTATATATGTTACCCAACAAACGTCCGGACGACATGCAAAGAATTACCACCCCAGAACTTGCAAACGCATTTATTGACGAGCAAGTTAAACAAATACGCGCTCAGGTAGGCGACAAAAAGGTTTTACTAGCCCTTTCGGGTGGCGTAGACAGCTCGGTAGTTGCCGCTCTATTAATTAAAGCAATCGGCAAACAATTAGTTTGCGTGCACGTTAACCACGGACTTATGAGAAAGGGTGAAAGCGAACAAGTTATAGAAGTTTTCGGAAAAGAACTTGACGCTAACTTGATTTATATAGACGCAACCGATAGATTTTTGGATTTATTAAAGGGCGTTAGCGCACCCGAAACCAAAAGAAAGATTATCGGTGGTGAATTTATTAAAGTATTTGACGAAGAGGCAAGCAAGTTAAAGGGAATTTCCTTCCTTGCGCAAGGCACTATCTATCCCGACATTATTGAAAGTGACGGCGTTAAAGCCCACCACAACGTCGGTGGTCTTCCAGAAGAGATACAATTTGAATTAGTTGAACCCGTTCGCCTTTTATATAAAGACGAAGTTAGAGTTGTCGGCAAGGCGTTGGGATTACCCGTTAACATGGTTGATCGTCAACCTTTCCCCGGTCCAGGTCTTGGCGTTAGATGTTTGGGCGCTATCACTCGCGATAGATTACACGCTTTAAGAAAAGCAGACGCTATTTTAAGAGAAGAATTTGATAACTGTGGGCTTGCAAGCAAGGTATGGCAATACTTTATTGCAGTTCCCGATATGAAAAGCGTTGGCGTAAAGGACGGCAAAAGATACGAAGGTTGGCCTGCTATTATCCGTGCCGTAAACACGGTTGACGCAATGACTGCTACCATAGAAGAAATTCCCTATTCCGTTCTTAACAAAATCACCCAAAGAATTACTAGTGAAGTTGAAGGTATCAACAGGGTTTTATTCGATCTTACACCCAAGCCCGTTGGCACTATCGAATGGGAATAATTAATATAAAGCCGAGAGTTTTTTCTCGGCTTTTTTATATTGTATATTGAAATTTAAAAATTCGTGTGATATAATTTATAAAAAACTTATTGGAGACTTATTTATGGCAAAAAATAGACTTATCGGCGATTATCCCGTTATAGGTATTCGCCCTACCATAGACGGCAGACGTGGCGCTCTTAAAGTTAGAGAATCTCTTGAAGAACAAACTATGGCAATGGCAAACGGCGTTGCTAAATTGTTCACTGAAAACTTGCGTTATTCTAACGGCGAACCCGTTAAAGTGGTTATTGCAGACACCACTATCGGTAGAGTTGCAGAAGCCGCTGCTTGCGCAGAAAAATTCAAAAAGGAAGGCGTTCAAGTTACCGTTACCGTAACTCCTTGTTGGTGTTATGGTTCTGAAACTATGGATATGGACCCTTACACCGTAAAGGCAGTTTGGGGATTTAACGGCACCGAAAGACCGGGCGCAGTTTATCTTGCAGCCGTTCTTGCAGGTCACGCACAAAAAGGTCTTCCTGCATTTGGCATTTACGGGCACGACGTTCAAGACGCTAACGATAAAACTATCCCACAAGACGTTCAAGAAAAGTTGTTGCGTTTTGGTAGGGCTGCAATCGCCGCAACAACCATGCGTGGAAAATCTTATTTGCAAATCGGTTCTCTTTGCATGGGTATAGCAGGTTCTCAAATAGACGTAAGCTTTTTTGAAGAATACCTTGGCATGCGTGTTGAATCGGTGGACGAAGTAGAAGTAATCAGAAGAATGACTGAAAAGATTTACGACCAAAACGAATACCAAAAGGCACTTGCTTGGGCAAAAGAAAAATGTAAGATTGGTTTTGATAAAAACCCCAAAGAATTGCAAAAATCCGACGAGCAAAAACAAAAAGATTTTGAATTCTGCGTGCTTATGGCAGTTATCATAAAAGACCTTATGAACGGCAACGCTAACCTACCCGAAGGCGCTGAAGAAGAAGCCGTTGGTCACAATGCGTTATGCGCTGGTTTTCAAGGTCAACGTCAATGGACGGACTTTTATCCCAACTGCGATTTTGGCGAATCTATACTAAACACTTCTTTCGACTGGAACGGAGCGAGAGAACCTTATATTTTGGCAACTGAAAACGACACGCTTAACGGCGCAGGTATGATGTTTATGAAACTTTTAACTAACCGTGCGCAAATCTTTGCCGACGTTAGAACTTATTGGTCGGCAGATGCAGTTAAAAAGGCAACCGGTTACCAAATAGAAGGCAAGGCAAAGAAAGCAAACGGATTTATCCACCTTATTAACTCGGGCGCTGCTTGCTTGGACGCTAACTGCGGGGCAATCGACGATAACGGCAACCCAACCATGAAAGAATGGTTTAACGTTACCAAAGCCGACCAAGACGCTATTATGAACGCAGTTGAATGGGCGCCAGCCGATAACGGTTATTTCCGTGGTGGTGGGTTCTCTTCAAGATTCGTTACCAAAGCAGAAATCCCCTGCACTATGATAAGACTTAATATGGTAAAAGGTTTAGGTCCGGTTCTTCAAATAGCAGAAGGATACACGGTAAACCTACCCGACCAAGTTACCGACGTTTTATGGAAACGCACCGACTATACTTGGCCTTGCACTTGGTTCGTTCCTAATTGCGACGGAATTGAAGGCTCTCCTTTTGAAGACGCTTATGCCGTTATGAATAATTGGGGCGCAAACCACGGTGCAATAAGCTACGGACACATTGGCGCAGACCTTATCACCCTTGCATCTATTTTGCGAATTCCCGTTTGCATGCACAACGTTAACAAAAAAGATATCTTCCGTCCTGCCGTTTGGAATGCTTTCGGAAGCGATAAAGAAGGTCAAGACTATCGCGCGTGCGCTAACTTCGGTCCACTTTTCAAAAGGGTAAAATAATAGAAAAAACTTAATTTTTTATATTGCATAAGCCTTTCTTGTGTGCTATACTTTATTTTAGTAAAACAAGAGAGGCTTTTTCTATGAGTAATAAAAAACCTGATTTAAGAGTAGGCATTATTTCCGACCTACATTTAGGATTTTTGGGGCACTATAACCCTAACTACTACGGTTTAGGTCAAGGTCCTTTTGGCAAACAAGAATTATGGTACGAATACGCTTTGCGTTATTTTAAGAGTCGTAAGGTGGACGTGGTAGTTATACCCGGCGACATGTCTAACGCATGTGGATATTGCGATATCGACGACCCTAATCCCGACAAAAAAGGCGTTCCCCTTTACAAATGGTGGAGTGACGAGGAAAAAACGTATGAAAACGGCGACCTAGCCTCCCCCGAAGAAGTAATAGAGTCGGGCAGAATTTTTAGAAAGGTATTCGCTGGAACGGACACGCAAATTTTTTGCATTTACGGTAACCACGATAGACCTGCGCAAGCGTTAGAAGTTATAAACGGTGGAAATAGAAACGTTTGGCAAGAAGCGTTTGGCGAACCGTATAGCCGAGTTAACGTTAAAACTATTAAAGGTTTTACCTTTATAGGTGGGCATTGGGATTACGAAGGCGAGTGCAAAGAGGCAATAGACAAGGCTTGCGCTCAAAACCCAAACAAACCCGTTTTCTACGTTCAACACCCCGTAATTGCCGACACTACTATGGATAGTTATTCGGGCGCTCATAGATTCGATGTCGGCAGAAATTTAGTTAAAGACCACGAAAACGTTATAGCGCTTATTGGTCACACCCACTGCCCCATCACCGACGAAAGAACTATTTGGCAATCGGCAAAGGAAGGCGACGCAAAATGTACGGTTATATCTTGCTCTACACTTAACTATGCAGACTCTACGGGCGATTTAGTTCGTGGAGAGAATCTTTGGACTAAACACGGACTTATTCTAGACGTTAACGGGGACGACATTCGGGTTGAAAGACTAAGTTTTTACACCCCCGAAATGCTTGCGCTTGCAAAGGGCGAAAAGAAAAAACAAAACTTTAAAAAGTGCGTTAAATCTTGTGGCGCTGATTGGAAATTTACCTTAAAAGGTAAGGAAATGGATTGGGAAAAACGTGCTAAAAATGCAGTTGCCCCCGAATTTCCTAACGGCGCAACGGCAGGTCTTGCACGTGGAACTAACTTCGTTGAAGTGCATTTCCCCGCCGCCCTACCGCTAGACACGGATAACGACCTTGTTCACGATTACTACGCAGAAGCAATTGAAGAAGAAACGGGAAAATTAATATCCACCAACCAAATCGTTACCGAATACCACGTGGACCATTCAAGTGATTTCTTCTCCCCTTATTATCAAATAACCCTTTGGAACTTAAAACCCGACACCAACTATAAAATTAGCGTTTACGCAAGAGATTGTTGGCAGAAAAAAAGCACTAACCCCATAGTAGTAAAGTTCTTTGCTAAAACTTTAAAAGAAGATGCCGGTAGATTAAAATAAAAAACTATAATAAATGCACATACGTCAAAAGCCACGGATTTTCCGTGGCTTTAATTAATTTTTGATATGTTTTTTTACTGTAATTTTTTGCTTGCAAAAAACTCCGAAATCTCCACGTAGCGGTCGTATTGCTTGTCGTAAAGTTTGGTGTTTTCTAGGTTTGGCACAACCTTTTTATAGCACTTATCGCCAAGGACTTTTGCACTTTCTTTTAGAGAAGGGAACAACCCACTTGCAACCGAAGCGTAAATTGCACTTCCCTTTGCACCTGCTTGCTTGCTATCCACAACGCTTATTTCCTTGCCCAAAACGTCTGCAAACACTTGCATAAAGAAATGGTTTTTGACTGCAATGCCACCAGAAGCCGTAACCGTGTTTACTGCAACGCCACTATTTTCATACGTTTGTATAATTCTTTTGGTGCCATACGCTAGCGCCGTGATTATTGCATAATAAATTTCTTCTGGCTTGGTTTTTAAATTAAGCCCGAACACTGCGCCCGAAAGAGAATAGTCTGCATAAGGCGTTCTGTTCCCGTTCCACCAATCAAGCACTAAAACGGAATTTTTGCCCATTGCGAGTAAGGAGGCTTTTTGGTTCAAATAATCAAAAATATTTACGCCTTGATTTTTGGCTTGTTCAAAATATTCTTGCGTAACCCAGTTGTTTATAAACCAGTCTAAAATATCGCCAAACCCTGCTTGCCCTGCTTCGTAGGCAAAATAACCTTTTGCAACTCCGTCTTTAACCTTTCCACAAATGCCTTTTATCTTTTTATCCTTTTCAGACAAAACTATATGGCAGGCAGAAGTTCCCATAATGATTAACAACCCACCGTCGTCAGTTACGCCTGCGCTAGGCAACGCCACGTGCGCGTCTATTACGGGAACGGCAACCACCGTGCCGTTATTAAGCCCCGTTAAAAGCGCGCCCTTATCGTTTAGCTCGCCTGCCTTTTCGCAAACGGGCAACACCCTGCCTTTAACCTTTTGCAAGGCAGTCTTAAAAATTGGGTTTACTTTTTCTAAATAATCTTGACTAGGATATCCGCCGTCTGCCGACCAAAGCGCCTTAAAGCCTGCCATACAACTACTTCTAACCAAGTTGCCCGTAAGAATATAGGTCAGCCAATCGCCTGCCTCTAAAAACAAAGCCGTGCTATCATAAACGGTGGGCGAGCACTCTGCCGTTTCAAAAAGTTTTGGAAAAAGCCACTCGGAAGAAACTTTTCCACCGTAATCTTCCAGCCACCCTTGTTTTGTTTGCTTGGCAATTTCGGTCATACGCTCGGCTTGGTCGTTTGCGCCGTGGTGTTTCCAAAGTTTTACGTATGCGTTCTCCTTTTCTTTGAACCTGTCGTAAAAACACAAAGGCACGCCGTTAATATCAGTTGGCAAAACGGTGCAAGAGGTAAAATCAATGCCTATGCCACACACGTCGTTTGCACTAACGCCCGATTTTTTTAACACGTCTTTAACGGTAAACGAAAGCGCGTCTAAATAATCTTGTGGATGTTGCAACGCAGTGGTTGGTTTTTCTGGTTTGCCACTAATATCCTTTTCAGACATAACGGCGTGTGGATAAACAAATTCACTAATAGCAATTTCTTTGCCATCATCGGCATGTAAAAGCAACGCGCGTGCCGACAGCGTTCCGTAATCAATACCTATAACGTATTTAGCCATAATACTCCTTAAATAATTTCTAAATCGTTTACGCAAGGAAGAGTGGGATATTCGTCATCCAAATTATCCGAATACCAATATGCCACGGTAGAAATATCGTCTTGTAAAGGAAGATATCTTCCGCCACTTCTCCAACCAAGCGCTTGAATAGTAACCCTTAAATCGTTTTTGAAATATACGGGGTCTGTCACGTGGAAACGATACATATTAAAATATCTTTGAGATGCATATGTCTCGTCAGTACGCCCAACTTTGCTAAGACCAGAATAAGGTGAAGAAAACTCCACGTATTTTCCACCAACGTCAAAATTGTATGCCCCACAAATATAGTCTTCCGTTCCCGTTCCGCATATCGTTGGAAAATCCGTATCTCCGTCTATATAGAACTTAATTTCGCCTTCACCCCACCAGCCGTTGGACTTAACGCCCCAGTTAAAATACGTGCCAACGTAGTGTCCGTTGCCTTTAATATTATCTAAAATAACGTAAGGCTCTTTATATTTTACGGGGTTTACCCTGCGGAATTGAGCGTGGAAATACAAACTATCTTTGTCAATAGTTTTCTTTTCACAATCAATTTGATAATAAACGTTTGTGGGGTTTACGCCAATATTTTCAATTTCAAATCTAAAACTCTTAAAATAAGGCATTTCAAAATAGCAGTTAAGTCCACGCGCAGGGTTAACGCAAATGGGCAAACTGTTTATTTGCCTATATTCCCTATAATCTGCGTTGCAGAAAAAGTCTGAAAGGGGAACTTCAACGGACGGTTTAGACGCACCGTCAAAATAAATTCTTAAAATCAACAATCTGCCGTTTGTGGCGTTGTCCGTAATCCAAAAATGTTTTACTGCGCCTTGCCCTTTTATGTCTGCAAGTATAGCCGTTTCTCCCGATTGAACAACTATAAAAGGATTAACCTTCCAGCCTTGCCCTAATTCCTTTGCGCAGTCGCTAGCAGAACCTTCTATCGCCATGCCACCTTTTCCCTTTTCGCCCGTTAAGTTTTCGGGGGAAATAGAAAAACTTTCGCAATCTTTTTTCAAAGTCAAATTATTTAACATTTTAATTCTCCTTTATTTTTATATTGCAATTGTAACCCATTTATAGTATAATATAAATAACTTTTTTTGGCTAAAATTTAACATTTCTTGACTTGTGGTGTTTTATGAACGTTTTTAAACTTAACCCTTATATAAGGCTTACTTCTAAATTTTCCGTTTTGCAAGCCTATTGTTCAATCGCACGGAGAATTATTTTCGACTATGAACTTATCCATATAAAAAGTGGAAAATTTACGCTTGAATACGATGGCAAAAACTACGCCTGCAACCAAGGAGATATTCTGCTTATAAGACCGGGGGTGCAACACGCTTTTTTTATTGGCGAAACGCCCGTTGCGCAACCCCACGTGCATTTTGATATGGAATTTTTGCCCAACAGTCCAGAAATTCCCGTATGCTTTAAAAAACTTGAAGAACTTAGCGATTTAGAAAAGGCGTGCATTAGACAAGACCTTTTTGCCAATTATCCTTCTTCTCCCTTTATTACGATAAAAGATAAAGAAAAATTCTTGCAACTTTTAGACGTAGTGCTAACTGGGCGCAAGGTAGAAAGATATTTAGAAAAAAAGGGGGCGCTAACAGCCATTATAAGCATGATTGCAGAAGACAATTTTAGCGAAAGTTTTTCTTACCCCAACGACTACACCATAGAAACGCAACTAAAAGATTACATAGATGCAGGTCAATGTTTTTCTTTAACGCTATCTCAAATAGCAGACCAATTCTCATACGACAAGTTTTATCTAGAAAAAAAGTTTAAGTGCGCGTTTGGGCAAAGCATTATTGCATACAGAAACGAAAAACGCCTTATCTACGCAAAAAGTCTGCTTAAAGATTACAACGTTTCTCAAGTGGCAGAAAAAACGGGTTTTTCTTCTATATATTCTTTTAGCCGAGCGTATAAACTAAGATTTGGCAAAAGCCCAACAAAATAACGTTAAAAGCCACGGATTTTCCGTGGCTTTTTCGTTTAGTTTTAATCTTAAATTATTTTAACGTATTCAATACCTAACGAACCAAGCGGGAGATTAAAGGTAAGGTTTTCGCCGTTTATTGTGCAATTTGCCTTTTTCCAAATTCCGTTTTTGCCAAGCACTTGCACGCCGTTTATTTTGCCAAGCGATGAAGGAACACGCAAGGTGTAACTTTCAACTTGGTCTAATCCTAAATTGCTTATGGTAATCAATCGTTTAAAGTTTTTTGCTCTGTTTGGTTTGTTTACGATAAGCCAAATATTAGGTTGATCGGTGCAAGTTATATATTTATCGCAAGTAATTTGAATAAGTCTTTGCACGAGGTTTTGTCTTGTATAATTATACCACGATTGACAAATTTGCCCGTAAAGAGTTTGCCCAAAAACGATAACCTTTCCACCAAGAGAATTTTTATAAAAGGTTGCCGTGTCGCATATTTTGTTGTCCATTCTATCATAATAACTCGTTATTACCTTGCACTGATTATCGGTGGGAACAAGCCTATAAGTAACGGCGTTACCCGATGGGCAATAGGAATGCCCACAAGGCATTTTTTCTTTGTCGCCACAACTAGAAAATTCAGCAGATATAACGTCTTTTATAGATAAATCATAGGTTAACGGTGGCACGTCCACCCTATCGGCAACCTTTACGCCAAGATATTTTTCATATCCACGCTCGATTAAACGTTTTGCTGCGTCGCCATCTAAAAATAAGGTTTTGGAAAGATATTCCTTTATGGTTTTATCGTTATAGAAGTTTACTTGCGAATCGTCCCAAAAGGCAACTTGTGATTTTTGAGAGGTCGTTGGTATTCCAAACAAACCTAAAAGCCTACACCATAACGGATTGTTGTTTTTAAGTTTGTTATAAAACCAATCGTAACCAAGTTCAACACCCTCAATCGAACAATTTTTAACCATTTTTCTTATGGTATTAAGGCGTTTGCGTTGTTTAGCAAAACTTTTGCCGTAAGAACTTTCTTGGCCTGCACGACCACCCGAAAACCCTTCTGCAAAGAGCAAAAGGCCATCTTCACCATAACTTATAGCTGCGCTTGAAATAACGTCCATTTGTCCTGCGCCCGTATAAAAACGATTGTGTGGATAAGCGTCGCTTTCGTGTAGCATTGTAATTTTGCCCTTGTAGTTTTGGCTAACTTTCATTGCGTTAAACATAACGCAAGGAATATCCTTGCTATCCCCACCACAATAGAAAGTTCCCCTTGGTCTACAAATTGGTTTATGTCTATTACCGGCAAGTGCTTTGGCAATATTAGGCATTGAATAACCGTCTAGTTCGTCAGCGCCCGTTTGGTTGCAACCAATAGGAATTTCCGGAGAAAGAATATCCACTTCTTCTCTAATCGCCTTTGCCATTTCAATTAACGTTTCGCCCATAAAAGAACGCCATTTTTTATACAAAGCAAGACCTTTTTTGGTGTTGCCGTTAAACAATTTTAAAAGGCTTTCTCTATCGTATTCTTTGCCAACTTTTTTACTAAATTCTTTTAAGTGCAAGGGGCAAAAACAACCCTTATTACTTGATGCAGAAACTGAAAAATCGTCTTCTAACAACAAATATTTTGGTTTTGCAATACTAATAAAAAGTGCGAGTGTTTTGGACAAGGCTTTTTTGAAATTTTCGTCTAACACGCATGAAGAAAAAGGCGCTTGACTTCCGTCAGCACGAACGATGGACCCAAAATCATCACTTTTCCCAGACTTAACCGTAAGCGTAAAATAGGCTGCCAACTCAACGCCGTGTTTTGCAAGTTCCTCTTTTGCTTTTTTAAATCTTATTGCGCAACTTTCAATATATTCCATACTTGGAAAACCAGTTAATCTATGCCCTTTACTTGGCAAATAACCAAGGGCTTCGGTGGCGTGGTATTCTTTTACCATCCTTAATGCGTTTGATATAAAATCGCCAAGTCCTTCATCTCTTTCTGGAAAAGCAATAGGGAGAGAAACCCTTAGCCCAACGTCTTTTTTCATTATAAAATCTCCTATTTGTCAATTACAAACTTCCATCTTTAAGCACAAGGTTTGCAGTTGCAACGTTGGTTGCTATTGCCACGTTATAAACGTTTGCTATTCTAAGCAACGCCTTAACGTCGGGGTCGTGTGGTTGCGCTGTCAACGGGTCACACAAAAATAGTACAAAGTCAATCTTGCCTTCTGCTATCAATGCGCCAATTTGTTGGTCGCCACCAAGCGGACCGGAAAGATATCCCTTTACGTTAAGTCCCGTTGCTTCGCTAATTCGTTTTGAGGTCGTTCCCGTACCACATAGGTCGTATTGACTTAAAACTTGCTTGTTTTTAATTGCCCATTCAACTATTTCGGGTTTTTTGCTATCGTGCGCAATAAGCGCTATCGTTTTCTTTTGCATAATTTCTCCTATTTTCATTTATATCTTTAAAGTCCTTAACACGTTTTCCATGGTAAAGGCAAGGTTAACGTCGCTTTGGTGTTTGCTTACCGACAAGTCTTGTGGCAAACGGTTTATGCTAAATATGGCGCTAACGCCCTTTTCATAAGCTTTTTCCATATCCCCTTCGCTACCGCCTACGATAGCAATCACGGGAACGTTTTGCTTTTTGCATCGCTCTGCAACGCCTATAACCACCTTTCCCCTTAAACTTTGACCGTCTATTTTACCTTCTCCGGTAAACACCAAGTATGCGTCTTTTAACTGTTTATCAAAATCAACCGTATCTAATACCGTTTGAATACCCATTTTTAGTTGAGAGTCAAAAAATGCAACCATACCTGCACCCATAGCGCCGGCAGCACCACCACCTTTAAGATTAGATAAATCTTTCCCAAGGTTATCTTTAATGACTGCGCATACGTGCTTTACGCCCATATCAAGAAATTCGCAGTCACTTTCACTTGCGCCTTTTTGCGGCGCGAACACGTGTGACGCGCCGTTTTCTCCAAACGGTGGATTATCTATATCGCACATGGTTATAATTTCCACTTGTTTTATAAGTGGGTTAACGCAAGATAAATCTATTTTATCAACGTCAATAAGGGTTTTGCCGGTAGGAATAAACTGTTCCCCTTGTTTATTAATAAACTTTACCCCGCAAGCCGAGGCTGAGCCACAACCAAAATCGTTAGTGCAAGAGCCACCAAGTCCTAAAATAATCTTTTTTACGCCCTTTTTAACTGCGTCTAGCATAAGTTCGCCCACTCCAAAAGTGGTTGTGAGCAAAGGATTTTTTCTATCTTCTACAAGTGGAAGACCACTTGCGCACGCCATTTCAATAACGGCTGTTTTGCCGTTTTCTATAAGTCCGTAAAACCCTTGCATTTTTTCAAAATACGGGTTAGAACACTCGCAATAAACTTTTTGTCCACCAAGGGCCGTTAAAAAACAGTCCACACTGCCTTCGCCCCCGTCGGCAACGGGTATGCTTATAACCTTTGCATCAGGAAAACAATTTAGTATTCTATCTTTCATTATATCGCACACCTTACTTGAAGAAAGCGTGCCCTTAAAAGAATCTGGGATAAGTATAAATTTTTTCATATTTTTATAAAAAAGGCGACGCAAAAGCGTCGCCTAATAAATTATTTTGCAAACTCAGTTGCGCGCCATTCTCTGATAACGTTAACTTTAATTTGACCGGGATATTCCATCTCTTGCTCAATCTTTTTAGCGATATCTTTTGCAAGGAATAGGGTTTGCGCGTCGTTGATTTGTTCGGGTTTAACCATAACGCGAACTTCTCTACCTGCTTGAATAGCATAGCATTTTTCAACGCCCTTAAAGCTTCCGGAAATTTCTTCGAGTTTTTGCAATCTTTTAATATAGTTAGTAGTAGTTTCTCTTCTTGCCCCTGGACGAGCGCCTGAAATAGCGTCCGCCGCAGCAACTAGAACGGCTTCAATACTCTTTTGTTCAACGTCGCCGTGGTGAGCTAAAATTGCGTTTACTACTGCGTGATTTTCCCTAAACTTCTTAGCAAGGTCAGCGCCGATTTGCATGTGAGTTCCCTCTACTTCAAAGTCAACAGCCTTACCTAAGTCGTGCAATAAACCTGCTCTCTTAGCAAGGGTTGCGTCCACACCGAGTTCGGTTGCCATAACGCCTGCTAAGTGGGATACTTCGATAGAGTGACGAAGTACGTTTTGACCGTAACTAGTACGGAATTTAAGTCTACCCAAAGTTTTAACTAGCTCTGGGTGTAGGTTGAACACTCCACATTCAAAACATGCCGATTCGCCTGCTTCTTTAATTTGTTGGTCGAGTTCCTTTTTAACCTTTTCAACCGTTTCTTCTATTCTTGCTGGGTGGATTCTACCGTCTTGAATAAGTTTTTCAAGTGCGATTCTTGCCACTTCACGTCTTACGGGATCAAAACCCGAAACGATAACCACTTCGGGCGTATCGTCTATAATCAATTCTATACCGGTAGCGTTTTCCAAGGTTCTAATATTTCTACCTTCTCTACCGATGATTCTTGCTTTCATATCGTCGCTTGGTAGTGGAACTACCGAAACGGTGATTTCAGTTGCTTGTTCGGTTGAACATTTTTGAATAGCAAGGCTAACGATTTCCTTAGCCTTTCTTTCGCCTTCTTCCCTTGCTTCGGCTTCGATATTTTTAACCGTGCCGGCAGCTTCGCGCTTTGCTTCGTCGGTCATAGCGTCGATAAGCTGTTGTTTTGCTTCTTCCTTACTCATTTGGGAAATCTTTTCAAACTCTTGCAACATTTTGTCGTGCTGAGCAGCGATGTCGCCGAGTTTTTTGTCCATTTCCGCGTGTTTTTCTTTTAGGGAGTTTTGTTGTCTTGTAGTTTCTTCGTTGCGCTTATTTAAACTTTCTTCTTTACGGTCCAAAGACTCTTCTTTTTGGTTAAGTCTATTTTCCATTTGTTTAAGTTCAGAACGCTTTTCTTTGGATTCGCGTTCTATCTCCGCGCGTAGTTTTTGCTCCTGTTCTTTTGCCTCTAAAAAAGCTTCTCTTTTTATATTCTTGCTCTCTTCCCTAGCGTCTTCGAGCATTTTGTCGGTAACTTTTTGAATATCACCTTGTTTTTTTATAAAAGATTTGTTCTTTAAAACCATGCCTACAAGGATTCCGATTACAGCAAAAACTATCGCTGCAACCACTGCAATTAAAATTGCCGTTGAAGATTCCATTGCGGCTAAGAACAGGGAGCCGTTAGTTAAGTTTAGCATAACTTATGCCCTCCTGTTTTTATTTATAAAAAGCCTTGTGCTTTTATATACTTATATTCTATAACAAAACGCTAACTTTGTCAACGCTTTGCATTTTGTTGGCTTGATTACTTATTATTGTAAAATGCGTCCATAATCTTGGACTTAATTTCCTCGGCAACTTCTGGATTTTTTTCTAAATAATCAATAGCTTTTTCCTTGCCTTGTGCAATTTTTTCGCCGTTATAAGAGAACCAAGAACCACTCTTTTCCAATACTTCGTATTGAAGACCTAATTCGATAAGGCAACTACCTTTACTAATACCTTTTCCAAAAATAATGTCGAATTCGGCAGTCTTAAAGGGAGGCGCAACCTTGTTTTTAACGATTTTTGCTTTGGTGTGGTTACCGTAAGCACCGTCGCTATCTTTTAACGCGTCTGCCTTTCTAACGTCTATTCTAACGCTTGCGTAGAATTTAAGCGCTTTACCACCCGCGGTAACTTCCGGATTACCAAACATTATACCAACCTTTTCACGAAGTTGGTTGATAAAGATAATACAAGTTTTACTTTTGTTGGTAATTGCAGTAAGTTTACGGAGCGCCTGACTCATAAGTCTTGCTTGAAGACCAACGTGGCTATCGCCCATATCCCCTTCTATTTCAGCCCTTGGGGTAAGCGCTGCAACCGAGTCCACTACGATAACGTCAACTGCCTTACTGTTAACTAGCGACGCAGTAATATCAAGCGCTTGTTCGCCGGTATCTGGTTGGGAAACGTAAAGTTCGTCTAAATTTACACCTAAATTTTTAGCGTAAACGGGATCTAAGGCGTGTTCAGCGTCCACGAAAGCCGCAATACCACCGTTCTTTTGAGTTTCTGCGATAACGTGAAGGGCAACGGTAGTTTTACCCGAAGATTCAGGTCCGTAAATTTCTATGATTCTACCGCGTGGAAGACCACCTACGCCGATTGCAAGGTCAAGCGATAAACAGCCGGTAGGCAATACTTCTATATTAGTATCACCTGCGTTTTGACCAAGACGCATTATAGCGCCTTTGCCGTATTGTTTTTCTATTTGCGCCATCACGCCGTCTAATGCTTTAAGTTTGTTTTCATCCATTTTTGTATCCTCTAATCTATACTTTTTAATTTTTTAAATGTCAGAAACAGCGCAGTGTTTTTTGCCGTTTCCGTTATTTCCTCTCTTGAACCGTTAAGGTTTAGTTTGTAGGTATGCACGCCGTCTTTCATACCCACGCCAACGTAACAAAGACCAACGGGCGCGTTACTTCCGTCGCCAAAGGGACCAGCAATACCCGTGGTGGAAACAGCCACGTCTATATTGCCCGTTTTAAGTAGTCCAGCCGCCATACGATAAGCAGTCATAGAACTTACTGCCCCTTCTTTTTCTAAATCCGAGCTAGCAATACCCGTTCTTTCAATTTTGCTTTGGTTGCTATAACACACCACGCCTTCGTGCACTACGGCAGAAGCGCCCGCGTTTGATACTAACGACGAAACTATGCGTCCACCCGTAAAAGATTCCGCCGTGGCGATTTTCATCTTTTTAAGTTTTAATAGGTCGAAAACCCTTTGAGAAAGAGTGCTTTGACACTCTGCGTAAACGTTTTCCTTTAAGTTTATCAAAACTATTCTAACGGCTTCTCTAAGCGATTGTTCGTTATCGGAAATAAACTTTACGGTATGGTCGCCGTAACTGTTTTCCACGCTTGATTTAACGCCCGCGCACCTTTCTTCCGCTTGTTTTAATACCGAGATTAAAGGCTCGGTTTCGCCAAAAAATTTCAACGTCATTCGGCAGGCTTGGTTTGCAAACTTTTTGTCAAAGTATGGCAACAAATACCTTTCGCATGCAACCGATAGTTCTTCCCACGCCCAAGGCAACACCACCAACGAGAACCCGTCGTTTTCCATAATAAATCCTTGAAAAGCACCCGTTAAGTTAGGAATAAGGGTTGCGTTTTCGGGCATCATTGCGTATGCTTGACCGTAGTCGGTTGCGTGTGCCGTGGATAGCGCGTTGACAAACTTTAACGCGTTATCGTTCTCAATTAAAACGGTATCGAAAGTATCGCTTATAACTTGTTTTGCGTCAAAAGTAAGCTCGGGATGAGCCACGACGATAAGATTATCTACCGTATCTTTATATTTTTCTAAACTTCTCTTAAACCCTAAGTCGTTTGAAATAGACAGCGTTTCAAGACTGTCCACGGGATATCCACCACCGTATAAACAAGCAGTGATTTTACCAACGTATTCAGCTGGATATTGTGCTGACGGGTTATTAAAAAGCAGTAAAGCCGTTTTCATTAGTTATCCTTTTTATGATTTTAATGCTCCCCTGTTTTTAACCAAACACTCCACACCCGAATAAATAGTAAGCAAGGTGGATATTGCAAGGGCAACCGTTCCTAAAATATTTAATAGGTCGAAAGTATAGGGGGTTATATCTGCCGAAACTAAAATAAGTAAAATTGCAAGGTCTGTAAAAAAGGTTTTGATTTTGCCCGACTTGTCGGCTGAAATAACTTGGTTTTTGCCGGCGGCAACTAGTCTAAAACCACTTATTATAAGTTCCCTTGCTAAAATAACTGCCACCATAATGCTTGCGTACCAAGGTAAAATGGTTATTCCTTGTGGGGGAACTAACACCAAAATTAACGCTGTGGAAACCAAAACTTTATCGGCAATAGGGTCTAAAAACTTGCCCATATCGGTAACTAGGTTATATTTTCTTGCGATATAACCGTCCAAAAAATCGGTTAGCGCGGCTAGTGCGAACACCCCTGCCGAAATGCAAAAATTGTATGGAATTACCCTTAAATAAAAGATTGCCACAAACACGGGAATCATAAATATTCTAAGTAAAGTCAGTTTGTTAGGTAAATTCATTGCCTATCTCCGTATAAATCGTAGCCGTCCACGGCAGTTATTTTTACTTGGTAAGTTTTTCCGTACGTAACTTGTTTTTGAGAAAAGAAATATATTTTTCCGTCAACGTCCGGCGCGTTGAAATACGCCCGTCCAAAATAAGTTAATCTATCGTTATCAAACCCTTCGGCAACCACAAAAAAGGTTTTTCCAACTAAACTTTTACCTATGGATTTAGCAACTGCAAGTTGTGTTTTATAAAGTTTTTTAACCCTTTTGGTTTTAACCGATTGTGGAATTTGCCCAGAAAGTTTATACGCAGGCGTGCCTTCTTCTCTACTATAAGCAAAAAACCCTGCGTTAAATAATTGCGCTTTTTTAATAAATTCCACCAAACGATTAAACGCATCTTCACTCTCTTGCGGAAAACCCGTTATAAAAGTGGAACGCAAAGCAATGGACGGAACTTCCCTTTTAAGTTTGGTTATCAAATCAAGATAAGATTGATAACTACCCTTTCTATTCATAAGTTTAAGCACGCCGTCGTCTGCATGTTGAAGGGGAATATCTAGGTATTTTATAAGTTTTGGGTTGTTTTTAAGTTGGTCGATTAAACTATCGTCAATATTTTCCGGATAGCAATACAAAAGTCTTATTGCGTTTACGTTTTTAAGTTCGGATAGTTTTTGTATAAGCAAGGTAAGCGAACTTCCGTCGTTTAAGTCCCTGCCGTAAGCCGTCGTATCTTGGGCGACTAAAATAAGTTCGTTTAAATTGCCTAGATTTTTAGCTTCCGTTATAAGTTCGTCCATTTTTACCGAACGATATTTGCCCCTTATGTAAGGAATTAAACAGTAAGTACAGTGGTTAGAGCATCCGTCGGCAATTTTTAGGTAAGCGTATCCGTTGGTGGTAAGCACCCTTTTGGTAGTAGGCTCGCCACAAGGTTGACCTATAACCCTTACCCTTTCGCCCGAAAGAATTTGGTTTATAACTTTACCAATCTTATCGTAATCGCTAACCCCCATAAAAGCGTCTACTTCTGGGAGTTCGGTATAAATATCGTCTATAAACTTTTGTGGTAAACAACCGGTAACTATAATCTTAACCGAAGGACGTTCTTTTTTTACGTTTATCGCCATCAAAATTTCTTCAATAGCTTCGCTTCTTGAAGCTTGCAAAAAAGCGCAAGTGTTAATAATGATGATATCGGCAAGAGTAACGTCGGTTACGATTGAACAGTTTTTAGGTAAAAGCGCCAACATTTTTTCGGTATCTACCCTATTTTTATCACAACCGAGCGATACCACGCCAACTTTTATCGTTTGCATGTTTTACACCTTAAAATTCTTCGTTAGGCGCAGCGCCGAATCTACTTTCGTATTCTTCCCTAGTAAGCGTTACTTTACGCGCCTTGCTACCTTCGTTAGGCGCAATAAAGCCCATTCTTTCCATCTTGTCGAACAGTCCGCCTGCTTTTGGGAACCCTATCGAGAAACGACGTTGCAAAGAAGATATCGAGATAGTGCCTAAATTCACTGCAAACCACAACGCTTGTAAAAAGAGCGCGTCGTTTTCGCCACCACTTGAAGAAGTTTCGCTAACCGAACTTTCTTCTGGTTTTGGGTTAACTTCCTTTTCAAGCCTATCTTGAAGTTCGTCATCAAAATACGCTTTGTTCTTTTCCTTAACGTAACTTACCACGCTGTTGATTTCACGCGCAGTGATAAACGCGCCTTGATATCTTTCGTAACCCGGCATGGTGGAGTTTTTATATAGCATATCGCCGTTACCCAAAAGTTTTTCTGCGCCCGCTTCGCCAAGTATGGTTTGGGAATCGGCAAAGTTCATAACCTTAAACGCAATACGAGAAGGCAAGTTTGCCTTGATAGTACCCGTAATAACGTCAACCGAAGGACGTTGGGTTGCAAGTACTAGGTGAATACCGGCAGAACGCGCCTTTTGTGCGATTGCGCAAATACGCGCTTCTAAATCCTTTTTACAAGTTTGCATAAGGTCGGCAAGTTCGTCGATAATAATAACGATTCTTGGCATTTTTGGAATAGTATCGCTTGCAACTTGCGAGTTATATCCGTCTATATCCACAACGAACGCTTCGCTTTGACGGAAGGTTGCAAACCTTCTTTCCATTTCTTCATACGCCCATTTAAGCATTGCGATTGCCTTTTGTGGTTGAGTTATAATCTCGTCTATCATAAGGTGGGGAAGATGCTCGTAAGTGGCAAATTCAACGCCTTTGGGGTCAACTAAGAATAACCTTAATTCTTCCGGAGTGTAGCGCATGATTAAACTTATAATCATTGTGTTAAGACACACGCTCTTACCCGAACCGGTTGCGCCTGCAACCAAGTAGTGTGGACCTTTTGCAAGGTTATCGGTAATTGCGTTACCAACCAAGTCCTTACCCAAAGCAAAGGTAAGCGCGCCCGGTTTTTCCACGTTGGTTTTAGCGGCCTTTTCCATAACTTCTTTAAGACCAACGGTAACTTTAATTTTGTTAGCGACTTCCACGCCGACTAGGTTTTTACCCGGAATAGGCGCTTGAATTCTCACGCCGTCTTTACTAGATAAACGCATTCTCAAATCGTCGTCGTAACTCAACACCTTTTTAACCGAAATACCGGCAGGCATCATAATTTCGTATCTAGTGATAGAAGGTCCTTGAATATAACCTTGTGGTTCTGCGTTTATATGGAAATCCGAAAGAGTTTGTTTTATAATTTGCAAATTCTCTTCGTGATTTTCTTGTGGAGCGTCCACGGGAGGCTCGTAATTTTGTAATAAATCAAACGGCGGACGGAAATATTCTCTGTTTATAGGTGGAATTTCCTTTTCGGGTTTGGGTTCTTCAACCGTTTCTTCTTGTGATTGTTCTTCTGCTATTCTAGAAATTCTTTGGCTTCTAGTTAAGTCCAGTCCCCTTGCCGAAAGGTTATCGTCAGCTTCTACCCTACTATCAAACGCAGGTTTTTCTTCGATTGGGGTTTGCGAATTATCGTCGCCGAATATATTCCTTACCCTACGTTCGCCTAAAATTGGCGAGGGTGCTGGTTCTTCCGTTTGGGTTTCCGTTTTTTGTTCAACGGGCTCAGACGGAATATCAAATATTCCCCTACGCGATGGAACGACTGGTGGTTGTTCTTGTTCCACGGGTTGCTCCACTATCGGCGGTTGTTCTTCTTCCTTCGGTAATTCTTGTGGAAGAGGACGAACGGTTTCTAACGGACGGGTGTCCACTGCGTCGTCTTCGGGAAGATTAGCGTAACTGCCGAACCTTTGCGCGCGAAGTTGAGTGTCGTCCACGTGTTCGAACAAGGGTATCTCGTTTGTATTTGATTGTTGTTCGGTAGATTGAACGGGAGCAACGTCAACCGGAGGTTCGCTTGGAACTTCGGGAGTTATATAATCGGAAACAACTGCCTTGTTTTGCGAAGGACGGTCGTTTTTTAAATGGTCTTCTAAATTAATCGTAGTTGGGGTTTTGATGTAGTCAAGTTTGCTTTGGAAATCTTTTGAATAAGCTTCGGTATAACTAACGTTAGCCGAAGCAACGCCTAAACCACCGTTAGTAAAATCAACCTTAACTGCGGGGGCTTCGCCTTCTTTACTAGACCTTTTTTTGTTTTTGAAATCGCTAGAAGAAGCGTCCGCCACGAAAAGTTTTTGTTTGCCGGTAGTTTCTACGGGAACGGCGTCCGCAATCGGATAGTCCATAGTGCCTTCAACTTTAACCGCACTGCCGTCCGATTGTTCGTTCTTAACGAAAGACGTACGGAAAGTTTGACCGGCGTTTTGTTCTTTTTTGTAATCAAGCACTGCTTTAACGACCGAATATCCAGAAAGCAACACCAAAACGGATACTACCACGTAACTTCCAACGTTTGTAAGTAAGGCTGAAATTGGATAGGATAAAAGGGCAACCATAAGTCCACTTGCAGAACAAGTTGCAAACCCGCCGACAGAAGCTCTCATATACGCTTGGGAAATATATTCGCCGTAAGAAAGGCTGGAATAATTACGCATAGAAACTAACTGCATCAAAAAAGCAAGCGCAACTGATAGCAAGGTAACGGTTAACTTAATACGTTTAGAAAAACCAATACCTTTACCGGTAATTAAAACTATGCCGTAATAGATAATCGTTCCAATTACTAGATAGGCAAAATATCCAAACGTGCCGAAAAAGAAGGTGTTGATAAGCCTTCCGGGGGCTGCAAACACCTTGTCCCTAGTAATTAAACACACCAAAATCAAGGTGGAGAACAAAATCATCACCACCCCCAAAGTTTCTTTGGTGAATATAGATTCGCTATTATTTTCTTTACTCTTTTCTGGAGTTTTTTTCTCTTTTTCCGCCATCTTTACGTCCTTTAAGATTACTCGTAAAAATTATACCAAAAATACCGCTATTTTACAATCCTTTAATGGAAATTTTCGGTAATATTTTAAAAATATCTTATAAGTAGTTTAAATATGCCCTTTTTCTTACCTACGAAATTTTAAAAAGTAAAAAGGTCGCCCCTAGCGACCTTTTATTTTTATAGTTAGTTGAGTTTATAAAGCAACTTTCCACATTGCTCGCACTCGATAATCTCGCCGTTTTTGAGTTTGTTTTTTTCTAGCATAGAAAGTTCCATTAAACACGAGCCACAAGCCTCGCCGGTAACTTCGTAAACTATTGGAAACATTTTGTTTTGGCGTTTTTTAAGGTATTTTTCCATCAAAAGGGGATCGACCTTTGATTTAAGCGCTTCAAGCTCTTTTTGAATACTTTCTCTTTCGTCCTTAAAAGACTCTTTCAACTTTTCGTATTCTTCGGTTGCTTCGGCATACTGCGCTTGGGCTGACTTATTGGTTGCCCTTACCGACGAATATTCTTTAATAACCTTTTGCAAATCTTCGTTAACCTTAGCGCAAGTACTAGAAACTTGTTTGATAGCGTTAATAAGTTCGTCTGCTTTTTTAATCAAAAAAGCCATTTCCTTTCCGTCTTCTGCCTTTTCCATTGCCTGAGAAAGTTCTTTTTGTTGTTCGATAAGGCTTGCTTGTTGCCTTAAAAGTTCTTCGTAAGCGTTGGAAAGTTGTAACGCACGGTCGTCTAGTTTGTTTACCGTTTCGGGAGTGTTTAAAATGTAGTTTTTAGCCGAAATTGCCTTTTTTCTGCAAGGGCTTTGCGCAAGTTCGCTTTCAATTTTGCGAAGTTTTGCATCTACGTTTTGATACGCTATTAAATCTTTAATCATATCGTTCACCTGCCTATAAATATCTTTTATCTTCAAAGTAGAAAAGTTGTAAATTCTCCCCTACCGTATTTTTAACTTTTTCAAAATATTTTTTAAATCCATAATTTTCGGATGCGTAATGTGGAATAACCATCACGGCTTTGCCGTTTTGTATAAGCGCTTTGATATTATGGTGGGCAAAATCCGACGACACTATAAGGTCGGCATCCGTCAATCCCTTTTGCACGCATTCAACGGCGTGAGCGCTTCCACCACCGCAAAAACTTGCAATGCTTTTTATCTTTTGATTTTTGTTTCCGTAATAAATAATTTTGTTGGTGTTAAAGGTCTTTTTTGCTTTGTTTACAACTTCTAAAAGGCTTTGTGAAGGAAGGGAAAATTCCCTTCCGTAACCTTCTTGTTCGTCTGAATATTTTTGTAAAATATTAACCTTTTCAGCACCTAAACCCATTGCTAAATTATGGTCGATTCCGTCTTTTGCAAAATCGAGATTAAGATGCATAGAAATAACGTTTTTATTCTTTTTTATAGCCGTCAATAAAGGTGCTTGTTCGGGGTTAGTAATAGACACGGCGTTAAGTGGCATATAGATTGCAGGGTGATGTGTAACTATGGTATCCACACCGAGTTTTATCCCCCTTTCAACAAGTTTTTCGCTAAGGTCTAAACCGAATAAAACCTTGTTTACTTTATCGTGATTTCTAACTAAAATACCGCTGTTATCGTAATCGCCTTGGGCAACTGCAAGTCTACTCAGCCTTATTGGAGCAAACCCATCTAAAAGGGCATAAAAACTATCTAAATTATACATATTTTTCCAATTCTTTAATTTGATTAGTAACCTGAATTTTAGTGCATTCTGAAAGGTTACCGTTATTTAGTACTTTACTTAAATTTTCTATTTTTAGCTTGACTGAGTTTATAAACGCAGATGGGCGAAGTTCAAGGTTGGTTCTTCCAAACTTAATTTCTTCCTCACTAAGGCTATCTTGTCCTTTTTCAAGAACTATTAAATCGTAAAAAATCTTACCGACTAAAAAGGTGTAGTCTTTTACTATTTTATAGCCTAGTTCCACAACTTTTTTTCTTACCTTGTCGGTATTTTTCATCGGTTGCAAAACTAACTTTTCAGGCAAGTTTTTAGCCTTTAAAAGTATGGAAATTATTTCTTCCCCACCCATGCCGGCAATAAGCGCGCAATCTACTTTCGGCAACTTTTCAAACCCGTTAGAAACGATTGCTTGCGCCCTGCCCTCAGCAATATCGTCACGCATTAAATCCCTTGCTTTTTCCAAGCATTTTGCGCTTATATCCGAAAGGATAACGCTATTGCATTTACCACCTTGTAGCATTGCTTTTGCAAGGTAACCGTGGTCGCAACCGATATCGGCAAAAACCTTGCATTTTGGGATTTCATAATAAATTTTATATAACCTTTCAGTCATTAATCCAAAAAGTCCTTTAAGCGTTTAGAACGGCTTGGGTTGCGTAATTTACGGAGTGCTTTTGCTTCTATTTGTCTAATTCTTTCACGGGTAACGTTAAACTCTTTACCAACTTCTTCTAGCGTTCTTGGTCTGCCGTCGTCTAAACCGTAACGGAGTCTAAGCACCTTTTCTTCCCTAGGAGTAAGGGTGTCTAAAACGCCTAAAAGTTGTTCTTTAAGCATTGCGAACGAAACGGCTTCGGTAGGAGCAACGCTGTGTTCGTCTTCGATAAAATCGGATAAGTGACTATCCTCTTCTTCACCGATAGGAGTTTCCAAAGAAACGGGGTCTTGGGCAATCTTTTGGATTTCCATAACCTTTTCTTCGGAGATACCCATTTGTTCGGCAATTTCAGACGGATTGGGTTCTCTGCCGAGTTCTTGAAGTAATTTTCTAGAAACTCTTATCAACTTGTTGATAGTTTCTACCATATGTACGGGAATTCTTATAGTTCTCGCTTGGTCGGCAATAGCCCTAGTGATTGCTTGGCGAATCCACCAAGTTGCGTAGGTGGAGAACTTAAATCCCTTTTGATAATCAAACTTTTCAACTGCTTTCATAAGACCTAAGTTGCCTTCTTGGATAAGATCCAAAAATTGCATACCACGCCCCATATAACGTTTTGCAATAGAAACCACTAAACGCAAGTTCGCTTCGGATAAAAGACGTTTTGCATTCTCGTCACCCTCCATCATACGCTTTGCAAGTTCGGTTTCTTCGTCGGGTTGAAGAAGGGGTACTTTACCGATATCTTTAAGGTACATTTTAACGGGGTCGGCCATACGATCGTCCTTAAAGAACTGTTCGTATAAATCCTTGTCCTTTTCGAATTCGTTAGTAACGGTAATGCCCGAATTTTCGAATATTCTATAAATTTCTTCCAAGTTTTCGGGTGTAACTTGCATTTTGTCTAGCTTGTCGAACAACTGCGCAGTAGTTATAGAGCCAACTTTTTTGTACTCTATGATAATATCCCCTACTAACGCAACGACTTCTTCGCTGAGTGGTTGAGAAGCGTTGCCTGCTTCCGCTTGGTATTCTTTGCTAATGATAATATCGTTAATATCGTCCATAATTCCTCCGCATTGGTAATTATACTCGTTTGTTTTTTTGTGCTAAAAGCATAGCGATTTGAGTTGCCGTTTTTCTACGTTCTTCGGTATCGGTAAGCATAGAAAACTTTTTGTTAAGAACTTCTATTTGTTGGTCAATCCAATCTTTTTTAAGCGTTTGCAAACAATCGTTAAAATAAACTGCCTCGTCAAACTGTTTGTTCTCGTCCGTTTCTAAGCCTGCTATTTTAGAAAACTCTTCGCCGTATTCTGGAAAATAATCGTAAAGGTCGTTAAACCTTATCTTTTCCCCTGCTTTTTGTTTTTCTAATATAAACTCTTTAACGTCCTTATGCGCCGTTATATTAAAATTAAGTTCAGATATATCCGTTTCCAAAGCGTAAGGCTTGTTAAACAAGTATGCGTACAACAAAAACCTTGCCGCAAGCACGCTTTTCCCACCCGAATTATCGTTAAATTGGTCGTTTATAACGGGTGTTTCTTGGGCTTTTTGCGGGGTGGAATACAATTCCCTTTTAAGCGACTCGTAAGTAACGCCCGTATAATCCCTTAATATTTTAAGCAAGTCTTCTTGCTCGGCGGCAGAAGAACTTTCTCTGATAACGTTAAGCGCGCTCGAAACGAACTTGCGTTTTCCGTCGACCGTGTTTATATCAAAGGTGTTTTTAAGAACGTCTATTTTATAATCGACCACGGGTTTTGCAGTGATTATACACTCTCTAAACGCTTCTATTCCCCTTCTAACTATAACTTCGTCGGGGTCTAGTTGGTCTGGAAGAGTCATAACCTTAACTTCCACGCCTTCTTCGGTAAGAGTTTCCAAACTCTTTAAGGTTGCCTTTTGCCCTGCGCTATCCCCGTCAAAACAAACGTAAGCTTTTTCCGAATAACGTTTTAGCATACGCGCTTGGTCTTTGGTAAGAGCCGTACCCATACTAGCAACCACGTTCTTAAACCCCGCTTGATAAAGCGAAACGACGTCTAAGTGTCCTTCAACTATAATAACCCCGTCTATACCCTCTTCGTTTTTAATCTTTTTAAGATTGTTTATACTAAACAAGGTTTTGCCCTTAAAGAACACTTGCGTTTCTTTGGTGTTTATGTATTTTTGGTCTTTAATTCCGTCAATTCTTCTTCCGTCGAAGGCAACAACGTTGTTAAATTGGTCTATTACGGGGATTATAAGTCTACCACCCAAAAAATCAAAGTATCTGCCGTTCTTTTCGCCAACTGCGCCCGACGCAACCATTTCTTCGTAGGTATACCCTTTTTCTTTTAGATAGTTAGGCAAAGAATTAAAATCAAGCGAAGCGCCCATGCCGAACTTTGCAACCGTTTCCGAAGTAAACTTTCGTTTAAGAATATACTCAACGTGTTTATCCGCCTTTTCAGATTTAAGGTTTTTAACGTAAAATAAGGCAGTATCTCTAAGCAGTTCTAAAAGACGTTGCTTAAAACGTTTTTGTTCTTTAATCTTCTCGTCGTCGTAACGCACTTCGGGAAGTGGCATGTTAACGCGTTCTGCAAGATATTTTACCGCGTCGTTAAAATCAAGCGATTCAATGTTTTTTATAAAGGTTATAACGTCACCACTTTCGTGACAGCCAAAACAATAAAAGAATTGACCTGTGGAATTAACGCAAAAAGAAGCCGTCTTTTCGTGGTGGAAAGGGCACTTACCCCAAAAGTTAGTGCCACGTTGTTCCAGCCTTACGTAACGGCCGATAATATCGACTATATCGTTTTTGCTTTTAAGTTCGTCTAGGAACTTTGCGTCAAATCCTCGCATAAAGTTATCTTATAACTCCCATTTTTTAGGAATAAATATTGCCGAAAAAGTCTTTACGGCATATGTATCGGACATGCTTGATATGTAATCGCAAAGCACGTCGTCTATATCGGTGTTTTCTAGTTGGTTACGGTTAAATTCGGGCAATTTTTCAGGGTTTTTCTTAAAGTATTGATACAAAGCAGAAAGCATTCTGTCTGCCCGTGCTTCTTCTTCCTTAAAAGTTTTGTCGCTATACACCCTTTCAAACAAAAAATCTCTAAGTTCGTTAGTTGCGCCTAAAACTTCTTGGTCCATTTGAACGATAGGCTTGCCTTCGCTAGTTTTATAAATAGAATAAATCATTGTGTTTATACGCTGACTTGAAGTATCCCCCAAAATCTTTCTTGCGTTTTTTGGCAAATCGTCAAGTGTAATAAACCCACCGACTATCGCGTCGTCTATATCGTGGTTTACGTAAGCAATTCTATCGGCAATATTAACTGCCATACCTTCCAAAGTTTTTGGCGTGCATTTCATTTTGTGGTTGATAATGCCGTCCACAACTTCTCTGGTTAAATTAAGCCCCTTGCCGTCGTTTTCCAAAAAGTCAACCACTCTGCCAGACTGAACGTTATGTTCGAACCCACGTTTTTCGTTAAGACGGTTAAGAATACGCTCGCCAGCATGTCCAAAAGGAGTGTGCCCTAAATCGTGACCTAAGGCAATGGCTTCCGTAAGGTCTTCGTTAAGAGATAACGCCCTTGCAATAGACCTTGCCACTTGTGATACGGCAAAGGTATGCGTAAGTCTAGTACGATAATGGTCGCCTTCGGGCGAAAAGAAAACTTGCGTTTTGTTTTTCAACCTGCGGAAAGACTTGCAGTGAATAATCCTATCCCTATCACGCTGAAAATCAGTACGCATTGGGCAAGGCTCAATCGGATAAAGTCTGCCAATAGTATCTTTTGATTTAGTGGCAAACGGAGAAAGGAATTTTTCTTCAATAAGCAAAGTTTTATCTTTCACTTAAACTCTCCTAAAATCTTATCAAATATATATACTTTCATATTATCCTTTTTCCTTTTTTTAACAAAAATTTCCAATAAAAAAATTTCACACCCAAAGGGTGTGAAAAATTCAACGTGAAATCTATTTTTTTATTTGTTTAATATTTTGTTAAGAAAAGCGCCCGTGTGGCTTTGGGGGATTTTTGCTACTTGTTCGGGCGTGCCGGTTGCAACTACCCTTCCGCCGCCGTCGCCACCTTCCGGCCCAAGGTCGATTATATAATCGGCAAGTTTAATAACGTCCATATTATGTTCTATGATAATAAGGGTGTTTCCACCTTGTTGCAAACGCTTTAACACCGTGCAAAGTTTATCTATATCGTAACTATGAAGTCCGGTTGTTGGCTCATCCAAAATATATACCGTTCTTCCCGTAGAACGTTTAGATAATTCGGTTGCAAGTTTTACCCTTTGCGCTTCCCCACCGGAAAGCGTTGTGGAACTTTGCCCAAGTTTTATATAACCTAAACCCACGTCTTGTAAAGTTTTGATTTTTCCGTAAATAGACGGAATGCTCTTAAAGAATTCGCAAGCAGTATCAACCGTCATATCCAGCACTTCAAAGATATTTTTATCTTTATATTTAACTTGCAAGGTTTCTCTATTATATCTAGTACCTTTACAAACTTCGCAATTAACGTACATATCGGGAAGAAAATGCATTTCTATTTTAATAACGCCGTCGCCCTCGCAATGTTCGCATCTACCACCCGAAACGTTAAAAGAAAATCTGCCTGCCTTATACCCACGTTCTTTTGCGTCCGGAGTGCTAGCAAAAAGTTCTCTTATTGCAGTAAACACGCCCGTGTAGGTTGCAGGGTTACTTCTTGGCGTTCTGCCGATAGGCGATTGGTCTATTTGGATAATCTTATCAAAATGCTCAATTCCTTCCACGCTATCTGCCTTGCCGTCCCTAACTTTTGCGCCGTTAAGACGCGAGGCTAGATACGGATAAACTATCTCGTTTACTAGCGAACTTTTGCCCGAACCCGAAACGCCCGTAACTGCCGTCATTAGCCCTACGGGGAAGGAAACGTCTGCGTTTTTAAGGTTGTTTTGGCTTGCGCCCTTTACGGTAAGCCATCTGCCGTCGGGCGCTTTTCTCTCTTCGGGAACTTGTATTTTTCTTCTTCCTGCCAAGTAATCGCCCGTGATAGAACGTGGCTCGTTCATAATATCTTGCACACTGCCTTGCGCAACCACTTGGCCACCATGAACGCCTGCTTTTGGACCAATGTCAACTATATGGTCGGCGGCGTACATAGTTTCTTCGTCGTGTTCAACAACGATTAGCGTGTTGCCTAAATCCCTTAAACTCTTTAAGGTAGCAATAAGTTTTTGGTTGTCGCGTTGATGTAAACCAATACTCGGCTCGTCCAAAATGTATAACACGCCCGTAAGACCACTGCCTATTTGCGTGGCAAGACGTATTCTTTGCGCTTCGCCACCTGAAAGAGTGGCTGCGTTTCTTGACAAGGTTAAATACCCTAACCCGACGTTTAGCAAAAAGTTTAGCCTTGCTTTTATTTCTTTTAGGATAGGGGTTGCAATTTGCGTTTGCGTTACAGGAAGTTTAAGTTCGTCTAAAAAGGCAAGCAATTCTTTTACCGAACAATCGGTAAGTTGAGCGATATTTCTATCCCCAATCGTCACGGCAAGCGCTTCCTTTTTAAGGCGTTTTCCACCGCAAGTAGAACACGGGGTAATCACCATGTAACGTTCTATTTCACTTTTGGTGTAATCGCTTGTGGTTTCCCTATACCTACGTTCTAAGTTGGGGATAATGCCTTCCCAAGAAGAATTGAAACTTCCCGAAAAGGTTTTGGTGGAATATTCCATTTCAATTCTTTCCCCACCGTTGCCGTAAAGTAGCATATTATATATTTCGGGTGGAAGGTCTTTTACGGGGGTATCTAAACTAAATCCGTAGTGACGAGCAAGCGAATTAAAGTTCATTTCAGCCATTTTGCCACTATCTAAATTCCAACCGGTAACAGTCATTGCGCCCTGTCTTAGCGTTTTGGTTTTGTCCTTTACTATAAGGTCGGGGTCTACCCTTTTGTTAAAACCAAGTCCAGAGCATTCAGGACAAGCGCCGAAAGGATTGTTAAAAGAAAACAATCTCGGTTCTAATTCTTCTATGCTAACCCCACAATCAGGGCAAGTGTGTTTGGTGGAAAACAAGGTGTTTTCGCCGTCGACGATTTTAACGTCCACCAACCCTTCGGAAAGTTTGATTGCCGTTTCCACACTGTCGAAAAGGCGTTTTTCTATGCCTTCTTTAACCACAAGCCTATCAATTACTACGCTTATGGAATGTTTTTTGTTTTTTTCTAAAAAGATTTCTTCGTCTAAACTATAAACTATTCCGTCTATTTCTACCCTTGCGTAACCACTTTTACGGAACCCTTCTATAAGTTTAGTATACTCACCCTTTTTACCACGAATTACGGGCGCGTTTATAAGTATTTTACTACCTTGTGGAAAAGCCATTATTTTATCGCAAATTTGGTCGACCGTTTGGCGGGTAATTTCCTTGCCACACTCTGGGCAATGGGCAACGCCACACCTTGCGAAAAGCAAACGAAAATAATCGTAAATTTCGGTTACCGTACCAACGGTTGAACGTGGGTTGTGCGAAGTGGTTTTTTGGTCGATGGAAATTGCAGGCGAAAGTCCGTCTATAGAATCGACGTCCGGTTTTTCCATTTGTCCTAAAAACATGCGCGCGTAACTAGACAAACTTTCCACGTATCTGCGTTGACCTTCTGCGTATATGGTTTCAAAGGCGAGCGTAGACTTGCCACTGCCCGATAACCCCGTGAACACCACGAGCTTATCTCTCGGTATAGTGACGTTTATATTTTTAAGGTTATTTTCCCTTGCGCCTTTTATAACTAAATCGTTTTTCATTTAATCTCACTTTCTCATTTTGAGTTTTAGTTTGGTTATAGTATCCCTTATTTCAATACACCTTTCAAAATCAAGCGAAGCAGAAGCAATCTTCATAAGCGCTTTTAATTTTTCGATTTCTTCTGGGATATCTTTTGCTTTTATATCTTTTGTTCTGTCTACTTTCTTGGTAATTTCAAGCGAATTTACCACTTGTTTAACTATGGTTTTTGGAATAATACCGTGTTTTTGGTTGTATTCGCTTTGGATAGCGCGTCTTCTTGCAGTTTCGTCCATAGCGCGTTTCATACTGCCCGTAATGGTATCGGCGTACATAATAACTCTGCCTTCGGCGTTTCTTGCCGCCCTACCCACCGTTTGTATAAGCGAAGTTTCGCTACGCAAAAATCCTTCCTTATCAGCGTCTAGTATAGCAACTAGTTTGACTTCGGGAAGGTCTAACCCTTCTCTTAAAAGGTTTATACCACAAAGCACGTCAAACTCCCCCGTGCGAAGTCCCGAAACGATATCTATTCTTTCCAAAGTATCGATATCGCTGTGCATATACCTTACTTTTATCTTGTTTTCTTTAAGGTATTCGGTAAGGCTTTCCGCCATACGTTTGGTCAAGGTGGTTATAAGCACCCTACCACCCGTCCAAATGGTCTTGTTTATTTCAACAAGTAGATGGTCGATTTGATTTTTAGTCGGGCAAACTTGTATTTCGGGATCAATAAGCCCCGTAGGACGTATAATTTGTTCTACCACCTGTCCCGCCTCTGAAAGTTCGTATTTTGCAGGGGTTGCCGAAACGCATATCATTTGACCTACCCTTGCATCGAATTCTTCAAAAGTAAGCGGACGATTATCAAACGCCGACCTTAAACGAAAACCGTAGTCGACTAAACTAGTTTTTCTTGAACGGTCGCCGTTATACATTGCGCCTATTTGCGGTATAGTCATGTGCGATTCGTCTATAAAGGTTATAAACCCTTGTGGGAAATAATCTAGCAAGGTAAAAGGTGGTTGACCGACCTGTCTACCGTCAAAATAACGGCTGTAATTTTCAATACCTTTACAAAACCCGATTTCGCGTATCATTTCCATATCGTAATCGGTGCGTTGTTTTAACCTTTGGGCTTCTAAAAGTTTGCCTTGCTCGTTAAAAGCGTTAACTTCGTCGTTTTGGTCGACTTCAATGGCAGTAAGCGCCTTTTGTAATTTTTGTTCGGCAACTGCATAGTGGCTTGCGGGGAAGATTACCGCGTGTTTTAGTTGGGAAACGATTTTGCCGGAAACGGCTTCCACTTCGCAAAGTCTGTCTATTTGATCGCCAAAAAACTCTACTCTTATAAAAATTTCGGTGTTAGAAGAAGGGAAAATATCCACCGTATCCCCGTGCACCCTAAACGAAGAACGTGAAAAATCAACGTCCTTTCTCACGTATTGAACGTTAACTAATTTACGCATTAACTCGTCCCTATCAAGTTTATCGTCGGGACGCAAAGATATTGCTAAATCGTAGTATTCTTGTGGCGCGCCAAGTCCGTATATACAAGAAACGGACGCCACCACGATGGTATCTTGCCTTTCTGCTAGCGAACAAGTTGCCGAGTGACGAAGTTTATCTATTTCGTCGTTTATAGCAAGGTCTTTTTCAATATAAGTATCCGTACTCGCTATATACGCTTCGGGTTGATAATAATCGTAATAAGAAACGAAAAACTCCACCCTGTTTTGTGGAAAAAATTCCCTAAACTCGTTACATAGTTGGGCTGCAAGCGTTTTGTTATGGGCAATTATAAGCGCAGGGCGATTTACCCTTTCTATAACGTTTGCCATAGTAAAAGTTTTGCCTGAACCGGTTACACCAAGCAAAACTTGCGTTCTAAGTCCGTCGTTTAACCCTTCAACCAACTTGTCGATAGCCTGCGGTTGATCGCCCGTAGGCGCGTATTTAGAATGTAGTTTAAAATCCCTTTTTTCCACTATACTTATCCGAAATTGAGTTTTAACAGTTTTTTTTGTTTATATACATTATAAAGTACTATACGCAAAAAAGCAAACCTTTTTTTATTATAGCGTAACCAACCAAACGCTTTTTTGCATATTATATAAGGACGACACTAAGGAGGAATTTTTATGTGTTTATTCGGCCAAAACGGCTGTAATTGTAACCGAAACTGTTGTAATCAAAGAATATACGTTCGTGGCCCGCAAGGTCCCGTTGGCCCACAAGGTCCAAGGGGTTTTCAAGGACCACAAGGTCCAATTGGCGCGACGGGTGCAACGGGTGCGACGGGCGCAACTGGTGCAACCGGTCCACAAGGTCCAGTTGGTGCGACTGGTCCTATTGGTCCACAAGGTCCAATTGGGGCGACAGGTCCTATTGGTCCGCAAGGTCCAGTTGGGGCGACAGGTCCTATTGGCCCACAAGGTCCAATAGGTGCAACGGGCGCAGTAGGTCCGCAAGGTCCAGTTGGTCCTAGTGGCACTAGCGACGTAATTTATGCAAGTGGCGGAGCTTCAACCGTTCCTACCAACACGGTTATTCCCTTAACCACTTCGATCGTTACCCCTACGGGTACTATGACGTTATCAAACAGCGCAGTTAACCTACCGGAAGCGGGAAGTTATTTAGTTTCCTATTCAGTAAACGGCTCTGTCCCCACCGACGATTTTTCGTTTAGTCTATACCTAAACGACGAGCTAATCGATGGGCAAACGGTCGTTATAACCCCCGTAGCGGGTGGTTTGGCGCAAGGTAGCAATACCGTGCTAGTTAACGTTACGGACGCAAGCACTTTATCCGTTTACAACACTTCTACCCAAACGGCTACAATATCGGGCGTGGGATTAACCGTTCTAAAAACGGCGTAACCTACTCCGTGTAATAACAAACACCGCTAGAAATAGCGGTGTTTTTTGGATTTAGTAAGTTTGGCTTGTAGTTACGTTATAGTTATTATTTTTAGACGCCGTAACGCATACGTTTCCACTTAAATCCGTGCGATAAAGGTTAACGGTTGGATTTACGCCGACCAATCTATCCAAAGTAGAAGAAGCTGGGTGTCCGTAAGGATTAGCCGTTCCACAACTTACCACTGCGTTTTTAGGAAGTAGAATCTGCAAGAATTCTTGCGAAGAAGACTGGTCGTCTCCGTGATGCCCTAGTTTTAGAAAATCTACTCCTACTAGGTTTATTTTTCCCTTACCAAAAACTTGGTCGTAAAAACCCGTCAAGTAGTTTTGTATTACCAACTTTTCTTGAATACTACTTGCATCACCCGTAAAAACCATACGTATGCCCATACATTGAAGGTATATTATTGGAGATAAATCGTTTATTTGCTTAGAATTTGGTTGATAAAACCCGTTAAATTCCGAATAGTAGCTATGACTTTTGCCGTCGGTTGCAAGCGGAGATAAAAAAGCAATAAAATAATCGCCACCGTCTATACGTTTATAACAGTCCGAATAAATAACGTTAGTTTTGTTTTCCTTCATCACGTTATAAGCCGTATTAAACTGAGTATACAACCTTTTATCTAAAATGTTTGGAATATACGCGTTCTTTATAGGATAACAACCGACAAGCCACGGCGCGTTTCCAACGTGGTCGTTATCGGGGTGGGTTAAAACGAGATAGTCTATAAAAGTAGCCGAATAACCTTTTAGCGTATCGGAAATAGCCTTTTGGTTAAAGGAAAGGTTCTCCCCGCAATCTATCATCAAAATTTTTCCGTCTGGAAGTTTTATCGTTATGCAATCGCCATTGCCAACGTCCACGAACGTAACGTGAAGTTTACCATCGGAAACGGTTGTTTCTTGATTTTGCCCTTCTTTGCAAGAAGAGAAGGAAAAGCTTGTGAATAAGCATAAAACTATCAATAAAATAGCGGTTGTTTTTCTTAGGTAAGACATAAAAGGTTTATCCCTTTTTGTTGTTTAACGCTTTGATATCAGCCAAAATTTTGGGCATTTGTTCTATTGCAGTTTGATAACCGATATCGAACATTTCCTTTCCGCGTTTTATGGAAATGGAAGAAAAACCTTTAAGGTTTGGTCTTAAAACAACGTTAGAATATTTATATCCTTGCTCTTTTGGATTTTCCACCTTTGCTTTATAAGTAGGAAATAATTTAGATAAACCTTCGGTTTTGTTGTCGGATAACGAAAGGTCCACGCCAACTATATAATCAGCGCCCATTTGTTTTACTAAATCGGCAGGGATTGAGTTAACGTAAGCGCCGTCTATATATCTTTGTCTATCGATTACCACGGGTTTAAAAAAAGGTGGCATACAAGAAGACGAAGCGAGCGCAACCGACAAGTTACCCCTACTAAACACCTTTTCTTTGCCACTTTCTAAATGAGTTGCAACCGTCTGAAAGGGTTTTTTAAGGTCTTCTATATTCTTTTCGCCAAGGTTATCTTCAATAACTTTTATTATGCCGGAAGTATCCATATTAATGGGAATTCCCGTTAATACGTTTGAAAAATCCACTTGATTTAGAAGTTCCAATATATCGGTAGAAGAATACCCGTCCGCATAAAAAGCACCGATAATACTACCGATGCTAGTTCCTGCAACGACGGAGAACTCCACGCCGTTTTCCTCAAACGCCCTTAAAACGCCAAGTTCTGCATAGCCTTTTGCTCCACCCGAGCCGAGCGCCAAACCTAGTTTTTTTGGTTGAGGTTTATTGCGTTTAAATAACCAAGAGAAAAAACCCATTTACTCCCCTTTTTCCGAATTTGGAACTTTACGTTTGTGGCTTACCACTTTTATTATAGTAAACACCAATAAAACTACGGCAAGGGCGAACATTCCGTATAAAATATAATCTAACACGGTAATATCCCATAACGTTATACATAACTGCGCAAGTAAGGATATAATAAGCCCTGCGATAAAGTTACCTATAATCCCTGCCAAAGCAGTTCGCCAAAAATTTAAATTCAAAAATACTGCGATCGCAGTGCCCATCCAAATACCCGTCATTGGAAGTGGTATTGCTACAAACACTAAAACGCACAAGGTTTTAATGTAATTTTCGGTAACGGCTTTTTTCCTATTAGATTTTTTTTGACTTTCCAAAGCGTCAACTGCTTTTTCGTGAATATACCCTTCTATTTTATCAGCAAAGGTTTTTATAGGTTTTATCAATTTAATTAGTTTAAGCAAGGGTTTGAGCAAAAAGAAAACGGGTATTACGGCTAAGGTAGAACCGAGATAAGAAAGTCCGAAAGCTTCAAAGAAATTATATCCAAGACCACGCGCAAAAACTATTCCACCTTTTAGTTCGATAAGTGGAATAAAACTAAGAAAAAGCGCGCTTATTAAGTCGTTATGGAACAATTCTCTTATTGCGTCAACCATAAAAAATACCCAAAAATCCTTGATTAAAAGTATCAATATAAGTATAATGTAATTATATAAAAAAATCAATATAAATTTATTTATTTTTGTGGAAAATATGACTACTCAGCAAATGCTTTCTAAATTTAGAAAGGGAATAACTAAATATAAAATGATAAAGGACGGGGATAAAATTGCCGTTGGCGTTTCAGGTGGCAAAGATTCGGTGACCTTACTTAAACTGCTTGCCGAATACCAACGTTTTTCGCCAGAGAAGTTTGAACTTTTGGCAATTACCGTCGACCTTAATTTTAAGCACGCAAACCCCGATTATTCTTTAATAAAAGCACTTTGCGACGAGTATAATATCCCTTATATAATAGAGCAAACGGAAATTGGACAAATAGTGTTCGACGCAAGACAAGAAACAAACCCTTGCGCGCTGTGTTCAAAAATGCGTAAAGGCGCGCTTTATTCGGTTGTAAAGGAGCATGGGTTTAACAAGGTTGCCTTAGGTCACCATGCCGACGATTTGATAGACACCTTGTTTTTATCTTTATTTTATGAAGGTAGACTTTCTACTTTTGCACCAAAAAGTTATCTCGACAGAACCGACCTCGTTATGATAAGACCTATGATTATGATTGAAGAAAGCGATATCGTGGCTTATAGCAAGGACCTTCCTATCGTAAAGAGTTGTTGCCCAGCAAACACCAATACTAAAAGAGAATATATAAAACAAGTTTATAAACATATTGGTAAGCAAATTCCTAACGTTAGAGAAATGGTTTTTACTGCGCTTACTCATCCCGAAAGATATTGCCTTTTTGATAAGTACGAAAGTCAAATTGACGAGTTTTAGTCTTTAACTTAAAAATTAATATAACAAAAAGCCGTTGGATTCCAACGGCTTTTTAGTTAAAAATTATTATCAATTACCACTAGACGAGTTTGCGTCTGCAGTTTGAAAATCTTCCTGTTTTACGATAAACGCCAAAACGTTTACCCCCGTTAATTCTTCGATTTCTTCTCTATCTTTAACGGTGTTGTCTAATAGATAAACAACAACCACGCAAGCAACAGCGGCAATTGCGCCGAGCAAAAACCCGATTACGCTTGGTTTAAAGTAGTTATAACTAGAAGACTTAGCCATCTCGTTGCTAGTTTCTTTTAGTTCTGCGCCGTCTGCTTTAATATAATCTGCAAGTGAACTTTGTGCGTAAGCAATAACCGTTTTAAGTTTGCTTTCGGCAAGAGCGTCACTTTTATCTCTATACGAAATAGAGAAAATCAAACTATCTTCAACCCCATAAGAAATTCCTATGCCGGAAGAAGTGATTTCACCCGCGCCACCGTTTTCTTTATGGAGTTCATTTGCGCCAGCCACAAAACCAGCGCTTTTTATAATCGTTCCAACGTCACTTAAATAGTATTGGGATAAAACCAAGTTGTTTGAAGAAGACGAAGAATTAATCTTGGCAACTAGCATAACGGTAGAAGTTCTAGTGTATACGGGTTTAACGGTTAAAACACCATATCCAAGCCCTAAAAGACAACCGAGAACCGCCGCCAAAATTATTGCTAAAATGTTTTTGTACAAGGCCGTCAATAACGAACGGCGATATTTTACTTCTTGTAAAACTACGTTTTCGTTATCCATTAGTAACGTCCTCCTGTCTTTCGATACACGCCATAACCTTAACGCCGGTAATCATTTCAACCACTTCTTTATCTTTAACGGTTTTGTCGAATACCTTTTTAAGATAAATAATAAGGCAACTTAGCACCACGCCCAAAAGAACGGATACTATAATAATCATAGACTGCGTAACGTCCACCGAACAGCCTGCCATGCCAAGATCTTCTATAACGGGATATAACCCTTCGAAAAAGTAAGAAGACGCAACGTTAAATGCAAGTACTAAAAGTTTAACGTTTTCTTTTGATAGTTGCTCGTTATGGTCGGTATATTTAACACCGAAAGCAAAGGATTTAGATTCGGTATCGTAAACATAATCGGTAACCGATATGCGTGAACTAGTTAAATATCCCGTTACCCTTTCTTCGCTGTTAAATTCGTAATATAAATCAGAAGATTTTTCGGCTAAAATAATATCGTTAAGCGCAATTTTTTTGTTTTCAATATCTTGTATAGTATTAACCGAATAATCAACCACGGACACCGTGCCACGTTTTGCCTCAACCAAACGGGTTTCAGCGTCTTTTATACTTGCATTAAGTTTTTTAATTTCAGCGTCGCTAGTTTGAGTTTTAAGTTGTTCTCTGTATTCTCTAATCTTACTTATAAACCCAGCTTGCTGACGTAAAAGTTCGGCTTCTTCGTTAAGTTTATCATAAAGGGTTTTTTCGCTTGCCGAAATACCGTTGTTTGCAATCTTGTCTATTTCAGTTTTGATAACAGCCAATTCGTCTAGCACGGCGATTTCGTCTTTACAAGAAAGCACTCTCTTTTCAAGATACAAAACGTCGTTTATAAAAGATTGTAACTTATTGCCGGTAGTTACGCTTGCCGAATACTTTTTATAGTATAAACTTGCGTAATAGTTAGCACGGTCTACCACTACGCCGTTGTCGGCAAAGTCCATAACGGTGCCTTTATACGCGTACATAGTGTTTACGTCACTAGTAATGCTAGTCCCGTCACCCATACTAAACAAAACTTGTTCTTCGGTGATGTATTTGGGTTTTCTAAAAGAAGAAAATACAACCCCAACGGAAACCGTTGCGATAATCACCACGAGAATAAGTATAATATTCTGTTTTACTAAATGAAGAATATCGTGTAAAACGTTTCTTTCGCTGTGAACCTGTTGGTCCATGAGTGTCCCCTTAAATGTATTTTTGTAAAATTTCTTCTAAAACGTCCCATTTTTTAAGAACGTCTTGTGCAAGCGCAATTTGGTTGTTTGCTCTATCGAGATTATGACCGGGATATCTGGTCTTAAAATATTTATCGCCGTTAATATAGTCGGTTAAAAACCTTACGGCAAGTTCAACCGTCATTGTAAAAACGCCAAGATTTAACGTCTTTTTTTCAAACTCTTGTAAGTTTTGACTAACTTGACCTAAAAACCCTTTGGCAAAAGCGTTGTATTTATCAACGTCGATACCAACGTCGTCTAAATTTGGACAATCTTCAATAACCGTGTTTGCGATAAACCTTATCGCATCGCCAAAATCATAAGCAATTGCGCCGGGCATAACCGTATCTAAGTCAAGCACGGCAAGCGGTTGATTGGTATCCATATCAAAACTAACGTTGTTACACTTGGTGTCGTTATGGGTAACCCTCATAGGGATTTTTCCACAATCAAGGTATTCTTGTATCAAACAAGCTTTTTGTTTAAAGCCTAAAAGCTTTTCAATTTGCGATTCAACCTTTTTGACGCGACCACAAACGTCTTCTTTAACAGCCTTTTCAAACGCCACGTATCTAGCCGGCGTGTTATGAAAATCCGGTATGGAGATATGAAGTTTAGAAGTATCAAACCCTTCTAGACAATCTTGAAATCTTCCAAAAGCTTCTCCCACCCTTTGTATAATGGTTAAATCGTCAACCGTATCGTAGGTTATTGAGTTTTTGATGTATCTATAAACTCGCCAATAATCGCCGTTTTCGTCGATAAAGAAGGGTTTTCTATCTTTTTTTGCAAGAAAAGCCCTTAAAACGAAACGCTTAGTAGAAAGACCTTTTTTAATTACGTTTTGTCTAACGTAATCTGTAACGAGAACTATGCTACGCATAAGTTCTTCTGGATTGGTAAATACGTTTTTATTGATTTTTTGAACTATATAGTCCTTATTTTCCCCATCTCTAACGTATTTAACGTGATAGGTAGAATTAATGTTCCCTGTGGATAATTCCGTACAACTAACGTATCTCCCACCAATATCGAAAGACTCACAAATATCGTGAATAGTCACAATTTCCCCCCTGCGAACTCGTTTTTTAACTTTCGCAAACTATATAATAACATATTTGCTAATAAAAATCAAGGCGAGATTGTCAATTTATTGATACGATAACTTTTTGTTTTCGACACTAACCGTCTTATCACAACTTTCGCTAGCGGAATTTCTGTGCGAAACTAAAATTAAGGTGGTATCTTTTAACCCTAAAAGATTATCAATAACTTGTTTTTCCGTTTGAGCATCCAAAGAACAAGTTGCTTCGTCCAAAAGCATTACGGGCGCTTTGGTTAGCACTGCCCTAGCGATTGCAAGTCTTTGAACTTGCCCTTCGGATAGTCCCAATCCGTTTTCTCCAACGACCGTATCTAGTCCGTTTGGCAACTCTTTTACGAATTGGTCTGCACAACTTATCTTTAACGCGCGCTCGATTTCGCTTTTCTTTGCGTCAGTCTTAATAAAGGTAACGTTATCTTTAACCGTGCCCGAAAAGAGCATGTTTCCTTGCGGAACGTAGCAAAATAGCGAACGGGTACTTGCGTCAACTGGAATTTTGCCGTCCTTAGTATCTAAATAAATTTGACCTTCGTCAAGTGGATAAACGCCTAAAAGCAATTTTATAAGTGTGCTTTTACCCACGCCAGACGCACCGACCACGGCAACCGAACTACCCTTTTTTATATAAAGGTTTGCGTTTTCGTAAACGCTTTCTCTATCGTAAGTGAAATGCACCTTTTCAATGGATATACCGTTAAACTTTTCAACGAACTCTTGCACGTCGATTTTTAAGGTTTGTTTTTCGTCTTGCAAGTTTTCTATTTCAGTAATGCGTTCAACAGACGCGGTGGTAGCAAAAAGTTTTGGCATAATAGAAGAAAGGGTTGCGAACGGCACTTGCACGCTGTTTACTAGTTGTAAAACTGCCGTTAGGTCCCCAAAACCAAACCAACCTGCGCCCGATAACAAACGATATCCACCAAGTATCAACGCAAAAACGTAACCCGCGCTAAACACAAGGTTAAAAAGCGAATGGCCCAAAACCGAATAGTTACGCCTTTTCATTTTAAACTTAAAGTTTTCCTTTTGCAACTCGTCGGCAATACTAGAAGTTTTATCGGCAACGGCAAAACTTTTTATAACCAAACCGTTTTCAATACATTCTTGCATAAAAGAACGAGTTTTTCCGTCCGTTTGTTGCACTTTTTTATGTAGTGATTTAAGTTTCCCACGTAGCAAAGTGGTAACGAAAAACACTATAACGCCACAACTAACGAAAGCAACGGCAAACACCCAATCGATAAACAGTAGCATAACCACGGCGGAAATTAATCTCACGGTAGAAGCAACTATGGTAGGCACGATAGACGAAACGCCTTCGCTTATCACCGAAACGTCGGCAGTAAGACGATTTAGCAGTTCCCCACTATGATAGGCAGATATATCCGAATGTTTCTTTTTTTGTATCTCGTTAAAAAGACTAGTTCTATAAGCAATATCAAGTTTTGCTTTTATGTGCTCGGTAATGCCGTTAATTAAAAGTCTTAATAAAAACTGAACTACTATAACGGCAACCACGGCCATTGCGCCCGTTAAAAAAAGGTTTTTATCACCCTTTTCAGCACCGTCTACCACTAGCTTTATAACGTAAGCAAATACGACCGTTAAAATGGAAAAAATAGCGTTAGCAAGAATAAGGATAACCATATTCCCACTTTGGCTTTTAGAATTATTTATTAACCATTTAGTAGTAGACTTGTTTTTCATTATATTCTTTCCGTGTGTTTTTGGTGTTTTTTAGTTAAAAACCCTTTATATTTGCTTTCATAATATTATATCATAGCAAGTTGCTTTTGTAAAGGCATTATTTTAGGGGTTTTTTGTTGTTTTTTTGTTTGGTTTGAGTTATAATGTTGATATGGAAACAATGCAAAAGAACAACAAAAATACTATCGGTGGGTTATTTAGCAAACTCTCGATAGATTTTTTCTACGGTGGGTTATACCCTGCCATAATGGCGATATTCACCGTTTTTTGTTTTATAACCAAACTGCAATTAGTGGGCGAGTTGGTTTTCGTTGTTTTGGCGTGCTTTATCCTTTTAAAAATTAACGATTTAACCCCGTTAATTCCATTGCTTGCAGACTTTGTTTTCCTATTTTACGACCTAGACGTTTTAGACAATCCTTTATTTTACGTAATCGCTGCCCCCGTCTTGATTTGTTACGTTTTGCACGTAATTAAATTCCCAATAAAAGTATTTAATTTAGGTCAATTATTTTTACCTCTTTGTTTGGTAACCATTTCTCTTATGCTTTGTGGGATACTGTCGCCCTATACGGATAAATACGTTCAAGGTTTGCTGTTCACAATACCCTTGGGTCCGGTGTTGCTTGCCGTATACCTAATATTTGCAAACGGTATACTCTATCCACAAGGTTTTGATATTAGAAAGTGGATATTTTATTCTTTACTACTAGTTGGAATAATATGCACGCTACAATATTGGTTATTATACTTTAAGGGCGCGATTATTGACGGCAAAGAAGAATATCGCGTGGTAGAAATTGGTTGGTGTAATATTAACGTCGTTGCAACCATGCTTATGATTGCAATACCATGCGCTAGTTACATGGTGGTGAAAACCAAGTTTTTCGTGCCGTCTATACTAGTAGTTTTATTATTTTACTTTACCATATACAAAACGGGAAGCGACGGATGTTTGGGCATAAGCCTTGCTTTTTTACCGTTTTTGGCGTTTTTCGTATATAAAAACCTTTACAAACTCCCCAAAAAGATTTTCGGTTGGTTTGTTTATTCGGTTATTCTTGCCGTAGTTTTAGCGCTATTAATAATTTCGGCAATAGGAAAGTTTGATAGGATTATAGACTTTATCGTAGAATCTATCAAAGGCGAATCGGGAAGAACCAAGTTCTATATGGACGCAATACGTATGTTTGAACGCTATCCCATTTTTGGTGTAGGTTTTGGATATTATAATAACTACGTATGCTCCGACCCGGGTGGAGAGTTTGGATTGTTTAACTTCCACTCCACTTTCTTCCACGTTATAGCAAGTTCCGGACTAGTTGGGCTTTGCGCCTACGTTTATTATTTTTACGTTCGTTTTAAAATTTTAACTAAACACAACACGCCGTTTAACTTATTCGCCTTTATAAGTTTTGCAATGTTTACTTGTTACGGTATGATAGATCGCGTAGAGTTTGCAACCGTTCCTTGCATGTTAACGTTGACGATATTGCTCCTATGTTGCGAGTTTGCTAATAGAAAAGGCCCTGACCTGAAAACCCTGCCCTTACAGCTTTACGGTTTATAATCACAAAACAAAAACGAACGCCTTGCATTTTGCAAGGCGTTTTTTATTTTTTTAAAAATTATTTTATTGATTAGATTTTTCTATAAGATTTTGTACGGTTAGTCCACAAGTTTGCATTTGTTCTTCCACCGTTCCGTGTGCAATAAACTTATCTGTCGCGCCAAAGCAAGTAACCTTAACGTTAGGTTTATGCTCGGCAAAATAACTTGCCACCTTTTGACCAAACCCGCCCTCGATTGCGTTTTCTTCTATTGTAAACACCTTATCGCAAGCAATCGTTTGCAAACACTCGGTATCCAAAGGTTTAATTTTTCTAGCAACTATAATTTGAATATTTTTGCCACTTTCCTTTGCGAAATCGAGCGCAAGAGCGAGCGTCCTTCCGCCAACGCAAATCACGCTAAGCTCGTCGCCTTGGCTTATTTGCACCCATTTTCCGTCCTTAAACGAAGGCATTTGTACGTCTAGTTTATTTACACTTTTCGGATAGCGTATCGCAACGGGACTATTAAGTGACAAGGCGTAGTTTAACGCGTCTTCCACGTCGCTTTCAGAAGTAGGACAAAGCAAGGTCATATTGGGCAAATGAGATAATAAACTTATATCGAAAAGCCCTTGGTGTGTTTTTCCGTCAGCGCCGTTAAAGCCTGCCCTATCAACACAAAACACCACGGGAAGATTTTGCAAACATACGTCGTGCATAACTTGGTCGTAAGCCCTTTGTAAAAAGGTTGAATAAAGCGCAACGACAGGTTTTAAACCACTCACTGCCATACCGGCAGATGCCGTAACTGCGTATTCTTCGGCAATACCCACGTCGAAAAACCTTTCGGGGAAGGTCTTCTCTATAATAGAAAGTCCCGTTCCGTCGGTCATTGCGGCGGTTACTGCAACCACCCTTTTATCTTTTTGCATTATGCCTTCAAGCGATTTTCCTAACTTTGAAGAAAAACTGCAAGGAGATAAATCAAAGTTTTTACCAACGCCGTGATATGCGTCTGATTTTTCTTCTGCCTCTGCAAATCCCTTACCTTTAACCGTTTTAACGTGTAGCAAAACGGCCTTTTCCTTGCAGGCTTCTCTAACGCGTTTTAAGGTTTTTGTCATTTCCTTAACGTTGTTTCCGTCAATCACGCCAACGTATTTAAAGCCAAAAATTTCAAAATAATTGTTTCTATTAAATATTCTTTTAAGAAAATCTCTAAACTTGCCTAAAATCTTAGCAACCCACCTTCCGAAAGCACGGCGAATAACCTTTTTGCCACGTATATAACCGTTGCCCGTAGTAGTTTTAGAGATATATTTATAAAGACCGGTTTTGTTTTTGGATATACTCATACCGTTATCGTTAAGTATAACGATAAAGTTTTTCGGTTTAGTAGAAGAGGAGGACAACGCTTCCATATTAAGTCCGTTACTAAACGAGCCGTCACCCACCACTACCGCAACGCAGTAATCTTCGCCAAGCAAATCCCTTGCTTGGCACATACCTATCCCAGACGCAATAGACGTTCCTGCGTGTCCGGTGGTAAAAGTATCGTAAGGACTCTCGTCTTTTTCGGGAAAACCAGAAAGCCCACCCGATTGTCTTATGGTCTTAAACTTATCGTATCTTCCCGATAATAGTTTGTGAGTATAGCATTGATGCCCAACGTCGAAAACAAGTTTATCCTTAGGCAAATCCAAGGTATAATGAAGGGCGAGCGTGGTTTCTACCATGCCCAAGTTAGCCGATAAATGCCCGCCGTTATTTTTAACGACGTCAATAATCTCTCCCCTAATTTCTTCCGAAAGGGAGTTTAATTGTTTTATATCAAGTTGTTTAAGGCTAACGTCCTTTTGAATATCTTGAAGTAAACCCATAATTTCCTTATTATACCGTAATATTATACACTAATATAATATAAAAATCAATGCCCGAAAATAAATATTCGACACACACCGACAAATAAACTTTTTTTATGCTTGACGAAACACTTAAATTTTTTTATTATAAGTTAGAGGGTAATTATGTTAGAAAAAGAATTTTTAGAAAGATTTAGTCAAATAACCTTAAAAATGGGCGTAAACCTACAAAAAGACCAAGGACTATTAATCGTTTGTCCAGTGGAAAAACATCACGTTGCAGAGGCGCTTTGCGAAACTGCATATAAAATGGGCGCGGGCACGGTAACAGTTCGATGGGAGTGCGAGAGTATTGAAAGACTTAATTACTTGCACGACAGCCAAAGATACCTAACGCAAGTTCCACAATGGGTGGTAAAAAGCAGAGAATATCTTTTGCAAGAAAACTTTTGTTACGTTGCTATTTCAGCCGAAGACCCAAATTGTTTTAACGGCGTACCGGCAGATCGCATTAACAAAGCCGTTCAAGCAAGGAGCAAAGCCTTAAAGAAATTTTCTGATAAAGTAATGGCAAACGCAATTCGTTGGTGCGTAGTGTCCGTTCCAACGCTAAATTGGGCAAAAACGGTTTTCCCAAACTCCCCTAGCCCACAAGAAGACCTTCTTGACGCCATAGCAAAAACCATGCGTTTGGACAGCGAAAATCCCCTTTTAGAATGGGAAAAGCACGTTGATAACCTTCAAAGACGTTCTAATATACTTAACGATTGCAATTTTTCCTACTTGCATTTCACTTCAAATAACGGCACCGACCTAAAAGTAGGGCTAGCCGACGGACATAATTGGCTTTCCGCAAAAGAAAAAGCCCAAGACGGGCTTGAATTTATAGCCAACCTTCCCACCGAAGAAATCTTTACTGCTCCACACAGATTAAGAGTAGACGGAAAAGTTTATTCGGCAAAACCATTGGTTTATAACGGCAGCGTTATCGATAATTTTTGTTTAACTTTTAAGGACGGAAAGGTAACCGATTTTAACGCCGAGCGTGGATATCAAACGCTAAAAGAACTTTTAGACACAGACCAAGGAGTTTTAAGGCTAGGAGAAGTTGCGCTTATCGGCAAAAACTCACCCATAGCGCAAAGCGGTATACTTTTTTACAACACTCTTTTCGATGAAAACGCAAGTTGCCATCTAGCCTTTGGCAAGGGTTATCCAACCACTATTAATAATAGCGATAAAATGACTCGTCAACAACTTAAAGAAGCAGGTCTTAACGATTCTATTGAACACGTCGATTTTATGATAGGAACTTGCGACCTTAAAGTCGTTGGCGTGAATAAAGACGGCAGTCAAACCACCTTGTTTTTAGACGGAGATTGGGTAATATAACGATTAACTCTTTTATTCCTTGCTTTTATTAACGGCAATAGCACCGAAAACTCCACCACACACGGTCGCCATCACCAAGTCCCAAAAAAGCGTGGCGGTAAAGTAAGCGTGACTACTTAATAAACAGAAAATAAGGTGTATTAAAAGGGTGTAAATTAATCCGACGGCAATTCCTTTAACAAGTCCTTTATTTGGTTTTACGGCAAAAAAACAGCCTAAAAACACCGAAATTATCTTAAAAAACTGGTTTACGGCGCGAATAACGGTTGAAGAAAGCATGCAAAATTTTACTATTGCCGAAAATATTAACACGCAAACAAGAGAAACGGTTATTGCAATACCAATCCCTTTAACCACGTTTGTTAAACCACCGTTTAAGTTATGATTTTCCATATAAAAAACCTCACATACGATATTGATATGCGAGGTTTTTTTTAATTATTCTTAAAATATTATTCAGCCTTAGGTTCTTCAACCTTTTCTTCTACGGGAGCTTCAGCCTTTTTTACTTTTTTAGATTTTTTAGGAGCTTTTGCAGGTTCTTCAACCTTTTCTCCTGCCTTTTCTTCTACTTTTGCCTCAGCTTTTTCTTGAGCTTCTTTCGCAGCCGCACTGCCTTCGTGAGGAGCAGTTTGGTAAATAGCGCCCTTATCGAACTTAACGTAAGATTTTTGAGTTTCGGTACCCGTTTCTAAAACGAAAGTGTTTTCTTCGTTGTTGATTTCTACAACGAAACCACAGATTCCACCGATAGTCTTTACTCTATCGCCCTTTTTAAGAGCGTCTACCATGTTTTGGGCTTCTTTTTGTTTTTTCTTGCCAGAAATGGTTTGCCAAATCATAAGACCGATAAGCAATACGAAAATTACGATAAACAAAACGGTAGAACCCATTTGGTTGTCTTTTGATGCAGTTTCCAATAAATTATATAACATAATAATCTCCTTAACCGTGTTTTAACACTTTTTTTATTATAAACTATTTTAGTAATTATTGCAATTAAAAAACCAAACTTTTATTTTAAACGGCGTATTTAAAAGATTTTTTTGGCAAAATTAATCAAAAACCGTATAGATACGCCTTTATCTTTTTTATTTATCGCTTACCATATTGTTTTTAAATACCACGAAAGATAAAACTATGCTTAGTAATAACCATATACAAATTGGCAACAAACCTAAATATGCAATTTCGTTAAAGGTGTAAGTTACCCCAAAAAAGTTTTTTGCGCCCGTAACTACCCTTCCGATATACACCGACGGGTAAAATGGCAAGCACCTACAAAACCTTTCAAACCCACCCATACTTTCAAGTGGCATCCAGCACCCACCCAAAACACCTGCAACGCTTATAAATATAGAACTTACGCCGGGCGCTGATTTATCGTTGAAGATAGAGCCGATAAGAATACCGGCAAAAACGTTTATAAAAAGCATTGGAAGTTGGCTAACTACAAGCAAAAGAAGATTACCAAAAGATATAAACGCAATTTTGTCGATTACTGCTAAAATAAAACCAAAGATTATGCATACTACCGTTTGAATTATGCCTATTAATATTCCGACTAACGCGTATCCTAAAACGAAATCATAACACTTCATTGGAGAAGAATATAGTCTTTTTAGAAAGAAGGTTTGCCTATCCTTAGACACCAAAAGGGACAAAGTTAGCATAACGAAAGCATAGGAAAAGGTTATGATAGCAGGAAGAAGTGATTTTAGCTCAAACATAGGCGTACTGCCTTGCGTGTATTTGCCTATTATTTGAAATAGTACTAACATAACCACGGGAAACGCCAAACAAAAAACGTATATAATAGGGTCTCTTAAACTTTCTTTAAGGTTTCTTTTTGAAAAATTAAAAAGTCTGTCCATTGTCTTGCTCCACTAATTTAACGAAAGCGTCTTCAAAGGTGACTGCTTTAGCGTTTTCTTTTATTTGGTCGATAGTGCCAACGTTTAGTATTTTACCCTTAGATAAAATGGCTACTCTATCGCAAAGGTGCTCTATTTCTTCAAGATAATGTGAAGTAAGTATCACCGTAACCTTGCCTTTAAGCTTACTTATAATTCCCCACAGTTCACGACGAGCAAAAACGTCAAGTCCAAGCGTCGGCTCGTCTAAAAAAAGAATTTTCGGTTTAGAAATTAACGCTATTGCGATAGATAGCCTTCTTTTATAACCACCAGAAAGGGTTTTTGCCCTTTGCTCCATCACGTCGAAAAGTTTGAAAGTTTGCACTATACTATCTATAAATTTTTGGTCGCTCTCCCCGTAAATATTAGCAAAAAACTGCAAGTTTTCCTTTACTGTAAGATTGTTTGCAACCGACGTTTCTTGTGGAGAAATATCAACGATTCGTTTAATTTCTTGTGGGTTAGTATCAAGGTCGTTTCCGTCAACTACAACCAAACCGCTATCTTTTTTAGTTAGCGAGCACAAAATTTTTATTAAAGTGGTTTTACCCGCGCCGTTAACCCCCAAAAGCCCGAATAGTTCGCCCGAGTTAACCGATAGACTGACGTTATCTAACGCCTTAATTTTTTTATAGTTTTTACTAACGTTATTTATTGAAATAATGCACATATTCTACCTATTGATTTAACGTGTTTTCAGTTAAATCGGTAATAACTTCCGACTTAACTATGGCAATACCCTTATTAATATCGCTCAAAATAACCACAGAGTCGCCCGCCTTAATACCAAAAGCGTCTCTTATTTGTTTAGGAATAACTATTTGTCCCCTTTCGCCAACCTTACAAATCCCAACGAATTTCTCTTGCATAAAAATCTCCTTAGTATGAAAAATCATATTTTTCATATTTATTATACCAGTTTTGTTCTTTTTGTCAATAAAAAACACTTTATCAAAATGATAAAGTGTTTTCTTTTTAAATTAATTATTATTGTAAGAACAAGTGCTTAAACAATAACACCCAAACGAGGTCTAGCCAACCGATAATCACACCGGAAGGAATAGTAACTAAAATACAAACAACTAGTCTAATAAGACCACCTTTTTTTAGATAAGTTGACCATCTTACTACAAGTTCAGTAATCCAGTTTACGCCGGGTATTAAAAGCAAAAGAATTTGCACGATACGGCTTTGTTTGTTAAACCAAGTCATAATAAAAACCTCCGAAAATATTTTTTAAAATTATAGCATACATTTTTTTGTTTGTATAGAGTAATTTTAAATTTTTTTTTAAGTTTTTATACGTTTATATCGGGTAATTTATCTAACGCAATTTTAATCTCTTCGTCGGTGGGGATATAATCGCTCATCACGCCGTCGTGGAATTTTTGGTAGGACATCATATCAAAATAACCCGTGCCGGTTAACCCGAAAACTATATTTTTACTTTCGCCCGTTTGTTTACATTTTAACGCCTCGTCGATAGCAACTTTGATTGCGTGCGCGCTTTCTGGTGCAGGTAAAGTTCCTTCTACCCTAGCAAAGAATTCCGCCGCTTCAAAAACCTCCGTTTGCTTAACCGAAGTTGCTTCCATAAGACCGTCGTGGTAAAGTTGAGATAAAATAGAACTCATACCGTGGTATCTAAGCCCACCTGCGTGACTTGCCGCAGGGATAAATCCACTGCCTAAGGTATACATTTTTTGTAAGGGGCAAACGTTACCCGTATCGCAGTAATCGTAAGCGTATTTACCACGAGTAAGGCTTGGGCAAGAAGCAGGTTCAACTGCAATAATTCTAACGTCCGTGCCATTTTTAATTTTATCACCCACAAACGGAGCAATAAGACCACCCAAGTTAGAGCCACCACCAGCGCAACCGATAACGATATCGGGTTTAATATCGTATTTATCCAAGGCTGCTTTGGTTTCTAAACCGATTATCGTTTGATGAAGAAGCACTTGGTTAAGAACGCTTCCTAAAACGTAGCGATATCCGTCTAGTTTACTTGCCGTTTCCACGGCTTCACTTATAGCGCAACCTAAACTGCCGTTAGTTCCGGGAAATTCTTGCAAAATCTTTTTGCCGATTTCCGTTTGGTCTGATGGCGACGGGGTTACGTTAGCGCCGTACGTACGCATAACTTCTCTACGGAAAGGTTTTTGTTTGTAAGAACATTTTACCATATACACCTTGCAATCAAGTCCAAAATAAGAACACGCCATTGATAACGCCGTTCCCCATTGACCTGCGCCCGTTTCGGTGGTTACGCCTTTTAATCCTTGTTTTTTTGCGTAATACGCTTGCGCAATTGCAGAGTTAAGTTTATGCGAGCCCGAAGTGTTGTTTCCTTCGAATTTATAATATATATGCGCAGGTGTTTGAAGTTTTTCTTCTAGACAATAAGCGCGCACCAAAGGTGACGGACGATACATTTTATAAAAATTCCTAATCTCATCTGGGATTGGGAAATACGCCGTGTTCTCGTCGATTTCTTGTTTAGCAAGTTCTTCACAAAACACTTCCGACAACTCTTCTAGGGTAATTGGTTTAAGAGTTTTAGGACTTAAAAGCGGTGCAGGTTTAACCTTCATATCAGCACGGAGATTATACCATGCCTTAGGCATTTCCTGTTCGCTTAGATAGATTTTATAAGGTATTTTTTCGTTGTTCATACAAACTAACCTCCCGAATAATCTTTTTTGGTAAAAAACAAAAAATCCCGTCCCCTCAGAAAACTGCTGGGACAGGACGATAAATTCCTGTGGTGCCACCCGGCTTGGCGTAAAAACGCCCGCTTTACGTACTAACATACGCCGACCTTTAATTACGGAGAGCCAAAACTCCGTCTCACCTACTAAGATAAACCCTTTCAGATTGCCCTCGAAAGTCCATTGGGTAAAGTTTTTCCACTGCAATCACACCATCTGCAGTTCTCTTGGGGAAAAATAGTTTACTTACTACTCTTTCTCATCGGTTTAGTTAATTTTAACACATCAAAAAGCGCGTGTCAACAATTTTTAAGTCGCATTTTAAAAGTTAAAAGCCGACCTAAGTCGGCTTTATTATTAATAATTAAATTCTTTAATTTCAAAATATGCTTTGGGGTGTTTACATACGGGGCATTCTTCGGGAGCATTTTCCCCTTCAAGCGTATGGCCACAGTTACGGCATTCCCAAACCTTGCTTTCAGATTTTTTGAACACTTTATCGTTTTCAACGTTAAATAATAACGCGCGATATCTTTCTTCGTGTTCTTTTTCTATTTTAGCAACGCCACGGAACTGTTCAGCAAGATCCAAGAACCCTTCTTCTTCGGCTTCTTTTGCCATTCTTGCGTACATATCAGTCCATTCTTGATTTTCGCCTTGCGCTGCGTGTAAAAGGTTTTGCGCGGTGTCGCCTAATTCGCCAAGAGCCTTAAACCATAATTTTGCGTGTTCTTTTTCATTTTCAGCTGTTTTTAAAAAGAGCGCTGCAATTTGTTCGTAACCAGCTTTTTTAGCAGCGGATGCAAAATAAGTATACTTATTTCTTGCCATCGATTCGCCGGCAAAAGCTTCCCATAAATTCTTTTCGGTTTTTGTGCCTTTATATTTATTCATAATCATATCTCCTTTTTTATTTATTATATTATAACATGTTATTAACTTCTTTTCAATAGTTTTTCACTTATCTATCACTACTTTTTCTTGGTACGAAACCCGCGTCTATCATAGTAAGACTTCCGGACATATAATACTTGTTTTTAAATTTCTCGTTAAGCATATCCATAGCCAGTTTACAAGATGAACGCATAGAATAGTGTATTGAAGAAAGAGGGGTTTCTAAATACTCAGCCCTAGCAACGTCGTCCATACCGATAACTGCAACGTCCTCTGGAACTCTGTATCCGTTTTCTTTTAGCGCCTTGATACACCCTATTGCAACGAAATCGTAAGCGGCGATAATGCCTTTTGGTAAACTACCTTCTTTTATCCACTCGTTAACGTCATCCACCCCTGCTTGTTCAAAACGGTTGGTAGAGGTTTTTATAAACTTATCATAAAAACCTACGCCTACTTCGTTAAGGGTTTTCTTAAAAGAGGTTATTTTTGATTTAGTAAGTGTTTCCCCTGCAAAACCGATGGTATCGCAACCCCTTTCGTAAAGATGCAAAACGGCTTGCTTTAACGCCTTTCTAACGTCTACTTTAATAGAAGAAATCCCTTGTTTTCTTATATTGCTTTCTATCGCTACGGTAGGAACCATTTGGGGATTTTCCACCTTGGAAATATTTCCGATAACTATAACCGCGTCCGTTTTAATATATGAGGAATAATAATTAAAAATTTCGGCAGTTTTAGATGGATTAAAGTTACTTACCGAAAGAGTCATAATATCCCCTTGCTCTTCGATAAGCTTGCTTAAATAAGTTACCGTTGCGTTATAATAATCGCCGTTAATTTCCGGACAAATAACCCCGATAACGCGTTTTGGAAACTTGTTTTTATTATACTTTTCGTAACAACCGTGTTCTTTTGCTATTTTTATAACTTTATCCTTGGTTTTTTGACTTACTTCCTTGCTATCGGAAAAAACCTTGGATATAGTTGACGTGGAAACACCCGCCAATTTTGCAAGCGATTTGATGTTCATACGAACTCTCCTACTCTTTATATTTTAACTTTAACATAAAAAGATTTAAAAATCAAATTCTCCCAAGAATTTCTTGGGAGAATACTCAAAAAAATAAATTTTATTTAGTCGATAAACATCTTGTTTATTTCGTCAATAGTGCGACGGGTAAATTGGTCGCCACCTTCGTGTCCAACGTGACCAGAAGAAACGTAAGCCGAATAGTGACTGCCTTCTTCTGCCTTTTTAGTAGGAAGATATCCCTTTACGCCACAACAAAGTTCAATTATAAAGGTTTGTTTTGCATACGACCTTGCCTTAATACGATTGCCGTAATCAAGGAACAATTCAAACGGGTTGGTAGAAATTGCAATATCACCAAAACGAAGAACGTGCGTTTCAATAGTAACGGTTTCTTCTTTTTGTTGACGACGATATCTAGCAATAGTACCAGAGTGAACGTGTAAAACTGCATTGTCTTCAAAGTTAAACACGGGTTTATCTTTGTTTTTGTCAACGTAATACTCAATTTCTCTAACTGCCTTGTGATATTGTTCCATAGTAACCTTTCTTAATGGAAGAACAAGGTCGATAACTTTATGTTTAAATACTGCGCTATCCTTTAATTCGGTAATATCTTCAAAAACGGAAATAATTTCGTTTGCGATACGTTTACCTGCCTTATTACAACCACTAATATCGTACATAGAAGGATCGGCTTTTCTTTCAAGATAGTTAGGACGTTTAACGTTAGGATCGTCAATAGGCGTTTCGGGGTTAACCCATCTAACCAAATCTCTTGGACATTGGTCGCCACCAGCGCCACAAAGACCTAAAAGGTATACGTTTTTGCCAAGTTTTTCACGAATTAATGCCTTTGCTCTACCCCAAAAGTCTGCCGAGATAAAACTTCTTTGTTCTAATATTTGCGCTGGGCAAGCGATATTTGCAACCACACCGGTAAGTTTTCTTGCCGTGTTAAAGAAATACAAAAGTTCTATACCAGAGTCGTTTCCACCTTCAAGCGCAACGAAGTTTGCAGTGTTGGTATCCCCCCACATTTGCGCCGAGCCGTCGTCATACGAAACTCTACGGCACATACCGATAGGCGCACGACCAAATTCGTTAGTATAAAGGGCCTCTTTTCTATTTTCCCAAGCTTTTTTAGCCGCAAGTGCAATTTTGTCGGTAACGAAATCACCAGCCTCTGCCGGAGTTAAAACGTTGGCGTCGGGAGTAACTAAGGCAGTATACTGTCTTTCGGGTGGTAAAAACTCGTTAAGAACGTTTACTACTTCTGAAAAAGCAGGGGATTTCGTGCTACTTTTATCAACGGGCATAGCCATTTTATGCGAAGTGTGGGTGTGCGTTGCGTTAACGATAATCTTTTTGCTATCGATATCTAGGTTATAAGCGTCGAATTTTTTTCTAGCGAGCGCCAATAGGTTTTCGGGCAAACTTACAACGTCACAAGAAACTAAAATTGCTTGTTCGCCGTCCGATTCAATTGCCATTGCAGTAACGGTAATTTCCGATTCAACGTAACTAGAAATTCTTTCATAAAACTGACCTGCAAGGTTAACGTTTTTTTCGGGCACTATACTTTCTTCTGCCCAACCAACTAATAATTTACTCATATAAAAAACCTCTATTCAATAATATTAATACCTAGCATATCGCAAAGGTAACGAATTTTTTGTCTATTATCGCCGTAAGAAACGATATAGTGTTGACACATAACGTTTTGCGCAAACGCGTCTGCGTCGTCAAGCAAAATTTTAAGACCGGGAAGTTGTGGTGCAGGTTGAGTCCAACCAGCTTCCTCCCATTTACCGGGGTTAACGCCCTTGCCGTAGGCTAAGTGCATATAGTATTCCCCTTCAAAGTAAGTAAGTCTACAAATGGTAACTTCCCCTTCCTTAACTTTACTTACGTTTAATATACCTTCGGAAAGTTCGCCGAACGCCGCGGGCATAACGGTAATATCCCCGTCGGTACATTCAGCTGGAATATAATCGGGAACGCCTGCAAGCACGCCGTCTTCAAAGAATTCGTAAAATTCTAAATAGAAGGCGCATTGACCGGTCAAGTACTTAACGATAAGTTGAGTAACGTTACCTAAACTATCGTTTTCGGGAACGGTACAAAGGCTAAGTTCGTTAGCGAGTAACATAAATATAGGCGCAGGTGGGAAACCTAAAAGTTTTTTCCAGCCGTCAACGTCCTTTAAGGAGATACACTCATATCCACGTTCGTCAACTAACGATTTTATTGCAAGATAATACCCTGCGGCTTTTTTAAGTCCATCTGGGTTTGCGGGCTTTAAGAATTTCCATTTAGACATGCAATTATCAACAACTTTTTGCACGTCTTTGGGATCGAGTTTTTGATAACGTTGTTCAATTTCCAACATTTCAAACGTTTCGATTTCCGTGCCGATAACCTTTTTAAGAGAACCACCGTCGTATAAAGTGCCGTATAAGTTCATATCTCTATAACCTGCTTGACCAGCACGGGAATTGCGCAAACGTTTTACTGCGTTTGCAGCAACTGCGTAGTCGTATACTTCACGAGATTTAGAAGGTTTTCCGATAATATCGTAAACGTATTTAAAGTTATATCCAAGGTCAACGAAAGTCTTTCTAATAGCACTAGTGCCGGCTTGGTCTGCGGTAGTAACTATTCTACCGTCTTCCATCCATCCACAAAGTCCCCATAATACCATAGGTTTATGACGGAAACGTTCGGTAACCTTAACTACTGCGTGAGTAGGTATCCAACCTGCAATACAAACGACAAGCAAATCAAAATCTTTGTTATGTAGCGCGTCAATAGCCTTATTAATATCCTTTTCTGCGTAATCGTCGGTAACGGGATATACGCTCAATAGGTCAAGACCTTCTTTTTTTAGATCTTGCTCGGCTTTTTTGCATTTGTTAATTATAATATCAATTGGAGTGTTGACTTCGCCAAAGCCAACGAAAGCAGCTTTTATCATAATAACTCCTTTTAACTTTTTATTATATTTTACCATTACTATTTAACTTTGTTAATAATTTCTCTAACGAAACTTTTTCGTAACCGTAAAAAAAAGACCACTTAAACAAGTGGTCTTTTAATTTATTTTTATTATACTAACCGATTTTCTTAAAATAAGGCAATACGTTGATTGGGGCTTCAACTTCTACACTAAACCCGCCTTCGTATTCCTTTCCGGTGTTCATATCCTTCCACTTACCGTTAGGTAAACTTACGCTACGAGAATACTCGCCCTTTCTAATAACGGGCGCAACCAAATAATCGTCCCCAAGCATAAATTGGTCGGTAATTCTTTCCATACCTTGACCGGGGAATTGGTATTCCATATTACGTAAAATAGGTTCGCCGGAAACTTCGGATTGTTTTACCATTTCAACTATTTCACCACTCATACTTTCGTGAAGTTTTGCCATATCCAAACAAATCTTAGCGTTTTCAGGGGAAAGTACGCGCCAAGGAGCACACGAGAATTGCATCATCGGGAATAGCGCAGAACACTCCGCCATACGAACGAATAATTCCTCGTCTATCTTTCCATAAGCAAAGTCCGTCCAACTACCACCGCCAACCATATCTGGGCATAGGAAAGGATTACCTATAATACCAACTAAAATACCTTGTGGAATAAGGTCTGCAAGTCCACCTTCGCCCCATTTATGCGCTTTGTCAAATAATCTAGTAATAAGATGTAAATGTCCCGTTTTGTGGTGGTTTTTAAATTCGTGCAAGGGATATTGCATACCAAATTCTACCCATGCGGCGTTTAATTGGTCCACGGAGGGAACTTTGGTTTCTTTTAATCTCCAACCGTAACGCATAGGGTCTCTTGAACCTTTGAAAACACCCGCATCAGAAGCGCCACCTAATTCACCCTCAACCGAGAAAGTATCGATTTCGTTAATAGGTTTCCAAGTATAGTCACCACCGTCAAACTTAAACCCATCTACGCCGTATTCGTTTACCAACACGTCTAATTGTTCTTTAAGGGCAGCTCTATCCCCTTCTCTGGTTAAATCAAACATTGCGCAGTAGCCGTTCCACCACTTGTGGATAGCAACTCTGCCGTCGTTTAAACGTAGAAGATGTCCCGTGTCCGTTTCAATTCCGTGGTCACGCGCAAGTTCAAGGAATCTATCGCTAGAAAGACTTATGTATGGAGAAATCCACATCATAACCTTAAAGCCCATATCGTGAAGTTTTTTAATCATACCCTTTGGGTCTTTGAATTTATCGGGATCAAATTGCCAACTGCCGTGTTCTTTTTGCCAGCCGTCGTCTATCATTAAAATTCCACGAGTATATCCGTTAGCAACCAAACCTTCGGCATAACGCAAAATACCTTCTTCGTTTTGGTCTTTAATAAGTTCTACCCAAGTGTTAAATTGCGGAACTTCATAAAAAAGTTTTTCGGTAACAAGCCCGTCGGTATAAGGGAATCTATCGCGTTTTGCGTTAAGAAATGCATCCCTTAACGTCTTTCCAGAACAATCTAAAACAATAGGCGTTTCCCCTTGACATTTAATAACTCCTTTCTTAAAAGTAATGTCAAACCCCTTGTCACTCCAAATATATCTACCCTTATTAGAAAGGAAAAAAGGCGCACTTTGGCAGGTAATTCTACCTCTACCAGCAGTAGTAAGGCTTTTATAAGTATGTTTATCGTATGGCATTACGTTAGAGTTATTAACGTCACCACCCCACCATAATTCACCATCAAGCATTTTTACTTTTAACTTCATATTTATCTCCAAAAAGTTTATATTTCTATAATACCAAAAAACCAATAAAAGTCAAGCCTTTATTAAAATTTTTAAGACGCTAGTTATAATACGAATATGCTTTTGCAAAATAAATTTAAAACAAAAACCGCAACCCAATCGGGTTGCGGTATATTGTTATTTAAGTATCCTTAATTAGTTCTTTTTAACGAACAAGAATACGATTGCACCAGCGCAAGCAGCTACTAAGATAGCAAAGATAATGATAGTAGTGGTGGTCTTGCTTTGGAGCTTATCAATTTGAGCTTGGAGATCAGCAATTTTTTCTTCTAATTCAGCCTTTAATTGAGCATCCTTTTGATCAGCGTAATCTTTAAGAGAGGTAACTACGTTATCAACTTTGTTAGAAAGTTCGGAAAGATCTGCTTGGAGCTTGCCAATATCAAATTCAGCTTTATCCATAGCGTCTTGTAAATCTTTGATAGCGCCGTTGGTAAGATTAGCAATTGCAGTGTCAATCTTGTCGTTGATTACTTGATCAAGAGATTCAATTTTGCCTTCGAGTTCTTCTTTAACTTCAACTAAGTCAAGAACGTCGATATCAGCATAAGCTACAACTAATTCTTCAAGAAGATCAGCAGTAGAGATGATGCCTTGAAGTTCAGGAGTTGCAGACATAAGAATGCTCTTTAATGCGTTAAGCATAATCTTATCAGAAAGGGTGTATTTGTTAGCATCTCTTTGAGCATCGATTTCTAATACAGCCTTATCGAAATAAGTAGCGAACATTACTTTGTTGTATGCAGGAAGGAATGCAGCGTAGTTAACTAATTCTTGTTGAGTTTCGTGTAACTTGTTGTAATCAACGTGAATTTGAACTACGTAATCTCTATCGTTCATGGTGATAGGAGCAGGAAGATTTGCGATTCTATCGTTTAAGTCAGCGATTCTTGCATCAGAAACAGCTTTGATAGCATCGAAATCAGTTTTGCCATCAACGGTTACAGTATATTCTTTTTCATCTTGAGTGAATTGAGCATATCTGTAAGCGAGGGTATCAGCCACGGTTTCGTCGTATTCATTAAGGTCAACAGACCAAAGGTCAGCGTCAGCTAAACCGTTACGGGTTGCAGCAACGTCTTCTTTCCATTGGGTAACCTTTGCAATCTTATCGTTGCGAATAGCTTCTGCAGCTTCTAAAACATTGTAGTTTTGAACGTCTGCCTTTTGAGTATCGGAAAGTGCATCGTATGCAGTACGAGCAGTTTCAATTGCTTGTAAGCAAGCTGCTTCAAGAGTTACGTCAACTGGAATAGCAGCGATTAAATCTTCAACATCGATAACTTCTAATCTATCGATAGCAAGAACTAACTTTTCTTTAGCTTGGGGATATGTAGCGTCGAAGTAATCTTTAGTGCCAGCAGCAACGGTGTCAAGAGCTTCGTATGCAGCCTTAGCATCAATAACTGCTTGCTTATATGCATCTCTGTCAACAGTGTTTCCAACAGCAGGAATTGCGTCTGGAATAGCTGCGATTAAGTTGTTTACGTTTGCAAGTGCGTCGATGATTGCTTGTCTTTGGTCTTGTGCATCTTCGTGTTTAGCAACTAAATCCCCGTAGGTAGCAGTTTCTAAAAGAACTACGTCTTTAACGTCTTGAGAAAGTTCATCCCATTCGTCGTCTGCAGCATCAACTAAATCCCAGTTAGCAACGGTTACGGGAAGAACGATGTTTTCAACAGCAGTCTTCCAATCTTTAACAACGCCCATCTTTTCGTTGAAAGCATTACGTGCAGCTACTAAATCAGCATAGTTGGTAACGTACTTTTTGGTTTGTTCGGAAAGTGCAGCGTATGCATTTTCAGCAGCAATTAGCTTTAAGTAGAAATCTCTAGCGATGGTTACGGTACCAAGATTAGTAATAAGGTCGATAACTACGTTAGCAGCTTGAGTGCTTTGAGTATCAGCAGCATCATAGTAATGGTACATATCGCTAATGTTGTCGTAATAGGTGCTACCGGTTACTGCCGTAGCGTCTACAGCGTTTCTTTGAGTATCGGTAACGTTTACATCGTTGTATGCAGCCTCGAAATCAGCAATAGCTTGCGTTAACTCACCATTGTCGTAAGCTTCGGGGAATGCGAGAACCATATTAACAAGTTCGGTAACTTTCTGATCTACTTGAACTTCAGCAGAAGCGGTATATCTTTGACCGTTAGAGGTTAAAGTATTACCAACGAAACAGAAACTTACTGCTGCGAAGATGCTTAATACGATAGCAAGCACAGCGGTTCTAATTTTCTTTGTCATATCCTGTGTCTCCTTTAATTTACTAAAATATAACATTTTAATTTTTTTATTTTTTTGAATTTATTTCTAACCCAATCCTTTAACCAACTTTCTTACCGCAAAAGTGACTTAATATATAATATTAAACGGTAAAAAAATCGTTTTTTGGATAGATTTAGAGAGAATAATTCATTTTAAGTCAATTATAGCACATAAAAAGCCGTTCGTCAACTCAAAATAAGCAATTATTTAAGATTTTTTACAACGCTAAAATAATGTTTTCGCGAGTCTTTCGCGCAAACAAAAAACCTTTTATTTATAGCGTTTTTCCGTCTTTTTATAAAATTCGGATAAAACCCTAAAAATCCAAAACGACAAGCGCCCTCGCGCTTTCGCGCACGTGCGTATATATTATATAATGCTTACTCCTTGACTATTCCTAGTCTTAATAAAAGAGATATAAAACCAAAAGGTAAAGATTAAATAATATATTTTGTAATTACATTATAATCTAAAAACAAGCAAATTTCAAGTGTTGTTTTGTAGAAATTATTTCCAATAAGTGAAAATTTTGGGGAGCAAATAATTTGCCACCTTTAAAAACGCTTAAACCGAACGTGGTTGCGTTCGGTTTAACTTGTAATTATTTTTTAACGCCGATATCGGTGTCCATTTGTTTATATTCGTCGGTTAATTGTTCAAAAGGAATCAAACAATTATGAACTTTTGCAAGGTCGTTTCTAGAAGATTTTTCAGGCGAACCCGAATAAACGTATCCACAAGAACGAACGTATGCGTTCCAACGTCTATGTTCTATCAAGGTGATAACTTGCAGTTCTTGGTCAGTAAGGTCTTTTTCCTCCTTTTCAGCCCCCGAAATTTGCATATCTACCCTAACTTTGTTATGTAGCGCCGAAGCACAAGACGAATTATAGTTATATTCGTTAGTCCAGAAAGTACGCATATGTTCTTCCAAGGTTTTATTAGAGGCGGGATAACGCATATGCACTTTTAAGGCTTTTTCTTCTAGTTCGGAGTTGATTACTAGTTTTACCGAATATAAATCCGAAAGACTGCCCACGTAATCTATACCGTAAGAACGTCCGTCTATCGAACTAGCGCCCTTAATGCGTTTAATTTTTTCGGCGTCGTAAACTACTGCAACTATTTTAGGACGAACGCCAAAACGTTCGAAATAAGTTCTAACCTTAATAGCGCAACTGATATTCTCCTCGTCTGAACCAACGGCTATAAACACGAAGGAGGCATCCGGAATATTTTTAAGGGCTTCGCCAAAGGTTTCGGTGTTATAATCAATACCTGCGTGAATCTTGATATCGTATTGCGCCTCGCCATCAACGTAAACGCCGTTACATTTTGGGTTCATATATTCAGGGCAAAGGGCCGTAAACTTAGCTTGCGCCTCACTATCCATTGAGAATACGTTCATTTTAAAACGATATCCGGACATTTGGCAAAACCAAGGCAAGGTCTTTGCAACTTCGGTACCGTAAATACCCATACCAACAACAACTGCCGAAACAACCTTTAAGCCGTCTTCGGTTGCGTGAGCCGTGGTAAATAACTGACTGCCGTTTTCGTATAAAAAACCGTTAACGAGCGCCAATGATTCGTGCACGCGACGGATTTTCATTTCGTGACGAGCGTCTATACTATCCAAAAAGAGCTGGCTTTGCTTGGTCATAGAAAACAAGTAAAGTTCACAATTCTTTCTATTTTTATAGTTTTCAATTAAATCGTAACTTTTAGAAACGTTTTCTTCTTCGTTATCGCTTATTACGAAAAAAGTTAATTTTTTAGATTTTGAAATGAGTTTATAGTTGATTGCCGAAACGCTCTTTTTAAATATAATAGCGCCCAAAACGTTTGCTTGTTCCAAAAGGTCGTTAGTTTCGTCTTTATTGGCAATAATGTCTGCAAATATAATAGCAGCGCCCTTGTTTTTATCACGAATATCTTTTGCTAAGGATAGCGAACGTTCGTTAAGGTCGGAAAAAACGTAAACGTCTTTCCATCTAGAAAATAGTAGTTTTACCGAAGAACTTAAATTGTTAAAGAAGGATAAGATAAAACTAAAAGTAAGCACGGGTGCCGTTACGAAGATTATGGAATAAAAAATTTCGTAAGCGCTACCGTACGCACCGTCAAGAAAAGCAGTAAAAATAGCAACTCTATCAAAATCAGCGTCTGCAACGAAAAGACGTATACTAAAATTAATTGAAAGCAGCACGGACTTAAACGAAACGTTACCACCCGAATATAAAAGTGAAATAATGGGTATAGCCAATATCGTCCCCGCGAGGAACGTGCCCAACATAATATAGTTTGCAGGTTTAAGTAGGCTAACCTTGTTTTTATATACCGATTTTACGATAGCAAGCACAATAAAGCCTACGAAAACCACTAATGCAGTTATAAAAAAAACTAAACCTTCCATTATAAATCCTTTTTTCGATTAAACGTCAAGCGCTTTATCTTCTTCTAAATAAACTTTATCAAACCTAGCTTTAAGCTTATCGATACTAGCCGAATTCAACTTAGGACGACTTTTTAAGGTTTTGTATATTTTGAGCATCTTTTTGCGTTTAGAGTCAAGCGTTTTGATTTCTTTTGATAGCGAAGCCAAAGTTAATTCTGCTATATCGCAAGATTCTTTAACGTGCGCTTTGGCGTTTGCGTAGCCTCTTATTTTTTTAAGATTAGAAACGCTTATAAAAATCATTAAACCAATACCCACGAAAATTGGTACGAAGGGAACTATACCAGTAGAACCCGAAAGATGCAAAGTAACCGCAACAACGCCCATTGGAAACATAATACCGGCTAAAACGAGAAAGAAATTAAACACGTTGTTAGCAAAAAACGAAGCGCTTACCTTTTTGGTGTTTTTGAGTCTTTGTTTATCTGAATCTACCACCGACTGCGCGTCGTTGTTTAGAGATTCAAGTTTTCTCTTAACGTTATTTATCGATTGGGTAAAATATTGCATGCATTGGTCGTATTCAAAACTACCACCTGACTTTGGACGAAGTTTTTCGATAGCGCTAATCTTTGATTCAAACGCTTTTTCTCCATCAGCAGGTAAATTATCCAAGGCTTCAAGATAAACCGGACAACTGCGAATATCTACGCCCGTTTTAGCAAGTTCTTTTAAGGAACTTACGTTGTTATACGCCATAAGGTAATATAACCAACCGTTTACTTCAAAGGGATAATCGTTAACGTATTGTTGGCAATAATCGATTGCGTTGGGCCAGTCGCCGTCTTCAACGTATGCTTTTACGGATAAATAAAGGTCTCTTTGTTCTTCGGTCATTACGCTTTACCTCCTTGTTGGGGTTTTTGAGTTTGAATTTGAGCGTAAGGTTTGTTAGCGAACAACGCCCTTGCCGAAAGCGCACATATGGTGAAAACCAAGCACATAACTAAGGTTAAAATGACGTTTCCTACTAAAACTTTTACATTGAAAAATTCCATAGGATCTTTAAACGCGAGCGCGAGCAAGATAGCAAAAAGCGTTACTGCTAAAACGCAAAACACAACGGATTTTACAACGCCTAGTACTTTTGTTAAGTAAGCGTGTTGACTAGGTCTATCGTTAATAAGCGCCATAAGGAACCCTACTGCTAACGATAATAGCATAAATGGAATAAGCATGCTTGCGTACAATGCGAAAATAGTCATCATATACACCAACGCGCCAACGAAAGAGCCGTTAGCAAGATGGAAGTTTTTCGCCCACGTAACCATCATAGCATCCGTGCCGATAATGGTTTCTTTACCTATCATACCTTTAATAAAGTTAATAAAGGTAATATCTAACAAAGATACGTCGACTTCTGACGAAGTGAAAGAGAAAAATACGCCGATTTTGGTGCTACTAAACAATAAAAAGCACACTAGGATTGCAATTCCACAAAAAAAGAAACCGAAAAAGCTTGAATGACGGTCTTTGTCAAAAGCTTTTATAACTGCGTAAACCATAGTTAAAATACCAACCAAGTTTACTAGCGCAAACTTTTTGATAAGTTCTTCCATTTCTGGGAAATACGCGTGCGTATTTAAGAACATGGCGAGCAAGTACGTAAACAAAATTGCAGGGATAAAACCTAAACGGATTTTTTTCTTTAACAATCCAAAAAGGTAGGATATCACTAAAATTGCAGTAATCACCAACCCTACGGCAACTAAAATAAAGCTTATCGCCTTAAAAACTTCTAAAAGCTTGTCTGATTTTATAAATTCTAACACGTTTTGGTAATTAGCGAAAAGTTCACTGCCGATTAAATAACAGTTATACCCCACTATCCCACAAAGAGCAAGGGTAATCAAAACTTTAACAACCCCTAAAAACTTTGCGTTAAAAAGCGTCTTTTTAAGAACGTCCCATATTTTTTGGATAATTTCCCAAATTTTCTTAATCCACTCAAATGAAAGCAGTTTAAGGCCAAGGCCGGCGAGCAAAGCGCCGACCTTAACGATAATTTTAGAAAATAATCCGGTTACTAATAGTGAAACGGTGTCCCACAACCCTTTTATTGCTAGTATTATAGCATTCATCTTTTTCCTCTCAGTATCCTATAAGATTACTTTTTTATTTTTTTGTAAATAAGCGTTACTACCGCAGAATCGTCTACCATAGAACCTTCTACCGGCAAGTCTAAGAGTTTGCAAGCCGTTTTGTTTTTGCCAAGAACTTTCTTAGCTTTGCTGATAATTCTTTGATAGGTAGTGCTGGTTAACAACATTTTTGCAACTTGGTTTGCTAAATCTTTATCAGTACAACGGAAAGATATAGTAAATCTTCCGTCTTCTTTGGGATCGTAGCGAGAAGCAAACCCAACGATACCTGCAACTAAATCGTCTTCGTTGTATCTTGATATAAAGGCTTTGTGATAACGATAATATTCGTGTCTGTTAGCTTTAAGGTCTTTATTAAACCAAGGATACATCTCGTGGTTAGGAATATGGTTATATACCATGTTGGGGTTAGCCTTAATAAAATCTGAATAAGGCACGCAACAATAGCTATAATTAATGATATCGTTATACTTATCGCCGTCTTTGGTGTTAGACATATCACCCCAAGTAGCGTCTAGATAATAACAATACTTACCTAACTTAACGATATTGAAGGCGTGGCCTGATCTAGCGCGCAATTCACTTACAACGTAAGCGCAAGGAATACCAACCGACTGCAATAGATATTGCATAGCAACTGCGTATCCCGCGCAAACGGTCTTGTGACGAACGATTGCGCTGTGAAGCGAACGTAATCTGTCGTCTTTTGTAAGGTCTCTATCTATCTTAGCGTCAAGCCCCTTAGAGTCGTAGTCTAAGGTAAGAATCAATCTCTTATAGATAGTTAAAAGCGCTTGATATGGATCGGTCTTTTTAGTAATACCCTTAGTAAAGAACTTAGCGCCCGACCTTAACTCAGAGAGTTTTTGGTTGATTTGTTTCATATCCAAAGTTCCCTGTGCCGTTTTACAACGGAAAATAAGTTGCGCTTGCGCGTCCGTCCAACAAATACTATCTAGCCAGAACAATTCCGGATAGTCGTGCTGAGCGCAGTTAAAAATTTCTTCTACTTCGCTTGCAGGCACTCCTTCGTGAGAGAAGGCTTCTTCCGAATAGTTATAAGCGTGTCTTACGATTTCGTTATAAAAACGTAGTCTAGGATTCTTTTCTTCTTCCATTTCGAAAGGAACTCTCTTTATTCCTTCGTTTTTCTTTTGACCACGAAGTAATTCCTTTTCCTTTCTTTTACGTTCTTTTTCTAACTTGTCGGCTTGTTTACGCTTTTCTTTTTCGGCTTGTTTTTCGGCTTTTTTAGCGTCCTTTTCTTGTTGACGACGTTTTCTTTCTTCTTCTTGCTTTGCTTTTTTGTCGTCTTCTTGGTCTTCGTCAACTAAATCGGCTTCTAAATCTTCGCCGTCTAGTTCGTCGTCAAGACTTTCGTCAGCCAAGTCGTCTGCTAAATCGTCTTCAACGGAAAGGTCGTCTTGCTCATTAGAATCTTCTATTTCAAGGTCAGCGTCTAAGTCTTGATCAGATTCATTATCGTCAACGTCGGCGTCTAAATCCTCTTCTAAGTCTTCACTTCCCAAATCTTCTTCTAGATCGGCGTCTAAATCTTCGTCGCCCATTGGAGAGTTTGGTCTATAAACCTTGCCGTAAGACCAAGCCGAGTTAATAGTTTGGTCGTTATCTAATTGTTCCATATCGTCTTGGGTATCGTCATCCAAATCTTCGGTAGCGGCAACTTCGTCTTGTTCGTCGTCGTCACTCATAGCAACCGGTTGAACTGCGTCCTCGTCTTCTTCGTGGAGTCTGATATATCTCTTCCAGAATCTAGGCGTCTTGTTAGGATCGTATAGTAGGTCGGAGAAATCGTCGCCTTCGATATCTTCGTAGTCAACGTCTTCTTCCATCTCTCTAATTTCCGCACCGATTTCTCTCATAAACGAGAAGCTGGTGTAGTGTTCGTCTACAACGGGTTGTTCAACGGGTTGTTCGCCTTCGGTTTCTCCACCTTCGGCAGTTTCGCTATCGGTAGCACCCTTAGTATTTTGTTCTATACGACGTGCGATTTCATCATAATTTTCCTTACGATTAGCGTCAAGATGCTCTAATTCCCAATCAGCCGTAACGTTACGTCCGTTTGCAAGTAAATACTTAATGTGTTCGTAACTGAGTTGAGCGTAGGAGTATTCGGTCATCAAGTCGTTATCGTATTGCCACATGGTAATCATACCGCAAAGGATAGCAACCTGCAAGGTCTTTTCTGGCAATTCGTAAGCAACTATAATTCTTCTCTTATCGGGATCGAATCTAAAGAACCATTCGTTAAGCCCTGCAAGTTTTTCCCTTTCGCCTGCAAACACAACGTCTGCATAACCAAAGGACACTTCGGGATAATTAATTGCAAGGTATTTTTTAACCTTGTTATGAACTTCTTTTAGTTGATCTTCGTCACCGATAACGTCCATACAATCGGCGCAAATATAGTGGGTTTTGTCTTCGTTAAAGAAGCTGTATCTACCACTTTCCATCATGTTGTGGCAGAACGAACATCTAAGTTGTTCTTCTTCCACGTCTTCGCCAGCCGTTTGATAGTTCTTTTTACCGTCGTCGCTTATGATTAAGTTGTAGCCTTCAAATAGTTTGCAACAACCTTCTAAATCAAAGCATTCGGGCAATTTATCGTGACCAAAATAAATATAGTGGCTAAGGTCGGGACGAGATTTAAGCCAGAACATATAAGAGTAAACGTTGATAACTAGTTCTTGAACGTTACTTGCAAGTTTGTCGTAGAACCAGTCGAACACGCCGACGTCTTCACTGCAGTCGTTAATAAACATAAACTGCATTCTAGTCTTATCCGTTTCAACCAAGTCTGGATTGGTGTTTAATATGTAAGGATAAAGAGTTTTAATCTTATCGGTTACAGTTTGCGCTTCGTTGTCCGCGTTAAATTCTAAGGGGTTTTCTAAAACGGGGCATATAGCGATACAACGATAGGCTTTGGGGAACATCGTTTTAATAAATTCGTTAAATACGGCTGCGAGTAAAGTTCTCATACCGTCGGTACATTCCATACCCGTGGATAGACAAACTTTAAGCACTCTACCGTTAGATAAATAACGTTTGTTCTTTTCAACGACGTCACGTTCTAAGTGTGGGTTGCCTTCTACACCACGCACGAAATTGAGTGATTGATTGTTAGACATAAGGTTATAAAAACCGTAAGTCTCACCTTCAAAATCAGTTTTTAGCATGGTAAGGCGAATTTCTTTAAGCAAGGATTCGGAGTTGTTTAGCACACCGTCTTGCCCAATTTTTTCAAACGAATTAAACTTATAACGTCTTAAAAATACCGTATCTAAACAGTTTTTGAAGGCAACGTTTTCTCTTCTTAAAAAGATAATCTTGTTGTCACTAGAAATTTGTTCGATTTCGTATTCGGCGTTGTTAAAGATAATCGATTGACCAACCACGTATTCGAGTGGAACTCTGCTCGGGAAGGTGTCAAGATAACCGATATTGGTATCGTTAAGTCTTAAAACAACCCTTTCGTTACAAGCAAATACTCTATCGAATACTTCTTTGGATTTTTTGAATATAATAAACTTTTCTTTGGTAAGCGAATAATATTCATGGTTAACGTGGTCAACCAAAATATAGAAGTCTTTGGACCAGTGACCGTAACTGTCGTTTGCAGAAGTGTTTTCTCCATCACAAAGGGCAGCTATAAGATAAGCGGCGTAATCTTTATGCGTCATCTTATCGAGGTTGCCAAATCTTACTTTATCGTCACAGAACTTACAAAGAGGAACGTCACCACGAATTCTACTGATAGAAATAGCGTTTTTCATTTCGCTAACGAATTCGTTAACGCTCATACCGTCGTTAGTAGCCGCTCTACAGAAAATTTTAAGTAGGCTTAATCTTTCTTTTTCGGCGTGTTCGGTAATTCTTGGTTGTATGTAAGAAGATCTTCTAATAAAGTTTTCCTTAGTCGCCTTATGCATGAAGTATTCACGGAGAAGGTAAGGCTTGCTGATAATATGCGCAACCGAGTTGCGTTCGCCCTTAAACCTAGTGCACGCGTAAATAGCAGCTGCAAGGTTAGACCTTTCGTCAGAATATATCATATAGTTGATATTTGGAACTTCTTTATAGAACTCGTTTATTTCCACGTCGTGTTCTTCTAAGATTTTTCTTTCGCCGTGGTCTATGGGAGAGTTGGTTACAACCCTAATACCGTCAATGCCGTACTTATAAGCTTCTTCTGCAATAATGCCTTCTAAACTCATAAGTTTTTGACCATTTTTATAATAAATACGGTTGTTGGAACTTTCCTTATTCCAAAGGGTGTATTCTACCCTTTCGTTATCGCCTGCGCTAGAAAAACTTAAAACTTTATCCAAGCAGAAAAGTTTAGGTAAACTAGATGCGGCAAAACCTCTTAAAAGGTCGGTGGTAAGGAAAACGAACTTTACTCTACCTGCCGTTGCGTTAAGCAAACGAATAGCAAGAACGGGGCAAAGGTAGGATTCAAGAGAAACCACCTTGTCTGCGTCGATAAGAACTACGTTGCAAACTTCTTCAAAGAAATCGGGATAGTTTTCAACGATATTATCGTCCTTAAAATCGTCTGGGGAAGCAATAAGAATATCAGCTTGGTCCAAACGGTCTTCACTAGTATAAACTCTCCAAGTAACTTCTTCGGTGTTGCCGGTGAGTTTGGTTAGACGATTAAGCACGTATTTTCTAAGTGCTTCACGTTTGTTTTTATCAGACACCACGAAAATCATTCTAGAACCGGATAGTAATCTAGAATAGGTGTAAGCGATAAGATATTCGCCTATTTCCGAATAGAAGGAGGCGCAGAAGTAAACGTGTTCGTCGTTAAACATTGCGTCAAGACATTCTAAATACGATTGACCGCGATTACCCGTCTTTACTGCAAGAGTTTTTTGGATATATTCTAACGCTCCCCTATATGGGTTGTTAGTAAATTCGTATTCAAACTTAGTCGTTTCGCTGGGATTACCGGGGTAAAAACGAAGTTTATGGTCTTCGTCAAAGTTTTTCTTTAAGGCAGCGGCAAGCGAACGGAGTTTAAGCTTGTTGTCCTTTAAGATTTCTTCTTCGGAACGAAGTTCTTCGGGAACTTCTTGTTCGGCTTCCGGCTTAGCGCTAGTCTTAAAGGTATTGCAAATTTCTTGTAACATAATTATAGACAAGAAAGGATACAAATACCAATCGGCGACCTTTATTCCGTCTATCAAGAAGGCGTATAGCCCGTCGGATACGGGGAATAAAAGTGAAACCACGATAAGCGCTAGTAATACTATGAATAGTACGTCTACTAAAATAACGAAAACTTGAAGAATAGAAACTATTCTTGCAACCCAAGGTTTTGCATATTGAAATTGGTCGCCTTCAAAGAAAGCTTTTGCAAACGCGCCGAACTTCTTTTTGGAAGATTCTTGTTCGTCGTCCTCGGTTTTGCCGTCTTTTTTCTTATCTTCTCTAACGTGATCTAAAACGGGGACGTTATCGTCTATCAACCCGTTTTTCTTTTTGGGATCGTCTTGTTCGTCACCTACGATAGAAGCGCCGTCAGTTTCTTTTTCGGTTTGCTTTTCTTCGGAATCTTGCTCTTCGTCTTCGTCGTCGCTAACCCATTTTTTGAATAGCTTTTTAAGTAGCACGTAACCGTATATCATAATGATATTACCGATAACTACTGCAATAGCAAAGGTAACGAACCTGAAATTAGGACCGAGTTTATCTACCGTTCCGGCAAAAATCTTTTTAAGGAAGGGAATATTGTATATGGTATCACCCAAACCTTCAATAACGCCGAAAAGTAATACGAATAAAATAAGTTCTAAAAGCGCAACTAAAATGAATATGGCGTTCTTTCTAGTGTTGGGCTGTTCAAATTTTAGCGAAGCGATAGGAACGAATTTTTTCTTCTTGCTTTTTCTTTTAATGGGAAGCAAGGGGTATACGATTAAAAATAATACGGCGATTAAAACTAAAATTTTAATAAACGTAATCATATTAACCCTCCTTCCTATCAAACAAGTTTTCTATGGTATCGATAGAGAAAATCTTATAAACTCTATTTTCGTTAGACATATAAGACTTGTTAACGTTGAACTCTTCACTCAAATCCCTGTATCTAACCACAACGGGTTCTACACCAAGGTTATTAAGCATTGCGCTCAATTTGTTTTCAACTATTTCAAGCATTTGTCTGTGTTGCTCGATATTCTTGTTTTTAGCAAGGTTATAGTTGTATAAACGAGTGATGTTTCTGATTTCGTATCTCAAATGCTCTATTTCGATAAGCTCTTCTTTATAACGAAGTTCATAACCAACCATAGCCGCCCTTTGCTGTTTCCTACACTCAATATAATCTCTGGTGAGTTTTGCTTTTGCGCTATTCATTTTGGCTATCAACGGAAGCACGCGTATTAAGAAAGAAAGTATAAACAATCCCGTAAGCGTTGCAGCCGTTAGAACGTACATGGTTACGGAAGAGAAATCAAATCCCGAAATAGCCATAAACGGAACCATCATGATTACCATAGACAATAACCAAATAGCAACGTCTACCATAATGTTTTTACCCATACTGCGTTTTGCTTGGGTGTATTCGGCAAAAGCTTCGTCGGCTTCTTTTCTCTTTTCGGTATAGTCTTTGTTACTATACTCAACGCTCATAGTATCTCTAAGTACTTGGGCGATTTTTTCTTTTTTCTTACCAACGACTACTTCGTAATCGTTTCTAGAAGGACATTGGTCAATCTTTTTGCAGTCTTCCTTGGTGTTTTCAAATTCCACGTCGTCGGAAGATTCTTTGGTATTGTCCCTTTCCCTTAGGTATTCTTTAACCAATTTATCCATTTCGGCTTTATCTTCACTGGTCATACCGTCGGTACTTTCTTTTGTGATTTGACAGATTTTTGCGTAAATATCCTCTGCGGAAGCGCCTTTAATTTCTTTTCTAGCCTCAATTGCGTGGTCTTTAATCGCGCTCTTTTCTTTGTCGGCTCTCTTTCTGCCCTCTTCGTTAACACCGAATTGTTTAATGTCGTAATATTTAGAACTGTTGTTTAACGCAATAGTTCTTGCCGAACAAATTTTGTTCCAAGAAGTGATGAGCATATCTTTAAGATTATCGGGGTTAATTCTACCGATAACCACTTCGTCGGTTTCCATAATACGCTCTTCCCTTTCGTACATCTTTATAAGGTATAAAGAAAGCGAAAGGTTATCGAAAGCAGCTTTTGCTTTACCACTGCCGAAAGAAGCGTAATAGTGATGACGTTTAATGCCGTAGTGTTGGCTTTCACGTTGTTTGAACGCTCTATAAAACTCGTCGAAGGTAAGCCCCGCCTTGTTGGTATAAGGATAATCCTTCATAGTAAAATCCAAAGAAAGAGTTTCCGTACAGTGTAGTTTAAAGGTAGAATAACACTTTTTAGGAACGTCTACAAAACATTCTTCCTTGTTTCTTTCAGCCTCTTCTTTTAACTGCTTTGCTTCCAAAGCATCAGCCTCTTGTTGAAGAAGTTCTTCTTTCTTTTTTTGTTCGTCAATAATTTTCTTTTTAACCTTTTCGTCGGCAAGGTCTTCTCTAAGTTGGGCGTATTCTTCCATTCTTTTTTGGAAGTCTTCCCTATACTCTTGTCTTTCTTGCTCGCTGATAACCCTTTCGGCAGCAGCGCGTTCGTCAAGTTCTTTCTTTTCTTGTTCCAATTGTTCTAACGGAACTTTAACGGTAGTAACGCCGGTTAAAGAATCTTCGTCTGGTTCTAGAATATAACTTAATTGTTTAACCTCGTTGCTAACGACGTTAAACCCTTCGTGTTTACCGTTTTGAATATAGAAAATATGGCGTTCTTTAACCACCAATTCCTTCTTTCTAATAGCAAAGAAAAGGTGATCGACGATATAGGCTTCTATGTAAGGAAAATACAAACTTAGGTCTACGCCCCTTTCAATAGGCGCATACCCGTCCGTTCCGTAAAAGTTTCTAACCCTGTCAAACCCGTAAAAGTCAACAAGTATAGCTATACGGAAATCGTCTGCGCCCAATACCGTTTGTCTTTCACAAATTTCTTCGGCGCATTTTTCCATTTCGTCTAAGGAATAATTCATCCAACATATTTTGTTGTAGCCAACTAACTTAAATAGTTGGTCGCTGTCGAACGTTTTATTCTCCGACGTGTTAATTACGTATGTAAGCATAATTCCCTCGTTTATAGTTTAGGTGATTATTCTTCATCACCCGAAATCAAACTTAAAACAGCGTCAAGTTTTTTCTTGTCGGTTTTTTGGTCTGATTGTTTTGCTTTTTTATCATATTTTTGCTTAATATCGGCAAGCACGCCGTTATAAAGCATTTGGAAGCTTTCCTCGTTGCCGTTAACGCGTTTTTGGCATTGGTAAACGAGAACGGAGTTTAATACTTTTGCAAAATTAACCGCTTCCTTTTTGGTCTTTTCGTTTTCTAAAAGTTCAAAGATAAAATCAATTAAAGTTTTACCTTTAAGTCTATTTACCGAACGTAAGGACGCAAAAATATTTTCCGTAAACAATTTTGCAAGGCTTCCTTCCGAAATAGCTTTTCTAATTAACGGAAGGTCGGAATTTTCGTAACCGAGTAGCGGATATTTATCACATTCCAACTCGATTTCTTTATCGTATGCGTTTGCGTAGTTTATGGCAAGTTGGGCGTTTTCTCTTGCAAAACCGAACAAAAGGTGGGTGTCCTTAAAAAGAACTTGTTTCTTTTCAAAGGTTACTTCCCTAGATTTATCAAGTTCGGTAATATAGAAAGCGTCCTTATTAGTTTCGTTAGGTTTAACGAAAACCACGCTCTTTTTGAGCATATAAAGCACCGCCTTATACACGCCCTGCTCGTAAGTTTCTTGTTGAGCAGGACTGATAAAGGGCAAATAGTCACCGCTGGGGTTATCTTTAACTAGATGTGGGTTCCAAAGTTGCGTGCTTTGTAAAACTTTTACCCCTTGCGCCTTGACGTAATTTTTATAATAGTTTGAGTTGTCGTTTGTTTCGTTTAGTTTATTAAACAACCACGGCTCGAAATTAAGAATTTTCTTAATAGCCAAAATCTTGTTTCTAGCAACCCCTTGGCTTAACGAAACGTCCGCTTCGATAGCCCCTTGAGAGAAAAGATATTTGTTAACGGCAAGTTGCGCGTCGATTTCGGGTTCGTTTATAAATTCTTTTGCAAAGTCGCCCGCTTCTTGTGGAATTAAGGTAACCGTTTGAACGACCGTTTTATCTTCCGACTTAATTTCCTTAACGGCAACGTCAAGTGGAAGCGCAACTAACGATAACGCTTGATTAAAGTCGTTATATTTAGTGCGTTTGGGTAGTTGGCTGGCAAGTAATTCACGTTCGTGAAGAACACGGAATATATTATAGTCACACACCCTACTAATAACGGGGTTTTCCTTAACGATAGGACGTTCTAGTTCAACTAAATCCTTAAACAAACCAACTTTGTCTTCACGGTTTACGTAATCGGCAAAAAGTTCGCCGGAAAGATAGTCAAGCTTAACGTTTTTAACGTCTGATTTAAGAAATTCCGAGTAAACGTCAAGTTTGTTTTGTTCAAAAGCACCAACGTTCATAAGAGTGCAGGTGTTTTGATTGCCGTTCATAAGCGCAAGTCTAACGTCCACTTTGTTGTCGTCCAACACTTCGGGGAGTAGATCAAAAAGTGATTTATAAGAGGAAAAAATCTTTGAAACCTTTTCTATAACCTTATCCATAACAGCCATGGTAAAGGCAGATAGAATTCCCCTAGCGGTAGTTAAACTTTCTTGTGTGTAAACTCCACCCAAAGCAATAATTTTGTTTATTCTTTGGTCGGAATTTTGGCACATATCGTAAACGGCAAGAAGTCTTTCCTTTCCTAAACCGTCGTAAAGTTTGTTTGCAGTTGCTGAAATATCTTTTTTGATAAAAGCTTGTTTTACGGGCGTTACGCCGTCGAAATCGTTAAACAACGCCTTGCTTACTTGATTTTCGTCGGTACCGCCATAACTTTTTACAAGATTTTGATATAGTGCGGACAAAGCCAAAATCGCCGTTACGGGATGAAGGTTTTTGCCGTCTTTTTTAAGTAAATTGTTGATACTAATCTCGCCTTCGTCGGCAGTCAACTGCTCTAACACGGCGTTAGTATTCGCGATAAGTGAATCTAGGCAAAACTTGTGGAAAGCCGTTATCGACTGTACGCAAGTGTTAACTCGACCAACGAAAAGGTCTAGTTTTTGTTGTTTTTTCGCCTTGGAATCAAACATACCAAATGGCTTAAACTCAGTTTTATCTTCGCCAAGTTCTTTAATAACGTTAAAGTTTTGGTCTTCAAAAGTCTTTTGAACGTAAAGTGCTATTTTATGGATATAAGCGTCCACGTCGTCCAAAGTAAACTCAGGGCAACTGCTAGACATTTCGTCAATAACGTCGTCGTCTGCGTCACGATCTCTACCTAACGCAAAGAACTCGTTAAACTTGCTAATTCCAGTAATAGCGCCGTATTCTTCCAAAAGAGTTTGCGCGAACAACAGGTTATAATCCCCGCCAAAATGCGATTTATCTTGGTCATGCATGCGCGAAACTGCTTGGGAATAAAGATACAACCACTCGTTAGTAAGGTTATCGTAAATCTTTTGAGATGCAACGTAGTTAACTATACTTTGATAGTCGTATTCTATTTCGGCAACCGAAATACCCGCGTAAATATCGTCAAACTGTTCGTTTGGATCTTCTTCGCAAATAACGTTTAGGGCGTTTGCCATAAACTGTTCGTGCGCCCTTGGGGTGCTAAGACCGGGTATTTTATCAAATAAATACACTCTACTGAAAGGTTGCGCTTCGGGATTGCCAAAAGAGGCGTCGTTACTATCGAATAAAAGACCTATACCAGCGCTCTTTTTACTGCCAATCTTAAAACCTACTTTAATCTTGCTCTCTTGTTCTGCCGTTTGGTTATAACCCTTGGAAACGAGTTCTACTGCGTTTAATTCTTTAATAGAAGCGTATGAATTAGCGAACGCTTTAACTTTGTTTTCAGCAGTAAGCGAACTTTCAAACACGTCCGGACAGGAAAGCAACGCCTTTACGGTAACCTTTTTTGCGTGTCTAACCTTAATATAGTTTTTAATATACAACGCAAGGGGTAAAAATAACGCGCTACCCGTTCCACCGCAAAGCGAACTTATTATATAAACGTTAAGCAAAGCGTCCTCGTCTTTATCTAGAATATCTTCGCCTTTAACCAAAAGATCTAGTTCGCCCTCTAATTGCGCTTTCTTTTCGGGATCGGACAACATGTATTCGAAAGAAAGTAATCCCTTCATTCTCCAACCGTTTGCGCCTCTCCCCATTTCCATAGACTTATAATAACTGAGTTTGCCGTCTTTATTATCGCAGGGGAACCAATCTATAACCGTTTTAGCGTCTAATTTATCTAAAACTCTACCTAAGGAAGAATAATCGGTCATACAAACGGAAGGAATATCGCAAATGCGTTCAGTCGCCTCAACGTCCGAATCAATCGCCAAAAATCTAACGCCTTTATTATTAACGCAACACTGGCTAAACAACTCGGCAACGTTACTTCCCGATCCGCCTAAACCTAAAATTAAACTCCTTTTCATGGTAATCCCCTTTAGAATTTTTTTGTTTCCCTGCCCGTCGGGTACGCCCGACGGGCAAAGCTTTTTAGTAAATTAATAATTATTCTTTATCAGTCTTTTCCTTAGCCTTTTTCTTTGCATCGTTGATGATAGTGTTTACTGCACTGTCAACCTTATCAAAGGAGCTAACTTTGAATTGAACGTGAACTTCGTTACTTCCTTCGTCAACCAAAGGTTCGATAACGTAGCAGTTTTGGCTTTCAAACCAACCAACTAACTGTTCTAAGAACTTTCCGCATTCAGCACCAAGTTCTCTTAAAGTCTTGCTTTCTGCAAGAGATACGAACACGTTTTGAAGTTGTTGTTTGTAGATATTAACGAAGGTTTCGGGAGTAGCCGTTGGAGATGCTCTGTAACCGATAATATCCTTGAATACGTCGTAGCTGGTCTTAACGATACGTTCAGCGTAGTCACAGTCTCTGGTAGCTTCTTCACTAGCTTTAATTAAGTAAGCAAATTCAAGCAAGGTAACGGGAACTTTCTTGTCCTTAGTGTCGGCAGAGAAAAGTTTTTCGTGGTAGAAACCAATATACTTGTTGTGCTTTGTTAAATAAGTTTCAAGCGCTTGGATTTGAGAATCGGTGTTGATGCTGGGAAGCGCGCGTTTTTGAGCGTCGATGCTTGCATCGAATTCAGCACTCCACTTTTCAACTACGTCGTCTTGGTTACGTAACCAGTTGATGATTTGAACGACGTTGGTCATGTTGATAACCTTTCCGTCGTCTCCTCTGATAACAGTCTTAACGCCGTCTACAACTGCACGGAAGTAGTATTCGTTTCTGTTTTGGCTAAGACCGGGAGCGTAAACGAGCTTTTCAGAAGATAAGCCGTGGATTAACGCTTTAACCATCTTAACGTCTTCAAGTTCTTCCTTCTTTTCGTTCATGAAAGGTAAGAAACCTCTTTGGAACAAGTTGTTACCAATGTGTGGGTTCCACATATCGGTAGAATAGTGCTTGTAGTTTCTAATTGCCTTGCAGTAGTTGTTGTAGTATAAGTTATCGTTTTCGTCACTAATTTCGTTGAACTTAGGAATACGTAAAGGAGTGATATCCATAATTTCACCGGTACAATATAATACCGTGCTAGGCATAGTCTTAACAACGGATACTCTTGCAGAGTCGTTGCCAGAATACTTACGGATAAACGCTTGCGCGCAAGCCTTGATTAACTTATCTTCGTTAACTTGACCTTGTGGAAGAGCAAGTTTAAGTTCTTCTGCGTGCTTTTTGATGTATCTACCGGTTTCTCTACTCATCATGTAAACTACGATGTTAGAAGGTTCAACTAAATCGCCGAGTTCCATTCTAGTATCGATTTTTAGAGGAGGAGTTGCCAATGATTGTACTTTGGAGAAGTATTCGGTGAACATGCTTTCCTTGGTCTTACCACTTAACTCACAAGCAGCTTCCATAGCTTCTACGATATTGTAAGAAGCGATGAGTTTGAAGGAATCACTCTTTTTGATGAATTCCTTATATGCATTAACCATGCTTGCAAAGAGTGAACGATAAGCAGAAGCGTCTGCTTCGTTACCTTCGATTTCGTTAACGGTAGCGTAAGCTGCGTTGTAAACGCTTGCAAATACGCCGGAACCAACCAAGTTGTCCGTTTCTGCAAGACTCTTTTCGTCTTCTGCGCCAACCGTTCTGAATACTTGTTCTTTAATGCTTTCCTTTTCTTTTTCGGTAGAGTAAACGTTGAATACGCTGTCGATAAGACCGGAGTCTTTTCTCTTAGCCATCTTGGTATCTTCGATAAGATCTTCCTTTTCCTTTTCGAAACGGCTGAAGAAGGTCTTATACTTTTCGATAAGAAGGTCAACGTATTTAACTAATCTCTTGTAAACGATAGATTTAAGTTGGTCGATAGCGCCACTGTTGATGTTTCTTGCAACGCTGTTAGCATCTTCTTCGATTAATTGCTTATCAACTGCAAACTTGGTCTTCTTGCCAGCTGCAATATAAGCGTCGCCGTCGTCTAGGAAGAAATCACTAAATCTAGAAGCGCCTTGTTTTGCGTAATCGCACTTAGGAGCTGCGCCTTCTTCAATCTTAATCTTTAAGAGTTCAGCAGGAACTTTTGCAGCTTCTCTTTGTCTTAAAGCAGGCCATTCGGTAACGTAATCGTTGGGAAGTAATGCTCTAAATTTGCAAAGCAATACCATAGCGGATACGGGGTGAACAAACTTGCCGTCTTTCTTTAATAGGTTGTCAACTAAGGATAAGTCGTTGCCGGTAGAACCTAAGTTTTTCTTGTCAACTCTGTTCTTATCAAAAGAAATGATAGATTCGCAAACACTGCTCTTCATTCTCTTAATAGCGGTGGTGCAAGATTCAAAATATTTGTTTAAGGTCTTTCTAATATCGTCAAAGCTACCTACGAAATCTTCCTTGTTGTCGATACCTTCAATTTCGATTTCGAGTTTCTTTTCGTTGAAAGCAATCTTAGAAGCGATAGCGTTGTCGATTTTTTCAAAATATTTATCGGCAGCGGTTTCTTCCATAACCTTACCTTCTTCATCGTAAAGAAGAGTGCCACGGTCAACGAGTTCAGCAACGGGAGAGTTGTTGTCTTTTTCGTTTTTAAGAGCTTCAATCATCATTTGAGCATATTCGCCGTCTTGCGCGATATACTTCTTACCGATGTCTGCGCTTTCTTGTTGTTTTTTAGCAAGTTCGTTTTCAACTGCTCTATGTAAAACTAACCATTCGCCTTCGCAAGCGTTTAACGCCTTGTCGTGTGCGAGATAATCTAAAATAGATTCTACTGGGAAGGTCATTTGAGAGGTAGATACGCTTGCGTAAATTGCGTTACTACCGTTGTTTTGAGAACGTAAAATTTCGTGGTTAGAAGCTTCCGAGTCAAACTCTACGCCGATTTCCGTACAGATAAGGGTGTATAAAGAGTTAGCAAGCACGATATCGTGTGCAGGAATACTCTTCAATCCTGGGATTCTGTCAAGAACGAAAATTTGGGTAAAGGGAGCTGCTTCGGGAGTCCAGAATTGTGGATCGTCTGCGTCGAAAAGAACGCCTACGTTAGGTTCGTTAGGATTACCGATTCTGAACTTAACGGGTGCTTTCTTCATCTTGGTGCGTTCGCCTTCGTTGAAGTTTCTAGCAACTAAGTAGATTGCGTTAAGTTCTCTTAAAATTGCATACGCGTTAGCGTAGATTTTAATTCTGTTGTCTTCGGTTTGAGAATCAGCGTAAATATCAGGAAGAGCAACCATTGCGTTAACGATTGGGTTCTTGCCAAGTTGTTTACGGAGATATCTTCTTGCAAATAATGCAATCGGAATAAATGAACCCGAACCGGTACCACCTGCGATAGATGCGATAACGTAAACTTCACAAGAAGCGCTTGGGTCTTTGGACATATCTTCCAAAGCGCCGATAAACGCCGAACGAGCTTGTGGCTTGTTCATTAAGTTCAAGAATGCAAGATAAGATTTTTTACGCCATTGAGAAGCGCCTCTTATCATTTCTTGTGAACGAACTGCTTTGTCGTCGCAAGGGAACCATTCTCTAATGTATTCAAGACCAACTCTGTCGCATATAGTACCTACGCTTGCGGGGTCAGCCATACTTACGGGAACTGCGGATTTAATAGTTTCTACGCTTCCAACGTCAGTATCGAATACGATTGCCGAAATGTTGCTGTTGGTTTGGTTGCCGAGTTCGTTAATTTTAGAATACAATACGTCTACTGCATTACTACCCGTGCCACCTACACCGATCAAAAGTATGTTTTTCATAGATTTTCTCCTCTCTTAATATCTATTTCTTTTTATTTTGTTTTTGATTTTCTAGCAGGAACGAAAACTCTCATTCCCGTTAAGTTTCCTATCTTGTTGTTGTCGGTCACTTTGTGAACGCCGTACCAACCGGTATAAGAACCTAGTTTTTCACCCGTTTTATAAGGTGCGCTTGGCATCTTTCTAAAGAATCTTAAAAATACTCTGTTTTTAATTTCTAGTTTCTTTGAAGAAAGCACGCCTTTTTTATAGGACGAAATAAGATTTAATATTTCAGTTCCGTCTTTATTAGGAATAATAGTGTCCGTATAGTCAACTAAAACGATTTTCGGTCTACACTTAACTTTTACGGCAACCGTCCTACTCTTTTTATCAACGCCGAAATTATATTCTAATAACGTAACGTCTTTTTGGTTTGCAAGTTCCCTAAACGGGATAAACCTTGACAAGTGCCACAATAACCTTTCGTTTTTCATGTTCAAGGGTTTAACCTTTACCTTGCCAACCACTTCGCCCAAGTCGTCGTCAGCCACGTCGAATTTAAGCAACACGCCTCTTGGTAACGGTTTTGCAATGATAAACCCAAGCAAGAATAACACAACGTGTAAAATGAACAAAATAATGAGTAGAATTATTACCCAACGGATAATTCTAGTTGCCATGCTTACGGGGGTTATCGTAAAGGTTTTGGTAGCGCTTGCCGTGTTGTAATTTACCGTAACGTCCTTTTGGTTTGCGAATATAAACGAACCTAAAAGGTTATCGAAAGGTTTCATCACGTCGGAGAATATTCTGCAACAAATAACTGCTTGCCCGTCGATAGTCTCCACGGTAATTTCCGCCGCCGCAGGAAGAATGGTTATCCAACCACCGGGGTTGGTATCAACCTTTATTTCCCCACTGTCCATTGCTTGGTTTATTTCGGTTATCGTAAGTTGTTGATCGTCCTTATAAACGGTAAAGAAAGCACCTGCGTTAGCCTCGGAAATATCGTATCTACTAAATTCGCTTGCGCCCTTATCGAGTTTTTCAACCCTATAAGAAGACTTAACTATTTCGAAATCGTATACGGCTTGGTCACTCTTATCGCCAAGGGTTTTTACGGTAACCTTAACTTGTTTTTTACCCAAACTCGTATCGGCAATATTATTATCGTCTATAACGAAAACTAACTTGCCGTTCTCTATGGTAGTTTTATCCGTTACGTCAGAACCACCAACCGAAACCGAATAGGTTATAATTTCGTTTTCAAAGGTTTCGTTAATGCCGTCTAAAATTACTTCAAACTCAATAGTTTTAGTAACTGCGCCTAACCTGTAAGCCGTTACGCTAAACGGTTCGGTAGTTAAACAATTAACTTCTATACTTCTTGGAACTAAGGAAAATCTCTTTTCAGTAGTTCTTGAAACGTTGCTTTGTTTGTTTAATACCGTACAAGTAACTTTATACTCGCCAAAACCAAGATTAGTTCCGTCAAAGTCAGCGTTTATCACGCCGTTTGAATCGACGTAAGAGGTTACGTCAACGGTCTTTCCGTCCGGACCTTCTGCCGTAACCGACCACTTGTAATCGTTTGTCAAGGCGTCGTAATCCACCTTAACGTTGCTTACGAAAACCTTAAAGTCAATTTCAGCCTTTTTGTAATCGTTACCCGTACCTTGTTTAAGTTCTGCGTCTATTCTATAATAAGTCGGATCTTTTTCCACGTAACACATTAACGACGAGTACATAGTATACGCACCGTCAAGCACGCTTACCGAAACGAACAATTCGTTAATACCTTCTTTTAAAGGTATCTCCTCGCCAATAGCGTAACCCGTACCACAATAGGTAACCTTTTCGTAATGCTTTCCAAAAATTGCCTTGGTGTCTATTTCTACGTTATCCGAACTAAATACTTTATACTGAACTCTTATCTTATCGTCGGGGAACATGTTACTGTTTATGTATTGCATGTCGGTCGTTTTCCAAGAGTTGCCGTCAAAATATTCTAGATAAACCTCAATACGAATGGCCGGTTCTAATAGCACCGAAACGTTTGAAACGCTTTTATCGTAGGTAAGTTCAATTACTCCACCCGAGAACTGTTCGGCGTTTCTTAAAACCACCGTATAACCACCGTCTATCGAGAAATCTTGATTATACCCGTAGTTTTTATTATAATTATCTTTTAAGTATTGGGTTGAAAGTTCGATTTCCTGAGTGGGAGTAATGGGATTTCCTTTATAAGTAACCGAAGTCAACTTTGCGTTACAATCTTGGGCTATTACGGAAACGCTACTCATAGCGAAATCGTATTTGTCAAGATCAACGGTTATCTTATTTCCGTTTATCGTATAATCACTAGTCTCAGCGCCGTATCTTCCGGAAATCTTGTTTGCAACTTGATTCATCTTTTCGGATAAATTCTCGTTAGTTGCAACGTAAGAAGAGAAAGGATAATTGTCTAACGTGGTTCCAGAAAGGTCTCTCGCCTCGCCGAATCCAAGGAAAATGGTATTAAGCCCAGCATATCCGTCTATATAACCAGCAATAACGTCTGCAACGCCTTTTACGTTTCCGCTGTAACCAGTAAATTCGCCGTCGGTTAAGATAACCAACCAAAACTCCTCGTTTTGAATTTGACTACCGAGCTCTTGGGTAGTTTTCATTCCAAGTCCTTTCAAAACCTCTACCGTGTTAGCAATAGAATCAATCGGCGTTCCTCCACTTGGTTTTAGTGAAGTGTTTCTTAAAATTTCATGTTCAATTTGATATTCAAGATTTTCCTTTAAGTTAATCTCAAACTCGTCGCGTGGTGCCCCACCATACTCAAGAGGATCGCTGTTCATTGGAACGATATGAAGTTCGTCGTCTGAACTTAATAAGGAGGTTAACATTTGCAAGGAATACCTTGCTAACGGATCTCTACCATCCTTATTGTTCATAGAAGTCGAGTTGTCGTATAAAACTGCAACGATCTTCTTTTTATAACTCAATTGGTTTTCCGCAGAAACGGGGTTGTTTGCCGGTATAAGCGTAAATAAAGAAAAACAAACGGATAGAACAAAAATAAAAGCAAGTATAAAATTTAATATGCCTTTGCTTTTTGCCTTCATTTACCACATCACCTCACTCTCAAATTATTTTTACCTAGAAAACGGCACAATATATAGTATTATATATAATGTATATATACAAGCCGTATTTTCAGTCGATTAAAACGCCAAAAATCTCGCAAAAAAGACTATGAGCCATTTTAATGTTTAACTGAAATTATAATACTTTATGTATCACATGTCAATGTTTTTATTGAAAATTTAAGGATTTTTGTCACAAAAACTTTTCTCTCGTCGAAAAAAAATAAAGACGGAAAAATTTTCCGTCTTTTAATTTAGTATAATGTTTTTAGTGTGGGCTAAACAAAATAACCTTGTCAGATGGTTTTAAGTCCACCGGAATACGTGAAAGGTCACCGGAGAAAATGGTTATCTTTCCGTCTTTAACGTAACCTAAAACGATAGTCGGGTTGAGATATCCATATTTGTCTTTTTTGATAGATTCTTCAAAAATTGCCCTAACGAAAACTTCGGCAGTGGTTGGGGTTGGCATGGTTTCAAAATAACGCCAAACCTTTTTAACGTAAACTTCTTTACTGCTATATTCTTCTGCCCCTTCTTCGTCGTAAGATAAAATATCGTTATAAAGGTCGTAAAGCGCTTCCACTTCACTAATTTGCGTAACCATTTTACTAATGTATCTGTTGCTAATAACAACGTTTTTAATGGAATAACTGTTAACTATATCGTGGTGTTTTGGATTTATAATTTCCACGATAACGTCAATTTTCTTATCAACGAACTTATCGTTTTCCTTGGTTTTCTTGTCGATAATATCTCTAACGTAAACCAAATTAGCAAGTGCGCCTGCGTCTAAATTATCGCTAGAAACCATATCGTCAGACAATATCAAAATACTAATATCGCCGTTGTGTTCGTCCACGTATTGTTCAATGGTGGAACACAACAAATCTTTTTCGTAAATATCTGCTTGTACCGTTTTGCTAACGAAAGGATACTCTTTATAATAATTCATTTTTTCTAGGCTTTCTTTGTTGTCAACGACCAAGATATCAACGATTTCCTCGTCGCCACGTTTCCACTCTCGACTGAACGCTTCAAACCCATCCATAATAAACTTGCTTTTGCTGTTATGCCCTAAAATGATAACCTTTCTTTGTTCTAGCCAATATTCCTTTTTAAGTTCAACCGGATAATCAAAGGGCTTAGCAGAAGATTTTTTATAAACGTCCTTATAAGAATCACAAAGATAATAAGCAAACCTTTTGTTGTCCTTTTCCATAATAGTAACGGGCAAGGCGTGGTTGTGTTCTTTGTAATAGTTTTTAACGAAATCAATCTCGTTTTCATCTCCGTCATACTGCTCGGAATAGAACTCTGCGCCCTTGTTAGAGAACAACTCGCTATACACGGCGTTAAGTTCAGGCATAAGACAAAATTGAGAAAGAATTTGCCCAAGAACCTCGTTAACTCTAACGGGAATAATGTTGCATTTTCCCTCAACTTGTTTTGCTTTTATAATTTTGCTAACGATATCCCAAGTCCACACGTCGGTAATTTCAACGATAATTCTTTGATTATCTGCAGAAGATTCCGCCGCCGTAATATCGGCAACTTGCATAAGAGTTTTAACGGTTAAGGAATTGCCCTTACCCATCTCGTTTTTGCGTTCAGCCGTTTCGTATTTACAAGAAGAACCGTTAATATCGCCTTCCAAAACGATAATAGAACGTGCCTTATCAAGCGCAATATCTCTAAGTTGTTTTGAGGAGAAAACGTCCCCTTCTCTAACTAGCACGGTAACGTTTCTTTTGAAACGATTTTTTCTTATTGCGCGCTTTCTTGCAAAATAGCCAAGGTCTTTATATTTTTCCATAACGGCTTTGTTTTCTTGCGCAATAGTATCAGCAAGGCGTTCTTCAATTTCCTTTTCGATTTCTTGTTTTCTGTCGGGAACTAAAACGACGACTCTTTGCTTTTTCTCGGTATAAAGCATATCGTTAACTATTTCAGAAGCCCTGCTATTCCAGTTAATCAAAACGAAATGATTAGATAAATATAACTTGCGTTTACCTGCGTTAGCGTTTTCAATAAAGTTTGATATGTAGTTAGTAACGTAACCGATAACCGCACCGGTAAACGAAATCATACCCACCACGACGATAACAACGCAAACTATGGTAATAGTAACGCCCGCCGTCCCTATATCACTAACGACGAAGGAAATACAACCAGGGTCTAAAATCATGGTAATCGTACAGAAAGCAGCCTCTATAAAACTCATACTTTCCGTACCTTTTAACGAAAGCGCGCTTATAATACCAGAAGCGATAAAAAAGAACACTATGTTAAAAAGCAGAATTCCTGCAAGCACCATTCTACCGGGATTTTTAACTAGTTGAACACTAATCCACTCTTTTAATTTTTTAAACATTCTTTTTCCCTTTAATTTTTTAAGTTTTTTAATATAGTAACATCCACGGATATCAATGTCAATCAAAATAAGACAAATTTCGTGGATATAAAAAGGCGAAGTCCGTTTGCTTCGCCTTTCTTTTTTTGGTTTTTAATTTAATTAAATTTTTCACGCCAATTTCTAATTTGTTCTTCTATTTCTTCTTTTTGTTGTTTAAACTTATCTTCGTGTTCCTTCAATTTGCCGGCAAATTGGTCACGACGGTTTTTAGCAATTTGCTCAATTTCGTCTTTTACTTGTTCTACCTTTTGGCGTTTCTCGCCTTTTAACTGTTCTATTGCAAGCTCGTACTCTTGTTTAAGAGTTTCAAATTCTGCTATTTTAGCGTCGTACTCTTGTTGAATAAGCGCAAGTTCTTGTTCGCTTAAATCTTGATTTTTAAGTTGGATTGAAAGTTCCTTAATTTCCTTTGCAAGTTCAAAAAGTTTGGAGTATTCTTGTTTAATTTCTTCAACGGCTTGGCTATATTCTTCACGAAGGTGATGTGGAAGTCCGTTTTTAACGCAATCTTCTTTAACAAGTTTTATTCTTTCCTCAAAATTAAGTTCCAAAATTTCTTCAATAGTCATTTCGGGATATAATTCTAAAATACGGCTAATCATTCTTGCATCTTTTAGTGAAACGCCCCATTCGGTAGCAAGCGCTTGGAATTCCTCTAGTTGTTCGGGCGATACCCTGCCAAAAATACCTTTTTTGTCAAAGAAACCGTTTATCTTTTCGGTTATTTTTTCTTCAATCTCTTTAACAAACTCATCGTTCTCGCCTTCCGTTAAAATATAAACGGTTGCTTGTTCGGCGTTTAAATCGATAAAGCCCAACTCAGTTGCCATAGCAGTAAAGGCTTCGCCTGCTTCTTCCACCGTCATTCCCACAAGTTCTAGTTGGCAAATAACCGTTTCGCCGTCTTCATTAATTGCGTTTACGGCAACCACGATACCTTCTTCATCGACCACCAACTCGATTTCAGGATTGATTCTCATACTAACGTAAGATAGTTCTTCCGCTTTTGCGTCCGTAGCGTCGGTATTGCAACCTATAAAGCAAGCACAAGCCATTACCACACACAACAAGACGCTTAAAAGTTTACAAAGTTTTTTCATTTTATCAGTCTCCTTTTATTTTTATATCGTATTTGAATAAAGCAGGAAAAAAGCCCTTCTTTTCGTCCCGTTCACATTATTAATAAAATAAATATTATTTTTATCGCAAAAAAAATAAAAAAAACGGAACTTTTTTTGTTCCGTTTTTAAAACTCTTGTTAAAAAGAATATTTTTATGGTTTATGGTGCTGACCGTCTCCTTCGTGTGGGTTGTCTCCGTTACCGTTAGGAGCACCGCCGTCTAAATCATCATCCGTTTGTCTTGCGGTAATGTTACCCGTTTGAAAATCTACTTCAAAAATACACTCTCCACCGTCGAAAAATTTTAGCGTTACAACGTAAACCGCCTTAAACTCGCCGTGTTTAGAAGGTAATATAAACACACGGTAATGCTCAACGTCACCAACCGTTTTTCCAATTTGTTCTAAAACAGAGTTTAACGCTTGACTCTCGGAAACGTTAACGTTTACCGAACCGGAAATCACTTCGCCGTTCGAGTTATCGTCGTTATTTGTTTTTTGAGAGTAAATTAGGTTTAAGTCCTTTATGGACATTTTGGACAATTCTGAAACATCGTCGTGGGTTAAATCGTCTAAATCGTCAATCATTTTGTCAAGCAAACGCATTTTACCTATAGAAACGCCTTGCTCTTTAGCCCTTTGTTTTAAATCTTTAGTGGCTTTTACTTCTTGCGCAATAATAGCACACTCCATTTCCGAATTTTCAAACACGTCGTTAACTTGTTTGGTGATAATGTTTAAAAACTCGCTCGTGTTGACCTTTTCGCCCGATTCAACGCTTATGAGCATAGAATTATCTTCTTGCGTTAAATAACCATTAACGTACATAGACCCTACGATTGCGTTAACGGCAGTTTTTAGTTCAACGCCTTCAAGCTTCATTCCGTTAAGTATAATTTCTGCGTCTTGGTTTACCGCCGTGCAAGAGAGAACTACGTTTTCGCTGTCAAGCGACAGTTCAAGACTAGGATTTACGTCAATATACACGTGCGTCTGTGCTAAAGCGTCCGGTTGTGTTTGGGGAGTAATTTTCCCAACCAACAACCCTGCTCCGAACAATATTATACAAGACATAACCAACGCTATCCGACGGAAAAAGAAAGGACGGTTATATTGTTTTTCAGTTGCCGTTTGATTGGACGTAGATGCCGGAACTTGCGTCTGATTTTCACAAGCCGAAATAATTTCTTTCTTAAAATCCGGCGTTTCGTCTATCATAGCGTCCTTAAATTTTTTCTTTAAGTTCTTAGACATTTAATATCTCTCCTTTACAATCAACTTCATTTTTTTAATTGCACGGTTATATTTTGATAAAACCGTCGATAAAGGCTTTTCTAAAAGTTTTGCAATTTCGTTGTTTTTCATACCGGACACGATACGTAGCGTAACCACCTCACGTTCTTCTTCGTTCAAAATTTTTAACGTTTCATTAAGAAAAGCACTGTTAATTATTTTATCTTCCATATTTTGCGACGACAAAGTATTTTCTATACCTTCGTCCAACTGGACGTTCCTTGTTTTCAACTGAAAAAGCCTTCTTATTAGGTTTAGTTCTATTCGAAAAATCCATGCTAACGGCTTGCCTTGTGGCTGATATTGCTTTGCGTATTTATATATTTGAATAAAAGTGTCTTGCATTACGTCGTCTGCTTCTTGCTTGTTTGCTAGTTTTGAAATAGCAAAGGCAAAAACGTCCGTTTTTATAAGGTCGTATAACGAGCCCATCGACGTAGCGTCTCCGTTAGATACGTCCAAAAGCAATTGTTCTATGCGGGCGTTTTTATTTTGAACGTCATCTACGTTTAATGCGAATACTACGATCACGATTGTTATTATCTCCTCAATAATATTATCTAGATTATACCATAAAAGTCGACAAAAAACAATTTTCAACAAGTTTTATCGTCAAGCACGTATCTTTTTCTATATTAATAATAATTAACCTTTTGTTTTTATCGCAAAAAAAATTTTAAAACAAAAAAATCAGATTCCGTGTATAGAATCTGATTTTATCTTTTAACAGATAGTTAATTATTTTTCGTTTTTATAAATTTCCTTAAAGTATTTATAGGTGTCAACTTTAAGTTCGCCACAAGCAGCTTCGTCGCAAGCAATAATGCCGTCCTTGTGCATTTGAAGTGCGCTTATGGTCCAAGCGTGGTCAACGCCACCTTCAACGCAATGACGGAGTGCGCGCGCTTTGTTGTGTCCACTGATAAGAAGTAATACTTGTTTAGAATCACAAACGGTGCCAACGCCAACAGAAAGAGCGGTTTTTGGAACTTTGTTCACGTCGTTACCAAAGAAACGAGAGTTTACGATTAAAGTATCTTCGGTAAGCGCACGAACGCCCGTTCTAGAAGTCAAAGAAGTAAAAGGTTCGTTAAATGCAATGTGACCGTCAACACCACTGCCACCTAAGAATAGGTCGATTCCACCGTAAGAAGCAATTTTGTCTTCATAACATTGGCACTCAGCTTCTAAATCACTTGCCATACCGTCTAGAATGTTAACGTTTTCAGCAGGAATATCAATATGATTAAAGAAATTATCGTGCATGAAATACCAATAACTTTGGTCGTGTTCTCTTGGAAGGCCAACGTATTCGTCCATGTTAAAAGTAACGACGTTCTTAAAAGAAACTTTTCCAGCCTTGTTCATTTCAATAAGCTTTTTATAAACGCCAAGTGGAGAAGAACCGGTGGGAAGACCAAGAATAAAAGGACGATCTTCTTTATGGTTGTTGATAGCGTCGGCAATATGATTAGCCGCCCAATCACACATGTTAACGTAGTTGTCTTTGATAATTAATTTCATAATCTTACGCTCCTTAAAAATGCAAAAATTTTATACACGCCTAAATTATACAACTAAAAAAAGGTTTTGTAAAGGCGTTTCAAGGGTTAAATAAAAAAACACAAAACAAAAAAACGCCAAAAAGTCATTGGCGCTTTCTTTTTTTTTAAAGACCTAAAATGCTGTCTGGAATATCGACAATCTCAAAATCTTCAATTTGAATATCGTTTGCAGATATATCTAAATTTTTACAAATAACTTGCAAAACCCTATCTCCAATAATTTTCGTGCCTTCTTTGGTTTTAAAATGCGTCATATCCGAACGGCAATAGTCTGGTATATTCTTGGTGATTTCATATAAATCGTTAATCCCCACACCCATAGGCGCAAGCGTGCGCACTGCAATCTCGTTAAACTTTTCAATATCGCTATTAAAACGACAAAGGTCTTTGCTTTTATACCCTTCTTCCACTACGGACGTAGACGTGGCAAACACAAGTTTTGCATTTGGAAAAAACTTTTTCATTTGTCTAACGATACGTTTTAGGGCTTCTTCGTAATATTCAGGCGTGGTAAAGGTGTCTTCCCCATACAACCTTAAAACGTCCCAAAGTCCCACGTTCCAATGCACAAGGTCAACGTCCTCACCAATATCCCATTGGGCTTTCCAATCACGCAAAAAACGCAAAACGTACTGCGCAAACCTGCAATTTTCTTCGGGCGAAAACACTTGCGCAACGTTTTTTAACCCTTCTTTTACGTAATCTTGATATCCCAAACGTATTGAATCTCCAATTAAGATAACCTTTTTCATATTCTCTCCTTTTCACAATTAAAACACTAGTCTAATTTACGGGAAACTCAACTTGAAACAACTGGGCAGTTTCCATTAACTCTTTCTCTACCACCGGCGACAACGAGATGCCTTCCTTAATTGTAGAAATAGATTTGAGATATTCTATTTCGCCGGGAATCATAATCTCCTTGTTTGCATCAATACGGCTTGCATTTTTCATATCGGCAAAAAGCATATCAACTGAATTTTTGAAAATATCCACGTCGATAATTTTAGAAATATCAATAGCACCAAAAGCAAAACCAGAATTTTGCACTTTGTTAAAATCGTAAAAAGAACCCATAGTTTGTCCGTTTAACGCACCGGACAAACAACTTGCAAGAATTTCGACGATAAGCGCAATTCCATATCCCTTCGCGCCTGCCATGGGCAACATAGAACCACCTTCTAATATTTTTGCTGGGTCAGTGGTAGGTTGTCCGTCTGCATCAAGCCCCCAACCTTCCGGCACTTTTTCCCCTCTCTTTTTAGCAAGGGCAACCTTTCCACGAGCAACCGAACTAGTTGCAAAATCCAAAACGAGTGGTTGCATTGTTTTTGCAGGAATTGCAATGGACACAGGGTTAGTTCCTAATAAAGGTTGTTTACTTCCCGTTGGTGGAATTGCAGAAGGTCCATTGGCAACTGCAAAACCTATCATATCCTTTTGCGCCGCAAGCATAGTAAAATAGCAAGCGCATCCGAAATGGTTGCCACCACACACGGTTGCAAAAGCAGAACCATAAGTTTTGGCTCTTTCAATACAAAGTTCCATTGTTTTTGTTCCAACGTAAGCGCCCATACCGTTTTGCCCGTCAATACGAACAACCGAACCTCCGTCGTTCAAAATTTTAATTTCCACGTTATTTGCAACTAATCCCTTTTTTACCCTTTGGGCATAAGTGGACAATCTAGTAAGCCCGTGCGAAGCAACCCCCCTAATCTCGGCAGAAATCAAACTATCACTAAAAATATAACTTTCTTCTTTTGATAGTCCAGCCTTTATCATTACCTTTTCTACGAATTCTTTTAATTTATCAACCGAATATTTCATACTATTAACCCTTATAAACGTCGTCTATTATTTCAAAATCTTTTTCAACCATCAATTTGTTTACCCAATCTCTTTTTGCCAGTCCGTTTCTTGCCGCAATAACCTTTTCTTGGTCTTTTTTGGCATACTCTTTTACTAATGGAAGAACTTTATTCGCCTCTTTAAGTGGTATAACGACAACACCGTCTGCATCAGCAAGAATAATATCCCCTGCTTCAACCACCACACCCCCGCAAGAAATAGGCACGTTAACTTCACCGGGCCCGTCCTTAAAAGGTCCGTTTGGCGTTGTCCCCGTACAATAGATTGGAAAATCCCATTGCCCTAATTCTGCAATATCTCTTATAGGTCCGTCAATTACTATACCCGCAACTTTTTTTGTGCACCTTAAAAAAGTCATCATAATTTCCCCTATAAGCGCCCTATTGCTCTCTTCCTCATTGGAAACGACAATCATATCCCCTTCATTGCAATAAGTCAACGCAACGTGTAATGCAAGGTTATCCCCAGCGCGCACCTTAACCGTATAGGCAGGCGCGCACACACTCTTTGCGCTTGGTTTTGAAACTAGTTTAATTCTAGGACTCATTGCGCAAAGTCGATTCATACAATCAGCCACGTTTGCCGTTGAAAACTTTTCAAACTCTTGCAAAATTTCTTTTTCTGGTAAATTTCTTTTAAGATAAATTCTATTTCTTACGCTCATATATAGCTCCGTTTTTTAAAAATTATACTTTACTACAACCAGTGGCACAATAGCAAATAATACAAACAAATTGTCAAATCGTTCAACTATTGCTAAATATTATTAGTTTAATTGCCTTTTTTTGCTAATATGCTTGAAAATAGTTCAACTTTTAAGTATAATTAAGTGGCTATGAAAAATGCTAATAGAGATTGGAAAGACGTTTACGTAAAATTTAGGGAAAGTTATTCTTCGCCCGTTTTTGATTTTCACGAACATGATTATTACGAACTAAATTTTATCTTTTCGGGCAACGTTAAAATCATACTTAAAGACAAAATTAACGAAAGCGAAAACGTTAGGGTGCTAATAACCAAACCACAAACCTCCCATTTCGTTTCATGTGATGGGAAGTCCTTATATTTGCGACAATACTTGCTTTTTGACGAGGCTTTTGTTGGGGATTATATAAAAAACGATTGCGAAATATCCTCTTTATTTACTGAAAATGGCAGAATAATATCATTGAACGCGCAACAAGCAGATTCCGTTAAACAATTATTGCTAAAAATTCATAACGAATCTTCCCTATTTAGAAAAAGATTGTTAGTGCTATATCTTTTATCCTTTTTAAAAGATTTCGCTAGCGAACCTTGTTTTGAAACGTATAAAATTCCGTCGTACATAATAGGGGCAATCAAGTTTATAGAAGAAAATTATTCGCAAAAACTAACGGTAGAAACTTTGACAAAACGTTTCTTCGTCGGCAGAACGACTCTGCTTACTAATTTTAAAAAACACACCGGTCACGCCTTGCATGAATATTTAACTATTTTCAGATTAAAAAAGGCATTAAATCTTCTTAAACTAGGTCACACCATCCAAGAAACGGCAGAAACGTGTGGCTTTTTAGAAAGCAGTGGTTTTATCAGGTCTTTTAAAAAATATTATAAATTATCACCATCTCAATACCTAAAAAGTATTATCAACAAAACCGAACAACTCTAACAACACCCCTACACCACCAATTTAAAACAACAAAAAAACACCAATCGCTTGATTGGTGTTTTACTAATACCTTTTAACTTTTTTATTCTCAATTTTTATTTGTCTTATTATCCAACAATTGCAAACATTTTGCAAGCATTCTTAACACGTGAAACGGCCCTTTATACATATGCCCTTTGCAAGGTGGTTGGGTCGGCTTGCCGTCCCTTCTTAAATACCCAAACCACTCCCCATATTGAGAATCGGAAAAATGTTTAAATTCGTACTTAACAATTTTTTCAAACCACTTAAGGTATTTTTTATCCCCAAATGTCTTGTATAACTTTAAGGCAGCGATAGTCGCCTCGTTATGTGGCCACCATAATTTCATATCGTGTTCATACGCCTCAACAGGGAACCCTTTGTAGTCAATAAAGTACTTAATGCCACCATATTTTTCATCCCAACCGTTTTTGATAGCATCGTCAAAAATAATTTTTGCCAGTAAAGTTAATTTGTCGGATTTAAAATATTCAGCTTCGTCAAGAATAAACCAAGCACATTCAATATCATGCCCAGGATTTACAACTCTGCAAGATGCAACGTCATCTATTACCTCCCCCTTCTGACCTACGGTTTCCAACATAACGTGTAAGGAGGGCTTGTAAAAATCATTTTCAATTTCTTCTAACAAAGCGCATGCTCTATTGTCGTATTGCTCAACAGAATCAACGTCAATCTCTCGCATAATATGCGTAACGTTTAACAAAATCATAGGACAAGCAAGACTTTTAATGTTTCTTGTGTTAGCATACACTTTAGGCGTCACAAAATAAGGGTCTTCAATCTCCCCACTATTTATTCCCCATATAAAATCATAATATTCTTTTGCTATTTTTTTATATTTTTGGTCCTTTGTGGCTTTATAGTATTCTGCGCAAGCAATAATATAAAACGATTCTGAAAACCAGTATCTTCTTTTTCTTAACGGCTTTCCCTCTGCCGTAACAGAAAAAAACATCCTTTTATCACTATCAATGCAATGTTGCTCTAAAAAATCTAGGCAAGATTTTGCAATTTCCAAATATTTTTGCTCTTTTTTTAGGTTGTTGTACAAATATGAAAACATATAGGCACAACGCCCTTGCATCCACACACTTTTATCGGTGGAATATATTTTACCATATCTATCCAAGGAATTATAAATACCACCGTGTTCGTGGTCTATCGCATTGTTTATCCAAAACGGGATTACGTTATTAAACAACTCGTCATTAAACTTTTTTTGGTATTTTTCTAAATTCATACAATATCCTTATTCAATCATAACTTTTATTTTAATATATTTTAATCGTTTAAATATTTTTCAAGCGAAAGTAATCCAAGCATGATATTGGTACAACACCAACCCGTGTAAACAGAAAACATTCCACCTTCGTCAATCTTATTGTTTTGTGTGCAACGCCCCGACCAACACTTACTTTCAACGTTATAAGCACCACGCCAAGCTCCGTCCCAAAGTGGGCTTTCGTTTTTACATTGAATATTTACCAAAAACTCCCCTAAACGTTTTGCCATTTTTAAGGCTTTATCATCTTTAAGCGTTTGATAATACTCAACAAGCGCCCTTAAAGCAAATCCTTGGGTATACACCAAATCACAAAGATTTTTGTCAGTTTGCAAGGTTAATCCATCGGGCAAATTATCGTCGTTATTGACTATTGCCCCTGTTTTGTGTTGCAGTTTTTCCATTTGTTTTAACGATGCTTTTACTTTTATGATTGCTTGTTCTTTTAATGGTTGGGCTGTTTCGTTTTTTATTGCAATGGTTAAAGCATATAAAACAATGGCAAGTTCTGAAGAGTATGGACGCCAAGCCTCAAACTTCTCTAACTCGTAAGAAGTCCTTATCCTCGACTCCAAAATAATATCGTCAAGCAAATATTTTAAGGCTTTTCGTGCAGAAACAAGATATTTTTGTTTGTTTGTAATGGAATATATCTTATACATTCCCATCATCATCCAACCAACAAAACAAGGACCTTTTGCAAGCGAGTGCATATCGGGTATTTCTGGATTGAAAAAATATCCTTTTTCGCTTTGATTTTTCACCCAAAAGTCTGCAAGACTTTTACACGATTGCAAAAGCGTATCGTCGTCACTAATTCGGCTTAAACTTAAAAGAGAATAAAGAACCTTGCCGTTATCGTTTTGATAAAGACATCTTCCACTCTCCCCGTCAGTAAAACAACCGTCTAAAAAATAAAAAGGAAAAGAACCTACCTTGTCCCCCGTCTCCGGTCCATTTTGCTTTTTCAAAAGCCATTGCAAAATATTTTCAAAATATTCGTCACTGTCGATATTGTTTATTTGCTTGTTTAAATCTAAAACAAACAAAAACTCCGCATTGCAGTCAGGACGTGTCCAACACACCCTTTGGTTTTGGTCGATTCTAATTCTTTCATAAATCCCCCAAGACGCCTTGTTAAAAGAACACATTTGTCCTTTTATCCAATCAATACAATCGCTTATGCTTTTAGCAACCATCTTTTTCGTCATAATCGTTCTCCCTTTTGCTATTAGTTTAGATTATAAACTTTTCTATAAGCAATACAATAGTTTATCCTCCAAAAAAATTGACATATCCTACTGTCGCACCCCCCTACACCACCAATTTAAAACAACAAAAAGAACCATCGCTTGATGGTTCTTTTTGTTTAACCAATTTTTTTATAATAATCCAGCCAATTCCGAAAGTGCAGTAGCCATTTGTGGAACGTACATATTCACAAACTGAGTTGGATTAGCCAAGGCGCTATTCATTTGCATTTTAAGAGCATCGATATAAGTCGTAATCATAGAGATTGGCTTTTCAAAAGGAGCTCTTTCTGCAAGTGGTTTTTCACTAACTTTATCGCTCATAGCATCCTTTATATTTGCCAATTCTTCTAATAATGCGGTCATAGGGTTCTTTTTAAATTCGTTTAATTTTTTATCGAATGCGTCAACTAACTCTGCAAGATTTTTTTCAGAATAATCCACGGGTTTAACAACTTCTTCAGAAACTACTTCACCAGCAGGAATTTGTGGTATTTTTTCTTCCATCTTATTTAACATAAACTTGCAATCTACGGTAGCCGAAACTTTACGCAAATACAATTGTACGGAATTAACCTTTTCTCCAACGTGATTTATAGTTACACGATATCCACCATGTTTACTATTCATACTTTGTCCATCGAAAATATATTCGAACACGTACATATAGCCGGTATCAGATTGTTTTGTAACTCTACCCGCCATAGACTTGCTAATTTGAAGTTTCTCTACGTAATCTTTAACGTCAGAAAACTTCGCGTTAAGATTAATAGAGAAAGTTGCTTCGGTTGGCATCGCGTTTGAATTTAACGCACTAAGAAAAACACCAACTTTTTCCATAAAAGTAATTTTGAATGCCATTTATCATTCTCCTCTGTTTTTAAGTGACTCTCACTTTTTATTATATCCTAACTCATTTGAGTTTATTTGTCAAGCGTTTTGGGTTATTATCTTAACTCAATTTAGTTATAAAATATTATCAAAAGGGGTAAAATGCAAAAATGGAAATTTTAGAAAAAATTGAATTATTAAGAAAAGAAAAAGGTTGGTCAATAAATTATCTTGCAATGGAAAGTGGTTTAACGCAATCCACGTTAAACAATTTATATTCAAGAAATACTGAACCCAAAATTTCTACACTTAGGGCAATTTGTGGGGCTTTTGGATTAACTCTATCCGAGTTTTTTAGAGAAGACGACAACGAAGACGAACTTATAAGAAGAGTTAAATGTTTATCACAAGACAACAAAAAAGCCTTACTACAACTACTTAAAAATATAAAATAACAAAAAGAACCATCGCTTGATGGTTCTTTTTTTTTGCGTTAGTACTACAAAATCTCTAAAATCTCCCCGTTTATATAGGGTAGAACTACAAAATGACTAGCTTTTATATCGTCTACAACCATTTTTTTGAAACAATACTTTTTGTTGCTTCGATTTTTGAATCGGCATACAAAACCACGTCTTTAATGACGAGTTTTTGTATTGCCGATATATAGTTTTTCATAAACTCAAAATCGATTTTGCCTTTTCTTACAGGAAGCAACATTTTGAATTTTAAGCTCTGCGAACTTCTTAATTTTTTACCATAAGAAAATTTCCCTTTTATAGCTTTTGCCATAGTTGTAGCAAAATATAACATGCATTCTTTCTCATAATTTATAGTTTCGCTCCAATACACACCAGTATCATCTCCTGCCCCAAAAGCATAATTACGATAAAAAGTGTTTCCAAAAATGTCAATCGTTATAGAATTGCCAGGAAATTTCGCAATAGGATTAGAAATATAATTTGCAACACCCGTATTCGTTACCCCTGCCATAACAAATGGAATTTTTCCTGCAAGTTGGTCGTCCTTTTTTAAGCGACGTCCTTGTTTAATTTTGTCAAAAATATCTTCAAATTCATATCCTTTGAAATCAATATTTCCACTTTTATATATACTCAACGCTTTTTCTTCTTCGGCTGTTAAAACATAATCTTTTAAGCCTGTTACTAATAAGTAATTATTAAGCTCGGCGACACGACGAGCTTCAAGCTCGGCGACGAAGCTCGTCATAAAATCAAAATCAATTTGTCCACATTTTGTTGGTAGTTTGATTTTTGTATCTCTAAATATTTTATCTACATCACGCACAAGAACTGATAGTAATCTTTGCTTTTGCTTATTTAATATAGTAGAAAAAAATAATCTGCTTGCTTTGTTAATTTCAATTTTAGGAATAATTTTTCTAACAAATTGTCCTGCATACCACGGTTTCTCTCGGTAGAAAAAATCCATTTGTAATAGTCCTAAACTCCAAGTTCCAGCAGGATTTATATTCTCACTATTCACAAATCCTGTTGTGCAAAGAATTCCTTGATTTAATGAAGTTCTCGTCACATAATCATATTCCGTACCGTCAATAATTTTATCCGTATTAAAACTTAAAGTGTTTTCTATCTCAAACAAATCTCCCTGTTTATATTCGCCCCACTCAACCTTTCGGAGAGCGTCGTTGAGTAGGGCATCTATTTTCCCAGGCGGTCATCCTCCTTATTTTGTCCTTTTAATAAAGTTGAAACCTCCCACGCAAGATAATCGCTTACCGTCTTTTTGAAATCCTCAAGCGTAGGCTTTGTATCGATAGGCGCTGTTTGATTCCAGTCCGCACCACTTTCAGGGTTTATAGTACCTTCATAATATTCTTTTTCGGTATAGATGCTAAGTTTCCCTTTCCCATAACGAACTAAATCCACAAGTTCTTGATAACGGTCTTTTGCTCTATCGCTATCAAACAAATTCTTGCTTGCTTTTTTTCGGTTTGTTCTTGTATAACCATCATTAGAAAAATCAATAAACTTTACGATATCGTCTTTTTGATGAGCTTCACCAACACGGAAAACGTAAACGTAGGTTTGAACGCTAGATTTTCCTACAAATAAATCGCCTGGCATTTTAATGCTTGCAAGTAGCGTGCTATGCTTTAATATGCGCTTGTTATATTCCGTTGCTTTTCCCGAGCCTGCCGAGTTTTGAATAATGATTGCGGCAAAGCCTTTGCTCATCATAGAAAGTGCTTTTTCCACAAAAATCATACCGTTG
>JAFQAQ010000021.1 GCA_017399945.1 Clostridia bacterium
CACATTTTTACAAAATTTTTCAAATAGAAAATTTCACAAAAAACGCGCTTATTTTCACAAAAAAAGGGGTATATATAAATGGGCCACGCAACAAAAAGACAGTTTGCAATAGGTGCGTCACTCATAGGGATTTTTAAGACATTATAAAAGGATAGCAAAATTTTGCTATCCTTTACTTTTTGCTTTGCAAAACACACGACTTTCTTTTGAAAGTATAGTGTCGTAAACCAACAATATGGACAAATAAAAAATTAACAAAAGCGAGCTAATTCACAAACAACTTAAAGGTTAGGATAAAAACGTTCTAACCTTTTTTTACACTCGGAAACAATCACAATTGATGGAAAACTAAATAAAAATAAACGATTTCAGAGTCAAGGGTTAAAACTTGGCTCTTTTTTCGTGCAAAAAAGTTAAAATTATAATAACACTAAAAGGAGAAAAATAATGAAATATATAACTTGGCTTAATGAATGGCTTGAAAATTATATTAAGCCGTCATCAAAACAACGAACTTATGAAAGATATCGGCAAATCATCAAATTACATATAAGCCCTGCGCTTGGAAACTATGATATAACGGAAATATCCGTTATCGCTCTACAACGCTTTATAACAAGCCTACTTACAAACGGAAACAAGAAAACAAAACAAGGCTTATCGGCAAACTTTGTAAACACCGTTATATCGGTACTACAAAACTCTCTAAAAACGGCACATTTAATAGGGATTGCGCCTGAATACGTTGCAAACAAAATAAAACGCCCTAAAACAAAGGAAAAACAAGTAGATTGTTTTACTGTTTTAGAGCAAAAGAAAATAGAAAACGCCGTACTGAATAGCAAGAAGGACAAACTATTCGGGATTGTGTTATGCCTTTATACAGGTTTGCGCATAGGAGAACTTCTTGCGCTTACGTGGTCGGATATAGATTTCGACAAAGGATTGCTTGTTGTAGCGAAAACTTGCCACGATGGAACAATAAACGGAATACACTCGCGAATAATGGATAGTCCCAAGACCATTCATTCTCGGCGTATAATCCCTTTGCCGAAACAAATTTTGCCGTTACTTAAAAGCATTAAAAAACGTTCCACTTGCGATTATATAATAGCCGACGGCGAAAAGCCCGTTTTCGTGCGCTCTTATCAGCGAACGTTTGAGTTGTTGCTCAAAAAATTAAATATTCCGCATAAAGGTTTTCACTCGCTCCGCCACACCTTTGCAACTCGTGCGTTAGAGTGCGGTATGGACGTGAAAACGTTGTCGGAACTGCTTGGTCATAAAAACGCCACTATTACACTTAACCGTTATGCGCACTCTATGCTTGAACATAAAGCCGATATGATGAATCGTTTAGGGAAACTTTTATAAAAAAATAACTGTGCATCAATTAAAATAATCGGTGCACAGTTATTTTTCTTAGTTTATATATTATATCAAAAAACGTAAGAAAAATCAAGCCGTATTGGTATGGCTAACGGCAAATCATTTTTAGTAATTTACATTTGCGTAATATTTGATGCTCATTTATCTTTCATATAGTTACTTTTGTGCGTGGATTATTTTAATCCACGCACTTTTTCATAGTGAAAAATACACCGAAAATAAAGGCTAACTATGGCAAAAAGTCAAACAAAATCAAAAGAAAGGGTTGCCGAACACGGCGAAGTTTTTACCGCCGAACGTGAAGTGAAAGCAATGTGCGACCTTGTTCAAAATATGTGTGAAGATTACAGCAAGCGTTTTCTCGAGCCCGCCTGTGGCGACGGGAATTTCCTTGCCGAAATTTTAACCCGTAAACTTGATAGCGTAAAGAAAAAATATAAGCGTAGTACCTATGACTACGAACGCTTTTCCGTTTTTGCGATAACGAGTATTTACGGCGTGGACATTATGCAAGACAACGTTATGGAATGCAGAAATCGCCTTTTCTCTATTTGGGACAAAGAATATAAAGCAATTTGCAAAAAGGAAGTAAACGAGCAAACGCGCGAAGCCGTTAAGTATATCCTAAGCAAAAATATCCTTTGCGGAAACGCTTTAACGCTTATGTGTGTGGACGAAAACCAACAAGACACCGATACGCCTATTATTTTCCCTGAATGGAGCGTTGTTGGTGGTACAAACCTAAAACGCCGTGATTTTCGCCTTGACGTATTGCTAAAAGTTGGCGAAAAACCGCAAGAGAAAAAACAGAAATCATTGTTTGACGACGAGGACGATATTTACAAATATCTTACACTCAACCCCGTTACGGGCGAATATATCGCAAAACCGATAAAGGAATATCCGCAATTACCATATAGGAGGATAAACGAAAATGACTGAATCTTTTTTTGATAGGATAAATAAAAATAAAACCTTGCATACGCCCGACGTATTATCGTGCCTTGCCAATTTATCCAACGATGAAGTTTTTACTCCGCCCGAAGTGGTAAATAAAATAGCTCACTTGGGGTACTGTATACGCTGCTGGACGCAGAGGCGCCGTGCTCTCAGTATGACCTGTGCAGCGAGTGGTCTATTCCCAAGTAAACTATCAACACCGCCGTAGCTGCCCTGCAAAAGAAAGGGATGGTGTTTCTTTCGCCCATCCCCGGAACAAGGAATAAGAAAAATATAGCGTTCACAGAGTTTGGTAGAGATTTTGCCGAAAAGACGGTTGGCATATTGCGCATGGCAGAGCTTGACGCTCTTGCGGAATTATCACCGGAAGAAAG
>JAFQAQ010000022.1 GCA_017399945.1 Clostridia bacterium
CCCTTTTTTGTACTCACTTGCGGGAAGGCACACCCGTTGGCTGTAGCCAACTGGGTGCGCAAGTTGCTTTAGCAACCTAGCAAAAGTGAAGTGCTTGCATTTCAAGCATATCATAGAAATTCATTCTTTACGTGTATTGTTCTTAGGTATACTCATTCTATCGTGCGAGACAATCTTTTGCGTTCCCGCAAGGGAGTACAAACGGACTCCCAGCTCACTCAATCTAAGCTGTTTTTTGTTACCGTTGGCTTTAGCCAACTGGGTACGCAAGTTGCTTTAGCAACCTGGCGAAAGTGAGCGCTTTGCGGTCAAGTTCCTATATAAACCACAACCTTTACGAGCACGCGTCCATTAAAATCTTGCTCTTTGCACGAGACAGTCTTTCGCGTTCCCGTAAGAAGTGCAAATCATCCCCGATTCGCTCGTTTGGTGGGCTACTCTTTTCCGTTGGCTTTAGCCAACTGGGTGCGCAAGTTTGCGTTAGCAAACCTGGCGAAAGTGAGCGCTTTGCGGTCAAGTTCCTATATAAACTACAACCTTTACGAGCACACGTCCATTAAAATCTTTACTCTTTGCACGAGACAGTCTTTCGCGTTCCCGCAAGGGAGTACAAATAAGAACGTAAATCGAACATAGATTTGCGTTCTTTTTCTTTGCAAAAAATTAAGGGCAGGACATTTAGCCCCACCCTAAAAGGTTTTCTATTAAGATTTATGATTCCCGCCCACGATTAGATTTGTTTATTTTTAAAACTATTTTTATAACATTCTGGACAACCTTGCCCCTTGTTTCTTTTTATTATTTGAGCTTGCCATTCATGCCCACATTTAGAGCATTTCCACCAGTATTCTTTTTTCCCACCATACACAACTTGGTCTGGTAATTAGTTTTTATCGTCAATTTTATAATAATTATATAAAGTCTTAATATCGACACTCAATCCATGTTCAGATAATTTATCTTTTCTCTGATTAAACAATGTGTTTATCATATATTTTCTCTCGGCATCTACCGCTAAGTGAATCTTTCTATGACAATTAGGGCATAAAGCAATATAATTATCCAAAATTTCTATAGGCGCGTCAAAATCATTTGCGAACTCACGTGGTATCAAATGGTGTATTTCAAGGTAATTTTTATTGTTTTCTTTAGCTGTGAAATACTTGCACATTTCGCATTCTTCTAGAACACATTTATAACCTGTATTCAATTTTGCCAATTTTTTAAGCGAAGAAGATACAATATCAAGAGCAATAGCGCCTTCTGCTTCCGTAGCATCGCTTAAGCTTAATTCATTTATTTCTACTTCGGTTAAATCTTTTTCAACCATTAAAGGTGAAATAGGAACATTCATAGCCTTACAGAAGATTACCTGAAACACACTCCTATTTTTGTCAGTATCATAAATAAACTTTTTTACACGATTTTCGTCTATTGGGTAAAGTTCAATATAAGCATTTAACATCGTGGAAACAAAAGAGTCGAAATCTTTATTGTTTGCTACAATAAGTTTCTTAACAACAAAAAGAATAAAAGCGTTATCAATTGCTGTATTTTTTGTGTAATTGCCACCAGGCTCATATTTTCTTGTAAGAACACAATCATATGTTTTATGTTTATATTTTCTTGCAAGATAATTGATAAATTCTATTTTTTCATGTTCGGGAGCCTCTTTATAAGCTTTTAAGAAATCTATGCCATCAAAACTAGAATAAAAACTATCTAAGTAGATATACGGTTCTAAAAAAATCTCATATATCTTTTTAGATGCTATGCCGTTTTTTATAAAGTTTTTCTGAGCGTTTAAAATTTCTTCATCCGTGTAACCTGCTTCGTTACAACGTTTAAAAAAGACTTTTGTCTGTTCAATTATGTAGTTCGGAATATCTGAAAAATACCCAACAAGAATTAAAAATAGGCAAATCAACTTTTTCTCATCTGCTGACAAGTTTTCATCAATTACCATCTTTTTAAATACGATGCCTCTACTTGTTTTTTGATAAGCATCGTCCACTACACGAAATAATTCTGATTTTCGCATATTAACAACGTGTTGTTTTTCGGTCTCTTGATGTCCAACCCTTCTAGTCCAATCAGAACGTTTTATCCCTTCGACATTTTCAAGAACTTTAAACCCTTTTGCAAATCCTTGTAATTCGCCTTTACTGAAGGTTAAAATTCCACGATAGTTTGTATTTTTAAAACTAAATATTTTACCTGCGGTTTTCCCGCTTGTGGAAAAATAGTTGTTGAAAAATAAAGGATTATTACTTAAATTTTTATATAATTCTAAAAGTGTCATTTGTTTACCTCGCAAATATATAGGAGTTCTTTGTGTCCATTTAATTCGGATTTGCCCGCATTAAAACATTTATAATCAACTGATTTGACTGTCGTTTTTCCTCTTTTGCTTAAAGTTGCTATTAATTGTTCATTAGAAATTGTATTAACAGAAGAAATACTTCCTGCTTTATATGTGTTATTATAAGAAACAACTATTAACTTGCATTGTAGATTGCTTATTAAATCCTCAAATAGTGCGGGCGCTTTTGAACGGCAATAGTCACTTTTTAACGAGTTTCGCTTAAATTTCATTGAATTGCCTTCAAAATCGTTTGGTTTATTCCATCTAGCCAAATTTTCTAATACGTGATAAAAGTTTACATATTGTCGAGCATTGTATGGGGGGTCAATATATACTATATCGGGTTTAATTTGTTTTACTAGTGAATTAGCATCCATATTATATATTTCAGCAGGTTTTATATCGTCGAGCTCTAATAATGATAGTTTAATTCCTTTGGTTGTAGGTTTACGTGATAGAAAAGATTCAAAATGCCCAACAGTATTTGCAATTTTATCAGTACAGTACAATAGTGATGCAATTAAATAATAGTATTCTCTTTCTGTATAAATATTTTTATTATCTTCAATATAATCACGTATATAACCAATTAAACGAGCATCTTCCATTGAAAAATATTTATCCCCATAAGCATTTGAAAAATAATTATCTTTCAAAGGAAGCGTTGCAAAAGCATTGATTTTATCTATTTCAGCAGTAAGGAATTCTAGTCTAATATTACCATTACCAAACCAAGCAAAATAGGCAACAATGTTAGAATACAGGGTATCATTTAATATAACTTGGTATCCTTCTTGTGCAAATTTATATCCTACAACGCCTGTTCCTGCAAAGATATCCGCAAAAGTATTTGAAGAGTCGTAACCTAATTCCACAACAGACTCATAGATAAAATCTAATAATTTTGTCTTACAGCCTATATACCGTCTATTGTTTATTTTCATAATAACCTCTATTTACAATCAATACTTCTTTTTCTTTTGCATCACGGGTTATTTTATTATAGCTTGCACTTTTATAATTATAGTCTATATCGTGAATACAAATTGTTTCGCCCTTTTTGTAACACCAATATGAAAGCGGTTCGTTGGTTTTTCCAACTTTACACATAACGTTAGATAAGGCAAAATTCTTTTTTAATTCTAACAATTTATCTAAGAAATCCATTAAAAGGTATTCCGTTTTATTATCCCAAGAAGCATTATAGACAGCATCCCCAACAAGATACGGTGGGTCCATATATATAAAATCTGCCTCAGCTACATAATCCAACAACTTAGGATTATTGAAATCCATACATATAAATTCTGCATCTATTTTATTAATTTTTTCTATATAGGCTTTAACTTTCATAACGTTCATTTTATTCAAATCAGTTTTTCCAATTGGTAAATTGAACTCACCATTTGAATTAAAACGTATGTCGTTGTTAAAAGCGTAAACCATCAATAAATAAAGTAAAGTATTAGCTTCATCAGTGGTTTTGTCAATCAAAGCATTATAATCGCTACGCAATTGATAATAGCCGTTTTTATTATAGTCTTTCAATCCATTGTTATCGGTCTTGTTAGAGCATAAATCTCTATATGTTTTATAGCCGTATTTATAAGAATAAGAAAGATGATATTTTACAGTTAAACTTTCCAATTTGCTTAAAAATTCGTCAAAAGACTGTTGCGCCAAAAAAATCAACAAATTGATTATTTGGGGGTTGTTGTCTATAAAGATAATTTTATCAGCTTCCACATTTAACCCAACTGTTGCCCCGCCACAAAAAAGGTCAATCATGCAACTGATTTTCTCAGGAAAGTATTGTTGCATTTGTGGGAGAATTCTATATTTATTACCCGTATAGTTGAGTGGGGATTTTATTAATTTAGCCATAGTATTCCTCAATGATATTTTCTTAATTTAATATGACAACTTCCGTCATATATCAATTTAAAATTCCATTATTTGCTTCTTTTTATATCTAATATTTCGTTTGCACGAGAATTTATTTCATTATAGATAGTTTCAAAAGTTGACCCTCTTAAACGCAATAGTTCTCTATATTTCCCTTCATACAAACCAACAAATTCAAGATTTATTTTTGTTATTTCAGCATCAATTTTTTCTTTATTGATAAATTGAAGTTTTTCTAAAACATCATGCTTAAAAGAAATATCTTCTTGAGTAAAAGAGCCCGGACGATTTTTCTCAATCTCAAACATTTCAATAGCGGAATCTTTGCGTTGCCATAAATGCAAATCAGAATATTGTTTAATGAGTAATCCACTTATTTCCACAAACTCTTCCGATATCTTTGAAATCTCATCCATAAGTTTCTTAACTTTTGGCAAGTCAACGATATTTAAATGAGTATTTAACCTATCATAACAAGTTTTACAATTCATTTGAAATTTTTGTAAAAGACTAATTGAGTGAGAAGGGTCAACCATTCCTCTTTCCATAATGCTTTTTAAAACTTCAATAGGATTTATACTGTTAACTATTTCTAAAAAAATCTTATCAAGATTTTCCCATTTTTCGTTCTCTCTTCTTAGAAAAGACTCTCTTTGTATTTGTTTCTTTGTAAATAAAATTGTAAGAATAACCGTCACAATAGTTGCGAGAGCTCCAAGTATTGCACCATAATATCCAAGCATAGCCGAAGCATCCCACGCAGTTGAACATCCACAATTTGCTTTATAACACATATTGATTATGATAGGTATACCAAAAACTAAAAATAGAATACCTAAAACAATCCCGATTATTTTAATTGTTTTTTTAAATGAAAAATTTATTTTTCTCGCCATAATTACTCCTTAGTTAAGTCTGATAAATTCATAAACCAATATATAAAACTTTTATTGTTCGTCAACAACTTCAACAATGTCTTCAATATTGCACTCTAAAACTTTGCAGATTTTAGCCAAAATTTCGGTGTTTACGTGTTCATTTTTGCCGAGTTTTGCAAGCGCAGTGGTAGTCATACCCGTAGCAATTCGAAGGTCTTTTTTCTTCATATCCTTATCAATTAAAAGTTTCCATAGCTTTTTATAACTGACAGCCATTTTATAGCACCATCCTTAATAAAAAATCAGTTTTAATCATTATACCACATATATTTAAAAATTTCAATCAAAAATCCAATATTTAGATTTTTAATTTTGAAAATAGTTTTTCTTGATATTTGGTAGTGAAAAGGCAATTTGGAATAAAATAGGAATAATTTTAGAATAAAAGTTGTTTTATTTTATAAACAAGATTTTGCAATACGAATAAAATTAAACGTTTTCTCGTCTTAAAAGCGCTATAAAACGTACAAAATTGCACGAAATACATAATATAAATTCTTTGTTTACAGTTTCAATGTGCTCCTAAGGGCTAGTTGTGGGTTCGATTCCCGCAGGGAGTACAAACTTTATCATATCTTTTAGTCGCCCCTTATTTTCAATATCTAAACTTGGTACTTGATTTTTTTGTTAGAGTTATCTATAATTTTATTTGTTGATATTTAGGGACTATCCTTTATTTGTTTTAACTAATTACTTGCAGGCGGAAATCAATTATGACTAAAAACTCTTATTTATGTAATTTTATTGCTAATCACCCAGATGATTGGGAAAGCATTCTTACAGATAAATATGCTATTAAAATCAAAAGAGAAGGTGATTTGGCAATTTTTACCTATCGTCCCGAATGTGATTACTATGATGCTATTTTACAAGAGTCTCGCGGTATTATTATCAATATCGCCTCGTTAGAAGTAGTTTGTTGGCCTTTTAGAAAATTTGGTAACTATAACGAGGGATACTCCGACCCTATCGATTGGGATAGCGCAAGAGTGCAAGAAAAAGTCGATGGCTCTATTATTAAATTATGGTTTGATAAGTCGTTGAATAAATGGCAGTTTTCAACCAATGGTATGATACGCGCAGAAAATGCTCCCGTTGAAAAAAAGATTGGTATCACCTATGCTGATATCATAAAAAATGCCGATAACGTAAACGATATTCCCTATGATAAGCTCAACAAAGATTATACGTATATCTTTGAACTCGTTAGCCCCGACACTCGCGTGGTCGTCAAGTATGATAACGCTTCACTTTATCATTTGGGCACTCGCAGTAACGTTACGGGTGAAGAATTCGATATTGATATAGGTATCAAAAAGCCACGCCAATTCCCCTTGTCCTCTCTTGATAATTGTATTTCGGCAGTAATTGAATTGAATAAAAATATGCCGGAAGGCGAAAACGTTCGACAAGAAGGCTTCGTTGTTGTCGATAAAAATTGGAATAGAGTCAAAATCAAATCACCCGACTATATTATGGTACACCATTTTTCCACTATGAAAACAATAGCGAAAAAAGAATGTATTTCGATTTTACTAAACGAACGTGAAAAGTTAGAATCAATTTTTGAAAGTATTCCCGAAATAGTCCCCGCCATAAAATACTACGACTACAAAATAGCGGAGCTTTTCCACGATGCGGAAAAAATGTCGATGTTCGCCCAAAGCCTATACGAAGAATTTAGCCACGAGAAAAAAGCAGTAGCCGACGTTATCGCCGACCATAGATTGGCGTTGATAGGTTTTAGATGCTTAAAGGGCGACAGAACTGCAAAAGAAGTTCTTCTTGAGCTACCATTCGATAGATTTTGCAACCTAATCCCCGATTACGTTCCCGAAAACCTATCCCTCTTATTCCTTAAAAAGAAACCTAACTAGTACGCGTACTAGTTTTTATAACGTTTTTAGTTCATCATCCCTTCGTATTAAAAAGTCAATTATATTGACTTTTTTTCTTTAATATGATATATATTTATTGTCCTTTTGCTCAAGGACTTTTTAGTATCACCAACACACGAGGTATTATGAAATCAAAATTCCTACAAACAGTGAAAGAGACCTTTTTTTCTTCTCTTCCGCTCGCTGTTATAATCATAATATGCCTTTGTATAGCGCCGTTAAGTTCCCCTAGCGACTACCTCAAAATCGTCGTTGGTTATTTGTGCGTAGTTGTAGGACAATCGCTATTTTTATCGGGACTTGAAAGCAGTATTTTGCCTATCGGCAGAATGGTTGGTAACTCTTTTTCCAAATATAATAAGCTTATATTTGTTTTGAGCTTCGGCTTTGTTTTTGGTCTTCTCGCAACCGTGGCAGAGCCCGCACTTGCTGTACTAGCAAAACAAATAAACTTTATTATGCCCCTAGTAGACAGCACCCTATTTATTTGGATAACTGCTACAGGGATAGGTGTGGGCGTTGCTATTGCGCTACTCCGCATAGTTAAAAACATAAATATAAAACTTGTATTCGCCATTCTTTACGGGGTCGCTTTCTTGCTTGTAATCTTTGCTCCAAAAGAATTTATATCCTTAGCATTCGATGGTAGCGGTGCAACGACAGGTGATGTTTCGGTACCCTTTATTCTAGCTTTGGGACTCGGTATTTCGACTACCGCATCAAAAAGCAAAACGAACGACGACTCACTGGGTATAATAGGAATTGCCTCCGCCGGCCCTATAATTGCAGTACTTCTTTATGGCATAATTCTAAAGGCGGTAAATGGTGAGTTGCCACCCGAAAGCCCCTACGATATGTCTTCCTCTCTTGGTATAGGCGATATCGTACTAAACAATCTTAGCGACGTTGCTCTTGCAGTTCTACCGATAATTCTTATCTCTATACCATTCCTAATATTCCTAATCAAACTACCTAAAAAGACCTTTGCAAAGCTACTACTCGGTGTAATCCCGGTATATTTAGGATTACTTATATTCCTTTCCGGCATAGACTATGGCTTTGGGTTCGTAGGACAATATATAGGTCGTATATTCTTTGATAGCGCTCGCCCCGAATGGCTCAAATGGTTACTTCTTCCCGTAGGGTTTATTCTTGGCGCTGCAATCACGGTTTCCGAACCAGCAGTTACTATACTTGGCGTACAAATAGAAGAACTTACCAATGGACACATTACCAAAACTACCATTCGTATCACTCTTGCTATAGGTATAGGCGTTGCCTCGCTACTATCTATACTAAAGATACTAACGGAAATAAATATCTTATATTTCCTTGTTCCTTTATACGCAACATCACTTATAATGATGATATTTACGCCCAAGCTTTTCGTTGGACTTGCTTTCGACTCGGGTGGCGTTACCGGAGGAGCTTTGACCTCGGCATTTCTAACTCCCCTAACTTTGAGCATTGCAAGGGCTGTTGCCGAAGCTCACGGAGGAGAAATGTCTATACTTACCAACGGATTTGGCATAATTTCATTTATATCCGTTACCCCTCTTATTGCCATCCAAGCCCTTGGTATAATTTATAATATTCGTCTTAAACGCGCTACTATCGAAGCTCAAGACGATAGCTTCGCTGACCTTGAAAGCTTTGTTACCGAGCTTCCCGCAATCGATGACGATATAACTACCGAAGATATCGAACTAACCGAAGAAATTATAGAAGATATCACCAACGTTGATGCAATCGATACCGATATAGTAGAAGATGACGTTACCGAAATTATGATAACCGAGGACACTATTGAACAAGTGGTTGAAGAAGAACTTGAAGAAGTTATAGAAGAAAATGCTTCTTTGGCTGAAAACATCAATCCAGATGATATAGAAGAAATACCAAACGATACTATAAACGAACAGGAACAAACGGAAATCCCCATAGCGGAAAACGATATAGAAACACAAACTACACAAAGTGAGGAAAACGCAGATGAGTGATATTCAAAATAACGGTCTGCAATATTTCATAATTATTGCAGAACAAAAGAAAAAGAATAAGTTCTTATCCCTCTTAAGCGAGCACGGAGCGCATGGCATCCAAGTGGTTTACGGACACGGTTCTATGAGCCCTAGCGCTATTGCTGCAGCCTTTGGCTTCGAAGCGGAACAAAGCAAGGTACTCATTTCTTGTTTACTAAAAAACAACAATGCAAAAGAGCTGTTAAACCTTCTTTATTACGATTATAACTTCAAAAAGCCAAACACCGGCATTGCATTCGGCATACCCGTCGAAGGACTAACATTTTAAACATAGGAGTATTATTATGAACGATTTAAAAGCTTTATATATTATTGTTAATGCAGGATTTGCTTCCGAAGTAGTTGATATTGCTCGTTCGCTTGGCTCAACGGGCGCTACCATAATAAATGCAAGAGGCTCTGTGGCTAAACCCAAAACCATACTTGGAATAACTATTGATACCGAAAAAGAAATTGTACTTAGTGTAGTTAAAAAAGAGGTTGCTATAAGGATTATGCAAAAGATTAAAGAAAAAGCCGGCGTAGGTACCCCTGCCCACGGTCTATGCTTCTTCCTTCCTGTAGAAATGTCTACGCTCACCATTCACGAACAGAAGATAGACGAATAGTGCTCCCATAAGCCACTATTCGATTTAAAAAAATCTAACTTAAAAAAATTAAAAATTTTTCTAGGAAAACTAGGCGTTGCTTCGTAATAAATATTAGAGGAGCAAATTCGTGCCTAGTTTTTTTAGTGCTTTCCATTCCCTATATATAAAAAATATATATTATTATTTACAATGTAAACATTGTAAATAATGGTTGATTTTTGGGCAAAAAGTTGAAAAAATTGCAAAAAAATATATTTTTTCTCTTGACATACAAAAATAAACGGAGTTATAATCAAAATGTAATCGGGAGATTTTCCCACGTTTGAATTTTTTTAAACCCAACAAAAACATTTAAATATGAGGACGTCGCCAAGCGGTAAGGCAGTTACCTTTGCCAAAAAATCGAGTCTTGACAAAGTCTTAAACTGCAACTTTTATGTGGAGTAGTCTGATAAGCTAAGTTGAGTAACAATTCGTAGGTTCGAATCCTACCGTCCTCAAATTTTGATTCATTAGCCCAGCGGTAAGGCACTTGACTTTTAATCAAGGTACCCAGAGTTCGAATCTCTGATGAATCACCATCATAGAGAAATGTGATAATGGTAGTCGGCTTGTTTGCTAAACAAGTGAGGTGAAAGCCTTTGCGAGTTCGAGTCTCGCTTTCTCTGCCACTTTGATTTTTTATTTTAACTTGACAACATAATATTTATGGGGACGGATACGTTCAGGTGGGTCGAGTCTTGCAATAAGGCTTCTGACTGCAACCAAAAAAAATTAATTAAATGAAAAAATAAGAGGTAAAAACATAATACTATTATATTATGATGTGCGATATCCCACTCTTCGGGCTCACTACCCGACGTCCCCCTCACGTTAACCCCTATTCAAAGACGGTGTCAGCATTCAATGAAGGAAAATGAGAAAAGTACTTAATCCCGTCTTGGAATAATTATAAATTCATAGGAGAAACTAACAATGACCAACTTTATCGAAAATCTTGAAAATACTTTACTAAACGAGTTCAATGAATCCGTAACCGAAAACGAAGCCCTCGGCTTCCGCACTACCGGTCGCGCTCTATTGGACCTTAACTTTGTAGTATCATCTCTACGCGCACTTCCCGACGAGGAAGTTCTAAAGAAATATGCAAAAGCATTTTACGAAAACAAACTTCTAGCTATCAAATGGCTATTCTTCGCTAGCGACGTTCGTGGCGGAATGGGCGAAAGACGTTTGTTTAGATTATGCTACAAATTCCTTGCCGAAAACGAGCCTAAAGTTGCTCTTGCACTTATGCCTTTAGTTGCAGAGTACACTCGTTTCGACAACCTTCTCCCCTTACTTGACACCCCTCTTGCTATCGACGTTTGCTCCTTCCTTAAAGAACAACTACTCCGCGATAAAGAGACTATGGAAAAAGGGGAATCCATATCACTTTGTGCAAAATGGATGCCTTCCATAAACACTTCCTCTCTTGATACTCGCAATTATGCTAAACTTATAGTCAATAATTGGGGTATTACCGCAAAGGAATACCGCAAACTTCTTGCCGAATTACGTGCTTACACCAACGTGCTTGAAGTTAAAATGAGCGCAGGAATGTGGTCCGAAATAGACTACGAAGCAGTACCTTCCCTTGCAAACAACAAATATAGAGAAGTCTTCTCTCGTCATGATAAAGAGAGACGCGATGCATATTTGGAAAAAGTTAAAACGGGTACCGCAAAGATAAATTCTAGTGTACTATTTCCTCATAATATAGTACATAACTACACCAAACTAAATATGTGGGATTGTGAGGTAGGTTTGTACGATGAAACCCTTGAAGCACTCTGGAAAAATCTTCCCGATTACGTTAAAGGACAAGGCAATACTATATGCGTAATGGATGACTCCGGAAGCATGGAGTCTATCATCAAAAATACTAACGTTTCTTGCCTTGAAATTGCAGCTGCATTATCCATCTATTTTGCAGAACGTTCCTCTGGAATATACAAAGATAAGTTCATAACCTTTAGTGAACGTCCTCAGTTTATTGATTTATCAAGCGGTAAAAACTTGCACGATAAATTAGCTATAATCTACAGTCATAGCGAAGTGGCCAACACTAACGTAGAAAAGGTTTTCGACCTTATACTTTTAACTGCACTAAAGAGCAAAGCAACTCAAGAAGAAATGCCTGCAAACGTTCTTATACTTTCCGATATGGAGTTTGATGCTTGTGCTGAGTCTAACACTTTCGAATTGCGTGATACCGCAAGAGGAGTAAAACTATTCGAAGCAATAGCAAACAAATATACTCATTACGGATATAAGCTCCCTCGCCTAGTGTTCTGGAACCTATCCAGTCGCACCGAAACCATCCCTATGAAAGAAAACGCTCTTGGAGTGGCTTTGGTAAGTGGATTCAGTCCCAGCATAATGGATATGGTACTTTCAAATGAACTCGACCCCTTCAAATGTCTTTTAGACAAATTGAACGGTGCTCGCTACGACGCTGTTCAAAAGGCTGTTATCGACTTGGTATAGTCGTTAGTACCTAATCTAAAGGATGTCAAAGTGGCATCCTTTATTTTTAGGCATTGATTTATTTACCGCATAATGATAGAATTAAAAAGCGGTTATCCAAAAGTTGGAGGATATAATTATGTTAATAAAAGGATTATATAATGAAGCCAAAGTCTTCACCGACGTTATAGACGATGGCGCAATATCACAAATACAAGCTATGTGCGATTCGCAAATATTCGAAGGTTTAAAGCTTCGAATAATGCCCGACGTTCACGCCGGTGCCGGTTGTACCATAGGTACCACTATGACTGTAAAAAACAAAATAATACCCAATATGGTTGGCGTTGATATAGGTTGCGGTATGGAGTGCGCTCTTTTAGAGGAAAAAGATATAGACCTCGCGAAACTAGACGCTCTCATATATGAACGCATACCCTCGGGCATAAACGTACGCGCCTCTCGCCATCCCCTAGCAAAGCAAATAGATTTGAACCAACTAAAATGTGCTCGCTTTATATCCAAAGAACGTGCCTACCAAAGCATAGGTACTCTTGGAGGAGGTAACCACTTTATAGAAGTTGACGTCGACGAATATGGCAACAAATATCTGGTTGTTCACTCTGGAAGCCGTCATTTGGGTGTTGAGGTAGCCGAATATTACCAATCGGAAGCCTATAAACGCCTTTGTGGTAACTCTAGCTCTCAAATACAAGCGATAATATCGCTTTTGAAAGCAGAAGGTAAACAAAAAGAAATACAATCTACCATAGATATGATGATGCAACAAACTTCGGTTGTGCCCAAAGAATTTGCTTACGTAGAAGGAAATCTTTTCGACGACTATATACACGATATGAAGTTAGTACAATACTTTGCGGTACTAAATCGTAAAGCTATGGTAGACGAACTACTAGACGGAATGGGACTCCACGTAGTGGAACAATTTACCACCATACACAACTATATCGATACCGATGCTATGATATTGCGTAAAGGAGCAGTATCCGCCCGCAAGGACGAAAAACTCCTTATACCCATAAATATGCGTGATGGTTCCCTTATATGTTTAGGTAAAGGAAACGACGACTGGAACCAAAGCGCGCCTCACGGTGCAGGACGTTTACTAAGCCGTGGCAAAGCTCGTGCAACCCTAACCCTAGAAGAATTCCAAAAGGAAATGGAGGGCATATACTCTACCTCGATAAACCACTCCACCATAGACGAAAGCCCTATGGCATACAAGAAACTAGAGGATATAGTAGATAACGTTGCACCTACCGTCGATATACTAACCCAAATTAAACCCATATATAACTTTAAAGCAAGCGAATAGAACTTTTAAAGTAATAAAAGAAAAAGCCTATTTATAGGCTTTTTTATTTTTAATCTTATGCAAATTGGGTATTGTATAAATACTAATTAGATGTTATAATACTATATATGCGTACGTGCGCGTAAGAAGGTGGATATGAAAAAGAAACTTATTATTCTTGGAATACATCTTACGGTAGTAGCTCTCGTCCTTATTTTGACGATGGTTACTCTTGCGTGGTACACAAAAAACGAAACCGCCAACACATCTTCTGCAGTGATTACAGCCGAGTCTAGTGATGATACCGGTCTTAGCGATATTGTAGACAACATATTACATTACCAAGGTCAAACCGGACTAGGTGGAGAATTCGATGCTCCTTACATTGCAACAAAAATTATTAAAGTAACCCAAGACTCTACCTACGTTGACGATGCAGTTACTTGTGAATTATCTAGCGTACGTGTTGAAAAAGCCGATGGTAAAACTATTATAGACAAAACCACCAATGGATTTGAAAACATCGTCGATTTCTTCACTATGCGAGTAAAAGTTGTTGAACTAAACGATGATAACACTGTATCCACTATTAAAGGAACCTTCTATCCTAATAGTGATGGTATATTGGTTAATAGCAATGGGGAAGCTCTCCATTATCAAGATAGTAATTATTTTACCATTTCTCCCAGCGAAAAACCCAACAAGCAAACTTGCATAACCTACATACAACTTGAACTCATCTTCCTAGATGAAACTTCTTATAGCAGATACACCACACCGGATAATACCGAACCAATAACTGCTTTTAAGTTTTCCGATTACGAATATATGGGTTCAACTTTCTATACCACGTTTACTGTTGGTATAGAGGAAGGTTCAAGCCTATAACCCCTATCGACGCATATGAAACAAAAGACTACTCTCATCTTAATAACTTGTTTGTTAACCGCTTCCTTGCTACTTGCCATAGGTACGGTAACTTTGTCGTGGTATCAATCAAGAAACGTTACTGATAGAGAGGTCGAAATTCCTGCCGATGGTTATATCGTAGTAGGCTTTGACGAAAATCCCGTAGTTGTTGATGGCATTTTAAAACCCGCTATATGTAAGCCTAATGCCGTTCGTGATAACCAATATTTTGACGTTTTAAAAGTTTATAATCAAAGTGATGACGTGGTAAGTTACGTTGAAACCCCTGCCACAACCCATACTTTTACCGAAACCGTTAGCTTTTATGAAGACCCAACTAAAACAGAAACCATTGGCTCTTATGATTTTATGCTAACCACACAAGCCTACGTAAAACTCGGCGCGGAAGAAACCAAATACAACATTAATACCAGTCGAGAAATCAACTTTGAAATCAAAGCCGATATCAACTATGCTGATGGACAAAAAGAAACCGACGTGGTAATCACGCCGGGTGTAGCATATAATTTGAAGGGAAGCGCTACGATAAAACTCACTATTAAAATGTGGCTTGCTTTGCCAGATGAGCTTTGCGACCCTGTTTTGATTGACAACAAATTATATTGTGAATTTGGTATAAGGGTAGACCCCGTAGCCAAGTAAATTACTAATTTCCAAGAGGAGTATTCAAAAGATAACTGGCTTCATCGCCGGTTATATTTTTTTGCGTTGTAAAAGTAGTCAACTCTACACAGCCTGCAAATGCAAAAGGTTCTATGGTAATTTCTCCCTCTCCCAAAATAGTAACCGTTTTTAATTTAACCGCGTTTGCAAAAATTCCTTGGTCTATTTTAGTTACACTAGCAGGCACAACAAGGCTAGTTATAATATTATTTCCAGCCAAATTCGTGTTCGTTTGGGTTGTTGAACAAGAAATTCTAGTAACAGGTAAACCATTATAAGTATCGGGAATTATCAACTCCGATATGATGCCGGAATAACCAACTACCGCATAAGAAAGGGGAGATTCGTCGATAAAATTACCATTTGCATCAAGTCCTTGATATATAATATATTTTGCCGAAGGATTAAAGTCATCCGTGGGAATTTGAATCTCTTCATAGTCGGTCGCTTGCTCTTGCCATATTGCATAGGTAGCAACCGATAGTGCTAAAGCTACGGTTACGCATACTAAAATTACACTTATGACTAGCGTTCTATTCTTCATTGCTTTCATCCTCGCTTGAGTTTTCATCAGTTATTGTATCAATATTTTGACTGCCATTATTGCCAATATTTACTTTTTTACTAAATAGTTTTTTTATTTTATCTATGGGAAGCTTGCCTTTCTTGTATAGTATTATAACAAGCACCACGCTACCGCCGATTACCACGGCTATCGCGAGAGAAATAAGCAACCAAGCCCACCACGCAAGACCTTTTTCGACTATAAACCAAGCACCATCGGTAACTAGCTTAAACTCTCCTAACGTGGGCGTTTGGAATATGAGATAGTTTCCTCCTATAGTGGTAGAAAGCAGTTGATATTCTCCACCGATATTTACGTAAACTTGGGGTGTCCCCGTTACGTTATCGGGAAGCAAAATATTAACGGTATACCGGCCTTCCGTAGCCTTTCCTCCTAGTAGTATATTAACTAGAATTTCTCTTTCCGTAACCTCTATTATATTCATAGTAAGGTTTGCATCGGCAAAAATACCCTCTTCCGTATTGGTAACCTTACCGATTAACGAAGTTAACTCTTCTCCATATATGCTACCACAAGTGATTTCTGTTTTATTTATAACCACTTTTACACTCTTTTCCGCATATAAATAGTTTGGGCTCTCGTTTACGTAATATTTGATGGTATGCTCCCCTAACGATTTGAGGTCGCTAACGTACTCGCACTTCACAATTTGCTCTCCGTTATTTACACTTACACTCGGCATTTTAACACTACCCGTATATGCAAAATTATAAAGTTCGTTTGCTATTATAGTAGGCGTTGCCTTTTCTATTAGGAGAACCCCTTGTCTAGGCGCTATTGCATTATAATTTTTAGTATCGCTTTGAACAAATTGTACCTCTATTACATATCTACCGGCATCAATTTTGCCATTATTATAATAAATGACGGAAACACCGCTAGGCAACGCGCCGACTATTTCAAGTGAATGAGGTTGCCCGTTGTAGATTACTTCTTTGTTTTGTAGCGATACACCGCTCATATCGTGGGTAGCTTTATCTATTATTAACGTTGCTTCTAAAGTATCATCTATAACGTTATAGTTCACTAGGTCGGTTTGAACAAAGTATACTTCACAATTATAGGTACCCGCATCAATTAGAGGCGAGGTGTGTAAATATCCTTCGAGAGCTACACCTTGGGGCAACACTCCTTCGTAGACGATATTGTGAGCTTCTCCGTTATACGTTACCCTCTTATCCTCAAAGATTATGGAGCTCATATCAATAGTAGCC
>JAFQAQ010000023.1 GCA_017399945.1 Clostridia bacterium
ACAACAAATACAAAAAGGCACCCACTTGGGTGTCTTTTCGTTACGTTATATTTTCTTGATAAATATCTAACGTTATTCAACTGAATTTATCTTTTCAAACTCACGTCTAATTTCTTCTTTAACCGATTCAAAATCATGCTTTGAAAGCCCTGTTACATGCAATATTTTTGAATTGTCAATATCTCGATTGAATTTTCTATCATATTTCCACATCCATGGATTATTTATAATTTTGGGCGTATTGCGAACATAAAGTTATTATTCTCTATAACACCAACAAGAGAGAAACCAAACGACTTAACAAAAAAGAGTGCTTAGAGATAATAAATGGCAAAAACCTAGAAGAAATAAAAGAAAACTCGTTTGAACGAGAAAAGTTCAAACGAGTATCTAGTGGTTGCGGGGAGGGGATTTGAACCTCCTGACCTTCGGGTTATGAGCCCGTAAAAACAACTTAAAATTGTCAGTAAAATACTGACTTTTTGAAAACCGTTCCCCAACGGTTCCCCAAAATTATCAACGTCGTTTTCTTGCAAATTATTAAGTTTCTTCGAGTTCTTTTTTAAGTAGCTCTTCTTCTTTTTGCTGTTCGGTAATTTCTCTATTGTAGTCGTCAATAAGGTTCTGCGGTAATTCCCTTTTGTAAAGAACTAAAAGCTCGTTACGGTCAAGACAAGAACGCAAATCTTCTTCGCGAACTATACGCTCACAGTCAAAATAACCGTTTAGGAAGCGCCAAAGCGTTAAGCCTATATCTAATATACCGTTAAGAATTACGGTAAATACCGTTACAATGCGAGCTTCAAGCAATGCTTCGTCAATAGACAACGCAAAAGAACCCGCAACAAGTGTGAGAACAATCGTAAAAATTATGCTCGAACCGATCGCGCGCGCCGCGTTGCGTTTTACGTTTGAACGAGTTTTATAGAACTTATATCCTAAACCGTTTTCAACTATCAAATTGAAGTCGGTATCTTTAATAATATAATAGTTTACGTTGAGCGAGTTTTTGTTCTTTTCAATATAGTCGTCCGAAATCAACGCTTCAAGGTCAGCACGTTTCTTGCAATACAAGTCCGCTTTCGCTTTTACCTTGTCTCTTTTTTTAGGCTTAAAACGTTCAAAATAGTCTTCTTTCTTATCATTATAATATAATAAGAAAAAATCGGGGACTTTTTTGTTTAGTTTTTCTAATCTACCATTGATTAACGCTTTCCACGCATTGATTTTAACAATTATGTTTGTTCGGCAAATAAAGTCGTTGAACCTTGAACCGTCTATTTCCTTTAACAATATAAGCTTACGGTTTTTCTGCAAGGCTATACGAAGCTCGGCGCTGGCGCTCTTTGCTTTTGGCAAACCGATTCTAACACCGAGAACCGCCGCCAATATATAAGCACCGATACGGCAAGCAGCGTGATACCAATAAGACGGTTGCATAAACTTGTCTGACTTTTTTAATATAAAGATATCAAAAGCCCCAAGCGCAAAACATATAAAGACAAGCAAAAGGTAATCAACCCAATGCGCCCTAAAATACGCCGTTGTGGCGTTTGTCGCCTTTTTTGCCTTTGCTACGGGCGGCGGGGTAAATTGCACCGGCGGCAAGTTTGGAATATTACCCATACTTATTCACCCCCACCGTCATTAGACGCAAAAAAGTTATACCCGTATGCTTCGCGCCACGCTTCTTTTTGTGAAAGCGCAACGCCCTTGTTTATTATCTTTTCTCCGTCAATGGTTTTATATGAGTGTTGCGAATAAACGTCGGCAACGACGGAAACGGCGCTACTGGCCACTCCCGCCGCGCTTGATACTATACCGATAAGCGATAAATAGGACGCTAAAAATTCCGCAAATAAACCTATAACCAAAAGAACGATACTAACGGAAATTATCGGCTGTTTTTTGAAAAAGGAAGCTACAAATTCCTTAAACATTAGCACGCAAAGAATAAGAACTATAATTCCCCAAAAACCAAACACCCCGCCTTGTGAAGAAAACGCATCGTGTTTAGTTATAAACAGCACCGTCATAGGTATAACATAAATAAGGAACGTATAAAGTTTGTAAAGTCGGCACATACCGCTGTTTGTTAATTTCATATTACACCACCCCTAAATCGCTGATAATTTTTTCCGCTTCTTCCCCTTTAACTTCTCTAATGTAAGATTTCATCCTTTCGATTTGCGCCGCTTGTTCTTCAAGTGTTGATTTTTCGGGCGCTTCCGCAAGCAATGCAACAACTTCGGGTTTTGACGCCCACGCTTGACGCGCTGCCTCAATTAACGCCTTGATTTGCGCATACTCGGTTTCAATGGTTGCTTTAATTGAAGCAAACACTTTCAAATTAGAACTAAACTCTTTCTTAAATTCGGTCATTGCCTTTTCAATATAATCGCCAAACAATTCAGTAATTGCTTTTTTTAGTGCAACCGAATCTGTCGAACTTAATAATGTCAAAAGGTTATTTTTTTCTTGTTGTAAGGTTTGGGCGTATGCTTCCATTTTCGCCGCCTTGCTTTTATTTTTAATAAACGGTCCTATTAAAATCGCACCCACAACACCTAAATCAGTAATAGTTGCAATCAACCACGGTAAAATTTTATTTTTGAAAAAATTATCTTCCCCGGTTAAAGAATTAACTTTTGCGAGCAAATCTGCTAGCATTTGTTTAACTTCTTCTGGGGTAAGTTCTTCGACGTTAATGTCTTCGGTTATTTCCGTTTCGGTAGCGGGAACTTCTTCCGCAAAAGCCGTTACGGTCGTTCCTACACAAAGCGCACAAAGCAACGTAAGTGCAAGCACTAAAAATAAAATTCTTTTTTTCATTTCGATTTCTCCTTATATAATTTCTTGGTATCTTTCAACCTTTTTTAACCTATCGTCAAAAGCTGTTAAGCAATCAACAAGTTTAAGCCCTTCGGGCGTTTGGGTTATATCTATCGGGAAGATTTCCCAACGTTTAACCACCTTACCACCGACATACATTTCTACCTTGCCAAACAAGCGCCCCGCAAACATAAATTTTTCAGGGATTTCAAAAACCTTTTTAAAATCATAAACGCCGTTAATATCTCCATTATTCAGAGTAATTTTAGCGGCGTTTAGTTCGTATTCAGTTTCAAAGTTAATAACAATGTTATCGGTTTCTTTTGTGGTAAACGGCTCGGCGAGTCTAACGCCGTTTTCTTTTGGTAATTTAATTTTTATTTCCATTTTTTAACTCCTTATCAAGCAGTTTATTCCAATCTTTGCAAGGTTTATCGCAAGGCTTTCTGCCCGTTAAAATTCTGCAACGTTGGCAAATATTATCAATCGTTGTCTTTGACGATTTCATTATACTGCTCCTGTGTTATCCAACCTTTTTCAACCGCGTCAGCAACTTGGCTTTTAGACCAAAGCCCGCAATCGTAATAGTCTTTTACTCTTTCAAACTTATTCGCCGTCATTTTTATTTTCCCCCTTGTCAACGTCGATTCCCGCCATCATAGCGATATAATCGGATTTTGCTGCTTGCTCTTTAACGTCGGCTTTTATAGCCTTGTTTTCGCGCAATGCTCTTTTTAACTGTTCGTCTTTACTAATATGTTTCATATCTATATTCTCCCATAATTTTTTATAAAACTTATCCATTTTAAGGATTGCGTTGTGGGTATTTCTCCGCATAACTGGTCGTCGTTTTCTTCGATTTTTGCCATAACGCCGCCCGGAAACGTGTGCTTTAAAACTCTTATAGCAATCGTCAACTTGTTCTTTTGTCATAATTCCCGCTTTCACTCTTTCAACTTGCTTTTTAAGTTTGCGCCTTTCGTGTGAAATTTTAGCGGGAAGAACCCGAACGACCACCTTTCCCGTTGCTGTTAGTTTATAACTGAACCCCAAAAAGTGAATAGGTTGGGTTATATCGTTTACTTGCGACTTTTTCTTGTTAAGCGTTAAACCTATCGCTTCAACCATTTCTCTGATTTTCTTCTTACACTCTTTCAAATATTCCTTGTCTGGGTGTATTAAAATAAAATCGTCCATATATCTAACGTAGGTTTTTATATGTAGTTTTTCTTTTATGTAATGGTCAATATCGTCCATTACGGCAAGTTGTATAAGTTGCGATACTTGCGAACCCAAGCCGATACCAATAGGCTCGCCGTGACCAAAGGAATCTACAATACGAAAAAGCTCACCAACTACCCACTTGTCGGCAACCCTTTTTTCGATTGCTTCCTTTGCTACGCTATGCAACGTGCTACCGAAATAATTTTTAAGGTCGCATTTTAAAACCCCACCCGTTAAACCATACTTGCGAAAATGAACTTGCAAATGCCTTTTAAGTCTTCGGCGCGCAAATTCCGTTCCCTTACCTTTTAAGCAAGCGCAGTTATCGTAAATAAACCCTTTTGTTATTTCTTTCGATACATAGTTATCGCATAAACTTCTTTGAAAAACACGATCGGCTATTCGCGTTGATTGTATATGCCGTTCTTTCGGCTCGTAAATGATAAATTCCGAATAAGGCGAAATTTTATACTTGTCATTGTCTAAACGTTCCTTTAACTTGTAAATGTTTATAAGGCTATTGTTCAAATGCCCAGCAACACTATCTTTCCATTGAGTATTACGTTTGCAAATTTGAAGTGCGTTGTAAAGATTTTTAAAATCACAAATTGTTTCTCTTATATCCATAAAAAAATTTGTTGGTCGGCGCTGATAGTGATAATTAACAAGTAAATCACGTCGCCGCTCTTATTTTTGCCCCGCAGGGACGGGATAGCGGTTCCTTGCATAATTCTCTTGCGAGAACTACCCAATCGGGGACGACGCCGTTGCTGTTGTTGGCATTGTTGTTGTTCAATTCACCCGAAGTATTGACATTGCGCACATTACCGGCGTTAGTCGAATTCGGCGTCGGACAACCGCTACCCCCATTAACTTTTTAATTCGGCGTTGCGCCTATCCATTAGCAAGTCTTGAATTTCTTTGACTAAACCCGTCCAATAATTCATTACCCTACTCGGTATATCGCACAGCACCATTGCTTTTTCCATATCTTTTAGCAACGCGGCGGTTTCTGCAACCGCCTTGCTCCAAAATTCCCTACGCAAATTAAAATCTTCTTGCGTTTTTACAAACACCTTATTTGCCCGCGCTGCATAATTTTCTATCGCCCGCGTTTCGCGGTAAATATCTTTCGCAAGGTCGGGCTTGACGTTATTAGGTTTTTTCTTGCCGTTTTCGATAACAAAATCGTCAACGGGAAAATACTTTTTATTGTTAACAAGCGTTTGTGTGTAGTCGCAAAGTTGTCTTAATTTGGTAAAAACAAGTAAGTGACCTTGACCACGTTTACTTTTAGGAACTGACATAGTTTCTCCTTATTCTTCGCCCCTAACGGCGCGAATTTGTTTTATTTAGCCGTTTGTAATAGTCTGTTTACTGCATATACAGCAAGCGGGGACGACGCCGTTGCTGTAGTTGGCATTGCCGCTGTTCAACTCACCCGAAGTATTGACACCGCGCACATAACCGGCGCGAGTCGAACCCGGCGTTCTCATCCACCAATAAGACGGCGTGTTATTCCAATATTTTATACGGTCAGCGTTCTCTGCGCCTTTCCAATATTCTAATTGCTCGCCCTCTGACACGCCGCTAAATTCGTCTGAACCGAAAATATCTTTTCTTGATTGTAAGAAAATCTTATCAAGGGTAATATCAAAAGTAGCGCCGTCAACTTTGTCAACTTGGTGTAAAGCCGTTTTAACTTCGACCTCACCGAGCGCCTTTACAAAATCGGGGTCCATACCGTATAAGAAGCCCGCAAGTTTTGCGCCGCTTGGAACTCTATCAAATACAGTCGCGGGTTTCCACCAATTACTAACTGCAGAAGAACCCGAAGCAACAGCGGGCGCGTCGGAATTAAGCCATTGTCTATAAACACTATCACGCCAACGGTTCGTGCCGTATGCTTGCCTACCGCAAACGTTTCTTTTGCCTTTGTAGGTTGTTCCCCCAACAACGATAGACGCGTCTTCTTCGTAATACGCACGGTTGTTGTCGGCGAAAGTTCCAAGGTCAATACAATCGGAGCCGTCCCACAACGCTGTTGCGATGCCCGACTCAACTTCCGCCCTTTCGGGTTGAACACCGTAAGTTGCAAAAGTGCCGCTTACTACTCTGTCTTTTGAATAAGATGCGTCGTAAACACCTATTTTCGAGTGTCTAAAACCACCGCCAGCGGGAATTGCTTTTGTGAGTGTAAACATATAGGTCCCGTCTTCTGCGGTTGAGCCGTTAAACGCGCCGTGGTCTAACGTAAGTTTATATTTGCCAGCGGGTAAGCCGTCTTGCGCATAATAAAGCAACTGCGAAGCTGAAAACTGAATAGAACCGTAAGTCACTATATCGTGCATACCAAGAACGATACAATTTTTAATCGTTGATTTTGGGTTATACTTGTCAAAATCAAGAATATCGAACGGTAAAACCGAAGTAGTTATCGTGATTGCGATTTTATCGTTTTCGGCGGGTATTCCCGTTGTGGTAATACCATATTCGGCAAGCGATACCGCGTCAAAATCGTTAGTGTGCCAAGCCGCGCCGTTGAACGTTAATTCAAACACGCCACTTTTCACTATGCCAAGTTTTGCTATAAACTTCGGCATATCAACAGTAGCTGCTGTTATCCCCGAACTGTTGCCAACGGTAGCGGTAATGTTTTTAACCTTTTCGGTTTCAAACTGGTCGCCAACGCTGAACAATGTCGAAGCGATGCCTTCGCGGACGTATTCGCTAACTTGCGCAAACGTCGTTATGTCTGCGCCGTTAACATAGCCCGTTAGGCGAGAAAGGTTTTTGTTTAGAATTTCCATTTGAGTTCTAAACGTTTCGTCTGTTAAAAGTTTGTGAGGCATTTTATTTCTCCTTTAATCTTTACCGTAAACGAAGCCGTCATCCCCGACAAAAAACGGTAAGGCGTCAATCGCTTCGGTTCTTTCCTTTTTTTCGTTAGCGATACTCTCGCTTAATTTTTCAACAGCGGTTTGTCTTGCTGTTTTTTCTGCTTCTATACCGCTTTTAAGTTCGGCGTTTGCTTTTACGCGCGCAAGAGATTCCGTTGTTAATTTGGTTTCGATTACCTTGTCGGCGGCTTTTCTTGCGGCGATTTCGGCGTCTAATTGCTCGGTGGTTGCAAGCCCCCTTACTATTGAACCGATAGGCGCAGTTGCGGTATTTCCGTTATTTAACGTAAAAATTAAGTTTTCGCCCAATTCGTCAACCTTGATATTGACTACCGAACTTTCAACGGGGAAGTTGATTTTATGCGAACTTAAAATTTTACCGTCTTGCGACATAAGAGAGAATCGACAAGTTTTACTTTCGCCGTCCGCCGTAACAACCAACGAGTGAGCAAGCTCCGACGTCAAACGGTCTGCAAGAATTTGCATTATTCCATTAAGTTCACCAAACAACTCGCGCACTAATTCGTCGGTAACGATTTTTAATTTTCCCATAACTATTCACCCCCTACTTGATTAGCGTAAACGTTCCCGTCATCGTCAGCGGTAAAATATACCAACGTTCTTTTGTCGAGTTCGTTTATACTTTCTTGTAATTTCTCGTCTGCGCCCGTCCTTGCCGTTTTCTCGGCTGTTATTGCTTCGTTCAACACTTTGCCTTGTCGGGCGCTTAAAACCTTTCCAAACTCGTCGCTTTCAAGGTTGTCTATAATGTCGGTATAGTTGACCTTTTCAACGATTAAGTTTATCAAGCCGTTAATGCTTCTTTGCTGTTCGACGTTCTTGATTTGATATTCTTCAAAAATATCTTTGAACTCGCCCGCCGAACCTATAAAGGTCCTAATATAAATCTTGCCGATAGTCGTAATAAATGCTTCCGTGAAAACGTCGCCCATTTTATTAACAAGCAAAATTCCGTCCCTACTGTTTATAACCCTATCGTAAGAATTGCCCTGATTAAGAACCGACGGCACAATATCGACAACGTCGTGCGTAAAATTAAAATACAGCGCTGGGGCGGTCTTTGCTCCGTCGGCGCTGTATATAACCGTGTCGGGTAATGCGTTTGCATTGTATTTTCTAAACGCTTGTGCTGATAAGGGGGTGATAAACTGTAAAACAATTTCGTTATAGTTTTCGCTTGAAATATTAAGCGGTTGCGCTATCTTTCCGTTATCAACTATAAACGATGCTTCGTCTGATGGATATTCGGGGCGATTTTCTTCGGCTATGGTTGTATCGTGCCAACGAACTACAACCGTTGCTATTCCCGCGACTTCCGTGTCCCACGCTTGCAACGTGTAATAATACTTGTCTTCGGCATCAATTTTTATCATTGAATACCACCCCGACTGTTCGCCGTCTGGTCGGGTAATACAAAGTTGAACCGCCATATTGTCGGCAAGTATCTGCCCGGTGTCAATAGGCGACTCGTTTTCGTTCCACTCAACATAAATGCGTCGTGATAAGTCTTGCCCGCGCCTTACTCTTTCGCCGCGTAGCAACTCGACGCTTCCGTCTGAACTTAATACAATTCTCATTTTTTTGCTCCTTTGAAAATTTGATATAAAAAAAGGAACTTGCTTTTTCGCAAATTCCTTTTCTATCCTATAATAATTATTTAGTTGTTGTTTTGTTGTGGTGGTTGACGGTCTATAACGCCCCTTGCAGCGAGCTCTTGTTCAAGATAGAAAACTCGCCCGATTAAATGTTCAAGCGCCCTTAAAACAAGCAAGACGGCGTAAGAACAAATATACGCGAACGCAATAATAGCATAATAAACAAAATCGGCTTTTATATTAGTCAGTTTGATAAATATAAAAATCGCAGCAACCAAAGAAATGTAAAATAAAACTTGAAACGCTCTTCTTACTTTTGAAATAAGCCTACACGCCATCAAGCCCTTAAATTCGTCTTGACCATTATTCATTTTTTTATCTCCCTTTAATAGATAAAGTATAACATTTTCAAACGAACTGTGTCAATTAAATCTTGCGTCTAAACATTAGGTAAATAGCTGGAAGTAAACTGTTTTGATAAACAGTTCCCTCAACGTATATACAAATACGACCATCTTCTGTAATAATCCCATAACCTTCGCCTACCTTATCCCCTAATGGTTTTTCGCTATTATCTTCTTCTATCCAAACAAAAGGACCAACACTACCACTACTACTGCCACTTGACGTTCCATAATAATTGCTTGCACTGTTCTCCGAAATGCAAATATGCTTGGTTTTTGAAGTATAACCTACGTTTGGCATATTCAAATATATAAATTCACCTTGTGCCTTATCCGCAAGATTGTTTTGTTTATTCTTGAATATGACATAATTATATTTTGTAGAAAAATCCCCAACCATAGGAAGCGTAGCCGACAACGCGGGACCTATATGCACGTTTTTATTTGGCGTAACGAAATTAAGTTGAGCCGTAACACTTATGCACTCTCTGCTATCTTTATTGACAATACAGTTATTAAAATTAGCAAAAACCCCGTCGGCTTGTGCGTTTTCACCTTTATATAGCTCCTTTGCAAAAGCTGTGGCGTTTAACCCCCCAGACGTAAAAGTGTTTGCGTAAACTAGTGACATTTTGTCAAACCGCCCAAACGAATTACTATACCTAATATACTGTTCTTCGTTATAACTAGACGTCGCATAAACCGAAGTTGTTCCCGCGCTATAATTATCGTCAAAAGAAAAATAAGCAACTATCGAATTTCCGAAAGGAAAACAAGCGACTGGACAAACGCAATAATAGGTTTCTTTCTTTCCGTAGTTTTCGGAAAGCATATCGGCACAAATTCCTTCAATTTTACAAAGAACGGCACTTATTTTTTTCAAAACCACGCTAACTGCATTAGTGGTATTTGAACCGCTATTGCCATCATCAATTCCACCCCAAAATGGAACCACACCGCCAGAACCCCCGCTACTACCGCCGTTAGAACTGCCGGGCTCTAAATTTGATAGTTTTGCCGCTACTTGCGACAAGGTGATATCTGTTCCAAAACCCACGTTTGCGAGCTGTTTTTCTATATACTCTTGATAATACGCATAGTTTTCGCTATCATAAAAATGCTCTATATCTAAATTTATATCAACAACACAAAACTCTGGTAAATATAAATTTCTATCGGTGCTTTCTTTCTCGCTAATTTCATATTGCCGATAGTTGCTTTTTATAGCCACATTTGCATACATTTCGTTATAATATTTAGACCACGCAGTAGAAACTTTAATAGGCGCATTGAAATTTATTTCTCTATTTACCAAAAATGCAAAATACCCGCTTGTGTGCCATTGTCCTATTCTTGGAATACTTGATATTTTATCAAAATATTGTGTTTTGCCAAGCTTGACATTGCCAGTCTTCAATAGTGTTGCGTTCATATTTTTACCATAGGCGTCAACGTCAACCTCGTGTGCTTGCTGATTAAAAAATAGGGTTGATTTTTCTTCATTTTGCTTAATTAAAGTTTTATATTGTTTTGCTTTGAAATTTACAAAAGGAATATAAGTTACTCTAACTATAATATCTTTTAGTAGTGCACTATTTTCCAACCCTAAAAGGTTTTTGATTGCTTCTTTTACGGTAAAGTTTTCTATATCTACTTGCGTAGGCTTAACCAAGGTTAGCCCATAAATATTTTTCTGCCCCTCTGTGTAATATAAATGAAGCCACTTTGCTTCGGAACCAAGCGCAATGTTATATTCTTTTTTAAGATTATATATTGCAGATTCAACAACAAAAGCCGTTATATCTTGTTCGCTTAAATTTCCATACTTTGCTTCTACTTTTACGATTGACCTAATAGGTAAGCGTGTTCTTATGATACACTCTTTATCAGAGATTTCAAAGTTGGTGCTGTCTGTTCTTGTTGACAAAAACCCGTTCTCAAATGGTTCTGTGACTGTAATAACGCCATCATAGTTTGTAGCTGTTGCGTTTTGAACATTGCTTAACAAGTCGGTCGCATATTCTTCCGACGGTTGTTCAAAATCAATAAGAGAATAATTCGAGCCCTTGTATTCTTCATTTTTGCCATAGCCTAAAAAATCAAAGGTAATGACGCTCCAATCGCTCCAATCGTCGTCAACAAGCCTTATCGCAAGAAATTCATCCCCCGCAACGTTTTTAGCTAAAACATATTCTTTTTGGTTTTGAATTATTTTAGGTCTTAATCTTGGTATAGCGTGTATGTATTGCCCTATTTGTTGTAGCGCTTCAAATAACGTTCCTTGTGACAAAGAAAACTCCGGAGCTTCAATACTTCTCAAATATGGTCGCAAAGAATCGTCTAAAACAAATCTTTGATTATCAAGACCCTCACGTCTTGTTTCGTAAACACTTAATACACGGTCGATAACTTCTTCAAGGTTATATTTTCTCGGCTTTGAAGATTCGTCAACTATAGCTCTAACTTCCCACGTGTAAGTCATTCTAAATGCGGGCTCAAAAAATAAAATATCTAATTCCGTGTTTTTAACATAATATTCATACGTCTGCGTAAATGTATGAACACCCTCTTGCGTATATTTGAATTGCCCATCGGTAGAAAGAGACACGATTGAACCGTCAGGCTGCGTCACGGTAAACGAAGAAAGCGATAGACTGCAATCGCTTGTTCCGCCCAATATTTCGTCTGTAATACTTCCCGCATAAGTTCCCACTACGTTAAGTTTTATGTTTGTGGAGATAGTTTTGGAAAACCCCGAACTGCTTGAACTGTCTTCCGTCAATAAAACATAAGGTCCCAATATTCTTTCACTATCGCTTGTGTATCCTTTTGTGGTGACATACTGCGGGAAAAAACCCGTTATGGTAATATGTTCAACGGTTTCAACAACGGTCTCTAACGCGTTTCCATAATAATCAAGAGTTTCGTTAAAATTGTTTTTTATCGCTTCCCACAGACCTTGTGTTGCACAATCTACAATAAAAGCAAGCAAACCCGGCTTTCTTTTTACAGTGGTCGTTGAAGCTTCGGTCACAATATTTTCTACCCAATACTTCTCATGATACACGTGTGAAGTCATATAAGGTTGAGACTCAATATAGTCAATACCGCGCTCCAATGTAGCATAATTTTTAGGAAGATAATTCGTAAAAGTCAAGTTGTCAACTACGTGGCGTTCAGTCAACTTGGTTATTTCTGTCAAGTCTATCTCGTGTTTGTATAAAGCCTTATCGCCCCTAACCACATTCGTGACGGCATCGTTGTCGACAACTCTGTATATTGTTTCCACCTTTTCTTCTCCATCGCTCGTATCGGTTAAGTCTATAATTATACGGGTAAAGGGTGAAAGCGGTGTTTTTGAGTTATTTACTATTGTTATTTTTGAAGTGTCAAAAACTGAATCTAATCTACTCGTGTCATATATCGGAACTTCTAATTGATTTGTTATTTCGCGCCTATAATATTTAACTTTGTCTAAAATAATATGTTTTGGAATTACTTTCCAAACGTTTATTTTTGTAATCATTTATCTCCCCCTGTTTGACATACCCGCGCGCGCTCTCAATACAGACAAGCGGCGACCTTCTACCCTACTAGCCTCTTCGTAATCTAAAAGGCTATTTACAGTATCAACACCTATTGCTAGTATTCCAAGAACGGGATTTTTCGCAATCATAACACCATAACCAACCATTTTCATAGCGGTATTGACTTGCGCTTGTTTAACATTACTACGTGTCATAACCCCAACTCTTGAAGTTACCATAGTAAGCGCTTGTTTGCCAACATAAAGTGCCATTGCTTTGGCGTCAAAAGAGTCTGGTTCTTTTTGTTTTTTTTTCGTTTGCTCTGGCGCTTCTGGGTGTGGGGTTACACCTGGACTTTCGGGATCGCTTTCGCTACCCCCGCCTTGCTGATTTGAAAAAATAATATTTATATTAGTATCCATAATTACCCCCTATTAAAACTCCATTGAATCGCCGCCCGAACTGCCTCCGCTGTTCGAACCACTAGAATTACCCGAACCAACCGTAACGCTATATGAAAGAATAGTTGCTGCTTTTTTCCCAGCGGTTGTTTTTCCCGTAAACTCTAACGTTTTTTCTTCGTCGTCCGTAGTTAAGTTTTCTTCGTCAAGTTTTTCAATTTCAAGCCTATCTTGTAAAGTTATATTAAAAGACACAAAAGCGCCGGCGTTGCGGTCTATTGTTGCGTTTGTCAATATTAAGCTCTTACTGTCTTTAATAACCCCTTCGCCATTTACAAACTCCGGATATGTTTCAGTTATTATAATTTCCTCGTTAAGTCCAAATGGCTCAATATTTTTTATTGCTTTCAACAGCCTTGCGCACACTTTATTTTTCAGCATTAAAATCGTATAACTATATGTAAATGCTTGCGTGTTGTTAAACGCTTCCGCAACAATCTTGTTAGCCATTTGCGGAGCCTCTTGCGTTTTGGTTAGCGTCGTATTTGTCGCTAAAACTTCGATTATCGCTTCAAATTCCGTCGGCTTTCCTATATCAAGCCTTATTTTTGTTTCGACCTCATTTCCGATAAGAACTCCACCTTGCGTTTGCGTTACAAGACAAGTTCCCGCAAGTTCAAGCGGTTGATAAAATTTCCCCGTATCTACTATTGGCTCACTTAAAGGGCGCGTAAAGTCTAAAAAAGAGTAATAGCGATACGTTTTGCCATTACTCTCAAAAGTTCCCTTGTTAAGCCCCGCAAGCTGACTTAAAATCTGTATAGTGTCGTTATACGTTTCTAAATCTTCACAACAAGTATAAAAATGTAAAACTATTTGTAGGCTTTCCGCTTTAACGTTTGATATTTTATAGGGTTGGCGAGTGGCCAGCATAAAGCCATTTTCGCGTTCTCCGTCTATTTCCAAGTTGGCGTTTAATTCAATATTAAAGCGGTTTCCTATTATTTTTTGATATTCTGCAGCAAGGTCTTCAAGCCTTACCATTTCCGTTAGTTTACTCAATATCGTTTACCCCCATATAACGCACATAAATCACCAACAAATTGCTCAACGCTCCGCGCTTGCCAATTTGGTTTATGGCTTCGCGTTTCGGTATAGGGCAAATATCCGACTTTACCGTCAACGCCGCTTAAAACAATAGTTCCTTTATCCGCAGTTCGATAACCCGCGTAAATACCATTGTTTTTTAAGTTGCCCGGATACGGCGAATACATATTCGTTCCAGGTTTTCCCTTTGGTCCCGGCGACATGCGCACGGGTGCATTTTCTTTAAGTATATATAGCAATTTATTCATTGCTAATTCGATTGTTAGTTGCATAAAAATCACCCCAGATAAATTATTGTTTCAGTTTTTTTCTTTTTGCTAAACTGAACGCGCAACGTCGCTTTTGAACGTCCTTTGCTTATTACCTTGTATTCAACGCCGTCAACTATTGCTTGTTGTGAATAGGGTTTTATCTTTTCAAACACGTTAGCGTTTGTAGCGATAGAATAATTATGACCACCCGAAGCAACGCCGCCCGCTTCAAAGCCCGCATTATTTACAACTGGTTCATTTTCCCTTGCTGAAAACGAAACAACTTCCTTCCCCGTTTTTCTATCCTTTACGATAACGTTAAGGTCATAGTTAAAATCAAAAGAATTGTTGTTATACATAATCATCTCCCCGCAAATAATAAATTCGGCTTTGTTGAAGCGAGCATATTAACGATTGACGGCGCGATAATCTTCTCATTGATTTGGGTGTTATCTTTTATATCTACACCGCTCACAGTCTTAATGACGCCGTTAAACATTTCAATATTACCGTTATTTAATAAATAAGCCGCTTGAACTAATAGCGCCATTTTAAGCGTTTTTTCAACTTCGGCTTTGTATTTTTCTATTATCTTAATTTTCCAGCGCCTATCGCCTGTTGAAAAAATAAGAAAATCATAAACGTGTTGATGAACGGTGTCAAGAAATTGTGTTATTTTTTCTTTGCTATCGCCTTCAAGTTCGTTCGCAAGGTCAAGCCCGCGATATTTTTTGCAGTCTTCGTCCGTTATTTTAACGGGCATATCTTCATATAAAAAGCTTACTGTTGCCATAATACCCCCCTAATACCACGCTTTTAATAATTTTACAGCGTGAGCGCTTTCAAGCGTTGTTCTACTTTCTGCTCCCGTTAACGTTGCGCCTAAACCAACTTCGCCCATTTCGCGCTTGTTATACTTTGTGTTTTTAACAACGCCCAACGCTGAAAGTAAAATCATTTGTTCGTCGGAACGCGCGCCTAAATCTGCATTAAGTAGTTCAAGCGCATTTTCGATTTGCGCTTCCTTAACTTCATTAGGTATCGTTGGGTTTTCTTTCGTTGCGGGCTTAAAGCATTTAATACGCGGAAATTGTAAAGGCTGATTTCGGTCAAGTGGCTTACCTTGCAAAACAAGAGCCTCGATTTGCTGTAATGACGTGTATAAATACGACGTCTTTTCCCTTTCTGTTAAAACACCCCAAACAACCGCTAAATCGTCAAATTCGGGGTAATACTGTTTAATAAACTCGTCGGCTTCTGCGACGGTAACGTAAGTATCGATTCCTACTGTCATTTTTGTTCTCCTTTGCTATCTGGCGGAGTTGCACAACGCCACATTTCTCTTGATAGCATAAAAAAGCCACTCGGTTAAAAGTGGCTTTTCGTTTGTTTAGTTTTTATTAACCTTTAACGCCCGGATGATAGTAAATACCCGCACGCTTATTTTCATAAGTGTTGGTATCGTGAACGATACGGTATTGGAACTTGTGAGCGTCTTGGTCTTGGTTTTTGTTCGCGCCGTTGCCATTGTCGCCGTCAGCAAGGAAAATTCTTAACTTAACGTGTTTAGCGGTTGACTGTTGAGCCGACGGAACAACAATCATAAAGTTAATAGGCGCAGCATCGTCAGCAGCTGCAATGACCTTATGAGTTACGCCGTTAATTTCTTCGTCTTTGTAAACGGTTTTAGTGAAAAATCTGCTCTTTGGAACTTTAACAACCTTTGCAAATTCTTCAAAGACTTTCTTTGACTTGTAGTTATCTACTTCGTCAATCAATCTTTTAAGTGAAGATTCAATGTAAAGGATTCTGCCTTGTTCGGGAACTTCGTCGTTATCCATCTTGCTCATAGCTGCGGTGAGTGCTTTAAGAACGTCTTCGCCCTTGGTAAGCGCGCCCGCCGTTGCTACTGATACGCCGGTAGTTGAAGCAAGTTTTGCAAAACGGTAAAGGTCAACTTCGGGTGCAACTCTGGTGCGGATAAATTCTGCAACAGCTGCGCCGAAAGTAGCGTCAAGAGTTTCTTCATTGTCAACAGCGTCAACCGAGAACTCAATACCTCTGTCTTGTTCGAGCTTCCAATCTTCCCACTCTGCTTTAACAGCGCCTTTCTTGAAGCCGCTATTTCTATCGTAAGCGTCAAGTGGCGGGGTTTCTACTTTAAGAATTTTAACGGTCTTAACGCCGTCAAAGTTTACTTTTTTGTCTTCTAAATCGGTAGTAACCGATTCTTTCTTAAATACTTCGTCCAAAAGGGGCGTGTATTTTGTTGCTAATGCAATGCTGTTCATAAAAAATTAATCTCCTATATTTGTGGCTTATGCCTTATTTGTTTTCGGTATCTAAACCGAAGCAACCCCTTAATGTCGCGTCGCCAGCAGGTTTAGGATCCTGTGTTGGCGGGTTTTGGGGGTTTGGACTACCTTGAACGTGTCCGTCGAACAAGTATGCGTCCGATTTTTTAATCGCGTCAACTTGCTCAGTAAAGCCTTTAACCGTATATCCACCGTTGCCGTCGTCTTCATAAGTAATCTTTGACTTATCAAGCAACGCTTCAAGAGCTTTCGGGTTTTTAGCTTTCGCGCCAAGTATTGCGCCTGAAAGAGCGCTTTTTTGGCGGGTTTCGGTTAGCGCTTTTTGGTGTTCGGCATCTTTGGCTTTAATACTGTCTTGTAATTCCGTTATTTTCGCTTGCAATTCAGCATTATCTTTTGACGCCTTTTTCAAATCGCCTAACTCTTTGTCGCGGTCTTCAACTTGCTTTTTCAGAGCGGCTTTGTCTTCGTCGTATACCGTTTTAGGTATCCACTTTTCTTTGCCGGGACTGATAGCATAGTCGCCTAATTTTTCGTTGACTTGTTTTACCAAGTCGGGACCGAGCTTTTCGTTGAGTTCTTTCATAGTGTCTTCACTCAACATACCTTTGATAAACTTCATAAAAATACTCCTTTGCCTTGATATGGCAGTTGGCGCTGCCCTAGGGTTTTTATAAAGTGCCGTATGGTTTTCGGCTACCTTATGTAAATCGGGTTAATTTCCCCGTTTTTACCAATAAAAAAGCACCGCCCGTTTGGGTAGTGCTTATAATTTGTAAAATTGTTTAGTTTTGATTGAGTATATCGTCGTATATTTTTTGCAGTTTGTCGCTTGAGCTTGTCGTTTCGTAATCGTCGCCAAGTTCGCCAACAATAGCGTAATTTAATTCAATTAAAAACGGTTCAAGCCCAAGTTTGATTTTTTCTTCAACGTCTTCCATATACGGGCGAATCTGCTCGATTTGCTCTTTCGTGATTATAAAATTTGCCATTTTACACCTTCTTTATCTTTTTCTTAAAGGGGTTTACTTGTATGATTTCACCAGTGGTCGGGTTAACAGAAACTTGCGCCACACCCTCTATTGTGAACACTTGACTTACGCGCCCCTTTTTATCTGTCTTAACTTCTTGCGCCACGCCCTTTGTTATACAGTCCTTAACCGATTCAAAAGAGACCCCGTCGCGCCTATCTTCAACTGAACCAAAATAACGCTCGTAAAAATGTTTACTAACGCTTTTAATTTCAATTCCGTTAGGCGTTGTTTGCCCAACAATTTCCGTCGATACGCGCTCACTTTCGCTCTTATAAAGTTTATAATCGACAAGTGGCGATAATTTACCGCCGCCGATAGAGTCTTTATAACCTTGTAAGCGCCTATATTCCTTATCGTCATTATATCGAATCTCTTGAAATTTGTCTAATGTTTCTGGCATATTCTTTTCACCGACGGTATCTTTCCAACTATTATAAAGTTTTTCATCCCTATCGTGATAATGAACTTTTTTATATTCAGTAGTCCTTGCCCGCCTTGCTCGTCTAAAACCGCCAAGCGTTTTATATGGCATTTTATCGCCCATCGTGCTTTGCAACCTATGAAATTCGCGACTTTCGTCAACCCATTGGCGTTGAAGTGCTTGATTTTGATTGTAAATTTTGAACATTTTATCGTTCTTGTCAAAATCTTCAAAGTGGTTGCTTTCTTTAATAAGGCGTTGTAGTTCTTCGGGCGTTTCAAGTTCTTCTACAAATGGAATAAACTCGTGTCTGCAGTTCGGGTGCATTATATTATACCCGCGCTGTAACGCCGTTTCGTACAACGCGGGGAAACGTTTATCATTTCCCGATATACTGTAAACTTTGCCCTCGTATTTTTTACAATACGGACAACAACCGGGAACGGTTGTGCAACGAACAAGGTCAATACCTAACTGTTTGCACCTATCAAACGCGCCCGTATTCGCCGACATAATGCGCGACGTTCTCGCAAGCATTTCAGCATATTTCGGCAAGGGTATTTGTGCGCCGTTGTTATAGGTTATAATCATACTCGAATTTTCTTCTGCAAGAGTTTTTTGTATGATATCCTTAACCCCGCCAACCGTTGCCCCATAAGGGTTTTCCTTTTCGGCTTGCTCTATCGCGGAAGAAATAACGTCTTTTGCGTGGTCGGTAGCGTGTTGAACTTGGTTCGCTAACTGAATATAACTGTTAGCCACGTCGGTTCCGTCCACACGTAAACTGCGCGGGGCTTTGCCGTCAATGTTTTTAACACCTTCTTTATACGCTGCTGGAATATCTGATTTAGCCCACGACATTGATTTTTTTATAAGCCCTATATTAACCTTGTCGAGTTTTTTATTAAGTTTTACTTGTAAGCCTTTAACGTCGTCCGCATCCGTATCAAACAAAACCGTATGGACTTGTTCTTCGGCTGACTTAAACGCGGAAATAAGTGCTTGTAATTTATCACTATCGTGGTGCAACATTATTCTTTATTACCTTTTGCGGCGTCGTCCCCGCTTGGGGGCGTTTCTTCTTTTCCTTTGGGGGATTTTCCGCCGTCGTCGTCCTCGCCCGTTTTAGAGCCGTTTTTGCCGTCGTCTTTACCGCCGCCAAAGTCGCCGTTTTTTCCAACACCAAAAGCCTCAATAAAAGCGCTTGCCGATTCTTCGTTTGCCTTATCAACTTCTTCTTGCGCTTGTTCATCGGTTAAGCCAAAGTATTCCACTAATATACTGCGGAGCGATACGCCTAAATTCTTCTTTGCTTGCGCGGTTAATATGTTTTGATATTCACTAACAGGGATACCGTCGTTAAAAATAATATTGATATCTTTATCCTTAACGTTTGAACTGTTAATCAAAAAGGCTATTAGCTGTTTAAGCGGTTGTTTGAAAGATTTACAAACGCGGCGCACTTTTAATTTTGCGTTTGTTAATTTAACGTTTAACGCTTCATAACCTTGCGACGAGTTCATTTCTTCTTGGTTTATTACGGGACCTACTTCACACATTGAATAGAGCTCTTTCTTTAAGTCGTCAATACGCGCTTCATTTGCTTGCAAGCTGCCGTCCCAAGTAATATATATAGGCGGCTGCTCGTTAGGCGCAACAACAAAATTTCGCCCGCCCGTCTTCATAACCCAAACACCGTTCTCATTTCTTGCGAACGCGCTTTCGGGCGCAGCCATACGCGGCGCGCTGTTTTGGTCAAGAATAAAACTTGCCAAGCAACGCCTTATAGCGATTTCAGCAACGATGGCGGTTATTCGGTCATAGTTTGATATACCGTGCAACGACCTTGAAGTAGTTATCCCCGGTATATTGATTATGAGTTGAGTAAACTGCGCGTCTTCGACCTTGCTTTCTATCAGCTTACCCAAAGTATAAATAACTTGCGGTCCAAAGTTTTCGTTGGTGTTTTTATCAACAAAACTATCGTAATTTTTAACCGTAGGTAAAGAATAGCGCCTAATTTCGATTTTACTATCCCCGCGCGTTTGAATTTTGCAATTCAATTCGTATTTATTCTTTGCGGGGTGATTTGCGTCCTGATAGGTGCATACAACCCAACAAAGAACGTCGGCGGTAATTTCCTTTATGTTTTCTGGGTTGCATATAGGAAACCACATTGTAGGCGATTGCGACACAAAATCTCGCTCGCCGTTGCTATTTATATAGGGGCGAACAATACACTCGCCCAAAGCATCGTTATCAATAACAAGCTCGTTTAACTTATTGTGAAAGTTGCTTTTTTGCAAAATTTCTTCAAGCGCGTCTTTTGCCTTTTCGCAAATAATGTTCGGTTCTTCGCCTATCATTAAATCAACCGTTTTGATTGTTGATAACTGCCAATAGTTCGGCATATCAAAAAAACAGTCGTGTATTTTGCTGTCGTCTTTCAATGCGTTAACAAGTTCGGCGAATCTGTCGGCGTATGGTTTTAATACTAACGACGGTTCGTCGTCAAAAAGATTTGCATTGTCCTTATAGGCTTTGAGCCTACGAAGTTCAGACAAGGGCGGGAAATAGTTATTTTCTTTTAACCAATCTAAATTGTAAAGCATTTGTTTTTCTCCTTTTAATAATTAAGCATACCGCTAAAATGCGCGATATTCGTTCCAAGACTTAAAGCCAACGCGTCCGCACGGTCGGGCGAACTTACGCCGCGCTTTTTCATATCTTGTTTACGTTCAAGCTGAATATCGCCGTCTTCATTTACGCGATATTTCCTATCTGATAATTGAGCAACGAGCGCCGAATCTTCTTCTATAAATAACTTATCAGCCATAAGCAAGCGTTTAACGTTGCCCCAAAGCAAACCCGTATTGTTGCTGTATTTGATAGGTTCTTCGTTTAAGGTCCCGCCCGTTCCACCGAACGTTTGCGCGATAACCCTATATTTTAGGTTACTATGGTTAGACTCTAACATATCAACAACGCCCGCACCTACGCCCGTTTCGTCGGCGTTTATGTCAACGTAAATGCGCGGGTGTAGTTTGTTTAATCTTCTAACTATTTCTTTAACGCGCCCCGTGAGTTCAACGGTGTCGTTCTTGTATAAAATGAGTTCTTTACGCGAAACGTAATACCCGCCATAATCATAGGTTAGCCAAATAGTGCTCTCATCATCGCCAAAGCGCGCAACGTCAACGCCTAAACTAATATGTCTTGGTTCGGGGCGAGTGACACCAGATTTCACCCAAGAATTATAATTCCTTATCCCCTTTTCAATAAGTTCAAGTGATATAAACGTGTCGGGTTGTGATTTTGGAAATTCACCTAAAACGCGAACACGATAGGGATCGCTATCCATACCGTATAACGCAATAATTGAAGCGATAAACTCACGCGATACGCGTCGGCTGTTTTCGGCGTTTAACGTTATACAGTTAAACATTTCACGGTTGCGAGTAAAAGCATCGTAGAAAAAGCCTTGTGTTCGGGTAGGGTTGCCCACCATTATCAATTTCGTTTCTTCACCCGTTAAAGCGCCTAATATCGGCTCAAATATTACGTCGTTAATACCGCTCGCTTCGTCCATAACAAATAAAAGGCTATCAGCGTGAAAGCCTTGCATTGCGTCGGGTTTAGTTGCAGTTCGAGCAACGGCAAACCACTTTTCTTCTTTGGTTTTAAGAACTACCCTTTCAACCGTCCAATCAAAATAGCGCAAAAGAACCTTGCTTTTGGCGTGCCACTTACTTATTTCTGACCACAATATATCACGCAGCTGGTGCATTGTCGGCGCGGTGCAAGGTATTTTCGGGTAAGGACGCGTAAACATAAACCATAACACTATCCACGCAAGCGTTGTTGTTTTGCCTACGCCGTGCCCGCTCTTAACCGCCGTCATCCTGTTTTTTCTTACACTCTCTAATATTTGAACTTGCTCAACTTCCGGTGTAGCGTCAAACATTTCCTTAATGAATAAAAGCGGGTTGTTGTAATAGCGATTAACAAGCACGTCAATTTTCGCCATTGTCTTCTTCCCCCTTTTCTTCCTTTTTAACGTTTAGCACCGCGTTAATAAATTCGTCAATAGGATCGTCGTCTTGTGGTTTATCCCTATCGGTGTCGCGCTGTCCGAGATATTGTTTACCAAGCCAAATAGCCATACGCGGGTTCTTTTCTGCTTGGTCGTATTGAATACGTCGTAAACTTGCACGCCCTACCGCTTTAAAACTTGAAAAAACGGCGCAAAAAGTCGCACCGTCGTAATTCTCTTTTACCCAATTCAATAAAGTGTTTTCCGAAACCATTAAAACCGCACAAATTTCTTCTTTTGTGCATTGTATTTTCATTAGGTTTTCAAAGACGTTTTTGTCGATTTTCTTCTTTGGTCGTCCAAACAGCTTATCGACGACTTTCGTCTTTTTATTTTGGCTTTGCTTTTTATCTTCCATTTTGACCTACTTTTTGCGGATTTCACTTTTTCATTTTTCCAAACACCTTTTCGATATAAGTTCGGTTGTTTTTATACTCCCATAACTGCGCTCTTGCGAACGATTGTTGTTGTAATTGTTTTTCCATAATTGTTCTTTGGTGTAAACCCCTAAAACAAATTCCCGTTCCTACTTCTTTTTGTTTTTCGGTGGGAACTGGCCTTTCTCCGTTTATAATGTGATTAAGGTTAAAACTGTTTCCGACAAAACCATCAAGACCGTCTATTCCGCAACACGTTAAACTGTCTCCGAGTTCTCTCGTTCTATTCTTACCCGAATAAAATTTCAACCCTAATTCGTGAGCCCTTTCTTTTAAGGCGAGTATATCGGTTTTAATTCTTTCATAAGGATAAAGGAAATCGCCACCGATTTTAATTGTGCCTTGTCTTTTATTTAAGAATTTCATACCTTCGACTATTACGCCGTATGCGCCCGCGTCCCTAAACTTTTCAAGATTGTTAAAAACTTCTTCAAACACTTCGCACATATAAGGTTGTATTCTTATTATCAATCTTTTAGCAACCGCCGCCACCTTGCGCGCAATCTCTAACCTTTCAGCGAAAGGCGGGCAACCAGGTTCTAATTTGTCGTAACTTTCGCAAACAAGCGAAATCTGAACAACGCAGTTGCAGTCTTTTATAAGTTCAAGATATTCAGGTTCGGCAACAAGTTTTCCCTTTGTAGAAACCACGAAAGGATACTGCGTTTCCTTAAATATCTTTAAGCACTCCAAACTTCTGCGCCTATGTTTTTCAACTGGTTGGAACGGATCGCTCATACCGCCCCAATGTAAAGGGATATTCCAATCGCACCAACTCGTTTCTGCATTGCGTTGACCTTTAATAAATTTTAGTAAAGCTTCGGGACCTTCCCCGTCTTTTATATTCGATATGGTGTTCTTCCTTTTAACAAAGCAATATTCGCAAGCGTGGGAACAACCCTCATAAGTATCGAAGCGTATAGGTAAGTCGCAAAGGTAGCATTGACTTCCGCATTTAGGCATCTGTTAACACCCCCCCCCGATGACCTTTTCAAGAATCGCTTTGACAAACCCTTCCTTTCCGCATGCGGTTATGTAGGCGTCAATATCGTCCTTTTCAGTCTTTGGGAAAAGTAGCGTCATTTCAAATACGTCTAATACCGGCGATTGCGATTTGAATTCGTTTTCAAGCATATCGTTAATAAATTCGTCGGTTGACTTTTCAAAACCTAAACACGTTAAGTCGATAGACGTTATTTTCTTGAACTCGTCTTCTCTCTTTCCAAAATCCCACTCTGAAATACTTGATATTTGATTATCAACAAGCCTTAATGCTTTGGCTTGTTCGTCGGTTAAATCTTCCCTACGAACGCACGGAACTTCTTTAAGTTTTAATTTTAACGCCGCTTTATAGCGGGTATGTCCCGAAATAATAACGTTTTCTTTGTCAATGGTTATAGGGAAAGAAAAGCCGAACTTCTTAATACTTTCCATAAGTGGCTTAACGCCCTTGTCGTTTTTGCGTGGGTTGTTGTCGTAGGGGTATATTTGGTTAATCGGTAAATATTTAATTTCAAGGTTTAACTTATTTAGCCCCTTGTCTTTTGAATTTGCTTTACTCATAATTTCTCCTTTGCTGGTTAAAATAGTTAAGGCGCATAAGCCATAAGCCTATACGCCCAACCAAAGGAAGATAAACGGCGGGAAAACCAGCGAACCGCCGCCTTTTTTTGTGAAATAAAAACAGCGTCCGCTGTGTGGTCAAAAGAACGCTGTTTAATACATATTAGCCCGCGAGTAACGTTTTCTCCGTCGTCCGTCTTTCTCCCAGCGGGCTTTCGTATTTATTATTTCACGCTATATATTATAGCACGTATTTTGCAAGAATTAGTCGCAATTTTTGCGACTTTTAATTTTGTTTGATTTTATTAGATATATACTAACGATTTTTGCAGTAAATTTTGCAAGTATACCTTAAAAACCGCTATTTTTCAAACGCTCGCAACTCAAACGCCCAAAATTCCGCCGTGAGTAGTATTTCGTTTTTCCAACGGAATAGTGTCGCCCTATCTATATTTAACCGCCTTGACGCCCGATTTGGCGTTAATCTATTGAAATACAAATAGACTATAAGTTTATGGCGGTAATCGTCCCTATATTTTATAAGGGTGTTTTCAACAACCTTAAACCATCTATAAGCTTCGGTTTTTTCGTCAATGGCTTTTATTATCTTATCTTCGGCGGCGTTAGTCTTGCTCGACTGAACGCTGACCTTGCTGTAATCTGTTCCCAACCCGCAATACGCTAACTCTGCGATATTGACTTCGGCTCTTTCTCTGTTTAATTCAAAATTATAAAATGCTTTTTCGAGTTTCTTCCTTTTGCTGATTTCCATTTTTGGGTTTCCCCTTTTTACTTTGCGTTACCGTTAATACTGCGATAGCAGGTCGGAAAACTCCGCCTGCATATCGTTTGTAATTAAGGTCGCTGAAAGAGTTTAATTCTCTTTCCAAATTTCGATAAAGAATTTTGAGCGCGTTCCGTTTTTGTTTGGCTCTTTACCGATATGAACGCACCACCCTTCTTCAAGAAAAATTACGCCCAACCTTTGCGCCGCTTTTTCGCTGGAACAAGGTATTCTAATTCTCTTGCCGTCTTCCACGTTGTTTAGTCCCCCTTACATTTTTCCGTCCCTTCCGACGTGCAGAAGAAACACTTTGCTTTCTGTTTGGCGGGGGCTTCTATATCATACCCCGCCTTACACCCTACGAGTTTAAGAAACGTTTTGCCGTATTCTTTTTTAAGCTTCATCGCTCTATGTTTGCAACTTTCGCACTTATTCGCAAACGAACACGGGCGGGCATAGTTGGCGCAGATTCGCAAATTCTTATACTTATTTTTACTCATTTATCTGCCCCCTTGTCGCCCCTAACGTGGCGAATTTCCGTTGTAGGTTTGAGTATGCAAACGGGGACGACGCCGCGGCTGT
>JAFQAQ010000024.1 GCA_017399945.1 Clostridia bacterium
TATAAAAACTTGTATGCCTCGGTAGCTCAGTCGGTAGAGCAAGGGACTGAAAATCCCTGTGTCGGTGGTTCGATTCCGCCCCGAGGCACCAAGTTATTTATACCACTTTGCTGGTGTAGCTCAACTGGCAGAGCAGCTGATTTGTAATCAGCAGGTTGCGGGTTCGATTCCAGTCACCAGCTCCAATCGAACTTAATTAAATATTATAATATGGAAGGGTTCCCGAGTGGCCAAAGGGAACAGACTGTAAATCTGTCGTCAGCGACTTCGGTGGTTCGAATCCACCTCCTTCCACCAAATCCGTGATAGTAATTATCACGGATTTTTATTTTAGGTATAAAAAAAAGAAGGTATCACTACCCTCTTTTTTTTATACAAATATCTATTAGATTTTTACAAATAAACCGGTAATCAAAATTGCAAGTATGCAAATAGGAGCAACATATTTAACTACTATAGTAAAATATTTTTCAAACCATTTTTTCTTTTCAAAACATATTTCTTTCTTAATAATATTAGTATCGATAAACCATCCAGCAATCAAACAAGTAATAATAGCAACTATTGGCATTAATATATTGTTTGCCAAGTAGTCAAAGATATCTAAAATAGACTTACCACTTATCGCCAAACCAGATAAAGGACCAAACCCGAGCGAAGAAAGAGAACCAAGTACGAGTATTATCGAGAAAACTGTGATACAAGCAGTTATTCTTTTCATTTTTCCATTTTCACATAGTACTGCTACTATTGATTCAACTAACGACACGGAAGACGTTATAGCAGCAAAAAGAACCAACACAAAGAATACAATTCCAACGACTCTTCCTAAGGGGATACTATTAAACACGTTAGTTAATTGAATAAACATCAACGATGGTCCGTTGTTAGTCATAACGTCGGCAGGGTTTGCAGAAAAAGCAAATACGGCAGGAATAATAATAAGACCTGAAATGATAGCAAATAAGCTATCAAATGATGCGATTTGTATAGAAGACGTTGTAATATTAACGTCTTTTTTCATATAAGAACCATAGGTAATCATTATACACATACCTATAGATAACGAATAGAATAATTGCCCTAACGCGCCTAAAACCGTTTTAAAACTTAATTTTGTAAAATCCGGCACGAAGAAATATCCAACACCTTCCATTGCTCCAGGTTGACACATTACGTAAATCATCAATACAACAGCGATAACAGCAAGTGCAGGCATTAAAATTTTACTCATTCTTTCAATACCCTTCTGAACACCAAAAGCAACTATACCGATTGTTATAAAGGCAAATATCAAAAAGAATACTAATGGTTGCCAAGGACTTGAAATAAAATTGGTAAAGAAGGTACCAGTAACCGTTGCGTCAGTAGCGCCAACTAAACCCTCAGCACCACCAATAAACGAAAACAAATACTTAACAACCCAACCACCGATAACGCAGTAATAAGGTACGATTATCGTAGGCACGATAAGACAAAAATATCCAAACCATTTAAACTTTGAATTAAGTTTAGTAAAGGCACCGATAACGCTTTTCCCAGTGTTTCTACCAATAGCGATTTCAAGCATTAAAAGAATTAAACCAAAAAACAACGCTAATAAAACATAAGTAAATACAAATATTCCACCACCATATTGCGCGGCAAGATAAGGGAATCTCCACATGTTACCCAACCCCACGGCAGAGCCGGCAGCAGCTAAAACAAAACCTAGTTTACTTGTAAAACCACTACGTTTTTTATTAGAAAACTCAGCAATTTTTTCTTCCATAAAGCACCTCTATAATTTAATAATCTGGTCGCAGATATCGCCTAGCAAATCCCCGTCAAATTCTTCAATCAAACCATTATCAACAAGATTTGTTAAATTTGAATCAATAGGCAACTTTTCAACGGTTTTAATATTATGATAGTTAGCAATAGATTCAATATTGCTATCGCCAAACACGTTAATAATCTTTCCACAATCAGGACATTTATAATATGACATATTTTCGACTAATCCAATTATAGGAACGTTCATCATATTTGCCATTTTAACAGCTTTTGAAACTATCATAGAAACCAAGCCCTGTGGAGAGGTTACAACAACGATTCCGTCAATTGGTAAGGATTGAAATACAGTCAAAGGAACGTCACCAGTTCCTGGAGGCATGTCCACAAACATGTAATCAACGTCGCCCCACGCAACGTCAGTCCAAAATTGTTTAACAGCGCCGGCAATAACCGGACCACGCCATACGACAGGATCTTGATCATTTTCAAGGAGTAAGTTAATTGACATTACCTTTACTCCGCCCTTAGACTTGCAAGGATAAATAAAAGTTCCATCAGATACAGCCTTGTCAGTAATACCAAAAGTCTTAGGTATAGACGGTCCAGTTATATCCGCATCAAGTATTGCGGAATTCAACCCCATTTTACAAATTCTATCAGCAAGAAGTGAAGTAACTAGTGATTTCCCAACACCACCTTTTCCGCTTACTACACCTATTACTTTTTTAATTTTACTTTGTTCGTTTTGCTTTTCCTTAACGATTCTATTAGAACATTTTTCAGCGCAGTTAGAACAATCGTGAGAACAATTTTCGCTCATAAAAATCTCCTTTTTGTTATTATGTCAAACATAATCAAGCATGTTTTTATCAATTAAATACAAGCATTATAAAATTTTATATTATCATTAGAAACAAAGCCGTAAGATAAAATATATTTATTATTAAAAACATCAAAAAGCGCGATATTAATATGGTTATTTATTGAATTTTCTTTTACCCTACACTCTCTTTCCGTCCAAAAAATAGCAAGTTCATCTTTAGATGAATTGACGTCTTTATTTAATTTTTTGAAAGGCAATAACTTATCCGAACAAGCCTCAACGTCTACAACGCAAGGGCCGTCATCTGACACAGCAACAGCAACTATATTGTTCGAGTGAGAAAAGGAAAAAAAAGGTCCTTTTTCAAAAAACCATTTTCCATCTAATACTTTTAATGAATTAATATTATAATCGGTAAAATATTTATCTAAAATTTTAATTAATAACTTAAAAACAAAATAACTTTGCTTCTTTCTCCCCTCGTGACTTATAGAGTTAATATAATTTTCTCTAATTTTGGGAAAAATGGAAAAATCATAATTAAAATCTTGAACTTTACCAATATCTAAATATGCTATAATTTTCACCGTATTATTATAACAAAATTATTGATTTTTCGCAATATAATAAGTCAATATTTTTAATAATTAGTAGATAATAATAAATTTTAGTTGCTTTATTTACAATAAAGTGCTAAAATAACAAACCTAAGGAGAAAAAGTATGAATATTTGGCACGACATAGAAAGTAGTAGAATAACTCCCGAGGAGTTTATTGCGGTTATAGAAATAAGCAAAGCTTCTAAACAAAAATATGAACTTGATAAGAAGACTGGCTTACTAAGATTAGATAGAATTTTATACACGTCAACGCATTATCCTGCAAACTATGGTTTTATTCCACATACACTCGCACAAGATAACGACCCATTAGACGTTTTAATCCTTTGTTCTGAAAGCTTGATCCCAATGAGTTTAGTAAAATGCTATCCCATAGGCGTTATTATCATGAACGATAACGGTGCTTTGGACGAAAAAATCATAGCAATACCAGAAACCGATCCAAATTATAATACATATAAAAGCATACACGATTTACCTAAACATATATTTGACGAAATGAGACATTTCTTTTCAGTTTATAAACAACTAGAAAACAAGCAAACGTCCGTTGACGTAGAACTCGACAAGGATGAAGCCATAAAAATTATTAAAAATTCAATGGAAAGCTATAAAAAGAATCTTTATGAATTAACAGCAAAATAAAAAAGCACCCTGATGGGTGCTTTTAATATTTACGAAGTTTTTACGGTGGATCGTAACCTCCGTTTGGTGGTTTGCATCGTTTCATACGATTTATACCCTTTTTTAGTCCTTTTACAACTCCATACTTTTGTAACGATAGAATCATATACTCCGAACAAGAAGGCTCAAATCGGCAACGTTCTCGCCTTTCTTTAGAAGCAAAACGTTGATATAAATGAACAAACCAAATTAAAATAGCTTTTGCAAATATTATACAAATAATAAGCAAAACAAAAATTCCAGACAAAATAGAGACAGCAATACTTTCAATAAAATAATAAATCACAATTCCAACGATTGAAGAAAGTATAAAAGAAATCAAACAACAACAAATCGCCTTAAAAAAATTGATTTTAGGACGCACCAATTTTCTTTCATAATAAATAGAAGACGGGTCCTTTTTATCTTGTTTTTGATATTCCTCTAATAGCTCTTCATAAGTTGGCGGCTTTTTATAAGTTGTCTCTTCCTCGCTAGAAAATTTCACTATTCGTCCTTTTCAAAAATTAACATGTAAATATCGTGATTGGTAACGATAGTTTGCTTGTTAAATAAACAACCGGTCTTAGTAGATTCGGTAGTCTTGATGGTTTCTAAAGAATAGAATCTCCATCCATCAGTAGCATTTGCATTGATAAGATCAGCAAACGCGTTAGTTGCCATAGAAAGGTTATCATTTTCGATAGTAATTACCTTTGGACCTGGAACTGCCTTGTAAATCATTTTTTCTTTCTCCTTAATAAAAAAATTGGCTAATTTATAGCACATATATACTTTAACCCAACAAAGTGCTTTTGTCAATATACTTTTTAAAAGTTTATTGTTATAAATATAAAAAATCATAAACTTTAATAGATTCAAACCCCTCTACTATATTACACAAAATAAAAGACAAAGCCGAAACAAATTCGGATTTGTCTTCCGTTGTGAAAGGGTTACGAAAAGGATACAAAATGGAAAGCGGATGAATTAAGCAAAAACTGATAATTTTTTTGAAAACGGTTTTAATTTTAATTATTCGGCTGAAACTTAAAGCTAATTTGCTTGTCCTTTGCTTTCTCCAATACGTGTAATAAGTTATTACTGTCTTGTGTATGTGTCAAATACCCAGACCGAGTCCTGAATTTCGGTGGGGCTATCTGGATGATGATAGAGCCCGTTTATAACGATGCTGTTGTCATTGTTATCGAAGCTGCCGCGGAGATAGAAATCGGGCGGATAGTACATGCTGACGGTGGTGTCGTAGTTAGCCTTATCGGATTTTCTTACCTTCTCATAGATGTCGTTCTCGATATAGAGATAGAGCGTATTTCTATCTTCGGAAATATTGAAGATTCCCTCAATGACTGTCTCGCCGTTTGTGTAGATGAAGAGCGAAAAGCTCTGATTTATCAGAGGCAGTACAAATAAGTTCTGACCGCCCTCTGCGGTGTATATACCCTCGGGCAGACGATACTTTCCGTCGTTATAGATGTCCTTGCCGTAGGACTTATGAGAATTACCCTCCAGCACGTAAGTTCCGAATTTGTATGGCATCTCGCCTATGCGGTAAACGTGAGTATAGACCGTGCCGTCCGTGAAGCCTAGGTCCTCCTCGGCGTAAATGATGCTGAACTGCGTGAAGCCATTGTCAACACCTTCGGCGTAGCAGCTGATCCAGTCCTCCTTATCCTTGTCGCTTCTTGTAAGAATGAAGGTCAAGGGGGTCTTTGCATCGGCGGAAGTTTTGTATATAGCTCTGAAGCCGCCCTGATATTCCAGCGCGCCGTCCTCGTAGTAGCTGAAGGTCATAGCACCCTCCGAGCCGTCAAAAACGAAGTATGTATCTTCCTCGTCCAAAAGTAGCCACTTTCCCGTGGAGGCATCCATTTTTTTGTCATAATTAACCGTACCGTCAGTCTTTTGACCGAAAATCAGGTCACAGCCCGAAAGCATAGCCAAAGCAGTCACGACAATAAGTAAAAGCGCAATAAATCTTCCTCCGATTTTTCTCATGGCATTTCTCCTTTCCTTTGTCTACCATGATCATATCATATTTATTCAATAATTTCAACACTATTTTATCCTTTGCCATCTATATTTTAATGATTGCCCCTTAATTTTAACGAAAGTAAAAAGAACCCATCAACCGAAGGCGCAAATAACCTCGGAACATGGACTCTTTTTATGGTTAGATATGCATTTTATGCCTTGAAAGGTCAAAAATGCCCATAAAAAGCAATAAAGAAACGCAGAATTGACACAAATAATTGTATCCTTTTCTGCGTTTCTTTATGGCGGAGAGCGAGGGATTCGCTTCTCTCGAGCCTCCCGATAAATGGTGGGTGTCCACCATTTAGTCCTAACGGACAAATTTGTAAAGCAAATTTTCTCCCAATACTCATCCATTTCATTACTGAGAGCTTCGCCCTAATCCCTCTTCATTCACAAACAAAAAACCTAAACCAAAAATGGTTTAGGTTTTTTGTGGCGGAGAGCGAGGGATTCGAACCCCCGTGGGCGTGAACCCAAACGGTTTTCAAGACCGCCTCGTTGTGACCACTTCGATAGCTCTCCATATTATATATATTTTAATTTATTTGTTGAAAGAACTGAAAACCGTTACACGGTTTGAATCTCCGCTTCACTACGATTGCTACGCCCAAAACATGCACTCGTTGTGACCACTTCGATAGCTCTCCACGTTATTTATTATTTAGTGTAATTACTTAAAAAAGTAAACTAGCTAAATATATATCGATATTAAATTAAAGTTCGTCGTATTTAATCAATTCCACGTCTGATTGTGCGAAAAGTTGTTTTGCAAATTCGTCTGGATATCCGTTTTTATAAATAACCTTTTTTATCCCTGAATTTATAATCATACGAGTGCAAATAACACATGGTTGATGAGTAACGTACATTGTAGCCCCATCTAAACTAACACCAAGTTTTGCAGCTTGACAAATTGCGTTTTGCTCTGCATGAACAGCATAACACACTTCTTGCATAGTGCCACTTGGAATATTTTTTACCCTACGCAAACATTCGTTACGTTCGGAGCAACTTTCAATCCCCTGAGGCGCACCGTTATATCCAGTAGTTAAAACTCGTTTATCCTTAACAGCAACAGCGCCAACGTGCCTATTTGCTTGATAGCAACTTGACCAACTCGCAACTGTTTCGGCAAGGCTCATAAACCTTTCATCCCACTTGTTCATATAACTAATCCTTATTAACTAATTTTTCAAGTTCCTTCATAAAAGAAGTTTTATCAGTAAAAGAACGATATACGGACGCAAATCTCACGTAAGCAACTTCGTCAATATTTTTTAGTTCTTCACAAACCATCTCACCAAGTTCTTTGCTAGTAATCTCTTGCACTAATGAATTATAAATCTTTTTTTGAATATCGTCAATCAATTTATCAATTCTGCTAGTTGGAACAGGACGTTTTTCACAAGCTTTTATAATTCCGTTTTTAAGCTTGTTGATATCAAAAGCTTGACGACTGCCGTTAGATTTAATTACAAAAATCGGTGTGTTTTCAACCGTCTCATAAGTGGTGAAACGTTTGCCACAATTTATACATTCTCTACGGCGACGGATAATGGTCCCGTCTTCTGCTGAGCGAGAGTCTATAACCTTACTGTCCAAACAACCACAGTACATACACTTCATAACAAGGACCTCTATCTTTTTAAGTATTATAACATATTCTTAAAAAAAATACTACAAAAAATATTAAATTTTTAGGATTTTGTTCATAATATTTTTATAAAAAGGTAAAAAATGAAAATTTTTTTGTATATTATACTTATAACATACCTCGTTGCAGTTAACGGATATGGAATTTTAATATTATTTTTTCAAAAAAGAGAACTTGAAGAATCGCGCGAGGAGGAAAAAAGCATTTCGGACGGTAGACTTTTAATAGTTGGCGCTCTTGGTGGCGCAACGGGAATTTTAACGTTCATGTTTATATTAAAGTATAGACTTAAAAATCTACCGTTAATGTTACTATTGCCCGTTCTCGTTGCAATTAACGTTTTTCTAATAATACTTGCTTTTAGATTTGGCACAAATTACTTTATTCGATAATTGCGTTAATTACTGAAGGTAAAACCTTAACCACGTCAGACGGTGTTAACGTATACGAATTTTGCAAGTTTTGGGCAAACTCTCCTGCCTTGCCAAAGACGTAAGCAGAAGCACCAACAGCCGTTAATAATTCGTGATTATTCGCGCACATACCCGCACAAATACCAGTCAAAGTATCTCCACTTCCTCCTTTAGCCATTCCAGAACAACCTGTTGAATTTATTATTGAAAGTGTTCCATCGGTTATAATAGACGTGGAATTTTTTAGTAATAAAACAACTTGATATTCTTTTGCAAAATTTTCAGCAATTTCAACTGAGTTTTCTTTAATTTTTTCTACTTTAATATCAGCTAGCCTTTCAAATTCTTTAAGATGAGGCGTTAAAACAACTTTACACGCCTTGTTTTTTAGTATTTCAACTCCGTATTTAGATAACGTATTTATCCCATCAGCATCAATTATTAAAACGCCATAATAATTTGACAAAAGATATTTTAAGGTATCATAAACACCTTCGCCAACCCCAACACCCATACCAAAAGCAATACAATCGTATTTTAGTATTTTATCTATACTTTTTTTATCAAAAATTATATTACCATCTAAATCGTCAACGCAAGTATAGGTAATTTCCGGATAACGTCCAGCATATACCGAATATAAACTATTTGGTATAGCCAAATTTACGTATCCCAACCCCATTTTTAAGGCTAAAATAGCGTTAACTGAAAGAATAACACTCCCCGAGTAAGCTTTACTACCACCAAAAATACACGCCTTACCAAAAGATCCTTTATTAACGTTTCTCTTTCTATCCAAAAAGAAAGGTTTTAAGTCTTCTAAACGCATTTTTCTAACGTGACCTTCACTCCAAACGCTTATTCCAATATCTTTTAGTATAATTTTTCCACAATAATCAACGCCGTCATTTAAGAAGTGACCTAATTTATAATCTTGAATTGCAACGGTTATATCAGCCTTTACAGCACCGCCCATAACAAGACCATTATCACCGTTAATTCCACTAGGAATATCACAAGAAATAATCTTTGAATTTGAATCGTTTATTCTTTTTATGATTTGCAAGTATTTATCATCTAGTTGGCGATTCAATCCGGTTCCAAACAAACAATCTATTATGATATCAAATTTTTTATCAAAAACAGACAAATCGTCCTTCTCAGCAAAAAAATTTACTACGTTAAAACCGTGTATTTTTGATAAAAGCACACTAAGATGCTTTCCATCTTCTCCGTTGTTACCTTTACCTATACAAACAAGTACCCTTCCGCCCTTATAATTATCAAGAATAACTTCAAGAATAGCATTTGCCGCTCTTTCAATTAATACCTCAGACGGGATACCAAGTTCATTTATTGTATAGCTATCAGCTTCACGCATTTGCGCGTTAGTAAGAACTCTTTCCACTAGTCTTCCTCCTTAAATGATGAAATAGCATAATTAGCATCTTCGTAGGTAAAACCTTTCGAAATCAAATAACGATAGGTTTTTGATATATTTTCTTTGGTAATTTCTTTGTTTTTAAGTCTTTTTTCAGCAAGAGCTTTTGCATTTTCTTTTGAATCAATGTCTAAAGAGGAATAAGCGTTTTCTATATCTTGCTTTTTCACTCCCTTCATCAATAATTTATAATTCAACAAATTCTTACCCTGAGTTTTAGCCGATGACTCTATATATCTTTTTGCATAGTTTTCATCGTCTATTAAACCGTATTCTTTCAACTTATCAATACAATAGAAAACAACTTCGCTCGAATACCCTTTTTTTAGCAAGTATTCTTTTAATTGTTTTTTTGTTTTTAAGTATTTAGAAATATAGGAAACAGCTTTTTCAACTATTTCAATTTTATCTTTCTCAATAGCAATTTCTTTTAACTTATCTTTTTCTATCTGTTGTCCAACTCTTAAAGAATATGAATATACTATTTCAATAGGCACACCAATAAAAAAATCGCCGTCAATAAATATATTGCAGCGGTTTTTATTGTTTTTTTGAATTGATAGATTAGTTATTTTAGACATCTCTTAAAAAGGGTAAAAACTTTTACCTTTCTCCTCAATTATTTCCTTGCCTTTAAAAAAATCAGAGAATTCTTGCATTAAAATAGAATAATAGTTATCTATTACAACAAGATCTATACCAACTGTATCGCCAAAATCAGTAGAAATTATTTTAATATTATCGTTCGTAATTATTCTTAGTAGTTTAGAATACTCGTCGTAATTACAAGTAATTTTTATCGATTGGGAATATTTCATTTTGGCAATTTTTGATAGAGCCAAACAAGAAGAAACAGCACCCGAATAGGCACGCGTAAGACCTCCCGTCCCCAGCTTTATGCCACCGAAATATCTTGTTACTACGGCAACAGTTTTATATAAACCCTTGTTTTTTAACACTTCTAACATAGGTAAGCCAGCCGTTCCCTGTGGCTCACCATCATCAGAAAACTTCATACATAGTCCTTTATCGTCGGCTATATACGCGTAACAATTATGATTAGCAAGAGAGTTTAGTTTCTTAATTTTACTTATAAATTCTTTTGCTTGTTCTTCATTATCCACACCTTTTAAGTAACAAATAAATTTAGAACGCTCAATAATAGTAACGTTAGAAAACTCCCCGTTTACGGTTAAAAACTCTATCATTTAATTACAACTTTAATGTGTACCTTTTTGCCTTTGTGTAATATTACTTGACCTTTATCGAGAACTTCATCTGGTATTTTAGCAAATGGGTCACTTATCTTACAATCATCAAGAGAAACTCCGCCACCTTCAATAAGCCTTTTCGCTTCGCCCTTAGATTTAGCTTGTCCACAAGCAACAAGCAAATCACTTACAAATCCAATACTCGATTTTTCTAATTCCACAGAAGGCATATCATCTAAACTACCGGTAGAAAAAGCAGCTTTTGCTTGTTTTTGCGCTTCTAACGCCTTTTCTTCACCATGAACAAGTTTAGTTACTTCAAATGCTAGTCTTTCCTTTGCAAGGTTAATACGTTCGTCTTTATGCTTTGTAAGTTCATAAATTTCTTCCAAATCCATAAAGGTGAGCAAACGCAAACATTCCTCTACTTTTACGTCTTCTACGTTACGGAAATATTGATAAAAATCATAAACAGAACACTTATTTTCGTCAAGCCATAAAGCTCCTTTTTGAGTTTTACCCATTTTCTTACCCTCACTATTCAAAAGCAAGGTACAAGTAAGACAAAAAGCACTCTTTTTCTCTTTTCTTCTAATTAATTCAACACCAGCAAGCATATTGCTCCATTGATCGTCGCCACCAACTTCAAGAACGCAACCATACTTTTGGAAAAGATGCAAGAAATCGTATCCTTGCATTAGCATATAGTTAAATTCTAAAAAGGTTAAACCTTTTTCCATTCTTTGCTTAAAACATTCTGCTGTAAGCATTTTATTAACAGAAAAATGCACGCCAATATCTCTTAAAAACTCAACGTAGTTAAGATTTAATAACCAATCGGCATTATTCGCAATAATTGCTGCATTTTCTCCCTCAAAATTAATAAATCTTGACATTTGTTGTTTAAAACATTCAATATTATGATTAATTGTTTCAATAGTCATCATTTGGCGCATATCACTTCTACCCGAGGGGTCGCCAATCATACCGGTACCGCCACCAAAAAGAGCAATAGGAGTATGCCCGCATCTTTGCATCCACGCCATAGCCATTATCGGAATGTAATGCCCTATATGTAAACTATCTGCCGTTGGATCGAAACCAATGTAAAAAGGAACGCTTTCTTCTCCTAACAACTTATAAAGTTCATCTTCGTATATAGTTTGTTTAATAAAGCCTCTTTCTTTAAGAATATCAAAAACGTTTTTCATCGTACACCTATTTATTAAATATTTTAATTAATTATACTATACTTCTAATAAATAAGTCAATGAAATACTACAAAAATAAAAGCAATTTGCACTGCAAATTGCCTTTAATTCCTTTTTGAACTCTTTAACAAAGATATTACAACAAGCGATAGGTTGGCACCAATAATTAAACCAATTAAAAATAATTTCATATACCATATTATGCGATAATTACCAAAAATTATTCCAACATTAGTTATTATGTCTAACATAATCTGTTAAAAATTATAAGTATTTTACTAATTATTCTATACAAATAAATTTTTTTATAGAAGAAGCTTTGAAATTAACGTTTACAATCATTTCTCCTGCTCTTTTTTCCATGGAAACGATTGGCTTTTTATCGATTTCGAAATATTCTTTCAATAATTCATTTAGGTCGTGTTCAATTAACGTAGCAAAGGAATCACTTGAACTTAACCTATCCCCTGAAATAATTTCATTCGCCCTTATCAATTCTTTATTCTTCATAAACAGTTTTTAATACTCCTTTTTATACTGCCAAAAAAACCTGAGTATTTACTAGTAACGTCGTATATAACGTTTTTATCGTTTAAAATGTTTTTACACATAACTTTATATGCTTTATAACTTTCACACTTTTTATACAGTTCCTTTCCAACCGATAGAAAAACTGAATCTTCCTCTGGAAGAACACCTATAATTGGTATTTTTAATATTTCTTTAATATCTAATGGATACAACATTTTGTTTGAGAGTATTAAATCGCCTCTCGCCCTATTAACAACTAGTCCAACTTTATCTAATTTGTAACTTTTAATAATATTTATCACTTTATCGGCATCGCGTATACTAGTAAGCGTTGGTGTGGTTACAACTAACACCTCCTCAGCGCAAGATAAAGCTCTATGAAAACCAACGTCTATCCCTGCTGGGCAGTCTATTATACAAAAATCAAAAATTTTTGATAAACTTTCTATTAGCAATTTTACGTTTTGACCAGTTATTAACGATTGAGCCTCAATTCGCCCCGAAGGCAGTACGTATAGATTTTTTCTTTTTTTATCTTGTATTAAAGCTTGTTTTAACCTACACCTACCCTCAAAAACGTCTAGCATATCGTAATTCACACTTGACTCAAGTCCTAACACAACGTCTAGGTTGTTAAGCCCAAAATCAACATCTATCAATACGACTCTATAACCCAAATCAGCAAACATCCTTCCTACGTTAGCAGTAACCGTTGTTTTACCAACGCCACCCTTACCAGAAGTTACGACTATTTTTCTTGCCATAGACACCTCTTTGATACTATACAATAAAAAAAACCGTGTATTTTTGGATAAAAACCAAAATAACACGGTTTATCGTCGATTATTAAACTATATTTTTAAGGATAACTTCTTTTGTAAATCTTTATTGTCAAGTAAAACACCACCGCCAAGGACAACGGAAGAATAACCGTCTTTCGCAAGATTAATCTGCATGTCAAATTTTTTTTGATAGTATTTTTCAAGACCGTATACTGAACTAGCAATACCAGATAAATACACTCCCGAGTGTCTAATTTCAGCAGAAACTTCGGGTGGAAGCTGTTTTATCACACTTAGCGCAAGTTCAGCTATTTTATCATAATAGTTTTTAACGGCTTCAAATAATTCGTATGATTTAATGGAGAAAGCAACAGGCGTTCCCTCTTTAATATTCCGTCCGTTAATAACGGTAGATAAAGCGTCAAATTCGTCTAGACTCGCTATTTCCTTTTTTATTCTTTCAGCGGTTAATAATCCGATTTGAATACCGTATCTTTCAGATATAAAGTCAATTAAATCGGTTGTAATTTTGTTATATCCATAATTAATAGAAATACCGGAAATAACACCATCGAGGGATACCGTGGCAATATTAGTAACACCACCAGCCATATCTATAATAAAAAATGGTTTAGAATCACTTAGAGGAATACGTTGACCTAACGCTGAAAGTAATGGAGCTTCAACGAAGGAAACTTTACCGAGCCCGCATTCTTTGCAAACGTTACGATAGGATTCTATCATCTTATAATCAGCACCGCATGGAACAGACATTACAGTTTCGCTTGAAAATAATTTTGAAGATTTTCCAACCTTTTTTAAAAATCCATTGAGCAATTCAACCGCAACTTTTTCGTTAACGATTTCACCTTCAAATACAGGAAAAATAGTTTTTGTATTTTTTGAGGTTTTTCCAATTAATTTATTTGCATCTAGACCAATAGCTTTAACTTCCGTTTTAGAGCTATCATCAACAGCAGCAACAGTTGGTTCTGACAAAACTAATCCACTGCCAAGTTTATATATATTCGTTAAACTACTATCTAAATCAATAGCATATTTATCGGACATAGTATTCTCCCAATAAAACAAACGCCGAATTAACGGCGTTAGTTTTTTATAATATTTCTAAGTTTTTCTTAAAGTTTTTTCTAAAATCAGAACTAACTTGAAGGGCTGAACTAATTTCTAAAGAAGCATCACCTTCAACCTCTGTCTTCATAATTACCGAATCGCCTAAGATATCACAATTAATACCCTTAATAACCGAAGAAAGGCTTCTATCTAGACAACTTGCAATTTTTAGAATAATTCCGAGTTTTCTAACTGCATCAAGGTCTTCGTCGTTAAGTAGTTCACGATATCTAGCCCAATCAACCAAATTTACGTCGTCTATTCCCGTACTTGCCGCAACGAACGACGCCATAACCAAGTCTCTATGACTAATACCATAAATGTTTGCATTAAGTATTATATAACTGCTATGTTTTTCAAAATTATAGAATCCCGTACTCTTACCAGCATCGTACAAATAAGAAGCTACTTTAAGTATTTTTAGGTATTGACGTGGAAACTTATGCAAAACTCTAAGCTGTTTAAATAATTGAATAGAAAGAGAAACAACTTGTTCGACGTGTTTGGTGTTACAGCCATAAAATTCGACAAGGGAATTTAAACTATAAGTTAAAACGTCAGAAATAGGTTTATCCACAGTAGTTGGAACAACGTAGTTAAATAATAAGCCAGTACGTAAACCATTTCCACTTATGGTGATATTTTCTAGGTTCATATACTTCTTAAATGCAGAAGTGCAAGCAAGTGCCGCAGGTAAAATATCAGCACGTCCACTAGAAAGACCTTTTATCTTTTTCTTTCTGTCAAGGTCCAACCCTTTAATCAAATCGTAAACGTGGTTAAAGTCATTATCGTTAATAACGTAATTATGAATAGTTTTAAGCGGGTATTTTTTCATAATCTTAGTCATTCTGCAAAGATTTCTAAAAGAACCACCACTACAAATCAATTGAGCTTCTGGATCTACCGTCGATAACCATTCTATATTTTTAAGTTGTTCGGTTATAAACTGCTCTATTTTTTCAGCTTGCTCAACGGGTGTAAGTCCGTCGTTCGCAAATAATTCAGTTAACGTAATGGCACCAAACGGAAGCGTTTCATAATTAAGTAAATTTCGCCTATTATAATAAACTATCTTGGTACTACCACCACCAATTTCAAGAATAATACCCTTAGGAATATCCATGGTATTTATAATACCACGATATACTAGGAGCGCTTCTTCTTCGGCACTTAAAACACGAAGCTTTATTCCACAGGTCGCAGACACTTCATCCAAAAAACTACGTTGATTCTTTGCACGCCTAACTGCTGCAGTAGCAACTGCAGTTATACGTTCAATACCGTTAACGTCGCAAAGTTTTCTAAACATCTTTAACGTGTTAATAGTTTCATGTATTCTATCGGGTTTTAAAAACCCGTCTCTCTCCATACCCTCTCCGAGTCTTGGAGCTTCCTTTAATTGATCTACAATATAAAAGTGACCATTATCGGTAACGTCAACGATAAGAAGCCTTGCGGTATTTGAGCCTAAATCTATTATTGCAATTTTTTCCACTAATAACTCTCCATTGAATTTTTATTATCGAGCAAAAAACAAACATGCCCACTTTTTCTCACTAATTATATCACATCAAATTTTATTTGTATAGACCATTTTTAAAAAAATTTTTCAAAATTTTGTTTTTATCGATTAAAAAATTGTGATATTCAATTTTCCATTCATAACGAGTTGTGAAAAAAATAATTTTTAAGAAACATTATTCTTTTTCTTCTTTTGAAGATTTAACGTTTTTAAGACCCAAAACAAACTGAATAATAGATAGAATAATTAAAAAACCACCAAATAATCTTTTAAGCAAAGCTCCCCCGACAGATTTTGCAATGTAACTTCCAAAAAAGCAAGAGACAAGTCCGGGTAATATTATCAACAAGATATTATCAAACTTAACGTATTTATTTTTTAAATGGATTATTAGAGCAATAATCGCCATCGGAATAAAACTAACCAAATTCATTGCTTGTGCCGAGTGTTGACCACAATTAAATAGTAACGTCAATAACGGTATAAGCAAAGTTCCTCCGCCCATTCCCATTCCACCAAGTATTCCAGCTAAAAATCCAGTTAATGCATATAAAATAATCATTTATTTCACCTTTATTTAAAATACTAATAATTTCACACCAGCACCCAACATAACAATGGAAAATATTATAACAATCCATTTACTAGATAGTCCCGCCAAAAGATAAGCCCCCGCGACGCCACCTATCGTCACACCAATTAGAACTGGTAAAAACAAATTTAATGATAAGGGCGCAAAACTCGAGTATAATAAACAACTAAGTATTGATAATGGTAGAATTATAAGAATTGCTGTTGCGTGAGAATTTTTTTCCTTATAACCAAGCAAAAACGTAAGCATTGGAACTATAATCATCCCACCACCCCCACCAAAGATTCCGTTTGCAATTCCAGCAGAAACTCCACAAACAATACTTAAAAAAACTCTTTTCTTATTAATTTTCTTTCTATTTTTCATTTCCATACGGTTATTTTTGGCAAAATTTTAAAAAATAAGAGATAAAATTAAAAAATTCCTAACAAAAACACCTTTGGCGGTTGATTTTTTATTAGAAATAATATATAATTAACTCAATATGTATCGTGCGCGCAATCGCACGCGCGCGTTATATTCGTTTAATTGAAAATTTTAACAGGTGGGTTTTATGACAAACAACAAATTATTTCTCAAACTAAAAAATAAAATCGCAATAGTACTCGCAGTATTGTTCGTTTTCTGCATGTCTGTATTTTGCCTTACTGCATGTAATAACGACAAAGACGAATCTACAACCAAGCCTTCGTTCTCGTTTACCAATCCAGAGGATGGTAAAATTGCTAACGGTTTATTCGTTAACGATACCGCAACCAAAAAATTAGACGCATATCCTATCGTATCAGCATCAAGCTGGACGAAAAAATATCATGAAAGCGCAGTTAGTTCTTACGTTGATTCTGGTGTTATTGACGTTTCAAAAACGCCATGGGACACCCTTTCAAAAAAACTAAAAGATGACGGTGATCTTATCAACGCACTAGTTGCAGTTCATAACGACGAAATCGTAAACGAACTTAAAACTCGCGCAGAAAACCCTATAACAAACCCCACCACTGACGACGTTAAAAATTATATTAAGGATAATTTTGACACTATTTACTTCAAAAATCCCGGTTATCACGATGGCGCAACCGAATCTAAAATGTATATGCTCAACAACTACTCACAAAGCGAGCAATACAAAATTAAGGGTACTGCACAAACCGTTACGTCTTCCACGACGGTAACTGTTGAAGCTGGCTCTATCGGTAAATTAACTTTTTGGGTTAAAACTGCAAACATTTGTGGTCCTAACCACCCAGACAATCAAGGCGCTAACGTTAGACTTACCAATACTCTAAATGGTGTTACCCAAAACGAGTATAGAATTACAGCAATTAAGGATACCGAATGGACACAGTACACTTTATATTTGTTTGGTGATACTGATTATGCAAGCACCTTTATCCTTTCTTTTGGTTTAGGTCTTGGACAAGGAAGCAGCACTGCCTCCAACTACTATACGCAAGGTACAGCTTTCTTTGACGATATCGTATACGAAGAAATAGAATCTGTTGACGATAACGTTGTAAACCAAATTACTACCAACGGCAACTACAAAAAGCTTGATCTTCTTTCCAAAAAAGCTTATACAGTAATTGCAAATGATTATAAAACTTATGCATTTGAAACGTCGATCGACTCCCCTGTTAATTTCTTTGATCAACTTACTTCATCTAACTTGGTAGGTTTAGAAAGTGATGACGACTACTTCACTTACTCCAACGTTACTGGTCAATCAGACAAAAAAATCAATAGCAAACATTTTGTTGCTAATAGTTATGTTTCAGTAGATAAATCAGTTGCCAACAAAGCAGAAGTTACTCTATATAAATCAAGCGCATCATTAAAGCTTACCGACGATTCTTTTGTTCTTAATAGTAAAGAATATGCTTTAGTATCGTTTAGAATTAAAAACCAACTTAAAGTTCAAGGAACACAATCCATTGAAATTGACGTGTACGACGTTTACGGAAATGAAATTGAAAAGAACGCAAACTTAGTTACTATTAGTGAAGTAAGCGAAGACGAAGTTTTGTACACAATTGAAATTAAAAACAATTTCGCATCTGTAAATGGTAGAGAATTCTATATAGCTATTGTAATAGGACCTTCAAGTTTTGCTAACCTCTCTTATCACAGCAACCTATCTTCTGGTAAAGTTACAATTTCCGATATTAAAATCAACAAAGGCACTTTGGACGAAGAAAACGTTAATTTTGATGAAGATTTAGACACCTATCGTAGTTTCTATGCTCAAAACGCTAACGCTTCAATCAGTTTATTTGCCGGATATGCTAAGGACTATGAAGAAGTTAAAGATGAAGTTGAAAATTATGGTTTATCTACCAAACCTAGTGACTTTGGCACGATCATTAACTACCCTGCAAACGTAAAAGGTTATGAAGGTATTGTTTCCAATCATATTTACGTTGTAGAAGACTTAAACGATAGCGCTGAAAAGAAAGTTAATACTAGAAGTGGTAAAGGCGACAATGGTAGTTATGCGGGTTTAATCAATACGAAATTCCTTAATAATTACGACACCGCGCAAACTGGTTTAGACATCGAAAATAATATTGGCACCGTAAACGAAAATATTCAACCTATTATGATTTATAATAAAGTTGCTGACAATTACGGTTTTATTGGTGAAAAACAAACTATCGAAGCAAACTCTTACGCTTTATTCTCAGTAGACGTTAGAGTTACCGATAATGCAGTTGCTTATATCTATATTGTCGACGTTTCTCTAGTTGACAAGAGCGTTATGTCTATGGGTTCTTTTGCAAAAGCAGATACTCTTGACGGATTCTCTCAAGGAACTGTAGACGAAAACACTAAACTTGAATTAGCTTTAAGAATAGACGCAACCACCCTTTCGGAAGAAGATGAAGAATGGGTAACCGTTAATTTCTACGTTGCAACTGGCAATACCGCAAAGGACGTTCGTTTAGAAATGTGGAATGGTAGTCGTTCTTCTGCACAGGAAAAATCACAAGGCTACGTATTCTTTAATAACGTTAACGTAGAATTGCTAGACGCATTTGCTGAAACAGACGCATACTACAAAGTTACTGCTGATAGCAAACACCCATTATTTAACGTTATCCCAACTATAGCACAAAATGTAAACAATCAATTACTTGCATACAAAAGACCTTTAACCGATAAAGAAAAAGAATTTAACGTTGAATACCCCGATCAAGCTGTTTCTTACGAAGCAAATTACGTTTGGGCAAAAACGAACACACTTGTTTATGCAGTACTAAATACTATAGACCCATTAGAAATTGATCCATACGACGATATTGAAGAAGAAGACCAAGGTGCTGGATGCACTCTCAACACCGATCCTTCAACTTTCTGGTTGAACTTCTCCTCTATTCTCCTAGGCGTATGTCTTGTGGTTGCAATAGTAATGCTTATTATAAAGAGAACAGTTTCTAAACGTAAAGCAAACAAAAACGATGCAGTATCTCACTACAAAGTAACAAGTCGTATCAAGTCTGACAAATCTAAAAAAGAAAAGGTTGAAAATGAAAATAACTCTCAAGAAGATGAAGTTCAATCGGAAAACGAGTTAGACGAACAACCGTTAGAAGAACAACAACCTGAAGACCAAACGGAAGACGAACAACAACCTGAAACCTTAGATGAATACGTTTATGGCGAAGTTGAAGATTTCGGCTCAGGCGAACAAAACGATTCACAAGACGACAATCAACCTAACGAATAATTAATCGTAAATTAAAAAAACACCTTCTTTTAAAGAGGGTGTTTTTTGTTAACTTGTATACAAGTAAGATATCAAAAACATACTATTAATATATGAAATGCGTTGTACTTACAGGAGGGGGAACGGCAGGACATTGCACCCCTAACATTGCACTAATACCACACTTAAAAAATTATTTTGATAAGATTATTTACGTTGGTAGTTATGAAGGTATAGAAAAAGATTTAGCCGTTAAAAACAATTTAGAATACTTCCCTATAAGTTGCGTAAAACTTAAAAGAGATAAGATTCTATCAAATATTTCTATACCAATAAAATTATCAAAAGCAATTAAGGAGGCTAAATATACCCTTAAATTAATTAAACCTAACGTTATATTCTCCAAAGGAGGTTACGTATCGTTACCAGTTGTTATTGCAGGTAAAATGCTTAAAATACCCGTGATATCACATGAGAGTGACTTAACCGTTGGGTTAAGCAACAAAATAGCTTCGCATTTTTCAAAATCAACCCTAACAAGTTTTCCAGAAACAGCAAAAAGTATAAAAAGAGGCATATACGTTGGACCTCCGTTAGGATGTATTTCACCTTGTAAAATAAATTCATTAGATTCTAAAATATTAAATTTCACTCCAAATAAACCTATTATATTTATTACAGGTGGAAGTCAGGGATCTAGAACAATAAACAACGTAATAATTAATAGTTTAAATTTGATTTTAGATAAGTTTTGCGTTATACATCAATGCGGAAAGAACAATCTTTCTAACATTACCCTAAAAGACTATTATCAATGCGAATTTATATCTGATATGCAAAGCATATATAAACTTTGCTCAGTATGTGTTGCAAGGGCAGGTTCTAATACGGTTTTTGAACTTATAAGTAATAACGTTCCAACGATATTTATCCCATTGCCCAAAGGAGCCTCACGTGGCGACCAAATATTAAACGCTAAATACTTTAATAAAAAGGGTTTATGCCAAATTTTAGAACAAGAAAACTTATCCCCTAAATCACTTTACGAACAAATTATTAAAACGTATGAAAAAAGAAGCCAACTAATTTCTCTCATGCAAAAGGAAAAGGTAGTTGACTCCTGCCCGTTAATAGCTGAAATTATTAGCAAAAACGCTCTTTAAATAATTTTTGGTAGAACTTTTCTCTACTTTCAAAAACTTCTATTACGTCTTTGGTAACGGAAGTTTTTATTTTGTTTGGTTTTTTTGTCAACTGGATACTTTTTATTTCTCTGTTCTTACCTTTAATAACCATTGAATTTTTGTTATCACGCTTATTAGTAAATAATAAATTTAAGATATAATCAATCATTTCATAATCCCCCTTTACAAAAACATAATACTATGCTATAATGACATATGGTTGTCATGTTTGATTATCTTTTTATATTATTTTATGAAATTTAGAGGAGATTTATTATGAAATATGAAATTATGCTTGGTATTCTATTTGATTTACTTTCTAAAAGAACTATTACCGCGCCATATTTAGCCGAAAAATATCAAGTATCTATACGAACAATTTATAGATATCTAGAAAGTTTGGAAGGCGCAGGCGTTCCTTTGTACACCGTGCGTGGTAATAACGGTGGAATACGTATAGTAGATACTTATAGACTTTCATCTACCTTTATGTCACAAAAAGAATACGAGCATACCTTAGACGCACTCACCTCACTTAATAATAACCTTAACGATAAAACGCTTGATTCTGTTATTAATAAACTTAAATCTATTATTAAACCTGAACAATCAAAATTGAGCGTATGTACGAATAGTTTACTAATAGATGCTGGTCCTTGGGGCGAAACAACTGGTTATAAGAATAAGCTTTCAGTTATACAAAAAAGTTTAGACGAGTGCAAAATATTATCTATAAAATATCACGATAGAAATGGAGAAATTTCCGAAAGAACTGTCGAGCCTCATTTAATAATGTTTAAACAGGGACTTTGGTACACGTATGCATATTGTCATTTAAGAAACGAATTTAGATTTTTTAAGACAGGTAGAATTGAACACGCAACGATAACTAACGAGCGTTTTGTTAGACGTAAATTCAATATAGAAGAATTGCCATTAAACTTTTGGGAAAATGCACCAAAATCAACGGATATTGTTTTAGAAATTAATAAAAGCATTTTATCGGACGTTGAAGAATGGTTAGGAATTGAATGTATTCAAAATATTAACGGCAAATTTATTGCCGAAGCCTCACTTCCTTACGACAACGGATTAATAAGTAAGATTATGAGTTTTGGAAACAATTTAAAAGTTGTTTACCCAAAAGAACTTAGAAACGACGTAAAGAAAGTAGCAAACGAGATAGTTAATAATTATAAATAGAAAAATCCACCTTAAAGGTGGATTTTTTATAAATTAAATTCAATTCTTGTACTTCTAGAAAACAAGCCCAAAAGTACTTCCATAGGTTCTGCCTTATCGTATAAAATGGAGTATACGGCATTAGTTATCGGCATATCTACGTTAAATTTCTCACCCAACAATTTTAGTGATTTACACGTGGAAACACCTTCGGCAAGTTTTGTAAATGGAAGGTTTTTCACGTAACATTCACCAAATTTTCTATTGTGAGAATGCTCTGAAAACAACGTAGTTTCATAATCACCAAGATGACATAAACCGTAAGCAGACAAGGGATCCCCTCCCATGGCTTTTATTAGTTTTGCAACTTCATAAGCGCCTCGTGCCATTAAAGGACCTTTTAAGGTTGAAAAACCACCACCATCAAGCATACCGGCAGCAATTCCCATAACGTTTTTTGCAGCGGCGCCAATTTCAGACCCAATTACGTCGTTACCGTAATAAAACCTAATAAGCTCCGTTCTAAAACTATCAGCAAGCATTTTAGTTAACTCTTGCGAATAAGAGTCAATTACCATACAGTTTGGATAACCACTTACAAAATCTTGAATGTGTCCGGGGCCAACCCAAACGGCAACTTTGTTTTTATCAACCCCGTAATCTAAAACTACTTCTGTTAATCGTTTACCAGAATCACACTCAACTCCTTTCATGCAAAGAAGAATTATCTTATCTTTTATATTGTAATTAGATAAGGTTGACATAAATTCTCTTAGTGATTGAGAGCTTATGGATATAATAATAATTTGAGCATGTTTAACGGCGTTAGATAAGTCATCGGTTAATAATACGTTTTCATTTATAGAAACGTATTCGTTTTTACGTGTTTGTTTAAGGGAATTAAATTTTTCACTACCAGTTCTCCCCCAAAGCACGACTTGATGGCCATGATTTGAAAGATACCAAGTAATAAAAGTTCCCCATCTACCACAACCTATTACCGAAATATTCATATTATAACTCTTTTCTATCTACAAAAGCCCTAGCAAGGCTTACTTCGTCAGCATATTCAAGGTCGGTTCCAATAGGAATCCCATGCGCTAATCTTGACACCTTTATCCCTAAGGGTTTTAATAGATTGGAAATATAAAGAGCAGTTGCTTCACCTTCAACGTCTGGATTAGTAGCCATAATAACTTCCTTCACGCCACCCTTAGCAATTCTATCAAGCAATCCTTTAATATTTATATCATTAGGTCCTATTCCATCGAGCGGAGAAATTGTGCCGTGCAAAACGTGATACACACCACTATATTCATTTAATTTTTCAATAGCAATAACGTCTTTTGGTTCTTTTACGACGCATATAGTATCGTTTGGACGAATCTTGCACACGTCGCAAATATCGCTTTCAGAAAAATTACCACATATAGAACAATATCTAACGTTCTTTTTAACGTTCATAATCGCATCGGCAAAATTCTTTGCTTCTTCAGTAGGCATATTAATAATTTTATAGGCATATCTTTGCGCAGTTTTAGTACCAACTCCAGGGAGTTTACTAAACTCATTTATAAGCCTACCAATTGGTTCAATATAAATTTTCATATTATAAGCCTAAGCCACCAAAAGCGCCCATTTTTTCGTTATACACCTTGTCAGCCTTAGAATATCCATCGTTTAATGCAGCAACTAAAAGGTCTTCTAGCATAGTTATATCGTCTAAATCAACTGCGTCAGGGTTAATCTCTACCGAGGTAACAACTTTCTTTGCGGACATAGTTACTTTAACAAGACCACCACCCGCACTTCCTTCAATTTCCATATCCTCAAGCTCTTGTTGTGCTTTAAGCATTTCTTCTTGCATTTTTTGGGCTTGTTTCATAAGGTTTTGCATTTGATTGCCACCACCGAAACCGCCATAACCACCTCTGTATCCTGCCATTTTTAATTCTCCTTTTAAAATTAATCTTTTATAACGACGATATCGTCACCAAATATTTTTTTAATTCTATCGGTCGCATCGTCAATTTCTTGTTTTTCTATGTTCTCTCTAGATCGTTTTACTTCAAGTTCAAACGGAGCGAACTCTTTTAGGGAAGCAATAATCTTATCTTTATTTTCTTTTCTATCGACGTAATCAAAATCGTTATCATTTAAAACGCTTATCGTAACGATTCTACCGTTTACCGTCACCGATAGTTTTTGAAATATAGTTAAAAGCATTTCGGAATTTTGTTCTCTAAGGCCGTTAGTAATTTTTGCTTTTAACTCAACTTCTGACAAATCCGATAATTTGGGTTTAATTTGAATATCCGCATTAGTTGATTGTTCGTTTTTATCGACAACTTGAAAATTACCGTTTTTTATTTTATTTTCTATTTCCGTTATCCTTGACAAAAGAGAAGAAATGTCGTAATCAGTTTGTGGAAAAGAAGCTTTTAGGGTTGCGTTTTCAAATAATATTCTAGGTGAGGTTGTAAATTTCAACGAGTTACCAATTTCTGAGAATATTTCCATAATTCTAACTAGCCTACTAAGGTCAGTTTTATCACAAACCTTTTTCATTTCGTTTAACTTTATATCAGGCAAACGTAAAATTTTATTAGGTTCAGCACATGCTTTTATAATAATAAGATCTCTTAACAAAGCATTAACGTCCTTACATAATACGCCAATACTTTTACCCATCAAACATAAATCGTCAATATATTTTAAGGCATTACCCGATTTTCCTTCAACTATACAATTAATAAAGTTAAGGATTTGTTCTTCCCCAGAAGAACCAAGCACGTCCATCACGTCTTTATAAGTAAGCTTGCCATTATTATGCGATATAGCAATATCAGCTATTGATAAAGCATCTCTAACACTACCTTCGCCAGCTTTAGCAATAGCAAAAACTGCTTCTTCTTCGAATTCTTTGCCTTCTTTTTTATAAATATCAGCAATTAAATTGGAAATAAGGTCGGTACTAACAAGTCTAAAATCAAAACGCATACAACGTGATAATATAGTTGCTGGTATTTTGTGGACTTCGGTCGTAGCAAGAATAAATATTGCGTGTTTTGGTGGTTCTTCCAACGTCTTTAATAAAGCGTTAAAAGCCGCACCAGAAAGCATATGAACTTCGTCTACAATATAAACCTTGTACTTGCACGAAACTGGCGGATATTGCACGTTTTCTCGTATATCTCTTATTTCATTTACTCCGTTATTAGACGCTGCGTCAATTTCAATTACGTCTATATTAGATGGATCAGAAAGCGCTATGCAACTTTGACATTTACCGCATGGTGAACCATCTTTTGAGTTTGTACAATTAATTGCCTTTGCAAAAATTTTAGCAACCGAAGTCTTACCGGTACCTCTTGTACCAGTAAATAAATATGCGTGACCTAGCCTATCGCCTTTTATTTGGTTAATAAGCGTTTGAACGATATGTTCTTGACCGATAACTCCATCAAAACCAGATGGTCTATATCGTCTGTATAATGCTAAATATCCCATATTATTTCTCCGTTTGTTTGTAAAAATCAGAAATCTTCTTTTTTATACGTTGCAATGCGTTATCAACAGACTTTGGTTGTTTGTCCAATTTTATACTAATATCCTTATAAGTAAAACCTTCTAAATAAAGAGTTAGTATTTTCCATTCATATTTACTAAGTGTTTTCTTAATATTGTCTTTTAGTTCTTGAACTGTTTCAGTGTTAATGTAGGACTGCTCTGGTCCAAAATTATCGTCTGCTACCAAAAAATTTTTATCGTTATCCCCACTAGAAAATCCATAGATAGACACGTAGTTATTCAGGGGAAGATTTTTTTGAGAAAAAGACTTTTTTATTGCTGTAAAAATAGCATTTTTTACGCATTTAGAAACGTAGAACTTAAATTCAACTTTATTAGAAAAAGTTTGGATTGCCTTAAAAACAGCAATCATTCCGACTTGAACAAGGTCCTCAACGTCACCGTCAACCAAAAAGTACGAGTGGGCAATTGATGCCACAACGTGCTTATATCGTGATATTAAGGTTTCCATTGCTTCGGAATCCTTATTTTGTGCCATTTCACACAGCTTTTGGTCGGAATAAGAGTTATAATCCATAAAACTACTTGCTTATCCTTTGTCTAACCGCCTCGTAAACTGCAACGCCACAAGCTACCGATGCGTTTAATGAGTTTACCTTTCCAAACATTGGTATGGACACGATTCCATCGCATTTTTCTTTAGTGAGTCTTTTTACGCCACTATCTTCCCCACCGATAACTAAACATAATTTACCAGTTAGATTAGCTTTGTAAATTTGCTCCCCACCGATTTCAGCGCCGTATACCCAATATCCGTTTTTCTTCAAGTAATCAATAGAATTATTTATATTTGTAACCCTACATACTTTAACGTGGTTTAACGCCCCGGCAGATATACGCATTACCGTATCGTTAACAGATGCACTTCTATCTTTGCCAATAATTAATCCGTCAACGCCAGCGCATTCGCACACACGAATGATACTACCTAAATTATGTGGATCAAGAATTTCATTTAAAATAACGATGAAACCATCCTTGTCTTTACAAGCGTCAATAACGTCTTCAATTTCAAAATATTTATAATCGGAAACAAAAGCAATAAACCCTTGACTTCTTTTGCTTTCACTTTCCTTTTCAATAACGTATTTATCTACTAACTGAACTTTAACTTTATTAGAACGAATTATATTTATAAGACGTTTACTAGCTTCGTCTTTAAGGTCTTTTTGAACTAAAACCTTATCTATTTCTTTGTCCATTTTTAATAGTTCGTATACAGAGTTTCTTCCTTCAATTTTCATTTTCGTATCCTTTATTTAGCAAAAAATTTAATCTATCAAATTGACCTGTTATATATAAGTATCCAAGCAACGCTTCAAATCCGGTGGAAACGTTATATTCGGCGACCGAAGCACTTTTGGATCTTGTGGTTTTTTTAGAGTTTCTTGCACGCTTAAAAACAAGTAGTTCATCTTCGGTTAAAAGATCCTCAATTTGCCTAAAAAACTTGGATTGAGCGATTGCGTTAACTTCATTTATAGCAAGTTTATTTAATTCTCCTGCTTTTTTATCACAAGAAAACGTAATCTTTTCGCGCACGAACAACGAATATACGGCGTCGCCAACGAAAGCAAGCACTATAGGATTAAGATTTTTTGCTTTAACCTTATCCATTACGTCGCCAAGATTAAACACAACACACTCCCATTATCATTTTTATTTAATTATACAATATTTTTATAAAAAAAACAATATAAAAAGCCCGAAAAAGAATTTCGAGCTAATAATTTTTAACGTCAGTTGCTTTCCAAAATAGTAAGATACTCTATAACTCCCTTATATATTGTATACGCAAGCTTATCTTGATACTCATCGGTAACGAGCAGTGCTTCGTCTTGTGGATTAGATAAAAAACCACACTCCGCTATTATAGAAGGATATTTACTACAATTTAGTATGTAATAATCTCCGCATAAAGCCGAACATTTTCTACTAGCTTCTTCCATATTATTAAAACTTTCTTGTACGCAATTTGCTAAAAGTTTACCTTTTTCATCGTTAGCTTTATAAAAAACTTGCGCTCCCCTTCTCGTTGTAATGCTAAACTTATTCATATGTATACTTATTACGACGTTTGGTTTAGTTTTTTCTATTATTTCCTTTCTTTTTAGCATATCTTTACGTTTAAGATTACCAGAAGCCGAACCATACAAACCTGCTTCGGTTGAACGAGTTAACGTTACCGAAAAACCACCCGAAATAAAATAATTAGATAGTTTATTAGATACGGATAAATTAATATCGCTTTCCTTAACACCCGAAATTGCCCCACTAACTCCCCCGTCAATCCCACCATGCCCTGCATCAATTACCACCTTAAATACTTTTGCATCAGCCTTATCAGATAAGGAATTATTCATAGCTGAAATACATATTACAGAGGATATAAATATTAACGACAAGGTAATTGAAATAATTATTTTTCTACTTTTAATAACGAACATAGTATATAATATTATATTTTATTAAAGTATATGAAAAAAAGCCCTAATTTCAGGGCTTTTTGTAATAATTATCTACACTATTTTACGCGATTTAAATACCAATTTAGTAATTAAAATAATTATACCTAATAAAGCATGCGCAACCGCACTAAACGTTGCGATGGTTAACGGGAGCATGTTTATAGAAAGAGCTACTCCACCAACAACTGCGCCAACCGGAACTAAACTATAAGGTAGATAGTATGATAAAATAATCATTATAGCATAAAAAATTGGGTATATTACTGAAGAAGCACTGTCTTTAAAGTCTAGTATATCTCCAAGAGTTGGTATGATTAAGGAAATTATAAATACAATAACAGACTTAAAAATATTTTTAGATAAGGCATTATTGGTTTGTTTTTTATATTTATTTACAACCTTTAGTTTTTCTTGATAAGACACTTTATGTCCAGTAATCAACTTAAAAAACCCAAACAATACGTTCTTAAATAGAAAAATTATACAACTTATGGCTAATACGATAATTTTTGTAAATATGTACCATAAACCTAAGTAAAAAATAATATCAGGACAATTATATTTATTTTGAAATGTTTCCAAATAAGAAGATATTTGACTTTCTATACTACCGTCATCTTGGGTTTTAGAAATATAATCCGAATAAGCCACGTTGTTTCCACCAATGTTTAAAATAGGATAAATAAACAAAGCAACTAATGAAACTATTACTGCTAAAACAGAGAGGAATTTTAAAACCTTAATTACCTTTTCGCGCCCTTTAATTTGTTCATATTGCCTTTCTACTTCTCGAATTTTATCATCATATAAATCTTCTTCGTACATACTCTTTCCTATTCCTTTTTTTCATTTTTAGATTCTTTTATCCTGTTTACAATATAACAAATTAAAAGAAAAATTGCAATAAAAATAACACAACCTATTAATAAAACTACGTCAGTATCAATTGAAGAAACGTTTACGTTAAAAAGTTTTAATATAAAACAACCTATCACAAAACAAAATATTGCAAGTATAAGTTCAAGCAATGCTTCAAGCAAATTATTCCAAATTTTAGATTTCTTTTTCATTATAAAATTATATCTTACTTAAATTAACAACCGTTTCGACGTGGGTCATAATATCAAAAGGTATATTTTTGTGCCAAATACGGGGGTTTTAAAGCCAAAAGGTATATATTTTATTACTTGCGCTTGAAGTAATCTTCTTTCACCGCATTGTATATCGTCAAATAATCATTCGTCAAAACAGTGTCTATGCCCATTTCAAAATAGTGTTTCGCTTCTTCGGGATCATCCGCCCAAAATACATTGCAAAGAATTCCATGGACATGCGCTTTATCAATGCTTTCTTGATTGAAATACGGCTTAAATAACTGCACCTTATAGGCGCCAAGAGCAATAGCGCGGTCAACGATAGAAGTTGGTTCCTTATTGCCATCCCATCCCACACAGACTTTGAGGTCCGGTGCGTATTCCATCACCTGTTTGATGATTTCATCATTGGTCGTCATAAAGTAAATGTGCTTTTCACAGTCGTACTTTCGAATGAGCGCAACTATTTCCTCAATCATAGGATTTTCAAAAGCTGCATCCCAAATCTTGACGTGAATATTCATAATAACTCGCCCTGCGAATTTTTGTAGAATCTCTTCAAAGGTTGGGATTTTCAAGCCCTTGAATTTTTCGCCGTGCTTTGCACCAAAGTCAAGCTGCAAGAGCTCCTCGTATGTATGCTCATAAATTTTTCCGCTTCCGTCACTTACACGGTCAAGCGTCGAGTCGTGGCAAGAAACAAGCATACCATCCTTCGTCGACCACAGATCAAATTCGATCTCCTCTGCTCCGAGAGCGACCGCCGCACCGAATGCGGGCATACTGTTTTCGGGCGCAATTGTATTGAAGCCTCGGTGTGCGCAAAGACGGGGATATTTCATAACACCGTCAAAAGGAACGACCGATGCGCCACCGTTTCGATAGAGCCACGGTCTGCGCCCCTCTTCAATATATTCGTAGTGCGATTTCAGCTTACCAAGATGCCCTGCAGGCTTGTAATATTTGTTCTTCGGGTCAATTTCGCAAACACCAAGTCCTACACGGCTTTCCATGTTGAGAAGCATTTCGCCCTTTGGAGAAACTACCATACTGCAGCCGCAAAGCTCGGAGTCCTCTCCAAGCGATACAGATGCGCGGATCAGGTATGCATTTGTGTTATAGCAAAGAAATTTATTGATGATTGAAAGCGCATTGTGACTGTCGGTGCGTTGCAAAGAGCAACCGATAATGATATCTACATTCTCTCGTGCAATTTTTGCAAAATTTTCGTAAAAATAAAAATCATAGCAGGTAAGAAAAGCGAAACGCAAGCCCTCTATTTCCAAAATGTAGGGAGAGGCAACCTCATAGCTGTATGCCACGTCCAACTCGTGCCCGCCCTCAGCATCGGTCTTAACTTCGCTGGGCGCGGGATGCGCCTTGAAATATCGACCAACGATATTGCCGCATCTGTCAAAGGCATGAGTGGTATTTCTAATACCGGTTTCGGTTTCATATCCCGCATTGACAAACACAAGCGAATTACATCTCTTTGCTGTTTCACTTGCCTTGCGTAAAAGAATAGAATTATATTGCTTGACCGCACGATAAAATCCATCCTTTCCCTTCACGTCCGCAAGAGCATCGCTGTATTCGGGAAGAACGATTAAATCCAGACTTTCATCGCATTTGTCAAGCAAAGCCAAAAGACCTTCAAAGCACTGTTTTATATCCTTCTCTTCGAAGGAATATTTGGGTTGAATCACACAAACTTTCATTATTGATTCTCCTTCCGATATGTTATACCGTACTGCTGTAAAAGGCAACTTCACTTGCCCGCAAGGGCGAACTTAGTTGTCGAGTCGTCGTGTGAGACACACGACAGACTCGACGTGCTTGGTTTGAGGAAACATATCAAAAAGCGTAATTGAATTCACTTTATATAAACGTTTATCGCTTTCATTTTTAACGATACCATTATTTCCAACAACTAAACTGCCCGTCAAAACACCTAAATCCCTTGCTAGCGTCGCGGGATTACACGAAACGTAAATAACGTTATCTATATTGTTTTCTATGAGAGATTGAATTACCGAAAGGTCACAGCCTTTTCTTGGAGGGTCTAACACTACCGTAACTCGTTCACCATTTACTACTTCTTTTTCAAGTACTTTTGGTAAAATTTCTTCACATTTACCAGTATAGTTAACAATTTTTGATTTTAGACCGTTACTTTCAGCTAGTTTGTTCGATAGTTCAACAGCTTGTGGAATAATTTCTATACCAATAGCCTTTTTTGCGTTTTTTGCCAAAATTGAAGTCATCAGACCGGCACCACTATACGCGTCAATTACAACTGATTGACAATCAGCGTTAACAGTTTTTTCAACGTGAGAATATAATTTTTCGCAAATGTTATCGTTTACTTGCATAAAACTTTGCACGCTCATCGGAAATTTTATCGATAACATTTCACCGTAGTATTCATTATCGCCGTAAACTTTATAGAATTCGTCGCCGTATATTACGTTTGAATTCGTTGTATTAACGTTAACAAAAAGAGAAAACTTGTTTGGTAAATATAGCCTTAATATATCAACAAAGCGTTGCATTCCATCAACTTTTTTCTTATTAATAACCAACGTAATAATTAGATTGCCCTTAACTTCTCTTACGGTTATTTCTCTTAAATCACCCTTACGAGTAAATTGGTCGTATCCCTTTAAATTAAATTCTTTTGCGTATTGTTTAACGGATTGTATAATACCCCTTGTCCAATCGGCGTTTATTAAACAATCGTCAATTTCAACTACTCTATGTGAATTTTCTGCATAAAACCCAACGGCAAGATTATCATCAACGTTAGAAATCGGTAACTGTAGTTTATTCCTATATCTAAACTCATTATCACACCCAACTACGTCCGTAACTTGATTATCGATAAACGCAACTTTTTTCAGAGTATTTTCAACAGATTGCTTTTTTAATAACAATTGTTTTTCATATAAAACGTGTTGAAGTTGACACCCACCGCATTTACAAAATACTTCACACGGTGGAGTTACTCTATCACGCGATTTTTCAGTTACTTTTAATAACTTTGCAAAAACACATTTAGACGTTACTTTTAAAACTTTATATTCAACAACTTCACCCAATAAAGCAAACGGAACGAAGATAACTTTATCTTCGTCCTTAATAATCCCTTCTCCATTGTTTCCAATAGAAATAATTTTCCCTGTTTTAACGTCGTTTTTCTTAATCATTAGTTCTCTCTAATAAATCTATACAAATAACGCTCTAACAGCGCTTTTGCGACATGTAAAAACCTATCGTATATAACGAAGAATATTATCGCAATAGGCGCCAAAAGATATAAAATAGCGTCTGATATAAAACTTGGCAAGTCAGCGAGCGACAAACCCATAATCAACGTATAATAAAAATATAGACCGTAAATAATGGCAACACACCATACGCAACCAATAAAAAATCGCAAAAAAACTTTTAGTTTGGTTTTAATAAGAATATTTTTAATTATAGGATAAATGCCAAAAAAAGTAAAATATGCCGGTATTACGAAAGAAAAAGCAAAGGTTGGTAAACAAGCTATTACGCCAATCGCCCCACCAACTAAATATGCCAAAAAACTGCCCTTATATGAATTAATTGCAAGAGGTATAATAACAAAAACCGAGGATATAATCGTGCAAAAAACGTCTGAAACGGTCAAATAAGATCCTATCACCAAAAATATAGCTGTAAGCGCTGCCGAAATAGCCGAAATTGCAATAGTTTTACTTTTCATTATCTACAACACATAGAGCACAACATGTCCATACAGCACCAAGTAGCACACATAGACATACACTCGTTAGAACTACCACCCATTTGTCTCGTTTCGGTATTTGGATCGTTAGCGCCGTAATATGCGTTACCCGAATGGAACTGCCTTTGATTACCTTCTATCTTAGCCAAAAGTTTGCTGTAAGCAGTTGAATATTTAGTGTTTTTTGGATCCATTTTAATTGCAATTTCAAGTTGTTTTTTACTCTCGTTATTCCAATTCTTTTTGTAATAAACAACAGACTGCATATAATGCCACTCTGCGCTTCTAACGGTAAAAGCGTCAAGTTCGTTTTGGGCGTCGTTTAACGCACCGTCTCTAATCAATCTTTCAACGTTAGAAAAATCATCGTTAGACTTCTTTTCTTGTTGTTCTTTTTCCGTTCTAGACTCCATAATTTCCTTATAGGCAGTTTCAAGTTTGGTTAAATTCCTTGCTGCCTCATTACCTTTTTCACCTTCTAAAAAACGATCTTTTGAATATTGTTCTTTCAAAGTTTTATAAGCGATTTCGATTTCTTCATTAGAAGCCGTTTCGGGTACGTTTAAAATTTTGTAGTATTCTTGCATTTTTTATTCTCCATTACAATTTTAGTTTGTTGTTTTAAACCTAAAACTAAAACGTTTGAAATTAAATCGTGATTAAATTTATAGTCTAATTGTCTAGATAGATTTTCAATAGAAACTAACACGTCGCTAAATATCTCAACAATTTCTTTTCCGTGTTTATTTAAAAGCTGTTCTTTATCTAAAGAATCAGTATAGGCATTAATCAAAACGTTAAAGTTGCCCTTTTTATAATCTTTATCAAAATCGTCTAAAGCATCGATTAAATAAATCCATTTCCCAAGATTATAAGATAAATCACTTAAAGGTTTAGAAAAATTATCTTTTGCTAGAAACTTAACAACGTCTAGTATCAAATTACCAAAAGGATCACAAACCATATCTATACTTGAAACGTTTTGTTTTTCATAATCAAGTAATTGATTAAAGCGGTTTGAAACTATTTTATCAAGTTCAGGATACAATCTTTTTGCTTTTTTGTAAGGCCTTTTGAAAAAACTTCTCTTTAAGCGACCTTTATTATTATCTAAAACGTCATCGTTGAGTTTGTAATAAGCTAAAATTACGTTTAGAGCCCCAATTGCAGAACTTAGCTCGTCCACTTTTGCCATAGGACGTTTTACTATATGATGGATAACGCAACGTTGTTTTGTTATCTCTATGTCTTTATCACACAAATTATGAAGGAGTAAAGATAAAAAAGTTAAGTCGTAACTAAGCAAAAATCTTGCTTTTTGACCACAGGTTTTACCTATACTCTTACAAAGCCCACAATACAGCGCCTTATATAGTACAGTGTCCTTAACGTAAACGTTAGGCAAATCGGTTTTTACGTATCCGAACATATTAACGATTCCTTAAAACTAATCCTACTTTTTTATAAACTTTATTAAGCGTTCTATATGCTAACCTTTCCGCTTTGTTTGCACCTTCAGAAAGAACTGAGTCTAAGTATTGCTTATCAGAAAGGAACTTATTCTTTTCAAGTCTTATAGGGTCAATTTTATCAGCTACTACCTCGCCAACGGCAATTTTGAAATCACCATATCCCTTACCCTCAAAGTACTCTTGTGCTTGTTCAAAGGTTAAACCAGTGAACGCACAATAGATGGATAATAAATTACTAATACCGGGTTTTTCGGGTGATACGACGATCTTATTATCACTATCGGTAACGGCTCTTTTGAACTTACGAATAATAGTATCTTTATCGTCGTCCATAGAAATAAAAGCATTTAGATTAGCGTCTGACTTACTCATTTTTCTAGTAGGATCAGCAAGACTCATAATTCTTGCCGATGATTTAGAAATATAACCTTCGGGAACCTTAAAAGTCTCACCGTATAGATTATTAAATCTTATAGCTAAATCTCTTGAAAGTTCAAGATGTTGCTTTTGATCGGCACCAACAGGAACAAGTTCTGTTTGATACAATAAAATATCAGCAGCCATCAAAACAGGATAATCCATTAAGCCCATGTTAATATTATCTTCATGTCGCTTACTTTTATCCTTAAACTGCGTCATACGGGATAATTCACCAGGATAACAAATAGTATTCAAAATCCAAGCAAGTTCAGCATGAGCGCTAACGTGTGATTGAGCAAATAAAATTGATTTAGACACGTCTATTCCACAAGCAAGATATAACGCAGCGAGTTGATAAACGTTAGCCCTTAAAACGGACGGTTGTTGACGAACGGTTAAGGTGTGCAAATCAGCAATTGCAAAAATACCGTTATAATCGTCTTGTAATTTTTTAAAATTTTGTAATGCACCTAAATAATTTCCAATTGTTAAAATGCCACTTGGTTGAATTGCACTAAAAAGTATTTTCTTATCATCCATAATACTATTCCTACCTTTAATAAACCTTGAAAACTACTTTTCAATAAAATCGAATACTGCCTTTAAGGTTTTGGTCTTGTCAATAACGTCTACAAAACGTCTATTTTTTGATTTAAGCGATAAAATCTGTTCTGGAATTTCCATAGCCGTCATTTCATAAAGTTCCTTAGCTGCAACAAACGGATCGTTAATTGCATTTTCCTTTAACGCATCAAGAACGGTGAAAGTAAACTTATAAGGACTAGCCGTTGATAATACGACAACAGGATTTTCTTTTCCAAACTTATCCACGTAATCATTTGAAACTTTTAACGCAACCGAAGTATGTGTATCACATAAGTACCCTAAATCATTAAAAGTTTTCTCTATGGTAAGCATACAATTGTCTTCCGAACAACAAGAAGCAAAGAATTCCTTATCTAAACTTGTTTTTTCATCCTTGCTTATTGAATATTTACCACAAGATTTTAGTTGACTCATGCGCTCGGCAGTAATATCGGCATTTCTACCACTAACCTCAAACAAAAGTCTTTCTAAGTTACTAGAAATCAATATATCCATTGACGGAGAATAGGTCTTGAAAAATTCTCTATTCGCGTCGTAATCACCTTCAACAAAAAAGTCGGTTAAAACGTTATTAGAATTAGACGCACAAATGAGTTTACCAACGGGCAAGCCCATCTTCTTTGCGTAATATCCCGCTAAAATATTACCAAAATTGCCGGTAGGCACGACAAAATCTACTTTGTCGCCAAGTTTTATTTCATTGCTATTAACCAAATCGCAATACGCAGAGAAATAATAACTTATTTGAGGAACTAATCTACCAAAGTTAATTGAATTGGCACTAGATAAAACAACGTTTTTATCAAACAAATCTTTATGTACTTGATTGTCAGAGAAAATATTTTTTACGGCAGTTTGACAGTCGTCAAAGTTACCTTTCACACCAACAACGTTAACGTTACAGCCTTCTTGAGTTTGCATTTGAAGTTTTTGCATGTCGCTAACGCCTTCAGACGGATAGAAAACCATAATTTTAATACCGTCGGCATCCTTAAAACCTTCTAATGCAGCTTTACCCGTATCGCCACTAGTAGCAACTAAAATCAAAATAGTTTGTTTTACGCCACAATAGTCTGCACCTTTTCTTAAAAGATAAGGTAATATTGTTAAAGCAATATCCTTAAAAGCAAGCGTAGGACCATGGAACAACTCTAAAACAAAAGTTTTTTCGTCAAGTTTCACTAATGGTGCCGCATCTTGGTTTTCAAACTTGTTATAAGCATTTTGACATGCCGATAATAAATCTTGATAGTCGTATTCTTCTAAAAACTGATGCATTACAAAGCATGCACGTTCAGCAAAAGTCATATCAAGTAATTGTGGTAATTTATCCCATATTTGTGGAAAATATTCGGGCACAAACAAACCACCATCGCTAGCAAGGCCTTGTACTATTGCTTCTGATGCGTTGTTTTTAAATTGTTTTCCTCTAGTACTAACGAACTTCATAAGGGTCTCCAAAAAAAATAGTCGGATATACTCCGACTATTATTTTACAACATTTTATACACAAAATCAACTATTAGATGTGCTTAACTACAAAATCAGGCAAATCTTCTTTAGCTGCACTGCACGTTAAAACAAATTTAACGTCATAATCATTTTCAAGTTTTTCCAAAGCCGCAAAAATCTTGTCTAATTCGGCTAGGGGTTTGCCAGTTATTCTGGAAATACCATCAATGAATATGTATTCGTTATCACCGTTTGCAGCAACGATTCCTTTAACAAAACCACGGAAACCGTCTTCGCATTGAACGCCAAATTCAGCAACGTCCAATAATCTAATTTGATATTTTAAATCATAATTATATCTTTTGGTGTCGGTAATAAATACAACGTGACCTTTTGCACTATCTAACGTTTCGTTAGCAAAGTCAATAATCGCTTTGGTTTTACCGGTACCTTTAGGTCCATAAAAAATTTTCATAATATGTAGTCCCCCTGTAATTAAAATATTTGGTACTTATATTTTAATATACTTTGAGCGAAAATACAATAGTGTTTTTAAAATTTTTTAATTATTTGACAATTTATTTTAAACTTGTTATAAATTTGTCTAATCTTTCAAGACCTTCTTTAATGTCTTCAATAGAAATGGCATATGATAACCTAATGCAATCATCATCGCCAAACGCAATGCCCGGGATAACGGCAACCCCTAGTTTAAGAGCGTTTTCAGCAAAAGAAAGCGAACCGTTTATAACCTTGCCATCATATGATTTTCCATAATAGGAAGAAACGTTAACAAACACGTAAAAAGCACCCTTTGGCTCTACACAAACGATACCTTTTATATTTTTAAGGTAATCAACCATAAACTTTCTTCTTTGATCGAAAATTTGTTGCATTTCGCCTATAAACTTATCTCCTTCAGGAGAGGTTAAAGCCTCAGTCGAAGCGTATTGAGCTATTGAACAAGCATTGCTAGTCGTATGACTTTGCATACTAGAAACTGCTTTTGCGATATCAGTAGGAGCGGCAATATAACCTATTCTCCAACCAGTCATTGCATACGTTTTACTCATACCGTTAACTATTACGGTATGTTCTTTCATATAATCACTACAACTTGCTATAGAAAAATGCTTTTCATCTGCATAAACAAGTTTTTCGTAAATTTCGTCTGACAAAACGTAAATACCGTGCTTTTCGCAAACTTTTGCAATTTCACGAATTTCTTCTTCGCTATAAACAGCGCCCGTAGGGTTATTTGGAGTGTTTAATATTAAACATTTAGTTTTATCATTAATAGCATTATCTAATTGTTGTGCCGTGATTTTATAACCACTTTCTTCGCCTGCGTGAATATAAACGACTTCGCCACCACAAAGCTTAATAAGTTCAGGATAGGTAAGCCAGAATGGAGTGGGTAGAATAACTTGGTCACCCTCGTTAATTAAAGCAGCAAGCGCATGATAAATCGAACTCTTTGCGCCCGATGATATTACTATTTGTTCGGGTTTATAAACAAGGTTATTGTCTTTTAAGAACTTATCGCAAACTGCTTTTTTTAATTCAACCGTACCCGAAGCAGGAGTATATTTAGTAAAACCAATATCAATTGCCTTTTTCGCAGCGTCGTTTATGTAATCAGGCGTATTAAAATCAGGTTCGCCTGCTCCAAATCCAATAACGGATATTCCTTCAGCTTTCATCTTTTTTGCCTTAGCAGTAATTTCTAAGGTTAAAGATGGACAAATTCCTTCTACTCTTTTTGATACCATAAATAAATCTCCTGTAAATTAATCTTCGTCAAAGCCTTTAGCAAGTTTTGCTTCTCTATCAGCAATAGCGAGAGCCTCTGTCATTTCCTCTATATCACCCATTAAAAAATTATCTATTGAATGTAAAGTAAGACCTATTCTATGGTCGGTTACTCTACCTTGTGGGAAGTTATACGTTCTAATTCTTTCAGAGCGATCACCCGTTCCCACTTGACTACGTCTATTTTCCGAGTATTCCTTGTCAGCTTGCGATTGATAATAATCGTAAAGCCTACTCTTTAATACCTTCATAGCTTTTTCACGGTTTTTAGTTTGCGAACGTTCGTCTTGACATAGAACTACAATACCCGTCGGCAAGTGAGTCATACGAATACAAGATTCAGTTTTGTTAACGTGTTGCCCACCAGCACCACTACTACGCAAAGTATCGATTTTAAGATCTTTTTCGTCTATATGAATTTCAACGTCCGTCGCTTCGGGAAGAACTGCGACGGTAACCGTAGAAGTATGAACTCTACCTTGTGATTCGGTTTCGGGTACCCTTTGAACTCTATGAACGCCACTTTCATACTTTAATTTACTATAAGCGTTTTTACCGTTTATAGAAAAAACAACTTCTTTTATACCGCCAAGTTCGGTGGAGTTGTTTTCAATTTCTTCCGTTCTCCAACGATTCTTTTCGGCAAACTTAACGTACATACGATAAAGTTCATAAGCAAATAAACTAGCTTCTTCGCCACCTGCGCCACCGCGAATTTCCATAATAACGTTTTTGTCGTCGTCAGGATCTTTTGGAAGCAATAAAATTCTTAATTCTTCGCTTATATTTTCAATATTCTTTTGACATTGAAAGATTTCCTCTTCCATAAGCGCTTTCATTTCGCCATCGGTTTCCAAGCCAACCATTTCTTTTAGTTGATCTCTTTCTGACACCGCTTTCTTATACTCAGTGTACTTTTCCACCGTTTCAGTTATATCGGATAATTCTTTGGTATAAGATTTCCACTCGTCAATTCTAGATATAACTTCACTATCGCTCACTAGTTCGTTTAATTTATCAAAACGTTCTAGCATTTTATCTAATTTTTTAAACATTAAAGCACCGCCTTAATAATTCTATCTTTACCTTCTAAATCTTTAATAATTTCAACGCTTGAAAAATCATTAAAAAGCTGTTTAACTTGTTGTCCTTGATCAAAGCCTATCTCAACTAGAATAATCCCGTTATCGCAAAGAAAATCTTTACAATCCTTTGCTATTCTACGATAAAAATCCAAACCAGATTCCCCACCATCCAAAGCAATTCTCGGTTCGAAATCTTTAACTTCTTTTTGTAGGTTATCAATGTCAGACGTTTTAATATATGGAGGATTTGAAACTATAACGTTATATTTATTGCCAATAACCCCCTCAAACAAATCACTTCTCACAAAAGTCACTTGGGCTTGGTTAAGGCTTGCATTCTCAGTAGCAAGATTAATTGCTTCTTGGCTAATATCAACAGCCGTCATACAACAATCTCTTTGTTTTTGTATAGCTATTGCAACACAACCACTTCCAGTACAAAGATCCAACACGTTACTTTGCGAATCAATATACATCAATGCATTTTCAACCAATAATTCGGTTTCGGGTCTAGGAATAAGCACCCTTTCGTCAACTTTTATAGTATAACCATAAAAATCAGTGTCGCCTATACAATACCAAAGTGGTCTACCCTTTATTCTACAATTAACTATATCTTTAATTTTTTCCACCAAATCGGCAGTTACCAAGTCATTTGTATATAATTGACTTCTTTTAACGTTTATAGCAATCGAAACTATCCATTCGGCTTCCGAAGAATCGTCGATTCCGTTATCCAAAAGTTCTTTTTTAACCTTTTCAACTAAATCTTTTCGCTTTAACGGAATAACAAATTTTACCTCTGGAATAGTTGGATCAGCATCCATTTCCATTACGGTTGTAAATGCCTTGATTGCAACTTCTATCATTTTATCGTCTGGTTCCTTAGTTGTAATTCTTTGTAATAACAACCCTGGAACTTTAAGAGGATAAAATATAAAGCATTTAGTTTTGGCAAGACCTTTTAATAATTCATAAGAAAGACCTGCGACTATTGGAAGTAAAAGCACCTTACAAACAACCCTAAGTAATCCCGTTACCGATTGCCCAACTATACTTTCAAAACAAGCAAAAACTAATATACTGATAATCAAAACGAAAACCATAAAAGTTGTCCCACACCTATCGTGAACACGAGAACATGTTTTAACGTTTTCCACAGTAAGTTCTTTGCCTTGTTCAAAGCAAGAAATAGTTTTATGCTCAGCACCGTGATACATAAAGGTTCTTTTAACGTCTTTTAAAAGCGAACAAAAAAGAATATACAAAACGAATATAGTTAATTTTAATCCGCCTTCAATTAAATTGTCTACCCAAATACTTAAATTAGTTGCAAACAATTTTTCAAGCAAACCTCTAACCGTTTGTGGCAACCACATGAACAAAAATATAGCTAGTCCAAGACCAATAATTAACGAAAGTACGCTTATAACACTCATTACGTTAACTTTAAGCTTGTCCGAAAGCCATTTCTCAAACTTAGAAGGTTCTTCTTCTCCGTAAACCTCAGCAGAGCGCATTAAATAATGCATACCACCAAAAAGCGAACTCACGAAAGATAGAACACCCCTTATAATTGGTATTCTAAAAAATATGCTTTTTTCAGTTATTGGTTTTATCCTTTCGGTTTCTAGTCGGATAACGCCTTGTTCGTCCCTAACGGCAGTAGCAACCGAACGATTACCACGCATCATAACGCCTTCTAAAACGGCTTGACCACCAATAGAAGTACATTTTTTGTTAGAGGTTTTTGCATTGTTTGTTTTTGCCATATGCTCTTAAAAAAATCGGCTTTAAGGAATAATACACCTTAAAGCCGAATTATATAGTCAACTATTTTGCTTTACTATATCTCTTGTTGAACTTATCTACGCGGCCACCCGTGTCTACCAATTTTTGCTTACCCGTAAAGAAGGGATGACATTTAGAGCAAATATCAACCTTGATAACGTCTGTTTTCTTAGTAGAACCGGTCTTGAAAGTTTCCCCACAAGCGCACTGAACGGTTACCTCGTGATAATCGGGATGAATATCCTGTTTCATAATACACCTCTAAAACTGATTTACTTTGGTAATTATATATTATTTTGCAAAGATAGTCAACTATTAACAACCAATTTTCAACATTTTTATAAAAAAGTTTTTAATAATTTTGATATTAAAAATTTGTTGCTTTTTTTGATTAAATATAATATAATGATAAAAATTTCTTTTTTGGAGAGATTTATGAAAGGATGGAAACTAGTAAGCCCCAATAAGCTTGACGAAGTTGAACTTAACGAGGTTTACGAAGGCGTTTCAAAATGCAAAGTTAAAATTACTAAGTCTCTTTTAAGTTTTTCAGACTTATTAAGATATAACGGCGAAATTGAAACAGAACAAGTAGTTTTAGGAAGTGCCGGCATTGGCGTAATCGTTGAGAACGACGCCAATCTTTTCGGTTTGGAAAAAGGTAAAAGAGTTTTTATTGAACCAAATCAAAAATGCCAACAATGCTACAACTGTAAAAGTGGCGAATCTAATTGCTCCAACCTTCAAATAGCCGGTGAAGATTACGATGGGTTTTTGCGCGATTTTTGCCTTTCTTCTTCAGATAAGTTATTTTTACTACCCGACTCAGTAAGTGATATAGACGCTCTTTTTATTAGTCACGTATCTAATGCCCTTGCCATTATTGATAAGTTAAGAGTCCAAAAAGGTGATTACGTTGCAATTTTAGGTGGAAACAACTTTTCTATTATTTTAGCTCAATTGCTTATCTATTATCAAGCGGTTCCAATTATGCTAACAATTGAAGACCAAAGCTATACTGCTGCAAAAGAATCCGGAGTTTACTACGTCCTAGATAAAGATGATAACTGGCAAAGAGAAGTTTCTATAATAACAGGCGGAAGAATGGCTGAAAAGGTCGTTTATATTACAGACAGTTATATCCCCTCGGCAAAAGCCTTCCAGCTAGCATCCTTTAATGCAGGAGTTGTTTTTACAGGTACTTCTAGCGGTAAACCCGTCCAATTTAACCAAGCGGTTAAAAAACAGCTAAACATTTTGTGCGTAAACGATGCAAGTGGTTATACTGCTTCTAGCATAAACCTTTTAGCAAACAAAGCTATTAGCCTTGCATACGTAACCATAAATAAAGGTAATTACAGGGACGTGCCCGAAATCTTAAAAACACTTAATGCTAGTTATGAGAACGACCAGTTAATTAGCGAAACTATAATCGAAATGATATAAATTTCAATCTATAAAAATCAAAAGGATAGCATTTTTGCTATCCTTTTTTGTTTAATTAAAGAAATAAATTTTCTTTAGTTTTTAATAAAAATCCTTAAAATCTTTCTTATTATCATGGGTGGTTTAATACATATAATTTTCATAATTACACCTCTTTAAATTATATGCACTAAAATCAAAATATGCCACGATAATTACATTTCTCTTAATTCTTTAATAATCTTTGCTCTATCAGGCTCGTTAAATACAGTACTTCCCGCAACGATTACGTTAGCGCCTGCGTTTTTAACGGCAACTACATTTTCTTTTGTAATACCACCATCAATTTCTAAATCAATATCTTTCCCCGTAGAATTGATAAGTTCGCGCGCTTCTTTAATCTTAGGAAGAACGTATTCTATAAACTTTTGCCCACCAAAACCAGGGAAAACGCTCATTAATAAAAGCATATCGCATTCTTCTATAACGGAAGCAATGGCACTAACGGGAGTATCTGGGTTAATAACAGCACCACACTTTACACCAAGAGCCTTGATTTCTTTTAGGGTTTCTTTAAGTCTAGCACCACAAGCTTCGTGATGTACAGTAATAATATCAGAGCCAGCTTTTGCAAAACTTTCAATATATTTCCATGGATTTAAAATCATTAAATGTGTATCAAAAACCTTGTCGGAAAACGGTCTAACTTCTTTAATAAGTTTTTGACCGAAAGAAAAGTTGGGAACAAAATTTCCGTCCATAACGTCAAGGTGAATAACGTCTGCTCCACACTTAGAAATATCAGCGATTTCTTGTCCCATTTTTGAAAAGTCAGCAGATAAAATCGACGGTGCAATTTTTATAATACTCATTTTATATCTCCTTTTTATTATAATCTTTCAAATATCTACGTCTTAACTGTCCACAAGCGCCCTCAATGTCGTCGCCCATACGTCTTCTAACGGTAGCTGAAACACCACCGCGCTCTAACAACCCTAAGAACCTATAAGCATCTTTATCGGCTACGCTTTTAAGTTGATTTTCTTTTACTTCGTTTAGTCTAATCAAATTAACGTGACATGGTTTTTTAGAAAGTAAATCAATAAGCGTTTGCGCATGCTTTGGCGTATCGTTATTCCCTTTTATTAAAACGTATTCGAATATAAACCTTCTACCAGTTTTTTCAAAATAGTTATCACACGCTTTAATAATTTCAGCAATAGAATATGCGTTTGCAATAGGCATGATTTTTTTGCGTTCTTCGTCTATCGGCGAATGTAAGGAAACGGTTAAATTTACAGGTAAGCCTTCATCAGCTAATTTATACATTTGCGGAACTAATCCTGCGGTAGATAAACTCACGTTTCGTGGACTTATATTTATTCCATGTTCGTCCGACACTAATCTCAAAAACTTTATTACGTTATCGTAATTATCTAAAGGTTCTCCACTGCCCATCAAAACGACGTTGGTGATCTGCCTTTTATCTTTAAGCCCACCACCCAAGTAAGCATTAACCGAAACAATTTCACCAAGCATTTCCGCCGGCTCTAAATTTCGAACAAGCCCCTCTAAACCAGAAGCGCAAAACGCACAACCCATTCTACATCCAACTTGCGTAGAAATACAAATAGTGTTGCCGTATTTATATCGCATCAAAACACCTTCGATAAGATTTCCGTCTTTAAGAGAAAACAAAAACTTTTCCGTTCCGTCTTGCGCTTTAATCGATTGCAAAATCTTTATCGATTGCGAAATATACTTTTCATTTAGTTTTTGGCGTAATTCCTTTGAAATGTCGGTCATATTATCAAAATCTAGTCCCATATGCAAGGACTTGAAAATTTGACCTGCTCTAAACGCCTTTTCCCCAGAATTTAACAAACTTTCTTTAAGCTGATTAAAATCTAGATTCATTATGTGTTCCATAATTATTTTAACCTTTGTAATTTTGCAATAAAAAATCCTGCGCCACTAGATATATCGGGCAAAAATTGATTAGCACCCTTTATATTTAAATGTGGCAGTACACTATCAATTTCAACAATTTTATAGTTATCGTTTACTGCTAAAAAATTGTCTATCGTTCCTATATTTTCCTCAGGCAGAATTGAACAAGTTGAATAATACAAGTGTCCCCCTACCTTAACGTATTTACTAACGTTATTAAGAATAGACGTTTGCTCATTTTTTAAACATTCAACGTCTTTATAAGTTCTATTTAATTTTATATCTGGATTATCGTTAACAACACCAAGCCCAGAACAAGGAGCATCACACAAAACTGCGTCAAACGAGCATTCTAGTTCTTTATTAAACACCTTTGAATCTTGAACTAACGCAGTAACGTTCTCTCTACGCATACGAGCCTTATAGTCATTAATTAATCCAACGCGATGCTCGTAAATATCAAAGGACAATACGCTTTTACATTTATAGGAAAGTCTAATACTTTTACCACCGGGGGCGGCGCAACAATCTAAAAGTAATTCACACGGTTCAACCAAGTCGCATATAGATACAGAGCCTATGGATTGAAAGGTGTATTTCCCAAGGTCATAATCGGAATTACGAACAAAATTTTCCACCATAAAAACGTTATGAAAGGGAGTTTTTTGGTAATTTACACCCATTTCTGATAAGTATTTTTCTCCGTCTATATCATAAAACACCAAAGTGCCTTTTGTAGAATGATAGGATATAATACTTTCAGTTTTTTGACGTCCATATTCTTTTATTAAGGAACTAATTGCAAATTCAGGATAAGAATACTTAATAGACAATGCTTTTATTTCGTCCTTAGGCAGTCGAATATCAGCACTTATAAACTTTCTTAATATTGCGTTTACAAATCCACTAACCCCTTTTTTGCCTAGCTTTTTTGTAAGTTCTACGGCACTTTTAGTAACAGCATACTCTTTTTTGCCAAGATATTTAATCGCATACATAGCAATTTTTACTATCGTTCTAATCACTAGTTTGGGAGACTTATCGCAAAGCTTAGAAATATAATAGGACAACTCAATATCCTTATCTAAAACTCCATAAACGGTTTTTATCGTTAGCGAACGATTGCTTTCTTCAATAAAAGTTCCGTTAATTGCTTGTTTTAGATAGGTTTTATCACTATAAACCTTATTTAGAATGACGTAGCAATCGTAAAAATAGTTAACCATTAAAAATTATACTACCCTTATTGATTTTATTCCCTAGTAGAAAACTTTTTGCATCCATTTGTTTTCCACCTGCTTTTTGAACGGAAAGTAAAGATAAACAATCTTTTCCCGTTCCTATGATAAACTCGCCGTCAGAACAAACTACTTGTCCTGCTAAGGCTTGACCTTTTACTACCCTAGCCGAAAAGATTTTAAAAGGCATACCGTCTAGCATGGTGTATGCGACGGGCGATGGATTAAAAGCCCTTATTTTATTAAAAATATTTTCAGCCGTATCATACCAATCTATTTTTGCATGTTCTTTTTTAATAATTTTCGTATATGACGCAAAGTTATCGTCTTGTTTAGTATAGGTTATTTGATTGTTTTCAAATGCCTTTAAGAAATCTAAGATACACTCGCTACCTAGTTTAGATAATTTTTCAAAGAGTTGTCCACAATTTTCATTATCATCAATATCAACTGATTTTTGAAGTATAATATCGCCCGTATCGATACCTGCATCAGTTTTCATTATGGTAATTCCCGTTTGCCTTTCGCCGTTTAATATTGCGTAATGAATAGGCGATGCTCCACGATAAGCAGGTAATAACGAGGCGTGAATATTAAACGTTCCAAAAACAGGAATATCTAGTATTTCTTGAGATAAAATTTGACCAAAAGCGCAAGTAATCATCATGTCTGGTTTAAGACTTTTTAAGTCCTCAACACCTTCCAGCCTAATTTTATCGTATTGAAATACTTTAATACCTTTTTCTTGGGCGTATAATTTAACGGGTGGCGCTGTCATTATTTTTTTTCTACCAACCGGTTTATCCTTATTACAAACCACACCAACTACTTGATGGTTGGTGTTTTCTACGATATTTTTTAGTGGAAGAACGGAAAACTCTGGAGTCCCCAAATATACTATTCTCACTAATTATCCTCCCTAATATCAATCGCCTTATCAACGAAAACTATACCATCTAAATGATCATATTCGTGACAGAAAATCCTTGCAAGATACCCTTCTGCTTTAATAATGTGTTCATTTCCCTTTCTATCTTGGTATTTAAGTTTAATTTTATTTGGGCGCACAACTTCTCCCGACTTTCCTTTAACGGAAAGACATCCTTCTAAATCTATTTGTTTGCCCGATTGTGATAGCATAACGGGATTTATACACTCCAAATAAAAATCTTCATAACTAACGATAAAAACTCTACGCAGAACCCCCACTTGTGGCGCTGCTAAGCCAACACCGCCTGATGCTTGTAAAGTTTGTTTCATATCGTCAAGTAATGTTGACGTTTTCTCACCAAAATCAACTACTTCAAAACTTTTTTTTCTTAACGTGGGATCTCCCAACTGAATAATATTTCTTAATGCCATATTTATTCTCCCTTAAACTAAACTGTTAGGATTTACTTCAAATGAAATTTGAATTGAACGACTATTAAACGCATTTGATATAGCGTATAATTCGTCTATAACTTCTTTATGATTACTTTCAAGCCTTAAAAGAACTTGGAAACGGAATTTATTTTGCAATCGTTTTAACGGCGCTTTCATTGAACCGAAAAATCTAAAAATATCTCTTTTTTGCGTGTATAAAAGGTTAACTTTATCGTGAAGTTGGTGGGTTACTTCAAGAGTTTTTTCTTCGTCTTCGCCACTTATAAGTATTCTAACGATATCGGCAAATGGTGGAAATGCAGTGGCTTTTCTAATAGAAACTTCTTGTGCAAAAAAGTTTTTATAATCGTAGGCAATAGCGTGCTTTAATACTGAATTTGAAGGTTGATAGGTTTGCAACACGACCTTTCCGGCTTCTTCAGCCCTGCCACTTCTTCCAGCCACTTGAGTAATTAATTGAAAAGTTCTTTCGGAACTCCTAAAATCAGAGAAAAACAAACTCGCATCAGCATCAAGTATACCTACCAAAGTTACGAAAGGAAAATCGTGACCTTTTGCAATCATTTGCGTTCCCACTAAAATATCAGCCTTCCTTTGAGCAAATTGACTAAGAATCTTGTAATGTCCTTCTTTATTTTGCGTGGTGTCTCTATCCATTCTTAAAATTCTCGCGTTCGGATATAGCGTTTGAAGTTCTTCTACAACTCTTTCCGTACCAGTACCACCATATCTCAAAAACTTACTACCACATTCGGTACACGCAGAAATCATCTTATACTTTGCTCCACAATAATGACAAAGCAAAGAATCGTCTTCCCTATGGTACGTAAGCGAGACGTCACAATTTTCACACTTTTGAACGTGTCCACATTCAGTACAAACCACCGTCTTTGAGTATCCTCTTTGATTAAGGAAAATCATTGCTTGATTGCCTTTTTCCAAACACTCGCTAAGTTCGGCTTTTAATATCGAAGAAAAGAAAGAGTTATTCCCCCTGCGAATTTCGTTTCGCATATCGGCGATTTCAACTAACGGTAAAGGTTTTTTGTTTACTCTTTCAGGAAGTTCGATTAAATTATATTTTCCGTTTAATGCGTTGTTATAACTTTCAATAGAAGGAGTAGCACTGCCCAAAACAAGTTTTGCACCATAATATTCAGCCCTAAACTTAGCAATTTCAGACGTAACGTAACGAGGAGAAGATTCGCTAGAATAACTCCCATCGTGCTCTTCGTCTATAATAATTACGCCAATATTGGTTAACGGCGCAAAAATAGCGCTTCTTGCCCCAATAGCAATTTTTGCCGAACCATTACGCAAACGCCACCATTCGTCAAAACGTTCACCTGCTGAAAGTCCACTATGTAATATTGCGGCATTATCGCCAAATCTTGCCCTTAATTGCTTTAACATCTGTGGAGTAAGCGCTATTTCGGGCACTAACATTATAGCCGTTTTATCGGCTTTTATGGTTCTATCGATTATTTCAAGATAAACTTCAGTCTTACCACTACCAGTAACGCCGAACAACAACGACGTACCTTTTTCAGAATTCTCTACGGATTCAACAGCTTCTAGCTGTTTTGCAGTTAGTTGAACACGTTTACGTTGCTCGTCTAACTGCTTGTAAGGAGAACGAACTACTTGTTCTTTTAATTCGTATATAAATTGTCTTTTTAGTAACGCAAGAACGGCAGAACGACCGAACGCATCGGAAAGTTCAGCCGAAGAAGTCTTGCCGTTTTCTGCTAAAAAATAAAGTAATTCTCTTTGTTTTTTTGCAGATGCTTTTAATTGACTTATTGCTTGGTCAACGTTTATATCGCTAGCAAGTTCATAAAAGATTGTGTATTTTTCTTTTATTTTACCTTTTCGCATTTCGCTCGGAAGAAGAAGCCTTAACGCACAAGCACGAGTTACGTAGCAACTTTTGCAAACGAATTCGGTTAATGCAAGCGTTTCTTCGGTTAAAACGGGCGTATCTTCCAAAACCTTAAAGATAGGTTTAATTTTATTCACAGGATATTCGCTTGTTGATTTTATTCCAATAACAATCCCTTCTATCATTTTTTTGCCGAACGGAACTATAACACGACTGCCAAGTTTTACACCGTCGTGTTCTGAAAAAGAATATTCAAAAATTTTATCCACTTCAACGTGAATAATATCAACAATAACCTGCGCAAACATAGTTTAATAAAAACAAAGCCCACCGTTTTGATGGGCTAAAAATTAATCGTTTACAGCAACAAGTTTTCCGTCGTAAATTTCTTGAGCAGCAACGGATAAAGGTTTTTCTTTATCGGGTAATTCGATTAAACCTTGATTTTGTGCTTGTTCCATAAGTTGTCTTGCCCTTTTACTTGCAACTACGCACAAAGTATATTTAGAGCCAACTTTTTCGGTTAATTCGTCAATTGGTGGTTTATGTATCATAATCATATCTCCTTCAAATAATTAGATGTTTTTTTGCAATTTTATATATTCCTCGATTTTTTCAACTGCCGTGATTAATTTATCGTTGACAACTGAAAAATCGTATAAGCTCTTTTTTTCAAGTTCGTATTTAATCCGCTGCATTCTTAAATCAATTTTTTGTATAGATTCCGTACTGCGTTTTATTAATCTATTGCGAATTTCTTCAATGGATGGTGGCAATATCATAATAAGCAACGCTTGGGGAAATTCTTCTTTAACTTTAAGCCCGCCGTTCACGTCGATTTCCAATAAAACGTCGTGCGTTTTAAGTTTTTCTTCAACGAATTGTCTTGGAGTGCCATAAAAATTTTCGAAATGATTAGAATACTCCAACAAACCGTTATTATCAATTTTATTTTGAAACTCTTGCTTGCTTATAAAAAAATAATCGATACCGTCTTTCTCGCCCGGTCTAGGGCTTCTAGTCGTACAAGAAATACTTAAAGCAAACTGAGAATTTCGTTCTACTAACTTTTTAGCTATCGTGCCTTTGCCAACACCTGACGGACCGGAAATTACAAATAATACGTTTCTCATACTACTCTAAATTTTGCACTTGTTCTCTAATTTTTTCTATCTCGTTTTTAAGGGATAATGCAAGTGAGGTAACTTCAATATCGTTAGATTTTGAACAAATTGTGTTTGATTCTCTATTAAATTCTTGCATCAAAAAGTCAAGTTTCTTGCCAGGTAAAGCCGATTTGATAATTTGTTTAAATTGTTCAACGTGAGAACTTAATCTAGTTAATTCTTCGTCAATATTAACTTTATCGGTATAAAAAGCAACTTCATTAAGAAGTCTTGTTTCGTCAACCTTTATATCCCCAAGCATATCGCCAATTCTTTGTTCTAATTTCTTTTTGTGTTCTGCAACTACCAACGGGGCCCTTAAAGCAATCTTTTTAGTCGTTTGCAATATGTTATCTACCCTTTCAAGCATATCGGCAACCAACTTTTCGCCTTCAACTTTACGCATTTGATTCAGTTTTTCACAAGCATTTTCAACTGTGGAAATAAGAATATCTTCAATTTCAGTACTATCAAAAACCGAATTGTCAACGATTACGTCTGGCAATTTCATTAAAGAGTTTACAGAACAATCGTTTTGAATGCCAAGTTTTTCAGAAATAAGCTTGGACGCATTATAGTACGATAAAGCTTTTTCCAAATTTACTTCAAGATATACTGGTTTTTCCCTAGAATCAGTAAAATTTACAAATAAATCTATTCTTCCTCTATTAACGTACTTTGAAACAGTTTTCCTAACGCCGTCTTCTAACGAAATAAACGATCTTGGCATTTTTGCGTTAAAATCAAAATTTCGATTATTAACGGTTTTTATCTCTACGGTAAGCAAAATACCATCTTGATTATATTCGGCTTTGCCGTATCCTGTCATGCTAAACATCGCTAATCTCCTTAGTTTATTTATATATTATAATACAAAAATCTACTTTAATCAAGTTTTTATCATAGATTTAAATTGTTCTTCGTCAATTATTTTTATATCTAACGCGCGCGCCTTATCAAGTTTACTTCCAGCATCAACACCTGCTAAAACCAAGGTCGTATTTTTAGATACACCAGACATAATTTGACCACCTAAACTTTCGATTATTCTTGCCGCTTGGTCTCGTTTGAAGTCAGTTAAAGTACCCGTTAAAACAACTTTTTCGCCATTAAACACACCTTCTTTAACCGAATTATCGTAAACTATTTTGACACCAAGTTTCAAAAGTTTTTCAATTTCTAAAAGGTTCTTTTCGTTATTAAAATAATCACGCACGTTATCAGCAATAATATCACCAATTTCTGGTATAAACAAAAGCTGTTCCTTGGTGGATTTAATTAGACTATCTAAATCGTGAAAGGTTTTCGATAAATCTTTTGCCGTTTTTTTACCAACTCCTTCTATTCCCAAAGCATATATAAACCTATAAAAATCAACTGTTTTAGACTTTTCTATCGAGGATAAAAGATTATCCGTCTTTGCTTTCTTAAACCCATCAAGTTTAAGTAATTCGTCATTTGTCAGCGTATATAGTTGTGAAAAACTTTTAACATGCAAACTATCGTATAATTGCCCCGCAGTCATCTCCGAAAAACCCTCGATGTTCATACCGTCTTTGCAAGCGAAATTAGCAAGCGAAGCAACTACTCTCGGTCTACAATTGTCATTAGGACAAAATAAGTTGGCACCAATTTCAACAAGGTCAGTATTACAATAAGGACAAGTTATAGGTTTTTGTACTTTTACGCAATGATCAAAAACTTCCGTCACACCTAAAATTTCAGGAATAACTTCGTTACTCCTTCTAATAAGTACTCTTGCGCCTATTAATATACCTTTCCTTTCTAAATCCCCGTAATTATTTAAGGTTGCTTTTTTAACGGTTGCACCAGCTAAAACCGTAGGTTCAACTTCCCCTAAGGGTGTAAGTTTACCAGTTCTTCCGACTTGCCATCTTACGTTGTGTAAAATCGTAGTAACTTCCTCAGCTTCAAACTTATAAGCAATTGCCCAGCGAGGAAATTTATCCGTAGCACCTAATAATTTTCTCTTTTCAAAGTCATTAACTTTAACAACGGCTCCATCAGTTAAAATATCAAGGTTTTTCCTATTATTTTCTATTTCATTTATAGCTGACATAACGTCAGAAATACCATTGCACAACCTTAAATATGGATAAACCTTAAAACCTTGTTTTTTCAAAAACTCCACGCACTCAGTTTGAGATGACATGTGCCCTTCAGACATATAGTTTACGTTATAAAATAGTATTTCAACCTTACGTTTAGCCGTTATCTTTGGGTCTAAATTTCGTATTGCACCGGCAACAGCGTTCCTAGCATTTTTTAGTTGTTCACGAGCAGTTTTATTATACTCGTCTAAAACGGATAGGCGCATAATTGCCTCGCCCTGTACTTCAATTAAACCTTTATAATCTATGGTTAACGGATAACTTTTTATTGTTAAAACTTGCGCCGTAACGTCCTCTCCTTCTATACCGTTACCACGCGTTGTTGCCCTTACAAACTCGCCTTTATCATAGGTTAAACAAATAGTAAGCCCATCGAACTTATATTCAACGGTGTATTCTAATTTTTCTCCTTCCTTATTGATACGTTTTTCAAACGCTAATATTTCTTCTTGACTAGTCGCTTTATCTAGACTATAAAGACGTTCTACGTGTTTGTGTTTTTCAAACGCCGAAATAGGCTCTCCCCCAACCCTTTTAGAAGGAGAATCCGAATACACAACTCCCGTTTGTTTTTCCAAAGCTAAGAGTTGATCGTATAACACGTCATACTCTTTATCAGACACTGTTGGGTTATCTAAAACGTAATATTCGTAGGAATATTTGTTTAAGATATCCACCAATTCTCTCATTTTATCCATTTATATTATCTCCATAGGCGCGTATTTAACCGATAGCGATTTTATACCAACACCCTTAAACGCAACGTCTACAATAATATTATCCCCTTCGCCTTTAACTAATATTACCGTCCCCTCTCCAAATTTTACGTGTTTTACCTTGGTGCCAGACTTGTAATTTCCAACTGTTTTAGAATATACGGGTTTAGGTTTACTACTATTATTCAAAAAGCTTTTTGCATAGCTTGAAGAATATCCACCAACGTTATTATGAGATAACCCCTGATCATCTTCAATAAAATTAGACCTTCCGTAAGGTGTTTGACTAGGCTTAGCGTTAGGCTGATAATTAGGATTTAATATATGTTGAACGTCTTTTAAGAATCTTGACTGAGTCATATATTCTCGACGCCCGTACATGTATCTACTAGTTGCCCTAGTTAAGTATAAACGGTATTTTGCACGCGTTATAGCAACGTATAACAATCTTCTTTCTTCTTCGAGTTCGTCGTCATCACCAACCGAACGAGCAATCGGTAAAACTCCTTCGTCACAACCAGCAAGGAATACCGTTGGATATTCCAAACCTTTTGCCGAGTGAATAGTTGCTATCGTTACGACGTTATCTTCGTTAATAGAATCGGTATCCGAACTTAACGTAATTGAATTTAAATAATCGTGAAGTGTTGCCCCGTAGTTATCTTTATAAAATTGTTCAGCAGAGTTTTTCAATTCACTAATATTGTAAATTCTTGATAAATCTTCCTCTGTCTTTTCTTCAAATTGTTTCATAAAAGCAGTAGTTTCTAAAACGTAGTCGATAAGTTCCACGTAAGAATGAGCTAATAAATATTCCTTAAAGGAAATAATCATATTTTTGAAGTTAATGAGTTTTGTTTTAGAAGCTTGCGATAAGGTAGTTAAATCTAAAAAATCTATCGCAGAAAATATAGACTCTCCACGGCTTACGGCAAATTCTAAAGTTTCTTGCAAAGTTTTGTCGCCTATACCACGTTTTGGGCACGCAACCGAACGCAAAAAAGACTCGTCGTCACTAGGATTTGCAACTAATTTTAAATAAGACAAAACGTCTTTGATTTCCTTACGTTCAAAGAACCTAAATCCACCAAAAATAGTATATGGAATACCGTATTTTGTAAACTCTTGTTCAAAGGCTCTCGAAAGAGCGTTAAGACGCATAAAAACTGCAAAATCCTTGTATGACGATTCTGGGGATCTTGCCATCAAACTTTTAATTTGCATCGCAACGTAAGCAGCTTCGTTATTTTCGTCGGTACCTATAAAAGTTTCCACCCTACACCCGTCGGGATTATCCGTCCATAATTCCTTTGGGCGTCTTTTAGTGTTTTTGCAAATAACGCCGTTTGCTAATTGAAGTATTTTTTTTGTCGAACGATAGTTCCTTTGGAGTTTATAAATCTTTGCTCCCCTATAAACGTCATCAAAAGACAAAATGTTTTCAATTTTAGCGCCACGCCAACCGTAAATACTCTGATCATCGTCTCCTACGACAAAAATATTGCCGTGTTTAACAGAAAGTCTTTGGCAAATAGCAAACTGAACTTTGTTTGTATCTTGAAATTCGTCTATATGGATATATTTAAACTTTTCGGCGAAATAATCAGCAACGTCTGGATTTTTAACGAAAAGTTCGTAAGTCTTAAATAATAAATCATCAAAATCTAAGCAATTAGAACGTTCCAACGTGGATTGATAGGCACTATAAACTTTATAAATAACGTCTATTTGATACAAATCTGAATTTTCCGACGCAAATTCTTCAGGTGTCATGCACTCGTTCTTAGCAATGGATATATAGTTCTTACAAGTTTTTAATACCTTATCAACGTCAAAATCTAGTTCCTTAATAACTCTTTTAAGCACCTTGTCTTTATCAGTTTCGTCATAAATATTAAAATCTTTACTATAACCTATTCTATCAATAAAACTGCGTAAAATTTTAACGCACATGCTATGTATAGTAGAAACCCACATACCACTTACGTTACCAACTAGTCTAACTAGTCTTTCCTTCATTTCTCCGGCAGCTTTATTTGTAAACGTTATTGCCAAAATATTTGATGGAGAAACCTTTTTTTCGGCAATAAGATAACAAATACGCGTCGTCAAAACACGCGTCTTACCACTTCCTGCGCCGGCAATAACCAATACCGCCCCCTCAGTATCTAGTACCGGTTTTATTTGTTCGTCATTTAATTTTTTTAATAATAGGTCTATATTTTCAACTGACATATCTACTTTTTTAGCGAAATTTATAAATTAAAAAAATTTCGCAAACTCAAAAATTTTATAGTTCATTTATTATATCATGTATACAAAAATTTTTCAAGTAAGCATTGCATCATAACTTATAAATATTTATATTACTATTGCATTTTTTTGATTTTAGTGTTAATCTAACTATTGGAGATTATTATGAAGAAGAATTGGCTTTATCAAAAAACTGTTATAATTAGTGGAGCAAGTGGTGGCATTGGCTTTTCCGTAGCCAAGATGCTTATTGAAAAGTTTGACTGCAAAATTATAGGAATTGCAAGGAACGAACAAAAAATTCTATCGGCTATACAAACCCTAAATGATAAAAAAGAAAATTTTTCTTACTACCTATTCGACGTGTCCAAGAAAGAAAATTGGGAAAATTTCGCAAAAAATCTAAAAGAAAATAATATAATACCTGACGTTTTAATTAATAATGCAGGATTTATGTTGCCCTTTGCAAAGTTTGAAAAATACACCGATCAAGAAATAGAGGAAATAATCAATACCAACTTAACTTCTTACATCTATTCAACAAAAGCCTTACTCCCACTTTTAAAACAATCCTCCACCCCTGCTATATATAACGTTAGCAGTGCCGCAGGCCTATGCGCAGTTGTTGGTGAAAGTATGTATTGCGCAACCAAATTCGGCGTTCGTGGATTTACAGAATGTTTACAGCAAGAATATAAAAAACAAATTTTAATCGGTGGTATATACCCCGGATTTATTCGCACGAATATTTTAGGCAGAATGGATATAAGCGATAAAAATAATAAGCTAATTTCAAAACTTATGATGCCCTTAAACAAGGCGACGAAAAAAATTGTCAATACAATTAAACGAAAGAAAAAAAGACTAGTGATGGGTTTTGACGGTTGTTCAATGGGTTTGTTTTCAAGACTTATGCCAAAAATCACGCCAAGTATTATTACAAGCGTACTTAAAGCTTCTAAATTAGCTATGTTTGAAGAAGTTTTTGAATACGATAACAAAAAATAAAAAAAGGCTTTGCATTTTGCAAAGCCTTTAATATTAGTCAGGTAATTTCATATCCCCAAACTTAATTAGATTTTTCTTTCGCATAAACTCGCTTATCACTAAATTCAGAATTGCAGGAAGAACGATCATTAGTAAAACGATACCTATGACACCAAGAGCACCATCGGTATATTTAAAAGAGTCAAACACACCCACTAGTCCACTAGTTCCCATTCCACCGCCACTTTGTCCGCAATAAATCTTAAACACACAAGTTGATAACGGTCCACAAATCGCACTTGAAATAATCATTGGTAACATAATAATTGGTTTCTTCATTATATTTGGAATCTGCAACATACTAGTTCCGATTCCTTGTGAAATAAGTCCACCAAAACCATTTTCTCTATAACTAGCAACGGCAAACCCAACCATATGACACGCGCATCCAACGACAGCAGCGCCACCAGCTAAAAGCATTGCGTTATACTCGCTTGATCCGGGTAAATATTTAGTTAATACCGGCGAAGCAACTGCCACCCATATCGCCGCTGAGGAAGTCGGCATAGTCAATAATATTCCCATAATCACAGATACGATAATTCCCATAAAGAAGGGTGCGGCGTTAGTCGCTATCGCAATTAGTTCGCCAAGTTGATTAATAAGCCAAACGAAAGGATAGGAAACGTAAACACCTACAAAAGATAAAAGCATTGTACCAATAGGTATCAAAATAATATCTAGTTTAGTTTTACCAGCATATAGCTCAACTAATTCTACAACCAACATGGTAACGACGTACGCGCCGATTGGATTGCCAGGAAGTTTCTTTGCTAAAATTAATGCAAAAATAGTATCAAAACTTCCACCGCCGACAATAAGTTGATCAGCCCAAGCTCCAATAAAACCTGCTATACCCGCAGAAAAAACGAGTAATTTGTTCTTGCCAAGAGCGTGTGCAATGCCTACACCTATTCCCACCCCCATCAATACCTTTGCAATATTTGCAATAGCATTAAGAGTGTTACCTACGTAATTATCGCCAATCCAACCTGCAATTTGTGCAAGTATTGTGCCGGCAATAAGTGTTACGAATAAGCCTTGCGCCATACCCGAAAAAGCAGTTATAAAAAACCTTTTGGGCATGCTTTTAAGGTAGGATTTAAACTTACCTTTGTCTTGTGTTTTCGAATTAATTGTTTCGCTCATAATAGTATCTCCGTTAATTTATTTTCTACTTGATCACAAGAAGTCAAATAGTATTTAATTCCATTTTTTTCAACGAGTTTATCGTTTCTAACGTTTTTACCATGCAAATGACCATAAATTACGGCATCCACACGGTTTTCTTCAAATATTTTTGTAAATAAACTATCTTCTCTTTTAACGTTAAAAGGTGGAAAGTGCACTAAGGCGACTAATTTATCACCTTCTTGTTTTAACGAGTTAGCGTCCTTTAATGAAAGTTTAAGTCTCTCAGTTTCCCTTAGATAAATTTTCATATCCTGCTCTTTAAAATCAGAAGATCCGGGAACCGACCAACATCGAGAACCACAAATTACAATATTCTCTATTTTTATCGAATCGTTTTGAAGTGCGTAAAACCCTTCGGGTAAAACGTCCCTAACCTTAGTTATACCACTCCACCAATAATCGTGGTTACCTTTTATAAGAACTTTTTTACCCTTTAACTCGGATAAGGATTGCAAATCTATAACAGCATCTTCTAAGTGCATTGCCCAACTAATATCTCCACCTATTAAAACAACGTCGTCATCAGAAACTTTTTTTTCCCAATCCTCTTTAATTTTATCAATATAATCAACCCAATTACCACCAAACACGTCCATTGGCTTATCAACTGTGTTTGCAAGATGAAGGTCGCTTATCGCAAATATTTTCATAAGGATATAATATCATAACAAAAATTAAAATGCAACAAAATAAAAGACATATAAAAAACCACCCTTAAGGGTGGTTTAATAAATTTTAAGGATTTATTCAGGATACATTGGCAGTTCAAAAAAACCAGCGCAAACTTCCTGAGTGTACTCTTGACACGGCGGAATGGCTGCATAGCCGTATGAGGGTATCAATAATTCAACTTCCATAACAACCTTTAATAGTATTGAAACACAAGCATCGATAGTAAACTGGTTGTCGGCAGTATAGCTACCAAGCGTTGACACAAGTGAAACTACTGCTTCAATATCATATGGCATAATAGACGCCGAAGGCACGTTAAGTATTACGTCTTTGGTAATAGTAACGCTAGAAGTAGCAGCACCTTCCACACCGTTTGCATCCGTATAAGCGACAGAAACTGGAATAGTAACGTCGGCACGTACCCTTGCTGAATGCGGTCTTTCAGGTAACGGTTCAATCAAAAGATTACTTATAACTCCTTTGCTAACCATGCTTTTAGCACTTACAAAGGTCAACGGATATGTAGGATTAGCTGGCGTTAAGTTTGTTATGTTAAGAACGATATCGTTAAGTTGACTTTGTTGTATACATGCGTCAAACACCTTTTTTGCTTGAATACAAACCTTTTCACACAAGCCGTTTAAAGGATTTCCGCTAATAGCGCCTGGGCATCTATCAGATTGAAAATTACAAAAAAACGACATTTTTATCCTCCTTTTAAGCTTTATGTTTTAATATATGCAAAAACGGAGTGATTATGTCACATATAATCGTCGTTAAATTTACGTACAAACACCTACCTAATATACCGTTCAAGGTAAGACAAGTCTAGTTTCCAAGCATCAATCTCGTTTCTTCTTTGATGTTGGGTGTTTGCCATGCCTAAATCCTTTAAAAAATCAGTATAAGAACACGCATTAACTTTCATATAATGCTTTTCGGCACGCTCCATATTCCCTACCAAAGAAGTCCTTCCAATATGAATAACCGAGTGACAATCATGACAAACGGCTATTATATCTTCTAATTTTTGGACCTTATTCTTTTCGTCATAACTCCACTTTTCGTGTGCTTCAAGACGTTTTGCAGATCGGCCACAAATCATACAACGACCTTGAGCCCTATCATAAGCTTCTTTTCTTAAATAGTCCCACTGTTTTTTTGATAAAATAGATCTTAAATTGGAATACCAGCAAGAATCAGGTACTAGTTCAAATTGAAGTTTACGCATCTATCACCCTAGAACTATGACATGTAAAGTATATAATTTGATATTGCCGCGATAAACTATTAGTTAACTTTTTAGCAAGTTCCATTTTTTCTTTATCTAAATTACTAAACGGGTCGTCCAGCACGATAAAGGGTTTTTCCTTGCCGAAAAGAACTTCTATCATGGCAAAACGTTTACATATCTCGTATAGATTTTGATATCCCTTACTATAATATTCGGTATCAGCCGAAAAACCGCCCTCGTTTACACTTACCTTAAAATTGACGTCTATGTCTGCCGAGGCGTTTTCATCAACCAATAAAGAAAGATATTTATTATAAGCATCTTTTAACGGTTTTTTGTATCTTGTTTTCAAATTATCATCTGCCATCTTTAAGAATTCTTGAGTTTGTTTTAATATTTTATAATTCTCGTTATATTCGTTTAGTTGACTTTCCAAATCCCCCCTTTCACTTTCTAAAAAGCTCAAATTATTAGATTCAGCTTCCAGTCCTTTAATCCTTGACCACAAATTAGAACGCTCCTTAAATAAATCTTCTAGTTCGTTTTTCTTTTCATTTATTTGCCTTTTCAGTAATTCCAAGTCAATATTAGGTAATAAAAAAACCTTTTCGTCAGCGGGAAATTCTTTTATCTTATCTAACAAAAAACTCTTTCTTTCATTAAAAGATTTTATTGAATTTAGTGCGTTTTCAATCTCAACGATAGCATTTTCGTAATCTAAATCTGATAAATTAAAAGAAGTTACGAAAGCATTTAAACTCTGTGAATACGTAGATATAATACCATCAATCTCGACAAGTTGTTTTTTCTTATCATCGATAAACTTATAACTATCTTTATTCTTCTTAGCAAAAACCGTTAATGGTAAAATTATCGCACATACTAAAACAGCGACAAGCATAGGTATCCCAACAACAGGCAAACTAAATGATAACAATCCAAAAGCAACTGCCATAACGCACGCTACTATTACAAACGATATTAAACCCTTTTTCTTGTTGTTCTTATTATTTGTGCTATAAGTTGAATATTTATCAACGTCTTCTAGCAATATTTGTTTTTTTGTTTTGCAATCCTTAAACTCTTTTAGACATTCCTTAAACGTAGCTAACTGTTCAATAGAGACGTTTTTATAATTGAGTTTTTTCAAATTTTGATCGATCTGCTTATCTAAGGAATCAAGTTCGTCGGCCAACTCTTTTCGTTGGCGTTGTTTCATAATCTCCGCCTCTTGCTTTAACGCATCGTCGTAACTTTGCTCCAAGTCCTTAATTTCAGAATTTAAATGGTTAATTCTTTCGGTTAGTTTTTTTTCATTGTTATTTAGAGAAACTAAAATATCCTCTGACGATTTAGCACTTAAAATTGCTTGATCCACCTCGTTAATTTTCCTTTTTGTATCAGAAATCAAACCACGATCACCCGTCTTTTTATATTCTTTTAGTTTATCACTAACTCTTTCTAAAGATTTTTCAAAATCAAAAGGGTTCTCTTGTTGATACTCTGAATTATATCTAGCCGTTAAACTTGAATTCCCAGTAGTTTCAAAATCGTTTTGAGATAAGAATAAGGTAGATAAAAACCCCTCTTCATCAACCTTAAAAACACTATTTCCAATAGGTTTATCATAGTTATAAGTTTTACCTGTTTCTAGATCCGTTAAAAGATTTGTATCATCAGACGATTTATTACCAAAAAATCTTTCGATTTTATAATTCTTACCATCTTTTTCAAATATTAAATAACCACCAAATTTTTCAGTCGAAAGCCACGGTCTATACTTTAATCTTTCGTTAGTTGAAAGAATTTTTCTTTTATCGTTAAGCCCGTAAAACATAGCCTTCAAAAAATACGTTAAAGTTGTTTTGCCATATCCGTTTTCATGTTGAATAACGTTTAACCCTTGATTGAATTTATAAGAATAATTTCTTAGTTTACCAAAGGAATTTATATAACATTCTATCAGTCTCATATAATTTCCTCCCCGTTAAGCGCATTAAGGCCACAAGTTATAACTTTCTTTTTATATTCGTCTGAAAGATCACTATTCCAAACCAATGAAATAAACTCTCCCCTTACGGTTTTATCGTTTAGATAATCATTCTCGGTAATAGATAAAGTGGTTTTATCCTCTACTTTAACGTAAAAGAAATTTTGACTTAATTTTAAAGACAATTGATTGACGTCAAGATAAAAATCAGTTCCACATTCACCAACAAGTTCTACTTTTATCATGGAATCTTTTGAATATTTAGAGGTAACGTCCCTAACGATTTCCGAAAGAGCAATCGCCCAAGAGTCGAAGGGCGTTAAATCATATTCAACCACGTGAACAGTACGGGCACAAAACTTTATAAAAGAATAAGGAACTAGTTTATTTTCAGTATCTATTAAAACAAAGCCTTTTTCCCCTTCCTCATCAAACCCCCTTCCTTCAAGACATCCACTATAGGCGTATTGGCCATAGAGGTCTATTTTACCTTCAATAAAGGAGTGATAGTGCCCTAATGCAAGATAGTTGATGTTTCTGTCTTTAAGTCTAGGTAAACTTATCACGTCGTTTTTAGGAGTTCCTTTATAATCAACGATTTGACCGTGAAGAGTTAATATATTAAAGTTATTCTTCTCAAAGGAAATACTTTCGTAATCAGAAATTGTAAGTACGTTTTGATACGATATACCACCAATAGACACACCGTCATAATTAAAACAAGTAAACTCACTACCAAAAACCTTAAAATTTTTAGAGAAATATGAATAATCAATATTAGCGCCACCATCGTGATTACCACTAAGATACAAAAAATCGATATCGGGATAGTTAGCTATAGTAACAACCACCCTTTCTAACACTTTTTTAGAAACTTTTTCTCCATCAAAAAGGTCACCCGCTATTATAATAGCAGAGACAAAATTTTGTTTAGCGTAATCACAAAGACGCTCAAAAGAGCGCAAAACCTCTTCCTTCCTTAAAGTTGATTTTGCCTTGTCCTTTATATCAATTTTTGAATCAAGATGCAAATCTGCACAATGTATAATTTTCATATTATCTCCTTTTGTTTATTATACAACAAAAATTGCGCCAAGAAAAGAGAAAACCGAACAAAAATTCGTTCGGTTTTAATAATTTTAAATATTCTTTCTATTGCAATATCGATATAAAGTATGTAGTTTGGGCAAATTATATCTTAAAACAAAAATCGATAAGAAATTATAAAAAACGTTTACAAGAGCAACAGGCATAGCAATGCACAAAACATATTTTTTTGGAGATAATAATAAAATTCCAAAACCAAAAACTATACCACAAAAATGAACGGCAATTCCGTAGTTGCTTTCGATAATGAATCTTTTTACATACTCGGAATCAAATGGAGATATCAGTTTGCTTTTACTAAAAGAAGTAAACTGTCCTCCAAGTTCTAACAAATTGTCTTTCCAGCCTCTTATGCCCAAACCTTCGTAAAAATCAATCTCTTTTTTTGATGGTAAAAACTGTTTTTTATCAATACTAAAAATTTTTTCGGGCAATAGTTTTCTAACGATAAACGCAAGCAACCCGTCAATTAAAATCACTAAAAATGTAAAAATTATAGTTATCACAAATTTATTTAAAAAGGTGTTAAAAGAGTGTGAATATGCAAAATAATAGTTGCACGTAGAGATAATCAATATAAATACAAAAATCGATAAAACGTACATTTATTCCTCATAGGTTAATTCTTTCTTATAAAATTCTTCGTATGCTTGTTTCCAAAGACTGTAATTTTTTTCTTTTATAACGTTTACGTTTTCTGACAATGAAAGCTTTTCATCAGCATAAAGAGGTGGGAAAAATCTAATAGTAAATTTTTGAATATTAAACCCGTCTTTTCCAATTTTATCCGTGTCTTCCATCGTTATAAAACAAGGAACAATTGGAACGTTGTTTCTTATAGCAATCTTATACGCACCGTCTTTTAATGGTCGTGGTTTTTTATAGTTATACCACATAGCCTGCTCTGGATAAATTAAAATTTTTTCTCCTTTCTCTAATAGTTTGCTAGTTGATTTTAAGAACTTTTTCATAGTTTGTGTATTAGAAGATAGAGGTAGCGTATTACAATGTCTAAAAAAAGCACCAAAAGTACCTTTAAAACTTGTATAATTCCCTTCTTTAATTACTTTATAAAGTCTCCACTTTTTTCCATACAGTTTTCTTAAACTTCGAAAAACTGCGTAGTTATCTAAAGGACTAAAATGGTTGCAAGTAATGATACAACCACCGTTAATATTTTCAAAATTCTCTAAACCAAAAACGTCTTTTATGACAAAATCTCCTTTTTTAATAAGATTTTCATAATAATTAAGCGCAAGCCAATTAAAAAATTTAGTTTTTATTTTTGTAGATAGTTTTTCGTTTAGATAATCAATTTTATTAGGAAGCAAAGGTTTTGCCGGCAAATCGTCCAAAACGTCTTTATCCCAAAGTCTATTTTTTTCAAATTCTTTAATTCTGTTTTCAATTAAAGTCTTATAATCATTCATAAAAACACCTAAACAATTTCTAATTTACCATTTTGAAGATACTTCTTTGCGAGTTGTAATAGATTCCAGCCTTTTTGCATTTCTCTTGCCCTATCTTCATCGGTAAAAGATTCTTTCTCAAACATAATCTCCAAATATAATGGTGATATCCTTGCATATTTCCAATAAATATCCGAATACATAACGTCATTATATCGCCAAGGTTTATAAGACATTTTATAATGTACCATCTTAACGTTCTTATCGTCAAAATTAGCGTTAGGAATAGGGTTTTTGTTCCATCCTAAATCAAGGTAAGTTACTTTATCTTTACAAATTAAATTTAAATAATCTTGATCGGGAGCAACTTCTAGCTTAAACTTATTCATTAAATCAATAAACTTTTTCTCCACGTTGAATTTATTGAATTGTTCGCAATTTATCAATAACAAACCAGAGTTAAAATACTTGTTCCTATCCACACCCAAAAAACCCTCAACGTATTCATAGAATTCTTTAACTGCTGGAACAACCTCGTCATTAACTACTCCAAAGATTGTATCACCTAAATCATTTTCAAATATATTAGCAACGTCAACATCAAAAACAACGTCACAATCTACGTATAGAATTTTTTGATAATCAGGAAATAATGAAGGTATAAAAATTCTATAATAAATAGCTTGCGTATAATAATCTCTTAAATGTATTTTATCACTACTAATATTTTTCATACGATCTTCTACGCAAACAAATTCAATTAAAAAATTTCTATCACTTAAAGATTTTAATTTTTGTTTAGTATCGAGAGATAAGTCCGTGTTTAGTATATAAATTTTATAAGAATTATCAGGCTTTCTGTTCTTATATATGGAAGTAATCGCAACTCCTAGATATTTTGCATAATTTTCATCACAAGAAAAAACTATAGGATAAATTTTTTGTTTCATTTTGTTATTCCCTCCTGTTTCTAAATTAATTTTACATAACCAAACAAAATAAAACAACAAATATCCCTCTAAAAATAAAGTCTTGCCAATTGAAGGTTTTTCCACCCAACTCTAATAATATTAGAGATGATTTTAAAATTCTAATAAAAGTAGAAATTGCTAAAAAACACTTGTTTTTGAATAAAAAAAGTGCTAAAATAAATATATGGACATCAAACAAACAATCGCCCAAAACCTAACAAGGCTCAGACAAGCAAAAGGATACACGCAAAACGAAATCGCAAAAGTATTTAATTATACGGATAAATCTGTTTCAAAATGGGAACATGGAGACGCAACACCTCCCATAGACGTTCTTAAAGACCTTGCCGATTTTTACAACGTTTCGCTCGACGATTTAGTTACAGAACATGGCGAATCGTTTGATAAGGTATATAAAGGGAAAAAAAACGTTACTAATAAAATTATAATTACCCTACTTGCGACTTCTATCGTTTGGCTTATCGCCACTTTGATTTACGTTTATCTATCAACAGCAAACAGCGTTATTAGACCTTGGCTATTCTATATTTACGCAATTCCAGTAAGCAGCATCGTCTTGCTTGTTTTTAATGGCATTTGGGGCAAAAGAAAGTTCATTTTTATAATATGCTCTATACTAGTTTGGTCAATATTGCTTAGTGTATATTTAAGCTTATTAAAGTATAATTTATGGCTACTATTTATCATAGGTATTCCATTACAAATAGCATGTATTCTCTGGTCGTTTATGAAACCTACAAAAAAGAAAAAACTCTCTAATTAGAGAGTTTTTTTGCTATAAATTTATAAATAGGTTTATTTTCGTTGTTAAATTTAATCTCATACTCCGTTTTAACGTAATCTTCGTTAGTGTGAGTTTCTTGCACGTCCTCTATCTTAACCAAGTATCCGTGTTTAATCATTTGATCGTACGAATAATCAAAAAATCCCTTATCATCGGTTTTAAGATGAATTTCGCCATCATGTTTCAACATTTTATTATAATATTCCATCAACCTATCACAAGTTAGTCTTCTATTTTCATAGCGGTCACCGGGAAATGGTGGAGAAAAATTTAGATATAATTTTGACAAAGTATTATCAGCAATATATCTAGGCAAATAATCAGCACCACAATTAAAAAACCTTACGTTTTCAAGTTGATATCGTCTGCACCTTTCACACGCCATTACGATTATATTATCAAGTAACTCAACGGCAACATAATTGACCGATGGATTACGTTTTGCCGTTTCGCAAACAAACAAACCCTTACCACAACCTATTTCCATACATATAGGATTATCATTACCAAAAATTAAAGCTAGATTATAATATCTTTTATCCTTTATAGCTTCAAGCGCGTTCTTTATATCAAAGTCGGCAGTAAGCAAAATATCACCAACTGCATCCTTTCTTTCTTCAAGATGTTTTTTTCTTCTTATACGCATTTAATTTCCTCTTTATTTATTAAATATTATTTTATCATTATTTTAAAAAACTGTCTATTATATGGCTAAAATTTGTTGCAAAAATTAAATTTATATGTTATTATAAAACACGCAAACGGGGTATGGCGCAGTTGGTAGCGCGCTTGTCTGGGGGGCAAGAGGCCGTGAGTTCAAGTCTCGCTACTCCGACCAACAAAAAAAGATGGTTTTTATACCATCTTTTTTTGTTTTGTTGAAGCTAGTGATTTGGCTTGAAGAATCAGAGTTCACATACGAACGAAGTGAGTATTACGGAGCGTTAGCGTAGTAACGTGCCTCGCTACTCCGACCAACAAAAAAGGATGGTAATTACCATCCTTTTTTTGTTCACAAAGATTTTCTCTGTGTTTTTTAGTTATTTTTTAAATAATCTTCTCATAAACGCAGGAAGTTCTCTACCCTTATTGTTATCTTCCACGGATTTATCTTCACTCACAACAACTTCTTCTTGTGCAGTTTGTTCTTGAACTTGTTGTTCAACTTCTTCGTTTACTTGTTCTTGAACGTCTTGCAATGGTTGTTCTTGCGGTTCATTGAATTGGAACACTGGTTTAACTTCAACCTTTTCGCTTTCGGTCTTGCTTGTAAAGCCCGTTGCAATAACGGTAATCTTCACTTCATCCGAAATATTTTCGTCTATGGTTGCGCCAAATATAATGTTTGCAGAAGCATCTATAATGCCTTGAACCAAAACAGCCGCTTCGTTTACTTCGGTAAGCATCAAATCCTTACCACCGGTAACGTTAAGAATAACCGATTTAGCGCCTTCAATAGTAGTTTCTAATAAAGGACTAGATACTGCTTGTCTAACAGATTCTATAACTCTATTTTCGCCCTTAGCACGACCAATACCCATATGCGCCAATCCTTGATTACGCATTACTGTGTTAACGTCCGCAAAATCAAGATTAATTAATGATGGAGTTGCAATAAGGTCAACGATTCCTACGATACCTTGTTTTAGCATATCGTCGGCAACCTTAAATGCGTCGAGCATACATGTTTGTGGCGGAAGGAATTGAAGTAATTTGTCGTTAGGTATGATAACCAAAGTATCAACGTATTTTTTTAGGTTAGCAATGCCTTTTACTGCATTTTCGTTACGAACTCTACCCTCAAATGCAAAAGGTTTAGTAACTACCGCAACCGTTAAAATGCCTAATTCCCTTGCTATTCTTGCAATAACGGATGCTGCACCCGTGCCGGTGCCACCACCCATCCCCGCAGCGATAAACAATAGGTCCGTTCCACGAAGTTCTTGTGAGATTGCTTCCTTTGATTCTTCAGCAGCTGCCTCACCTACGTTCGGATCACTTCCTGCACCCAAACCTTTTGTAAGTTCTGCCCCAATTTGAATATGCTTATTAGCTTTGGTGAGCAACAAAGCTTGACTATCGGTATTAACTGAAATAAATTCTGCGCTAGCTATTCCAGAATTTATCATACTATTAACGGCGTTACATCCACCACCTCCAACACCCATAACCTTTATTACTGCAGGGTTTTGGTAATTTTCTTGTCCAAACATTTTTTATTCCTCCAAATAAGTAATTACTTTATTGCCTTAAAGCAATATCTAATAAAGAAAGAGTTGCCGAATCCAACGGATTGTCCATCAACGGAACTCTTGGTGATATGTTTTCAACAGCAACGCCTAATCTTGACGCCACCAGTTCTTTGGCTCCTCTTATAAAACAAATACCACCACCTGTAATTTTTAAAGGAACGTATTCTGGAAGAACGAAAGGCAAGTCGTCAAGACACGCCGAAACGTTTTCACAAAACTCTTCCATACAAGCTTTTATTATTTGTTTTACTTGCTCGGCATTAAAGTATTTGCCGTTTTGCCCTTCTATAATTTCCAAAGGACTATTTTGAGATATACTACTTAAATTTACCTTTTTCTTAATAGTTTCAGCAACGTCGAAATCAACGTCTAGTTGCTCTGTAATAGCGGCAGTTATATAACCACCACCGAAATCAAAATTCTTTTCGTAAATAAGACCATCGCCTTGAACAACCGAAAAAGTGGTAGAAATAAAGCCAACGTCAATCAATACTGAAAGTCTATCTCTTGCCTCTTCGTCGAATAAATACATTACTTCGGCAAGCGATATAGAAACAAATTCCACCTTAAACCCACAAAAATCTAGACCAGGTTTAACCGCGTTCACAAAACTGTTATCGCAAAGCACGAAGGACAATTTTCCTTTTAGCAATTCACTTTGCGCACCAACGGGATAAGCAAGTCTTCTATAATCGTTAAGTTCGTAAATAATTGCCGATCTATTTATAAGAGTTTTATGGGCAGTACTCGTTACAAAAGCCGAATCATAAAGCCTGTCCACATCCTCGTCGGTAATTCTTTTCTTTTTCTCAAAAGAAATTTGGCTTTGCTTTACGACTAATTGGGTAAAGTTACTTGGCACGCCTACGTACACGGTGTTATCTTCAATTTTTCCTGCCTGTTTGAAAAACTCCCCTACCTTTAAAACAGTTTTTTTAACTTGGTCAACGTCAAGAAAACTATTGCCCGTGTATCCGTCGTAATCAAAAACGGCCTTATCTTTAATTATAAAAGTGTCGTTCACTCCCCTTTGTCCAACGACAGCGCGAATTTGGGAAGAACCAAAATCAATAATAGCTACTTGTTTATTACGCATTTTAGTCACCTTCGTTCGTATTTGACCAAATACTTACTATTTGGTCGTTCTTTTGATCTAAATACACCTTAATGTGATTATAAGATTTAATATAATCACCTGCGTTATCATAACTTTCAAATCCTTTAACGATTTTTTCAACGCCCCTATTTAAAACGTCTTCGATAGTTATAGTAACACCAGTATCAGTATAAAAAACAGCATCGTTAAAATCTAAGTTTTTATATACCGTAATTTTATTAATACAATCAGTTAACCTTACCGAAAGCGCCATATCTAAAACACAAGCAAGCAACTCGTTTTGAGAAGTTTTTAAATAATCCCCGACAGCGACGGAAAGCACGTCAACACCAGAAAAATCTAGTGCAATAATTTCACCATCTTTAACAGCCCAATCCGAAACGGGAGTAGATGACACAACGAAGCCTTCTTTATCTAAGCCATACACGTTGTCTTGATAAGTATATTGGTAAACAACCCTACGCTCTTCGACCTTTAACGTAATAACGTTAGGATATTTCTTGGATGAAGACACAACCTTGTATTTAGGGAAAGCTTTTACTATACTTTCAACTTCTTCCAAATCGACAAACATAAGATTTTTACCTATATATTTATCTAGTTTGTCCTGAACTTCGGAAACGTTAGTATTCTGATCAACTGAATAGGTAACGTCCACCTTTTTTACTGAAAAAATGAGAATAAAAGAAAATACTGCTGCCAATACAAATACTGCCGCAATCATAATAACCAATAATCTTTTAGTTCTCATATGTACTCCAAAAAGTTATAAATCAATCGTTTTTATACTAGCACCAAGCATGGCAAGTTTCTTATCATAATCTAGATACCCACGCTCAACGTGTTCAACACCACACATCAAGGTTTGCCCGCGAGCACAAAGCCCAGCAATGGTAAGCGCCGCACCGCCCCTTAAATCGTTTGCGAAAACTTTTGCCCCTTGCAGTCTTTTTACACCTTGTATAAAAGCAACGTTCTTAAAAACGTGCACGTCTGCCCCCATTTGTTTTAGTCCGTTTAGGTGAGAAAACCTATTCTCATACATAGATTCAATAACTATTGAACGACCATTACATATTGAAAGATAGACGGTAGCTTGTGCCTGCAAGTCGGTTGGAAATTGTGGAAAGGGTCCCGTTTGCACGTCGAAACCTTCCCCTATATTATTACTAGTTATAGTTATTATATCATTAATATAGGCAACACTGCAAGTATTATTTGAAATTTTATCTAATAAAAGGTCACTATTTTTTAAATTTACGTTGGTAATATTTACCTTACCACCGCAACAATAAGTTGCAAAGATAAAAGTTCCAATTTCCATTCTATCGGATATTGGACGATATTTAGTCCCGTGAAGTTGCTTTACCCCGTAAACAGTTATCTCGCTTTGTCCGGCACCAACGATTTTTGCTCCCATACTATTAAGAAAATTACAAAAATCAACGACTTCGGGCTCCCTTGCACAGTTTTTTATTACCAACGTTCCTTCATTGATTACCGAAAACAAAAGAAGGTTTATCGTTGCACCGACAGATGGAAAACTAAAAACAACCTCTCTATCACCAACAGTTTTTTGTTTTGAACAACTTATGTTTTTTTCATTATAGTCAAACTTTACCCCCAACTCACTTAGTGCCTTAATATGTATATCTATTGGTCTTGCACCTATATTACAACCTCCCGGAAAACAAAGTTTTGCCCTACCAAATCTACCCAGCAGAGAACCTAAAAAATATATCGACGTCCTAATTTTTTTACATAACTTTTCATCAACGCAAAAACTATTTACTTGGCTAGCGTTTATAATAAGATCGTTATCATCAAATTCAACGCTTGCACCAAGTGAAGATAGTATTTTACACATATTTATAACGTCTGAAATTTTAGGACAATTCTTTATTACGACAGTATCGTCGGTAAGGATTGCACCAGCCAACATAGATAAAACAGAGTTTTTTGAGCTTTGCGCACTAATCGTTCCTTCTAGTTTTTTGCCACCGTTTATCTTATATGCTCGCATAACCGTCTCCTAAGAATTTATATATCATTCTATGGACTTAACGATTAAAAGGTTAAAACGTTATTTTTAGAAATATTATAAAGAACACCCATTTCAGCTAAAAATATTATGATCGACGTATTCCCACTAGATACCAACGGGAGAGGTAACCCCGTAGGTGGAATACTACCCGTTACGACTAATGCGTTTACTATAACTTGAATTCCAAATATCATAGTTATTCCAATGGCCATAGCCATTCCAAACGCATCTTTTGAATTAACCGCAATTTTTATTCCTCTATAAACTATAAAACCAAGTAACAAGAAAAAGAATAGCAAGCCAACAAAACCTATTTCCTCACCAATAACCGAAAGAATAAAATCCGATTCAGAAAACGGCAAAAAGGCATACTTTTGACGCGAATTAAAAAGCCCAACGCCAAACCAACCACCTGATCCAAGTGCGTATAATGATTGAAGCAATTGATACCCCTCACCTTTTGGGTTTGACCAAGGATTTAAAAAGGCAAGTAACCTACTAAATCTATACGGTTCAATCAAAATTAGAACAACCCCACCAACCAATGCCGGTATTATCAAAAACAAAAGATGCTTAATTTTAATACCACAAGCAAACAAGATGGTCAGCATAAGCGCACCTACACAAACGGTGATAGACATATTAGGCTCGGCTATTATTAATAAACAAGTCATAATTCCGTACAACAAAATAGAAAAAGAACCTTTAAGACTCATAGTTCTTTTGGGATTATTTGAAAAATACGACGCACTAAATAGAATAAGCGAAAATTTTGCAATTTCGGATGGCTGAAAAGTAAAAAAACCTAAATTTATCCATCTTTTAGCTCCGTAGTTTTCCACCCCAATACCGGGAACAAACACCAATAATAAGCATACAAAAGAAATAATAGAAAACATTACGTTTAGTTTTTTAAGTTTTTTATAGTTAAATACCAAAGCGGTAAACAACATTGCAACAACACCTAAAACTATTCCAATTATCTGTTTTTTCACAAAATAAAAACTATCTTTATAAGTAGCACGTGCAGAGTAATTGCTTGCAGAATATATAAAAACGCAACCTATTATCGCCAATAAAACAACGGCGATTACTAGTAAATAATCGCCGTGATTTTTTTCTTTTTTATTTTCCTTTAATACTAATTTATTAACCGTTAACGAGTTCAGCAAATCTATCGCCCCTTTCTTCAAAACTACTAAAACTATCAAAGCTTGCACACGCAGGACTAAGCAAAACGGCATCTCCTTCGTTAGCAAACGTTTTGGCTATAATAACAGCGTTATTAAATTCCGGTGTAACTGTAACGTCTGCATAGTCACACCTACCAGCACAATCTAACATATTAAATCGACTTTTACCCGTTATAACCACGTGCTTTATTAAACTATCCTTGATTTTGTTAAACAAATTTTCGTAAGTTTCTCCTTTTTCACTCCCACCCAAAATCAACACGGTTGGCTTATTTATACATTCTAACGCAGATAAAGTTGAAGCGACGTTCGTTGCTTTTGAATCGTCATAATAATCAACACCCTCTTTGTTACAGATTAGTTGCATTCTGTGTTTAACGCCTTTAAACTCCTTAACTCCTTTTACAATGCTTTCTTTATCCAGCCCTAAAACCAGACAAGCACCTAAACAAAAAATAGCGTTATACAAGTTATGTATTCCCCTAACGGCTAAATCTTCGACAGCACAAATATACAAGTCATTATAAAATACTTTTCCCTCTTCAACGTATATACCGTCCACCTTTTCTTTCAAAGAAACCCAAACGATTTTAGCCTTGCAACTACTTGCGAATTGTCTTACGGTTAAATCGTCGTAATTCAAAAGACAATACTCACTTTCAGTTTGAAACGCATAAATTTTCTTTTTTAGAAATTCATAGTTCTCCATACTGTAATGCCTTTCCAAATGGTCGGGCGCTAAATTAAGAACGCAAGAAACGTGCGGACAAAAATTATTTACACTTTCCAACTGAAAACTAGATACTTCGGTAACACATATAGTATTTTCATTAATTTGATCTAGACAAGAAGTAACGGGTGTTCCAACGTTTCCGACAAGTACGTGTTCTAGTTTGCACTCAGTCAGGACGTCGTTTATCATTGAGCAAGTTGTAGTTTTTCCGTTAGTACCCGTAACGGCAATTATGATTGGCATTTTTTGTAAAAATCCAAATTCCAACTCACCAATAATTCTTATACCAGCGTTTTTTGCTTTAATTGATATTTCATGATTTATGGGAATTCCTGGACTTATCACGACAACGTCAACCTTTTCTAACGCTTGTTCAGGGGATAAATTCGAAACGTTAATAGCGCCAAGTCCTACTAATTCGTCTATTACGTTTGATATTTTTTCGCTTTGTTTTTGCTCGAATATCTTACAATTTCCACCTTTTGCCAAAATTGTTTTAGCAACAGCATATCCACTTTTCGACACGCCAAGAACTAAAAACCTTTGATTTTTTACGTACATAATCCACCTCACAAATAACATATGACAAGCAAAACACCTATTATGCCTGTTACTAACGCGTACACGTAGGAAACTTGCGTTTCCGACCACCCCTTCATTTGCAAATGATGGTGCAAAGGCGCCATCAAAAACACTCTTTTTTTAGTTTTCTTATATACCAAAACCTGAATTATAACCGAAACTGCCGAACAAACGAACGTTACGCCTAAAATAGGTATAATCAAGGTATTTCCTGTAAAAATACTAATACACCCTAAGAATCCTCCAAGCGATAACGAGCCCGTATCACCCATAAACACCCTCGCCTTGCTAACGTTAAATATTAAAAAAGCTAATAATCCACCAATCATACAAAAACTTAAACCAACGAGACTTTTATAATTGTTCATAATAAACACTCCCCCGTCTTTTAGATTTTGAACGTAAATTAGTGCCAAGAGCATTGCTAAATAAACAAGACTTGTCCCACCGGCAAGCGAATCCAACCCGTCCGTTAAATTAACGCTATTGGTTATAGCAATAAATACTACGAAAACTATTGGAATAACAAAGTAGTTTAGATTGATCTTTTTTTGTAAGAACGGAAGATAAACATTGGTTATTCCATTAAAGTAACAAAACAAACCGGCAATTAAGGCAATTGCCGACTGAAACCCTATTTTTTGATATGGTTTTAACCCCTGATTATCATGAGAACGAATTTTTATATAATCGTCTATAAAACCAACCAACATAAACGCTAGTCCTATACACACAGAAACCAACGATAATCTATCGTTAAAACCATATAAGACAAGAAAACACAAACAAGACGGCGCAATAAAAAACAGTCCGCCCATAGTTGGCGTTCCGTTTTTACCTTTGTGTGTTTGTACGTATTTTAATATCGTTTGTCCAATCTTTTTTCTCTTAGCAATTTTTATAAAAATTATTCCACACGTAAATGATATAACTAGACAAAGGATAAGATTAATTAGATATGCCTTCACTTTAATTCTCTTAAAAAAGTTTTTACAGTATCTTTATCATTATAAGGTTTTTTTATACCAAAAACTTCTTGATATCTCTCACTGCCTTTACCCGCAATTATTACCACGTCCTTTGGCTTTGCAAAGTTTATCGAATACTCTATTGCGCTTATTCTGTCTTGAATAATCACGTATTCTCTCGTTTTACTTTTCACACCCTTTTCTATTTCCCAAATAATATCCATTGGGTCTTCAAATCTAGGATTATCGGTAGTAATTATGGTAAAATCAGCAATTTCGCCACTAATTTCACCCATTATCTTTCTTTTATATTCGTCGCGATTTCCACCACAACCGAAAACGCAAATAAGCTTTCCTTTACACACCTTTTTAAGTGCGTTTAGACTGCTTTTTAATCCGTCAGGAGTATGCGCATAATCAATAAATACGCTAAAATTTCTATCGTAAACACACTCTAATCTTCCATCTATTCCGTTAACTAACTCTAACTGCTCAACAACCTTATCAACGGGCGCGCCTAATAATGAACACGCACCAACGGCAGCCATTGAGTTATAAACGTTAAACAACCCATTTAGTTTTATTTTTGCATTATAAACGTAATCAAAAACGTTTAACACAAACTCCGTGCAATCTGCTTTTTGTTTTACGTTAAGTGAAAATACGTCGGCAGGATTTTCGATTCCATACGACAAAGCACCGTCTATTTCATTAATTAATTCCAAGCCTATCGAATCGTCCGAATTGATAAGTGCGTACTGCACGTGATTTTTTAAAAACAAACTCTTTTTAACGCTTTTATAATTATCTAAATTTTCAAAAAAATCTAAATGATCATGCGTTAGATTTGTAAAGATTGCCACCTTAAATTTAAGTCCTTCAAGCTTATCATAAAAAATAGCGTGCGCCGAAGCTTCCATAGCAACTGCTTGCACTCCACACTTAACCATATCGTCTAATATTTTATACAAGACTAACGGATCAGGCGTAGTTAAAGTAGGTTCTAAATATTTATTTTCATAAAACGTTCCTAGCGTTCCAATAACTCCACACTTTATTCCACAACCGTTCAAGATTTTTCCAATTAAATGAGACGTTGTAGTTTTTCCATTCGTGCCAGTTACTGCTATTATTTTTAATTTTTTATCTGGATTGCCGTGCAAATTGCTTGCAATTATACTCATTGCTCGCCTAGTGTTATCAACAACTATCTGCGTAATTCCAACATCAAGTTTACGTTCAACAACAAGTGCAACCGCACCATATTTTTCCACCTGTCTTGCCAAGGCGTGACTATCGGTATTTTCACCGTTTATGCATATAAATAAAGTACCAACACCAACCGTTTTGCTGTCAGACGTAACGTCCTTTATTTCGACACTGTCATCGCCAATAATTTTTACCCCTTCAATTCCGGTTAATAGATTTTTTAAGGTCATAAACGTCTCCTTTAACAAGTCGGTTTTAATTTTTTTAATGAAATTATTCCTTCAAAAACTTCTTTTGCATAAGGAGCAGCAACAGTACTCCCATAATACTGCCCAACAGGTTCGTCAATAATTACTAATGCTAAATACCTTGGATTTTGCGATGGAAAGTAACCAACAAAAGAAGAAACGTATTTACCTTGCGCAATTACGCCGTTTTGGTATTTTTGCGCAGTTCCCGTTTTACCAGCAACCGAATATCCTTCGATATAAGCTTGACTTCCCGACCCTTCGGACACGACCTTTTCAAGTAATTGATTTACTATTTCAGATGCCTTACTACTTATCACACGATTTTTAATAGTTGGTTTATTCTTTTGTGCAATAATACCGTTGTTATCGTAAATTTCACTTACTAAATAAGGCGTATAATACAATCCACCGTTAATTGCGGCAGCGGTGGCACACGCCAACTGCAAGCCTGTTACGGCAATCGTTTGCCCAAATGCAATTCTTGCTAAATCAACGTCTAAAACGGACGATTCGGGCAATACCATACCTTGCGCTTCTCCACTAAAATCAACACCAGTCACCCTACCGTAATTAAAAGCATTTATGTATTCATACATGGTTTTTTTACCAAGAGAATTTGCAATATCCACAAAAATTGGGTTACAACTATTGTTTAACGCGCCTTGTAAATCTAAATTTGCATGTTTTCCATTTTCGTGTGTGCTCCAACATTTTACCTTTTGCCCTCCTATGTATCTATATCTAGAAGAAGAATATCTATGATTTAACGGATAGGCTTTATTGTTCCCTTTTAAATATTCCTCCACGTTAGCAGCCGTCGTTAAAACCTTAAAGGTCGAGCCCGGTTCGTAAACGTCGCTAACTAAATTATTTCTACTTAACGAATAAAGCAAAGACAAGTCGTCCCTTGGCACGTTATTAAGATCGTAAGAAGGTTTTATGCATAAGGCTCTAATTGCCCCACAAGAAGGATCTATTACAAGCATTTGTGCTGATTTTGGCTGATGAATTTGCATTGCTTGATTCATTGCCGATTCACATAGTGCTTGTATGTCGTAATCGATTGTAAGTTTCAAGTTAAGCCCGTCGGTAGCCGGAATATAACTTGCCTTTGAGCCGTCTATTTCCACCCCTACGATATCGGTTTCATAAAGGATTTCGCCGTCAATTCCCGACAAATATTTATCGTAGTATTGTTCTAATCCAGACTGACCTTTTCCATCAACAGAGGTAAAACCCATCACAGCCGACAAAAAATCAGCGTATGGATAAACCCTAGAATTATCCCTAGAATAATAAACACCCGAAAATCTTTGTTTGATTATTTTGTCAATTTGATCTTTATTTACTTGTTTTTTTACCGTTACTTCGCTTGAATGAGTTTTCGTTAACCTATCAAAAACAGCGTTGTATTCTAAACCTAAAATACCTGACAAACTATCAGCAACCTTTTCAACGTTTGAAACGGCTTTCTTTCTAACAAAAACCGAATAGGTATCCGAATTATCGGCAAGAATCACACCGTTACAGTCTACTATTTTGCCACGCTCTGCAATTATCGGTATTTCCCTTGTCCACTGATCTAACGCTTTTGATTGAAGTTGTTTGCCCCATATTACTTGGACGTAAAACAATCGGCATAAAACGAACAAAAATAAAAAGGTTACTGCAAATAATATTGCAAATAACCTCTTTCGTAGTCTTGTTATAGAATATTCTTTTATATTAACACCTCGAACTCTTTTAGTTATTAATATTCACAAAAAAGTCGATATATTACCTTAAAATCATATCCATTTTTTCAGCTTGTTCAATAACGTATTCGTCGGACGATATCGAGTCAATTTGGTCAACCAACGCGCTATATTCAGCCTTTTTGGAGTTTAAGGTTTGTGCGTTTGCACTGTTTTGTCTTCCCAAAGAAGAAAGCACGCCGGTATTAAGCACTATAAGCGCCATAATTACAACTACTGCAAGCGAATATAAAACCAAAGCGATTTTACCTTTTCCACTCAACGCAAAGGAAGTAGAAGAAGTTTGTTCTGTCCTCATTTCTGCACGCATAGTATCAGCGTCAACTTCTCCAAACTGCATAGTGGTAAGAGTAGGACGAATATCGTCTTCTTGTAAAGACGCTTCGCTCTTTACTTCTTGGACACTTACTTGTTCAACCTTTTGTTCTTCGACAACGGGTGCAGGCACAACAGCCTTTTCTTCTACTCTATCGTAGTTCAAAAGCTTATCAAGGTTTCTTTGCATTCTTTCCCTTGCTTGCTCCATACTCTCATCGTTTTTAGTTTCGGTTGAAACCAATTCGTTATAAGAAACGGGTGCCTTTCTTTCAAGAAGGGCTACTCCGCCCGAACTTTGTTCGAAATTTGCTCTGTTTTCTAAACGTTTAGTAGTAACCATAAGTTTCTCTCCTTAAATATAAGAGTAAAAGTTTATATCTTTTCTGCCACGCGCAGTTTAGCACTTTTTGATCTTCCGTTAACGGCTAGTTCGCTTTCAGATGCCGTTATTGGACGTTTTGTTATAATCTCTATCTCCTTCTTCTTGCCACACGTACATATTGGCAAGCTTTTATCACATATGCAATCAGTTTCTAGTTCCTTAAATGCTCTTTTTACGATTCTATCTTCTAATGAATGAAAGGAAATTATCGCAATTCTACCGCCTTTTTTAAGCGCTCTAGCCATTTGAATTATTGTATCGTAAAGATTGTTAAGTTCACCATTTACTTCAATTCTAAGAGCTTGAAAGGTTCTTTTTGACGGGTGACCGTCTTTCTTGAATTTTGCAGGTATGCTCTTTTCTATTATTTGGTTAAGTTGACCAACCGTTTTAATCGGGTTTATCTTTCTTTCGGCAACGATATTTTTCGCAATACTTGAAGAAAACCTTTCTTCTCCGTATTCTAACAGTATTTTTTTAATCTCGTTTTCCGGATAGGTATTAACAATCGTTTGAGCCGAAAATGCATTGGTTTTATCCATTCTCATATCAAGCGCTTCTTCCGCTGATAAATAAGAAAAACCTCTACTTCTATCATCTAGCTGAAAACTTGAAACTCCTAGGTCCAACAAAATTCCGTCAAAACCGTCAATTCCTAAGTTTTCTTTTACCTTCAATAAGTTTTTGAAGTTGTCTTTAACTAACGTAAATCTTCCTTCGTACGGTGCAAGCTTTTGCGAAGCTCTTTCAATGGCATAATCATCTAGGTCGGTTGCTACTAACTTTCCGTTTGGCGAAGACAACTCCAATATTTTGCTCGAATGACCGCCACCACCCAACGTTCCGTCGAAATAAACTCCTCCGTCTTTAACGTTAAGCCCTTGCATGCACTCGTCAAGCATTACGGAAAAGTGTTTTAATTCAGCCATTTATTATAATGCTCCAAAACTACCCATAGCTTCTGCAAGAACGGAAATATTAACGTCTTTGAAGTATTCGTTCCAAACTTCTTCGCTCCATATTTCCACGCAGTTAGGTCCTTTTACAACGACAACGTTCTTATCAAGACGAGCGTACTTCCTTAAATTTTCAGGAAGAAGAATTCTCCCCTGCTTGTCCTCAACGGCTTCCCATATGTTATACAAAACGAATCTAGCCGCTTTAAGATGCTCTTCCTTATAAGAATTAATCTTGTTAAGGTTTGCTTTCAAGGTTTTCGTCTGCTCTTCCGAATAAACGTAAAGACAACCACCCGAACCAACCGTAACCGAATAATTCGGTCCTAGTTCCTCGCGCAGTTTAGCCGGTATTCTCATTCTGTTTTTAGCATCTAGTTGATGCGAATAGTTTTTACCGGTCAAAACAGACTCCTCCCTTCTAAAATTACAAGCCTATTCTACCACACAGTTTAACCACTGTCAACTACTTTTTTGAAAAAATTTTCATTTTTTTAGATTTTTTTGCAAAAAATTGTAGTTGTTTTTGAAGTAAAAAGTATAAAAATTTTCATTTTCTTTTGCAGATTCCCCTAAAAATAAAACGGTATTTCCCTTGGTTTTTTCTAATGATTTTTTGTTTTGAAAATATTTTGTTATAATTTTTTTAGTAAAAGTTTCGCCACCAATTATTTTTTGTGGTTGAAAGTGGTTGAAAATTTGATATTTTATAAAATTATAGTGGGTACAGCCCAAAATTATAGTATTATAAGGGCAAAGGTGGTGGTCAAAATTGTTTAATTGATTTTTGGTGGTCAAAACGGTACGTTTGGTGGTCAAAGATTGATATCCAAAATTTCTTGTTAGACTTTTAATATCACAGTCTTTTATGATTTTAGTAAAATCTACCCTTTCTAGATTAAACTTATTATCCTCAATTGTTTTAGCAAGAGTTGGCATCGTCACTATATCTAGGTACGGCGTTGGTTTATACCCCTTAGCCGTATTAGGCGTGCATAAAAGCAAATTTTTTTCTTTTTTAACTTCGGCTATATCCACAGGTGGAAACACACCGAAAAATTTCACGTTAGAAAAGTATTTTTTTAATTCCGGCATAACGCTTACGCTCAAAGTATTGCATGCAAAAACAACGCAAGTTGCCCCGCGATTTATTAACTCACAAACTACGTTAAAAGTTTTATCCAATAAATCCCTTTTCGTTCTATTGCCGTAAGGCGCGTTTTTATTATCACCGTAATATATAAAGGTATAATTCGGCAAGGAATTAACCAACTCGTTAAGCAAGTTCAATCCCCCTATTCCACTATCAATAACAGCCACGCAACCATTTTTCATAGTAAATTGTATGTTTTACAGGATAAAATAAGTTAAAAAGTCAGTAAAAGATTAAAATCTACTTAAAATGTAGTTGCAATTAAATTTTTTTTGTGTTAAAATGATTACCGATATCAATAAGAAACTAAGGAGTGCATTAGATATGCCAAACATTAAGTCCGCAAAGAAAAGAGTTTTAGTTAATCAGAAAAAAACCGAACAAAATAAAGCTATCCGTTCTGAAGTAAAGACCGAAATCAAAAAGGTAGAACTTCTTATTAAGAATAACCAAGCAGTTGAAGCAAAGGCTGCTCTTGCAAGCGCTTTCTCTGCTATCGATTCTGCTTGCTCTAAAAACATTTATCACGCTAACAACGCATCAAACAAAAAAGCTAAACTTGCTAAAAAAGTTGATGCTGCTCTTAAATTAGCAGGCGCAACCGAAGAAGTTAAGGTTGAAGCTCCCGTTGTTGAAGAAGTTGCTCCCGTAGTAGAAGAAAAGGCTCCTGCAAAGAAGCCCGCTACCAAGAAGACTACTACTAAAAAAGCATCTACTAAAACTGCTGATAAAGAATAATTTAATATGCAAAAATAAAAGGCTTCTTTTTAGAAGCCTTTTTGTTTTTTAAATTTTGTTAATTTTATTTTAACTACTCGTTTTCTTTCTTAACCTTATATGGTATTTTAAGAAGCTTATATATAATAAACAAAGCAATTCCCGCACCGATAAATATAAAGGACACCCATTGCGACGGAGAAAACATAGAAGCTTGCGCCCCGCCCCTATAATCAGTTCTTAAAAACTCTACGAATATTCTCCATACGCCGTAAGCTATCAAGTATACGTGCATGGTAACGTTACTACCTTTAAAGTACATAACGGAAAGCACTGCAAACAATGCAAACAAGAACAACGCTTCGTATAATTGAGTGGGCACGTAGTATCCCCATTTATGAAAATTGTTTACCGTTCCGTACATATAGATACCACCAAACACACTTTCTTGACCAAGATAAGCGCCGTGGCAACATCCACTCATAAGGCAACCAAGCCTTCCAAAAGCATGTGCAATAGTAATACATAACGGAGCAACTAGAACGATTTTATTAAATTCCTTTATATGAAGCCTTGCTTTTTTGTTTTTGAACACAAAATGCCCTATTCCAAAATAAGAAGCGATAAACGCAGCAGCGCCACCGATAAAACCACCCATAGCCGTGATACCAGCGCCGTAAAAATCCCAAACACCACTTGCAAGATAGTCATAGAAAGCTTGGAATAATTTTGCCGATAAAAAGCCCAAAGCAACAGCTATTATAGCAATTATAAAAATATAGTCTTGAATTTCGGACGGCATATTCTTCTTTTTGGTATAATAATACAAAACCCAAAGACACGCCATTAAACCTATGGCAATCAAAACACCGTATAAATAAACCGATCTACCAAAAATAGTAAATATTGGACTAGGATGCATTTTCTTCTCCTTTTAACAGTTAAAATTATACATTACCCTATAAAAAAAGTCAATGATAATAATTTTATTGTTTATTTTTGTTTGCTAAAAATTGTTATAAAGTGTATAATACTATTATTCTAAGGATATTTATAACAATATATTACCACGGAAAGGTATCGAAGTGGTCATAACGAGCCGCACTCGAAATGCGGTTGTCGATTTTTCGGCACATGGGTTCGAATCCCATCCTTTCCGCCAAAACACGAACAGCACCCAAACGGGTGCTGTTTTTGTTTTGCAGGATGGGGTGAGAACCCATAGGTTCGCCCGTCATATGACCGACTTTCTGTGATAGACAAGGGCTCGGTAGCGTTAGCGTACGAGTATCCCATCCTTTCCGCCACGGAAAGCCTAAACCAGTTTTTTTGGTTTAGGCTTTTTGTTTGTGGCAAGTGAAACACGGCTAAACGGAGTTTTTGCACGTCAAACCGTTGTTTATATATATTAAGTCATAAAGATTAAAATAGATTGAAATATTTTTTATTATATGTTATACTGAAAATGCTAAACTAACTTAATAATGGATTTTTGTTTCTCTATTCTTTAGGGAGTAACCTATCCTTTTGTGTATCAACTTTTTGAATTTGATAAAATTGCAAATTCCACTTAAGTTGGCAAATCGGGAGCAATCCATTAATTCTATTAAGGTTAGTTTAGCGACAATCGGAGTTTGCCTTTTTAGTGCGTTAACTTCGGTTATCGCACTTTTTTATTTTACGGTTGAGAAGATACTATGAGAAAAAAACTATATCAAATATTAGAACCTGCACAAGATAATATTGGCAGTAAAATTTATGACTTTTTTATAATGACAGTAATTATTGTTAGCATAACTCCTTTGGTGTTTAAGGAAACTAATGAGGTTCTTAATATTTTAGAATATATTACCGTTTCGATATTTCTTTTAGATTACCTTTTACGGTGGATTGTCGCTGATTTAAAGTTGAACAAATCGGTATTATCTTTTTTTGTCTATCCTATAACGCCTATGGCTATTATAGATTTGATATCCATTTTGCCGACTTTAACAGTATTAAATAGTGGCTTTAAATTACTAAAACTTTTTAGACTCCTGCGTGCATTAAAGGTTTTCCGTACTTTTAAGTTTTTGCGATATTCAAAGAGTTTTGAAATAATTATTGACGTATTTAAAAAGCAAAAGCGTGTACTCATTTCAGTTGCAACAATGGCTATTGCATATGTTTTAGTATCGGCTCTAGTTATTTATAATGTTGAGCCTGAATCGTTTGGAAATTTTTTTGATGCAATTTATTGGGCTACTGTATCGTTAACAACAGTAGGTTATGGAGACATTTATCCCGTTACAACTATTGGACGTATTGTGACAATGATTTCTTCAGTTTTTGGAATTGCAATTATTGCTTTGCCCTCTGGTGTCATTACCGCAGGATATTTATCTGAAGTAAATAAAGTAAAGCAAAATGACAAAAACAAAGAAAATTAATTTTTATATTATTATATAATTAATATCAATTTTATTCAAAGGAGAAATTTACTAATATTTTTACAAAAAAGGTTCAATGTAATTACTGTAACCAAGACTATTCAATAAAAAAATGTAGATAAAGTGTTGTATCAATTGGACCTAGAAAAAGGCTATGTAGTTTTACGTTTCACACGCTCCGCAAAGAGAAAAAGACACCTGTTGGTGTCTTTTTTGTCTATACTTTTACGTTTTTAGTGGTGGTGA
>JAFQAQ010000025.1 GCA_017399945.1 Clostridia bacterium
AAACATATAATTACATAAAAAATAATTTAGATGTAAAATAACTAAGCATATAAAAAAGTTCAAATTAGACAACTTGTGCACAACCAAATAGGGCACTTTTAGGCTAAAAAGGCTTGAAAATGCCCTTTTTTTATTTTAAATTTTCGCTGATTTAGGTAAAAAGTTTAAGTTTTTGGGGAACTTTTGGGGAACTCGGTAAGCCATTTGTTTAATTTTTCCGCTTCTTTTAACAAGTATTCGTCGGTTAACTCGGTATAAGTGCCGTCTAACGCTCCAAGTGAGTGCCCCATAAAGTGCTTGCGCGCATGGTCGGAAACGCCGAACTCTTTGCAGCGAGTGTTAAAAGTTTTACGCAAGTCTTTCAACGTGTGATTTGGCAGTATCTTTTTTAGGAAATCGCGCAAATACTTTTCCGTTGGTAATTTGCCTATGCCGTCAATTAAAATCGGTTTAAGCGCATCAATAACGGGAATACGCTTATATTCTACTTTTTTGTTTTTACGCTTACTGTTTTCAGCGATTATAAAAGGTGGCTTATAGTCAACAATTTTGTAGTATTCGTTAGGACGTAAACCACAAAATAACGCTATTGCTATTGCTTTTCGGTATTTTTCGGGGTGCGCTGGGTTGATTAGTTCGGCGTATAAAATAGAATCTTCTTCCTTGGTTAGCGCCACGCCCGATTGCTTTTCGTGTTTTATGTGCAAAATCGTATCAAGCGGGTTTTTATCTATAATTGAGTGATTTATAGCACACTTAAATGTAACGTTAAGCAAAGAATAAACTTCGTCAGCGGTTTTTCCTAACCCTTTCTTTTTAATTGAATCTATCAATTTTTTGCAGTCTGCCGGCGTTATCTTTAATAAGGGGCGTTCCTTAAAAGCGGGGTAAATATAATTCTTATAACGGCTCAAATCATTATAAAAGGTTTTTTCTGCAACAAGTTCTTTGCGAAAGTTCTCAAAATAAAACATAGCAAACGCGTTAAAGGTTTTCGGGATAATTACTTCGCCGATATTCTCGTTCGGTTTTGCTATTTTTAATTTTTTTATAAAGTTTTCCTTTGCAAGTTCGACGGTGACGCCGCTTGCTGAAATATCGTAGCCATCGCGGCGTAAACGAATTTCATATCCTTTTTTGTTTGAGTGTTGTCGTATTCGGCAACGCTTTTTTTCTATTATCAGTAATTTTCTTATGTGTTTAGGCATTGTGTTTATCTCCTTTTCGGTAAATTCGACAACGCCATTTTCTTGCACGTTGGGTTTGATTTTTTCAACCGGGAACGGAATAATGTTTCCGTGTGAAGAAACAACCCTAAACAGTTTTTTGCGCTCGTAGTCTTCCGTAAGCATTAAAGATATTGCTTGCGTAAGGTTATCGGTTGCATTTTTCAGTAATTCGATAATTTCGTGTTTTTTTCCATAGATTTCTCCTTATGTATTTTTATGCCCGCTTATTCGCATTTTGCGGTTGAGCAACTAATTTTTCGACCATATCAAGTATGTAATCTTGCATAGGTGGAATTAACCCGTTAAACGCGTCTAAAAGGCGCGTTTCTTTTTCGCTTAAAGACTTTGCCGTGCTTTCGGGTTTTAAGCCGTCATTTGTGTATGACTGCGCAGAATTAAGTCCAAGTGCCTTTTCTATGGCTTGCATAGTGTCAATTCGCGGGTGTGAAGTATAGCCCGCAAAAATCTTTCTAATTGTCTGCAAGGGGATATTTGCCATTTGCGACAAGTCTTTTTGCGTAATTCCCCTAACTTTCATAAAAGTTTTGATTTCTGAAATATCCATAATTCCATTTTTCTCCGTCGTTTTTCCCCATTATATAAAAAAAGTTCAAAAAAGTAAATTTTTTTCGGTCAAAATGATTGACAATTCCAAAAAAGATATTTATAATAAGTCTTGAAAATACCCAAAAGGATATTTTTCAAATCAAAAACCACAAGGACGGTAAACAAAATGAAATTATCAGAGTGCAACCAAAGGCAGAAAAAAGCGTTTAAGAATATCAAATACGCTGCAAACGATTTAATCGGCGGGCTTGAAAACACCTTGCTCGATTATCCCGAAGACCACGAGTATCACATAAGCGCAAAGAACTTGTTAAACAATCACGAGCTACTTGTTCAAAGGCTTTATGAAAACGCAACTTCGGCTTATTACGAAGAAGGCTTTTGCGGGTTCGGTAAAGCGTATCAAAGTTATATCCGCGATATAAATTTCTGCGGTAAAGAGTGGCTTATGGAACGTTGCGAAGCGCGCGTTAAAAAGTGTGGTTATTAAGGGGGTAAATATGAAACGTTTACACGGAATTTATGAAACACCAGAACAAGCAAATTCAATAGTCCGTTCTTTAATGGCTGACGGTATAAGCGCTTATAGGCAAGGTTTAAAAGTTTACACCGATGACGGGGGTGTTGACGACGCATTATAAAAGAAACAAACCGACCGCCGACGGTTATATTGGCGGGAAAAATAAAGGAAGGTATAAAAAAATGAAACTACAAACCAAACTCAAAAAAGACGGCAAGCAACCCCAAGACAAAATTAAGTGGGCGTATTACGGATATGGCATTTTGAATTGCACGGGCGAAAACACGGTTAAAGAATTACCCTACGAAGTTAAAAACGCGGGCTTTACCGAAATGAACGGCGAAACGTATTGTGTGGACGGTGCGCTTTAAGTTAGACAAATTTTAGACAAAACTTAAACAAAAATTAGATAAAAATTAGACAAAAAGGAAGGTAAATTTTAATGGAAATCACAAGATATTCAATTAGTGAAGAAACAGCAAAATCAGCAAAAAACGCTTATAGTTTTTCGGACTATGTAAGCGGTAGCGCAACAAGTTCTTATAACGGTTATGTGGAAAGGTTTAAGAACGAAGTTGAAAGGCTTATAAAAGCCAACCCTAAAAATGCAACGTCGGAAGCGGTTGCGCTTTGTCAATATTACGCAAACAAGTATTCGAGAAAGTTAGCCGATTTTATTAACCGCGACAATGCAATCACAGCAAGAGTTCCAAGCGTAATGATTGCCGGGGCGAGCAATTTCCCCGTTAGAAAAAAGGAAAAACAAAACGCAGCGCTTTCAAAATTATACGAAGAAAACGGCGAATTGTTTTCACCCGAAACTTGCTACTATATGAAAAAAATTAGAACGATATTAACCAACAACGTTATTTATAGCGACGACGACTGCGTTATTGAAAAATTACAAGATAAGTTGACGGACTTAAAAGAAAAGCACTCCGAAAGGGTAAAACAGAACGCCTATTTTCGCAAGAATAAAACAATGGTGGGTTATGAAGGTCTTTCGGAAGAACAAGCAAAAAGAATTGACCAAAAAATAGCCGAAGACTTTGCTTGGAATAATCAACCCCACCCGACTTGGAAACTGCAGAACGAAAACGCCGAAATAAAGAGAATTGAAAAGCGTATTGCGGATATCACGAAGATTAAGGCAGAAGCGGCAACACCCGCCGCCGATAAATACGAAAATGTTGACGGCGTTGAAGTTGTTGAAAATGCCGAAGCAATGCGAATACAACTGATATTCGACGGCAAACCCGATGAGGCGACGCGCTCGCTTTTGAAAGCACACGGTTTTCGTTGGTCGCCATCGTTCTCGGCTTGGCAAAGACAGTTGAACGGAAATGGTAAGTTTGCCGTTCAAACCGTTCTAAAAAAATTGAAAGAGTTAAGGGGGAACGTATGAACGAGAAAATAATAAACGTTGCGGAAGAATTGGGCTGGCACGTTCACGAAGAAAATGGCGAGTATGTAGATTTTGCACAGTTCTCGCCAGCGGGTGAAGATTTTAGCTTTACCGTTTCTGCAAACAACATTGTAAAAGAAGTTAGAGAATACGCCGACGGTTTTGACGCTGACGAGCATGCGGAATTATGGTTAGGCTCTCGCGGTAAAGGTGGTTGCCCGTCAACTATCCGCGAATTGATTAACGACGCTGATGCGATTAAGAAAATGCTTGAAGATTTAGCGACGGCGTTAGAAAAAATAGAAGATAAAGGGGGTGGCAAAAATGCTTAAAACAATAATTTTAATAGCCGTTTTAGTGGTCATAACAGTTGCTTTTATTACGTTTTTAGTAGTTGATTATAAACGGCTTGAAAGAAAAGAAAAAGCGTTTTTTTGGGAAGAGAAACCCAAAGGCAAAAAGCCAAAGGTAAGGAAGTGATTAAAATGGCAAAAGTAAAAAAGCCTATGGTAAAACTCGCGAACAAGCGCAACGAAAAAGGATACACGCAAGAAGAATTAGCGTTCCTTTGCGGACTTAAAAGCGACACCATATCGCAGTATGAAAGGGGAATAAGAAACCCCAACTTAACAACAATCTCGGAAATTGCAAGGGTGCTTAAATGCTCTGTAAGCGACCTTGTATAAAAAATTAAAAAAGGAAGGTAAACAAAAAATGAGCGTAAATTATGAAAGACAAAAGTATCAAGAGGCAGTAGTTGACTACGAACTAATCAAAGCGGGCGCAGAAGTCTTGCTTTGTAAAATGGTTCAAAGTGGCGAAATTGACGCGGATAGGATAGCAGAAATCGGCAAAGCGATTGAAAGTGCGAAAGGTAGTGTTTCCTATCACGAAAGAGAGTTGAAGAAAGCCGAAGCGGAAGAAGGGGGTAGCGAAAATGCCTAATTTGTATATGTTAAGCAAAGACGTTGAAACTCTATACTCGGACTTAATGAACACCGTTAACGAAGAAACGGGCGAAATAGACGTTGATATTGCGGGCGCGTTGGCGGTCAAAGAAGAAGAATTTGAGCACAAGGCAATCGCTGTCGCAACTGTAAGCCGTCGCTTTGGTTTGCAAGTGTCGGCAATAGAAGCCGAAATCAAGCGTTTAACGGCTCTTAAAGATAGGGTTAAGGCGGTTGAGCAAAGGTTAAAATCTTCGCTTGCGGAAGCGTGCCAAAGGACAGGAAAAACAAAGATTGACGGCATATCGGCGACTATATCGTTTAGAAAAAGCGAAAAAACGATTGTTGACAATGAATCACAGCTCCCAGACGAGTTCTTTAACGTAACAATGACCAAGAAACCCGATTTAACCAAAATCAAAGCAACGATAAGCGCGGGCGGGGAAGTTCCCGGTGCGCACGTTGAAACCGTTCAAAATATTCAAATTAAGTAGGGGGAGCTTTTATGTTTAGAAAAGCAGAAAGAAAAAAGACAAAGTTAAAAATTGCTTACTCTGCCCCAAGTGGTGCGGGCAAAACTTATTCGTCATTACTTACCGCGTTTGGTATTTGTGGTGATTGGGAAAAAATCGCCGTTATAGATACTGAAAACGGAAGCGCTGAATTGTATAGCAATCTCGGACCTTTCTCTGTTTGTTCAATAGAACCGCCATTTACGGCTGATAAGTATATGAGAGCGATTAAAAGCGCGGTTGAAAGCGGGTTTGAAGTTCTTATCATTGACAGCCTTTCACACGCGTGGAGCGGGGAAGGCGGGATGCTTCAACAGCACGACGATATCGTTAGAAAATCAAAAAGTGGAAACGGCTATATAGCGTGGAGAGATATAGACCCAACATATACAGCATTAGTCGATTGTATTTTACAGTCAAACATTGACATTATAGCAACGTTAAGAGCAAAAGACGCTTATATCGAAGTTAACGACGGCGGTAAAAAAGGTTATAAAAAGGTTGGACTTGCCCCGATATTTAGGGACGGCATAGAATACGAATTTACGGTATTTTTAGAATTAACCCAAGACCACTATGCTATACCGTCAAAAGATAGGACAGGCTTGTTTGATGGTTCGGGCAATATTCCAACAATCGAAACCGGGCGCGCATTAAACGATTGGCGCAATACGGGGGCAGATTGCAAGTGTTCGATTTGCGGAAAGGAAATGCCTAAAAAGCTATTTGACCAAACCGTTAGCGGATACGGACAAGCTCTTTGTTCGGCAGAGTGTAAAGCGAAAGCATTTCCCGAACAGCCACAAGGCAAACAATAAAGCAGGTTAGAAATGATAAAAGACGAAAACTACTTCGTCGTTCACGGTTGGATGCGAACAAAACTAAACCTTAAAGGAAACCACCTAACGATTTATGCTTTAATTTACGGCTTTTCGCAAGACGGAGAAAGTGAGTTTAGGGGAACGTTGAAATACATAACCGAGTTTACTGGTGGGGCAGGTAGAACTGTTAGGGGGATATTAAAAGAATTGGCGGCGCAAGGGTTGATAAGAAAAATCAATCACAACGAAAAAAAGGGAGAAGCAAACGGGTATGTTTGCGTGCCATTAGAAGAAGTTTTTGGTAGGGTGGCAAAATCTGTCACCCCCGTCGGCAATAATTGCCACCCCCCTTGGCAAAATCTGCCGTCCCCGTCGGCAATAATTGCCACCAATAAAGAAATATATAAAGAAGATTATAAAGAAATAGTAAGTAAGAAAGAAAGTAAGAATTTAAAAAATAAAAAAGACTTACAATCTTACGAAGAAATTTTTGAAGATTTCGGTGTTGGTAAAATTCTAAAAGAAGCGTATTTCAGATTTATAGCGCACTTAAAGGTTAATCACAACGTTGTTATGCTCAATGAAAGACTTCAAACCTTAATTGTTAGAATGGACTTTTCTTATAAAGAAGATTGCGACAAGATACGAGCATTAGACGAGGCAATCGCTAAAAACTACAAACGTTTGGAGTGTGAAAGTGCGTGAAAAATATCTTAATCATTGATAGGCAGTTGCCGTCATTAAACGACTATATTCACAAGCTTAACAGTCACCACCAAACGGGCGCAAAGTTCAAGCGTGAAATTGAAGACGATATTATCCGCTACATTTGGTTGTCGCGGGCGGCGGGGAAATTGCGAAAAGTTGCGGAATACCCCGTCGTGATAAATATCGAGTGGCACGAAAAGGACGAAAAGCGCGACGTTGACAACATAAAGTCAGCAGCAAAGTTTATTCTTGACGCTATGCAAAAGGCGCAAATAATCGAAAATGACGGGCGCAAATTCATATCACAAATACACGATACAATAGTGAACGACAAAAAGACTTTCGTGGTAGTCGAAATTACCACGGCAAAAAAAGAAAACGGAGAAACGAAATGAACAAAGTTATTTTAATCGGGAACTTAACAAAGGATCCCGAACTAACAGAAACGCCGAGCGGTGTTGCGGTGTGCAAATTCTCAATAGCAGTATCCAGAGAATACGCCAACGCTGACGGCAATAGGGAAACTGATTTTTTCAATATTACAGTATGGCGCGGGCGCGCTGAAAATTGCGGTAAGTATTTGAAGAAAGGAAATAAGGTCGCTATCTTTGGTAGTTTGCAAAATCGTTCTTATGAAGATAAGGACGGTATAAAGCGAAACGTTACCGAAGTTATAGCAAACGAAGTCGAGTTCTTAACGCCGAAATCAAGCGAAGCAACCGACGAAGAAGAAAACGCAGTCGTTTCGGTAAGGCGCGAAAGACCACAGCTTGAAGCGATTGACGATAACAGATTACCGTTTTAACGGAAAGGAGCAAATAAAATGTTTGAGAAAGTAAACCCAAATCATCCCGACAAAATCGCGGATAGAATAGCGGGAGCTATTGTTGACCTTGCTTATAAAAAGAACTATATGCCGAAAATTGCCGTTGAAGTCCTTATCGGGCATAATCATTGCCACGTTATAACTGAAACGTCAGAGCATTTTACAAAAAACGAAATAAAGGCGATTATTCGCCGCTTGGCGGGCAACGTTAAAGTTGACTACAAAGAATACAAACAAGACGCGCATTTGGCTCAAAATCAAAACGACGGCTTTAAGTGTGGCGATAACGGAATATTTAAGGGTGTTCCGATTACCGAAGAACAAAAAAGGCTTAAATTTATAGCAAGAGAAATATACGGCTTGTTTCCTTATGATGGTAAATACATACTTAACAAAGGCTTTCTTACAATTTGCCAAAGTAACGCGCAAAGCAAAATTCTTGAAAAGATTTACCCTAAATCACTTGTTAACCCTTTGGGAGAGTGGAGTGGTGGAATTAACGTTGATACCGGCGCAACCAACCGTAAACTTGGAAGCGATATGGCTGACAGCGTAACGGGCGGCGGTTTACACGGCAAGGACCTTTCAAAAGCTGACGTTAGTATAAACATTTACGCGTTCTTAAAGGCTCAAAGGACGGGAAAACCCGTTGAAATTAGTTGCTCAATCGGCGACGATTATATAGACGGTAAACCTTATAGGGATATCGTTGAAATTGCAAGAGAATACATTAAAAATTTAGGCGGGTTTGAAAAATTCGCAGAGTGGGGGTTGTTATGAAAATAGCGATTAAAAAAATTGATTTAGAATATTCAGCAAACGCAGTAAGCAAAGCACTTACGAACAAACTTGAAGGCAAAATGGGCGTTATAACTTTATACGCCGAAAACGATGCGCTTAACGTTGCAACCGGCAACGGTGAAATTGTAATAAGTTCAAACGTTCAAGCCGAAGTTGTCGAAAGCGGAAAAGTTAACGTTGCGGGTAAATTGTTTTGCGAAGCAATCAAAAAGATTGCTGACGAAGAAATCGAAATGTATCTCGATAAAGAACTTTATATCAGGTGCTCCGACGGGTTCGTTAAAATTCCCGCACTTGACGGTTCTATTGATTGGACTGATTACAAACAACCTACAAGCACAAGCGAAATCAAACTGGCCATTAGCGAGTTAAAGAACATAGTTAAAAGGTCAATAGCGTTCTGCTCTACCGACGATTCAAGACCATTACTTAAAGGCGTAAATATCAAAACGGTGGGCGACGTTCTCACGGCGGTTGCGCTTGATGGTTATAGGCTCGCAAAAAGCGAAACGAAAATAACTGCAAGCAATAAAGATATAAACGTTATTGTTCCCGCGTCAGCGCTTAATTGTATTTGCTCGATTTTAGGTAATGACGGCGATATCGCTTTGCAAGTGTCAGACAAGGACAAACTTTTACAGGTCAAGACAAAAGATACGACATTTACGGCGGTTTTATTACAAGGCGAATTTGTAAGTTATGACCGCATTATCCCTACAAACTTTACTACGCAAGTTAAAGTGCCGAAAAAGGAAATGCTTTCAGCGTTGGAAAGGGCGTCAATGTTTGGCGATATGTATAGTGTGGCTGATTTTGAAATCGCGCCCGACTCGGTTGAAATAAAATCAAAAGGTGCAAGCGGCGAAGCTTATTCAAAGGTAAAAGCAACCGCTGACGGAAAGGACCTTGAAATAGCGTTTAACGCAAAGTATTTTATCGGGGTGTTGAAACTACTTGCCGGGGATACGGTAGAAATGAGTTTTAACAAGCAAAATGAACCAACGATAATTAAGGAAACGGGCGCAACGTTCTTGTTGTTGCCGATAAGAAGAAATTAAACAAGGAAGGTAAACGGTAGTGGAATTAAACTTAAAAGCGGAAAACACCCAAGAAAAAAGAATTAAAGCATATCTTGAAGAAAATGCAAGCGCGGTTCTTGCTGACAAAATCAACAACGGCGTTTTTATAGAGAAAGACGGTCAACGTCTTCTTAATCGTAAAACGCTACAAGGCTGTCTTGAAAACATAAGAACGAAAGCGCAAAAGCAAGCTGTTAAAGGCTGCGCAATGATAGACGACGAAGTTGTGTTTGGTTGGGCTGTCCATTATTTTGAAGAAGACAGTATTGAAGAAAAATTATTCAAAGAAGACGGAACGGAATTCAAAGCAAAAGCAAGCCCTAAAAAGCCGTCTAAAACCGACGAAGAAGACAACGGCGAAGACTTTAACGACAAAACAGCAAAAGCGCCAAAAACAAAGAAAGACGAAGCCAAAAAGGACGGCAGTGCTCAATTAAACTTGTTTGATATGCTGGGGTGAGTTATGGCAAGAATAAAAACGACTATTCCTAACGACATATTAAAAATTATAAAAGCAACGGAAAATCGAATATGCGGTTTAACCCAAAATCGAACAAGGTATTATCCTTACTTTGAGATACAACACGGAAAGTTGGCAATATCAACCGTTGCTGCAAGATACGGCAGAAAGTATGCGGGGAAGAAAACGCCTACAATCTTCCTAAAAAAAGTGACGGTTCATATTTTAGGCGAGAAAAAATGCTGGTGTCGCGACATTTCGTTTATAGCGATTGCGGGGTATGTTGCCGACTTTAATGTTGAAAGGGCGCTTGAAAGCAAAAAAACAAAGTATTTAATCAACCAACACGAAGAAACCAAGTTTTGGTATTCAGATTCTAAATATTTTAGGTTGTTTCGCTCTTGTTCAGTTGTAAACCCCGAATTTTTACAGCAAACAGAAGAATTTAAGTATTGTGCTTGGGATGGCATAATTGACGTGCTTGATTATTTAGAAAAATATCAAAAAAACCCAAAAATTGAACTTGTTTCAAAACTGCTTGGAAATAGGCTTGCAATGTCGCAAAAAATCGTAAACCTTGCAACAAAAGACCGTAATTTTATTGTGTGGCTTAAAACTCATAAAAGCGAAATAAGATACGCGGCAATTCCCGTAATTATTTCGGCGTATAAAAACGGTTGGACGTTAAAGGAAGCGGCTGACGATTACAACGTTGTTCAAGAGTTTAGAAGCTGGGGAAGATACCTTAATGGCGACGAGCTCAAAGCGTTTTATCGTAAGGCGGACCGAAAGACAAAACTAAAAATTATCGAATATACGCGCAACACGAAAACGTCGTTTCACCATTACAACGATTATCTTGTCGCTATAAAGGCGCTTGGACTTGATATGACCGACGTTAAAAATGTGTTTCCGAAAGACTTTGAATATTGGTCGAAAATAAGGCTAAATCAATATGCAACCCTAAAAGCAGAACAAGACGCAAAACTGCAAAAGGAATTAACCGAAAGGATAAAAAAGATTGCTGATAAATACGAAGCTTTAACGCTTGTCGGCGACAATTATGTTGTGTTGATTGCAGATAGTAAACAAGCGCTTATAAAAGAAGGTGAGTTTTTACATCATTGCGTAGGGCGTATGGACTACGACCAAAGAATAGCAAAAGAACAGTCTTTAATCTTCTTTATTAGAAAAGCGAACGAAAAAGAAATACCCTTTGTTACGGTTGAATTTTCAATATCAGAAAAAAAGGTAAGACAATGCTATGGTGTTCGCGATACAAAGCCCGCGCCCGAAGTTATCGACTTTGTGAACGCTTGGGCAAAAAAAGCAAAGCGACGCTTGCAAAATATTCAAAGGAAGGTGGCTTAAATGGATGCAATAAAGACAGTAAAAGAAAAAACGGAAGAATACCTTTATAAGAAACTTTCAAAATATACAAAGGACGAAATTATAAAGGCGTTAATTGCGACGTCAACGCTTGACCTTAATCGTATAGACATTGTGGCGCATAGGTGCTATATGGTTCGATTAGAAAAAGAAAGGGAACTTGAAGAAAAACGTATAAACGAAAATATTGAAAAAACAAAAAAGGCTATCGATGAGTATAACGGGTTAATTGCCAAAGCCAAACAAAAAGGAATTGAAAGTTTATCCTTAAAAGAAATCGAAAGAATGCAACAACTATTAAAAATAATTAGGAGCGTATAAAATGAGCGGAAAAAATACATTAGAAAAGGCGCTTGGCTGTTTTAATTGCGGTAGGGCAACCTACATAGGCGACGGCGGCTATATGTGCGACAAATACGACAAAATCGTTATAGACGAGTGGGAAGCAACCGACGACTTTATGTGCTGCGACGGAAAAGATTATAAGGGGGATGATTAAAAATGAGAAAATACACTCACGAAAGCCCCGAGCTAAACGCGCTTTTAGGAAAGCAAGTTAGATTAACTTTCTTTGATGGCGACGTTGTTTCGGGAATATTGGAAAAAGACGAGTGGCATAAAAGCTGCTATCACATTAGGGGCGCAAGGCGTGTGACCTTTTACAAATCTCATATTACAAAAATTGAAAAAATCAACTAGGAGAAAACGAGGTGGAAAATTTTAAGAGATTTACAGAATTAAAGACTTATCCAAACGGTAAAGAAGGCTATATACAATACTCCGTAAGCGGATGCTACAACGATATGAACTGCAAAGGTGATTACACAACAGGTGAAAGCGTTGACCGCCTCGCAGAACTTGAAAACAAGATTGAGAATAAAACGCTAATAGATTTACCTTGCAAGGTTGATGATGTTTTTTATTATGCAAACATATTAACAAATGAAGTTGAAAAGCATAAGGTTACGGCTATTGAGATTGGAAAAGAAATGCGAATAAGAACAATTTGTTCGCGCACGAAAACCTATACTTATGTCGGATATTTTTTACCGTCTTATTATGGTAAAACCATTTTTCTAACAGAACCCGAAGCGAAAGCGAGATTAAAGGAGATGCAAAATGAAAGTACATTACAAAGTGATTAGAGTTGCACCTAATGAAAGTTATAATAACTGCTTGCAAGAATTAGAAAATGCTCTAAACGATGGCTATATGATAGAACGAGTGGAAGAAATAAGACAAAACGGGAAAAACGGTGACTATACAACAAAAGATTACATTTTGTTTAAGTTGGAGTACGAAGATGAAAGATAAAGAAAAGCAGATTGAAGAAATGGCAAAAATAATTTATGAGACTGATTGTGCTGTAGAAAGTTGTGAGTATGTGAGCGAGTGTGTTAAGAAAGGCATTCCGTTTTCAAGAATAAACACACAACTTTTTATAAATACAAAACAAGCCGAAAGCCTTTACGAGCAAGGCTACCGAGATTGTAAAGACAAGATTGTAATTCCAAGGGAAGCTTTTGAAGAAAAATGGATTGATTTGCTTACCGAATTCGATGAAATGGGGTTTGAGCCTACAACTTTACCGCCGCAAAATATGTCGGTAGAAGAATATACGGCATTTTATAAAAGCAAACTACTAATGTGTCTAGCAACCGCCGCTAAAGGAGCAGCTGACAAGATTTTGAACGATTTATACAATCGGGAAGAATTGGGTTTTGAAACAATCAAATGGTATGCAAAAGCATATTGGGGCATCGAAATAAAGGAGCCGAGTCAATGAAAGAGAAAAAACAGCAGATTCAACAAATTGCAGAAGAAATATTTGCCATAAAAAATTACGACATAATAAAAATTGACGGCAAAGGATATTGGTTAGACCATAAAGCGTGTGAGCTAATTGCCGAAAAGATTATAGATTTAGGGTATCTAAAAATTAGCGATTTTAAGAAAAATGACAAGTATTATGAATTGCTTGAAAAAAAGTGGGACATTGAAGACGATTTAGAGAATTACCACGAAATGCTTAACGCTGAAATTGAGGCAAGGCACAGTCTTGAAGCCGAAAACAAAAGGCTTAACGAGATTATAAAATCTTATCAACAGCCAGCATCGGCGCATATTGTTAAAAATCAAAGAAGCCACGGCAAAACCCTTGAACTTATCAAGGCGGTTGAACAAGAAACACTTAAACGTTTTACGGAATACATAAAAGGTAAACTTTCGGCGATTTACAAAGAGCGCGTGTCAGAAAAAAGCGAAGGCGATTTTAAGCTCGGTGCAAGTTTATTACTTGTAGCGCAAGCCGAAGTCGAAAAAGCAAAGGGGGAATTTCTAAATGGCGAAAATAATTCAGGGTGATGCGCTTAATGTTTTGAAAACTCTTTCTGCAGACAGCGTAGATTGTTGCGTAACGTCGCCGCCGTATTATCAGTTAAGAGATTATGGCGTAGATGGGCAAATCGGCCTTGAAAAATCCCTTGACGAATACATAGAAAAACTTGTTAAGGTGTTTGCCGAAGTTCGCCGAGTTTTAAAACCAGACGGCACTTTGTGGGTGAATATAGCAGACAGTTATTCTGGAAGCAATAAAGGTTCTTCAAACTATCCAGACAATGCAAAGAAATATAAACAAGGCACAAACAAGGGAATGCTTGGCGCAAAATTAAAAGCAGTAAAAAGTTCAAAGCCAAAAGACTTGCTTGGCGTTCCGTGGTTGCTGGCTTTTGCGTTAAGGGCTGATGGGTGGTATCTTCGTCAAGAAATTATATGGAGCAAACCCAACTGTATGCCCGAATCGGTTACGGACCGTTGCACAAAATCGCACGAAACACTTTTCCTTTTATCAAAATCAAAGCGCTACCATTTTGATTGGGAAGCTATTCAAGAGCCGTGTGTAGGGTTCGACAAATCTTCGCCACGTGGTAGTTTGGGAACGTCAACGCCTAACGCGGGAAGACGCAAAGGAAATCGCAAAACTTTTAGGGGCGGCGGTGTTTATACAAATAACGCTTCTTTCGATAATAGTTCTCGAAAGGAAAACGAAAGCACCGGGAACGTTCCAAACGAAAAAGGCTTGCGCCGTAAACGTTCGGTGTGGACCGTTGCAACGATAGGTATTAAAGAAGCGCATTTTGCAACGTTCCCTAAAAAACTCATAGAGCCTTGCATATTGGCGGGGTGCAGAGAAAACGGCGTGGTATTGGATCCGTTTGCTGGGAGCGGAACGGTTGGTATAGTGGCAAAAGAATTTAACCGCGATTATCTTCTTATAGAACTATCGGAAGAATACGCGGAAATATGCCGAAGAAGGACGGGCATATACGACATTGAAAAATTATTTAAGGAGAATATGAAATGAATAAACAAGAACTTGAAAAAACCATTGAAGAATTTAAGGCAAAAATTAAAGTGTTAGAAAACGAAGTCGCAAAAATGCCCGACGAAGAAAAGGCAAAAATAAGCGAACTGCCTATCGGGGCAAAATTCGAGTATAGCGGTAGAATTTGGGTAAGGCTTGGCGACGAGCAAGGCGGTATATTCTGTATTTTGGCGGATATGCTTAAAGACGAGCAAGAATTCGGTGAAGACGCCGATTATTCAAAGTCGGAAATTAAGGCGGTTTTAGAAGCGTTTAGCGCCGAATTAAAAGCCGACGATTTATTGCCCTACACAATGGACTTAACGTCCGACAACGGCGACGACACGCTCAAAGAGTATAAAACAGACGGCGCGGGGCTTATCTCTTGCGGGCTATATAGAAAGTATTATAAATACATACCCAAATATAAAGATTGGTGGTGGACTTGCACTCCTTGGGGTTATTCGACTTACGCCGGTTATGTGCGCTATGTCTATACTTCGGGTGTATTGAACTACTACTATGCCGACAGCA
>JAFQAQ010000026.1 GCA_017399945.1 Clostridia bacterium
GATGGTGATGACAAGCGCTGTGCGTTTGTATTTTACATTCTTTTTCACAACACACTTCCCCACTTAATTCAGTTTCAATTACGACGTGGTTTGCGTTAATTGCTTTTAACTTTTCTTTTATAACCTTTTTAAGTTCCGGTTTATACTCATTAATAACAAGGTGAAAGGTAGCGCATATCCTTTCTTCGTTCAAGTTCCATAGATGTACGTGGTGGATTTCTTGCACACCTTCTACGGCTAGGACGATATCTTCAACTTGTTTTACACAAACGTTTCTTGGAGTTTTTAGTAATACTATCCTTAAAATCTCCCACAAGTTTTTTATGGCGTTTACAAGAATATATACCGATATCAATATAGACATTATCGGGTCTATCAAATAGAAATCTGTAAACTTTATTACGACTGCGCCAATTAATACCACAATCCAACCAAGAACGTCTTCAAGCATGTGTAAATTTACGGCTTTTTGGTTAAGTGAATGCCCGTCTTTAGTTAATAACGTTGCCGATAAATTTATCGCCACGCCAACTACTGCTAATATTATCATGAGATTATAATTGATAGATATTGGGTTTATTATTCTTTTAACAGCACCAATACAAACAATCACTGAGCCTATAATTAATATTAGCGTGGTTATAAGTCCACCCAATATAGAATATCTTGCATATCCATAGGTATAATTATCGTTGGCAGAGCGTTCGCTTTTCTTTTCTAATAAAAAGGATGCACCTATCCCCATAGCATCGCCAAAATCGTGCACGGAGTCTGAAAGAATAGCTACGCTGCCCGAAATTATCCCTCCAACAAGTTCTATTGCTGAAAATAATAAATTTAATAAAAACGCAACGAATATTTTCTTATAACTTCTCATTTTTATCCTTGACCTTTAATAGTTTAAGTAGTATAATCTTATTCAATAACGAACAAGTTGTTCGGTTATATTATATTGTTTGATAACTAAAAAAAGCAAGATACTATTTATTAAATTAGTTCAATACTGAACAAAAACAAACTTTTGTATGGTTAAAAATGGATAGACGACAAAAAAAGACTAGAGAGTTAATATTAAAAGCATTTATAAAGCTGTTGTCCAAAAAGAGTTATAGCGCGGTTACCGTTGGACAAATTATTCAAACTGCAAACGTCGGAAGGGCGACTTTTTACGCACATTTTGAAACAAAAGATTATTTGCTTAAAGAGTTATGCAAGGAGCTTTTTGACCACGTTTTTGATTGCTATTTAAACACAAACAACGACCAACAAGGCTTGTTTTGTTGCGACGCGCCCGACTCTACTTTTTTACATTTGTTTATACATTTAAAGAAAAACGATAACAACATACTTAAACTATTAACTAGTGAAAACACCCATCTATTTATGGAGTATTTCCAAGAAAACCTAAACCAACTTATAATTAGTTCAAACGATATCATAAAACAAAAAAAACCGTCTTTCGTTCCCGATAGTTATTGGACAAACCACGTTTCTTCGTGTTTTATATCCACTCTAAAATGGTGGATAAAAGAAAGCCCAGCTTTATCCCCCGAAGAAATTACAAATTATTTTATAAACACTATATAAAAAAGGATAAATATGAACGACAATAATCAAAGATTAAAAATAGGAAAACTTTCGGGTATTATAGGCATAATTGCAAACGTGCTTTTAGCTAGCGCAAAACTTTTTGCCGGTATTTTATCGACGTCTATTTCTATAATTGCCGACGCACTCAATAACTTTACCGATTGTATAAGTTCAGTGCTAACCACCATTGGTTTTAAACTATCACAAAAACCAGCCGACGCCGACCACCCTTACGGACACGCTCGGTTTGAATACGTTTCTAGCCTTATAATATCAGTACTTATTATTTTCGTTGGCTTTGAGCTTGCAAAAAGTTCTATTGAAAAAATTATTTCGCCAACCTCGGTCGCATTTACAACCATTACTCTAATAATACTTTGCGTTTCAATCCTAGTTAAGTTCGCGCTATATTTATTCAATACAAGCATAAGCAAAAAAATTGATTCGTCAACTCTTAAAGCAACAGCCACCGATTGTAGAAACGACGTTATTATGACGAGCGTTGTATTATGTTCTTTTTTAGTTGAAAAATTTACCGGATATCAAATAGACGGTTACGTTAGTTTAGCCGTTGCGTTGTTTATTTTAATTAGTGGAATCTTACTTGCAAAAGAGAACGCATCCCCTATTTTAGGACAAAAAAACGACGGACAGCTAAAATCTATAATACTAAATAAAATTAATGATTATCCCATAGTTTTAGGCTATCACGACCTTATGATACACGACTACGGTCCCGGAATTTCTTTTTGCTCAATACACTTTGAAATTGACAAAAATCTTGACACTCTTTACGTTCACGAAATCATTGACAAGTTTGAAAGAGAAATGCTCGATTACGGAACTACTCTTACCGTTCATTACGACCCCGTAGTTACAGACAGCCCGTTAATAAACTCACTTAAACACGAAGTGGTATGCACTTTGGTTGAAGTCGATAATCGCTTATCCATACACGATTTTAGACTTATTCCTTGCGACGGGTTTAAAAAAATCTTTTTCGATTTACCTTTACCCTTAGACCTAGAAGATAAAAAAGAAAATCTAACTAGACTTATTGAAAATAGAGTAAATTCCTTAGGTTTCGGTCGATTTGAGGTTATAATAACTTTCGATTCCGAAGCGTTTAACTAAATTAAAAAGCCACTTAGTTTTAAGTGGCTTTTTATTTTATGATTTTCTATATTTTAATTAAAACTACGCCTTTTCGGGTGGAATGGGAGTTACTTGACCAGCTTTAGCCAAAACGCGTCTTCCTCCAACGAAAAACAAATACACGTCTATATTAGAAGGATTATACACCTTGTCGTACTCAACCGAATATTCTAGGTTGTCGTAAGCAGTTACGTAATTATAAATTTCGATATTAGTTGCGTACCAAACGTCATCTCTTTTACCAACGTATTTAGCAAAGTTTTCTATTATTTCCCAATTATTATTATCGTTAAACTCGTAACTATGTCCCCATAAATAGAAAAGCATTGGACGACGATAAAACATACCCCAATCTTCTTCGTTATAATTAACGAACTTTTCTGCTAGTTCCATAAGCTTTGGGTTTTTATGGTGACAAGTAGGCGAAAGTTTAAGCCACTCGTCTTTTTGTGGAACGTCAAATCTTTCAGTTGATTTAACTCCACGAGAATATTTTATACCACAAGTTTTTAATACGTCTATACTCTCTTGATCGTAGTGACCGTTAGCATAAGCGCAACCAAAAATCAGTCTGTCAAACATTTTTTCTAGTTCTTTTCTATCGTTTAATATATCGTTTGCCATTGCCGCAGTCGTAAAGTTTGGTAAAGACAAATGCTTTACTCCATGCACGGCAACTTCGTGCCCACTGTTAGCGTATAGTTTATAAGCACCTTCCTTGGTTAATCTTCTTGAATCTTCGCTATTTGCAAACAATCCCGTGTTTATGTTAAAGGTCCCTTTAAGCCCGTATTCATCCATTATCTGCATTAGTTTACGGTCGAAAACAACACCATCGTCATAACTTAACGTAAGTGCTTTCATCTTAAACCCTGGGAAACGCATGTTTACTCTTTTTATTGACTTGTCTAAAACGGTTTGCATAATTTTACTCCTTATAAAGCTTCCACGTATTCGAACATTTTAACGATTCTACATAGTTCGCTAGGCTTGTTTTTATTTAGCCATGCTTTTTTATATTTATCTAGCCAACTATTAGTATCCGTCAATCTTTCTAGGTCGATTTTGCCAAGTTTTGCCGACAATTCAGCAATAACACAAATTCCTTCAAGCGCAATGAGAAGTTCGTTTTTAACGTCATTTCTAAGCGCCAAATCGCCTTGTATTTGTTCATTTAACTCTAAATACTCTTTTTGAACTTGTTCTAATTGCTCTTTGCTAACGGTATAAATCTTTTGTCCGTTATTTGCTTTAACGTTCGAATATGCTTCGCAAAAACATACCCAATCGGCAATTCCATTTAATTTAGATACTCTTTTTATATACGATACTGCATTTTCGCTACCGTAAACCACGCTATTAACTCTATCGTAATAATCCTGATTGTTTTCGGTAGTAGCCGACCAAGATTTTTCAGCACCCAAAGTCAATCCATATAAGGCAAGTTCAATACTACAAGGATTTCCCCAATCCCCCCAATTGGTATTTAGAACGCCTTTTGCACCGTATTTATAGCCGTATTCAATAAGGGTTTTTATATTGCTTTCTCCGTCGTCAAAGTTTTCAATGAGTCTATTCCATGACCAAGTTCCAGGGCAAACTATTTGGTCCCTATTAAACTCCTTAAAGGTTTTAACCTTCAATTCGTTAGGATTGGGAGCATACTCCCAATTCAAGAACATAGTGTCGCTTGGAACAAGGTTTATCGTTTCTGGATATTTAAGCAAAATATCCGCCCACATCATAACCCTTTTACCACGACTTTTAACGTGTTCTATAATTTTATTTATAAAAGGCACGTAAAGATCTTTTTCGTTAACGGCGTTTCCATCCTTATCCACGTATCCGTGAAGATCAAACGTTTCATCTCCACAAATATTAAAGAATTCACTAGTAAAATTTGGATAATATTGGTCAACAAGACTTTTAACGACTTCAATGCTTTGTGGATTAGTTGGATCGATTGTATGATGTTGCATTCTCTCTTTCCACTCGTTAGCGCCTAACTTATAATCTTTTAGAACTCGTAAATGCTGAAATTGTGGAGTTTGCAAAATTTCAAACATGTGACCAAAAGTCGCAATAGAAGGTATAAATTCAATAAAATTATCCTTGCAATATTGGTCAATTTCTTGTAATTCCAAAGCTGTTAAATAGCCTTTTTCTTCTTTAATATCCTTCACTTGTTCAAACTCATAGGTGTGTTCTACGTATAGTTGTAAAGAGTTTATTTTATAATACGCAAGCGTATCGATAAAATTCTTTAAGGTGTCTACTGTTGGAACTTTGCCCCTAGTTACGTCATGATAAACACCACGATAACTAAAGTCAGGATAATCTGTTATTGTAAGAGTTTGCAAATTCTCGTTCTTAAAACATTGTTTAAGTGTTTGCAATGCATAAAAGGCACCTGCAGTAGAATCGGCAACAATCATAACTTTATCTTGGGTTATTTTTAATTGATATCCTTCCGTGGTTTTATCTAATATTTCAAGCGACAATTCTAGACCATCTTGACTTATTGGAAGGGCGGAAATTTGTTTATATAATCTATAATCAATCGCACCTTCAAAAGGCTTTATAGCCTTTATTTCAACTTTTTTACCTGTAATCTCTAAATTTTTAACTTGTGGTAATAAATTCATTTTCCTTTCCTCCACTTAAATACACTAATCTAACGTTGCACCGTTTTCAATTAGTCGTTTTTGTAAAGTTTTAACGTCTATATCACGTAATTTTTTGTCGTCTTTTTTTGCAATAGCAACGGCAGTCCCCGCCGCCTGTCCCATACAAGCGCATATAGGCATAATCCTAACGGCAGCGTGCGCCTTATGTTCAGCCGACAAACATCTTCCTGCAACGATTAAATTACCAATTTCCTTTGGCAAAAGGCTTCTGTATGGAATTTGATAATTCTCTCCTTCCTTAAAATAATGCAGTTCAGTTCCCGATCCAGAAGGATTGTGTATATCAATTTCGTAGTTACCTATTGCTATAACGTCGTCAAACTTATGACAAGAAATAATTTCCTTTGCAGTAAGAAGGTGTAAGCCTTTGAGTTTTCTACTCTCTCTAACACCGATTTCATCAGCAACCGAAATAACGGTCGCGTTATTAAACGCACAAGAATTTGCCTTTAAGAATTTTACCATTTCATAAACTTGTTCTCTTGCAATTATTTCGGCTTTGCTTAAATCAAAAGCATCGGTTGGATTGAGTTTTATTACCCTCGTAGTGTTTAGGTGTAATATACCGTCTCCAATACCCGTCATAGTAAGGATATTTTCTCGTGGGTTTTTAATATCTCCATTAGCTCTTGCTTGCTTATACTTTTCTTGAAGAATAGGATAATCTTTTTTTAACAAATCAAGGTCAACGCCACTCATTCTAAAACAAGTAGTCATAGGTTGACATAGCCCGTCTTCTTCCCTGCCTAGTTGGTATTCACAACCACTTAAAGCAATAAGATCCCCATCTCCACTTGCATCAACGAAATAATCGGCGCAAATTTCTATCACACCCGATTTAGTTAGCACCTTTACACTTTTAATAGTATTATCACTAACACTTGCGTCAAACACCGTTGAGTGGAACAATACTTGAACGTTTGCGTCAACAACCATTTTGTCTAACGCCCTCTTAACTGCTTCCGGCTTAAAGTTAACTAGATTCCAACCCGTTTGGTCACCAAAATCTTCAAACTCCATTGCCGTTTGACGTATTTCTGTAAATATTCCCGTATTTATAAACCTTTTAATTTTTGCGTCTTTATCAAATTCCCAAAACTTCATAAAGGGAAATACTAGGTTGTTTGATATAGCGCCACCTAACGAGCCAGATCTTTCAATCAAAAGAACGTCTAATCCTTCTCTAGCGGCACTTATTGAAGCGGCAACACCGGATAGCCCACCACCAACAACAACTAAATTATATTTGCGCATACGCTCCTCCACGACAAAAAATACTAATTATAAATAATCTTTTAATGCTTGTCTTAAATTACGATAGTCGGTTATTTCAATATAGTCCATTCCGTAAATACGCACGTGACTATCCCCACCACCGTCGCCAAAATCGTCACCAACGAATAAAATTTCTTCTAGTTTATATCCATTCTTTTGGGCATAAGCCATTATAGAATGATACTTATTAAATCTTTTCTCGGCAAAATCAAACGAGGAAGACCCTCCTATATATACGGCATAATCCTTAAAAAGTTCAAGAACTTCGGGGTACAAAACTCGCCTTTTTTCTCTTGTTGGGTCAAACGCTAGTTTATCGTTAATATCTGCCTTAGTCCCCAACAATGGAAAGGTTACCATGCCGGTCGCATGAAATTCTATAGTATCTCCCTTGTATTCGGTATATCCGTATTTTTCCCTTAGGTATTTTATGGTGTTAATAAAATAATCCTTATCCACGGCAGAAGTTTCTTGACGAATTATAGTAAACTTACCGTCAATCATTTTACTTTCTTGCATTCCGTAGTTTGCAATAATATCGATTGGATAACGGTTCATTTGTTCATATATACGCTCCGCACCACCTGCACCAACCATCAATAATTTATATTTTTTTTCTAATTCACGAAGAACAAGAGTGTTTTCTTCACCTAGTTTGGTTCTATGTTGGGTAAGCGTTCCATCTAAATCAAAACAAACTAGTTTTTTCATTAAAAGTATTTCTCCAATAAAATTGGTTGAATTTTTTCAGTTAACCCAAGCTCGTTAATTAAAGTAAGAACTGTATATCTATCTCTTACCGTATGGGCTTTTGCAACCATTTCTAAAAAGGTTTGTTTTCTAACGCCTATTTCAGAAAATCTTACCGGACAGGACATTTTCACAAGCATATCTTTAACCACTTGTACTTTTGGAAGTTTTTTAACGAGTTCATAAACTTTTTCACAGCCGTTAAACTTAACCTTGTTATCAAGCAGATAATTGTAAAGTTCAATACTGATAAGCGTGCCAATAGCAACCTTTACACCGTGAAGTGGCACTCTTTCCCCCCTAGCAACGAAATCCATTTCCAAAAAGTGGGATAAATGGTGTTCACTGCCACTTGCAGGTCGGCTATTTCCACACTCAGCCATGGCAAGCCCTGCCATAATAAGCGCATCCATAAGTTTTGCAATTGCATTTGGCTTGTACTCAACAAGTTCTTCAAAAGCATCCATACAATCAGTCCTTGCTTTTTCCATCATAGCAAATGCTTTTTGGTTAATTTCCTCTCCCTTAACGGCATTAGTCATTTGCCAGTCGGTAAGGCAAGTAAATTTTCCAACAATATCACCAAAACCAGCAGCCGTCATTTCCTTTGGAGCAGTTTTCACTATATCAAGGTCGATTAGTATATCTGATGGAGTATGTACTTCGTCAGTAACCTTTCTTCCACCACGCATTAACGCAGAACCTTTTGAGCAATATCCATCCATACTTGCAGCAGTCGCCAAAACGCCACACTCGATTTTGTTTATAGTCGTAGCGGCCTTTGCCATATCGTTAAGCGTTCCACTACCTACTGCCAAAAGATAATCAGCATTTACACAACCGTCAATGGTTTTTTGCATTGCTTTTTCATCCGGAATAAGTTCTTTATCAAAAAACTCAATTTCATTAACAACGGCATTTACACCTTTGATTTGATTAATAATATTTACTGCGTATGGTTTTGTGTTTACGTCGTAAACCACAGCAACTTTTTTGTTCGAAATTTTATTAAAAAACAAAGGGAAAGTTCCTTGTTGGGACTTGTATTCAATGTTCATAAAACCACCTACCTATTAAAATTGTTTATCTTTTTTATATTAACATATAAAAAATCAAAAATCAATAGCATAACCAAAAATTACAAGGGTTTTCCTTGTTGATTTTAGCCTTCAAATAACACTCAAAACTATTTACCCTAAAAGGAAGTTTGCTAGGCAAATCTTCTCCTAATTCAGGTCCTGCTTTTTTGTTATAAACAAAATATTAAAAAACCGAGCACTTTTGCACTCGGATTATATTGTGAGCAACCTAAAATTTGGAATTTGATTAATTCTTTTTGTATTCAAACAAGCGATACAGCTTTTTCGAGAAACTGCCCGCATAAAGCTTGGCAAAAACAAACCTTTCAAATCCTTTTAACTCGTCTATGTATTTTTGAGGTATCATTGTGTGTTCTTTTACAAAGGAAAGCTTCTCGCTTTGATAAGCTTGTGGATTATCTATACCGTAAACCTCGGTTACGCCTACGTCATTTATAGGATTTCTTAGCTTTGACATTTTAGCGGCAAAAGAAGTATAAGCGTCCACCAAAAGCATAATACTTTCAAAATGAGCGCAAAGGCAATCTGCTAGATTTCGCATTTCATTTACGGTTAAGTACATACTCACGCCTTCCATAACGACGATGGCAGATTTCTTTTCCTCAATAGCTCTAAGCCAACCGCAATCTCTTGCATCGCCTGCAATCATTTTATAGTCGTCTGTTTGGGCATAATAGCGTTTTCTTTCTTCAATAACTTCTGGAAAATCCACGTCGTACCACTTGTGATTTTTAGCTCCGACTCTTATGACGCGGCTATCCATTCCACAACCGATATGAATAACCACGGAATCTGATGCAGTTAACATTTGTTGTTTTACCCATTCGTCAAACACAGCAGAACGAACTCCCATATAGTAAGCAAGCCATTTGGATTTGGATTTCCCTTTGAGAGAAAATTTTTCTGCCTCCCAAATTTCTTCGGCTTTTTTATCATCAAGAAACAAGCCCTTCTTGCTCACGTAGGACTTACCGTATAAGGGAATGTATAGTGTTTTATTTACGCTATTCATATATGCTCCTACAAATTCATATTTATCGGTGAGTTTATTATAACATAATATCTAGCCAAAAACAAGGCGTTTCTAGTGTACTGATATGCAAAAATGACTGCAATTTTGTATCAAAATTACAGTCATTTCTTGGTGCCCCAAGGCATTTCAAATCCGAACATTAGAAAGTTTTCAATTGGCAATATACCAAAAGTTAAAGAACAAACCAACAAAATGATACTACGAGCAGAAATGCAAGGACGACCTATCAAAAACGGAAAACAAATAACCGTTGGCGAAAAAATATATGTAATAATATACCTTATATAATAGACTAAAAGCCGGGCTTTACAGCTCGGCTTTTAGCGTGTCTAATTATATAATCTATTATTCTTTATTCTCATTATCCTCTTCTGCAGATTGTATTTTTTTATCCTTCTTAAATAACTTAACTACATCAAAGTTTAAGCAAAAATCACAAAATTTTTTCTCTGGATGTGTTTCCAATAATTTATAAATAAGTTTAGTAATAAGAAAAGCTATTACGCCTGCAACAGCACCAACAATAATTCCAGCTATTACGTCTGTTGCGTAATGTGCTATTAAATATATTCTTGAAACCCCCATCAAGAACACGCCTATAAAACCTACCCAGCTCCATTTCTTATTGCAAACTATAAATATTGTGGTCATTGCCGCCATTATTGCTGTCATATGCCCTGAAGGGAAAGAATAACCGTCTTCCGCAGGACTCCCTACAAACTGCCAAAACTCTGAAAATTCCACACTACTTTCAAAAGGTCTTGGGCGGGCTATAATGTCTTTTAGCACTAAATTAGTTAAAATCGCACCACATGCTACTGCGCCAAACATACATATTCCTAATTTTCTAGTTTTTGCAAAAAGCATTAAAACAACTGCAATGGCAAAGAAAATTAAACCTTTTTCACCTATCAATGTTATTATCTTAAAAAAAGACGTTAGCACTGAACCTGCCGATTCAGCCAATCTGTGCATTGCATTAAATATTCCACCATCAAAAGCAGAAAATGTTGTATTTAAAAATTCTATCATATTTTTCTCCTTTGTTATAATTTACCTTTTTATGTTTTGTACCAATACTCACTGTATTTTAATCTAAAATATTTTGCATTTGACGACGAGGTTGTAAAACTTATTTTAACAAACAGTCTTTTCATAAATCATCTCCAATACAATTTTCTAATCTAAAACAAATTTATAGTTTTTATAAGTTTCTCTCATGTAAAGTGCCGCTGTTTTTGAGTTTAATAAATCTTCTTCCGTAATAGTCACAGTTTGTGGTCTATACATATTTAAATCTGTACACCAACACCCCTCTGTTCTATTGGGCAAATATACATTTGTAACACCTGAGTTACTAAACGCACCTTTATTAACGCCTTTAATACCAGTCTCAATTGTCACTGTTGTTAAATTAACACAATTCTCAAATGCGTTTATTGGTATTTCACCTCTATTTACTACAACATGTTTCAAAGACTTTGGCAAAAAGTATTTAGTAGTTTCACTTCCCCACAATCCTGAACTAGAAAAATAATTTTCATATGATTGAGTAACTTCATAAAAGCCTTCTGTTGAATAACTGCCAAACAAATAACCTAATGTATACCTAGGCGATTTGTTATAACTAGACAATGTAAAATCGTAAGCACCTATAAAAGGTATCTCAATAGTATCCAACAATGCACATCCCGCAAACATATTTGCCCCAAGGTTTTCTACACTATTGGGAATTGCAATAGACTTTAGCGACTTGCAATTTATGAATGCAGAACTATCAATTGATTTCAAAATAGAATCATTTGCAAAAGTTATCGAAGTGATGTTTTCACACCCGCCAAAGGCGTTTGCGCCAATTTTTGCGACATTATTACCAATATAAACTGTTTTTATATCTTTTAATGAAGCAAATGCATAATTTCTTATTTCTGTTATATCGTTGGAAATTTCAACATTAGTAAGTAGAGAACCATTTAAATATAGTTTTCCACCAGAACTAAACATGTTATATTTCATGTTTAGTTTACACCAATCATCAACACTTCCAGCGAAATAAATTTCTTCTAAATCCGTTACTCCGCTATAAAACACATAATCATTTATTGTTTTTATTTTATTTGAAAAGTATATTTTTGCGATACTAGGTCTCCTGTCATTATCTACCGGATATTCATTATTGTACCCACCAGAATAGAACAAATAATTTGGCAAAGAAGTTACATTATCTCCAATAACCAATTCCATTTTGTTACCCGCACATGAAAAAATTGTATTTGAACTACCTAAAGAACGTAATACATTTGTGTTGTAGAACAACTTATTAATAGAACTACAGTTTTTAAATGCAGAATCACCCAACGATGACAAATTTTCTCCTAATGAAACTATCTTTAACGCTCTACAGCTTTCGAAGGCTGAACTACCTATAGTCTCTAATGTATTTGGCAAATTTACTTCTTCAAGCAAATCACAATACTGAAATGCCTTAATGCCAATTGATTTTAAGCTAGCATTTTTACCAAAATTTATTGAAAGTAATTTGTCATTTCCAGAAAACGCATTCGAGCCGATTGATAAACATTGAGAATTGTCTTCAAAAATAATTTTTGCAACCATGCTTTGAGTCCAAGAATTACCGTTCCATCCGTAAAAAATATTGTTAGGTATTTTTGTAACTTCTTCGCCAATATTTAAGGTAAATCCTTCACTACCAGATCTAGTATAAAATGGCAATGACGCAGAACCGAAGTCATTCATATTTATAGCATTAAAATTAAGAATTTCTAAATATTTAGTGTTGTAAAATGCTTTATTCCCAATCTTAGCCACGTTCTTGCCAATATTTATTACAGTTATTTTCGGAGAAAACTCTGGCTTATCATCTACAGGATAAAATAAGTATGCAGGGAATTTTTCAACATTTTCTCCGCATATGATTGAGATGCCATTTTTATTACTGCCCGCACAATAAAAAGTATAATTATTATTAGTTAAATCACTTGCAGATATAGCGTTATATACTATTTTTTCAATGCCTAAACAGTTATAAAAAGAATACATTCCTATACTTGTAACGTTTTCTCCTATAGTCAGATTTTTAATGTTTGAACATCCATAAAAAGCTCCCCGTTTAATTTCGCCTCCTAGAATGTTTACACTAACCAACTTGTTAGGTATGTAATATTGCACATATTTATCTGAATAATATTGAGAAATCTTTGTTGAATTACTATAATAATTAGTTCCAAAGAAATAACCAAATAAAGATTCCTTTTCTTCAGCATTTTTACCTCTACCAACAAAAGGAATTGTTAAATCTTCTAAATTTGAACATCCAAAAAATATTTTTTGTCCAATTTCTTCAACCGTTGATGGTATGAACACGCTTTTTAATAGAGACCTATTTTCAAACGCCCCGTCATCTATAGCTGTAACAAAAAATCCATCAACATTAAACTCTGACAAATTAATAGAATCATCATTCCCTTTGTAAGACAACAATGTGTAACCATTTGCATTCTTCTCAAAAAGATAATTATTATAGTAAACAAATAATTCAATATCTTTCTCTAATACATTTCCAGCTATGTCTTCAACATTAATCTTTACGAATAATTTATTGTTAAATTTATGTTCGCCAATAACCTTAAAGTTGTCTTCATTTAATGGCAATTCAACTCCCATACTATCATAAACTTTATAATATTTAATTATTTCTGTATCAGAGGCTGATATACTATTTCCTACAAGTGTTGATTCAAGGGTTGGTATATCATAAACATCAATACCTTGAATTAAATTACTATATTTTTTATTCCCAGCTTTATCAATAGCTACAATGTATAAATCTATTGTTTCGCCAGCCTTTAATTCAAAGCCTTCTGCTGCTTCTATAACAATATCA
>JAFQAQ010000027.1 GCA_017399945.1 Clostridia bacterium
AGTAAGCGAGCAGCGAGCTACTACCGCGAATCAAAAACAACAACCCCTGCAAAGGGTGAAATAATCCTCCTTAGCTCAGTCGGTAGTAGCGAGCGGCTGTTAACCGCTAGGTCGTTGGTTCGAGTCCAACAGGGGGAGCCACGAAAGGGAAGCAAGTCTTATGACTTGCTTTTTCTTTTGTCCCTCCTTCCTGTTGTCCTGCAAACCTGTTTTCTTTAGAAAACTTGGTGCGCTAGTTGCGTAGCAACCTGGCGAAAGTAAAAGCCAATGGCTTTTATGCTTATATACAAACTAACAAATATTACAAGAACTATGAATATACTATATCTATATTAAAAAATGAGATATTCTTTCGCGGTCCAACAGACCACATTTCTTGGTTCGAGTTAACTCCTTTTTTTCTGCCCACCCAATCAAGAACTAATTCGAACCAAAACTTCTTTATTTCACTATTGTAATAAATTCATGTATTATAGAACAAACAATTTCGTGATACAATAATTTTATGACTAACCTTTTGTTAAACTCATTATTATTATAAACAATTTATTGCGATATTTTTGGTACATGGTAAGTGATATTATAAACTTATCAAGTCGTAAAGGAGAAAAACATGGAAGATAATGAAAACAACAAACCAATTAGTGCTTTGGAGAGTTTAACGGATGAATGGTACGATTTAACTTTTTGGCCGGATGAAGATTTTGACTACGATAAATTCGTAAATATTTTTGATAAAACTTATCGCATATTCAAGTTTTTTTCCACAAAAAAATTTGTGGATAGGGCAATACTTGCTCTTTATGAAAGTGTAATCACTTTTTTTAGATTTGGTAGAATGGGAAGTGTTGTTCAAAAGAACGCATGCAAAATCATCGCTAAATGCATGGCTAACGATACCGTTGTTCCAATTGCGCCATGTGACATAGAACCGAAAGGTAGTTTTTGGAAATATGGAGGCAAAGAAATTTATCTTGACTACAATGACGTAAATGGTAGCGTGGCTAGATACGTAGAGTTGATGGAGTCGTTCAAATAGTAAAACTTAAACAAAATAGACCTGATTTAGGACAACTAAATCAGGTCTTTTTTATTGCTTTTTTGTGGCAAAATGACATATTGGGAAATTTACAATAAGAATTTGTGATGGAGATTATACTCGAGCACAGGTTTTTATTATGTACCAAATTTGACACACCGAAAATGTTACACTACTCTTGAAAAAACAAAAAGGAGAAAAATATGGAAAATTTTGATTTGATTATTGGTTACGAAGATGTAAAGCTGGAGCTCAGAAGGGTACTTGATACGCTCAAAAATCCCGAAAAGTACAAGAATCTTGGAGTGAAACCCCCTAGGGGAATTTTGCTTCACGGCCATCCAGGTGTTGGTAAAACCGTATTGGCAAAGGCTTTTCTTGAGGCAAGTGGCAGAAAGTATTTCATTTGCAGAAAAGATAAGCCTAACGGAGAATTTGTAAATGAGATTACCGAAACCTTTGAAAAAGCCAAAGCAGGCGAACCTTGCATTATCCTTCTTGACGATATGGACAAATATGCCAACCAAGAGTTGGTTCGTGTTTTGATGGAAAAGAAAACGCTTACATCCAAGGATATTGCAAAAATCAAAAGCGTGGTAAACAACTAATTTGAAAGTAGTATTCAATATTAGAAGTAAGTATTTCGAATCTTTGCAACTAAAATAGTGACAAGAAAAACAGCTACAATTTTTGCATCAAATAAGTTAAAACGAAAAGAATCTCTTAGAATGTGATTGCAATATTAGAAAGTTAAACTTGGCACTCCATTAGCATATAAACGTATAACTAATATAAATAATTCATTGAGACATTTCCGGTACATAACAAGTGATATCTTGAACGTATCAAGTCGTAAAGGAGAAAAATAGAAATATGGATAACAATAACAACGATAATCAGATTGTCACTCTTGAAAAAATAGCTTATGATTGGCAAAATTTGGCCATTAGACCAGATTATGAAGACTTTAATTACGATAAGTTCATATATCTTTTTAACAAAACTTATAATATATTCAAATTCTTTTCCACACGAAGTTTTATTGATAGAGCATTAGTTGGTCTTTATGTTAGTGTACAAACTTTTTTTGGGGTAGATTGCAGTGGAACACTTTTGGAGTATGCTTGCAAGACCATTGCCATGACAATGGCACAAGAAACAATGCTTCCTTGTGAACCGTGTAGCGTTGCTCCGGAAGGCAATGTTATTAGACACCATGGTAAAGAGTTTTATGTTGATTACAACGACATTAAAGGTAGCATATCAAGATATATGGAATTTGTTGAGAACCATGAATAAAGAAGAAATATTAAACGTTATATGTAAAATGATTGATTGTGGCAAAGTATCTACGGCGATGGCTCAAGCTGTATCTACGATAGGGTACGTTGATGCAAAAAGGGTACTAGAGATATGCAAAAACAACAATTTGGTTGTAGAAAGTGACGACAATGAACTAGTGCCTTGCGTTACCACTGACGAGTTATATGCTCTTATTGAAAACAATGCCATTGACTTGAGTTTGCCGGAGCAAGAGAGAATCCCCGAGTTTTGTGATATGGTAAAGCTTATTAGTGAATACGTTGACCTAGTGCAAATCGAAGGTAAGCCAAAATACTTTGCAAAATGCCCGTTTCACAAAGAGAAAATGCCGTCATTTTTAGTAAATTCAGCTGAACAATATTTCTATTGCTTTGGTTGTGGACTTAGGGGAAACGCTAGTGATTTTATTGTCCTTGCCACCGAAAAAGGATTGAAGAAAAAGGGCGATTGATTTCGCCCTTTAGTTAGATTTGGTTAATAAATTTTTCAATATATTGAGAGAATGTTTTATATAATTTATCCATTATATCATCCCGATTCGTTAGCTCTGAAAAATATTTTTTTTCTTTTTCATCCCATGCGTAAATTTCATCTTCATATGAATTGCTATAAACAAAGTGGAAACGACGTTCATTGATTTTAAACCTGCAAATTAGTTCATTGTTTCCTTTTATGCTTATCATTAAATTATTATTTTTGGTTAGTTTTTTTGCACCATTGGAATTCAAAGTATAGTTTTCTTTTTTGGCACATTCTTGCAATTCTTTGGTCAAAATGGTCAAATCGGATTGGATATTAGACAAATCGATACTTCTTACCTTAAATGATGTATCATTTTTTAAAAACTCATCTAACGCCGTATGACAATCAATTTTGTTCAAATGCAAAAGTTTATATACTTTTCCGAATATTACATATTTTCTATAGTCATTAGAAAGTCTGCTTGCAGGGTGTGGAAGCAAACATAGTTGGCACTCTATTTTTTTTAAATTAGGAATCAAATATTTTATCGCTAAATTATAAACTTGTTTGCTAAATGCAAATATAATGAGCTTTTTGGAAGAATCGTTTCCGATAAGTATATTGACTTCTTTTGTTAAAATATTATTAACGCAAGTTTTGATGCAATCATTATGATAATAAGAAGTGCCTAAACTTTTTTTGCCATCTTCAGTATTCATACTGCATTTGATAACGTTAGTCATATATGCATTGCCAAGTTTAAAGGTTTTTATTAAGCTTGCTATTAAACCACCATAGTTTAGTTGCTTATAACACTTAGGATATACGCAATCATCCTTGTTATAGCCATATTTATTTATCCAATACCATTGTAGAGCAGGATATTTTTTATTTTCGATTGGTTGCTTTTGGTATAACTCCGCATATTGGATACTTGGATTTTCAAACAAAAATAACACGGGAATATCGTTCCAGTCGTTTTCTGGCTTAATTCCCATGCTTGCACAAAAATCTAAAGAGTGTGCACCATGTGAAACGTAGCGAAGATTATACTTTTTATTATCTTTTTCAACAGATGATACGTTGTTTCCCATGTTCTCACACATAAAACAACAAGTTTCATTGGCGAGAGAAATGTCTTTTTCCCAGCCTTGTGGCACAGATTTTTTTACTATTACTTTGGTGAAACTAAATTCATTCAATTCGTCACGTATGCTTTGAACTTTTTTAATATCCATTTTCATATCCATAAAAACTCCTAGTCATTATAGTTTTCTATCGCTTTTAGCAAGTCGGTCTTTATGTCTTCTACTAAACTTTGTGGGCTAATTACTTTTACGTGTGTTGCGTATTGCAACGCCCAAAACTTCATCGATTTTAGGTTTACGTTTGTTTCGCAAAGTACTTCGTCGTTTTCTTCTTTGATGAATCGAATATCATTGCCAAACCAATCCATCAAGTCGTTATATAAATAGGCTTTTGCTTTGAAAGTTACTTTGCTACTTTCGCCACTAAACATATAGATATGTTCTGCCATATGTTTTCCAAGCGTCAGTCCATATTTTGTTTCAGGAATTTCACTTTGGGCTTTGCGAATGCTACCATCTATTGGAGTAATATTTTTAAGTCTATCAATCCTAAAGTGAGCAATGTTATTATATTTATCAATGTTGCCTATTAGGTAGTATTTGCCGTTTGCAACTACCAATTGATAGGGGTTTACAACGTATTTCTTTAGTTCACCATTATCCCAGATTCTTTCGTGTAGTTTTTTGTCTTTTTGATAGGAGCAAACGCTAAAAGAGACCTTTTGATTATGCTTTATGGCTTCTTCCAATATTTCAACGTTTAATAGTACGTCTTTGCTTTTGTGTGAATTATTAGGCAAGTAAATGACGTGTTTAACTTTTTCACGGAAATAAATATTAGATTGATTTTTAAGCTTATCAATAATGTCCTTAGTTAGTTCGCTTGAAAGTAAGTCGGAAAAGAGTAGACTATCGATAAGTAGCCTTAATTCACTATCATCAAACTCATGTTCAAGATACCAATCTGTTTGAATTATTTCTTCTTCACCGAATTTGCCGATACGTGTTTTTTCACTGTATTCTACGTTGTATCCCATCATTATTAGGTTATCAAGGTTTCTACGAATCGCCTTTCTATCAATGGTAACGTTATAGTTTTTTTCAAGCAATCCCTTGATTTCCATTACGGTTAAACGATGGTTTTCACTCGTATACTTTTTAAGAATTTCTAGAATTTGAAGAACTAACATGTTTTTTGGAATACTGCTTTCGTTCATGGTCGTCTCCTTGTTTAACTATATATTATCATTTTCATAGTAATTTTACAATAGGGTATGGGATAAAAATGGTACATATCTGCAAATATACTATATGTATCAAACATAAGGAGCGAGTAATGAAAAGAGAGTTGATAGGTGACTTAAAGCGTTTTAAAGTAAATGGTAATAGCGTTGAAAAAAGGCAAATATACGGAGAAGTTTATATTCCAAGTGGTGTGAGAGAAATCAGCGATTACTGTTTTTATCGTGATGGAATGTGGCAAGCCATTTGTTTGCCCGATACTCTTGAGAAAATAGGAGAGTTAGCCTTTGCCGGGGGCTTTTATGGGGAAAGCATAAATTTACCTAAAACTTTAAAAGAAATAGGTCGTGGTGCATTTAATGAATGTCCTAATTTGAAATACATTGTAGTGCCTGGAAATCTCAAAAAGATAAGTCAAATGTGTTTTAATTTTTGTTATAATTTAGTTAACGTAACAATTGACGAAGGCGTGCAAGAAATAGGTGATTTTGCTTTTTCTTTTTGTAGAAAGTTATCGCATATTCAATTGCCATCCACTATTAAAAAAATTGGGAAAAATGCATTTTCCGGGATAAAAGTAGATTATCATATTTATTATGCCGGAACGAAAAAAGATTTTGAAAATATAGATTGGATAGAGCGAAATAAGTACGTTGATAAAGTAATTTTTGAAAAGAAAATGGATGAGAACGAGTTTGTAAAGACAGGCTTAGATTGTGTAGACTTCGGATACGACGAAATGGACGCTAAAGAAATGATTGCCGGTAGGAATATTATAAGCCGTCGCAATGGAGTAGTGATAGCTTACGGACGCGATGATTTAATTATAAAAGATGACGTAATTATGCGTCGTAATGAACCTAAACATATAATTATTACTAGAGATATAGTATCGATAGAAGATTTTTGTTTTGATAAGGAAAACTTAGTAGCAGTTGAATTGCCCGATACATTAAAAGAAATAAAGTTTCATTCTTTTTCGGGCTTTGCCGGCGAAAGTATAACTTTACCAAAAGGATTAAAGAAGATAGGGCATTCTGCATTCATAAACAGTGCCATTAAAAAAATAGAAGTGCCCGGAAGTATTAAAGCGATAGAAGGTATGGCGTTTGGTGATTGTGTTGATTTAGAAGAAGTCATATTAAATGAAGGTACCGAGAAGATTGAGTCTTTTGCTTTTTGCGGATGCAAAAAATTAAAATCTATTAGACTTCCTAAGAGCATTGTAGAAGTGCAGGCAGAAGCGTTTAGAAAATGTGGGCTAAAAGAAATCATAGTGGAAGATGATTCAAACGAATTCTTAAAAAATAAAATGAAAATGGTGTTAGAAAAATTAAAATTATGATGTATGCACTAACCTTTTGCATAATTGCCTTTTATCCCACCCAATCAAGAACTATTTCGAACCAAGAATTAGTTCTTGAGTATGTTAAACTCGGAAGATTATGATTACACATAGATAAAAAGTATCGTATATAATAGGGGTATTGAAAAAATATAGATAATAGTTTATAATAGACTCGATTAAGCAAAGATTGCGTGCAAAACTTGCTCAACATTCTTACGTCAAAAAGAAGCTGTTGGAAACAGCCGATTATCTTATTTGTGAAGATAGCCCTAAAGATAGTTTTTGGGGAATCGGAAAAGATAGAAAAGGACAAAATCACCTCGGTAAATTATGGATGAAATTGCGCAGTGAGATTAGAAACTATAAATAAAAAAGGAGATAAAAATGTTTTATTCACCATTGGTTAAAAAAGCGAGTCTAATTACATTTGACGCACATAAAGAAGATTGTGATAAAAATGGATATCCTTACGTTATGCATCCTTTCTACTTGGCATTTCAAATGGAAGATGAAAATTCCGTTTGTGTGGCACTATTACATGATGTGATTGAAGACCATGGAGACAAGTATTCTTTCGATTATTTGAGGCAACAAGGCTTTAATGAAGATATAATATCTACCTTGAAACTTTTAACGCACGATACATTGATTCCATATATGGATTATATAAAGAAAATCGGAGAAAACGAATTGGCAAAAAGAGTTAAAATTGCTGACCTAAAACATAATTTAGATTCCTCTCGATTGGATGGGAAAGAATTTAACAAAAGTGTTCAGTATAGACAAGCGTTATCTTATTTGACTAGTCTATAATGGGGTGTTGTATCGATTTTTCCCTGTTGCAAGTATCATTAAATTATAAAAGATAAAGAAATCAAGTTATTTGATTTAAGGAGAGAGGTTATGAAAATTACCTTTATTGGTGCAGGTAGTACGGTGTTTTGTAAAAACGTGTTAGGTGATTGCTTACTTGCGGAGAATTTGCCTGAATTTGAAATTGCGCTTTTAGATATTGATAACGTTAGACTAGAGGAATCGTATGCTTTGATTTGTGCTCTTCGTGATAAATACAAGCCCGTAGTTAGGGTGAATAAATATCTTGCTACCGATAGTGCACAAACGGAGGAAGCCTTTAGAAATGCTAATTACGTTATAAATGCTATCCAAGTAGGTGGATATAAGCCTTGCACGGTTACTGATTTTAAAATTCCTAAAAAATATGGTCTTCAACAAACAATTGGCGATACTATTGGAATAGGCGGTATATTCAGAGCGTTACGCACCATACCCGTAATGAAGGCTTATGCCGACGTTATGGAAAGAGTTTGTCCCGATGCATTACTTCTTAATTACACTAATCCTATGAGTATATTATCGGGATATATGCAACGATATACCAAAGTTAAAACCGTTGGTTTATGCCACTCCTGTCAAGTAGTTGTTTCTTGGATAAATGGTAAACTTAAAGAGGAAAAACTTAACGATGCCGAGTATACTTTAGGCGGTATAAATCATATGTGTTGGTTGCTAACGTTGACCGATAAAGAGGGCAACGATTTATATCCATTATTTAAAAAGAAATTTAACGAGGTAAGACCATTTAATGACCGCGTTAGATTGGAAATCATGAACCGTTTTGGATACTATAATACGGAGAGTAGCGAGCATACAGCGGAGTATCATCCTTACTTTATAAAATCAAAGTATCCCCATCTAATTTTAAAATATTTAATCCCGATTGACGAGTATCCAAGACGTTGCAGACGTCAAATTAGACGTTGGAAAAAGCTTCGTAACGAGATTATGGCGGATGGTAACGTTACTCACGAGCGTAGTAACGAGTATGGTTCGCGCATAATAGAAGCTTGCGAAACGGGGCAACCCTTCAAGATATATGGCAACGTGCAAAACGAGGGATGGATTACTAATCTGCCAAATACCGCTTGCGTTGAGGTGCCGATAATAGTTGATTCTAACGGACTAAATCCACAAGTGGTAGGCGAACTTCCTCTGCAACTTGCAGCACTCAATATGACGCATATAGCGGTGCACGATATGGTACTAAAAGCTATAGAGACGGGCGAGAAGAAATATATTTATATGGCGGCATATCTTGACCCTCATACACGCGACCAACTCTCGCTTGATAAGATAAAATCGCTTTGCGACGACCTAATAAAAGCACACGGAGAATGGTTGCCAAAATTTAAATAAAGGGAAAAGGGAATTATGAGAATAAATGCAAAGGAAATGACTTGCGCACGATGGACAACAACCCGATGAGGAATAGGAAATGTTAGATATAATAGAACAAAAGCTAAAAGAGATAGAAGAAACCGAAAATGTCAAAATACTCTATTGTGTGGAGTCCGGCAGCCGTGCTTGGGGCTTTGCATCGCACGATAGTGATTACGACGTAAGGTTTATTTACGTTAGAAGGGCAGAAGACTATCTAAGGCTAGACAAAAGAAGGGACGTTATAGAGTGGCAACTTGACGAAGTTTTGGATATCAATGGTTGGGACGTTAGTAAGGCTTTGCAACTACTTAACAAGTCCAATCCCACCTTGTTCGAGTGGAACTCTTCTCCCATAATTTATAAAAAAACGGATGAGTGGGAGAAGGTATCACTTCTCATAAACGAGTATTTCGTGGCAAAAAACGGGCTATATCATTATCTAAATATGGCAAGAGGAAACTACCACGAATATTTGCAAGGTGAAAAGGTGCGCTTAAAGAAATACTTTTACGTGTTGCGACCATTGCTCGCTTGCGAGTGGATACTCAAAAAAGGTACCCCTCCGCCAATGTTATTTAGCGAGCTTGTTGATGAATGTTTGAGCGAAGAAATAAGGGGTGAGGTTGAAGCTCTTCTAAACAACAAAATGAATTCTCCAGAGCTTGGAGAGGGCGATAAAATAGTGGTATTAAACGAATATATCGTTAAAAAACTAGATAGTATAGCTGAAGAAATAGAAAAACTACCCACAGAACGTAGTAAGGGCTGGGATAAAATAAACGAAACATTTATTTCACTTATAAAGGAGTAACAAAGATGAAAAGAATAGTAAGATACGGGGTTTTTGAAACCAATAGTTCAAGTTCACACTCTATTACCATTAAAAAGAAAGATGCCAATACCTCTTGGAGAAAGAAAGAGGATATTCCCGGCGATGAAAAGGAAATTCGCTCACCTGTAGAGAAGATGTTTATGGTTTGGGGATTGGTTGTCGAAGAATTCTTTACCCTTTTAGTACGCGAAAAAAATGAAGCTATGGAAATAGAAGATGAAGAAGAAAGAAGTGGCATTCTTGAACAAATCGATAAAAGATACCAAAAGCTGGTAGCGGATAGAGAAGCCTTCATAAGCGAATGCAAAAAGGTGCAAGAAATCAAAGAGGATGCGGTTAGGGAATTTATGGAAAGAGCCGAAGAAGAGCCTTTCAATCACGATTTATGTTGTAGATTCTTCAACGAAGACTGCTTAGATGAGTGCACTTGTGGCTACGACCTATATAGAGTATATAAAGAACTTGGTCTTGATTATTATAAAGACGATATAGCTACCCTTGCCAAAGCGTTATTTGACGAAAACGTATATTTTGTAACCTGCGAAGAATGGTTCGGTGGCTGTTGGGATATCGATAAATATATCTTCTAATGAATCTTTTAGCCGAGTATAAAAATGGGAATTACGTCGTTAGATTATTTGACGACGGTACTAAAGAGCTTGTAACCGAGGACGATAAATTTATCGCCTGCTTTCCCGATAGCATTGATTTGAAGATAACCGATTATTGCGAGCTCAATTGTCCTATGTGCCACGAAAAGTCGTCGGTACTAGGTAAGCACGCCCAGTTGGATGCGGAATTTATAGACAAATTGCAGGCGGGAACTGAACTAGCAATCGGCGGCGGAAATCCCTTTTCGCACCCCGAATTAGTTCCATTTTTAACTAAGTTAAAAGAAATAGGCGTCGTTCCCAATATAACTATAAACGAAAGGCATTTGTCCCGTTATAAAGAGGTAATAGAGGAACTCATTGCCAAAAAGCTGATTTATGGACTAGGGATATCGCTTGCTAGCTATGAAGAAAGTACCTTTGATTTTGCTAAGAGTTATCCACACGCGGTCCTACACGTTATTTGCGGTATTGTCGACGTCGATAAACTTATAGATATGGGTAGCGAGGAGCATAAGTTACTAATATTAGGCTACAAAAAGAGGGGACGTGGAGAGAGTTTTTATTCAAACGAGGTTCGTGATAAAATAGAGGAGTGTTACAAAGCTCTCCCTAGAATATCTTCAAAATACGGGATAGTTAGTTTCGATAATCTTGCTCTAAAACAGCTTGACGTAAAAGAGCGTATCAAAGAAGACCTTTGGGAAGAGCGTTTTATGGGCGATGATGGACAAAATACTATGTATATAGATTTAGTAAAGGGGGAATTTGCGGTAAGCTCTACCGCGGAAACAAGATATCCCATACTTGATAACGTGGAAGATATGTTCGAGGTAATCCGCATTAAATAATTTCCTAAAAAGGGAGCATACTACTCTTAAAGGAGAGAGTATGAAAAAGAATAAAGGCAGTAAAAGCGATACGCTTGGCTCATATACGGGAGTACCTACCGATGGCGGTAAACCAACCCAAGATGCCGATGACCTATGAAGAAAATCCGAGTTAATCTCGGATTTTTTAATATACACAATAATAACACAATTTACTCATTATACTATCATTGATTATATGTGCTTTTGGTGTTACAATAAAGAAAAAGGTGGTAATAATATGAAAAAAAGTTTTATTATTGTACCGATTATTTTAATTAGTATTTGTTTGATTTTTTCTTTAACAGCCTGTTCGGTAAAAGACGATTCGAACTTCCTTTATGATAATTACGGTGTCAAGTATGCTGGCGTTTACGGTGATTACGAAAGTAGTGAGAACTATACGGAAATAATAGAGAACGATTTTATATCTACCGAGACGAATAACGTGAGTTATTTTTCTATTGATGCAAACACCGCCTCTTATCCTAATTTACGCAAACGCATAATGGAGAACTATAACATACCTAAAGATGCTGTTAGAGTAGAGGAAATGTTAAATTATTTTAGTTATGATTACGTTAAACCCACCGATGGCTCTATAATGTCGCTTACGTCTTCGGTTTTTGACAATCCTTATAATCCCCAAACAAAGCTTATGACCATAGGTCTTGCTTCTAAAGAGGTAGCATTTAGCAACGTTAAGAATAATTTGGTATTCCTAATAGACGTTAGTGGTTCTATGTATAGCGCCGACAAACTTCCCTTGGTGCAAGAATCTTTCAAATTGCTGGTAGAAAATCTCAATGCGGAAGATAGAATATCTATAGTAACCTATGCAGGAAACGATAACGTTGCGTTAAAAGGGGCTTATGGTAACGAAAAACAAAAGATAATGGCGGTTATAGAAGATTTGGTAGCCGGCGGTTCTACTGCAGGTAGCGAGGGTATAAAGACT
>JAFQAQ010000007.1 GCA_017399945.1 Clostridia bacterium
CGCACAAATAAAAAATTAAGGAGAATTGAAAAGACATTATTTAGACGAAATTAACAAGGTGGAAATAAACCTTTCCACAAACGAAACGGAAACCTATCCGTTTGAAGCAGACCAAAGCACTATTTTAAGAGCCGCAAGTATTCTTGCAAACAAAATTTTAGACTTCGCAAATCAAGGCGGAGATATTAAAAACATAACGCCGAAAGCACTTTTCGGCAACAAGGAGGAATTATGAAAAAGAGAGCAGTAATTTACGCAAGATTTAGTTCACACGCACAAACCGAGCAATCTATTGAAGGTCAACTACGTGAGTGCTACGATTTTGCAAAGAGAAACGATATTACCATTATCGCCGAATACATAGACCGTGCGCTTACGGGCACGTCGGATAAACGACCACAGTTTCTTAAAATGATTGACGATAGTAAAAAGAAACATTTTGAGTACGTTTTAGTTTATCAATTAGACCGTTTTGCTCGTAATAGATACGATAGCGCAAACTATAAGGCAAAGTTAAAGAAAAACGGCGTTAGGGTTTTATCGGCAAAAGAAAACATTTCAGACGACGCAAGCGGAATTTTAATCGAAGGCGTTTTAGAGAGTATGGCGGAGTATTACTCCGCCGAACTTTCACAAAAGACAAAGCGTGGCGTTAAAGAAAGTTTACTTAAAGGTCATTTTATTGGTGGCTACACCCTACTCGGTTATAATATCGTAAACAAAAAGTGGGTAGTAAACCCCGAAGAAGCCGAAATCGTTAGAGAGATTTTCAATCGCTATCGTAACGGCGAAAAAGGAAAATCAATAGTCGATAGATTAAACAGTCAAGGCATTAAGCCTAAAAACGGAAAAGCGTTTACGATGACGGGAATTTGCCGTATGATTCGTAACGAAAAATATATAGGAATTGTGACAGTTGACGGAACAACTTACCCCGACGTCGTTCCACCTATCGTTGACAAAAGACTATTTAAGGAGTGCAATTTGATTATGGATGGACATAAACATAGACAGCGTGAAGTTTACCACGAAAACCCATACATATTAAGTGGCAAAATGTACTGTGGGTATTGTGGCAACACAATTACAGCAGAGACGGGAACGAGCCACAACGGAAGAGTTTACCATTACTACAAATGTTTTGGTAGAAAGTCCGATAAAAATAGTTGCAGCAAAAAAAACGTTAAGCAAGACTATATTGAAAGCGTAGTTTTCGGAGCAACCATTGAATACGTTTTAACGCCAAAAGTCATTGATAAAATTGCTAAAACGGTAGTTGATAACTTTAACGCTGAAATTGAAAAACCAACGGCACTACTTACCTTTGAAAAAGACTTAAAGACTGTTAAAAAATCTATTGATAAAATTTTAACTGCGATAGAAGAAGGGATTTACACTAAGTCCACAAAAGAAAAACTACTATCACTTGAAGCCACCCAAGAAGATTTAGAAGCGAAAATTGCCGTTGAAAAGGCTAAACAAATTAAGCCGTTAGAACTTGTTGACGTTAGGACGTTTCTTAACTACTACGCTAGAAAGCAGTATGAAAATGGGCAAGAAAAAAACGAGTTCTTTAACTCGTTTATAAACCGTGTGTTTTTATTTGACGATAAGGTTATTATTCTCTACAACACCAACAAGAGAGAAACCAAAAGACTTAACAAAAAAGAGTGCTTAGAGATAATAAACGGCAAAAACCTAGAAGAAATAAAAGAAAACTCGTTTGAATCGAAAAAGTTCAAACGAGTATCTAGTGGTTGC
>JAFQAQ010000028.1 GCA_017399945.1 Clostridia bacterium
AAAAAACAACTGCATAGTTTTCCGTTGCGTATAGCAAGATGTCATAGACCCAGTTTTTATTTTCTGCCGATTGAGGACAGCCGTGGATGCATCTAAGGGCGTAGTACGATTTAGCTAACTGGAGGGGTTAGCAAGTTAAGTCGTACTACGCCTTTTTTTGTTTTACGTTCGGTTTTTCTATGCAAATAAAATTTTTAGGAGGTAGCCTATTGAGCAAAAAACAGTATTTCAAAGTAACCCACGTAGGAAAACCGAGTATCACGGATTTACCTAAGAGCGAGCAGAAAGTATTTTTCTCTACGCTTTTAGATAGAATCCTTGACTTGCAACGACTACAAACCAAGGAGGAAATTGCCTATGCCGATAATCAACGCGAAAGTATATAACGACGGTAGTTTTCCCATAGCCATTCCCCCGAGTTTGAATCCCCCACCAAAGCGGAAAGGGAAAGCAAAAGAGTATTTAGCAAAAATATCCTTGCCTATAAGCGAGGACGAGAACACCCCTCCAAGCGAAAAAGAAAAAGAGATAGCCAAGTATGCGAAAAGCCGAGCAGAAAAAGGCGGTAATGAAAAGATTGTAACGGTAGATTTGAAAGAGATTTTTAATGATTTATATGATAAGTACGCGGATAAAAAGAAAGCAGAGAAAAAGCGAGAAATTATAAACGGATTAAGGGCTTATATTCAAGATGAAAGAGAATTAAAGGCATTTGTAGAAAGTCAATTAGAAAGAAAGCTGCGAAATTATATAGTAAAAATGACGCGTTTATATAGAAAAGTTTATAACAATGATTTTAATTATTTTTGTACGTTTACATACGACGATAAAAAACACAGCGAGGAAAGTTTTATGAAAAGTTTAAAAAATTGCTTAAAGCATTTATCCAATAGAAAAGGTTGGAAATACATAGGCGTTTTCGAGCGTTCGCCTGAAAAGAAACGCTTACACTTTCACGGCATTTTTCATATACCCGAAAATGCTATGATAGGCGAATTGTTTGAAAAGAAAGATTACAGCTTAAAAAATCACAAAATGCAAAAAACGATACAAAACACGCATTTCAACGAGAAATTCGGGCGGTGCGATTTTGAGGAAATTACGCACGTAGAGGTTTTGAAAAGTTCGATTAAATATATCTTGAAGTACATCAAGAAATCGGGCGAAAAGCTGTTGATTTCCAAGAACACGAAAACCTATAAGGTGTATGATATTTTAGACGACGATATACTTTGCTCTTACGGACAAGAGGGACGGAAAGTTCTTTTATTCCAAGACCACGCTTGTTTTGTCGAGGGCGAATATATCGGACAGTATAAAAATCCCGAAACAAAAAATCAACTACCAACGTGTAATTGATTTTTTATCTTTCGTCGGGTCGGAGCGTAAACGAAACCGCCGTCGCCGTCAAGGGAAAAATATTGTGGTATTATTTTTAAGGGTATAACGGGCAACACAATATTTTTCTCGGTTTTAGCCGAAACCTTGACGGCATAGTCGTTTTCGTTTTGATCGCTCCTGTCGAAAGACAAAAAAATAAAAAATTAAGGAGTAAAAACAGTTATGAAAACAGCAGTAATTTATGCCCGTTATTCCAGCGACAATCAAACAGAGCAGTCTATTGACGGTCAGTTGCGTGTATGCCACGAGTACGCACAACGCAACGACATTCTCATTTTAGACACTTATATTGACAGAGCAATGACGGGAACAAACGATTTACGCCCCGATTTTCAGCGAATGTTGAAAAACAGCGTAAAACGGGAATGGAACTATGTACTTGTTTACAAATTAGATAGATTTTCAAGAAACAAGTACGAAATGGCAATGCACAAGAAAACGTTAAAGGACAACGGTACGAAAGTAATTTCCGCTACCGAATTTATACCCGATACCCCAGAGGGCATTATCTTTGAATCTATGCTTGAGGGGTATGCAGAATATTACTCGGCAGAGCTTTCACAAAAAGTACGGCGCGGAATCCACGAAAGCCGTTTGAAAGGCAATCTTACAGGCGGTCGTGTATTATACGGTTATACGAACGTAAACAAAAAAGCCGTTATCAACGAAGAACAGGCAGAAGTCGTGAGATATATCTTTGAAGAATACTCCAAAGGCGTGTACGTAAAAGATATTATCGCAAGTTTGACAAGAAAAGGTATTTACTATAACGGAAAGCCCTTTTGCAGAACTACCGTTTATAAAATTTTAGGCAATGAAAGATATTCGGGAATCTACCGCCACGGCGAACAAGTTTTCGAGAATACCTTTCCAAGAATAGTACCACAAGAAATTTTTGATAAAGTTAAAGGAAAAATTGATATGAATAAATA
>JAFQAQ010000029.1 GCA_017399945.1 Clostridia bacterium
GCCTTCAAAATGTTAGACGCTGAGTTTGCGTGTATTATTTATGACGGCAAAAGTAAAAAATATATTGCAGCAAGAGATCCGATAGGTATTAGACCTCTCTATTACGGTTATGATGATAAAAAAGTAATTATATTTGCGAGTGAGCCAAAGAATCTCGTCGGTTTGGTTGGCAAAATTATGCCGTTTCCGCCAGGACATTATTATAAAGACGGTAAATTCGTATGTTATAACGACGTTACCAAAGTTGATAAATACTGTTATGATGACTTGGAAACTGTTTGCAAAAACATCAAAGAGAAACTTATTTCAGGCGTTGAAAAACGGCTTGTCGCCGATGCAAAGTTAGGATTTTTATTATCGGGTGGGCTGGATTCTTCTCTTGTTTGCGCTATTGCACAAAAAAAGAGTAAAGAGCCTATTAAAACGTTTGCGATTGGTATGAGAGAAGATGCCATAGATTTGAAATATGCCAAGCAAGTAGCGGATTATATCGGTAGCGAGCATACGGAGGTTATCATCACAAAACAAGACGTTTTACAAGCGTTAGAAGAGGTTGTTTATCTACTCGGTACTTACGACATAACGACAATCAGAGCAAGTATTGGTATGTATTTGCTTTGTAAAGCTATTCACGAGAAAACGGATATAAGAGTGCTTTTAACAGGGGAGATATCGGATGAACTTTTCGGGTATAAATACACGGACTTTGCTCCGAGTTCAGAAGAATTTCAAAAAGAATCGGTGAAGAGAATAAAAGAGTTGCATATGTACGACGTATTGCGTGCCGATAGATGCATTTCTGTAAACTCGTTGGAAGCGAGAGTACCGTTCGGGGATTTGGATTTTGTTGAATACGTTATGGCGATAGATCCTGAAAAGAAAATGAACAAATACGGCAAAGGTAAATATCTATTAAGACACGCATTTGAAGGGGAGTATTTACCTCACGATATTTTGTATCGTGAAAAAGCTGCTTTTTCCGATGCGGTAGGGCATTCCATGGTGGATTATTTGAAAGAATTTGCGAACGGTTATTATTCCGACCGTGATTTTAAAGAAAAAGTAAAAAAATATAAGCACGCAACGCCTTTTACCAAAGAATCACTTTTATATAGGGAAATATTTGAAAAATATTATCCAAATCAAAGCCATATGATAGTGGATTTTTGGATGCCGAATAAAGCATGGAACGGCTGTAACGTTAACGATCCGTCTGCAAGAGTTTTATCAAACTATGGTGCAAGTGGTCAGTAAAATATAAAAAAGCACTTTCAATACAAAAAAGTTGGAAGTGCTTAAATTTATTTTAGAAAAATACAATCAATGCGATTGACATTTGCTTATGAAAGTAATATAATAGAAAAGTAAAAAAGGCAAAGGGGTCTTTTGGTTAATATTTGACCGATTTGTTTCTTTTTTATTCGCACAGGTAGCGAAAATTAAATAAAAGATAAAGGCAATGGCGTCTTTAATGTGTGAAACATTAGAGTATCATTGCCTTTTTTTTGCGCTCTATACATAGAAAAAAATTAATTTTTGGAGGATTCTGCCATGGAAAAAATAAGCCAACTTTATGAAGGAAAAGC
>JAFQAQ010000008.1 GCA_017399945.1 Clostridia bacterium
CTTTTTTCATAAATCCTCCGTTTGTTTTATTGGTTGCAACTGGCAGGTCGCAACTTTTATTATACACAAACGGAGGATTTTACTCAACGGTAAACCTTTACTGGACCCCCAGACTATCTGGGGGTTTATTGTTTACACAATAAAAAAGCGTTCGATTGAACGCTTTCTTTGTTTAATTCTTTATACTTTTTTTCTTAATATATCCCCTTTGCTAAGCGGGATTTGGGTTTTGAAAGTTAAAATTTGTTGAACGAGTTTTGCGTCGGTAACTTCATTACCTTTGCTATCATACATTATAGGAACTATTATACGTTGGTTAAAACTATCCGACGGGGAAAGCACTTCTAACTCGTCACCGGTAACGAAACGATTGCGCATTTCTACCGTAGCTATTCCGTTATCATTATCGTAATCAATAACGTTTGCAATAAATTTATGCGTGCCTTTACTTTGACTATCGTCGTAGTTTACCGTTCTATCGTTTTCACCTAACAAATAAGCCGTGGTAAACTCACGATGAGCCGTCTTTTTAAGTTCAGTTTGAAATAATGGATTATTTTTATACTCGTCGCCTTGCAAATAATAAGCGTCTATCGCCCTACGATATGCGTTTACTACCGTTGCAAGATAATACTCGGATTTCATTCTACCCTCTATCTTAAACGAACACACGCCTGCTTTATCTAGTTGAGATATATAATCTAATAAGTTAAGATCTTTACTGTTTAGGATATAAGTTCCCCTATCGTCTTGTTCGATAGACATAAACTCTCCGTCAGAACCCTTTTCGCGTATTTCGTAGTTCCATCTGCACGCTTGCACACATTCCCCACGATTACTACTTCTGCCCGTTCTGTAATCGGAAAGAAGACATCTTCCACTATACGATATACACATTGCGCCGTGTATAAAGGTTTCTAGTTCCATATCCGAACAAGCTTGGTGTATTCGGTTTATTTCCGATAGAGATAATTCCCTTGCAAGTATTACCCTTTTTACCCCTTGTTGTTGCCAAAACTTTACCGTCATTGAGTTAAGAACGTTGGCTTGCGTGGAAACGTTTATGCTTAAATTTGGTGCGACTTGTCTTGCTAGATATATTAATCCTGCATCGGACACGATTGCTCCGTCAACGCCAGTTTTTTCTAAAAACTTAAAATACTCTTCGGCAAGCGCAAAATCGTTATCCCTTGCTAAAACGTTTACCGTAACGTATAGTTTTTTGCCTAGTTTATGCGCATAGTCGGTTGCTTGGACGATTTGCTCGTTAGTAAAGTTACCTGCAAGTGCGCGCAAAGACAACTCTTTCCCCCCAACGTACACTGCGTCCGCACCGTAATAGAACGCCGTTTTAAGTTTTGACATATCGCCTGCTGGCGAAAGTAATTCTATTTTTCTCATTTTAGTTTTTCCGTTATGCTTACACCGTCTTCTATATCGTGAATTACGGTGCTATATCCTTGCGTTTTAGTCACTGCGTCTAAAAAATTTAGCATGCTGTTTTTGGTGGTATTAAATCTATGTGGCGTTTTAACTTTTCCGTTTACGTAGCCACGAAACAATACGTTGTCTGCAAACAACGTTCCACCGACGTTTAGACAAGGCAAAAGATGTTGTGAATATTCGTAATAATGCCCCTTAGGTCCGTCCAAAAATATAAAGTCGTAAGTGCCCGTTAACAGTGGAAGTATTTCGGACGCGTCGCCGATAAGTATCTTCGCCCTATCTTCCACGCCGAATAATTTGTAATTCTCTTTTGCAATCTGCACTTTTTCTTCGTCGATTTCTATGCCGGTAAGTTTGGCGTTTGGACTTTCTAAAAGCATTGATATTCCCGATAGTCCTACGTTTACACCCACTTCTAGTATAGATAACGGCTTTTTTTCTCTTACGGTTTTTAAAAGCAATTTATACGACTCGTCCCTTAAAATAGGCTCTCCGTTTAGTTTTGCCTTTTCCCTTAACGTTAAAATTCTCTCGTCCAATTTATATCACCATTACCACTGGTATAATTACCGGATTTTTCTTGGTTAGTTTGAATATATAATTTTTTAACGTTCTCCGAATCATTGCCGAAAGTTCGTTTTCGTCCCTTACCGCCCTTAAATCAGTTTTATCTAATACGTGCGCTAAATTAGACTTGCATTCGTTTATCATATCTTCGCTAAAAACCAAGCCTTTCGCTATAATTTCTAAGGAATTTAATTGCGCGGTAAACTCGTCGAAACCAGCTACTGCAACCACCAAGCCGTCTTCGGCTAAATGTATTCTATCTCTTAATACGAAACTGTCTTCTCCGTCTATTCCAACCCCGTCCACAAACCTTGAACCTGCTTTTACCTTTTCACCGCGTTTTATGGTGTTTTTAGTAAGTTCAACCGAATCGCCTATTTCGGCTATCATGGTTTGAGATTGTTTCATACCAAGGCTTTGGGCTAGTTGAACGTGTTTTTTAAGGTGGCGATATTCGCCGTGTACGGGTATGAAAAACTTGGGTTTAATTAAACTGTGCAAGGTCCTAAGTTCCCCACGGCACGCGTGACCTGAAACGTGAATTGGCTCTAACGTTTCGTATACGACTTCCGCACCCAACCTATAAAGATTGTTTATTACCCCGTAAATCATTTTTTCGTTGCCCGGAATTACCGACGCACTTATAACTACCGTGTCGTTTTCGCCAATAGTAACGCGATTAAATTCCCCACTTGCCATACGCGTAAGCGCACTCATCGGTTCGCCCTGAGTTCCCGTTGAAACGATTACTATTTGTTCGTTTTTATAGTTTTTGATTTGTTCTAAATCGATAATTAAGTTCTCTGGAATTTTAAGCTCGCCTATCTTAGCCGCCGCCTCGGCGATATTTATCATACTCCTTCCCGAAAAAGCGACCTTTCTTTTATATTTTTTAGCAAAATCTAAAATCTGTTGTAGTCTATGCACGTTAGAAGCAAAAGTCGCTATTATTAAACGACGTTTCGCATTGTCCGAAAAAACGTGACCTAGCGTATCTTTAACCACCGATTCACTCATAGTAGTCCCTTCGATTTCTATGTTGGTAGAATCAGCCATTAAAAGTAAAACGCCTTTTTTGCCTATTTCCGAAATACGCGTTAAATCCATCGTTTCGCCTGCAACGGGAGTGAAGTCTATCTTGAAATCGCCCGAGTGGAATACCACGCCGACGGGAGTGGTAATCGACAACGCCACAGCGCCTGCTATCGAGTGGTTTACGTTGATAAATTCTATGGTAAAACACCCGAGTTTTATTACGCTAGAAGGTTTTACGCAATTTAATACTGCTTGGTTAAGTTTATGTTCTTTTAGTTTATTTTCAATTAAAGTTAAAGTTAGTTTTGTGCCGTAGACGGGTGCGTTGATTTCTTTTAGGATATAAGGAAGTCCACCTATATGGTCTTCGTGTCCGTGAGTTATCACTATGCCCTTAATTCTATTTTTGTTGTTTTCTAAATAAGAGGCGTCTGGAATTACTAAATCCACGCCCGGCATATTTGCGCCCGGAAAGGTTAACCCAGCGTCTATAACTATCATATCCTTGCCGTATTCAAGCACGGTCATGTTTTTACCGATTTCGCCAACCCCGCCTAAAAAGCTTACCTTTAACGCTTTTTCAGGTTTCGCCACACCATTATGCTTGTCTTTGAACTTTTTATCGGTCTTTTTGGACTTCTTTTTATCAAATGATTTTAAACGACCTTTGTTTTTTTCGTTTGTAGAAAGTCCTTTATTTTCTTTTTTCAAATTATCTCCTTATTCATTCGGCGTTGCCGATGAAATTATTTTTCGTTTTTTGTTTATTATACACTCTTTTACTTAAAAAGTAAATCGTATTGGGAGTTTAGGGCAAATTATTTATTAAAACGGGGGTTAATTCGCTTGAAAAAAAGGTCGTAAAAGAGTATACTATACCTAAATTAATCTTTTAAGATTAAGTTTTACTTATAAAAAATTTCTTTAAGGAGTTTAACTATGAGAGTATATAATTTCGCAGCTGGTCCTTCTACTTTACCTTTGCCCGTTCTAGAACAAGCACAAAAAGAACTTTTGGACTTTAACGGTACCGGTATGAGTATTACCGAAATGAGCCACAGAAGTAAGCCTTTTATGGCTGTTAACGAAGAGGCTAACGCTCTTTTAAGAGAGCTTATGAATATCCCCGACGATTATTCCGTTCTTTTCGTTCAAGGTGGCGCGTCTCAACAATTTGCAGCCGTTCCGCTAAACCTTATGAAAAACGGCAAAGCCGATTATATCATTACCGGTAACTTCGCACAAAAGGCTTTTGAAGAAGGTCAAAAGTACGGAGACGTTTTTGCTGCCGCTTCGTCAAAAGAAGCTAACTATACTTATATCCCTGATATGAATCAAGTTAAGTTCCGTGATGGTATAGATTACGTTCACTTTACTTATAACAACACTATTTTCGGTTCTAGATTTACCCAACTTCCTAAAACCAACGCTACCCTAGTTACCGATATGAGTTCTTGTATTTTAAGTGAAGAAGTCGACGTTTCTAAGTTCGGTCTTATTTACGCAGGCGCACAAAAAAATATTGCGCCCGCAGGCGTTACCATAGTTATAGTTAAAAAAGAATTGCTCGGTCAACACATGCCGATTACCCCCACTATGCTCCGTTACGATATCCAAGATAAGAACGACAGTCTTTACAACACCCCACCTTGTTTCTCTATCTATATGTCTTTGTTAGTATTTAGATGGTTAAAGAGTTTAGGTGGCGTGTCTGCTATTCAAAAGATCAACGAAGAAAAGGCTAAAATGCTTTATGATTTTATCGACAACTCCTCTCTTTACACCAACAAGGTTGCTGTTAAAGACCGTTCCATTATGAACGTACCTTTCGTTACCGGCAGCGAGGAATTAGACGCTAAATTCGTTAAGGAAGCTACTGCTAACGGTCTCGTTTCCCTTAAAGGTCACAGAGTTACCGGCGGTATGAGAGCTTCTATTTACAACGCTATGCCCGTTGAAGGCGTTAAGGCGCTTATCGACTTTATGAAAAAATTCGAATTGGAGAATAAATAATCATGAAAAATATTCTTACCCTAAACTCTATCAGCCCCGTTATTAACGATATTTTCGACAAGTCCTATAACGTTTCGGCTGACTGCGATAAACCCGTTGGTATTATGCTTCGCTCGTTCAAAATGCACGATTACGAGCTTGATCAAAACACCGTTGCCGTTGCAAGGGCAGGCGCAGGCGTTAACAACATTCCCGTTGAAAAATACGCTGAACAAGGCGTTGTAGTTTTTAACACCCCCGGCGCAAACGCAAACGCCGTTAAAGAATTAGTTCTTGCCGGTCTTTTGTTGGGTTCTAGAAAAATCGTTGACGCTATCGATTGGGTTAAAACCCTTAAAGGTAAGGGCGACGAAGTTGGCAAACTTGTTGAAAAAGGTAAGTCTAATTTCGGTGGTTATGAAATTAAAGGCAAAAAACTTGGCGTTATCGGTCTTGGCGCTATCGGCGCGTTAGTTGCCAACGCAGGCGATAAACTAGGCATGAGCGTTATCGGTTACGACCCCTTCTTGTCGGTTGACGCGGCTCTTCGTCTTTCTACGCACGTTAAGGTTGTTAAGAGTTTAGACGTGTTGTTTGAAGAATGTGATTACATTACTTTACACATCCCTTATATCGCTAACCAAAACAAGGGATTTATTAACGCCGAAGCGCTTAGCAAAATGAAAAACGGCGTGGTTATTATTAACTGTGCTCGTGGAGAACTTATTGATAACGGCGATATGATTACCGCAGTTAACTCCGGCAAAGTTGCTAGATACGTTTGCGATTTCCCCGCAGATGAAATTATCGGAATAGAAAATATCGTTTGTATTCCCCACCTTGGCGCTTCTACCGAAGAAGCAGAAGATAACTGCGCTGTTATGGCGTCTAAACAACTTATCGATTATATCGAAAACGGTAATATTATTAACAGCGTTAATTACCCTGCTTGCTCAATGCCAAGAACCACTGATTTTAGATTAGTTATTTTACACAAGAATATCAATAATATTCTTGCTCAAATTACTACGGTCGTTGGTAACGAAGGCATTAACATTTCTAACATGAGTAACAAGAGTCGTGGCGATTACGCCGTTACTATTCTCGACACCGACGTTGAAGTTTCCGAACAATCTATTAAACATATTCAAGACGTTGACGGAATTATTAAGGTTAGAGAAATTAGATAATCATCTTTATAAATTAAAAGGCTTTTGCAAAATGCAAAAGCCTTTTTTATTTTTACTTTTTAGTTAGGTCTTGAATTGCGTTCATAGAACACGCCGTCTTCGTAGCCTTGTATGGTTTTATCTTTTTCGGCTTGTTCTAAACGATACTCACCCCAAGCGCAATAAAGGGGATTTTGTTCTATACCAATATATTTTCTTCCTAGTTTTTTTGCAACCACGCTCGTTGTTAAACTGCCAGCAAAGGGATCTAGAACTAAATCTCCGACGTTAGTGCTTGCTAGTATTAGTTTTGCAATTAATTTTTCGGGTTTTTGAGTCGGGTGGGCGGTGTTTTCAGCCATCGACCAATAGGGCACGGATATGTCGTCCCAAAAATTCGAGGGGCAAGTATTTCTATACTTTCCTTTATCCGTTTGCTCCCAGTCTTTGGGCGCGCCGTCTTGTTTATAAGGAGCAAGAACTTTCTTGCGTTGTTTTACTGCGTTGAGATTGAAAACGTAGTCATCTGAAACGGTCGCAAAGAAAATATCTTCCATAGAATTTTTCCAATTTGCTTTTGCGCCTCTACCCTTTTCCCTTTGCCAAGTAATACGGTTTCTTACGGTAAAATATTCACAAAGCACTTTTCCAATTACGATTGAACTTTCCCAATCGCAACAAACGTATACACTTGCCGTTGGTTTTAGTTTTGGCGTTACGGCGTTTAGCCAATTACGTGTGTATTCTTCGTATTCTTCCATACCCGTTTTTTTGAACTTTTTGCCGTGAAAGGTTTTGTTCATATTATAGGGTGGATCGACCACTAATAAGTCTATGGAATTGTTTTGGATTTTAGTTAGCGCAACAAGGGCGTCACCGTTAACCGTGCTGTTTCCTTTTATTTGGTCTATCTTTTTGGGTTTTATGCAACGGGCAAGGTATTTTTCCCCTTGTTCTATACTAAAATCAATAGTTTTATTTCTTATAGATTTCATTTTAGTTATTATAAGCCTTTATCCATCCGTCTATTTTTGATATTAAATCGGCGTTGTTTTTCGTTCGTTTTATCATATCTATTATAACTTCGGTTGCGTCTTGACGATTTGCTACGAAATTGCGTAGTTTATACACTGCCGATAATTCTTCTTCGGTTAAAAGTAATTCGTCTTTTCTAGTACCCGACTTTAATAGGTCGATTGCAGGGAAAATACGTTTTTCTGAAAGTTTATCGGATAAATGTATTTCCATATTACCCGTTCCTTTAAATTCTTCAAAAATTACGTCGTCCATACGGCTTCCCGTTTGAATCAACGCCGTTGAGATTATGGTTAAACTTCCACCTTCTTCTAAATTTCTTGCCGAGCCGAAGAACTTTTTGGGGGCTTGTAACGCAAGCGGATCTAGACCACCGGATAATATCTTGCCCGAAGATTCTTCTTGGGAGTTATACGCCCTTGTTAATCTCGTGATAGAATCCATTAATATCACGACGTCCGTGCCAAGTTCGGCAAGTCTTCTTGCTCTGTTTATTACTAAATCGGCTATCTTGACGTGATGAGCGCTTCCCTCGTCAAAAGTAGACGACACCACTTCGGCTTTTACCGCGCGTTTTATGTCGGTCACTTCCTCGGGACGCTCGTCAACTAATAGTATTATAAGTTTTACTTCGGGGTTGTTTTTTTCAATAGATAGGGCTATCTTTTTAAGCAAGGTGGTTTTGCCCGTTTTGGGCGGTGCTACTATTAACCCACGTTGACCTTTACCTATCGGACAAAATAAGTCTATACAACGCATACCCGCATCGTTATCTTGCGTTTCCATAACTAATCTTTCACATGGATAACACGGGGTTATTTTATCAAAATCTTTTCTATCTTCTATTTTTTCAGGAGATAGGCCGTTTATGGTTATTGCCGTTTGCATTGCGGGTGATTCGTTTTCCCTTAAATAAACTGCCGTTGCCTTTATTTTATCCCCTTTTTTAAGATTGTATTTTCTTATATTTTGTATGGATACGTAAATATCGTCCGAACTATTTTCATAGTTATTAACGCGCAAGAATCCATAGTTACCACATAATTCAAGCACGCCTTCGGCTGTGAGTTTTGTGCTTTTTATAGAGTCGTGCAACTCACCCGTAGCAAATTCAGACTGGTTTTTATAAGGAGTGTTTTCGGGCAAAGGATAATCATTGGGAATTAGGTAATCGTCCTTCACCAAAAAAGCCGAAATATCCACCTTGATTTTAGGTGGAGCGCCACGTTTGCTTGGTGGAACGGCTTGCTTTTTTCCGCTTTGAATTGCCAAAATTTCTTCTATTAATTGGTCTTTTTTGCTAGCGGCAGGCGCTTTTACGCCTATTCTTCTGCCTATTTCCCTTACTGTTGCTAGATGTTGTTTTGATAATAACTCTTCGGTAAAGATGATAAATTTATCCATTTATTTTTCTCCGTAAAATTAGCTTTTAATATTGCTTTTTATATTCTTTGCGCTAGCAATTCCGCTAGCAAAGGCAAACGCTAAGTTATATCCACCGCAATCGCCGTCTACGTTTAATGCTTCGCCTATAATATAAAGTCCGTCTACCAATTGACTTTGATAGGTTTTTGGGCATATCGTATCGGTTTTTATTCCACCTTTGGTTACTTGCGCGTAGTTAAAGCCAAGAGTTCCCGTTATTTTTAAGGTGAAGTTTTTTAACGCGTATGAAAGTGACTTTACACTCTTTTCTTTATCACTTCTATATATTGCCTGACCTATCTTTTTGTTTATTATTGACGATAAAAGGTCTTCCCTTTCAATAAAAGATTTTTCCATACGAGATTGAATAACTTTTTCTAGTTGCAAAGGCGTAAGTTCGGGGGCAAAGGATATAACGATTTTTGGGTTTTTTGCGTTTACTAGATAACTTGAAACTTGAAATATGGTTGAGCCCGAAACGCCGAATTCGGTAAACAACAAGTCGCCCGTGCTTTGACTTACAAGACTCTCTCCATCATAAGCATAAACTGTTGCAGTTTCTTTAAGTCCCTTAAAACCTTTTATGGTGTTAGTGGAGGTTTTTAATTGAACTAGCGAGGGATAAAGTTCGGTTAGTTGGTGACCAAAGTTAGTTGCTAAACTATAAGAACTTCCGTCCGTACCAAACTGTTTGCCGGCGCTTCCACCGAAAGCTAAAACCGTTTTATTTGCATAAAAATCGCCTTGTTCGGTTTGCAGAACAAAACCCTGCTTGCCCTTTTTTATACATTTTACACCGCAAGAAGTTATAATATTACACCCTTTTTGATACAAAAAAGCGCGTAAAACATCTAAAACTGCCGTTGCTTGTTTGGACATTGGATAAACTTTACCGTCCTTTCCCGTAGTTAAAACAAGCCCCATACGGCTTAAATAACCACAAACGTCCGTTTGTATTATAGTTTGAAGGGTTTGCTGAACGAACTTTTTATTGCCGTGATAAAATTCCTTGCGTAAATTCTCGTTACAAAGGTTACATTGTCCGTTGCCGGTGGCTAGCAGTTTTTTGCCTACTCTATCGTTTTTTTCTAGTATAACTATATCGTTACCCGAAAAAACACCGTCAAGCAAAAGCTCGACGGCGCAGAGCATTCCAGACGCTCCGCCCCCGACGATTGCTATTTTATATTGATTTTTCAATTGTAAACTCCTAAATGGTAGTTTTTTATTTTAGAAAACTTGTTAAATGAAAAATTGAAAAGATTTTGATAATTTTAGAGAAAAAAGGGAAAAATTAGAGTTTAATTAGATTAAGTAAATCAGCTGGGGTTTGAGCAAAAATTTTAGCCCCTACTTTTGATAATTGAGATTGGTTTCTATACCCCCAAAGAACGGATATTCCCTTGGTGCCTGCCCTAAGCGAAGTAACCACGTCCGTGTCCCCGTCACCTATAAAGTAGGCGTCTTGGGGGTTTACGTCCAAACTTTCTAGCATTTTAAGAGTATACGTTGGATCGGGTTTTGGAATAACACCTTCGTCTATACCTAAAATAGCGTCAAACTTGAAATCGGGCAACTTTTCCTCGCAAAGACTTTTGGTTTTAGAAACGTGTTTGTTGGTTGCTATACACACCTTGTATCCTGCGTTTTTACAAGCAGTTATAAACTCTTGCATGCCTTGATAAACGTAAGTCTTTTTACAGTCTAGGTCAAAGTATATCTTTTTATACTCGTCGTAACACTCGTTAAATTTTTCTTGTGAAAGTTTTTCGGGAATTGCGTTTTTTACAAGTTCTTTGGCGCCGTGATTAATAATTTGTCTAGCGCGTTCGGAGGTAATTTCCGGATATCCGAATTTTTTTAGCATTATATTAAGAGCGCATCTTATGTCCTCAATAGTCTCCATAAGCGTTCCGTCTAAATCTAAAACAACGGCTTTGTTCATTACATTTCCTCCACCGTTTGTATTCCAAGTAAGGTTAATGCGTTAGTAAGAACGGTTTTTACCGATTTGCATATAGTTAAACGGAAGTTTTTAATTTTGTCTTGCTCACCCGAAATCCTACAAGTTATATAGAATTTGTTAAACGCAGAGGCTAAATCCAAGGCGTATCTAGTAACCAGCGAAGGTTCGTATTTATCCGCCGCCGACTTAACCACTTCCTTAAACCTACCAAGTTGGTTTAATACTGCGTATTCGTCGTCGTTAAGGTCGATAAGTTCAAAATCTTTGGGGTTGCCACATTTGTTGATTACGCTGTTGCATCTTGCAACCGTGTATTGAACGTAAGGACAGGTTTCGCCTTCAAACGAAAGCACTCTATCGTAAGAGAACACTATATCTTTTATTTTATTGTTACAAAGCGCACCGAAGATAACTGCGCCCGTACCAACTGCCCTTGCAGTTTGTTCTTTGTTTGGAAGATTGGGGTTCTTTTCTTCAATTACCTTATACGCTTTTTCTATGGTTTTTGAAATAACGTCTTCTAATAAAACAACTTTGCCTTGACGCGTACTCATAGAACCACTTTCTAGCGATACCATTCCGTAAGCAACGTGAACGCAATCGGTTGCCCAGTCTTTACCCATAAGTTCTAACACCTTAAAGAATTGTTTAAAGTGCAAATTTTGTTGATATGCAACTACGTAAAGGTTTTTATAAAAATCATATGTGTTCTTACGATATATTGCAGCCGCTATATCACGGGTTGCGTATAACGAAGAACCGTCAGATTTAAGTATTAGACAAGGCGACATTCCGTATTCTTCTAAATCAACGATTTTTGCGCCTTCGGAGTCTTTTAGAAGCCCTTTTTGGTCTAGTTCCTGCACTACGGGCGCCATTTTATCGTTATAAAAACTTTCGCCTGCGTATGAATCAAACGTAACGTTTAGTAGTTTGTATATTTTGTCTACTTCTTCTAACGTAATCTTTTTGAATAGTTCGAATAGTTTGTTACTTTCCTCGTCTCCATCCTCAATAAGTTTGAAATAGTGACGCGCCTCGTCTTCTAGTTCGGGGTTTTCTTTGGCTTGGTCGTGAAACATAACGTATATTCTAGTTAGTTCTTTAAGTCTGCCTTCTAATACGGCTTGTTCACTACTCCATTTTTTATACGCAACGATAAGTTTGCCAAATTGCGTTCCATAATCGCCAAGGTGGTTTATTCCAACTACCTTATACCCTAAAAATCTATATATTTTGCATAACGCACTTCCAATTACGGTTGTGGATAAATGACCTATATGGAAGGGCTTTGCAATATTTATGGACGAATAGTCTATACAAACGGTTTTTCCGTTGCCGATATCGTCACTACCAAAGCAATCGCCTTTTTCTATAATTTCGTTTAGTAATGCGCTAGCAAAGGCGTTACGATTAATCTTAAAGTTTAAGTATCCGTTCACTGCCGTGCAACCGGACACAACGTCGTCAACCATAAACGCATTGGCTAAATCCTCGGCAATCTTAATTGGAGATGAACGAAGAATTTTGCTTAGTTTAAAACACGGCAAAGCAAAATCACCCATATCGGTGTTGGGTGGGATTTCTATAAAGCTTTCAAGTTCGGTTGCCGTTACGCCTTGTACGTTAAGTTTTGTTGATATATATTCTTTATAATTCATAATACTTTCCTTGTTAGTTACATAATATCACACTTTTGTTCAAAAAGGCAAGCCAAAAAGTTGTATTTTTGAACAGAATAATATATAATATCAGTGCATTAATCTATTTTTGCACAAAATTACCTTTACGGAGATTTAACGTATGAAATTAGGCGTTGTTGGGCTTCCCAACGTTGGCAAATCTACTCTTTTTAACGCTATCACCAAAGCTGGCGCAGAATGTGCTAACTATCCTTTCTGTACCATTGAACCAAACGTGGGCATCGTTGCCGTGCCAGACGTTAGACTTGAAGTTTTGGGTAAAATGTATAACACTAAAAAAATTACCCCCGCAGTCGTTGAATTCGTTGATATTGCAGGTCTTGTTAAGGGCGCTAGTAAAGGCGAAGGTCTTGGCAACAAGTTCCTTGCTAATATTAGAGAAACGGACGCAATAGTTCACGTCGTTCGTTGTTTTGCCGACGAAAACGTTACGCACGTTGACGATAGCGTAGATCCCCTTCGTGATATTGAAACGATTAACCTTGAACTTATCTTTGCCGATACCGAATCGGTTAAAAAACGTCTTGACAAGGCTGAAAGCATGATTAAGACGGGTGATAAAAAGTATAAGATTGAGGCTGAGTTCCTAAAAAGACTTTTCGACCATTTGTCCGACCTTAAACCTGCAAGAACGCTTGCTTGCACGGACGAAGAAAAGGAATATCTTAACTCCTTATTCTTAATTACTGCAAAGCCCGTTATCTACACTGCCAACATTGGCGAAAAGGATATGGGCAAACCCGAAGACCAACTCCCCTTTGCTAAGGCTGTTATTGATTTTGCAAAGAGTGAAAATGCTGAAAGTATGGTTATTTGCGCTAAAACCGAAGAAGAACTTTCTGAACTAGAAGACGACGAAAGACAAATGTTTTTAGAAGATTACGGTCTTACTGAAAGTGGTCTTGATAGATTGGTTAAAACTTCTTATAAACTTTTAGGGCTTATTAGTTACCTTACGGCAGGCGAAAAAGAAGTACGCGCATGGACTATTGAAAGTGGCACCAAAGCTCCACAAGCGGCAGGGAAAATCCACACCGATTTTGAAAAAGGATTTATCCGCGCTGAAATCGTTGATTACGACGTCTTGGTTGAACTTGGTAGTTTTAACGCTGCAAAGGAAAAAGGAAAGGTGCGTTCGGAAGGTAAAGAATACGTCGTTAAAGACGGCGACGTGGTATTATTTAGATTTAACGTTTAATTTTAAGCAAATAAAAAACTCGACTTAAAATAAGTCGAGTTTTTTTGTTTTGTTAGAAAATTCTGAACGCTTTTTCGGGTTTGCGTTTTTTGTTTTCGTTCTTTAAGGTTTTACCCTTAGTAGTTCGGTTTTCAATGGACAGTTCTTCGGTATTAACGCTAAACGCTACGCCAAAGTTATCAACCACTGCGATATCGTATGGTTCTTTTACGTAATTTGCAAAGATTATTTTGTTTACCCTACCTAATTCGCATATCTTTACGCCTTTTCTTGCGCGTTCTAACGGTTCGATTTCGGCTGAAAGAACTTTTTTATAAAAACCCGTGTCGGTTATTATTACGAGCTCACCTTCTTCGTCTACTTGGGATACGAATACGATATTATCGCCCTTGCTTAGATTTATGCCCTTTACGCCACCTGCAACCCTGCCTTGTACCGGAATAGAGTCTTTTACTGCGTTTAGCACTATACCGCTAGACGTTATGAAAGCTATGGTCGTTTCTGGAAGGTCTTGTTCTACACCGACAAGCACGTCGTCGTCTTTTAGTTTGATTGCTTGATAATACGGTTTAATCAAGGTGTATTCTTTCCACTCGGTCTTTTTAATCAAGCCGTTTTTGGTATAGAACAACAAGTAGCCGTCCGGTACTTGATTTTCGTTAACCGCAAAGAAAGCAACGGGATATTCGTTTCTTTGGGCTTCCTTAACTACGTCCGTAAACTTAAAGCCCTTATCCCTAAACCTACATTCAGGAGCAATTTCCATATCGATTTTGCAAACGTTTCCGAGATTGGTAAAGGCAAGTAAAGTTTGGTCGCTTTTTGCGTTGCATACAAACTTAACGAAATCAGTGGAGTTGTCTTTTACTTTTTTATCGCTTGACTTAAAGTTTCTTTCAGTCATTTTCTTAAACGCTTTATTTTCGGTGTACGCTACAACGAAATCGTCTATTTGTTTAAGTTCCTTTTCCACGCTTGCGATGTCGACTTCCTTGCCACCTTCGATAATATGACTGCGACGGTCGTCACCGAATTTCTTTTTGATTTCTTTAAGTTCTTTAACTATTACTGCCATTTGTTTTGCTTTGCTTGCAATTATTGCAGTTAGTTCTTCTATCTTCTTTTTAAGTTCTCTTAACTCCTCTTCTAGTTTGGTTACTTCAAGTTTAGTGAGTCTTGCTAGTCTTAAATCTAAAATTGCGTTTGCTTGCACTTCGGACAAGTTAAAACGTTGCCTTAATTTTGCCCTTGCGTCCGCAGTGTTATCGGCGTTTTTGATGATTTTAACTACTTCGTCGATATTTTGTACTGCTATTATTAAACCTTCTAAAATATGCGCTCTTTCTTTTGCGCGTTCTAGTTCAAACTTGCTTCTTCTTAATATAACTTCTCTTTGGTAGTTTACGTAATAGCTTATAATATCTAGCAGCCCTAGTTGACAGGGTTTGCCGTTTGCTATCGCAACCATGTTTATACCAAAAGAAGTTTCTAGTTGGGTATTTTTATATAGATAGTTAAGTATTGCTTTTGCGTCTGCATCTTTTTTAAGTTTTATTACCGCGCGCATACCGTTACGGTCGGATTCGTCTACGACGTCTGCAATATTGCCTAGATATTCCTTGCGTTCTTCACGCATTTCGGATATCTTTTTTAATAATTCGGCTTTGTTTACTTGATAAGGAAGTTCGGATATTACTAAATTTTGTTTTTCGCCCGATTCCTTTTCTATATTTACCCTAGCTCGAATTTTTATCTTGCCTCTACCCGTTTTATACGCTTCTTCTAATTCTTCGCCCGATATGATATATCCGCCCGTAGGAAAGTCGGGCGCAGGGATATATTTCATCATTTCTTTTAATGAAATTTTTGGGTTGTCTATATAGGCTATCGTTCCGTCGATAACTTCGCATAGGTTATGTGGTGGAATATTGGTTGCAAGACCTACTGCTATACCCGTTGCGCCGTTTACTAAAAGGTTGGGGTATCTACCCGGTAAGGTTTCGGGTTCTTCGCAAGTATCGTCGAAGTTAAGGTTAAACTTTACCGTATCTTTATCAATATCCCTTAACAATTCTAGCGCTAAGGCTTCTAATCTCGCTTCGGTGTATCTATACGCCGCCGCCGAGTCCCCGTCCACCGTACCAAAGTTACCGTGTCCGTTAATTAAGGGCATACGCATATTAAAATCTTGCGCCAAGTGTACGAGAGCGCCATACACCGAACTATCGCCGTGGGGGTGGTATTTACCCAAGCATTCGCCGACGATTTTTGCGCATTTTTTGTGGGGTTTATCGTGGGTTAGCCCCATTTCGTTCATTGCGTATAATATTCTTCTTTGAACGGGTTTTAAGCCGTCTTCTACACGGGGAAGCGCTCTATCTAATATAACGTTCTCCGCATAAGGTATCATTGAGTTTTTTAGCACTTCGTCAAGAGAAGTGAATATCAAACCTTTGTTTTCGTCCATTTATCTTCTCCTCCTACGAACGCTTGATTTTTGCAAACTTGTCTTCCTTGTTAAAGTTTGCGTGCTCGAAAATATATTTCTTTCTTTCGCCTACTTCGTCGCCCATAAGTACGGTTATTAACCTATCGGCTTCGGCTGCGTCTTCTATGGTTACCCTTATGAGCGAACGGGTTTCCGGATTCATAGTGGTGTCCCATAACTGCGACGGGTCCATTTCACCAAGACCTTTGTATCTTTGTATTTGATACCCCCTGCCCACCTTGTCTATTTTAGACTGCAACTCGTTATCGTCGTACGCGTATTCTTCCACGTTGTTTTTATAAACCTTGTAAAGTGGTGGCATGCCGATATACACGTGACCTGCTTGCACTAATTCTTTCATATACCTGAAAAAGAAGGTTAAAAGTATTGCCCTTATGTGCGCGCCGTCTTGGTCGGCATCTGATAAAATTATTACTTTGTGGAATTTTAGGCTATCTAAATCAAATTCCGAACCTATACCCGTGCCAAGCGCAGAGATTATCGTTCTTATTTCTTCGTTTTGAAGTATTTGGTCTAGTTTTTTCTTTTCAACGTTAAGTGGTTTACCACGAAGTGGTAATATCGCTTGGGTATGACGTACCCTTGCTTGTTTTGCGCTTCCACCAGCAGAGTCACCTTCTACTATAAAAAGTTCGTTAAGTTCGGGTTTTCTACTTGAACATGAAGCAAGTTTTCCAACCAAGTTTTGCGAATCTATACTCTTAGACGCCCTTGCGATTTCTTTTGCTTTTCTTGCTGCAAGCCTTGCTTTTGCAGCGCCCAACGCTTTGTTTATTATGGTATCGAACACCTTTGCGAGTTTTTTGTTTTTCATAAGCAAGGATAGTTCGGATACGGTTACGCTTTCGGTTGCAGGTCTAGCCTCGGGGTTGCCCAGTTTGGTTTTTGTTTGACCTTCAAACTGAACGTTTTGCATTTTGATAGACAAAATCGCCGTTAAACCTTCCTTAAAATCGTCGCCGATTAAGTTATCGTCCTTTTCTTTAAGAACGTTCCTTTCCCTTGCATAATCGTTAAACACTCTCGTTAACCCAGAACGGAAGCCCGTTTCGTGCATACCACCTTCCCCAGTGGGGATATTGTTTACGTATGAATAAAGACTATCAACGTACGCATCGGTATGTTGTATTGCAAATTCTACGCTTATACCGTCCTTTTCAGCCGTTGCGTAAAGTGGTTCGTTATATAAAGTTGACCTTCCTTCGTTAAGGTGTTTTACAAAGTCTACTATACCACCGTCGTATTTATATACCCTATGAAAATCGGTGTGTTCGTCGTAAAAATCTATTTCTAATCCTTTATTTAAAAAGGCGAGTTCTTTAAGACGTTTTAGTATGGTTTCTACCGAGAATTCTACCGTTTCAAACACGCGTTTATCCGGCAAAAACCTTACGAAAGTACCCTTTTTGTTAGTTTTTACCTTAGTGTCTTTTAAGGGGGCAACTGGTATACCTGATTTTACTTTTCCCGTTTCATTATCTAAATAGGAATGAAATTCCATTGAATATACGGTGTTTTTATATACTTCTACTTTAAGCCATTCAGATAAAGCGTTGGTTACCGACGCACCTACGCCGTGCAAACCACCCGAATAGTTATAATTATCAGCGTCGAATTTACCGCCTGCGTGTAGTTGGGTAAATACTACCTGAACGCCTGATACACCTGCTTTTGAGTGTATGTCGGTGGGAATTCCCCTTCCGTTATCTTCTACCGAAGCGCTTCCGTCTTTATATAAACGAATATGAATTTTGTTTGCGTGTCCGTTTGCCGCTTCGTCCACTGCGTTATCGACTATTTCCCATAAAATATGGTGCAAACCTTTAACGCTAGTAGTTCCTATATACATACCTGGGCGCATTCTTACCGCGTCCAAGCCCTCTAATATCTTTATGTCTTCTGCCTTATAACTGTTTTTAGCCATAATTCCTCCGTTCTATCTATTATACTATATGTTGTGTTTTTTTTCAAGCCTATGCACCAATTTTTTGATAAGTGGTATTAAAAAAGGCTAAACGTTTTTTGCGTTTAGCCTTTTAATTAATTTTGGTTACTCATCGCCCGTTACCTTAAATCCTGCCTTTTCTATTGCAGTGGTTACACTTTGAAGGTCGGTATCGCCAAGCACTGTGACTTTGCCTGTTTTTAAGTTTACGTCCACTTTAACTACTCCCGTACAAGACGTAATCGCCCTTTCAACTTTTGATTGGCAATGTTTACACATCATACCCTCGACAGTTAGTATGATGCGTTTGTTTTTGCCTTTTTGGGTTTGGTTATCTCCTTTTCTAAAAGCGTTTATTCTAAGCGCGTTAGTTACAACGAACAATGAACTTAAACACATACAGATAGAGCCTATGGTCGGGGTTAAGGTTATGCCGAGAAAACTTAGCGCTCCACCTGCGATTGGTATCATAAGTACGTTATATATAAACGCCCAAAACAAGTTGCCTTTTATTATTCCTACCGTTTTTTTACTTAATGCAATTGCGTTTGAAACCCCGTCGATATTTCCTCCAACTAACACGACGTCTGCACTTTCAATAGCTACGTCCGTGCCGTTACCCATTGCAATTCCCACGTCCGACTCCTTTAAGGCTGGGCTATCGTTTATTCCGTCGCCAACCATTGCAACTAAATAGCCCTTTTCTTTATATATTTTTACTTGTTCCATTTTACCTTCTGGAAGTACGTTTGCCTTAAATTCTAATATGCCCGTTTGTTTTGCAATTTCCTCTGCCGAATTTTGATTATCGCCCGTTATCATTACGGTTTTTATGCCCATATCGTTTAATCTTTTTACCGACTGACGACTATTTTCTTTTATACAATCAGCAACGGCAAATAAGCATAATAGCCCCGTTTTAGTTGATAGCGCAACTACTGACTTGCCCGAATATTCTTGGGAGATAGAATCGGTTACGGCAAAACTGCCTAGTCGATAGTATTTATCGTTAACGTAGCCGATAAGCCCCTTTCCTATAACGTATTCAAAATCGGTTACTTGATAGTTTTCCGTTTGTTTGCAATAGCTGATTATCGCCTGAGATAAGGGGTGGTTAGACTTGCTTTCTAGCGAGCATACTATATTGAATATTTCTTGGTCGGTTAAATCCGAGTAGTTTATATAATCGGTTACTTTTGGAGTTCCTTGCGTTAAGGTTGCCGTTTTATCTAGCAAAACGCAATTGATATCTTTTGCTTTTTGGAGCGCCGTTGCGTTCTTAAACAAAACGCCCATACTCGCACCCTTGCCAGTAGCCACCATAACCGCAACCGGAGTTGCTAGTCCTAACGCGCAAGGACAAGATATTACTAACACGCTTATGCCATAGTTAAAGGCTAAATATGCGTTTTTGGTTATAATAAACTGTATTATAAACACTAAAATCGCAATTAAAACGACCACGGGAACAAACCAACCCGACACTTTGTCTGCTAGTTTTTGTATGGGTGCTTTGGTTGCGCCTGCTTGTTTTACCGCTTGAATAATTTTGCTAAACAAGGTATGTTCGCCAACCTTTTTTGCAATTACCGTTAAATATCCCGATTTTAATATACTACCCGAAACCACTTGGCTATCCACCGTGACTTCTTCGGGCAAACTCTCGCCCGTGATTGCCGATTTATCTACGGTGGCAACACCTTCCGTCACCACGCCGTCAACGGCAACGTAGTCGCCCGCTTTAAATATTAAAAGGTCCCCTTCAACGACTTCTGCACTGAGTATTACCGACTGCACTCCGTCCCTTATTACAGTTACCGTTTTTGGCACGAGTTTTATTAGTTTTTCTATTTCTCTGCCCGTTCTCCCCTTGGACAGTTCTTCTAACCATTTACCTAAGGTCACTAGCGAAACGACCATTCCAGCCGATTCAAAGAAAACGTGAGAACTATTTCCCGTAGCATAAAAAATTACGCTTGCTACAACCGAATATATAAACGCAGATAGAGAGCCTAGCGACACTAAGGTGTCCATATTAGGCGAGCCGTTTATTACGGCGCGTAGTCCGTTAGTGAAAAATCTGCCGTTTATTATCATTAACGTTAACGCTAAAACACACTGAATAGGCAAGTTTATTTTTGTTGGTGGTACGGGCAAACTTAGCATTGCGCCCATTGAAAAATACATTAAAGGAATAAGTATTAGCAAGGATATGAAAAAACGTTTTTTTAGTTTTTCGGCATAGTCGTCCTTTTTTGTAAGCGTTTGCATTGCGTCGTAACCGAGTTTTTGCACGGTTGAAATGATAACTTCTATCGAAACGATTTGCTCGTTAAAGTCAACCGTCATGCTTTTGTCCATCAACGATACGCTAACCGAGTTTATTCCGTTAAGTAATCCGACGGCCTTTTCAATACCAGACGAACACGCCGTGCAAGTCATTCCTAAAACGTGTAACTTTTTTTGCATTTTTTTACTCCTTTACGTTATTATACCATTATTTTTATTTTTGGCAAGCCGAAATACGTTTTATCCCCATGCAAAATTGCACGGGGATAAACCAAATTGAAAGGATTTATTTAATGGACTCTTGGTCCTTTTCTGACTTTTCAAAAGAACAACAAGTGCATTTTGAACAATCACATCCACACGCGCTTTTGCCCTGTTTTTTGTTTTTTATTGCAACGGCAACCGACCATATCACTACGCCTAGTACCACTGCTATTATTATTGCGTCAACCATTTTTATTTTCCTTTTTTAATAATCTTTTATTGTTGTAATATATTCCAACCAAAATCGCAACGAGTATAGCTACGAATATAAACGCGGTCCACCAAACCGATAACACTACGTAGGTTATCGTTCCTGCTATGAAGGAAGATGCTAGCCAGAATAATAGCGTCCATTTGAACTTGCCCTTTGGCGTTTCTCCCTTTGCTGCGGCAACTGCTGCAAAACAAGGTATCGTGGTCATGTTAAATACGATAAAGGCTATCATTGCCGGCCATAATTGCGTTAACGGAACACCAACGCTTCCCATAACTGCTAAAACTTCGCTTACGCCCTCTTCGGTTGCAACCATACCACCTGCTACGCACGCGGCAAGTGCGCCAAAGGTTGATATTACGTTTTCTTTTGCAATAAGTCCCGTTATTGCGGCAACTGCGAATACCCAGCCGTTTGAGTTAAGTTGACTGCCGAATCCTAATGGAGTAAATAAAGGTTGGATAAGCATTCCGATAGAGCCTAAAATACTTTCGTCCATGCGAAGATTTACCATTACTCCATCAACTTCTTCCATTAAAAATTGCCATTTCCAGTTGAAGTTGGATAAGAACCATATTGCAATAGTAGAAACCAAAATTACCGTGAATACCTTTTGGATATAGTGTTTGGTTTTATCCCAAAGGTGTATCATAAGCGCTTTCCCACTTGGCATACGATATGCCGGAAGTTCCATTATAAACGGTGAGATTTCGCCACGTTGGGTAGTGTTTCTCATAAGTATTATACTTATTACGGCAACCGTCATACCCAACACGTACATACATAAACTTATTAAACCACCGTCAACGCCCAAAAACGTACCTACCGCGCCCGAAACGGCTGCTAGTATTGGTAGTTTTGCCCCGCAAGAGAAGAAAGGAATGGTCCTTATGGTCATAGTTTTTTCTCTTTCGTCGGCAAGAGTTCTGGTGTTTATCATTGCGGGAATCGAACAGCCAAAGCCCATTATCATAGGAATAAACGCTCTGCCCGACACGCCGAATTTTCTAAATATTCTATCCAAAATAAAGGCTACTCTCGCCATGTATCCAGAGTCTTCTAATATAGATAGTAATAAAAGCAAGAATACGATTTGCGGTACGAAGGAAAGTACCCCACCAAGGCCACCAAGCACGCCGTCTCCAACGAAACTTACGATTGCGGGCGACGCCCCTAAATTTGCGATAACGTCGGTTATAAACCCAAAAAGAGTTTCGGTTATCAATCCCATCAGGTTAAACAATATTACGCCCGGCGAGAATACCGCCCCGTCGTATAAACAAGCAAGTAACGCCGTTCCAAAATTATCAGCATAGCCAAGTTCTTCTAGGGTTGGCAAGGTAAATATTTTGCTAAGATATAAAAAGTCTTCGCCAAAGGTTAAATGGAACATTCCAAAAAGTATTACTAAAAATATCGGAATTCCAAACCATTTGTGTGTTAAAACTCTATCGGCCTTATCCGAAGGAGTTATAGCTATGCCTTTTTGTTTTTTTATTAGTAACGGAGAGTAGTTTGCAGTTATGTATCTATACCTTGCATCAGCGATTAAAGCTTCTAAATCGTTTCCGAAAAGTTGGTTTGAAAAGGTCTTTTTAAATTCCTCTACCATCTTTACGGTTGCAGGATGCATTTTGATTTCTAGTTCGTCGCCTTCGATTAACTTTATGGAGTGAAAAAGTGAGTTTTCTATTTCGTGACCGATAAGCGCACGCTCAACGTCGCTTATGAGATGGTTTATATCACATTCTTTAAGAACGGTTTCTCCCTTTCTTTTTAGGTCGCTTTGGGCGATTGCAACTTCCATAAGTTGTTCTACGCCCGTTCCTTTTAACGCTGAAACCTTTACTACGGGTAAACCAAGACGTTTTTCTAGTTGTTTTTCGTCTATTTTATCCCCGTTCTTTTCAAGCATATCAACCATATTTAACGCAACCACGACGGGAACGTCTATTTCCATTAGTTGAGTGGTTAAATATAAGTTTCTTTCTAGATTAGTTACGTCAACGATATTTATAACGCAATCGGGTTTTTCGTCTAGAATATAGTTTCTTGAAATTACTTCTTCGGGTGTGTAAGGAGAAAGAGAGTATATGCCCGGAAGGTCTACTATGGAGACGGGCTCGCTCGATTTTTTATAAACACCTTCTCTTTTATCTACCGTAACGCCCGGCCAGTTACCTACGTGTGCAGTAGAACCCGTCAACACGTTAAAAAGGGTTGTTTTACCACTGTTTGGGTTGCCTGCTAACGCAAACTTTTTCATACGTTTTCCTCCATTTCCACGCACTCTGCTTCGGCTATCCTTAAAGTAAGTTCGTATCCCCTAACGTTAATCTCTATTGGATCGCCAAATGGAGCTTTCTTTCTTAAATAAATCCTTGCGCTAGGTGTAACACCCATGTCGAATAAACGACGTTTAATTCGTCCTTCGGCAGTTACTTTTTTAACTACACCAGACTCCCCAATAGCAAACTCACTAAGTTTTTTCATCTCGCTCTCCTTCTAGTTCAAAATGTGAAATTTGTTTCAGTTTTTACAAGTATTATATTACCACTGCTCGTTATTAATGTCAAGTAAAATGTGAAACTTTTTTCAGTTTTTTTCAGTAAAGTTTTTTTGAAATTATTTTGCTTGATTTTTGTTCGCGCGTGTTATATAATGTATATATGATTAAAAAATCGGTTAGACAACCAAGACAAGAAAGGTCGACAATTACCAAGCAAAAGATTATAGATGCGGGTTACGCTCTTTTTTCCGAAGTTGGTTATTACGGAACTAATACCGCGGAGATTGCTAAAAGAGCCGGTGTTTCCACGGGTATCGTTTACGGGTATTTTTCTGACAAAAGAGATATCCTTGTTTGCGTGTTGGAAATTTATCTTAAAAAGGTCGTTGAGCCCCTTTTTAAGACTTTTAAGAAGTTAACTGCTCCTATTGCCGTTGAAGATATAGTTCCTATCGTTATAGACGAAGTTATAAAGATTCATAAAACCAACAGCAAGATTCACGAAGCACTACACTCTCTTTCCGGTTCGGACGAAGCCGTTAACGCTAAATTTATGGCGCTTGAAGATAAACTTACCTTAGAGATTTCCGATATTTTAATTTCTCTTGGTATAAGCGAGCAAAATATTAATGAAAAAGTGCATTTTTCTATGGGTATCTTGCAAGATTTTGCACACGAGTTTATTTATGATAAACACGAGTATATCAATTACGTTTATATGAGAAATATGGTGAAGAATACTATCGTTAATTTATTTAAGTAGTTTTTAATTTTTACAATAATTTAAAAGCCCGCAGCTTATAAAGCTGCGGGCTTTAACTATTAAAGGTTTTTATTGTTTTCCGTCGTTAAGATATAATATGCCTAGGCAGTCTTCACCGCAGTGAGTTGTGATAGTTCCACCCGCACGGGTTACGTGGATATTTCTAAATCCAGCGTCTTTTAGTTTTTGTATTGCATTTTCCACTATTTCGGGCGACGCCGTGGTATAGGTAACGAAACCGTGGTTTAGGTCGGGCGTGTTAAATTGAGACAACACGTCGTCACAATAAGTGTTTACGCCGTGCGCGTAGTTACCCCTATATTTTTTGCCCGAAATCATTTTGCCTTCTTTTACGATTATTTGCGGACGAATTTTAAGTAAATTTGCCCCCAAAAAGGAAAGCATACTACATCTTCCACCTTTATAAAGGTAATCAACTCTTTTTAGTATAAAACTTGCTTGAACGGAAGGCACTCTGTTTAAACATTTTTCATAAACGGTTTTTGCCGATTCGCCTTGTTCAACCAGTTCTTTTGCGTATATGGCAAGCAACGCAATACCCGTAGATAAAGAGCGAGAGTCTATAACGTAAACGTTTTTCATGGTATCTGCAACCGATTTTGCGTTGTTACAAGCACTGCTGAGTTCACTTGAAATAGAAAAGTGAATAACAGCATCGTATTCTTTAAGTAGATTATTAAAATGTTCGGTGTACTGAAAGGCGTTAATTGCCGAAGTTTTGCATAACTTTCCCGTTTTGTTTACGTATTCAATAATATCGTCGCCGGTTATTACACCGTCATAGTCCGACCTATCTCCTAAAGTTATGGTAAACGGGGTGATAAATATTCCGTACTGCTCTATAAGTTCTTTTGAAAAATCTGCCGTTGTTTCAGCTGAAATTGCAATCTTCATAACGTCTCCTTTTATCTACTTACATTATAAATAAAACAAATAACCTTTTACAACTAATTATGAAAATTTTTTCTCTACACTTATTTTTCGGATGGTAGAGTTGACTTTTTTTAATTCTACTGACGGTAGATATGGCGTATTTTTGTTAAAAATACTTGCAAAAATGCCCATTTTCGTGTATAATACCCCATATGGACGTTAAAGAGAACTTGGCGCTTAATTTAGTTAGATACAGAAAGGCGCTTAACCTTACGCAGCTAGAACTTGCTGAAAAACTTAATTATTCGGACAAGGCCGTTTCTAAATGGGAGCGCGGAGAAGCCGTGCCAGACCTTTGCGTGCTTAAACAAATTGCCGATTTATATCAAGTTAAAATCGATGATTTGATTTCTAAACCAAAACCCATTAAACCTCTTATTAGAAACCTTGGTAAAAAGCGTGTTGCCATTGCCCTTTGGGCAACTTCAATAGTTTGGTTAGTTGCTATTTTGGCTTTTTGTTTCGTTGATATTATTATCCCTTCGGTTTCGCACACGTGGATTTCTTTTATTATCGCCGTTCCCGTTACCCTTATAGTTTTGCTTGTTCTTACGCACGTTTGGGGTAAAAATCTTTGGAACCATCTTTGCGTTTCCCTACTTTGTTGGACGAGTTTGTTGTGCGTGTATTTAATTCTTTATTATTTACTACCCACTCCACCGAAAACTCTTTGGGAAATATTTTTAATTGGTATACCTTTACAAGCGTTAATTACCTTTTTGTTTATGTATAGAAAAGTTAAATAAAACTTAAAAATAAAAAGTGCCGATTGGCACTTTTTTGTTTTTAACAGTTTTTATCTTATGCAATTAGAATACTTATTAAATATATAACGCTTATATGCAATGGATAATACACGTAAAACAGATATTTTAGTTTAAGTTTTCCACGTTTGCCGTTATATAACGCTAATATTAAAACGCTTATTAGCGAAAACCACTGCACTGCACCTAGTAAACTTATTACCGACAACCAGCACAGCATTGCCGTAACTGATATAAGTTTTTGCCATTTCGTTTTAAATAGGTATACTAGTACGGGTATCAACACTCCTTGTATTCCATAGTCGAAACTGAATTTATAATCGTATAAAAGTTTTGGTAGTAATACCGTTAGAACTAAAACCGTTATCGAACATAAAATGGTTAAGATTATTGATTTTGCCGTTTGCGTTCTTTTTAGATAGTCAAAACAATATATAAGGGCGATTGATAGCGAAAAAGTCATTAATATAGATAATTGCAAAGTACCGTAAGAAAACCAAAACACCGCTTGACACAACGCACCTAACACAAAAATCGATAGAAAATACCTTAGTTTATTGCGTGTATAATAACATCCTTCGGCTATCATATAAGCAAACAACGGCATGGCTATTCTCCCCACGGCACGAAAAATCGTTTGGTGTGGAAAAAGCATTAAACCAAGGTGATCAACCGTCATCGTTATTAGGGCAATTATCTTTATTAGATTACCCGAAAGCCCTTTTTCGTTTTGTAAATTATTTGTCATGTTAGTTTAACGTTACGTCCTTTAATTTACGATAGCGTTTGACTGCTTGTTCTTTTAACACAGAGATATCCCTACCCGAATCAAAGAATTCGTCGCTGATTTTTTTTGCTAGATATATAGCGCTGGTGGAATAGTTTAGATTGCCTAAATCGTGTATTTGCTTACCACTTTGATGAGTGCCCATAAAATCGCCTGAGCCACGTAGTTTATAGTCGTGTTCGGATATCTTGAATCCATCATGATTAGAAACTAGCACTTTTAGTCTATCTAACGCTTGGTCACTGTTGCTTCCGCAGGTTAAAAAACAATAACTCTTTTTGTCCGACCGACCTACGCGTCCCCTTAATTGATGAAGTTGGCTTAGTCCAAAACGCTCTGCGTTATATATCACCATAACCGTCGCATCGGGGACGTCTACCCCTACTTCGATTACCGTAGTCGATACTAACAGGTCTATATTTTTGTGTTTAAACTCGGTCATAACCGAGGTTTTTTCTTTTTCTTTCATTTTGCCGTGTAAAAGCCCAACTCTTACACCTTGCAAACGCTCGCTTATATCTTGGTATAACTCGGTAACCGACATTATACTACCTTCTTCGTCACCTTCTATTTTTGGGCATACGAAGTATGCTTGGTTACCGTTAGAAATTTCTTTTTTAATAAAACCTAGCATGTCCGAATACTTATGTTCGGGAACTAAATTAGTTTGCACGGGTAAACGATTTTTGGGTTTTTCCGTAATGGTCGTTATATCTAAATCCCCAAAAAATATTAAAGACAAAGTTCTTGGAATTGGAGTTGCGCTCATTACCAACACGTCCGGAGTAACGCCTTTTGCAAGCAAACTACTTCTTTGAGCTACACCAAAACGTTGTTGCTCGTCACATATACATAACGACAAGTTCTTAAAGGTAACGTCTTCGGTTAAAACGGCGTGCGTTCCAACCAAAACGTTCACTTTGCCTTCTGAAAGAGCGTTTTTTATGGATTTTTTCTCTTTTAACGTGGTTGATCCCGTTAAAAGTTCTACGTTATATTCGGGGAAAGCCGATTTTATTACCGAATAGTTTTGACGTGCTAATACTTCGGTTGGGGATAACATTACAACCTGATAGCCACTATTTACGGCAACGAACACCGCGCATACGCTTACTGCCGTTTTTCCACTGCCAACGTCCCCTTGCAAAAGTCTGTTCATTACCTTGCTACCCGTCATATCGTTATAAATTTCCGAGACAGCGTCCTTTTGTCCTTTTGTAAACTCAAACGAAAAACGAGTTTTTATAAAGTTTTCAAGTTGCTCCTTGCTAGTAGAATATTTGTTTGTTCTAATTTGCTCGTTACCACCTTTTATAATTCTAAAAGAAGATATAAGAGAAAAATATTCTTCCACAGCAACCCTATCGGCAGCTTGTTCTTGACTTGCAAAAGTGGTGGGATTATGAACTTCTCTATAAGCACAATACAAGTCTTTTAAACCGTATTTCGCCTGTAAATCAAAGGGGATAAGGCTCTTTGGTTTTTCTACGTCGACGGCGATTTTTACGGCGTCTCTAACCGATTTTTGTGTTAAATTTCCTTTTAATGAGTATTGAGGAACGATTCCTTTAAGTCTAAAATTTTTGTCTAAAAGTTCAAAGGTCGGGTTGGTCATGCTTACAACGCCGTCTTCTCTGCGGACTCTGCCGTAAAAAAGATATTCTTCGCCCGCTTTTAGTTTAGACGCCACGTAAGGTTGATTAAACCACACGATAGAAAAATAAAAACCTTCTTGCTCGCATTGGATTTTTACAACGCCACTGCGCTTAAAATATCTTACGGTAGCTTCTGATATAACCTTTGCACAAGTAAGCACTACGTCGTTATGATATGCTGTTTTAAGTGGTTGTTTTTGACGGAAATCTAAATATGCACGAGGAAAAAACCCAACTAAATCAGTTGTGTCAAAAATGCCTAGTTTATTTAGGTCTTGTTGCCGTTTTTCGTTAATTCCACGTATCTTTGTCAGTTCCATAACTATAAAAAAGGGAAAGATTGCTCTTTCCCATTAATTTATTCTAATGCAACGTAGTAATAGTAGATGGGTTGACCGCCGTAATGCAACTCAACGTCACAATCGGGATATCTTTCACTAAGTACTTGTTGTAGAGCCAAAGCATCTTTTTCGCTTACGTCTTGACCATAGTAAAGAGTGATAATTTCTTCTACGCTACGTAGTTTTTCAATAAGGTCGATAGTTACTTGACTTACGTCCTTACCTTTTGCAAGTATCTTTTTGTTATCAAGGCCCATAACGTCGCCAATTTTAAGTTCAAAACCGTATAATTTGGTGTTTCTTACCGCATAGGTTACTTGACCAACCGTTACCGTATCTAGCGCGTGTATCATATTGGTCTTGTTCTCGTCAACGGGAAGTTCCGGATTGAAGGCAAGCGCAGCGGCAAATCCTTGTGGGATATTTTTAGTTGGGATAACGTGAATAGTCTTGTTTTCTACTAGCGATTTTGCTTGTTCTGCCGCAAGAATTATATTTTTGTTGTTGGGGAAAACGAATACGTTATCCGCATTGATTCTCGCCACGGCGTCTGCAATGTCACTAGCCGATGGGTTCATTGATTGACCACCTTCTATAATTTGGTCTACCATTAAATCCTTAAATATAGTAGAGATACCGTCGCCCGCCGAAACTGCCATCATGCCGATTGGTTTCTTTTCAAGTTCGTATTGTTTCATTAGCGCACGGTTTTGCTCTAACATGTTTTCAATTTTAAGTTTGTCTAACTCGCCGAGTTCTAACGCCCTAGTAAGCGCAACACCCGGTTGGTTAGTGTGAACGTGTACTTTAACGAATTCTAAGTCGCCAATTACGATAACGCTATCGCCTATGGTCATCAAAAATTCCTTAAAACGTTCGATATCGGCAAGCGTAGTTTGCTTTTTAAGATTGGTTACGAAAAATTCCGTACAATAAGCAAATTCTATGTTGCCAAGACTCATTATATCAATATGGTTATCCATACTTGATTGAGCCGATGCATTATCGTTAATCGCTAGGTCTGCGTTAACGGTTTCGCCTTTGAGGGCTTTTAACATTCCCTCGTAAATTATAACTAAACCTTTACCACCCGCGTCTACTACGCCCGCCTTTTTAAGAACAGGGAGTAAAGTTGGGGTTAGGTTTACTGCTTCGTTGCCGGCTTCAATTATGTCGGTAAAGAAAGTTTCAAAGTCTTTATGACGGCGATGAGCACTCTTTGCGTGTTCTGCTATCATTCTTTGTACGGTTAAAATAGTACCTTCCTTGGGGTTAGTTACCGCGCCGTACGCTATGCTTGCGCCGTTCATCAATGCGTCTGCAAAGACTTTTGTCGTTATTTCGTTTGCTTTTCCTAAGGTGGAGCATACACCCCTTAATATTTGTGAAGTGATTACGCCGGAGTTTCCTCTTGCACCACGAAGCGCACCTTTACTGGTAGCGTCCGATATATCACTAATTTTGTTAGTTTGACATTTTACTAGTTCTTTTATTGCCGATTGAAGTGTCATCGACATGTTTGTTCCCGTGTCACCGTCCGGTACGGGGAATACGTTTAATGCGTCTACCGCCTGTCTGTTTATTTCTAAAAGCTTAGCCGCAGTCGTGAACATTGACTTTAGCATTGCGCCGTTTATCGTTTTTTGCATATAATACCTCAAATTAAGGAAAAAGACTTTTTTACTATCTTCTAACGCCTATTACGTTTACGTTGATAGTGTCTACAATCATTCCGGTAAATCTTTCTACCTTGTATTGTAAACTTTCTTTTAAGGCTTCTACTACCGCCTTAATGGAAACGCCATACTTTACGATTACGGACACGTCTAAAGTTATCCTGTCCCCCATTGAGTGAACGCTTACGCCCTTCACTCCCGAACGGAACACGATAAAACTTTTTAGCGCGTCTAACTTGCTTTTGTGGACTAGTTCAACTATCCCGTAGCAGTCTTGCGCAACGTGATAAACAAAATCACCTATGGTTTTGTCAGATATTATTATCTTACCGTAAATGTTGTTGGTTTTAACCGACATGGTTACCTCTATGTTTTGCGTTATATATATTTTACAATATTTACACACTTTTTGCAACACTTTATCTTAAAATATTCGTAAATTTTGCCTACACCAAAATAATACGCTTAAAAATTTAATAAAATACGATAAATAACTTGCTTTTTACAAATTTTTATGGTAATGTATTAGTTGTCAAAAAAATACAAAGTCCATTCGGAGGATAAAGATATGAGTAAAGTATGTAGCGTTTGTGGTAAGGGTAAGCTTTCCGGCAATCTTGTTAGCCACTCCAACCGTAAAACCCCTAAGTTATATGAAGCAAACCTTCAAAAAGTTAACCTTGTTGATGAAAACGGCAACACCAAAAAACAATACGTTTGCACTAGATGTCTCAAAACCATGAGAAAGGATAGCAAATAATTTATTCTAATAATTAAAAGCGGTTTGATTATCAAACCGCTTTTTTATTTGTTTTTTATTCGTTATTCTGCACTATCGATTATTTTTCCCGTTAAGTCTTTAAGATAAATCTTTCCGTCTTCAAATAAAAGATAGCTGTTTACAGTGCCGTTTTTAGGTAGTGATAACGAGCCGGTATTCACCCACAAAACGCCGTTTTCTTTCTTTATAAATCCCGTGTGAAAATGACCGTAAATCACACAGTAAAAGTTGGTTTTCGGTGGATTATCTTTATTATAAACGTGACCGTGGGTTAAATAAAAGATTCTTTCCCCCTCGCCTATTACCATGCCTTCTATAAAGTCAAAATCGGATATCATAGTATCCACTTGACTATCGCAATTGCCTTTTATTACTATTAAATCGGACTTTATTGCGTTTAGTGTTTGAGCCACTTCCATCGGGCTATAATCTTTTGGAAGGACGTTTCTAGGCCCGTGGTTATAGATATCGCCTAAAAGTATTAACTTTTGGGCGTTTTCCTTTTTAAATATATTTACTATTTCTTTTGCGTAGTAGTAAGAGCCGTGAAGGTCTGACGCTATAACGTATTTCATTATTCACCTTTTATTAAGTCGTCTACGACTTGACTTGCTATCAATAATCCTGCGCTTGCCGGAACGAAAATGGCCGACGGGGGCAATCGTTTTATCGACTGCTCGTCACCTTCCAACTTTTTGGCAACCGTAGGTTCACTTGAATACACAACTTTTAGTTGTTTTATACCAAGCGCCCTAAGTTCTTTGCGCATTACCTTTGATAAAGGACAATTTTGCGTTTTATAAACGTCGGTCACCGTTAGTTTAGTTGCGTCCGTTTTTCCTCCCGTACCCATACAAGATATAACGGGAACGTTAAGTATTTTTGCGCGTTTTATAATTTCTAGTTTTGCAGTTACCGTATCGATTGCGTCAATTACATAATCAAACTTTGCTAAATCTATTTGGTCTGCCGTTTGTGGTAGGTAAAACAAGTTTATTCCCGTTATATTAACATTTGGGTTAATTGAGCGGGCACGTTCTTTTATAACTTCTACCTTGCTTTTACCTATCGTATCTACCGTGGCGATAATCTGTCTGTTTAGATTAGACGGGGAAACCTCGTCGTTATCGACAACGGTTATATTACCTACGCCCGTCCTGACTAATCCTTCTACCACGTAACCACCTACGCCACCAACGCCAAAAACGATGACGTTACTGTTTTTAAGGCGATTTAGCGCCTCCGTGCCGTATAGCATTTCCGTTCGAATAAACGCGTTTTCCATTAGAGAAGGTTTATCCCCTTACTTTGATTTTCCTTAATACATTCTTCCGGCCATACCGAAGATTGTACCTCGCCGATATGCGCTTTTTTAAGGAAGTACATACATATTCTACTTTGACCGATACCACCGCCTATGGTAAGAGGCAATCTATCGTTTAGAACGTCTTGACAATATGGAGAGGACAACTTTTCCATTTCGTTGCGTTTTTTAAGTTGTTTAACTAGGCTTTCTTTATCTACCCTTATTCCCATAGAAGAAAGTTCAACCGATATACCCAAAACGTCGTACCATAAAATTAGGTCTCCGTTAAGTTTCCAATCGTCGTAATCAGCTGCTCTGCCGTCGTGTGGCTTGCCGTCTTTAAGTGGCCAACCTATCTTATAAAGAAAGATTGCGCCGTATTCCTTTGCAGCAGCGTGTTCGCGTTCCTTACGGGGTAAATCGGGATATTTTTGTTCTAATTCCTTTGTTGATATAAAGGTTATATCCTTAGGCAAATCATGGGTTAATTGGGGATATTTTGCATTTACTGCCTTTGACACCTTTAAAAAAACTTTATAGATAGATTTTACAACCTTTTTTAAGTATGATATCTTGCGTTGGTCTTTGGATATGATTTTTTCCCAGTCCCATTGGTCAACGTATACCGAGTGTAATCTATCTAAATCTTCGTCTCTACGAATAGCGTTCATATCCGTATAAAGTCCCGTTCCAACTTCAAAACCGTATTTTGCTAGCGCGTTTCTTTTCCATTTTGCAAGCGATTGAACTATTTCTACTTCTTTGCCCATACTTAAAACGTCGAAACGAACTGCACGTTCGTAGCCGTTTAAGTTGTCGTTAAGTCCAGACTCCGGTTGCACGAACAAAGGCGCGGATACACGCGTGAGTTTAAGAGCTTTTGCAAGTTCTCTTTCGAAGGTATCTTTGATAAATTTTATGGCAACTTCGGTTTCAATAAGACCTAAAACCGATTGATATTTCATTGTAATACTCCTTCGTAAATTGGATATTTAGCAATAAGTTTTTTAACTTCTTCACGAACGTAATCGTATGCCGATTCCTTTTCGTTAATAATCTTTACGATAAGTTCTGCAACTTTTACGCAGTCTTCTTCCTTAAATCCACGGCTGGTAATTGCAGGAGTACCGATACGAACGCCACTAGTTACGAAAGCACTGCGTTTATCAAACGGTATTGCGTTTTTGTTGCAAGTGATGTTTACTTCGTCAAGCATCTTTTCTAGTTCTTTACCCGTTACTTCCTTGTCAGATAAATCTAAAAGCATAAGATGGTTGTCCGTACCACCGGAAACGAGTTTAACGCCGAGTTCAACAAACTTTTCGCTCATTGCTTTTGCGTTTTTAACTACCTGAGTCATATAATCTTTGTATTCGTCGGTTAAAGCTTCGCCAAACGCTGCTGCTTTTGCTGCGATTACGTGCATGAGTGGGCCACCCTGAGTTCCTGGGAATACTGCTTTATCAATTAGTTTTGCGTATTGTTCTTTACACAAAATCATTCCGCCACGTGGTCCTCTTAAAGTCTTGTGAGTTGTAGTGGTAACGAAATCTGCGTATGGAACGGGACTTGGATGTAAACCACATGCAACTAAACCTGCAATATGCGCAATGTCTACCATCATATAAGCGCCTACCTTATCGCATATTTCTCTAATACGCTTAAAGTCGATAACCCTTGGATACGCACTTGCGCCACATACCAAAATTTTTGGTTGACATTCAATTGCAATCTTTTCAAGTTCGTCGTAGTTAATAACACCGGTAGATTCTTCCACGCCGTAACCTACCGACTTAAAGTATTTGCCGGAAACGGTAACGGGGCTTCCGTGGGTTAAGTGACCACCGTGAGCTAGACTCATACCCAAAATGGTATCGCCTGGGTTTAGAACGGCAAAATATACTGCAAAGTTTGCGTTTGCGCCACTGTGTGGTTGAACGTTTGCGTGTTCTGCACCAAAAAGTTTTTTCGCCCTTTCGATAGCCAAGGTTTCTACGATATCTACGCATTGGCATCCACCGTAGTATCTATGTCCCGAATAACCTTCTGCGTATTTATTGGTAAGCACGCTTCCTGCCGCTAAAAGAACGTTTTCGGAAACGATGTTTTCGCTTGCGATAAGTTCTATGTTATTTCTTTGTCTTTTAAGTTCTGCATCTAACCCTGCGAATAATTCAGGATCTTTGCTCATGATGGTTGAAAGGTCTATCATTTTTGTCTCCTGTAAATAATAATTATTTTTTATACGTGTTTTAGTACCATTTCGGATAGTTGGGGTTTGGTGGTTAAACCAACGCTCTTTTCAACAACTTCTCCGTTTTTGAATAGCATTATGGTAGGAATGCTTATTATACCAAGTTCGTAGGCTAATTTTTCTAAAATATCTACGTCAACTTTGCATACTACTGCTTTGTCACCACATTCTTCGGCAAATTCGTGCAAGATGGGCGCTTGCATTTTGCAAGGTCCACACCACGTTGCCCAAAAGTCTACTAGAACGGGTTTTTCTTGAACCAATAACTCTGCAAATGCAGATTCGGTGGTAATTTCAATTACTTTACTCATTTTCATTCTCCTTATTTTTTTGCGGTATAACGCTTAATATCTCGGTGGCAAATTTATCCGAACGCTTTAACGCTTTGTCTATTAACGGCAATATCGAATACCATACGACTATACTTATTGCGCTTAGTATAAGCATCCATATTTCCTTGCCAATTACCGTATACGCGATTACGCCCGATATAAGTATTAGTATAAGGGGTATTAAAAATACCAAGGTTAATGCAAGCATTTTGCCTTTTTCCTTACACTCCACTATTACTTGATCGCCTTCTTTTGCATTGATAGCATTTGTAGCAAACACTTCGATTGAACTTGCGTTTTTGGGAAACATGCAAAGCCCACATTTGCTACACTCGTCCTTTTTGTCGATAACCACGGTTGCGTTTTTGCCGTGGAGTTTTTTTACGGTTGCAACTTCTTTCATTTTAAGCTTTTAATAAAAATTCGCTTACGTCAGATAGTTTAACGAATAGTTCGCTACCGTCCGACATCTTTTTAAGTTTTACTTCGCCCTTTTCAAGCTCGTTAGAACCGATTACGGCAACGTATTCAGCACCTATTTTATCAGCGTATTTAAATTGCGCTTTTATACCCCTTCCCATATGGTCGAAGTCGGCAGAAATACCCTTTTTACGCAAGTCGGTTATTAAGGTAAAAGCCTTTTGGCTTGCTTGTTCGCCCATAGGAGCAACGTATATTTTAACCGTTTCGTTACAAGGGATCTGAACGCCGGTGTTTTCCATAAGCATTAAAAGTCTTTCAATACCAACGGCAAAACCTATGCCCGGAACGTCGTTTCCTGCAAACTCACCGATTAGTCCGTCGTATCTTCCACCACCACAAACGGTGCCTTGCGCGCCGATGTTTTCGGATACGAATTCGAATACCGTTTTGGTGTAGTAGTCAAGCCCCCTTACGATATTGGCGTTTACCTTAAATTGTACACCCGCGTCTTTAAGAAGAGTTTGCACGCCTGCAAAATGGTCTTTACACTCGTCGCAAATATAATCTAATATGCAAGGAGCGTTGGCGTTTATCTTTTTGCAATCGTCGTTTTTGCAGTCAAGCACTCTAAGTGGATTCTTTTCCATGCGTTCTTTACATAACGGGCACAAATCTTGTTCGTGGCTCTTTAAGTACGCTCTTAACGCATCAGAATACTTTTTGCGACAATTTTTACAACCTATGCTGTTTATATATAGGGCAAGGTTTTTTATGCCTAGTTTATCAAAAAGGGTTTTTGCTAAGGTTATAACTTCTGCGTCCGTACCGTATCCGGAAGCTCCCAAAAATTCCACGCCGAATTGGTGAAATTCACGGAGTCTGCCCGCTTGTGGTCTTTCGTAACGGAAACATTGGGTTATATAATAAAGTTTTGCAGGTAATGCGCTAGTATGCAGTCCGTTTTCCACGAACGCCCTTGCAACGCCTGCCGTTCCTTCGGGTTTTAGGGTTATACTTCTATCCCCCTTGTCGTTAAAGGTGTACATTTCCTTGTTAACGATATCGGTAGTTTCGCCTATTCCCCTTAAAAACACTTCGGTATGTTCAAAGGTGGGGGTGCGAATTTCCTTTGCATTAAAAAGATTTGCTACTTCCCTTGCGATTGATTCTATATACTGCCATTTATAACTTTGACCTGGCAATAGGTCTTTTGTTCCTTTTGGTGCGTTTATCATTTGGTTTTCCTTTATAGAATATACTTTTTAAGGTCTTTGGTCTTTTTGTCTATACCGAACTTGTTGGTTACGTAGTTTGCGTCGATAACTACTTCGTACCCTGCTTGTTCGCCACCTGCGTTAAAGGATACTTCTTCTAAAAGATTTTCTACTACCGTATGCAATCTTCTTGCGCCGATATCTTCGCTAGTTGCGTTCATATCTTCTGAAATCTCGGCTATCTTTTCTATCGCGCTTTCGGTAAACTTTAAGTCTACGCCGTCAACTTTTAATAAGTTTGCGTACTGCAAGGTTATTGCGTTTTTAGGCATGGTTAAAATGTTTATAAAATCTTCTTTCGTAAGACTTTTTAGTTCAACCAAAATTGGGAATCTTCCTTGTAATTCGGGAATTAAATCGCTTACCTTTGAAACGTGGAAAGCACCTGCGGCAATAAACAAAATATAGTCGGTTTTGATTGCGCCGTATTTTGTCATTACGGTAGAGCCTTCTACTATTGGAAGGATATCCCTTTGTACCCCTTCGCGAGAAACGTCTTGTCCACCCGAACGACTGCCTTTTGCTGCGATTTTATCGATTTCGTCTATAAAGATTATACCTTCTTGTTCGGCACGACGAATTGCTTCTTCGTTAACAGAATCGTTATCGATAAGTTTGTCCGCTTCTTCGTCAAGTAAAATCTTTCTTGCTTCCTTTACGGTAAGCTTTCTTTTTTTGCGTTTTTTAGGTAGCATATCCCCAAAAATAGAGCCGATTGCTATTTCGCCTGCGCCCGGAACTAGTTCCATAGGCTTGGGGTTATCAACTATTTCTATTTCTATAACTTCGTTATCGTAATAGCCTTTCTTTAAGCCTTCTAAAATATTCTTTTCGAAAATATCAGATGGAGTTTCGCCTTTATCCGCACGGCGTACTTCTGCAAGAATTTTTACTAGTCTATTATCTACCGTTACGCCTGCTTTTTCGGTTACCTTTTTGAATCTTTCTTCCTTTACTAGACGAACTGCGCATTCTGCTAGGTCTCGAACCATACTCTCTACGTCTCTACCAACGTAGCCTACTTCGGTATATTTAGTTGCTTCTACCTTAACGAAAGGCGCGCTTACTAATTTTGCAAGTCTTCTTGCAATTTCCGTTTTACCAACCCCCGTAGGTCCTTTCATAATGATGTTCTTTGGGGTGATTTCGTCCATTTCAGCCTTGGTTAGTTGGCTTCTTCTATATCTGTTTCTAAGCGCGATTGCAACGGCTTTTTTTGCGTCTTGTTGACCGATAATGTATTTATCTAGTTCTTGTACTATTTGTTTGGGACTTAAATTCATGTTTACCCCCTTATAGCGTTTCGCAAGTGATGTTGCCGTTAGTAAACACGCAAATTTCGCTTGCTATTTTTAATGATTTTTTTACGATTTGTTCTGCCGAATAGTCGGTTTCTTGGAAAAGGGCTCTTGCGGCTGCAAGCGCGTAGTTTCCACCACTTCCTATTGCGCAAATGCCGTCTTCGGGTTCTATTACTTCACCCGTTCCAGATACGACGAGTAGACAATCTTTATCGGCAGTTATCATCATTGCTTCTAATTTTCTTGCCTTGTCACTGCGCCAAAGTTCTGCTAGTTCTACTGCTGAACGCATTAAGTTACCTGAATATTTGTTTAACATTTCTTCAAAACGTTCTGATAAAGTAAAAGCGTCTGCAACTGAGCCGGCAAAACCGAATATTACCTTGCCGTTATATATACGCCTTACTTTTACTGCGTTGTTCTTAAATATTATAGATTGCGACATGGTTACTTGTCCGTCGCCTGCAATTGCCGTTTGACCGTCCTTTTTTACGGCACAAATGGTCGTTCCCATAAATTGATTCATATATTCATCTCCTTTTTGTACTCCCGTACACTCTCTAAACTCCTTTGTGCTAGCAACTGCTTGCGCATTGCTTTATCCCTTACCACTCTATCCAAGGGTGGCAATATACCAAAGTTTGCGTTCATAGGTTGAAAATCTTTGTTTTTGGTGGTGATATACCCTGCAAGCGCACCCAAGGTGGTCACGTTCGATATCACCGAATATGGTTGGTTTTTAAGTCTTTTTAGTAGGTATATTCCCACCATTAAACCACTTGCGGCACTTTCCACGTATCCTTCCACGCCCGTTATTTGACCTGCTAAAAAGGTTTTGGGGTGGGCTTTTAGCGAATAGTCTGGGTTTAATACTTCGGGGGAATTTACGAAGGTGTTTCTATGCATTACGCCGTATCTTAAAAATTCTGCGTTTTTAAGTGCCGGTATCATTGAAAACACGCGTTTTTGTTCGCCAAAGGTAAGATTGGTTTGAAATCCTACCATATTATACATACTGCCCGATTGGTCTTCTTTTCTTAGCTGTAAGGTTGCATACGCCCATCTTCCCGTCTTAGGATCGGTAAGTCCAACGGGTTTTAACGGACCGAATCTTAGCGTGTCCGTTCCACGAGATGCCATTATCTCTACCGGCATACAACCTTCGAAAACGTCCTTGGTTTCAAACTCGTGCAAGGTAGCGCGTTGCGCCGTGATTAGTTGCTCGTAAAAAGCAAGGTATTCTTCCTTGGTCATAGGACAGTTTATATGGTCGCCGTTGCCTTTATCGTATCTATCGCCGAAAAACGCCGATTGCATATCAATACTTTCAAAGGATATAACGGGGGCAGACGCATCGTAAAAATGCAAATGATTGCCCGAAATTTCTTTTAGTTTATCGTATAACTTGCCAGAGGTTAACGGGCCGGTTGCTATTACCGTGTATTCGTCAAAATCAATATCTTCTACGCACTGACAAACGATTTTTATATTTTTGTGTGTTTTTAGTTTTTGGGTAATGCGTTCGGCAAAGTCTTCTCTATTAACGGCAAGGGCGTTGCCTGCGGGAACGGAAGTTTGGTCTGCCACGCTTATGATAAGCGAGCCGAGTTCGCGCATTTCTTGTTTTAATAGTCCTGCGCAGTTGCCGTAAACGTCGTTGCTTTTTAGCGAGTTTGAACAAACTAGTTCAGCAAAGTTTTCATTTACGTGCGCAGGTGTGAAGTTGTTGGGTTTTAGGTCGTAAAGGGTTACTTGAACTCCGTTTTCTGCTAGATAATAAGCAGTTTCCGAGCCGGCTAGCCCTGCGCCTATTACTTTAACTTTTTGCATCTTTTATATACTTACAATTTTTGTCCGAGCATTTGATTTTGCCGTTGACTTCTACTAAATATTTACCACATTCGGGACATTTTTCGCCCGTTGGCATATCCCAACTCATAAACTTACAATCGGGATATCCCGTGCAACCAAAGAATTGTTTTCCGCCACGCGTACTCATCTTTTTGGTGGGTTTTCCACATTGTGGGCATGTGCCTGCCGTTTGCGCTATGCTTATGGTGTTTTTGCATTTTGGATAGTTTGAACATGCTAAAAACTTGCCGAATTTTCCTTCCCTTTCTACCATTACTCCACCACATTTTGAGCATATTTGGTCGGTGGGAATTGCAACTTCTGGATTAGCCGATTTTATGTTTGAACAGTTTGGATAGTTAGAGCATGCGTAGTAGTTGCCGAATCTTCCACTGTTTATAGTCATTCTCGCGCCACATTTATCGCAAATTACGTCGGTTAGTTTAGAGTTTTCTAGTTGCTTTTCAAAGTTAACGTAAAAATCGCCAACTAGTTTTCGCCAATCTTTTCCACCCGTTCCTATATCGTCGAGAGAATCTTCCATTTTTGCAGTAAAGGATATGTCCATTATATCGGGAAAATCTTTTACCAAAAAGTCTATTAGCGAATAACTTATGGGGTTGGGAATTAGATATTTCTTTTCGCGTTTTACGTATTCGCGTTTTTTGTCGGTAAGTTTACTCATTATAACCGCGTAAGTAGAAGGTCTACCTATACCCTTGTCTTCCATATGTTTGATAAGAGTTGCCTCGGTGTATCTTACGGGTGGTTTGGTAAACTTTTGTTCTTTGCCTAGTTTTACTAAATCTAGTTTTTGACCAACGGTAAGCGGTGGCAATAATGCGTTGCCCGTTTCTTCGTCTTCTTCCTTTTTACTATCGTCGTAAACTATCGTATATCCTTTAAATACCATAGTTTTACCACTCGTTTTAAGTCCGTATTCGCCGTTGTTTACGGTTACTGCAACGCTATCGTAAACGGCTTCGGTCATTTGCGAAGCGATAAATCTATCGTATATTAACTTGTAAAGTTTGTATTGGTTTTTGTCTAGTATATTAGCAACGCTTTCGGGGGTTTTTCTTAAATCGATAGGACGAATTGCTTCGTGCGCGTCCTGCGCGTCTTTTTTAGACTTATAGAAATTGGGTTTAGACGGCAAATAATCTTCGCCGTAGTTTTGTTTGATATAATCTAAGGCTGATTTTTGCGCTTCTTGAGAGACTCTTACCGAGTCCGTTCTCATATAAGTAATAAGCGCTATGTTGCCTTGACTAGTTTCTACACCTTCGTATAGTCTTTGGGCAATAGCCATTACTTGTGGGGCTGTTACGTTTAGTTTTATAGAGCCGTCTTGTTGTAAAGTACTCGTTATAAACGGCGCGGGCGCGTGTGATTTTACTACCGATTTTTTTACGTCGCCTACGATAAAGTCATTTTGTTTTAGTTGTTGTTCTACTAAATTTGCTTCCTCACCCGAAGAAGGTTTATATTTTTTACCATTCTTTTCGGTAAGTAATACGGTAAACGCCTTTTCGTCTTGGGGTTTTACGTCGGCTTTTAAGTTCCAATATTCTTGTGGCTTAAAGGCTTGTATTTCCCTTTCGCGATCAACTATCATCTTCAACGCAACAGATTGAACTCTTCCAGCAGAAAGACTTTCGTTAAGTAGTGAACTTGCTATTGGAGAGATTGAATAACCAACCAATCTATCAAGCACCCTTCTTGCTTGTTGAGCGTCAACCAAATTCATATCTATCTTTCTTGGATTTGCTATTGCGTTTTTTACTGCCTTTTCGGATATTTCGTTAAACTCTATACGATTGTTTTTACTTTCGTCTAATTGCAAAACTTCTGCTAAGTGCCATGAAATCGCCTCTCCTTCTCTATCAGGGTCGGTTGCGAGATATACTTGTTCGGCTTTTTTAGCGCTTTCGGTAAGACGTTTGATGTCCGCCTTGCGTTCGTTTGCTATTTCGTAGTAAGGCTCAAAGTTAGCGTTGATTTTTATGCCCATTCTGTTTACAGGCAAATCTCTAACGTGTCCTTTGCTCGCTTCTACTTTATATTCGCCTTTAAGGAATTTTTCTATGGTTTTTGCCTTGTGGGGCGATTCGACTATTATTAACTTCATTTAGTCCTCCGTGATGGTGTGCGTAAGTTGATAAGTGTTGGCGCTTTTTACGATTACGCCTTCTATTTCCAAAGTGGATAAAAGGGGTATTATTTCAAAGGTTTGTTTATTAACTGCACGCGCTATCTTTTCTATATGCATGCCACCTTCTTTTAGCACGTTTATTATAGCTTGTTCCTCGGTTGAATATTCCCTTTTTTCGCTTTTATCGGTTAATCCATAATATTCGATTATGTCTTGGGGCGTATCCGTTAAGGTTGCGCCTCGTTTTATAAGTTCGTTACAACCTACACCCGATAAAACGCCTATTCCGTATGGTATTGCAAACAAATCTTTTCCGTATTCGCCTGCAAACTGCGCCGTGTATAAAGTACCGCTCTTTTTGCCTGCGCTTACGACTAGCACGCCTTCTGCTAAGCCTGCTATTATACGATTGCGTATGGGATACATATACGGCTTGGATATAAATTCGGGTGGTTGTTCGGAAATAACAAGACCTGTTTTTGATAACTTTTCTATTAAACTCACGTTAGTCTTGGGATATACGTTATCTATGCCACCGGCAATAACCGATATTGCCTTTCCACCTATTTCCATAGTAGATTTTATAACCGTTTCGTCAACGCCTTCGGCAATGCCCGTTACCAAAGTAAATCCCGATTGGCTAAGGGTGGTGGCGTAATCTTTTGCCGCCGCCAATGATATCGGAAGGCTTTTTCTACTTCCGACCATTGCAAAAAGTCTGCCGTTTAGTAAACTAACGTCGCCTTTTGCATAAAGCACTAACGGCGGGTTTTCTATCTCTTTAAGACTATGCGGGTATTCGTCTGAAAAGATAGTTATAGGGATAACTTCCCTTTCTTGTAATCCACCTAGCAAATGTTTTATAAAATCGATAGTTGCCGATGCTTTTATGGTGTTATAAGCTTGTTCGCTTACGTTAGATATTATATAGTCCTTGCATTTAGTTATTACGTTTTCAGCGCATAACTCGTTTCCAAGTTCTTTTAATATTTGGTATTTATGTTTATATTCTAAACCTTCAAAACCGTCTAGCCATATTAAACATAATTGCTTTTTAGTAAATTGCATACTGCTACGACCTTCTGTAACTTACTGCTTCTAAAATATGTTCGGGACGAATATCTTGGCTATTCGACATATCGGCGATAGTTCTTGCAACCTTTATTATTCTACTTCTCGCCCTAGGCGATAGATGGAAGGTTTGGTATGCATTTTTAAGTATTTTTTCACAGTCTTGGCTAAGTTTACAATATTTTGCAATATGTTTTTCGCCCATATCGCTGTTAGTGAGTATTCCGTCTTGCTTAAAACGTTCGGCTTGAATTTGCCTTGCTTTATTTACCCTTTCCCTTACCACGCTTGAAGTTTCGGCTTTTTCTTCTACCGAAAGGTCTTCGTATTTAACGCTATCAACTTGTACTTGTATATCTATTCTATCTAGCAACGGGCCGGATATCTTTGCGTTATATCTAGCTATTTGATAAGGCGTGCAAGTACATTCCCTATCCGGCGAACCGTAGTTTCCACAAGGACACGGGTTCATACTTCCACAAAGCATTACGTTGGCAGGATAGGTCACCGTGCCGTTTGCCCTTGATACCGTTATAATTCTATCTTCCAAAGGTTGACGAAGCGCTTCTAGCGTAGCGCGATTATATTCAGGCATTTCGTCTAAAAACAACACGCCGTTATGAGCAAGCGATATTTCACCCGGTCTTAACGTAGCGCCACCACCAGTCATAGAAACGGTGGTCGCCGTGTGGTGTGGACTTCTAAACGGACGAGAGAACACTATTCCCTCCTCGCCTTTTACGTATCCACATACCGAGTGAATTTTAGTTGTTTCTAGCGCTTCTTCAAAGGTCATATCGGGCATTATGGTTGGAATACATTTAGCAAGCATAGTCTTGCCCGTTCCCGGAGAGCCTACGAAAAGTAGATTATGCCCACCCGAAACTGCAACTTCTAGCGCGCGTTTTGCAACTGCTTGTCCTTTTACTAAACTTAAATCGCTGTCGTAAAAGGTTTTAGTCGTTTGACTTTGATAGTCCTTTACGGGCGCTGGATTTATTATTTGATGACCTGAAAAATGGTCTATTACTTGCGTTAAGTTATCCACGGGATAAACGTTTGCTCCCGAAACCAAACAAGCTTCTTGCAAGTTTGTTTTTGGAATAACGAACTTGTTATACCCTGATTTTAGCGCAGAAATAATTATAGGCAACACGCCGTTTATCCTACGAACAGAGCCGTCTAGAGATAATTCTCCAAGAAAAATCACTCCATCGGTATCGCCTATTAGTTGGGCGCTTGCTTTAAGTATACCTACTGCTAATGCGAGGTCTAACGCAGAACCTTCTTTTTTTACGTCAGCGGGGGCTAGGTTTGCCGTTATCTTTTTAGTAGGAAAGGTTCTTCCACTATTTTTTATTGCCGAGCGAACGCGTTCCTTGGACTCTTTTACCGCAGTGTCTGCAAGTCCAACGATTTCAAACGACGGTAGACCGTTGTTTACGTCCACTTCTACCGTTACGGGTATTCCGTTTAACCCTATTAATGCATAGCCATAAGTCTTTGAAATCATACGCTTTTTTGCCTTTTGGCAACACGCCTCCAACATAAAACTTTACTAGTATAATATTATATATTATTTTTATTAAAAAGTAAACGCTTTAATGGATAAAAAAAAGAACTTACCCAAATTTTGGTAAGTTCTTAAACTTTTGTGATTATCTGGTAATCTCTTTTACCTTAGCAGCTTTACCCGTTCTTGCTCTCAAGTAGTAAAGTTTTGCACGTCTTACACGACCTCTTCTTACAACTTGAATATCTGCAACCTTTGGCGAGTGGATTGGGAAGGTCTTTTCTACGCCTACACCGAAAGACATTCTTCTTACGGTAAAGGTTTCTGAAATGCCACCGTGTTTCCTTGCGATTACGATTCCTTCGAACGCTTGTAATCTTTCTCTGTCGCCTTCAATAACCTTGATCATTACCTTTACGGTATCACCAACGTTAAATTCAGGAACGGATGCTTTTAAGTTTTCTTGATTGATTGCGTCAATTATCTTACTCATTGCTTTTACCTCCATAATTACTAAGCGTTCATTGATGATTTACATAAGCGGAACGCCCGAAAGCCATAATATAATATCACATTTTTTTTGCCTTGGCAAGCGTTTTACATACAAAATGCGTCTTTTATGTGATTTATTTGACCGTTTTCTATTTCTATTACGTCAAACCGACAACTACTGCTCGTCCTTGACGTTTTTATTAAATATTCTTGCGCTACTTTAAAGTATTTTTCTTGTTTTTTTCTAGTTACGGCTTCGGCGGGTGTGCCGTATTCGTCGCCCGAACGAGTTTTCACTTCAACGAAAACTATCTCTTCCCCTTGCTTTGCCACGATATCCACTTCTCCCACGTAAGTGCGATAATTGGTGTCAAGTATCTCGTATCCGTTGCTTTTTAGGAATTTACAGGCTTCTTTTTCTCCTGCTCTACCCAAAAGTTTTTTATAAAAGTTTTTCTGTGCAATTTGCAAGGACCTATCTCCTTTATTTTTTCTATATGCGTTTTAGTGCCGTATCCTTTGTGTTTTTCTAAACCGTAGTCAGGGTACTCTTTGGCGTATTCGCACATAAGTCTATCTCTATATACTTTTGCTAATATTGAAGCGCAACCTATCGTATAACTTTTCTGGTCGCCCTTGGTTATATACTCTGCGTTTATTTGTAAATTGGTATCCACCCCGTCAACGAGAGTTATATCCGGTTTTACGTCAAGCCCGTTTACCGCTTGGGTCATACATTTTTTTACCGCTTGAAGTATGTTAATCTCGTCTATTTCTTGTGGAGAAATCTCTTTTATGCAATAACTTATAGCCTTTTGCCTTATAACGTCGTATAAAAGTTCTCTCTTTTTTTCCGATAGTTTTTTGCTATCGTCGATTCCTTCTATAATATCGTCCATAGGCATTATTACGGCGCAACACACCACGGGACCTGCTAGTGGTCCTCTGCCAACTTCGTCTACGCCGGCAACGTATTTTAAGCCGTTTGCTATATGCTTTTTTTCAAATTCAAGTTTATCCATATTAGTCAAGGATTATCTTTCCTATTCTTCCCTTTCTAAAATCGTCGATAACTGCCGTTGCGCATCTATCGTAATCGTATTCGCCACCCTTCATCAAAAAACCACGTTTAACGCATATGGCTTCCATTAGTTGCAAGGTGGGTAAACTCAGGTCTGTTAAACCGTATTTTTCTTTTATTAAATGGGGATATTTTTCAGACGTTTCTTTTATAAACTCAAACGCAAGGTCGCCAAAATCTATATTAGAGTCGTTCATACTGCCGATATAAGCAAGGTGTTTTGCAAGAGTTTGATTTTCAAATGCAGGTGGCATAGTCCCCGGTGTGTCTAAGAGTTCAAGTTCCCTTATTCTTACCCATTGTTTTCCACGGGTTACGCCCGCTTTGTTGCCCGTGGTTGCTTTTTTGCCACCACAAAGCGCGTTTATTATGGTTGACTTACCCGTGTTAGGAATGCCGGCAACCATTATTCTTACGGGTTTAAAAACCCCCTTTTGTTTGTTGCGTTCTAGTTTTTCCTTTAAGAGTTCAAAAATCTTTGAATAAAGTAGGTCAACGGCTTTTTTGTCCATTGCAGACACTGCAACCGTTACCTTACCTTCTTGGGCAAATTCTTTTACCGTGCGAATTGCGTCCTGTTTTTCAATCAAGTCACATTTATTCAACACGTACAATACCTTTTTGTTCTGAAAAAGTTTTGCAAGCTTGTTGTTTACGGACGCCCTTGGCGCTCTTGCGTCTAAAACCACCATAACGCCGTCTACTGCTTTAAGGTTTTCTTCCATCATGCGCATTGCGCTTGTCATGTGCCCTGGAAACCATTGTAAGTGTTGCATTATTCGTCCTCCTTTGCAAGTAAATCCGGACGATTTTTCTTTGTGATTTCCAAAGATTTTTGGGCGCGCCACTCGTCTATTTTAGCGTGGTTTCCACTGAGTAATACTTGGGGTACTTTAAGCCCTTCAAACTCTTGTGGACGCGTGTAATGCGGATATTCCAAAGTGCCACTCGCAAAACTTTCTTGCGAAAGAGAATCGCCGTTTATAACCCCGTCAACGTATCTTGCAACTGCGTCTACCACTGCCATCGCGGGTATTTCGCCACCCGTTAACACGAAGTCCCCTAAGGAGAGTTCTTCGTCTATATAAAGGTCCAAAACACGTTGGTCAACACCTTCGTAATGACCACATAAAAGCAAAATATCGCCTAGTTTAGAGTATTCGGTTACAACCGATTGGTTAAAGGTTCTTCCCTTGGGGGAAAGATAAATTCTTTTTGCAGTATGCTCGCCGTCAACTGCCTTTATTGCGTCTGCAATTGGTTGCGCCATCATTACCATGCCTGCACCACCACCAAAGGGGGTGTCGTCGCATTTTTTGTGTTTATCTAAGGTGTAATCTCTTATATCAACGATTTGTATTTGGAGTTTTCCACTATCAACTGCCCTTCCGATTATACTCGTTTTTAAGGGCGAAAACATTTCTGGAAAAAGGGTTAAAATGCTAATTTTCATAACAACTTACCTCCCCCAAACGTTTTGCTGATAAAGTGATTGTTTTCGATGGAATATCAACGTTTATCACAAGGTCTTTTAGGAAGGGAAAACGCATTACTCTTCCGTCACAAGTGTTTACTGTGAAAATATCCGTTCTTGCAGACGTTACGTCCGTTACCGTGCCTATTTCTTCCCCTAAATCAGTAAGGATTTTACAGCCAATTACGTCGATTATAAAATAGGTGTCCTTTTTGATAGGCGGAAGGTCTTTTTTATACACGCAAACGTATTTGTTGCGTAAAGTTTCGGCAAGGTTTCTGTCTTCCACACCGAATAAACTTAACAACAAAAAGCCACCGCCAACGATTACGTTCGTTACACGGTAGATTTGGTTTTCAATAACCACTTGTTTAATTTTTTTGAAACGATTTATATCGTCTGTATATGGGGTTACTTTTAGTTGTCCCTTTATGCCTTGTGGCTTGACGATTAAACCGATTTTTATTAGTTCTTCCATCTTTTTAAAGTAGAAAAAGGGGGAAGATTATTCCCCGCGTTCTCTGATTTCTACGTTGTATTTTTTGTTTTCTTTTGCCGACCCTACGCGAACGAGCGTGCGGAGCGCCTTTGCAATTTTGCCTTGGCGACCGATTACCTTACCCATATCGCTTGCGTCAAGCGTAACGGTTACGTTAACGTTTTTGCCGTCTTCTACCACGTCAAACTCAACGAGTTCGGGTTTTTCGGCAAAACTGTTAACTACGTATTTGATAAGATCTACCATAGCCACTCCTTACGGACTATTTATCCGTCTTGCGCTTTTTGGTCTTGGAGGGAGAGAGCTTGGTGGGCTTTGGAATAATTCCCTTGTTAATCAAAAGATTTTTAACGGTGTCGGTGGGTTGTACGCCCTTAGCAAGCCAATCTTTTGCCTTTGCTTCGTCAATAACTACTTCTGCAGGAACGGTGGTGGGGTTGTAGTAGCCAACCTTGTCGATATATGCGCCGTCACGTGCGTTTCTGCTGTCGGTGATAACTACGCGGTAGAAGGGGGATTTCTTGTCGCCCATTCTGGTCAATCTCATTTTTACTGCCATTTTTGTTTTCTCCTATATGTTTGATTTTTTATTTATTAAAACATTTTGAACATTTTGTTGTTCTTCATTTGTTTCATCATTTGTTTGGTTTGCTCGAATTGTTTGAGCACCCTGTTTACTTCTTGAACGGACGTTCCACTGCCCTTTGCAATTCTTATCTTTCTTGACGAGTTGATTATTTGTGGGTTTTCCCTTTCTTTCATCGTCATTGATTGAATTACGGCACGCATGGTAACTATACGCTTTTCGTCCACGTCCTCTTCACGGATTTTGAACTTTCCGCCCATTCCCGGAAGCATTTGAAGAAGGGAACTTATACCGCCCATTTTGTTTACGGTTTCAAACTGCTCTAAATAATCGTTTAAGGTAAATGAATTTTCCCTAAACTTCTTTTCCATCTTTTTGGCTTGTTCTTCGGTTACGGCTTCTTGCGCTTTTTCAATTAGCGAAAGAACGTCGCCCATACCTAGAATTCGGTTTGCCATTCTATCTGGATAAAAAGGCTCTAAATCACCGAGCTTTTCGCCTACCGAACAGAACTTTATGGGTTTTCCCGTAACGGCTTTCATTGAAAGTGTTGCGCCACCACGAGTGTCACCGTCTAGTTTGGTAAGCACTAATCCAGTTACTTCTAACGTTTTGTTAAAGGTATCTGCAACTTCAACTGCAACTTGACCGGTCATCGCATCGACTACTAACAGTATTTCAGTTGGGTTTACTGCGTTTTTGATGTTAACTAATTCATCCATCAAGGCTTGGTCTATTTGTAATCGACCTGCCGTGTCGATAATTACCGTATCGTATCCCAAACTCTTTGCTTGGGCAACACCCTCTTTAGCAATTTTTACGGGATCGCCTTGACCTTTTTCAAAAACCGGACAACCTGCTTTTTCGCCAACTACTTTAAGTTGGTTTATTGCCGCAGGACGATATACGTCACACGCAACGAGCATTGGTTTTTTGTTTTGTTTTTTTAAGTATGCGCCAAGTTTTCCCACAAGGGTGGTTTTACCCGCGCCTTGAAGACCTGCCATAAGTATTACGGTGGGAAGATTGGGCGCAACTGCTAGTTTGCTGTTTGCCGAACCCATTAAAGCAATAAGTTCTTCGTTAACGATTTTTATTACTTGTTGAGTGGGACTTAAACTCTTTAAAATTTCTTGTCCAACGGCGCGTTCGCTTACCCTTGCAACGAACTGCTTTACGACCGAAACGTTTACGTCTGCTTCTAAAAGCGCGATACGCACTTCTCTCATAGCCGTTTTGATTTCAAGTTCGGTTAGTCTGCCGTGCTTGGTCAGTTTGCTGAATATATGATTAAGTTTTTCGGAAAGGCCGGAAAACAGTGCCATTAGTCACCTATAATTTCTTTTATTGCGCTTGCCGTTAGACTATTATCCTTTTCTATCGACTGCGCCAACGCTTTTAGTTTATCGTTTTTTTGTTTGATTTTTAACAACGACTCGTATTCGGTAAGTTTTGCTTTAACTTTCTTTACTTGTTCGTATACGTTTTGACGAGTTTTGCCCTCGGGCTGTGCTATTTCCGACAAGGACAGGTCGTATATATAATAAGAAGTAAACAACTCCCTTTGACGCTCGGTCAACAATTCACCGTATATATCAAACAATTCGGTTATTGCTAAATCTTTTTGCATTTTAACCACCAAGTGTAAAATAAAATCGTTTTACACTCGTTTATTATATACGTCAAACCCTGACTTGTCAAGCGATTTTAGGCAAATTCCGTTGACAAATCTTTTTAATAATGTTATTATAGTAAAAATTTTTTATTTATTATATTTCTAAGGAGAAAAATATGGCAAAGTTTATTGAAGAACCTTCTCGTACTTTTAACGAATATCTACTTATTCCGGGGTATTCTTCCAAGGATTGTATTCCTGCTAACGTAAGTCTTAAAACCCCTCTCGTTAAATACAAAAAGGGCGAACAACCTTCAATCAGCCTTAATATTCCACTATCTTCTGCTATTATGCAATCAGTTTCCGGCGATAGACTTGCCGTTGCCCTTGCAAAGGAAGGTGGTATTTCTTTTATTTACGGCGCGCAAACTATTGAATCGGAAGCTAAAATGATTGCTAAGGTTAAGGCGTTTAAGGCAGGTTTCGTTGAAAGTGATTCTAACGTATCCCCTGACGCCACCTTAAAAGATATTTTAGAGCTTAAAGAAAAAACCGGTCACTCTACCGTTGCAGTTACCGAAGACGGCACCGAACAAGGCAAGTTAGTTGGTATCGTTACCGGCAGAGATTACAGAATTTCTAGAATGCCTTTGGAATTAAAGGTTAAAGAGTTTATGACTCCATTAAGTAAACTTATCACCGCTCCTATCGGCACTTCCCTTAAAGAAGCCAACGATATCATTTGGGAACATAAACTTAATTCCTTGCCTATCTTAGATAAAGACGGAAAACTACTTTATTTCGTGTTTAGAAAGGACTATGAATCTCACAAGGAAAACCCAAGGGAAAACCTCGATGCCGACAAACGTTATATCGTTGGCGCAGGTATCAACACCCGTGACTTTAAAGAACGTGTTCCCGCTTTGGTTGAAGCTGGCGCGGACGTGCTTTGTATCGACTCTTCCGAAGGTTTTTCCGAATGGCAAAAAATGACTATCGAGTGGATTCGCCAAACTTACGGCGACAAGGTTAAGGTTGGCGCTGGCAACGTTGTTAGTGGCGAAGGTTTTAGATTCTTGGCTGATTGTGGCGCTGACTTCGTTAAGGTTGGTATTGGCGGTGGTTCTATTTGTATTACCCGTGAAACTAAGGGTATTGGTAGAGGTCAAGCAACTGCTCTTATTGAAGTTTGTAAAGAACGTGACAAGTATTTTGAAGAAACGGGCGTTTACGTTCCCGTATGTTCGGACGGTGGTTTAGTTCACGATTATCATATGACGTTAGCACTTGCTATGGGCGCAGACTTTTTGATGTTAGGTAGATATTTCGCTCGTTTCGATGAATCCCCTACCGAAAAGTACGTTATCAACGGCAGTGTGGTTAAAGAATATTGGGGCGAAGGCTCTAACCGTGCTAGAAACTGGCAACGTTACGATATGGGTGGCGACAAAAAACTTTCCTTTGAAGAAGGTGTTGACTCCTACGTTCCATACGCTGGTCCGTTAAAAGATAACGTTGAAAGGTCACTTAACAAAATTAAATCTACCATGTGTAACTGTGGCGCACTTACTATCCCCGAACTACAACAAAAAGCAACCTTTACTTTGGTTTCTGCAACTAGTATCGTGGAAGGTGGCGCACACGACGTTATTCAAAAAGATTCTTCTAAGATTTCTAGATTATAATAACCATATAAAACAAGAAAAACGCATTGAACTCAATGCGTTTTTATTTATTCTTCTATTGGTTGCTTTGGCAAGGTTATATATAGGTCGTCTTTTACGCTGTAATTTAAGTTGTCGTAATACCCAAGGTATTCCACCTTGTCGATTAGTATATCATATCTAAACAAACACGTGGGGATAACCCCTTCTATCTTTCCGTTAGGGCTTGATTTTCTATCCATTGAAACTACTATATAAAATTTGCCTTGGTGGTGAATTACCCTTCTTATAGGCGCAGACATATCAACTTTGATTTTTTTGTTTTGGTTATATTCGTCCCACAA
>JAFQAQ010000001.1 GCA_017399945.1 Clostridia bacterium
AGTTACCGTTAAAATGCAAGTCAGGTAAAAACGCTAAACTCGTAAGCGGAAACGGTACGATTTCGTTTATTAGAAAAGGCGCGTTAAAAGCATTTTTCAAAACGGTTGGCGAAGAAACTCAAGAGCTTACCTTTATTGAAACGATGCAATACGTGAAGTGTGATGAAAGCGAGCCTAAAATGCCTATCAAGGAAATTTATTTCGACCAACTTGCAACGAATAAATCGGCATTTAATAACAAACTAATACAAGAAACATTAGAAACAACTGAAGGTAAAACGGTAAGCGGTAACGATAAAAAGATTTTAACCTATCTTAAAGCGCTACTCTCTTGTAGGAAATTTACCGAAACGGAAGAAAGCACTATTGAAAAGATTAAAACTATGCTTGAATACGGTGAACTTCCGCAAGCACTTACAAAACAAATCGTGGCGGATATTAAAAACGTGGAAGACCCGATACAAATTTATCACCTTATTGTGGATAGTATTCCTATGAAATATTTTGACGGAAGAAAAACCAAAAAGATTGAACGTAAAGGCAAAAAACAAGTTATATTATCGTGCTATTTAGAGGGCTAAACCTATGACGAAACAAGATTTGTTATTACAAACTTTTAAGAGTAAGTTCGACTTATCTCAATACAAAAAGTTTACCGTAGAATTTTTCAACGATGCAAAACTATTAAACGGCGAAAAGCGCAACGATTATTGGAATTGGAACGAATATTCCTTTTATATCAACGGCTACTTCCACGTGGCTGATTATCTTGACGATAAGCGCAATAAAATCGCCATTTTTGCCGTGGAACTTAAAAAAGGCAAATCGTTAGAAAAGGCAAGAAGCAAACAAAGAAACTTCATAGCCGATAGAATTAAAGTTATGGGCTATGACGGCGCAATCGCTGCATTCTATTCAGAAGATGAAAAAGAAAATAGATGGAGATTATCTTTCGTCCGTCTTGACTACGAACTCCTTAAAGGTAAAATTAAAACCAACTTTACGCCCGCAAAGAGATATTCTTACCTTCTCGGCGTGGACGAGCCTTGCCATACGGCAATGCAACAACTTTATCCTATCTTAGAAGAAGAAAAATTCAATCCTTCTATTGATAAGTTAGAAGAAGCGTTTAGCGTTGAAAAGGTTACCAAACAATTCTTTGAAAAGTATAAAGAAAAATATATCGAACTTTACGAATATTTATCCGGCAACGAAACCTTCGTTGACGAAGCTATCCGTTGCGTAAGAAGTGATAGAAAGGAAGATATTTCTAAGTTTACCGAGCAGTTTGCCAAAAAACTTATGGGGCAAATCGTATTTATGTACTTCCTTCAAAAGAAAGGTTGGCTCGGTGTAAACGCTTTCCCGCCTAAAATTAGCGAAAGGGAATATAAAAATTCCTTCTTTAACTGCAATAACGAACATAAAGAAATAATGAAAAAACTCTACCTTTTAGATAGCGACGGCAACTACGTTCGTCAAGGTGGAGCAATTAGCGCGCTTTCCGAAGAACAACAAACCTATTTTGCTTCTCGCATTAAAGGTATGCCTTGGGAAACAGGTCCTAAAAACTTCGTTAGAATTTTGTTTAAGGAAGCAGATAAATATAAGAGAAATTACTTTGAATATTATCTTGAACCACTTTTCTACGAAGCACTTAACGAAAAGCGTGGCGCAGATAACTATTACGCAAGATTACATTGCCGTATTCCTTTCCTTAATGGCGGACTTTTTGAACCGCTTGACGGATACGATTGGAAGAATAATAATTTCAGTATTCCTAATGAAATTTTCTCTAATGCAAGTATAAAAGGGGATAGGGAATCTGACGGTATCTTAGATATTTTCGATAGATACAACTTCACTATGAACGAAGACGAGCCACTCGAAAAAGAAGTCGCCGTTGACCCTGAAATGCTTGGTAAAATCTTTGAAAACTTGCTTGACGTTAAAGATAGAAAGTCAAAAGGCGCATTCTATACTCCGCGTGAAATCGTTCACTATATGTGCCAAGAAAGTTTAATTAACTATATAGTAAACACCGTTGGCACACCTTACGAAGACACGAAAGACTTTATCTTGTACGGCGAAATTATGAAAGATGAAGACTGTTCAAGAGAAGTTAAACAGGGCATCGCAGATATGCTTATGCCTGAAAGTATTTATAAAAACTTGAAATTGATTGACGATGCGTTAGCAGATGTTCGTGTCGCAGACCCTGCCGTTGGTTCGGGTGCTTTCCCTATGGGTATGGTAAACGAAATCGTTAAGGCGAGAGAAAATATTACGGCATACTTTGCAAGGGAATTGACGAGCAACGCCCAAAAACACCAACTTTGGAACTATACTCGCCACCCTTATATGCTTAAAAAAGACGCTATGAAAAATAGTATCTTTGCCGTGGATATAGAGCCTTCTGCCGTAGATATTACAAAACTTAGACTTTGGCTTTCGCTTGTTGTAGAGTTTGATATAAACTCTGATAACGACGAGTTCAAAAATCCGCCTACGCTCCCTAACTTAGAGTGTAATATCCTTTGTGGCAATAGTTTGATTGATGAGTTTGAAGGCGTAAAACTCTTTAACGATAGTCTTTTAACGGGCGCAAGCAGTAATTCTAATTGGATGGCAGACTTATTCCAAAACCAAGTAGATAGCACGCTTACAAAATTGATTGATAAACAAAAAGAACTTTTCTACGCAAACAATCACGACGATAAGTATCGCTTAAAGCGCGAAATCGACGTGTTACAGCAACAAGTAATATTTGCTTCTTGCACTATGACGGACGATATAAAGGAACGTTTTATATCTACTTTTGCTATGCCGTCAAAGCCGTATATCCTTTGGAAGTTAGCCTTTGCAAAAGTATTCAAAGACAAAGGCGGTTTTGATATTGTTATCGGCAATCCACCGTATTTAGAAGCCCGAAATGAGAACTTCCCTGATTGGGAAAAAGAATTGTTACAAAAATTGTTGCGTGAACGCTATGGTAAGAAATTTGACCTTATTCCAAGAGGCTCAGATTTGTTAATATATTTCTTTGAGTTGAGTTTAAGACTAATTAAAAAGACAGGCATTAATTCTTTTATTACTCAAAACTCTTGGTTGGATACTGAATACGGTTCACAGTTCCAAAAGTATCTGCTCAAAACAACTAATGTATTAGCTGTATTGGATAGTGATTATAAGGCGTTTGAAACTGCAAATATAAATACGGTAATAACTTTCTTTGAGGGTAATCAGGGTTGTAAAAAAGATATTGTTTTTGCGAGAAGCCATAAATGGTTTGGAGAATATTATTTTCCTACGCAAAATAACGAAAAAGAGAATCCCGAATTTGTAACCTTTAAGAAATTTGCCCGTAATGATGACTTAATTAACTCTAATAAATGGGGGTTCTTGTTCAATTCCGATATTGAGTTTATAAAATTGATTAGTACGTTAAACACTAAGGGAAAGAAAGTAGAACAATTACCTTGGTTAAAAATAGGACAAGGATTAAATATTACAAAAGACCACGCATATAATACACCCGACAAACTTACAAGTGTCGATGTGGAATATATTCCTTATTTGAATGTTGACGAATGCGGATATTATGTTTGGGATACAAGTAATACGTTCTTGTTTGTAAATACTAAAATGAGTTTAGAACAAGAGCAAGCGTATAAGAATCAAGGTTATAAAATTTTTGATGAAAAAGGATGTAAACGCAAACGTCCTGCTTTGATTCTTCCAAGAGGAATAGGTGCAAAGCATTTTTGTTCTATCAATAAGAATAACGGTTATTCGGCAAGCTGTGTAGATATTTATATTGAAAAAGAAGAAAATGTTAGAAATCTTTGGCTCTTTATGAACTCGACTTTATTTTGGTTATTGCGTGAAATATCGGGGCGTAAAAGTTTGGGCGGTGGAATGTTAAAAGCTGAAGCTGTTGATTTGAAGCAATTTCCGTTGTATTTTGATTTCAATGAAAATGAAAAAATAGATGCGTTAATAAATGAGTCTATTGGTCGAAAAGTGCTTAATGCAGTTGAAGAAATAAATACAGAGTTCCATCAAAAAATTGACGCATTACTTTATTCTTTATTGGATATATCAGACGACATTCAACTTTATATACACGATATGTTTGTTCGTAAATTCAATGAAAGAACTAAAAAATCAACGACTTAAGACTCTCGTCGAAGAATCCGTAAAATAACAAAGGACATATTTATGACAGTAAAAGAATTTTTTGAAACATATTGGCGATATTATTTACTTTTAGAAAAGGACTTACTTTCAACTAAAAGATATATCGAGATTGATGAATATAATGGAAAAGCTTATTCTACTGAATACTCTAAACAATATCAAGCGATTGGTAGTGAAATAGATGTTTTTTGCAAAGAATTTTGTAAGGTAATAGACAACGCCTTTGACGGCGACAAAATTCAACACTATTGTAAAACTATTACCGATAATGTTATAGATTTTTCTACGACCAAGATATTTGTCAAAGATTGGAGTAAAGAAATTTGCCCATGGGAAGATTGGAACTATAAAGTTCAAACTAATAAAAAAGGAATTCAGAAGGTTTCGTCTAATAATCCTAAGTGGTGGACTTTATATAACAAAGTAAAGCATCAAAGAACTACAAAATTGTCTTCATATAACAATATTCCTTTTTACAAATACGCTAATCAAGAAAATGTTATAAAAGCACTTGGCGCACTTTATATTTTAGAGATGGCGTGTTTAGAATTAATCAAGGAAAAGGAAACAAAAGCTTGTGGAGAAAAATGTTGCTACGAGTATGAAAAATCTGCTTTATTCTCTCTCGATACACAAGAAAAAAGCGCCTTTTATCAAAGATATATTTATATATAGATTACTTATAGGAATCATTAAACTAAGGAGAAGATATGAATATTAAAATAAAGTGTGATTGTGGCAATGATATAAGCATCCCCGCATCGTCAAGAAAATTGGTAATGATAAGGGATTATTTGCAAAACAAGTTTGAAATTATAAATGTAAAAGTCGAAAATAATCGTCTAAAAGAAATAGAAATCCAATGTAGAAACTGCAACGAATGGATAACGTTAAATTTTGATTAACTTGTTTTTAAATGTAATAAAAAAATAATAAGATAAAGGGAGAAAGGTCTTGGCGAGTACAAAGGAATTTTTTAAGAAGAAAAAAGAATGGTCTAATTACAAAGATGCTTTACTTGGTTCATATATATTGCCGTATTTTAATAAAATTATGAGCACAGGTGTAGAAGTGGTTTATATTGACGGATTTGCAGGGAAAGGTAAATTTGATGATGGGACATCGGGTTCTCCTTTGTTAGTAAAGGAAAAGATTTATCAAGCGAAAGCAAATTCTAAATATAATACAAAAATTACTCCATATTTTGTAGAGTATGAACATGCGGTAGCTTTACGTTCTAATTTGTGCGACGCCTCAATGAATGTTGTGGAAGGTGATTATCGTTCAGAAGTTCCTAATATTCTTAAAAATAGTGTTAGAAAAAATATATTTCTTTATGTTGATCCTTTTGGTATAAAATATTTGGATTTTAGTATCTTTACGCAACTTAATCCCCAAAAGTACAACAGTGTTGAACTTTTATTGAACTTTAATTCTTTTGGTTTTTTAAGAGAAGGTTGTCGCTTATTAAAATTAAACATGGAGCATATTGAAGATGAACTTCCTGACTTTAGTATAGAGTCTAATGATTTTAAAAACGACATAACTAATATGAATAAAATAGCCAATGGAGAATATTGGCAAGACATTCTAGCAGATTATAACGCAGGCAAAATAGATATATTTCAGGCTGAAAAGTTGTTTTTACATAAATATATGTTGGAATTGCGAAAAACTTTCAATTATGTTTGTAGAATACCCATTCGTCACTCAAAGTCTAAGCTTTCAAAATATCAAATGATTTTTGCCACAAACAATAAGCATGGAATTATTTTAATGGCTGACAATATGATTGCTTGTAATAATAAGATGGCAATAGATATTAATGGTGGGCAACCTTGTTTGTTTGACTATGAATTCCGTGTCGCTGACTGTGAAAGTTTTATAAAAGACGAGTTGCCCGATGAATATATGGAGTTGAAAGATTTCTATTCATCTTTGTATCGCAAAAAAGGGTTTTTATATCTAACTAAAGACATGAACAATGCAATTAAAAATTTAGAAGAGAATGGCGAAATTGACATTGTAAGATATCCTGCCACCACTAAAACAGGAAAAGTGTCGAGAAGCATGAATTTTTATCAAAATACTATTAAAATAAAACGGAAACAATTATGAAAACAATAAAACGAAAGACAATGTTATATAAAACGGGCGTAGAATATGGGGACTATACCATTAACCACGTTCAAGGTTGTGCTCACGGTTGTAAATTTCCTTGCTACGCAATGATGATGGCAAAACGTTTCGGCAAAGCCAAAACATATGAAGAATGGTGTGAGCCTAAGCTTGTTAGCAACGCTCTTGAAATACTCGATAAAGAAATCTCTAAACTTAAGGATAAAATTCAATCAGTTCAACTTTCCTTTTCTACAGACCCTTTTATGTATGGATATGATGAAGTAAAAGAGTTGAGTTTAAAGATTATCGAAAAGTTAAACAACGCTAATATTAAATGCACAGTTTTAACAAAAGGTGTTTTACCAATAGAGCTTGCTAAATATTCTTATAATAACGAATATGGAATAACTATCGTGTCTTTAGATGAAGAATTTAGGCAAAAGTTTGAGCCTAACACGGCTAAATATGATGAAAGGATTGCTTCATTAAAAGCGTTGCACGATGCAGGTTTTTATACGTGGGTAAGTATTGAGCCTTATCCAACGCCAAATATGATAGACCAAAGTTTAGAAGAAATCTTAAAAGCAGTAAGTTTTGCTGATAAAATTATTTTTGGTAGATTACATTACAACAAAGAAGTATCTGCCTATAAAAAGCATAAAGAGTTTTTCAATGAACAAGCAAAACAAGTAATTGAATTTTGTGAGAAAAACAAGAAGGCTTACCATATCAAAAACGGCACAATAACGGAATAAAACCAAGATGTATAGTGCCACAAAATGGGGTAAAATCGAAGCAGGTAAAGAAAAGTGCCACACTTCACTCTTTTGCCCTTAAGCATATGGGAACCCCATATCTTATATCGCTTTCGAAAAAAAAATTTTTAAGTTTCGAAAGCGGATTTGCTCCAGAAAGTTGTGAAAAATACAACTATTCGGAGCAAATCTATTATAAAGTTGTTTATTTGCTCCAAAAAATAGTGTTTAATGATATTATCTGGAGCAAATGCAATACTTATCTAATTTTTAGCAGTATAAAAGGCGAGGAATTCCTCGCCTTTTATGTTTGTGTTTTACAAACTTAAAATCACGCCGATTGACCATTTATAACTAAAAAGTTCAATTAAGTTTGCGCTTGTGCAACCAAACAAAGAACGGATAGGCATACGCCTATCCGTTCTTTGTTTCTGTTATGAGAAGAATTGAGTTTCATGACTTCCGTTATTTATGAGCCTGCTTTCGCCATTGTTAGAAATTGTTTTTTGTGTAAGCAAATAGGCGAAAGGGGACCGGCTTTGGCGAAGCCAATGCTTTGGTGCAACGCACCAACTAACCCGAAGGTCAATTTTGACGAAAAAAGCAAGAAGAAATCCCTTCCTCGCCGGAGACGGCAAACCCCTCGCAAACTAGTTTGCTTTCCCCTTATCAAGGGGCAGAAACCCCGCAACCACGTCGAAGCAAGGCCTAAGGTCTTGCTTTTTGTTTTACAAAAAAGCAATGACACCCAGCCTGCTTCTCCTTTCCGCAAAAAGTTCTTCGATACTTTTTGCGAGTTTTTTATTTATTGACATTTTTTATGGGAAATTATATAATATTAAAAAATTTTTTAGAGGTGTAGAATGAAAGAAGATAAAAAAGCTATATCTAGATTTGAAAACAATAAAAAAATATCAATACACGAAAGATGGAAACAAGACTCTAATTTAATGACTATTTTATGTAAAGATGGAAAAATTAGAACATTTGAAGAAAGAGATAAATTAAGAGAAAAAGGAATAGACGTGTAAAAACATATTAAGCACTTACATTTTGTAGGTGCTTTAATTATATAAAAAAGGAGAGAAACGAAATGCGCCGAAATACAGGCAATAGCAAACCCCTCGCAAACTAGTTTGCTTTCCACTTATCAAGGGGCAGAAACCCTCAATCACTAGTAGAGGGCTGTAAGTATTTTGCTTATAGACCGATACTTTTTGCGACTTGAAAAACTTTCAAGTTGGTTTTTTATTTAATAATGATAAACTTCGCATTTTTTATGATATAATAAACTTACCAACTACATTTACAAAGGAGGCGCACGTATGGAAAATAGCTTTGGTAGCTTTTTAAAACAAAAGCGACAAGAAAAGAATTTGACACAAAAAGAATTATCAAAGATGTTATTTGTTTCCGAATCGACGGTAAGTAAGTGGGAAAAAGACGTGGCTCATCCTGATATAACTTTACTTCCAAAGCTTTCTGAAATTTTAAGTGTTTCCGAACACGAGCTTATAACGGCAAGCGTTGATAATAAAGCAAGAGAAGAAATAAATCAAGCAAAAAAGTGGAGAGTGTTTTCGCTTTCTTGGAGTTTATTTTTTTATATTGCTTATGGAATTGCGTTAATTTCATGCTTTATTTGTAATTTGGCAATTAATAAAACTCTTTCTTGGTTTTGGATAGTGCTTTCGGCATTAATCCTTGCGTTCACTTTTACGAATTTACCAAAATTGATAAAGAAATATAAACTTATTCTAATTCCATTATCGCAGTATTTAGCGCTTGTTTTGCTTTTAGGTGTGTGTTGTATTTATACTGGTGGTAATTGGTTTTGGATTCCCGTGTTATCCATACTTTTAGGGCTAACGATTATATTTGCGCCTATCTTTATTGCAAAATACGAGGTTTTTTCTAAAATAAGAAAATACAACGATTTTATTTCAGTTGCCGTAGATTTTTTAATGCTGAATATCCTTCTTATTGTGATTAACGCATACACCTTAACAAACGGATATGCTGACGGATGGTGGTATTTTAAAATTGCACTTCCCATTGTGCTTTGCGTGTATTTAGCGTTAAATATCATTATGAGTGTGCGATTTTTGAAAACTAATAGATTTTTAAAGACGAGTATTGTTTTGCTTTTATCAAACGCATTTTTATACTTACCACCGCTTTTTATAAAAGTAAGTAATTCTGAAATTCAAGGAGCAATCAATGACGTAAATATTTTCAATGCGAATTTGTTGTCTTGGCAAGCAGGTGTAACGATTGAACGAAATATTCATCTAATTATTTGTTTGACGCTATTGTTTTTAGCACTTGTCTTTTTGACAGTTGGGTTAATATGTCGTTGTAAAAGAAGAAATAATGAATAAAAAATACTTTTTGTCCCACACACATACCCTAAAAACGAGATTTAGTTCCATGCATACAAGTGAGACACCGTTGAACCTTGTTAGGTTCAACGGTGTTTTTATTAAATATTTTTTATCTTATTATACGTTAATTTTTATTGTGGTTTATGGTTTTAAGTGGTATAATTTACTAAATAATATATTTTTTATATTAAATAAAAGAGAGGTATTTTAATTATGGATTGGCAAGCATTGTTAAATACGTTGATACAATGGGCAACAAATACAGGCGTAAAAATAATTATCGCGTTGATAATTATGTTTATTTCTTTCAAGATAATAAATGCTGTTGCAAAAAAAATTATAAAAAAAGCTGAAAAAAAGCATGCAGATAAGACAATTTTTCAAACACTTGCTTACGTGTTAAAAATAGGGCTTAAAATTGTCGTAATTATTTGCTTAATTGGGTATTTAGGCATAGATACTAGTGGATTGACCGCATTGATTGCATCACTAGGCGTAGGCATAGGTTTAGCAGTAAACGGGGCTCTTTCTAATCTTGCAGGCGGTGTTTTAATTATTTTAACTAGGCCTTTCAAGATTGATGATTATATAGAGGCGTTAGGCTATTCTGGTACTGTAATTGATATTCATATTACTAATACTAAACTTTTAACGCCAGACAACAAAGTAATATATCTTCCTAACGGGACTCTTTCAAATGCTGAAATAGTTAACTATTCGGAAAAGGATTTAAGACGTGTAGATTTTATGTTCTCAATCGGTTATGGTGATAATTTTGAAAAGGCAAAACAAATTATAACGGATATATGTGTTGCGCACGAACTTGTTTTGAAAGACCCACAACCTTTTGTAAGAGTTAAAGAGCATGGTTCTTCTAGTATAAATATAACAGCAAGGGCATGGGTAAAAAATGCAGATTATTGGACGGTTTATTTTGATATAATGGAGAATGTAAAAAAGGCTTTTGATAAAGAAGGAATTGAAATTCCGTTCAATCAACTTGACGTTACCATCAAAAACAAATAGAATAAGAGAAATTTTAAATAATAAAAGCGTTAGAAAATTTCTAACGCTTTTAATCGTTTTTTAAGCCTAAAACATAATTTGCATCTAAATCAAGTTCTTTGCAAAGTTTTGCAAAAGTATCAAGTTTAGGCAACTTTTTAGTAGTTTTATATTGAGTTATCATTTCGGGTGAAACGTTTATGCGTTTTGCAATTTCAATAGTGGTTAAGCCACTATTTTTTATTTCTTCCCCTAATCTTTTCTTAATTATATTTTCTTCCATACAAATATTATATAACTAATAGTTAGAAAAATGCTTGACAACTAACTAATAGTTAGCATATAATGTTGTTATAGAATACTTTTTTGGAGGATTTTACAAATGGCAACTTTTATGCAAGTAACAAAAAGAATTAACAGTAACGTTATAGGTGTAGTAACTGGTTCTGAATGGACGAGTGCAAAGTATCCAGTGTCATATATTGGTTTTGCAGAAGCAGGAAAAGCACTTTTTGGTTTAGTTACAAAAAAGGACGTAAATCACTTAATGATTTATGGTGTAGGAATTGAGGACTACGTTTTTGGTAAGGAAAATATTGCTAAAACAACGTTAGTAGAAGAAAAAACTGTTATTGCCGTCGGGAGTCAAAAAGTATATGGACCGAAATATCAGGTTGAGTTTAAGGATGGCAAAACTGCATTAATTGCAATTCAGCAATCTAGTGTTGCGCAAATAGATAGAATTATTAATTGACAATTCTATAAAGATTTAAATAAGGAAGACGAATATGAAAACACAAAAGGGAAACACGCTTTTACCTGTCGAAAGCAAGGAAAGTTTTTTGCGTAAAACTTTAATTAAGTATGCAAGAAAGCAAAACCTCGACCCTAAACTTTTGGAATCAAAATTTGAAGTCGAAGTTTTTTATAAAGAGTATTATATCTTTTTGGGCGAAATTGAATGTGATTTTACATGTTCTATTGGATATAATAGAACGGAAAATTACGTAGAGATGGAAAGGAAACAGAAACTTATCAAGCAGTATGATGGTAGCAGTAAATGGGAATGGGTTGATGAGCCCGTAAATAAAACAAGAACTGTTACCGATTGGCAACCGCATTCAGGCTCTAAAACCGGTAAGAGCTTTGTTGCAATAAAAACTAATGGCGAAAATGATAAAGAATGCTGGGACTTGATTGATTATCTTGGGGGAGAATCGGAAGAATACGACGAAGAAATCGAGTTGGAAAATGAAATAGTTGCAGCAGGTGAAAATGCGTTAGTTATAGATTTTCGAATTAAGACAGAAATTGGTTTACCGGGAGATGAGTGCAAAGAATTTTCTAGCAATGAAGAAGTTGAAGTTTTAGAGATAAGAAAATACAAAATTCCTTTTTATAGAGTAAAACATAATTACAAGGGCAAAGAAAAGTCTTTTGAGCATAATGCACTAGTAGACAAGTTTTCAGTTAATTTAGATAAAGATGAAACGGAAGAATTAAAATATACACCGCTTGACACGAAGAAATTAGCGGAAGAAGATGCAGAAGTTAAAAAACTAGCAAAGTCGAGTAAAATTTCATGGATTGCCGTTTTAATTGCAGCATTGTTGTCGGCGCTAATTCCTTTTGGCTTTATAATTTGCGTAATAGCGATTGTTATTGCAATATCAACTTCCATAAAAAAGTCAAACAAATATCAAAGCAAAAAATCCGAATTAGATGAGAAAGAGAAAAAGAAAAAAGCAAATATTCTCGACGAAAAGCACAAAAAAGTTTATGAAGTGTTAAAAAAGGCTTTAATAAATCATGGGCTAAAAAGTGCAACGTTTGATGAAGTATATGCTAAAACTAAAGAATAATAAAACCTATAAAAGCGTTAGAAAATCTCTAACGCTTTTAGTTTTACGGCTTTCACTCTTCACTTCTCTCCCTCCGCCGAGGAGTTTTTTTGCAAGTAATAGGTAATAGTGAAAAGGTATTTTAGGTAGAGTTTCGCTGTACGAAACTCATCTTTATTTTAAGGTTGAAAAGCAATAGGTTTTATGGTATAATTGATAAATAAAAGCGAAAGGTGGTAACGTATGAAAAAAATAGAAGATATTGCTTACGGGAATCTTGACTCCGCAAACAAGCTTAATTTATATCTCCCCGACGATGCGACGTCTTCGGTGTTCGTGTATTTTCACGGCGGAGGATTAGAGCATGGAGATAAAGATAGTGCAGACGTTTTTGCGCCTTATCTTACTTCTCGCGGTATTGCCGTTGTATCGGCCAATTACAGAATGTATCCGAATGCTGCGTATCCCGATTTTATCTGCGATGCGGCAGAGGCGGTTGCTTGGGCGAATAGATATATGAAAGAGGAAATCGGCTGCGATAGGCTATACGTCGGCGGAAGTTCTGCGGGCGGATATCTTTCTATGATGCTTTGCTTTGATAAACGCTATCTTGTGAAGGTAGGACTCGATAATTCGAAAGTAGCGGGATATTTTCACGATGCAGGTCAACCTACCGCACATTTCAACGTTCTTAAATATACGAATATTGATTCTCGGCGCGTTATCGTTGACGAAACAGCACCGCTTTACTACGTTGGTTTGGAAAAGGAATACCCACGTATGCGCTTTGTAGTATCGGATAATGATATGAAAGGCCGATATGAACAAACTATGCTGATGCTATCCACTCTTTCACATTTTGGATATCAGAACTTTGATCATATTGTTATGCATGGCAACCATTGCGAATACTGCAACAAACTCGATAATGACGGAGAAAGTGTATTTGCTCAAATGATTTTTGACTTTGTTAAACAATTCGATTAAAATTATGGCATCTATTTTGTCAAGATAAACATAAAAAGAGAACACCCAAAGTGGTGTTCTTTTTTATGCAGTGTAGGGGTAGGGATTTGACGGATAGCAAAACTATAAATTTTTAGAAAGGAAAAACACTTGATTTTTTTTGTCAAGTGTTTTTTTGTTGGGGGGAAACCTTTTATACCTTTATCTACGATAAAAAGATAAAAACCATCAAATAATTGACTTAAAAAATAAAAAATGCTATTATAAAAGTGCGACATAACTGAATTTTTTCAGGAAAAGTATACTTCTTGGTGGAAGTGTACCGTTTTCGCATTACATACAAATCTTTTTCTGAAAGAGTTCTATGGTTGTGTCGCAGCAAGCGAAGCGTGCATTTTTACGGGTGCGTTGTTTCGCTGTAAACGACGCACTTTTTATTTTGCGAAAAAAGGAGAAAGATTTATGAAAAAGAAAATCTTATCAATTTTAATAACAGTTCTATCATTATGTACGTGTATGTTTACACTTACAGCATGTGGAGAAAACGAACCACCACATACGCATACCTATTCCGTCTTAAAATATGATACTGAAAATCACTGGTATGAATGTTCTTGCGGGGAGAAAAAAGATATCGAAAACCATAAAGGCGGAACAGCAACTGAAACGAGTAAAGCCGTTTGTTCGGTGTGTAACCAAGAATATGGTGAAAGTTTAGGTCACGTTCACACTTTACATTTAACAAAAGTAGATGCAAAACCACAATCTTGCACTGCAACGGGAAATGTTGAATACTATACTTGTTCTTGTGGTAAGTGGTTTACTGATAATACAGCAACAACTGAAATTACCGATAAAGATAGTGTTGTAATTGCAAAAGATGCTCACAAATATGAAAATCTAAAAAAATCAGCAACGCAACATTGGTACGAATGTTCTTGTGGTGCTTTCGAAACAAAAGAAAACCACATACCAGGTGCAGAGGCAACTGAAACGACTGACCAAACTTGCACGGAATGTGGATACGTTATAACCCCAGCATTAGGTCACGTACATACTTTGCATTTAACAAAAGTAGATGCAAAGCCACAATCTTGTACTGCAACGGGAAATATTGAATATTATACTTGTTCTTGTGGTAAGTGGTTTACTGATAAAACAGCAACAACTGAAAGCACCGATAAAGCAAGTGTTGTTATTGAAAAAGATGACCACAAATATGAAACGTTAAAGAAAACTGCTACCGAACACTGGTGGGAGTGTTCTTGTGGTGCTTATGAAACAAAAGAAAACCACATACCAGGTGCAGAAGCAACGGAAACAACTGACCAAACTTGCACGGAATGTGGATATGTTATAACTTCTGCGCTAGGTCACGTACACACTTTGCACTTAACAAAGGTAGATGCAAAACCACAATCTTGTACAGCAACGGGAAATATTGAATATTACACTTGTTCTTGTGGTAAGTGGTTTACTGATAATACAGCAACAACTGAATTCACCGATAAAGCAAGTGTTGTTATTGAAAAAGATGCTCACAAATATGAAACGTTAAAGAAAACTGCTACCGAACACTGGTGGGAGTGTAGCTGTGGAGATAAAGATGGGTTAGAAGAACACCATGGTGGAAACGCAACTTGCACCCAAAAAGCAGTTTGCGATGACTGTGGAATTGAGTATGGCTCAAAAAAACCACATAGTTATACCATACTAAAACAATCAGCAACACAGCACTGGTATGAGTGTTCTTGTGGCGCTTATGAAACAAAAGAAAACCACATACCAGGTGCAGAAGCAACGGAAACAACTGACCAAACTTGCACGGAATGTGGATATGTTATAACTTCTGCGCTAGGTCACGTGCATACTTTGCATTTAACAAAAGTAGATGCAAAACCACAATCTTGCACTGCAACGGGAAATATTGAATATTATACTTGTTCTTGTGGTAAGTGGTTTACTGATAATACAGCAACAACTGAAATTACCGATAAAGACAGTGTTGTTATTGAAAAAGATGCTCACAAATATGAAACGTTAAAGAAAACTGCTACCGAACATTGGTGGGAGTGTAGTTGTGGCGATAAAGATGGGGGAGAAGAACACCATGGTGGAAACGCAACTTGTACTCAAAAAGCAGTTTGTACTGACTGTGGGGTAGAATACGGTTCTTTAGAAAAACACAACTATACCGAACTTAAAAAATCATCAACACAACACTGGTATGAGTGTTCTTGTGGTGCTTATGAAACAAAAGAAAACCATAAAGGTGGAACAGCAACTTGTCAAGTAAAAGCAACTTGTTCAGTTTGTGATACTGTTTATGGCGATTTTGCTGAACACGAGCCAAAAACTACTTGGGTTATTACCGATACGCACCATTATCATGAGTGTGTTTATGGTTGCGAAGAAAAATTAAATTATGGGGAACACCTTTTTACCAACTACGTTTCCAATAAAGATGCAACTTACGAAAGCGATGGGACAAAGACTGCCCAATGTGACGGCGGTTGTGGTAAAACGCACACTGTTACTGACGTTGGCTCAATGCTTGTAAAAGACGAAATAAAATTTACTACACTTAACGTTGATGGTAAAAACGTTTATGGTAAAGTTCCTAATTCAACAACAGAGTTTGTGTTCTATGAAGAAATATTTATTAGCGGAAACGCAACCTACGTTGTTGATGATGATAAGAGTTGTTCTTCGCCGATTGCAAGTAAAACGGTTGATTTAGTTGTTGGGGATAACGTTTTCTACGTTTTAGAAACTGTTGGTAATAACGTTAAACTATATACCGTTACTATACACCGTAGAGAAATGTTTACCGTTATGTTTAATACTAATGGTGGAACTGCAGTTGATAGTCAAATCGTTGAAGAAGACTCTTTCACAACTGCGCCAAACAGCCCAACTAAAACAGGCTATATTTTTGATAGTTGGGATTATGATTTTAATAATCCGATTACTAAAAATACAACCATAACTGCAAGTTGGATAGAAAGTTCTAACACAGTGTATAAGGTTGAATATTATCTTGAAAATTTAGAAAACGATAATTATACGTTACATACTTTTGAAAACAAAACGGGTACAACTAATTCAACCGTTTACGCAGAAATAAAAACTTTTGAACATTTTATGCCTGAAAGCACTTCGGTAAGTGGAATCGTTAACGCTAACGGAACTACCGTTATAAAAGTATATTATCAAAGGAACGAATATACGGTTACTTTCGACGGCAACGGAGGAACACTTGCTAGTGGTAATGCAACTCAAACTGTAAAATATGGTGATAGTGTTGTCGCACCTACTTTTGAAAAAGAAGGACACACTTTTGTTGATTTTAATAAATCCTTAACTAACGTTAGCGAGAATTATACAATAACTGCAAATTGGAAGGTTAATCAATATACTTTAACGATAGTTTATGATAACGGACAAGAAAATACAGTTCTTACTCAAGACTACGGCACGGCTATAGAAAACATTACAGAGCCAACAAGAGATGGTTATACCTTTAACGGTTGGGATAAAATTCCATCAATAATGCCTGCTATTAATACAACAATAACGGCAAAGTGGCTTGCTATATTCAATCTTAGTAGTGGCGAAATTACAAGCTTAACTTCTCATGGTAAAACGTTAACCAATATAATTATCCCAAGTAAAATTGATAACGTTGACATTATAAGTATAGGTGAAGAAGCGTTCTATAATTGTAGTCGTTTAACGAGTGTAGTAATACCAAATAGTGTAACAAGTATAGGTGATCAGGCGTTCTCTGGTTGCACTTCATTAAAAAGTGTAGAAATAGGCGATAGCGTAACAAGTATAGGTGATAATGCGTTCAATTATTGCGCTTCATTAACAAAAGTAAACTATACAGGCACTATAGACCAATGGGCGCAAATTAGTTTTAGTAGTTATGATTCAAACCCATTATTTTATGCTAAAAACTTATATATAAATGGTGAATTAGTAACCCAAGCAAATATAACCACAGCAACAAAAATAAATGCTTATGCGTTCTATAATTGCAGTTCGTTAACAAGCGTAGTAATAGGAGATAGTGTAACAAGTATAGGTGAAGATGCGTTCTCTAGTTGCGATTCATTAACAAGCGTAGAAATAGGCGATAGTGTAACAAGTATAGGTGGAGGTGCGTTCTATGATTGCAGTTCATTATACAGCGTAGTAATAGGCAATAGCGTAACAAGTATAGGTGATAGTGCGTTCAATGCTTGCACTTCATTAACAAGTATAGAAATACCAAAGAGCGTAACAAGTATAGGTGATCGTGCGTTCGATAATTGCGCTTCATTAACAAGCATATTGGTTGATGAAAATAATGTTAATTATAAATCAATAGATGGAAATTTATATAGCAAAGACGGAAAGGTTTTGATACGATACGCATCGGGCAAAAAGGATACTGTGTTTACTATACCAAACAGCGTAACAAGTATAGGTGAAGATGCGTTCTCTAGTTGCACTTCATTAACAAGTATAGTAATACCCGATAGCGTAACAAGTATAGGTGAAGATGCGTTCTCTAGTTGCACTTCATTAACAAGTATAGTAATACCCGATAGCGTAACAAGTATAGGTACTCGTGCGTTCTATGATTGCGATTCGTTATTCAGCGTAGTCATAGGCGATAGCGTAACAAGTATAGGTTCTAGAGCGTTCTCTGGTTGCAGTTCATTATACAGCATAGTAATACCAGATAGCGTAACAAGTATAGGAGGTTGGGCGTTCTCTGATTGCTTTAAACTTGTAGAAGTAATAAATAAATCAACGCATATAACTATAGAAAAGGGCAGTGAGTCAAACGGATACGTTGGGTACTATGCTTTGGCAGTATATAATAGTGATAGTGGAATAACTGAAAGTCAATTAATTAACGATAACGGATATATTATTTATACCGAAGGAAATGAAAAGATTTTAGTTGGTTATAACGGGCAAGAAACAGACTTGATTTTACCAAATTATATTACTGAAATATATAAATATGCGTTCTATGGTTGCGATTCATTATACAGCGTAGAAATACCAAATAGTGTAACAAGTATAGGAAATAAAGCGTTCTCTAGTTGCACTTCATTAACAAGTATAGTAATACCCGATAGCGTAACAAGTATAGGTGATCGTGCGTTCTATGATTGCGATTCGTTATTCAGCGTAGTAATAGGCAATAGCGTAACAAGTATAGGTGATTGGGTGTTCTATGGTTGCGATTCACTATACAGCGTAGTAATAGGCAATAGTGTAACAAGTATAGGTGATTGGCTGTTCTCTGGTTGCGATTCACTATACAGCGTAGTAATAGGCGATAGCGTAACAAGTATAGGTTATGAAGCGTTCTATGGTTGCACTTCATTAACAAGTATAGAAATACCAAATAGCGTAACAAGTATAGGTACTCGTGCGTTCTATGATTGCGATTCGTTATTCAGCGTAGTCATAGGCGATAGCGTAACAAGTATAGGTTCTAGAGCGTTCTGGGATTGCGATTCATTAACAAGCGTAGTAATAGGCGATAGTGTAACAAGTATAGGTGATAGTGTGTTCGATGATTGCACTTCATTAACAAGTATAGAAATACCAACTAGCGTAACAAGTATAGGTAATTCTGCGTTCGCTGCTTG